>NZ_JAVDWQ010000009.1:0-214127 GCF_031457575.1 Flavobacterium piscis | reverse complement strand
GAGTAAAGAGTAAAGAGTAAAGAGTAAAGAGTAAAGAGTAAAGAGTAAAGAGTAAAGAGTAAAGAGTAAAGAGTAAAGAGTAAAGAGTAAAGAGTAAAGAGTGAAGAGTGAAGAGTAAAGAGAATGGAAAATAGAAGGAAGGGCATAGATGTGTTTAATACCCTTTAGAAATATAAAATAATCCGATTTTTTAACTTCTTTGGAGAGGGCTGGGATGAGGGAAACAAAAAACTGTTTTATATTTCAAATGGTATAAATCTGTGGAATTAGGGTGAAATTTTTTAGATAAAGTAATCACACTAGTAACTCGACAACAGTGCGTTGCTCTCCCTCAGTGATTTGCTACGCCTGTTCGCTATCGCTCGAGTCTCCTTTCGTCGAAATGACAAAAAATCCGTGTTTTCGCTTAGCGAATCTGTGTCATCAGTGTTCCGTTACTCAGTTTTCAAAACATAATTCTTAATCACAAATAAATCCTCAAAACCCAGCCTTGTATATATGTCTTTGCCCATTGCAGATGCTTGCAACAAAGCATATTCGATATTAGAATCAATTGCTAAATTAAGAGCAGACTTCATGATTTCTTCGGCAAAACCTTTTCTTCGCATTTCCGGAATTACACCAACACCATGAATTCCAATATTATTTCCGGTTTGGAATAACATGCAAGTTCCAATTGGCTGATTTTCCAAAGAAAACAAATAGAATTGAACATTCTCGTTATTTTGAACCAGGATTTCTTTGCTGATTACATAACCAAATGCATCAGGATAAATATCCGTCCATATTTTGGCATCTTCATTATTTAAAACGCGTTTACAACTGAGATTATTTTGCTGTTCAAATTTTTGATCCAGTTTCAGTGACATGCCGACCTGTTCTGTTTTTTTGGTTAAACCTTTATTTTCCAGGATTTCATAAGAATTGGTTCCGAAGATATCCAAATACGGAAGTACCAACCCCGAATTAGATTGCATGGTTTCAATCGCTTTTTCAGCATCGTTTTCGGTAATATCCTGACAAAACCACAACTTATTGGGCCAGCCGGAATTTTCGATTTTGCAATATTCGAAAGCGTCGTTTTTATGATAGGCAAGAAAAGGAATTCCAACAGTTTTCCATAAACCGGTAAGATTGTTTATGTTGCCTTCGATAAGAGATTTATTTTTCATTTCAGGAGTAATTATAGAAATATAAAACAAAGATAAGTCTCGTTTTTATCGAAAACCTTTACATATGTTGATTTACAAATCTTTTTCCAGTGCTTTTCTGATTCGGCTTAATTGTGTTGGCGTGATTCCTAAATGTGAAGCGATATGATGCAATGCAATTCTTTCGGAGATATCAGGATACTTGGATAACAATTGAAGATATCTTTCAGTTGCGTTTTCCATAACCAATGAAATTTCCCTCTGTTCTTTTTCGATTACCCAGTTTTTTTCTAAATAAGCAATATAAAAGTTTTTTAAATCCTCATTTTGGAAAATCAATTCACGATATTTTTTATAATTTATTTTTAGAAGAATAGCATCTTCTAGCGCTTCAATTGCAAATTCAGAAGGTGTTTTTTGCAATGATGAAGCCATTGATCCGGCAAAATCGCCTTCCAGAAAAATATTTTTGTTGTAGCTATTTCCTGTTGCGTCTGTAATAAAAGCCCTTGCACAACCTTGGGCGATGAAATAAATTTCTGTTGCAATTTGCCCGTTTCCTAAAAGTAATTCTCCTTTTTTGGCTGATTGAAATTCAATACTATTTTCAATTAATTGCCAGGAAGTTTCCGAAATAGGAGCGTAGCTGTTGAAAGTTAGTTTTAGGTTGTTGAGGTATTTTTCTTTATTCAGCGTCATTTTTCCTGAAGGTTTTTTAGCTTATCAAAAGTAAAGAAATAAGCGCATAAATTTTACTGAATTTCTTTGAGCAGAACAAAAACAGGAATAAAAAATCCGTTTAAATCCGCGTCTTCGCTTAGCGAATCCGCGTCATCCGCGTACCATGACAAAAATAAAAAACACTGCAAAACCTAAGTCTTACAGCGCTTTCAAAAAATAAATAATAATTAAAACGGGTATTATCTCCAGCCTCCGCCCAATGCCCGGTATAAATCGGTATTGGCAGAAAGTTGTTCTCTTTTCATGTTCGCCAGTTCTAACTCGCTTTGCAATAAATTTGCTTGCGCAGATAAAACTTCAAGGTATTCCGCCATTCCGTTTTTGAATAACAAATTCGAATTTTTAATGGCTTGTTGCAATGTTTTTACTCGTTCTTGTAAAAAAGCTTCCTGTTGTTCTAATTTCTCCACTTTTACCAAAGCATCAGCTACTTCGCTAACGGCAACCAGAACGGATTGTCTAAAATTTAAAACCGCTTTTTCTCTTTCTGCAACGGCAATATTGTATTGTGTCCTTACTCTTTTATTATTGAGCAAAGGCTGTGTTAAACCTCCGGCAACAGTTCCGAATAATGAAGCCGGAATGTTGAACCAACTGCTGGTTTCGAACGAATTTAATCCTCCCTGAGCGGTAATTTTAAGCGAAGGATACAAATCGGCTTTTGTGATTCCAACATTTGCATTGGCTACTTTTAAAGCCAATTCAGCACTTTTTACATCCGGTCTTCTGCTTACTAAGGATGACGGAATTCCGATAGATGCGTTATCCTTCACTTCAAGTGAACTTAAACGAATCGTTCTCTCTTTCGAATTTGGAAAAGAGCCTGTCAAAACACTCAATGCATTTTCCTGAATCGCAATATTTTGTTCCAATAACGGAATCAATTGTGCGGCACTTAATTTCTGTGCTTCCGATTGTTGAATCCCTAATGATGTCACTTGTCCGGCATCAAATTTTAATTTGATAATGTTCGTTGTACTGTCATTCAATTTCAGGTTTTGTCTGGCAATTTCTAATTGCGCATCCAACATTAAAAGATTATAATATCCTTTAGAAACATTCGCTACTATATTAGTCTGCAATGCCTTTTTTACTTCTTCAGATTGAAGGTAAGTGGCAAAAGCACCTTGTTTTTGACTTCTGATTTTTCCCCAGATATCAGCTTCCCAGGAAAGGGAAACTCCGGCAGAATAATCATCAATGTGTTTTTGACCTAAAGCCTGATTCAGGTTCATTCCGGTAAAACTATTGTCAGATGGGTTGCTGGTACTGGCATTTACAAACAAATTAGCCTGAGGCACATTTCCCCATTTCGATTGTGTAAATCTGTATTGAGCGATTTCAATGTTTTTAACAGCGATTTGCAAATCGTTATTTCTGGCGACTGCACTATCAATTAACTGGATAATATCTTTTTCTGTAAAGAAATTTTTCCACTCCAAATCGGCGATACTTGTCGTATCTGTTGAAACCGATGCATTCCTGAAATTCTCAGGAAATGCATCTTTTGGAGTTTCAATATCCTTCGAAACGGTACAGGATAGTACTGTGACGATCAAAATAGCGATCATCACAATTTTGGTTATATACTTTTTCATTTTATATGTTGTCATTAAATTTCTTTACAAGTATCTTTTCTGGTTTCAAGATCTCTTGAAATTTTATAGGATATGTAGGCGATGCCAATAATAATGGTCACCAGTATTGTCGTTATATAATTTTCCATTTTTATTTTTCTTCGTTATGAATTACGGCAACGGGTTTTCCGGAAGCCTTTTCTTGTAAATGTTGAAATACGATGAATAAAACCGGGATGATCAACAACCCCAGAATTACTCCTGAAAGCATACCTCCGGCGGCACCAATACTAATGGAGTGGTTACCCTGAGCTGACGGTCCTGTAGCACTCATCATCGGAATTAATCCCACAACAAAAGCAAGAGATGTCATGATAATTGGTCGTAAACGTAGTTTCGCAGCATCTATAGAAGCTTTGACCAATGACTGGCCGGATTTTCGTTTTTGAACGGCAAACTCGACAATCAGGATGGCATTTTTGGACAACAGTCCTATCAGCATGACAAGGGCAACTTGTACGTAAATGTTGTTTTCAATTCCGGTCAGGCCGATGGCTACGAAAACTCCAAATATACCTGCAGGAATTGAAAAGATTACTGCTAACGGCAAAATGTAACTTTCATACTGTGCGGCAAGTAAGAAATAGATAAATATCAAACACAGTAAGAAAATTGTTGCCGACTGACCTCCCGAAGAAATTTCTTCACGGGTTTGTCCTGAGAACTCAAATCCGTAACCCGCAGGTAATTGTTGTGCTGCTACTTCTTCGATTGCTTTAATGGCATCTCCGGAACTAAATCCGGGTTTCGGAATCGCATTAATCGAAATCGAATTAAATAAGTTATACCTCGAAGCTGTTTCAGAACCATAAATACGGGTCAGTTTTACCAAAGTATTGATCGGAACCATTTCACCATTTTTGTTTTTCACATATACACGATCAATCGCTGACGGATCTGCCCTGTCGGCAATATCAGCCTGAACAACCACTCTGTAATATTTACCAAATCGGTTAAAGTCGGATGCCTGTGCGCTACCAAAGTAAGCCTGCATGGTTTGCAGAATATCTTTGACCTTTACACCCAATTGATCTGCTTTGGCATCATTAATATCCAATTGCAATTGAGGATAATCAGCTTTGAAACTGGTAAAAGCTACAGCAATTTCCGGACGTTTCATCAATTCTCCAATAAAGTTTTGAGAGATACCGCTAAACTTATCCAGTTTTCCTCCGGTTTTATCCTGAAGAACCAAATCTAAAGCCTCAACGTTACTGAAACCAGGAACGGTTGGGAAACTAAATACGAAGAAACTTCCACCTGAAATTTCGCCTAACTTGCCACGAACCAGATTCATAATTTCGTCGATATTTTTAACATCGCCACGTTCTTCATTTGGTTTAAGCAATACGAAAACAACTGCTGATGACGGACTTGTAGAATTCGTCAATAAGTTGAAACCTGAAATAGCGGTTACAAATCGTGAAGCATCCAAACCTCGTAAAGTGTTTTCTGCATCGGTCATTACTTTTTGGGTTCCGTCAAGAGATGTTCCGGATGGTGTATTTACCGCAATCGCAATAAATCCCTGATCTTCTGTTGGTATAAATCCTGAAGGCGTAGTTTTAACCATTACAACCGTAGCGAACGTAATTAAAGCCAATCCGCCTAAACTAACCCATTTGTTACGAATTAAGAATTTTAATCCGCCTACATAACGGTTGGTTAAAGAGTTAAAACTATTGTTGAATCCGGTAAAGAATTTCTCTTTAAAACCTTTTTTAACGTATGGAGTATTTCCATCGTGATTTGTGTGATTATCTTTTAAGAATAAAGCGGCCAGGGCAGGACTTAAAGTCAAAGCGTTAACAGCTGAAATTACAATTGCAATAGCCATTGTAAAAGCAAACTGACGATAGAAAACTCCGGTTGAACCTTCCATAAAACCAACCGGAAGGAATACAGCAGCCATTACCAGCGTAATCGAGATAATAGCACCCGTAATTTCGTGCATTGCTTCATGTGTT
Organism: Flavobacterium piscis; assembly: GCF_031457575.1. Lineage (GTDB taxonomy): Bacteria > Bacteroidota > Bacteroidia > Flavobacteriales > Flavobacteriaceae > Flavobacterium > Flavobacterium piscis_A. The sequence continues at coordinate 208,631 of NZ_JAVDWQ010000009.1, read as the reverse complement.
GCCACTTTTGGAGACAAATGTTTATGCTCCATTTTAGCATGCACGGCCTCGACGACCACAATGGCATCATCAACCACAATACCAATCGCCAGAATTAAAGCGAATAATGTCAATAAGTTAATCGAGAATCCGAATAACTGCATGAAAAAGAACGTACCTAAAATCGCTACCGGAACTGCAATGGCCGGAATTAAGGTTGATCTAAAATCCTGCAAAAAGATAAAAACCACAATAAATACCAATATAAAAGCTTCTATCAAAGTATGTTTCACCTGATCTATCGATTGATCCAGAGATACTTTTGTACTATAAAAAATATTGTGTTTGATACCCGGTGGAAAATCTTTAGAGGCTTTCACCATCAATTTATTAATCGCAACCTGAATATCATTTGAGTTAGAACCTGCCAACTGAATAACACCAATTACGATTCCTTTTTTACCATTTAAACGTGTCAAACTGTTATAAGAATAAGCACCCAATTCCACTCGGGCAACATCTTTTAAGCGAAGAACAGAACCATCAGCATTAGAACGAATCGCAATATTTTGATAATCCTCTGGTTTGGTTAGTTTTCCTTTGTATTTAATTACGTATTCAAAAACTTCTTTACTTCTCTCTCCAAATTTACCCGGGGCTGCTTCCAGACTTTTGTCCTGAATGGCTGCCATAACTTCATTGGGCGTAACCTGATAAGTTGACATTTGAGTTGGGTTTAACCAAACTCGCATCGAGTAATCTTTAACTCCACCAAAAATACTGGCGGCACCAACTCCCGGAATACGTTTGATCTCCGGAATAATATTAATCTGCGCATAATTGGCAACAAAAGTCTGATCATATTTGGCTTCATCATCGGTATACATACCAATCGCCATGATAAAACTGTTTTGCTGTTTTGCAGTCGTTACACCTTGCTGCACAACCTCTGCGGGCAACTGGCTTGTAGCTTGTGCAACCCTGTTCTGCACGTTAACAGCAGCCTGATCAGCATCAGTTCCCAGTTTAAAGAAAACGGTAATGGCTAAAGTACCATCGTTACTTGCCGTTGAACTCATGTACGTCATGTTCTCAACACCATTTATAGATTCTTCCAGAGAAGGCGCGACAGAGCGCAAGACCGTTTCTGCGTTTGCTCCCGGATATACTGCCGTTACCAAAACCGATGGTGGTGCAATATCAGGAAACTGTTGTAAAGGCAACTTCGTAAGACCAAGTATACCTAATATTACCAATAAAATGGAAATAACGGTTGCCAGTACAGGTCTTTGTATAAATATTTTGAACATTGTCGTAAAAATTATTTTTTGTTAATGATTTGGGCAACTTTGGCAGTTGTTTTTTCAGGCTGAATAACCTGACCTTCCTGAAGTTTGTCGATACCGCTTAATACAATTTGGTCACCGGATTTTACACCATCTTTAATCAGATAGTTGGTACCGCTTTTTCCAACAACCGTAATAGGCATTTTGTTCACCTTGTTATCTTTTCCTACGGTGAAAACAAAAATCTTATCCTGCATTTCAACCGTAGCCGATTGTGGAATCAAAATAGCATCGTCATGCTGCACTCCTAATCGAATTTTCCCTGTATTTCCAGAGCGTAAAGTCCCGTTTTTATTAGGGAAAGTTGCCCTAACGGTAATGGCCCCGGTGTTTTTATCAAACTGTCCATCAACCATATCGATTTTTCCTAATTGTGGGTAATCTGAATTATCGGCAAGAACCAGAGTAACCGGAGGTAATTTTTTGATTTTATCGCCAAGAGTATTTCCGGCATAAGCTGATTTGAATTTGATAAAATCGGTTTCGCCTAATGAGAAATAAGCATACACTTCGTGCACATCTGATAAGTTGGTTAACGGTTCAATATCAGTTGCTGCTACTAAACTGCCTTGTTTTTTTGGTAATCTTCCAATGTAACCACTTACCGGGGCTGTCACATTAGTATATCCTAAATTAATTTTGGCAGATGCTACCATTGCTCTAGCCTGTTCGATATTGGCAGCTGCAATTTTTTGAGAAGCTTTAGCCGTTTTTAACTGATAATCAGAAACGACTTTGTTCTGAACCAAAGGTGTTAATTTATCAACTTCCAACTGAGCGTTGATTAAAGCCGCTTCAGAAGCATGGAGACTAGCCAATGCATTGTTTAATTGCTCACGGTATGGTCTTTCGTTGATTTTGAATAGCGATTGGCCTTTAGAAACATACGCACCTTCATCTACCAAAACGCGGTCAAGGTTTCCATTTACCTGTGGACGAATTTCAACATCTACTGTTCCTTGTATCGAAGCAGGATATTCAGTATCAGTAATCGTATTTTCACTTGTGATGGCTGCAACAGGTAATACTGGAGCGGGTGGAGCCGGGGCTTGCGATTTATCGGCACAACTGCTAAGTACCAGTGCCAGAATAAAGCTGGTTATAATTACATTTTTCATTTTTCTATTGATTTTAATTTGTTGGACATTTTCGTTTTTAAAATTTTTATTTCGGGTATGCCGTGGATTCATGTTTAATTCTATTAAATTTTCTAACATTGTTAAGTAAAGTGATGCAAAAAATCAAATAAAAGTGCTTTCCAATTCTGTTTCATAATCGGTATTAAATTATTTATCGTTGTTAAGTAATGAGCTAAAAAGAGCTTGTATTTATGTTAATTAAATTATTTATCACTGTTAAGTTAAGGAGTAAAAAAAAGGATTACCTATTAAATCATTTATCACTGTTAAGTTAAAATGAAATTTTTTTTATTGTATTGATTTTATGATTCCACCAATTGCATCTTTTAGAATTTGGTTGTTGATCGTTTCCATTACGTCACTTTTGTTGATGATATTAATCGCAATTAAACCATGAATGACAGAAAAGAAAGTAAAATATTTTTGTTTGATCACTTCTTCAGTCGGGTTACTGTTTTTCATGATTTCAGCAATGACCGAAGTAAACAGCTTATAGGGTGTTTTAGCAGCATCACATTGTTCAGAACAGCAGTTCATTTGCACACCAAACATCACCTGGTACATTTCGGTATCCGTAAAGGCAAAATCCCAATAGGCCATCCACATGGCTTCCAGTTGCTCTTCGGGTTTTTCAAATTTAGATTTAGCTTCCTCAAGCTCTTTACCTAATTTAATGAAACCTTTACCCGTTAATTCTCTTAAAATAGCATCTTTGTTCGAGAAGTATTCGTAAATAATAGGGGCAGTGTATTCAATCTTGTCAGCAATTTTTCGCATACTCAGACCGTGCCATCCTTCTTCCTTGACGATAGCATACGAAGCTTCAAGAATATTATTTCTTGTCTCTTCTTTTTGTCTTAAAATACGATCTTTACTAGCCATTTTGATTAAGTATTAAATTGTTTAACACCGTTAGGCAAATGTAGGGTGGTTTTTTTAATTATAATAGAATTTAATTATAATTTTTTCTTATCGTTGTATAGATGAGTAATAAAAAGCTGGAAAAGCTAAGTAATAATAAGGAATTAATTAAATAATTATTTTTTAAGGAGCAGAGGTTTTCGCATTTAAAAGACCATTTGTCCCGCTGTCCACTATATCTTTTATGGCAAACCCCGCCATAAAAGGATGCCGTTTCCATCTGGGCTAAAGAAAGACATTTTTAATACCAAGAATAATAAGTAAATATTTTCTTACTTTTGTTTAAGTTTCTTACCTTTAACTTTTTAAAATCCAAAAAAAGTAATTTTGAAAACTATTTAAGATAGTAATTCTGCTATCTTTGTAAAACATTACATAGTGAAGTCAAGAGAATTTATTAGAGAAGCTATACGAAATGGCTGGGTGTTCTTAAGACAAGGTAAGGGAAGCCATGAGATTTATCAAAAAAAGGGTAAACAAATTGTGATTCCCAATCATGGATCAAAAGAAATTGGGAAAGGATTAGAACAGAAATTAAGAAAAGAGATGGGACTTTAACGTCTCAAAAAATATTAGAGTATGAAAACAATTAAGATTATTATCGAAAGAAACGAAGATGGGTTTTGGGGTTATGCTGAAAATGAAAAAGCAATTGTTGGAGGAGGCGATACAGTTCAGGAATGTAAACAAGATATATTAGATTGTATTGAAACTTTAAAAGAGTTAGATGAAGATAATAGGCCAGCCTTTTTAGAAAAAGAATATGAGTTAGTTTATAAGTTCGACACTGCTAGTTTATTAAACTATTACAAAGGAATATTTACAAACTCAGCACTTGAACGAATAACAGGTATAAACCAAAAGCAAATTCAGCATTACGCATCGGGTCATAGGAATCCAAGATTAGCACAGCGTATAAAAATAGAAAATGCCTTACATAATTTAGGAAAAGAACTTTTAGCGGTAGAATTGTGAACTTTAGAGTTACCTTTTTTTGTATTATTACGAAAATAAATAAAATGAAAACATCATCAATAATAAAAATTGCGATTGTTACCCTAATTACACAATCATTTCAGGCTCAGGAAACAAAAAAAGAAACAACACCAAGTGACCAGAAATATACGATTGAAAATTGTATCAATCATTTTGAATTAGACAAAGCCACAAAAACCAAAGTAGGGTATCAATATTGGTTTGCCGATAAAAACTTCACTCAGGAGAACACACTTAAAATGAGCATAGTAGAACCCGGAAAATCAACCCACGCCCCACACCATCATCCGGAAGAAGAGTTCTTTTATATCCTCGAAGGTACTGCCGAATTCTTTCTTGACGGAAAAACGGTAACGGCCGGACCAAACACTAGTTTTTATTGTCCGCCCAATGCTGAGCACGGCATTAGCAACGTTGGAAAGACTGATTTGAAGTATTTGGTAATTAAGAAGGATTTGAGGTAAAACTTCCTTGTAAAAAAAGCGAAAACATAGCTTAGATAGTGCCCGATCGTCCTGATTTATACCGAAATAATTCTAAGGCTCTTTGAAGTCTTGGCCGGTTGTAACGCTGGAGAAGAATTGGATAAAAGTTGAGAATTACATTTAAAAATAATAACCATAAAGATGCGACAAATGTAAATTTTAGGGAAACATAGATCGTAAAGCCAAAAACAATAAAGAAGATGATCAGATGTCCTAACTCAGATTGTTTTGTGCGATACTCTAAAAGCAACAAAGCCTCCAAATCATTTTTAACCGGATTTGATTTTTTATTAAGTTTTTCCCAGCCGACTAAAACGAGTAGTTTCCTAAAAAGATTTATCCCGAAGGTTTCATATATTTTCCCTTTGTTTTCCCAATCTTTCGTTTTATAATAATTTGAGCCAAATTTGGATTTTAAAGTTTCGGTAAACATCAAAACACACATCATCAGCATAAAGTTTAAAATCCATGCAAACAGAAAACCTGTAACTCCAATATATTTTACAATTCCATAAGTCAATCCTATAGTGACAAGAATGATCAAACCGAGATGTATTTTTTTTCTCATAGATTTTAAATTTCAGGTTTTAAAATGATGTATAAAAGTTGTAGCTGTTGTGCGTTCGTATTTTTATAGACACTTGTTTAGTCCACCTTTTTAGCATTCATAATTTTCCCCATATTCAATGTCAAACTATCAATATGCCCATTTTCATCGCTATTAAAAGTAAACTGAGCTGTAATTATCTTACTGTAAAATCTATTTTGTGCCATTGGATATACAGTTGTAATGCTTTCGCCTGTTCCTTGTATATACAATTGCCCTTTGTCTTCGGTTACTGTAAAAGAATAATTTTCATTTAACTGATATCTTCCCAAATAGGTTTTAAGAACTTCTGGCGCAATTTTTACTTCAGTAATCAGATCAGTTGTCTCAATGTTTAATTTTTTCAAAACCTTTATTGCATTTGCATTATCTGGATTTAATGTTACTGATTTTTTATAATTATCGATAGCTTTAACCGTATCTTTTTGCAATAGATAAATTTCACCTAGACTGTCATAAACATTTGAAGAATTTGGATTTAGTGCTACATTAAATTTGAAAATGGAGAAAGCATTTGCTAATTTATTTTCGTTTAGGTATTTGTAACCCAATTCGTTAATAGCAGCATCATCCATCACAAATTGATTTGGATTAGATTTTATAGATGTGATTGTTAAAGAAATAGCATCGTCTACAGAGTTTGTTTGTAACGCTTTTTGAAATTCTGAAAAAACAGTTATCTTAGGTAATTCGTAAGGTTTAGAAGCTAATATATTTTCTATTGTAACATTCAGAATCCCAGTATGGATGGCATTTCCAGAATTCGTAAGCCAGATGTAAGTTTGTTTCTTATCTAAATTCCTCATGATAAATGTGCGGTACCCGAAATCACTCCCCGAATGGTATACGGATTTCTTTTCTGGAATAAGAAACCAACCAAATCCGTAATTAGACAATGAACCGTTATTTAAAACTACAGGAGTAAATGCTTCCTCAATTGTTTTCTTAGAAACTAATTTCTCTGTATATAAAGCTTGATCCCACAAAAACAAATCATCAACGTTTGAAAACATACTTGTAGAACCAGTATGTGAAACTGTGTAATCATCAAGTTCACCAATAACAGAATAACCCAAAGCCCTATTTTTTAAATTAATATTTGATGTATCACCAATCAAACTATTTTTCATTTTTAATGGTTTAAAAATATTTTCTTTCAAAAATTCCGCTAAGGACATTTTCGAAACTTTTTCTATAATCAAACCCAACATAACATAACCACCATTATTATAGACATATTGCTCTCCAACATTGGCGTCTAACGCTTCTCTTTCCTCAATTATTTGTAAAATTTCTGCATTTGTCAAGTTATCTTTATTAGCGAATGGCTGATATAAAGGCATACCCGAAGTATTATTTAGTAAATTTCGTATCGTAATATCTTTCCCGTAACTTGGAAATTCAGGAAAGTATTTGGTGATTTTATCATCATAGGACAGACTATTTCGTTCCTTTAACATCATAATTCCCATAGCAGTAAATTGCTTAGAAACGGATGCCAAATCAAAACAAAATTCTGGTTTTAATAACTGTTTTGTTCCTTTATTTGCATATCCAAAAGCTTTACGATAAATCACTTTTCCGTTTTCAACAATTAAAACACTTCCATTGAAGATACCACTTAAATTAGCTTGATTCATTAATTTGTCCAATTCTGCAGTTTTATTTTGTCCTACAGCATTTGTTAGAGTAGTTAATAGAATAATCATGTTTAAAAAAAATATTTTTGCAACTGACGGACTTGTTTTTTTCTTCATAGTGATTTTTAATGTGGATTATAGTTTTTTAGATTTAGTTAAAAGGACGCACAACTTGTATATACACAAAAAAAACTTCGGCAATCAACCCAAAATTGGATATAAACGCAAAGGTCTGTTTCGCATATTCTTTTCAAATATATTTATTTTTTCTTACAAATTGGTAAGAGAAATTTTGAAAATATTAATTATGTGATAAAATGGTAAATAGTATCATTTTAAATCACCAACTAATTTATTTTCCTGTCTGCAGGCCTAAAGTACCACGACAGAAAAGTCAGCGCTAGCAATAATGCCGGCCCAAAATATTCCACAGCACCATCCCCAACCGCAAAATGAGAAAAAATAGCACCCGTCATCAAAAAGAAAAACCCGGCATAAGTCCATTCCTTCAATAATCCTGTTTTCGGAAGAAGAATGGCAGCCGTGCCTAACAATTTCCAAATACCAATAATAGTCAGGAAGTAAACCGGGTAACCTAAATGTAAACTGGTTTTGTCTACTTCCTCTTTCATTTTGATAAGCTGTACGATTCCGGTTGAAACCATTCCTAATGCTAACCAAACGGTAGCTATCCAATAAATAATTTTATTTCTTTTTGTCATGTGTAATTACTTTAGTGATGATACAATTTCCTGAAGTCGGTTATGGGCTATATTGATGCCTTGCGCGAATGGCATTTTTAGCAATTGGTCTCTAAATTCGATGGACTTAAATACCAATTGCATGGTAAGTCTGCTGGTCGTGTCAGTCAGTTTTTCAAATTCGAGGTATTCCAACTGAACCGGAAATGGTGTGTTCTCCATTTCAAACGTCCTTGTGATTTTTTTGTTTTCAACAAATTCATGGATGACACCGTTTGCCTTGAATACCACATTTCCTTCGTAGGATGTTTCAAAGGCATAGCTTCCGTGTTTTTTGCTTTCGAGTTTCAACACTTTTGTTCCCATCCATTGTTCAAGAAGTTCCGCTTCTGAGTAGGCTTTGAAAACCAATTCAACAGGCAGGTCAAATTCTCTGGTTATGGTTAATTCCTGTTTGCCGTCTTCGGCATGTACTTTTGTTTTTTCTTCCATGCTATTCTTTTTTATAATTTTTCATGACTTCCTCCAATTTATTGAATTTCGTATCCCACATTTGACGGAAAGGTTCCAGAAATTCGGCTATCTCTTTCATTTTATTTGGGTTAAAATGATAATAAATTTCCCTGCCTTGCTGCTCTTGCCGTAGTAATTCACATTCGGTCAGGATTTGCAAATGTTTTGACACCGTAGGTCTTGCAGTATCAAAGTTAGAAGCAATGGCACCGGCAGTCATCGATTGTGTCGTTAGCAACAAAAGGATTGATCTTCTGGTAGGATCGGCTATGGCCTGAAATACGTCTCGTCTTAAGTTCATTATGAAGTTATTTGACTACAAATATAAATGTAGTTATTTAACTACGCAAATTTTCATGTGATTTTTTGATGATATTTTGGAAAGGAGGAGAGTGGTTACGAATATCTAGAAAGCATCCAATTTACAATTATCATTCAGGCCTGCCATTTTGTAATCTCTTCTTTTACTTCAGTTATAAGTAAATCGACATTGTAACATAGCTTGTGTTTGCCGACTTTTTCTTTGACATCATCTAATGTCTGGAGCAGCAGTTTTTCAATTATTTTTTTTCTTTCAGTTTCTGAAGCGGCTGCATATTCTTCTCCAAAAAAGGCTTCTGCTTTATATTCCTTTGTCTTAGGATAATAGGTTCCTTTTAAAAAAGAGGTAGCCGTTTTGTCATTAGATACAGCGGTTAGGTAACGAATTGAAATCTTGTCAATTCCTTCTCCATATAAATCTGTATGGAGAGTGTGGTCAAAACGATTTCTAAGATCTAATAATTGCGGAAACAGTATATCTCGTTCAATTTTGGAATGAAGAGGATAAGTTCCGCCAAACGTAATGGGATTGACTTTTTGCTTGTTTCTTTGATCTGAGAGTTCCGGTACATTCACTTCTTCAAATTCAGTTTTTGGATAATCTTGCCAGGCTATATCTTGTTTTTCCGGGACATCAGGATTAAAATGATAACTTGGATTGCTATACACAAATCCATTTTTTCTTTTTGTCCAGCTGGCACTTAAAAAGCGAAGTTCTTTTTTATTATTCCGAAGTTCGGTATTCCAATTGCTGCCGTTTTTACAGCAAATAGCATCAACTCTTTCTAAATTTTCCCAGCCAATAATAGATAATGCTTCGCAGATTCGTACAAGCTTATTCCATTCTTTTGCCGTTTTATATTCTGTTAAATTTTTAAATTCATTTTCAAGAAATTTACTTATTTCGGATTTTTCGAATAATTTCAAAAAGGAGGTCAGTTCATCGATGGTTTTGAAATCGTAAATTTTTTCCATTTTAAGTTGAAATCAGGTTTATAAAATTTTTGCAAGTAATACCAGCAGCCAGAATATGCTGATTATTTTATTCCCCTAACGTTCATCTCCAACGTATAAACAGCTTTACCGGCAGTAATAAATAAGGTTTTGAATTTTTTTCCTCCAAAACACACATTCGCTGTCCAGGGTTCCTTAACATCAATATGGGCAATTTTTTCTCCTTTTGGATTAAATACCGTAACTCCTTTTCCTGTTAAGTAGAGATTTCCTGCTTCGTCGATCGTGATTCCATCAGAACCTGATTCCGTAAAAAGCGTTTTTTCACTCAAAGAACCATCATTGTTGATTGTATAAGAATAGGTTTTGTTGGCTTCGATATCTGCTACATACAACACTTTCCCATCCGAAGTTCCGATAATGCCATTGGGTTTTACCAGATCATCAGCAACGTTGGTAATTTTAGATTTGTCAGGAGATAAATAATACACACATTCTTTCTCTATTTCTTTTGAGGTATGTGTCCAGTACTCTCTTTTATAAAAAGGATCTGTAAAGTAAATACCGCCTTTAGGATCAACCCAAAGATCATTGGGACCATTCAGCCTTTTTCCTTCAAAGTCGTTTACCAATACCGCAACATTTTTGTTTTGATCGATCTTCCAAATTTCATTTTTTTCATCGGCGCAAGCCAAAAGGTTACCTTCGTGATCGAAATACAAGCCATTTGATCTTCCGGCATTTTCCATATAGACAGAAAGCTCACCATTGGTTGACCATTTTATGATTTTATTATTAGGCTGATCGGTAAAGAATACATTGCCTTTTTTATCTGCTACAGGTCCTTCTGTAAAGCTGTACTGATCTGATAGTTTCGTGAGAACTGCGCCTTTTGCTATTAGGTTGTGTTTTTTATTTTCTGACATCTGAGAATATATAAAATTTGTAAACGTGAAAGAAATAACAAATATAAGGAGTGATTTTATTTTAAATTGGGGATGATTCATAACGAAAGGTTTAATTATTGAATAGAAGTTTAGACAAAGTTTTTCTCAAACAATTTACAAATTTCTTTTGTTACTTTCAATCGTAATGAACTCAGGTAGATAATCTGGAGTACATTCTTTTGAAACCATTTGACCTTTGTACAGTCCTGTTTTTTCACCAAGAGCAATGCAACGACTTCGATACTTTTTCTCATAAACCCCAATCCAGCCAGTTGTAAAATTCATTGCCCATTGTACTTCTGCCGATTCTTTTTCAATTCTGTTTTCGATTTTAGAAAGCAGTTCTTCGCTGTTGGGTTGTATTTGCCCTGTCCAGCGCAAGCGGGCCTGATAATACCAATAAATTCGTCTTTTAAGTGATGATGGATTTTCTTCCCAAGTCTCCATTAAAGCAATTGTCTTTTGTCTTTGGTGAGTTGGTTTGCCATTAACCAATCTATTAGCTGAAGTTTTTCATTTTGGCTGTACTGGTTAATGTCACTGACTAAATTGTCAATCACTTCTTCAGTAAGAAATTTTTTGTCCATTATCAGGATTGCCAATTGTCGGACAAAAAAATGTTTCGATGACCAAAGTTCCATTGCTAACTGGTGGTCTTTTTTTATGTCTTTGGCAATGGTTCGTAAGTCGCCCAGTTTGGTATTCTTCCCGGTAATTTGTGTAATTATATTTTCTGCTTTCGTTGAAAGTTTCATTTCGATATAGTTATTGGGTTAAACGATTTTTGTAACGTTACGGAGTCTGCGTGGTTGCTAAATCCGTAACGGGATTCTTTCTATTAAGATAAAAATTTCTTGCGAAACATAGACTTAATTTACCACAAAATTCGAAATTTTCATAAACGACTGTTAACAGCAGGCCTTAATATTAAGGACTGTATTTTTTTATAAACTCCTTAGCATCACTTATATTTTTTGGATAATTTACTTTTAAAAAGATACCTTTTTCTATTTGTTCATAAACTGCTTGAAACTTAAAACCATTTTCAACTAGTAGTTTTACCATTTCCCAATTTTTTGTATCAGATTTTTTAGGAGGTTTGAATTTATGATTTACCAGAATCATTTTTTTACCACATTGTGGACAATTAGATTCTACTTGATTTTCATAATCATTTCCTTTACTATATGAAGTTCTACATTCTAAGCAGATATTTTTATATCCCATTTTTATACAAACTTTGGAAATATTTTATGATTTTGATTGGCAACTTGTTCCTAACGTTTTGCAACTACCCCGCTGCTCAAAGTCTTCAGACTTTACTTCTTTTTTCAAATGTTCTTAAAACTGTAAATCTAATAAAAGTCTCCTGACTTTTCCGTGAGCGTCTTAGGAATTCAACACCTTTGTTGATACTTTAGTTTTTTTACAACTCTTTAATCGCATACCTTACAAAGGCATACCCATTAAAAGTCAGGAGACTTTTGACACTTTTATGGATTTTGCAACAAGATTTTAAAAATTGCGCAAAGTCTGAAAAGACTTTGCGCAGCGGGGGCCGTCTACTCGATTGTTAGATGTTTTTTAATAGTAAATTATTTTTCTTTCAATGACAGTATATAATTCACCTTCGTATATTCTAATTTTCTTTATCCAATTATTTTGACTGTCAAAAAAGTATTTTACAGTTTCAGTAGTAGTTTTCTTTGTGTTTGACATATATTGATTAATTTCTGTAACGTTACCAAAACTGTCATATTTTCGTTTTTCAATTGAATTAAGAACTCCATCTTTTTCATAAACTTTTTGTTCTATTAAGTCATTTAAGTTATTGAACTTATTTATTACTTTAAAATTTAAAGTTTCGTCCTCATTATTATAGATAATTTCACTGATGTTATTATTTTCATCAAATCTATAAGTTTCATTAAATTTATATCCTTTTATTATTACTGGTTCATTTCCATTTAAAAAAGTCTTATAAGTTTTTTGTTTAATTGACCCTTCAAGGTCTAACAAATTAATGCTTATAATGTTTCCAATTTTGTCAAATTGAATTAAGCTATTGAAATCATAAATATCATTCATTGAGTTTTCTGACATTATTTCGCCAAATTTTTCAATTGCTTTAAAACCTCTTTGTTCTATTGTTTTAATAGCTCCTTTCAATTTTAATTTGTCTTTATCACTTTTTTGATTTATTTGCGAATAGATATTATTCATCGTAAGTAATAAAAAAAATGCAAGTAAAGTTTTTTTCATTAAGCTATTTTTATGTATTTATGGATTTCTACATTGTTTATTACAATTACCATATTTCCATTATTAAGATTTTCTAATTTAGAAACACATTCTTCTAAACTATTAAAATGGTAGTATCTTTTTTTATTAATTAATTGTCCAATAGAAGTATATAATCTCCATTTGGTCTCATTTCTTTTGCCTATGTAACCATAGTTGGTTTTAAAATTAAAAGTTATTAAATAAAAGTTGGTATTTGTAACTTGTTGATTCTTTTTATCTTTAATACATCCAACATTTATAATTCCATCTTTAACTAAATAAACGTTATTCATTATTATAATTTTAAGTTGTCAAAAGACTTTTAGATTTTTTAATATTTATAAATCACTCCTGTAATACTCCAATTTGGACGGTCTATCATTTCTAATTGCCCTTTTTTTCCAATTGTTGTTAAAAGAAGAATTATATGACAACCTTTTTTTGCAGCCTCTTTTTTTAATTCATCCTTTGCATTATTAAATTTTACAGTATTATTATAGACCCAATCTTTACTTAATTTCACTGTTATTTTTTCCACTTGTGCAAGACCTGCAATATCGTATTCGCTATTTGTTATTGTAACTTTCTGCCAATCTGATTCCTCATTGATTATAACTTTATCAGAAAATTTTTGAATTCGACCACTTGCAAATTTAACGTGTGAAACATAGTTTTTGAAAACAGAGTTTACTAAATCTTCTCCGTTATATTTATAGTTAATAGTTTTTTCTCCAATTTCTGTAATTTTACATAGTATAGAATCATTTTTATGCGTAAAGATTTTATCTTGGGCATAGCTATACTTGCTAAATAATATAATTGAAACAATTTTTAATATTTTAAGCATAGTTGTAAAATTTAATTTTCGTTTATTGAGTTTTTGCTTCTTTAAAATATCTACCAACTAATTTATACCTGCCACAAAATGGCTCCAAGTAATCTAAATAAAGCTAGCTTTATGATATAAATTTTTTTATTCCTATGCTAAAATAATCTTTTTTTGTTATGAATTGCCAAAGGCTTTTTTTATTTGAATGATTTTTCTTCATTAATTGCAATCATCATTTTAGTATTTTTGACTTTAAACACAGCAGATTTTCATTTAATTCACCCACCTCAAAATCAATATATTTAACACATTCCCTCCAAACCCCAAAAATTAAAATCCAAAATAACAACCCATAATTAATTGAAAGTAATATTTTTACGAAACATAAACTAAAATACACATCATGCAAGTAGGAATAATCGGATTAGGAAAAATGGGATTTAATCTCGCCTTGAATTTAAAACGTAACAAGTATCAGGTGGTGGCACAGGATGTTAACGCCGATTTTGTTTCACAAATTGGCGATCAGGGAATTGAAACCGCCTATACGGTAGAAGAATTATGCCAAAAACTAACCAGCCGAAGAGTGATCTGGCTAATGGTTCCGGCGGGTGAAATTGTAGATGCCGTTATTGTTTCCTTGCTTCCGTACTTGTCCAAAAACGATATTATTATTGATGGAGGAAATTCGAATTACAACGATTCAAAACGTCGTTATGCCCAACTAAAAGAAATGGAAATAGATTTTCTGGACTGCGGCACTTCGGGCGGCACTTCGGGTGCTTTAAACGGTGCCTGCACGATGATTGGCGGGGATGCGGAGGTATTTGAGTACGTAGCCGGAGTTTTTAAGGATATTTCGGTAGAAAACGGATTTCTGTACACCGGAGCAGCCGGAAGCGGGCATTTTACCAAAATGGTCCACAACGGAATCGAATACGGTATGATGCAGTCAATCGCTGAAGGATTTGAGGTTTTTGAACATTCCGAATTTGATATTGATTTTGAAAAAACGGCCAAACTATTCAATCATGGTTCTGTAGTCCGCAGCTGGCTGATGGAACTGACAGAAAATGCGTTTTCCAAAGATGCCCGACTGGACGGAATCAAAGGCATCATGCATTCTTCGGGAGAGGGAAAATGGACACTGGAAACCGCTTTGGATTTAGGCGTTCCAACTCCGGTAATTGCCCTTTCGATCATGATGCGTTACCGTTCTCAAATGTCGGATACGTTTTCAGGAAAAGTGGTAGCGGCACTTCGAAACGAGTTTGGAGGACACGCTGTTGAAAAAAGTGAATAATAGTTGGGGCTGATTTCCTAAGATTATTTTCGAATACTATTATTTATCATCTCTCACACCTCACACCATGTCATTACTGATTCTGATTGCCAGTATTCTTTTATTATTGCTCCTCATTTCCGGGGTAAAACTCAATGCTTTTATTGCCTTGATTATCGCAGCCTTTTTTGTAGGAATCGCAAAAGAAATGCCTTTTCCGGATTTAATCAATTCCATTCAGCAGGGAGTTGGAAGCACATTGGGTTCTTTAATTTTGATTATTGCATTTGGTGTAATACTAGGAAATCTGCTTTCAGATAGTGGCGCTGCGCAGCGAATAAGTTCGGTTATGATTCGCTCGTTTGGCGTCAGGCATATTAAATGGGCAATGGTCATTACGGGTTTTTCAGTGGGGATTTCGATGTTTTACAATGCCGGATTTATCATTTTGATTCCGATGGTTTTTGCAGTTGCCAAAAGCACCAAACAGCCTATAATTTATCTCGGAATTGCAATGGCTTCGGCACTTTCCATCACACACGGTTTTTTACCGCCACATCCCGGACCTACAGCGATTGCCGTTATTTTTAAAGCCAATATAGGAAAAACACTTTTTTACGGACTCTTGGTTGCATTGCCTGCACTTTTTGTTGCCGGAATTGTGTTTCCCGAATTCATAAAAAAGATCAATGCTTTTCCTCCAAAAGGATTATTTGAAAGCAAAACGTTTACAGAAGCCGAAATGCCTTCTTTCGGAATCAGTATCCTGACCGCATTGGTTCCGGTTTTTTTAATGGGAATGGCGACTTTCAGCGAATTGGCTTTGCCGGAAGAATCTTCATTGCGTTCTGTTTTTCTTTTTATAGGAAACCCAACCACTTCGATGCTGATTGCCGTACTTTTTGCGGTATTGTCATTGGGTATTTTTCGCGGAAGAAAAATGCAGGATATTATGGACAAGTCGGGTAGTGCCATGAGTGCTGCGACGATGATTATTTTGATTATTGGGGCAGGAGGGGCTTTCAAGCAAGTCCTGATCGATAGTGGAATGGGTTCGGATTTAAGTATATTTTTCGAGAAATCATCGCTTTCGCCGTTGGTTTTGGGCTGGCTGATTGCTACTATAATCCGGATTGCTTTAGGATCTGCTACGGTTGCCGGATTAACAGCCGCAGGAATTGTACAGCCTTTGGTAATTGCTTCGGGTGTAAGTCCGGAATTAATGGTGCTTTCCATAGGTGCCGGAAGTTTGATGTGTTCGCATGTCAACGATACCGGATTCTGGATGTTCAAGGAGTATTTTGGCATTAGTGTTTCGGATACGTTTAAAACCTGGACGGTGATGGAGACGATTATTGGTGTGATGGGATTAATAGGCGTATTGCTAATGAATTTATGGATCAAATAAAAGAAATGGAATCACTTTATATCGGAATCGACATTGGAACAACGGCTACAAAAGCAATTTGTTTTGACGAACGCGGAAATGTAGTCAGACAGGTTTCATATTCCTATCCGATGCACCATCCAAAACCAAATTGGAGTGTCCAGAATCCACAGGAAATTTTGGAAACGGTTTTGAATTGTATTAAAGAAATCACTACAGGAATTGAACCTGAATTTATAAGTTTTAGTTCGGCGATGCAGAGTATTATTGCGATTGATGAAACCGGAAAAACATTGACAGCTGCTATTTTATGGGCCGATAACAGAGCCAGTGGAATTGCTGAAAAACTGAAAAACTCTGAAAAAGGAAAGCAATTTTACCAAAAAACCGGAATTCCGATTCATCCTTTTTCACCCATGACCAAAATTGCGTGGTTTAAAGAATTTGATTCGGATATTTTTTCGAAAACCTATAAATTCATTAGCATTAAGGAATACGTCTGGCATCATTTGACGAATGAGTATTGTACCGATACTTCAATGGCTTCCGGTACCGGATTATTGAACATTCATACTTTGCAATGGGATGATGAAGTGCTGGAATATTTAAACATAAACCCTGAGCAATTATCTGCTGTTTGTAAAGTTACACACCAATGCAAAGGAATTTCGGATGACTTTCTGTATGTGATTGGAGGCGGAGACGGTGCTTTGGCCAATTTAGGAACGGGAGCAATGAACAAAAATTGTATTGCCCTGACCATAGGTACAAGCGGTGCTGTGCGATTGCCGATTGATAAACCGTATGTCGATGAACAGATGCGAACGCAATGTTACCACTTGATGGAGAATCAATACCTTACTTTGGGAGCGGTAAACAATGGCGCTATCGTTTTGCAATGGCTTCGCGAAGTATTATTAAAAACAGACCAGTCTTTTGAAGTCCTTTTTGAAGAAGCACAAAAAATCCCTGCCGGTTCTGATGGTTTGCTTTTTGTACCTTATTTGTTAGGCGAAAGAGCACCAATTTGGGACGCTTCTGCACAAGGATCGCTTTTGGGAATGCAGATCACACACACACAAGCACATTTGACAAGGGCAACATTAGAAGGTATTTTATTTGGACTATTCCAAATTACAGAAATCCTGCTTCCCGATCCCGAAAAAAGAAAACATACCAAAGTGATGGTCAGCGGCGGATTCGGAAAAAGTGAATTGTGGCTACAAATGGTTGCTGATATTTTTCAAATGCCCGTAGCAACTTCGAAAACCATTGAAGGATCTGCCTGGGGCGCTGTTTTGATAGGCATGAAATCTTTAGGAATTGATGTAAGTAACGAAAATAAAACCGGAAAGACTTTTTTTCCGGATACTTCGCATAAAAAGGTGTATGAAGATGCTTTTACTAAGTTTAAAAAGGTTTATCCTGTATTGAGGGATTTGTAGTGATTCTGGGATTGATATTAATTTTTAACACATAGAATCATAGTTTTTTGTTAGAATAAAAAAGTCGTTTCACTTATATAAAATACATATAGCTATGTAAAAGAAATATATATTATTTATGTATTCCTTTTAAAATAAATCTATGTTTATTTGTTGGAAATATAGCCACAGATTTAAAAAAATCTGCTCAATCTGCAGAATCTGCGTGAAAAACATTTTTTCTGTACTGCCAATAAAAACATTTATAAAGAAACTTCTAATACGTATCAACCACAGTCACCAATAGATCAGAATCTACCAAATCAGAAGGCGAAACCACTTTCTCGTCCAGCGGAATATCATTACCGTATCTTTCTTTTAAAACCTTTTTCACCCTTTCATCCGTTAGATTAAAATCTTTCAATTTCCGCAGTTTTGATAATTCGATATTCGCTCCGTTTTTATAGATTTTCCAGACTAATTCCGAGCAGTAAATTCGGGTATCGGTCCATTCAAAAAAGGCGTCGTACTCTTTACCGTCAAATTGCTGGCTGTAGTCTTTCATTTTTTGCAGTGTATTTGGGGTTAATACTTCAGCAGCATTTTTTAATCTTTTTACAACATAATTTTTATCTCTTCCATGCGTAATCCAATCGTTTAGAGGTGTTAGTTTTACGGGCTGAACGGCTTCAAAAACAAATGAACTTCCGTTTATTTTAAAGACGATTCCACAATGCGAAAACTTGGAATTGGTTGCAATTCGTACCGCTTCACACTGGCTGGATTCTGAAGTTTGAAAAATAATATCACCATCCTGAATCTTTTCCGGTAAACTGGTTTGTTCTTTTGAATTTGCTGCCAAAAACGGATTGCTCGGAAAAACCTGCATCGTCACGTATAAAGCACAACAAAAGCTAAGTAAAAAGGTAATTCCGAGTACGAGGTATTTTGTTTTTTTCATCTTGAAATTTAAAACTTAAAAGTATTATTTATTTTTTACGATCTGACTATTCTTAAATTTAAAATTACAAATGTACTATTTTCAGCTTGTTATTTGATTTATGGGATTAAGGTTAAAAATAACAGACCTGCCCTTAGAAAAAGAGCAGGTCTGGTGTGTAATAAATCTGGTTGTCCACTTATTTCAATCAATATTGTATATCGGGTATTGTGAAGTGGGTTAAATATTAGTTGGTTGTACTTCCTTAGATTCTTTGGCTTCCTCTTCTTCTTCTTCCTCATCTTTACTCGGGTAAATACCGTAAAGAATAAGTCCGATAAGTAAAAGTAAAATCGCTTTTCCGCCATATCGGGTATAAAACCCTAATTGCAGCAGTTCTTCTTTATCTAATTTGTTTTCCTTTATAATTTCTGCAAGTTCTGCATCTGTTACTTCATAATATTCATCTGAATCTTTTTTAGACAATACTAATTTTGGCTCAGCTGTAATCCAGGCCGGAATCACCCATGCAATATTATATTCCTGATGTAATGTTGCCAAATCCAGATATTCTGTCGAACCCGGAGTAGCAATATATCTTTCATCATTGGGCAAATCTGCAACTATTTCAATTTTATCGATTTTACCAAATGGGATCTTCACTTTTGCAGACGCCATAATGGAAGCGAAGAGTGTAATTATGGTAATTAAACACGTTTTTGTTGTCATATTTGTCATGTCTTTATAAATTTAAATGTTCAAAAAAAAATCAATTAAGATTTATTTTACAAATATAAAGTCAAAATCAAATACCGTTAGTAATCATATTTAGTGATTTTATAATCGGTTTTTTACATAAAAAAAGTGCTTTAAAACTCTAAAGCATTAGCTTGATATCTAAAGGGTTGAAATTCTTTACTATGTAAAACATAGAAAAAGATAGTTTTAGTTTAAAGTGAACAAGATAGCTCAATAAGTAAAACTGTTGGGAAATTGCTAAAGCTTTAAGAATAGAAAATTTTTAAATTGAAAAAACAGAACAATAAATCTTAATTGTTCTGTTTTTGTTAGTATCTATTTGACATAGTTAGGAGAAACACAGGTTTCCCAATAACTTACAATAGTTTTAATGGTTTCTTTTATTTCTTTATAGCTGGAAGGCTTAACAAAAAAGCCCTGAATAGATTTTGAATAGGCATCTACAACGTGACTTTGCTCAGCACTTGTCGAAAAGAATAAGTAAGGAATTGACTTGAGTCTTAAATCTTCGTTTTGATGAATTTTTTCCCGAAGTTCCATACCACTCAGCTTTGGCATATTGATATCAGAGAAAATAATAAAAGGCTCAACTTCGGTTGCTGTTAAATACTCCAAGGCACTTTCTCCATCATCAAAGAAGATAATTTCATTTTTATAATCAAGTTCCTTAAAAACTTCTGTTAAAATTTCCTGATCATCTAAATCGTCTTCAATTATAATTATTGGCCCGCCTTTGTTCATTTTTTTTGCTTTTTTGGTAAAGGTACTCATTTATTTGGGTTGACAATTTTTATGCAACTTGATTAGAGAATTGGCATAATAAAACTCCATCTGAAAGTAAACAGATAGAAGTTGGAACTTTTAAAATAAAATAAATGATTATATCATTCTTTGTATAGTTTGCTGAAATCCAGATTCGTTATATACATGAATTGGCCAGACTCATTTGAGCTTTTTTTGCATCATAGCTGCCGAAAGACCATGGATAAGCACCGAAAGCACAATTACAACTGTAGATACCCGGATCAGTTCGTATGAATTTGGAAAGTTAGCTTTCTCAAACGCATACATCAGATAAAATATCGAGCCTACACCGCGGATTCCGTAAAATGATAATGCAAATTTTTCAAATGCTGATAAATCTGTACGGTATAGCGCTATCCATCCACTAAGAGGCCTGATGATAAACAACACAATCAGTGCTGTAGCAATAGTCATAAAATCTAGCAGTTCATCAACAGAGGCATAAACATAGATGCCAACAAAAATAAATAGGAAAGCAACGAAAATTCGCTCTATTTCCTCTGTAAAGTCGTGGAGAGTGTCCATGTGTTTTACCTTGTCCTCGCTGTTGCTGAAGGCGCAAGCCGCAATAAAAACCGCAATGAATCCGTAACCGCCCAATAGTTCTGTTAACCCGTAAGGCAATAGTGTCAGCGCAAGAGACAGAATTCCCTGGCTTATGCCGGAATGATAGCTTTCAGACGTAATCTTAAATATCAGCTTGTACAAAAACCATCCTGCCAGTAATCCTATTATCCCTCCAACAGCAATTTTGTAAAGTACTTCAATATAAAACCATTTGCCAATCCATTGGCTGTAATCATGACCGTTGGCTGCAAGAAAGATAGCGAAGTAGGTGAAAGGGAATGCCAGTCCATCATTTAATCCAGCTTCGGAGGTCAGGCCAAGACGAATCTTCGACAGGTCTTTTTTGCTCGGTCGGCTCGTTTGAAGTTCTGATGCAAGTACAGGATCAGTGGGAGAGATAAGAGCACCAAACAGTACTGCAGCAGCCGGTGCAAGACCAAGTAACCACCAGCCTGCATACGCAGCGCCAATGATGGTAAGCGGCATTGTAATCAAAAGTAATCTGAATGAGTATTTCCAAGTCTCCCATGAAAAAGGTTTTTTTATTTTCAAACCTGCATTCGTCAACGCAATAATTACGACAAATTCTGATACGCGCCTTATAATGTTTGAATGCTGCATTACGTCAAAGTCGGTATATCGCCTTCCTGCAAATGCAATAACAATACCTATAAAGAGGTAAATTATAGGAGGTGTCAGGTGTTTTTTCTCAAAAACATTCGGAATTATAGCGGCCAGAAGCGTAATGATTCCGCCAGCTAATAGATAGTAGTTATAAGATTCAAGGTTAAGTAGTTTCATCATCGCAATATACATATGAATGTAAAGTTAAGTATTGCCAGGGGGGCTGCCAAGTTATTTTATAGTTACTTTGGCAGTTTATGCTTGCCGTCTGGTAGAAATTCCGGGTTATAATTTATTTATCTCATGATTGATTCGTATAGCTCATTTTCAAAATTCTCTTCTTTCATCTTTTTAGAAATTTCCACGGCTTTTATTTTATAGGATTCGTTTTCAAACAAGTCAATGATTTGAGGTTTTAGCTTTTTTTCAGAAATTTTATTAACAGATATTCCTTTGGGGCCTAAACCTGCTTTGAATATTAAATTATTCCAACCGTATTGATCAAAAACATGAGGTATAATCATAGTAACACACCCATTTTTTAATCCACTATGAGTTGTTCCTGAACCTCCGTGATGGATAATTCCATAACATTTTTCTAAAATCCAGTCATAAGGAATTTGTTTAATGAAATAAAATAAATTATGTTCTTCAAACTCTTTTAGTTGTATTATACCACCTGCGGCAGTGTTAATTATAGTTGGTATTTTAAGTTCAGAAAGTACAGATAAAAATTTCTGAGCCGTCTTTTCCGGATCTGGATTAATCATACTTCCAAATGTCAAAAACAATATCTTTTGATGCTTACCAATAAACTCAATGAGATTTTCATCAGGCTGCCAATCCAATTTTTTATTCCTTTCATGATAACCCAAAACCTGAACATTTGAACTCCAGGTCATTGGTCTTATCAATAATGAGGGTGATAGGGTATAAATCAGTTTTTCAGACAATAATTTTTCTTTTATTTGTTTCTTTGAAAAGAGTATATCCTTTGTACCTAATATCTTTTGTGCGTCATAAATTGTTTTAACTAATCCGAAGTTTGCGATTTTGTAAGTCAATCGGTTAATAAAAGAACCGTAATTTCCATCAAAGCCTGTATGGCCATTACCTTCAATATAGTGAATGAAATATGGAATCGGACTAATTAAAACTATTTTTTTGCCTGTTGATAAATGCCACAATAATGGATAGTTACATTTTCCGTTGTATATGATTAAGTCAGGTTCCTCATTTTTTACAATATCATATTGCTGTATTATCATTATTTTGTTTACAGCCATTCCTTTTTTGTAAAGCCTTAAAATGGATTTTATTTTTTTTATAAACCCAACAGAACCACCCATTACAGCTCTTCCGCCTTCACCTTCAATAAGTGCTAAAAATTCAGGGGTAAAAGAGTGATATTTATCCTTATTGGGTATGAGGTGACTGTATTGCTCAGGAATAGCATACGTTAATTTATGCTCTTTTTTGCTAAGTATTTCTCCTATTGCCAAAAAAGGCTCAATGTCCCCGCGTGTTCCAATTGACATTAATAGTATTTTCATTTTAGTTAGTTTTCATCTTTAATAAAAAATTCACACTGCTTTTTCGTGTTTAGGAATTATGAAACCGAGTATTTTGGGCTAAACGAAAATACGAATTAAACCATTAGTCCAACTAAAATATAAATACGGTAAAATGAGTGGACGGTGAGGTTGTAAAATTCAAAGGACATAAGTGCTGAATAGCCATAGTCTTAACGTCTGGCATGTTTTTCAGTCAGACAGGTTGGTGTATAACCAAAATGTTTTTTAAATGCATACGAAAAGTGTGATAGATTTTCAAAACCAACTTCGTAGCAAACATCAATTGGCTTCTTTTTATTTTCAACAAAATGATAATGAGCTAATTCTAACCTTTTTTTAGTAAGCCAACGCTGTGGGGTAGTGCTGAATATCCTGCTAAAGTCACGCTTGAAAGTTGTCAGGCTGCGACCTGTCAGATAACTGAATTTTTCTAAAGGCAGATTGAACATAAAATTCTTTTCCATATAATCTGCTAAATCAATTTTGCCCGGCTCATCAAAATTTGCCAGTACAGTGTCAATTTCTTTATCAATAGCCCTGAGAATACTGATCGCTTCTGTAATTTTTAGCGAGGCAATATCCTCAGGAAGTTCTTTCATTTCAAAGTAAGGAATCAATGAAGCAAGACAACTCTCCAATAAAGGATGATTGTTGAAAGAATATATTTTTTGTGGCTGCAATGCTTTAGATGTCACATTCAGGTTCGCGTAAAAATGTCTTAGCCTGTTTGTAGACAAGTGCATTACTACTGTTTTATGTGGCTGGCCATTTTTAGGATAATTAATAATCGTTGCCAGTTGATTTCTGGGGATTAAAAATATATCATTTTTCTTGAAAAAGTAGGTAGCATCGGTCTGTACGATTTTTGTCTCACCCGAAATGAACCAAATTAGCATATGCTGGTCAAACATAATATCAGACTTGAAAAACGTATCTTCATAGCAGGAAAGTTTTATATCCCCGGTTATATATTTTGCCTGATATTCCATAGTTAACAATTAAAAGCCTTTCTTAATTAAACGAAAGTGGTAATACAAAAATAGAAATAATCATAACGATTTGAGGTTATCGACTGACCAACATCGACCGCAAATTAAATAAAGCGCTTTCTTTCTTTCTTTCTTTCTTTCTTTCTTTCTTTCTTTCTTTCTTTCTTTCTTTCTTATATCCGTTATGATAGTATCTTTTCGCTCAAAGTTTTTACGGTGCCTGTTACCGACTTAAATGCCGGCAACTTTTTTTCAAATGCTGGTATGTTATTTAATTAGCTAATGTTGAACTTTATACCTGTCATTTCTTCGCTCCATTTCCATAAACGTTTAGCATTGCTTTCATCTAATGAATAGCGTTTTACGCCGTTTGACATTAAATTATCAGAAGCTATTTCGGCAATTTCAACATCTTCACAATAGACTCCACCGACTTGGTTGAGTAAAGATGAGGTGGCACACCAAACTGTTGTGGCTGCTCCTTGTGGAACTGTTTTCAATGATGCGGCTACTTCTGGCAAAAGAATTCCTTCTGCATCGCAGAAACCCATTTTTTGAAACAGCTCCAAAGATGCTTCTCTGCCTAATTCTGTTCCATTTATTGAACCTGGATGTAATGAATAAGCTCTTACATTAAAGGCTTTAGCCAAATTGTCTAACTCAAGTGCGAATAGGTTACTGGCAGTTTTTGATTGCCCATAAGCTTGCAGGGTTTCGTACTCTCGATTAAGAAAGTTAGGGTCGTCAAAATCAAAAGGTGCGAAATGATGCCCCTGAGATGACACATTAATTACCCGTGCACCATCTGCTTTTGTGAGGGCTGGCCAAAGTCTGGCAGTCAATTGAAACTGTGCTAAATAATTAGTAACTAACTGTGATTCGATGCCACGGCTGTCCCTACGCAGAGGTACCCACATAATGCCCGCATTGTTGATGAGTAAATGAAGGGGTCTGCCCGAAGCCAAAAAAAATTTAGCAAAGGTGTCAATTGAGTCCGGATTCATCAAATCCATAGTTTCCAATTCAACATTGGCAATTCCGCTTAAATTTCTTCTTGCTTTTTCGGTATCTCTTGCCGGTACAATTACTGTTGCCCCGGCTGCTGCCAACGTTTTGGTAGTTTCAAGGCCAATACCGGTATTGCCACCTGTTACTATGACAATTTTTCCTGTAAGGTCAATCCCTTTGATAACATCACTTGTTGTAGATGTGGCGTTGAAACCAGAATCAAGCGATTTCTGTAATACTCCCTGATAATTGTTTTGTCTCATTTTTTAAATTTTTAATTGTTTTATTGAGACAAATGTAGAGAGGATGTTACAGAAAAACTTTGTTTAAACGTCCGAATATACTTTGTTTAAAAGGTCAGAGACAAGTATAAAAACCAACTTATTTCTTTATCTGCGCTTTCAATCCAAAAGGAATTTTTAAATCGCCGGCATCGTACATATTAATGTAAATGTCGATAGTGTCTTTGCTTCCAATTTCGCTTAGTCTAAAACGATCTAACATGCCCATATTGTTTATAAAGCCATTCGGGGTTTTAAATGCGCAACAGCTGCCTGCCCTGAAATACATCATTTTTTTATCGTTAGGTCCAAATAATGCATTTAGGAATCTTCGTTCATTCAAAGGACCGTCTTTGTCATGAACTCCGCCAACCTTAATAGGATTCGATTTGTCATATCCGTAGGTAGTATCTTCGCTCATTTCGGTTAACAAATACGTGTTGTTATCAATAAGTTCGACTGGTTTTGTCCTGGTATCACCGATTCCTTTATCATCAGAAACATTCGATTTTTTTGTTGAACATGCTAGTGTTATCAGTACGGCAAGCAGTATTAGTTTTTTCATATTAAGTAGAGTGTTTAATTATGTGGGTTACTTCCCTGTAATAAATTTCCTGATCGTGAAGGCAATCAAAATCTCCGCTGACGCAAACGTCTCTCTGGTGAGTTTTTTTTTACTACTAGTTTGCCTTGACTGTGTAGTATGTGCTAAGGCTCGTGTACATTTGCGTTTCTTTTAACTGTCCTTTTTTGTAGATTTCAATTTTTGTAGTAGTTGCTGATTTTTTATCGATATACCTTATTTTCGTCAATTGTTTTTTGCTGTCAAAATGTTCGGTTTTACTATTTCTGCCATCTTCCTGATAATGTGTTGTTTCTAAAACGCCATTTTTTTTATAATTATAATTTTTTGAATTGTAAAAATTGCCTCGTTCATAAGTTATACCTTCATAAGTGTATTTAGCTGTATACATTCCTTCCGTTATCAACTGCTTTTTATCGTTGTAAATTAGATAATATACACCGTCTTTGGGATTTATCAATTCATACAGTACTGCTGCTTTGGGTTTGCTGCAAGGACGATGAATCATGGTTTCGATTTTTCTGAAAAAAGCTGTATCATTTTGCGAAACCCATAAGGTATCTGTTTTGGACTGAGTGTTTTTGTAATCAATCTTTGAAATAATAACATTTTCATTTATGGCATCGCCATTGGTTCTGGTGCGGTTAATTAAACTGCAGCAGGTTATAATAAACACACTTACTATTGTAATAGTACTCATAAATTACATGATTTACTTTGTCAACTCTTGTATTGCTAGCGCTCGTCCCGCTCGTAAACGTAAACAAAAAAGCGTTTGCGGCTTTATACAGATATACATCTTAAAAAGTTTTAACCGTCCTATCGATAAATTTATATTGCACAAACGTTTTTTTTCTTCAAATATATGATTTATAAGAAAATTACGGAATAAAAAAGCAGAAGTATTTGTTTTAAGAAATACTTCTGTTTTGTTGAACCGCGTTGCAAACGCTATGATTTATTTTTTTTGTTTAGGTAGGCACTTCGTTGAAAACGAGCACAGATACAATGGCAAACGAGGACGAGTGGGGGACATTTACGCTGCTTTTCATAAGGAACTCTATACGCTACCGCCCTTTCGTGTGGCTTTTGAAACCCAATTTTCTCGCTTGCTACTAATTAATTCGGGATATAATTAAAAGTAATAATTTTATATATTTACAGAATAATCTTATTTTTTTAATGAGTAGAAATTACAAATTTCATAATCCTGAAGGATTGTATTTTATCAGTTTTGCTGTAGTTGGCTGGTTAGATGTTTTTACCCGAAATGAATACAAAGATTTGTTTATAGACAGTATTCTTTATTGTCAAAAAAACAAAGGATTAGAAATTCATGCCTGGTGCATTATGAGTAATCATGTACATTTGGTTTTCAGGAGTATACAGGGGCAAAAACCTGAACTATTAGTGGGTGACTTAAAAAGGTTTACTAGTAATTCAATAGTAAAAAGTATTCAGGAAAATCCGAAAGAAAGTCGGAAAGAATTTCTGTTGGATTTTTTCAGAAAAGAAGCCGAGAAGAGTTCCAATGTAAAACATTATCAATTTTGGCGTCATGATAACAAACCAATAGAGTTGTGGAGCAATAAAGTGATTCAGCAGAAAATAGACTATGTTCATAATAATCCAGTAGAAACTGGCTTAGTATATAAACCTGAAAACTATGTATACAGTAGTGCTATTGATTATTCAGGACAGCAAGGTCTTATTGATAATATAGTTTTATTTAGAATGTTTGAAATATGAGAAATCCTGGTTTCAAAAGCCACACGAAAGGATTCGTGCGGAAGCGGTGATTTATTGGTCTCAGATATAGTTTAACAACTATGTACTTTAGTGTATTTTACTTTAGCTTCTAAAGAATATTAGCCACAAATTACACAAATTAATTAGTAATTCGTGTAATTTGTGGCTAATAGTGTCTACAACCTTGCAGGCTTTCAGTCTGCCAATCAAATCTATGGACTTTCAGTCCATAGCGGTTTGGCTTTCCATAAAACTTTTTTGATTCCTCGCTGTTTCTGAAGAAGATGAATCCTGCAGGCTTGTTGATTATTTTCCGTAGATGATTTTTCCGTATTTTCCGGCATAGAAATCGTTGTATGCCTGTGTGATTTCGTGCTGAGTGTTCATCACAAATGGTCCTGTGGCTACAATTGGTTCGTTATAATATTCACCTCCAAAGAACAGCAGTTCTATTGCTGTTTGTGAGGTGTTTTTAATTTCAATTACTCCTGCTGATCTGTCAAATTCCACAAATTCACCTGCCTGAAATTCGCTATCATTCAGGATTACATTTTGAGTGGGAAGAAATGCAGCTATTTCAATTTTCTCAGCAAAAGGAATTGTAAATTGTTTGTTCGCTTCAATCCTGATGTGATACAAAAACTGTTCGGTATAATTTGGAATTTTAGAATCCAGCTCTTCATAACTACCTGCAATTACTTTGAGCCAGCCACTATTATCTGTTAAAATTTTCGTTGGAACTTCATTTGCCTGAATACCCAAATATTCGGGTTTCTCCGCTTTTATTTCTGAAGGCAGGTTTATCCAGAATTGAAAGCCGTGCATATATGGATTATCCGTTTGGGAATCCGGATTCATCGTCTCATCATGAATGATGCCGTTACCGGCTTTCATCCATTGAATTCCTCCCGAACGAACCATCGCATGATTACCGGCACTGTCAAAGTGTTCACCCTCGCCATTCAGCACATAAGTAAGCGTAGCTATGCCCCTGTGTGGATGTGCCCCCGTTCCCGCTTTCATTTCTTTGGTGTGTTGTAACGGACCCATGTGGTCGAGAAATACAAAGGGGCCCACCGAATTGGTATACCGATTGGGTAATATCCGGTGAATTGTGATTTCGCCAATATCGGCCCTATTACCTTTTCCGGAAAAACTGATTTTCTTTTTCATTTTAAACGATTATTTTAAGATACATGTGATTGTAATCTTTGCTTCTTCGCCCACCATAAAAGTCCCTGTGTTTTTACCAAGTTTGTAATCCTGTCTTTTTATGGTGAATACTCCTGTAAATTGTTTTCTGGTTACATTAAGTGGGATTTCTATGTCATTTGACACACCGTGTAAAGTTAATTTTCCTTTGGCTATATATCCTTGGTTTGACTTGATAACCTGTGTTGATTTAAAACAAATGGAAGAATACTTTTCGACATCAAAAAAATCTTCAGTTCGCAGATGATTATCTCTTTTCTTGTTTCCTGTATTTACAGAGGAAGCATCAATACACACATCAAAAGTCGATGTGTTGAGGCTGTTTGGGTCGAAGCTCACAGTTCCTTTCATTCCATTAAATGTACCTTTCACTGTATTGATTTTCATATTGCTGATTTCAAAAGCAACAACTGATTTTTCTGTATTTATGTTTTGTGCCATTAGCGAGGTAATGGCAAAACAGAGGCATATAGCAATTAAAATTATATTTTTCATAGACTTTTTTAAGAATTACACAGTTGGCTTTACCATTGGTAAATACTTTTCACGATTTTCAAAAATCACCCAAATGTTGATGAGGAACAAGAACAGCCCTATTCCTATACCCGCAACATCATGTGTGAGATGATGAACAACAATGCCAACAATCACCGGGAAAATGGCAATAGCTCCCAATGCCCTGGTTTTTGGAATGGCAAATAAAACCCCTCCGGCTATTTCGGCAATAGCAACCAATGGTATCAACCATTTAATTGTCATAAGTGCGCCAAATACAGCCATCATTTCCTCCGAGGGCTCAGGCATGGGCATGTAATTGAAAAATTTGTTGAGTCCTGAATTGACCATCATCAGACCAAAAAGGATACTTAGAACTAAAATGATTTTGTTTTTCTTCATGTCTTTGTATTTTAATTGAAAATTTAAATTAATGATGCAAAGTTGTGAAAAGGCCAATATAGAAAACGATGACAAATGATAAAAAAAAACGATGACAAATGTCAACGTAAAATAGATGAGGGAATGATTATTCCTTCATTGATTTGTTACGAACCCGGCTCATCAGTTGGAATATGTGTAACTTCGTGTAATTTTCTAATCATTTCAAGAGATAGTTTTCTTTTACGATTTAGAATTTTGCTTGCGCGACTTTTTAGGCCTATAATGTTTGCCAAATCATTTTGATTATAGCCCATTTGTTCCATTCTGAATTTTATTGCTTCTATTGGGTACTTTATGTTTTTGTGTTGACGAGAAGACTTTGTGGAGCCTGGGTTATTCTTGACGTCTGCTAATTCATAATTTGCTTTTCGTCCGCCTTCGTTTGTTTTGTCGTAAAATACCTTTCTCTACTAAGTCTTTTATATCTCTTAAAGCTGTGTCGGTTGAGATTTTAGTAATTTTAGCCCATTTTGATGTTTGTAGCTTTCCTTCAAAACCATCAAAAAGATAAGCACAGACCCAAAACTTTACTATTTATTTGCCGCCCATAAAATACCTCTAACCAACAAATCAGTAAATGCAGAATCTTTAAACGTGTCATCCGAATGGCCGAAAGTTGTGCCAAATACACGGGCTTTTCCGTATTGATTAGTCCAGATTACAGGGTATGTTTTACCGTTAACCTCACTCACGGAAGTAGCCAAAATCTTTGTTTTGGGGCCTGTTTTTTCTACAATGTATAATTCATCCATGGGACTGGTCCAATTATCTGGAAATTTATTCATGATAGGGTGTTTGCCTTCCACTTTTTTTACGGTGTATAAACTTTGATGATCATGCGTATAACTACTTACGCCAAGAAACTCTCGCCAATCATCCGTTTTTGCCGAACGGTAAGTGTGCATGGCGCAATGAATAACCACTGCCGGAACTCCCGCAAAATGCGCTTGGGTAATCTTTTTTATATACTCCGAATCCTGGGTATCGGCAAAACATTCATTATGTATTACCACATCGTACCCTTTTGCCCAATTGCTGTCATTGAATAAAGGAAGGATAGCGTTAGTACCGGTTCCTCCCTCGTTTATAACAGTCCAATCGGCTTTTTTATATTTTGCTAAAGCATCCTTTAATGCTTGAGCTTGAAACGTATAATTATGGCAGCATCCGCCAGTAATCAGCAACACGCGAAGCTGCTTTTCCTTGGCCAAACCATTGGCAGAATGGCTGTTTAATACAAATAATAGTAGAAATAAACTATAAAAAAAATGTCCGAATTTTAAATGTTTTCCAATAAATGCAGCCGGGTTAAACCTGTTGTGTATTTCCATGTCTTTTGTATTTTTTAGTTAAAGCCTGATAAAATTCTTAAAATTCCTTAAACATACGCAATTTTATGTAAAACAATTGTTCTTGCCCGTAAAGTTCCGTAGGAACGATTTATTTTGCACCCGAGCCTTTACTTTGGATTAGTTTAAAAAGAGTAAATTTCTTTTAATTTAGCATTTTTACCTGCATTACGCTTATACATTTAAGGCATCGTACTTTTACTCATTTAATCTTCATTCTGTTGTTTCTCAAAGTAAAGTTCCGGTAAAATAATTTTCACCTCGTGTTCTGCTCCTTCTTTTAACCAGTAAACAATGAAGTTTACTTTAACATCTATCAATTTATAATTCTTTTCTTTTAAGCTCTCAATTTGTCTCAAATAGTGCTGTGAAAATTTCAAAACTGATTGTCCTTCTGAGTTCAAACATTCATCACCGTTCAAAGTCAAGACATTCCCGCTCATGAGTTGAGAAATTAAATGTTGTCTGTTTACGAAGTAGTCAAGCCAAACATCTTTGTAGGCTAAATGGATTACCAGCTCTTTTGGTGGTAAGTAAATTTCACTATCCTCAATCCGTTCTAAATTTTCTGCTGAAAGATTATCAAGAAAATTTGAGTTAAGATGCACTGTCAAATTCTGTTTTGCTCTTGTCATGGCAACATATAACTGTCTCTTGGCTTCGTCTGTTGCAGAATTGAAATTTTCAAGCATCAGGAAAACATTGTCAAACTCTTTACCTTTTGCCTTATGAATGGTTGAAACGAAAATTGTTTCACCATTCTCGTTGAAAAAGTCTTCAAGTTTGGATTCGCGAATGAAGACTTCCAAATCAGATTTGTATTTCTTCTTTGGATTGGTCGCCTCAAAATCCTTAATGATATTCATGCATACTTCCAACTTTGTGCTGTTTCGAAACTTGTTTATCAATTCCCGTTTAGCATTTGCCCAAACATCATCACTGATTATGAAAACATCATCAGCCAAATCCAGTTGATTCAAAAAAAACCTGACTTCCAAAAGATTATACAAACTAAAACCGTCATTTGTCTGAATCAACTTCGCTTGCATTTCATTTTTTAAAAGCAGCCCTGTGATTTGGAGTGCTTCTTCATTAGTCTTTGTAAGCACACATGTAGTTCCAGTAAGCCCTGTTGTAAGAATGTCACTAACAAGCGGTGTAATGAGATTGCCACTTTGATACCGCACCAATTTTATTTTTCCGTTGTCGGGTTGTTTGGCAATAATTGGAATGTCTTTTAAACGGTGATGGATTCTTTTTACATACTGATTTGTGAATTCTACAAGATTGCTTTTGCTTCTGTAATTCTCGACTAATTCATGCTTGGCTGCTTTGTTTACCTGAATAAACTGGTCAAGATATTTTGAGTTTGCTCCTCTGAACTCATAAATATTCTGGTCGTCATCACCAACTGCAATTACTCGCATTTCTTCGTTCTGTTCCATCAAGGCATTTATAAGGTTGAACTCATCTTCGTCCATGTCCTGTGCTTCGTCAATCACCAAAACGGTTTTTGTGATTCGACTTGGTTCAACTTCCCGACTCTTGATTTTATCAATCGTCTTTTTCAAAATCTCGTCTGACTTTTCCAAGCTACCAACCTTTCCCAATAAGTCAAAGCAATAGGAATGAAATGTTTTTATTTCAATATAATTTGCAGCATTGCCAATCAGTTTTAGTAAACGCTTTTTGAATTCTGTTGCTGCCGCTCTTGAAAAAGTCACCATAAGCAACTGCTCGTGTTTTACATCTTCCATCAAAAGCAATGAAGCAAGTTTGTGAACCAACACTCTTGTCTTTCCGCTTCCAGGCCCGGCAGCTACAACAATGTGTCTCGTCTCATTGTCATTTATGATTTTCAATTGTGTTGGCGAAAGTTCTCCGAAAAGCTGCCTGAACTTGGCAGGTGTTAAGTTGCGTTTGATTTCATTCTGACGGCTGCCTTTGAAATATTTATTGAGAAACGACTGATAATTGAGTTGGAAATAATCTTCTACAAACTGTAAAGCATCTTTGTAGTCGCTTATCATTTTCTTAGCATACTCCCCAACAATATGGATTTGCTGAACCTTGTTCTCGTAAAACTGATTCAGTTTTTGATAATCTTCAACTTTATAGCGTTTTTTGGTGTCTTGCTCAACTCGTTCAATGGTAAGTCGGTTATAAACAACAAGAAAACCACCTTCAATTTTGATTGCCCCAATCTTTGAAAGATAAAAGAGTGTATCCTCAATATCATCGATGCCAGTATCAAGTTTGAAAAGGCTTTGATGGTTTTCATAAGCGGTTTTTAATTCGTGAACTGAGAACTCAACTAATACTTCTTCTTTTTCAACTTCAGTTACATTCAAATTACTTTTCTCATGAAGAAATTCTACAATGAATTTTGCCAACTCGTGCCGCTTCTCCAATTTCTCTTTCAATATTTCTTTCGATTGGAGGCAAAGCACCACAAAATGATTCTTAGAATATTCTAAGTTCTGCCGCCTAATCCAATTCTTGATTGCCCAAAAATTAATAAGTGTTTTAATCTTATTTGGAGATACATCATCACAACCTTTTTGTTCGGCTTCCTCATTCAACTCTTTGATGTGAAATATTTTTTCCTGTTCCTCAAAAACTGGCAAAAGAACATTTTCAATCTTACCGAATGATTCAACAATATTAAGAGAACGATTTTTGTGTTCACCTTTCTTGATGAAGGCGGTCAAATCTTTTGCATCAGCCAAAATCTTTTCCTCGCGAAGAAGATTGACAATATTTATCACTTCTTCTTTTACAATTCCCAGATGATCGCTGATATAATCAATTCTCGATTCAGCAGGCTCTTCGTTTGTTTGCTTTCTGCTTTTGCTTGAAAAAAGTTTCTTGATGATTCGGATTCCTTTTTCTTTTTGCTTTTCCTCAAACCTTTCCGAAGCGTTGATTTTGTCAATGGCTTCTTGTGCATTTTTTGACAGGATACTGTTGGCGAAAATTCTCGGCATATTTTGCCCTCGCTTCAAATAACCTGCATCTTCTAAGGCTGCAATAGCTGTCGTAACTCTGGTTTCAATCTCAACTACGTTATCGTCCCAACCTGCTTTTCGCGCAATTTCTAAGGCGGAGTTTGAAACTTTTGACCGGAATCTGGTAATATCTTTTATTGCTTTCCAAATCTGCTGTATCTCTTTGATGGAAAGTTTAGTTTGGTTCAATAGAATGAAATGTTTGCTGAGGTCTTCTTCGTTGAACAACACGAAGCAGTCAGCAACAATATTTTCATCTCTGCCGGCTCTTCCTGCTTCCTGAATGTAGTTTTCAAGTGAATCGGAAATTTCATAGTGAATCACCATGCCAACGTCCTTTTTGTCAACTCCCATTCCGAAAGCTGAAGTCGCTACCATAATTTGGGTTTCACCGTTGATAAAGGCATCTTGATTTTCAGACTTTTCTTGCTTGTCCATCTTTCCATGGTATGGTTTAGCATTAAAACCATCCTTGGTTAATCGTTCTGCAAGGAGATAAGCTTTTCTCGTTCTTGAAACATAAATGATAGTTGGACAATGCTTATCCTCAATCAAATCTCTTGCTGCCTGATATTTTTCTTCCTCGTCACCCTTTTCAAAAACTTTGTATTGAAGATTTGTCCTTGATGCTTTGGAAGTATAGAGTTCAAGGTCAAGAGAAAGCTTTTCTTTGAAATACTCGCGAATATCTTCAATCACTTTCTGCTTTGCAGTTGCGGTAAAACATGAAACAGGAATTCCATCCTCAAGATTTTTCTTCTCCTGAAGTTGTTTAATGAAATCACCAATGTATAGGTAATCAACTCTAAAATCCTGACCCCATGAAGAAAAACAGTGTGCCTCATCAATAACAAAACGGACAATCTTTCTACCTAAAATCAATCGCTCAATTGTCTTTGAACGAAGTGATTCAGGTGAGATGTAAAGAATAGTTGCTGAACCATCTTCTACTCGTTCAAAGGATTTGGCTCTTTCAATCGGGTCAAGCAAACCATTTATAGTTACAGCTTCTGTAATTCCTATTTTTTCAAGATTATCAACTTGGTCTTTCATAAGAGACTGCAAAGGAGAAATCACAACCGTCAAGCCCTTGGTTGCTTCACCACTCATTAATGCAGGAACTTGAAAAGTGATTGATTTTCCGCCACCAGTCGGAAATACTGCAAGTATCGATTTGTTGTCAATTGCTGCCTTAACCGCTCTTTCTTGGAGTGGCTCGCCTCCGTAAGTTCTAAAGGAATCAAAGCCAAAACACCTTTTCAAACCTTTATAACTGTCTAAGGCATTGTTGCAATACTCACAACCACTAACACACGGCTGGTTGCGCAAGCGAAACATGATTCTTTCAACTTCCGGATAATTTTTCAGTACCCAAGGTGGTGTGATTGAGTTAATTTTTTTGTGCTCAATGAAGGAGTTTACAAGTGATAAACAGTAGGCAAGTTCAATTGGGTTTTCTGAAATTATTTTGGGAAGGTCAACTTGTTTACAAATTTCATTTTCAAATTTTTGGTGAATCAGTTTTTCCAGGTCAGTATTTTCACTTGTATATGATATAAAACGGAAAAAGGAGTGGAATTCCTTTTTGTCATTCAGTAGCAAAAAGAAAATTTGTTTAAGTGTTTCATCAGATTGTTTGAACGCTGCAATTTCATCATTAAACAAGTCTTTTGTTTTGATGGAATCATTCAAAGGATTGTTTGTGTCTTCTGATTGTAGCTTGTCATCTTTTAATAAGGCATGATAAGGCTTGGTCGGAAAAAGCAACGGAGAAAGAAACAACGTATCAATAATGTTTGAAGAATTTATTTCAGCATCAGTGAGTGCTTTACCGATATACTTTATGTCGTGATTGAAAATGTTGTGTCCGCAAATAAATTGCGTTCCGTTCAAAAACTGGATGAAGTCAGCAACCGAAGTTTTGTGAAAGGAACTTCCATCACCCTTGACACTCCCAATGTCAAGAATCTTTTGGCTCTTTGGCTCAATCTCGGTATCAATGAATGCAATTGACTTCACGCTCAGTTATTCAGATTTTATTTGTTGTCATTTTTGATGTTTCCATTGCCTTTTTTGTATTTGCCTAACGTTTGGCAACTAAGAAGCTGCGGCGATCGGAGATGAATATTCTCTGTTACCGTAGACGAAGTTATGAAAAATACTGGTTCTATTCACTGAAAGCCAGCAGTTTTGATTAGATGCGGTTATAGCAAGGCCATTATCTTTTCAGCCATTTCTTCCAGTCTTCAGTGACTTTGTCCCATAATTCTCTGGAAATTTTCCGTTTTTGTCATGGTAAGTAAAGTCTTTTCCTAAATCGTTTACGTTACATATGAGTGGAATTGACGGTTTGCTAATAATTACAATATGATATTCATTGGTAAACGTATCAGCATTAAAAGGAAATACGTTGTAAGGACCTGATTCATCAATTTTGATTAAGGGTTGAGGCAAACTTCCCTGACAAAAAAGGAATAACGGTTTGGCGATATTTTCCTCTCCGATTTTCGATTTAATTAAATGTCGACATTTTCATTATTAAATACGATTTGAAAATGTCTGTAACCGTAATTTTCTGCTTCGCGTTGTGCAAGGGCAGAAATAGATAAAAAAATAAAAAAGATTTTCGAAGCAAACTTCATATTAAATAATTTTATCGGAGTATTTATGTGTAGTGTTTCCAATAACGTTTCGCTGGTAGGCGACGTTGCGGAAATATAGTATTCAAAGTTATTCTCTTTTTACTTTCATAGGTGATATTTCTCGTTTTCCTGGAATGCCTTTTTATTTTCGTACTCACTAATTTATACAATTATTTTCTTGGCTTTCATACTATAAAATACTAAACTAAATTGATATCAATCTTATATAATTTCAATTTAATTTTTAATAAAAATTTGAAATCCAATTAATTAACTTTTGTTAAAGAAAGGTTTAACATGGTATGTTTTCGCTGGCTGTTTGAAATAACTAATTTTAGATAAATCAAATTAATAACGTTTTAAATACTTAAAATTATGGAAAAGAATATAGCCATATTAGCCACAGACGGTTTTGAAGAAACAGAATTATCATCGCCTAAAGCCTATCTGGAAGAGCAAGGCTGGAATGCAGATATCATCAGTTTGAAATCGGGAACTATCAAATCCTGGAAAGACGGTAATTGGAGCAAGGAATATAATGTTGATGTAGTATTAGATCAGGCAAATGAAGCAGATTACGATGCTTTGGTTCTTCCAGGAGGAGTTATAAATCCTGATTTATTGAGAAGAGAAGAGGCTGCAGTAAATTTTGTACGTTCCTTTTTTAAAAGTAAAAAACCAGTAGCGGCTATTTGTCATGGCCCTCAAATTCTGGTAGATGCTGATGTTTTGGAAGGTCGAAAAGTAACTTCATTCTTCTCTGTTAAAAACGATTTGAAAAATGCCGGAGCACAGTGGGAAGACTCAGAAGTAGTCGTAGACAATGGATTGGTGACCAGCCGAAACCCTAATGATTTGCCCGCTTTTAATAAAAAAATGGTGGAAGAAATTAAAGAAGGAAAACACGAGCGTCAGACAGTGTAAAAGATGTTTTTTAATTAGATTTATCAAGTTACAAAAAATGCAAGATCAATTTTGGTCTTGCATTTTTTGTAATTGCCAGTTTAATTACTCATAATTACATAACTATATAAAATCATTCATTTGTTTTGATGCAATAATCTAAACTTTCAATCACGATATCTCTATAAGTCTGCCTTGTAAAAACATCAATCCAGTCTACGACTGTAGCAGTTATAAAATGTGGTAAAGTTTGGTCACGAATTACGTATCCTTCTTTCATTTTTAAGTTTTTTTATAAATATAATGTATTTGTGTTTATTGCCGTTTAAAACGTTTTGTAAAAAAGTCGGGAGACTTTGAGAGATTTAGAATTATAATAGCATTAAAAAAATTGCGCAAAGTCAGAGACATTTGCGCAGCTTTTCATAAGTAACTCTTCGGAGAGCGGGGCATTTGAAGACAAGTTCTATTCAATTTCATTTATATTTCTTACTGTTACATTCGGCATTTTCTCGAATATATCCTGCATATATTTTCTATGATTAGCGCCAGCAACAACAACCACTTTTTTCGTGCCCAAAGCTCTGGCTCGATTTAAAACATTCTCACACATTCCTTTATTTCTCATTAACCACCAATGTATTTGGGATAATATTTCTTCTTTGGGAAAGTTTTTTATCTCATACATTTCTGGAAAATAAAAATCTCCTGAGGCAAAAATGGCAGATGCTTCATCGGTGTTAAACCATTCCGTTATAGTTTTTGAATTTTTTTCAACGCTGGCATTTTTTTCAAACCCTTTATCTCTTTGAGTTAGTATTACTTTTAACTCATTTGCATAAGAGGCAAGGGTATCTTTTTTGAAAGGTTCAAATTTGTTATAGAATGCCAAAGCAGATGCAGACCAATTCAAATCAAAATCTTGACAATCCATAGGAAGCAATTCCTGAATTTTCATTTCCTGCATCATTGGAAATGCGATTAGTGCATACTCAGAAGTTTTGAGTCTTTTCATACTTCGCCCTGTAACATCTAATTGTGGACTAAGTAATTTATTGACATAGTTTTCAAGTTCAATATTAGGTGTTTTCTGTAGATGGCTGAAAACTTGCCAAAATTGATAATGACCATTTGAAACATCTTGATTAAGATAATAAGCGTGAGCTAAATCTGCTTTTAACTGATAGTCTTTAGGATTTAGGAATGATAATTTTCTTAGACTATCAATTGTCTTTGGAAGTGCCTCTGTTGTTATAGTTCTATTTTTTCTAAGTATTTCCAGGCGTTTTAAATTGTCCTGTTTACACCAATAATCCATAACAAGCCGCTCATCTTCTTTGCTCAAAAATTCTCCGAAAAAAGCAGTCGGATTAAATTTTCTGATTTTACTATGAATACTTGAAAAATCTTGCTGAGGATAATTACCGTAGTTATGTGAAACACCTATCAGTAATATGTCAACCTTTTGAGCATATACGTTAATCGATATTAAGAGAAATAGAAAAAAAGAATACTTCATATTTTGTCCGTCTTATTTGTTATGGTCATTTGTCAGTTCTTTTGCATTGCCACCAACTTGTATATACCAGCCATAAAATAGCTCCAATTCACCCAATTTGGGTTCGCTTTGTGCCATAAAGCTGCGGGGTGTTTATTTAGCTAATATAGGAAAAACTTTTACAAATTATCAGAAGAATTTTATTTGTGAGATAGAGTAAATCCGATCGCCCAAGCTCCCGCACGAATCCTTTCGTGTGGCTTTTGAAATCTAATTTTCTTGCTTACCTCTCAATTAATTAGTCTGATAATTAAAAAGTAAATAATTCTATATATTTACAGAATAATCTTATTTTTTTTCATAATGAGTAGAAATTACAAATTTCATAATCCTGAAGGATTGTATTTTATAAGTTTTGCAGTAGTTGGCTGGCTGGATGTGTTTACCCGGAATGAATATAAAGATTTGTTTATTGAAAGCATTCTTTATTGTCAAAAAACAAAGGATTAAAAATTCATGCATGGTGTATCATGAGTAATCATGTGCATTTAGTTTTCCGTAGTATAAATGGCCAAAAACCTAAATTATTAGTAGTGACTTAAAAAGGTTTACAAGTAATTCAATAGTAAAAAGCATACAGGAAAATCCGAAAGAGAGTCGAAAAGAATTTCTGTTGGATTTTTTTAGAAAAGAAGCTGAAAAAAGTTCAAATGTAAAACATTACCAATTTTGGCGTTATGATAACAAACCAATAGAATTGTGGAGCAATAAAGTAATTCAGCAAAAAATAGACTATGTTCATAACAATCCAGTAGAAGCTGGCTTAGTATATAAATCTGAAGACTATATATACAGCAGTGCTATTGATTATTCCGGAAAGAAAGGACTTATTGAGGATATAGTTGTATTTAGAATGTTTGAATTATAAGAGATTCTAAAATTACTACTGGTTCTTTAAAGTGTTCTTCTCGTACGCTGCCGCACGAATCCTTTCGTGTGGCTTTTTGTCTTTTTATACTATGAATGTTTGGGTCATAAAGGTCTTATTGATGATATAGTTTAGAATGTTTGAGGTATAAGAAATTCTGTTTTCATAAGCCCACACGAAAGGATTCGTGCGGGAGCGGGGGAGGTTTTGGTAATTCAAAGGTGTTACATTTTAAATTTGCTACTGTTGGTAAAAAAACTGTTTACATTAGATTAATTAAGACTGGTAATATTGAAAGTGAAACAAAAGCTATTACTGTTAATGTTGAAAAAGGAAATAGTGTCAGAATTACGGGACTTAAAATTATTTCTTTTGACGGTATAAATACTGCCTGGGATCCAGAATATCAAATATCGGATCCTAATAATCTAGCAGATGTTCGTTTTTCTTTCAGCAAAAGTATGTCAGTAAATCCTTTTGATGGTAATGGTAATTGGGATGTATGGTATATTAGTTCAACAAAAGAAAATCAAGGAGATCTTACATGGTCATTTCTTACAGAAGATTTATACATAGATCCTAACGGATATATTTCATTTTCTATTTATGATCAGGATCAATCTAATTTAGTTCAGATACTGAATTACTCTGTTAATGTGCCTCATATTTATTTAAGTCCATATATTTCAACAAAGCCTAGTTCAATAAATGTATCTTTTCCAGAGAGTAAAGTAGAATTTATTCTCAATTTGGAATGGTCTAATTAAAGTTAATAAATGTAGTTTAAAACATTCCTTTGTTTTCGATACAATCTAAACTTTCTATAACTATATCTCTATAGGCTTGCCTTGTAATAATATCAATCCAGTCTACGGCTGTAGCAGTTATAAAATGTGGTAAAGTTTGGTCACGAATTACATATCCGATAGCGCAGAATTATATTCTGTGTCCGCACAGTAAAGAAAAATAGTTACCTTTTAATTCTGAAAATAATCAAACAATTTTACAATACTACATCTAAATGATTTTCTAAACCTGCATAATTTTGTATTGAATTATGACATTCGTATTAGACAATTCAACATGCTTTGTTTGCTATTTGTCCTTATTTGAAATTAATAGGTCACAAATATCCACTTCTAAAAACCCGGCAATCTTTTGTAGGTCTTTAAGATGGGGTTGGGATTTATTAATACACCAATTTGAAACAGTATGCTCATTCTTTTCAAGTTGAGCAGCCAGTTCCTTTTGACTTACACCTTTTCGTACCAACACCTCTTTTATTTTGTTAATTTTCTCGTCCATAGTTCAAAAATAGTGAATGCATGTCAGTTATACACTAATGAAAGGATAGATTTCATTAATGAAATAATAAAATGTAAATTTGCTTTGCATTAATGTAATTTTGTTTTACATTTACCTTGTCGTTTAATAACAAAAATATAACTATGAGTACTCAATACACAAAAGCAGATTTAGAAAGGATTGTAATGGTTCAATTGGAAAATTTGAACGCAATACACGATCTCTTAAGCATTATGAAAGTTCAGAATGAATTATTGCATAATGCCAATAAAAAATTGAAGGATGAAACAGCTGATTTTAAGACAAAACAATATCAACATTCAGCAAGAGGTCGTAAATGATAACATTATTTGATTTGCCTTTTGGTTTTTATTTTTTTGCTTATTTTATTATTTACGTTTCTGCCATTCTTTGTGTTCACGAGCGAGACGTCCGATAGCGCAGAATTGTATTCTGTGCCCGCACAGTAAAGAAAAATAGTTACCTTTTAATTCTGAAATATCAAACAATTTAGCAATACTACATCTAAATCATTTTCTAAACCTGCATAATTTTGTATTGAATTATGACATTAGTATTAGACAATTCAACATGCTTTGTTTGCCATACCTTGTGGGCACAGAATACAATTCTGCGCTAACGTTGTGCAGATCTGCGCGATCGGGTTGGTCACGAATTACGTATCCTTCTTTCATTTTAAGTTTTTTATAAATATAATGTATTTGTGTTTATTGCTGTTTAAAAATGTTTTGTAAAAAGTCGGAGACTTTTTAGAGATTTAGGATATAATGACTTAAAAAAATTGCGCAAAGTCAGAGACATTTGCGCAGCTTTTCATGAGAACACTTCGTAGAGCTGGGCGCCGCTTAGTTTTTATGAAACGTCATTAATTTACCATCCTTGTCGATGCGGAATGAATAATAATCACCATCAAAATAAATTCCTCTTTCGCCTTGTCGCTTAAACTCAATTCCTGGTTTAGTATCAAAATGTCGATTAATTTCTTTTTCAGCTATTCCTAGGACAATTTTAATCAAGCTTTTAATATCTTTTAATCTATATTGAAAAACTGTTTTTATTTCAAATCTTTCGCCAATTTTTGTTTCATTAACATGTCTCATGAAAATGTGGACAAATCTTTCAAAATCCCACCAAATCGGAATTTTTCCGCTAGTTAATCTATGAGTTTCAAAATGTATCGCAAATTGAACAAGAATTGAAAGTGCAGCTTTTTGATCGATTCCCATTTTTTTCCATTTTTCGGAACTTTTTTCAAGTTCTTGCTTAATAATTTGAATTTTATCTACCGCATTTTGATCAATTAACTTTTTTAACTCTTCAAGTTCTTCATCGGTTATTGTTCCGTGTTCAAGTTTGCTATTCAAATAATAATAGTTAAGTTCGGGTTTTATTTGGCTAGTTTTAGAATCTCTAAATAAAGCAATTTCTTCAGGCTTAATAATTCTATTTTCATATTTTCTATATAAAATAGCATTATGTTGATTCATTTCTTCTTTAATTAATTTATAGCCGTTTTTAAGACGTTGATTATTTAACCACAACATCATATCATCAGCATCGTCTTCTTTTGTAAACGAAGAATTAATAGTCATTGGTGTTGGTAAATCGCGTAATTCAGTTTTGATGAATTTATTCTCTGCAGGGGCATTAAATCCTAAAATTTCAATTATGTTTGAAGTTTCTAGACCATCAAATTTTAAATACTCTTTGTTTTCATGTGATATTTCTGGAGAGTCGGAAGCAATAAATTTAATTAAACCGTGAGTATGTTCATGATTTGGATTATTGACAATATGCTGGTTTTCAGCACGCTCTTTAGGGGTGTAATAAAATTTTCCCACGATATATGGACCATATTTTTTATGTGAATCCGAATTAAATCGAAATGTCACCGAAACTATTTTGTCAAATTGCCCAGTATTTTTGTAAATATTTTCTTTTGAGTACATAGTTCAATAAATGTGTAGTGGCCGTTAGGGCTGCTTTTTAATTTTAAGAATCATTTATAATTTGGTTAAAACTAATTAATTTTAGTCCTCCAGCTTGCGCTCGCGCCAGCAGAGGGGAACTATGCTTTTATTTATTTAGTATTTAATATTATGATTTCCTCTGGGTTTCTATTGTTTTGTGAGTATGGGTTTCTTCTGATTTTAGATTTTTAGTTCGGCTAACACATTCATTATATTTAGAAATCCAGTTTGATAATATTCTACCGAAAATTAACAAAACACTATCTATATCACTTTGGCACCCTTCATTTCCTTTATAAATGGCAAAAATAATTCCTTCAGGAGGACAACTTTCACATACATTAGGGATTG
The DNA here is from genome assembly GCF_031457575.1 of Flavobacterium piscis. Taxonomy (GTDB): domain Bacteria; phylum Bacteroidota; class Bacteroidia; order Flavobacteriales; family Flavobacteriaceae; genus Flavobacterium; species Flavobacterium piscis_A. The sequence goes on along the minus strand of NZ_JAVDWQ010000009.1, from coordinate 164,873 downwards.
GCGAACAAACAATTGAATGTACTTCTGAATCAATATTAATTTGTCTGCAAATAAATTTATCAAAATTTAAAACTTCGAGTAATGCTGTTTGAATTTGAAAACCTTCTATTTCAGTTGAATTAATTTCAAATAAAGATTCAGGTAAATAATCATTAATTGATAAATCATCACGGAATAAAAAAGTTTTTTCATTATTTACAGTAAAATCGCGTTCGGATTTTGGGTCTAAAATATCTTTTAAATACACTCCAACAGTAAACTTGGTCTTATCAACTTCTAAAAAATAATTTGGACTTTCAACTAAATCATTTAAAACATTTTTTAGTCCCAAATTTAAATCTTGACGACATAGTAAATTATCAGATGTAGCAAATAAAACTGGACAAGTGTTTGAATTAAGTGATTGTATTGAAAGATCTATATATTCATAAATCTTACTTTTACGATTATATTTTTCTTTTAATTCTTTTAACTCTTCTGTAGCGGTTAAATGATTTAGTATTGAAATAGGAAAATTCTTTTCTTTTGTAAGTCTTCGAAATTCAATGTATATGAATATTGAAATTCCAAAAACAAATATTCCAATATGCTTATAATCGATTATTTGAGGTGTTGAATTAATTTCTTTGATTGAAAGCCCGAAATAACCACCACTTACTAATAGAATAAGTGATTTGACTAAAGCAATAAAGACAGAATCACTTTTTTCATACCTGAAATATTTGTCGAGTTTTGAATAAAGGTCATTCATTTTTAAATATATTTTAGTTTTCTAATTCGATGAAAGAATAGCTACTAACTTGTATACATATGTAACAAACCTTCGACAATCTACCCAAAATTAGATGTAAACACACAGGTTTATTTCGTATTATTCTTTTTCAAATATATTTCTTTTTTCTTATTAATTACTAGGCAAGGCTTATTTACAAAATCTTAGTAGTATTTTTTTAGATTCCCGTGAACGCAATCTTGTCAAAAAAACAAATTCATTTTCGTAAAAATATCAATTTCCCATTTTAAACAACCAAGTACTTATACCTGATTTATTCCTCATAAACCCTAAATCCCTAGCCCTGATCGCAGCGGCATCCTTTTATGGTCTCGTTTTTTTCTAACGAGACCATAAAAGATATAGCGGAGAGCAGGAATCAGCTCCTAAAAAAAAATGCTGCAAAACCTAAGTCTCACAGCACTTTCGAACAAATCAATAATTAATTAAATGAGTACAGGTTATTCCTTTATAATATCACCTTCCTTAATTTCTTCGCTGGCGATTTTTACCAGTATGTCTTTGCGGTTCAAATCACCGAATATTTCAATTTTATCGTCAATTTCCCTTCCTTTTTTGACATCGATTCTTGTTGCTTTATGATTGACTACCTTAATTACAAAAGTCCCTTCGGCAGAATTCACCAATGCCGATTTCGGAATTACAAACGTGCTGTCTTTTGCGTTAAGCGGCAGTAAAACTTCGGCTACCATTCCGGGTAATAAATCTCCTTTTGTGTTGTGTACGTCCATTTCTACACGCTCAGAGCGCAGTTTCAAATCCAATGCCCCGGACATTCTCGTGATGGTTGCTTTAAAAGTTTCCGGCAATGATTTTACGTTAAAACTCATTTCATCTCCATTATGTAAATATCCCGTATACAATTCGGGAACGGAAACCGCCAAACGCAATTTGTTTTGCTGCTGAATCGTCAACAATGGCGAACTTGAAGCAGGACCCACAAAGGTTCCTAAATTCACGTTTCTGGATGCCACAACACCATCAAAAGGAGCACGGATTTCTAGATAACCTTTCATGATCGACACTTCTTTATGTGCTGCAACTGCTGCCTGATATTGTGCGTAATCCGAATTTTTCTTTCCGCTTGCCATTTCGAGATCGTTTTTAGAAATCGTTCCTTCGACCTTGCTCGTTTCGTACAAACGGTTGTAGGTGCTTTTGCTAGTGGCATGAATCGCTTCCATCGATCTTAATCTTGATTCGGCAGCAGCCAGCTGTGAACTGATTTCCGGTGCTTCTAAAACGATCAAAAGCTGTCCTTTAGTGACTTTCGAACCAATATCTACTTTTAATATTTTTACGAAACTGCTCACTTTTGCATATAAATCTACTTGCTGAAAACCGGTTAATTCGGCAGGCAAACGTAATTCAGTTGTCAGTTTTTCTTTTTGCAAAAGAAACGTTTCTGTTTTAGGTTCAATTTCGGTTGTAACAGTTTCTTCTTTTTTAGAATTACAACTGTTAAGGAAAAATAGTGCTGCAAAAAACAGCGTGGTCGATTGTATAATTTTATTTTGCATTTTTCGGATTTAATGATGAAATATAATGGATACTTTCTTCGTCTTCAGGATCTAAAGAAACAGATTGTGTGGTGGTATGTTCCTGTGCCCAGGCAAAAATCAATGGTAAGATCAGCAATACGGCAAAGGTCGAAAATAATAACCCGCCAATAACGGCTCTTCCTAATGGTGAAACCTGATCACCGCCTTCGCCATGACCAATCGCCATGGGTAACATTCCAGCAATCATCGCCACAGAAGTCATAATAATGGGACGAAGCCTTAAAGCTGCAGCTTCACGTGCTGATTCCAAGGCATTACCATTTATTTTTCGCAATTGCTCAGCATTGGTTATTAATAAAACGGCATTGGCAATCGAAACCCCAACCGACATAATAATTCCCATATACGATTGTAAATTTAGCGTTGAACCGGTAATAGTAAGCATTAATAACGCTCCTAAAACTACCGCAGGAACCGTTGTTAAAATGACCAAAGAAACTTTGAACGACTGAAAATTAGCGGCCAACATTAAGAAGATTACAAAGATGGCGACCAATAACCCAACTTGTAAACTGCTTAATGTTTCGCTTAATACTTTACTCATTCCAATAGGTTCAACGAATAGTCCGCGTGGTAACTTGCCCAATGAACTTATTGTTTTAGAAACGTCTTCTGTCGCCGTACCCAAATCGGTTTGGTGAATGTTTGCAGTAACCGTAATATAAGGCATCGCTCCTAAATTGTCATTTTCACCGCTAACAAAACCGGGTGTAATTTTAGCTACGTCACTCAAAACAGGACGCAACGAATTTTTCAATACCGGAATTTCTCCCATATCCGTTTTGCTTTTCATTTGATTCAAAGGAACCTGCACCTGCACCGAAACTGATAACCCCGTTTTTTCATCAATCCATGTATTTTTTTCGGTGTACCTTGAAGATGAGGTAGAGGCAATTAACGAACGTGAAATATCATTCATATCCACACCCAATTCGGCAGCACGGGTTCGGTCAATATCAATATTCATAGCCGGATAATGAATTGGCTGCCCAATTTGCACATCCCTGAAATAATCTATTTTCTTTAGTTTCCCGACAATTTGATTAGCGTAAGTTTCATTTCGTTTTTTGTCTTTTCCTGCAATTCGAATTTCAACAGGAGTAGGAGAGCCCTGACTCAATACTTTATCCGTCAATTCAATCGGTTCAAAAGTAACTTTTACATCAGGAAGGATTTTTTTGATTCTGGCCCTAAAATCATCTTTAAAGTCATCCATATCTACGTGATACTCTTTCAGGCTTACCTGAAAAACCGCTTCGTGCGATCCCGCCATAAACAAATAAATTGGGTTAATGGAGAACAAAGAAGGGTGCTGGCCTACATAAACAGAGGATATTCCGATGTGTTCATTACCTACCATTTTCTTCAATTCTTTTAATATCAGTATAGCTTCTTCTTCGGTACGTTCCAAACGTGTCCCGTCGGGAGCGCGCATTCGCAATTGAAACTGAGTTGAATTTACTTTAGGGAAAACATCTTTTCCAATGAAAGTAAGAAATAGCACAGCCAAAAGTGTAATTCCAATCAGATAAGTTAAACCAGCTGCTTTTTTGTATGGAAATAAACGATCGAGGGTTTTCATAAATCGGATTCGGAATTTTTCAAAATGACTTATTTTTCCATCATTATTAAAATCTTCTCGTTCCACCATTACTTTTTTCTGGCGGATTAAATCTTTTTCCGATTCAGGAGTTAATCCGCAGGCATTAAATTCTGCTTCATCATCTGTAATATTTAGTGTGTGTTCGTGTTTTGGATGCTCTTTCATCAGCCAGTTCGCCATTACAGGTACAAAAGTCTGAGAAAGTAAAAATGAAATTACCATCGAGAATCCAATGGCTAATGCCAATGGTAAAAACAAAGCCCCCGGAATTCCAACCATGGTAAAAGCGGGTGCAAAAACCGCCAAAATACAAAGCAGGATCAATAATTTAGGCAAAGCAATTTCCTGACAGGCATCCCAAATGGCGAGTGCCTTGGGTTTTCCCATATCAAGATGCTGATGAATATTTTCGATAGTTACCGTACTTTCATCTACTAAAATTCCAATCGCCAAAGCCAGTCCGCTCAACGACATTAAGTTGATGGTTTGCCCGAATAATTTCAGGAATAAAACGCCCGAAATAATCGAAATCGGAATCGTTAAAATTACAATTAAAGCGGCACGTCTGTCCCCAAGGAAAAGTAAAACCATTAATCCTGTCAGAACTGCTCCAATAATTCCTTCGGTAATCAAACTTTTAACCGAATTGATAACATAAACCGACTGGTCAAATTCATAAGATAATTGTACGTCTTCAGGAAGTGTACTCTGAATTTTAGGCAATTCCGATTTTAATTTCTGAACAACATCCCAGGTCGAAGCATCTCCCGCTTTGGCTATACTGATATAAACCGAGCGTTTTCCATTAACCAAAGCATAGCCTTGCGTAATATCGGCACCGTCTTTTACACTCGCTACATCGCCTAAAGTCAGGTTTTGAACACTTCCTTTAAATAACGGAATCTTCTCGAAATCCTTAATATCCTTAATCGTATTATTGGTTGGCGTAATGTAATTTTTATCGCCAATTCGAACATTTCCGGAAGGAGCGGTTTGGTTGTTCACACGAATCGCTTCCACAATTTGATCGGGTGTCATATTGTGCGAACGCAATAAATCAGGATCTACGTTAATCTCTACCGTTCTTGGGCTTCCGCCAAAAGGAGCCGGTGATAATAAACCGGGAATAGAAGTAAACGAGGCACGAACATAAACATTCGCTAAATCCTGTAATTCATTGTTAGAACGTATTTTACTGCTTAAAACCAATTGTCCGATTGGCAATGACGAAGCATCAAAACGAATGATAAACGGCGGTTGTGTTCCCGGAGGAAAAACGGCCTGAATTCTATTGGACAAAGCACTCAATTCGGCAGCTGCCTGAGCCATATTCGTGTTTTCATAGTAGGTTAATTTCATAATCATTAACCCCTGGATATTCTTGGTTTCTACCGATTTTACGCCATTGGCAAAAGGCAGGATATTGACATAATTCTTGGCAAAATAAGCCTCCATCTGATCAGGGGTATACCCTCCAAAAGGATGCGCAATATAGATTACCGGCAAATTCATTTTCGGAAGAATATCAACCTTGATGTCCTTGATAGCGCCAATTCCGAAGAAAAATAAACCTGCCACCAATACCAATATGGAGATGGGTTTGCGAAGTGCAAAACGTATTAAATTCATCTGGTTTTAATTAAAATTCATTTATAAATAAGTCAAAATTGCCCGTTGCTGCCGCTTTCAGCAAAAAAGACTGCCATACATTATTGTTGACAATATCACGATCGATTTCGGCGCGGTTCAACGTGTAAATCGTTTGGGTCAAATCTGTCAGGTCGGTTAAGCCGTTTTTGTATAAAGTCGATTTCTGGAGATACGCTCTTTCTGCTGCATCAACCTGAATGGGCGCTTCGGCAAAATTCTCCAAAGTGATTTTGATTTTATCTTCGGCAAAATTCAGTTGCGATTTCAATTCCCTGTCCGCCTGATTATATTCTTCCCGCAAAGCTTGCGAAACAAATTTCTGAGCGCTTACTTGTTTGCTCATTCTAAACGGAGTTGTCAGATTCCAGCTGATTCCAATTCCAACCAAATAATTAGATCGGTCCGGATTTACGCCATCCCGGTAATTTCTGGTAAAAGCAGTCTGATCTGTCGCATACGATGAATCAAATCCAGACGCCCTGGTTTGCAAAACACCAAAAGCAGTCATCGTTGGATAATAAAAACGCTTATACAATGTGACTTGCTGATTGCTGTACTCAATTTTTGTTTTATAAAATTGAAGCAGGGGATGCAAACTGTCAGTAGTTTTTTCAGCCAGTAAAAGTGCTTTCGGAATGTCATTTACAAACAGCGTGTCAGTCATAAAATCCTGAGGTGCAACGCCCATCAAATCAACTAATTTGTTGTTTTGTTCTTTGACGAAATTCTTCGCCAGGTTCAATGCAATTTTTGCCTTAGAAACTTCGGCAGTAGCCAGTGTAGAATCGACTCCGGCTAATAATCCATTTTTTACACGAACAACGGCAGTTCTTTTAAAAACCTCGGCACGGCTTAAATTTTTTTGTTGTGAAATCAGTAATCTTTGGCTTGCCAATAAATTAAGATAAGCAGCAGAAATTTTGATTTGCTGTTGAAATTGTTCCTGTTTCAAATCATTTTCACGGCTTTGCACATCAATTTTTGCCAGATTAATTTTCTTCTGGATTTTTCCGAAAGTAAAAAAATCCCAGTTCATATTGATTAAATACAATGCCCCAAAAGCTGAATTCCAGTTTTGTTCCGGAAGCGGCAATCCAGATGAAGCAACCCCAAGGCCTCCAAAACCGTAAAGTGGGCCATTTTGCCCGTTGACAGTTCCATAATCCTGCTGTGCTGACAAATTAAGATTAGGTAAATAATCGCGTTTGGATTGTTTGAGAGTCTCCCGCGAAGCATTATTGTAGCTGTTTTTTGCTTTGATGAAACCATAGTTTTCCAATCCTGTTTTTACAGCTTCTTTTAAAGACAGGGTTTGTGAAAAACCAAAGCGGGCAAAAATCAGGAAGAATAATAAAGTAATTTTTTTAAAATACATAAAACTCAAAGTATGAAATTATGTACCAAAATTATTGCTCCTGAGTCGATATAAGCTTTCTTAAATGATGTACTGCAATGATAAATGACCAATTGAATTTGTCATTTATTGGGAATGAAAATTAAAAAATTGTGGTTAATTTGTACACTATTTAAGTAGTAAAATGAATAAAAAAAGGGACAACATATTGGATAACAAATGGTGGCAGGAAATTGCTGTTGTTGCCTTTTCATTTACGATCTACACCCTGAAAAATGACTGGATGTTATTTAGTTCTTTTATTTCCATTTTGATGGGTGTTTTTTTCTACTTTATATTGTATTTGCATGCTCAGTTCAATCGTTTCTTTCTATTGCCAATATTGTTTAAACAGCAAAGACCATTAACCTATATTTTTTTGACGCTTATTGCAGTATTGCTATTTTCGATTGCTTTATATCAAATTACGACTTTAGATCTGTTTGCGAAATGTTATTTGTATCAAAACTCGCATCAACGGAGTTATGTCTATCAATTGGCGAGCGTTTTGGGGACATTGGTTTGTATTTTGAGTCCGATAATTGTTTTCAAATTCTATCGGATCCATAAAAAACAAACAGACGAGACTTTGTTGTTCAGCCAAATGCAGTTGAATTCACTGAAAGGGCAATTGAATCCTCATTTTTTATTCAATACGTTTAATACACTTTACGGAATCAGTTTAGAATTTCCGGAAAGAACGCCTGATTTGATTATGAAAGTATCAAAGTTAATGCGTTATCAATTGGAAAGCAACAGGAAACAATGCGTTTCATTAGAAGAGGAACTGGAATTTATAAACAGTTATGTGCAACTCGAAAAAGAGAGGGTTGGTTATCGATGTGATATTACGTATGATTGTAAAATTGACAATGAAAACGCCTATAAAGTGTCGCCAATGCTATTGATTGCTTTTATCGAAAATGCTTTCAAACACGGAACTTGCGCTATAGAAAAATGTTACGTTCGTATTTTTATTACGGTAGAAAATGGTTTGTTGCATTTGCACGTCGTCAATTCTATTCCGAAGAAAACCGATGTTGTTTCGACAAAAATTGGCTTAAAAAATACCATAGAACGTTTGAATCTGATTTACGGTAAAGAATATAAATTGGATATCAAAGATGATAAGAATACCTATATAGTAGATTTGAAACTGCAACTGAAAAAGTTCGTGTAATGAAAGAATCTAAAAAATGTATTATTGTGGATGATGAGCCGGCAGCACATTATGTTTTGGCGAATTACATCAAACAAAATCCGCAGTTAGAACTTGTTTTTCAAGGCTATAATGGTATTGAAGCAATGGATTATCTGCGTGAAAATAAAGTTGATCTGATGTTTTTGGATATCAATATGCCGGAAATATCAGGAATGGAGCTATTGAAAATTATCCCAACACATCCAAAAACGATTCTAACAACCGCTTATTCAGAATTTGCATTGGAAAGTTATGATTATGGTGTGATAGATTATTTACTAAAACCTATTTATTTCCCCAGGTTTTTAAAGGCAATTGAACGTTTTTTCTCCACCGAAATCATAAAACCGGAACCCGAAGAAGTTATTCCGGATACTATAAGCCTAAAAATTGATGGGTATTTGATTGATATAGAATTAAATCAGCTTTTGTATGCACAGAGTTTTGGTAATTATGTGAAACTGCATACCATAAAAAGAACCTATCTGGCCTCTGTTACCACAATTGAATTGGAAAAATGCCTGCCTGAAAAAAACTTTATGCGTATTCATAAATCGTATATCGTTGCTTTGGATAAAATTGAAGAGAGCGATAAAGATTTTGTGCTGATAAAAAAAGAAAAACTTCCTATTGGAATTACTTACAGAAGAGAACTGACTGACCATCTGAAGAATAAAAATAATGTATAAGAGTTCAGAAATAAGTGCTTACTAATTCAATTTATTTCAAAAAAGAAGCCTGCTAAGATTCATTTCCTGCAGGCTTTTTTGATTCTGGTTTTATTTACGATTTGAAACGGCAAACTTTTGTTTCCAGACGGTGAGATTTACACCCTTAAAAATCAGCCATAGACTAAGTGCTAATTCTGCAATAACGCGGGGCATTAATAATAGGATACTGGAAAGTTGTGGAGCCAGAATCAATGTGAAACTATTTGCCAAATAACATAATCCGGCGATTGACATCAGAACTCCAAATACTTTTGGAAAATAACCTGATTTGTAAAGTAAATAACCTTCGATTAGGCATACAAACCCAAAAAAGATTAATCCGGCACCAAACCCAAAGTTATGCAGTTTGATGGAAAGATAGGATAATGTATGCAGTTGATCCGGACTAAAGGATTTTAAATATTCAGCATCTCCCAGAAAAAATAAAGCAGCTAACAAGTTTAATTTGTTGGCAACTAAAACGGCAGTTTGTATCAAATTAAAAGACAAGTTAAGCAGGGCAAGTTTTTTGTTAACAGGTCTAAGCAGGAAATAAAGTATGACCATTACCGGAAGATCACAAACCTGCATAATCAAATCGGCGGTAATACCAATTTTCCATAAAAAATCCGAATGAATAATATTATTTGCTGTAGCTGTTGCATCTCCGGAAACAACTAATTTATTCCGGACAAAAGTTTCAGCAAAGAAACCTGCAATTATAATAATCAAATACAGTAGCCCGGCTATTCTGGCATAGAGCTGTGGTGAAGTTTCAAAATTCTTAAGGTTAAGTTTCATGTAGGTTGGTTTAGCTATTTTGTTAAGACGTCTAAAACGGCAAATTGTTACCTGAATTTTAAAATTTTAAAAACAATAAACCCGACAGACTTAAAAATCTGCCGGGTTCAATTTATAAAAGGAAAGATTATAAATTTATTCCGCCTGAAACTTCAATACGCTGTGCATTTACCCAGCGTGCATCCTCAGTACATAAAAAAGCAACTACTCCGCCTATATCATCAGGTAAACCAACTCTTCCCAAAGCAGTCAATGAAGCTATGTTTTTATTTAATTGCTCATTATCACGAACAACACCACCACCAAAATCAGTTTCGATTGCACCGGGAGCCACTACATTGGCTTTGATTTTTCTTTCTCCTAATTCTTTTGCCTGATATTTTGTAAGTGTTTCAATAGCGCCTTTCATAGAAGCATAGGCTGAATATCCGGGAAATGAAAATCTTGCCAAACCTGTAGAGATATTAATGATTCCTCCGCCATCATTCATTATATTCAATGCTTTTTGAGTTAAGAAAAAAGGACCTTTAAGATGAATATTAGTCAATTGGTCAAACTCTTCTTCAGTTGTTCCGATGAACGAATTATGAATTCCGATGCCGGCGTTGTTAACCAGAAAATCAAATTTATCAGTTTTAAATGTATTTTTTAAAGCCGATGAAACTCCTTCAAAAAAAGAATCAAACGTACTGGAATCCGCTACATTCAATTGGATAGATGCAGCTTTCTGACCTAAAGCTTCAATTTCTTGTACGATATTATCAGCCTCGTCTTTTTTACTGTTGTAGGTAATGATCACGTCAATTCCTTTTTTTGCAATCGCAATTGCCATATTTTTCCCCAAACCTCTGCTTCCGCCTGTTACCAGGGCGATTTTTGTATTTACTTCCATCTTAAATTTTGTTTTAAATTGATAAGACAAAGATAGGAGTAGGGCAGTTTGGGAGAATTGTAAATATCAAACCGAAGTTTGCGAAATTCAAATCCAAAATTAATTCCGGAAAGCCAATGGGGTAAAGGAGGTTTGTTTTTTAAAGAAATTGGAAAAATGCGCCAATTCTTCAAAACCTAAAGAATAGGCAATCTCAGAGATATTCCAGTCGGTTTGTTTTAAAAGGATTTTAGCTTCATTTGTTAATCTGCAGGAGATTAATTCGGTTGTTGTTTTTCCGGTATTTTCTTTTAAAACTTTGTTTAAATGATTGACATGAACTGATAATCTTTCAGCGAAATCTTTGGCCGTTCTGAGTTCTAATCGCTGATTTGGCGAGTTAATAGGGAATTGTCTTTCTAATAATTCTGCAAATAAAGAAGAGACTCTGGCAGCCGAATTATGTTTGGAATATAATGCCGTGACAGGCTGTAGTTTTTGCCCAAAGTGAATAAGTTCCGATACAAAGTTCCGAATCAAATCATATTTATAAATATAATCTGAGTTGATTTCTTTTTGTATTTTGTTGAAAATCAACTCCACTTCAATAACTTCATCATCAGTAAGCTGAAAAATCGGATAACCGTCAGAAGCAAAAATAGGAAGCCCGTCCAAATCAATTCCACTCTTGTTTTTGGATAAAAAATCACTGGTAAAAACACAAAACTGCCCAGATTGATTAGTGTTTTGAGGAATATAATTGTACGGGATTTTTGGCGTAGCAAATAAAAGCCCCTGCTTTTCAATTTCTATAATTTTATCAGCATATTCGGCTCTGTTTTTACCTTTAATCAAACTTATTTTGTAGTAGGCTCTTCGGTCATAAGGCATTGCAGGTTTGTCTTTCATTTTTTTTAAAAGTTCTTTAATATCGAATACATTAAAATGGCCAATTTCTTTTTTAATGCCATTGGGTAATAAAGAACCCGGCTCTATTGATGAACCTTCGGTAATATCCTGATAAAAGGAGTCTAATGATTTCATAAGTATGAATTGTAAAATTCAAATATACAAAATCAAATCAGAGTTTCAGGATTCGGGGTTTCTAAGTTTCAGGGTCACTAATTTGGCTTTCATCCGCAGCTCAGGTTTCACGTTTCAGGTGTTTGCGTTTTTTGTACGCAGATTTATGCAGATTTTTATTTATCATTTTTTTCTCATTTTCAACGAAAGGAGAAATTACTGGAAACTCCGTAAAGACAATCGCCAATCTTTGTCGAGTTACGAGTGAGATTTCTCCCAAAAGGCGAAGATGATATACTTAATAGTGATAAAATGATAAAAAACTTTGCGGCCTTGGGTTTATGCTAAAAATAAATATAAATATTTTTGAAAAAATGAGCCTGATAAAAAAGACTGCTGTTAAAACAAACTTCCCTGAACAAACTCCGGCTGGGCATTTCCATTAAACGAAAAAGTACCAATTATAAAAAACTGCTTTTTAGTAGGATCAAGTTCCCTTAAAACAATTTCTTTACAGGAAAAACTAATAGCAATTGTTGTAAATAGCTGCGATGCTATTTTAAGGTTTTCAGGGGTTAATTTTCGACCAATAGACAAATGTGGATCGTCACTTTTTTTAAGATTTAAAGGTTTCAAAGACTGTTGTGTTTTTTTTAGAACAGGCTTTAAATTGATTTTGGAATCTTCATCAGGGGCAATAAAGAAAGCACCACTGTTTTCATAAGATCCAAAATGGTCTAAATAAACCTGAAATGGCGTAAAAGTATCACAGATTTTATAAAGCTTTTGTTTGAACTTGTCAATTTGTGATTCATCAATCGTGAATTCACAAATCGTAATATGCGCCACAGAATTGCAGCTGTTATACCAATCTATTTTGCTTTTTAAAAAATCCTTCATTATTTTGACAGAATCAATAACATCCTGCGAAGGATAAATGGCAACTGAATATTTTTTTTCCATTTTAAAGCTTTCCTTTTTTATGCAAACGATCGTATATTTCAGATTGGAGCAATCCGCTTCCACCACCAAAATGTTCTATAACTTCTGTATCTGGCTGTGCTTCTAAACAAAATGCAGTAAATTCTTTTTCCACAGTATTTTCAATTCCGGAACTCAACAAAACAAAATCCAGCTTGTTTTCCAGAAAGTAATCCTGAGCCAGTTTTTCATCATTAAAAGCAACAGCATTCCAATTTTCTTTAGCATTCACTAGTCGGAGTAAAATTTCAAGTATCGGCTGATTTTTACCCAATAATAAAAATTCGTATTTTTTCATGAAAGTGATATTTACAATACAAAAATAGTTTATAAAATACAGATGCAGCTTAATCCAGATTAAGATAATTACTATTCGATTGAGATAAAAAAATAATGTTTTGAGTTAATTAATTGCTTATAAATGTAGGAAATTTGATTAGCAAACAAAATCAATTAATCAACTAAAATAACAAAATTATGTTACGTTGGACAGTCATTTTCATAATTCTTGCCATTGTGGCCGGGATTTTCGGTTTCGGAGGTATTGCCTCCGGAGCAGCAAGTATAGCTAAAATTTTATTCTTTATATTTATAATATTATTCATATTATCCCTTATTAGCGGAAGAAGAAAAATTTAGAAAACATAAAAGTAAACGAACTAAACGACACATATATCCAGGTAGATGTGTCGTTTAATATTTTAAATCAATATGGATTATGGGAACTAAGAGCGGTACATATCAGGATACATATATTAGAAGGAATGATGAATTTGTAAGTTTAAAAGAAGATGTGACAGATTTTTGTGAAAAATATATTAAACCAATACATCCTGATAATTGGGACTGGTCAGTACGTGATTTTGAAAATCCTGAAAACGAACCTACTGTTGCTGAAGCCAGGGCTATCGCAAATGTTGTTTTTAGGGATTTGAACGAAAAAACCAATACAGAAGTCGATCTTTCGACAATGAATAATGTGGAAGTTATTAAGGCTTATTTAAATCCGGAAAGCAAATATGAAGAGTTTAACATGGAGGAGTTTGCTTTTGCCTTAAAAGTCGAATTGGAGCATGGAAAAATTAAGGATGTAAATGTGACCAATAATCATCCGTTTTTAACAGCTATGATTGCATTGTCCCACATGACCGAAACCCTCACTTATTATAAAAGATTAAAAATCATGGAAGCGGAAGGGGAAATCTATGAAATTATGCGTAAAATTGAGCTTTCAACTTCAGGAAAAGAAGAATTGTATGAGGAATTAATAAAAGCAAATGAGGAGTTAAAAGAAGCAAAAGAAGGGCTTGCTGAGCGTTTGGATAAAATGGATGATTTTCCACCATTAGAAAAAATAGGGGACTAGAAAAAAAATAAAAACCGTTTAATTTAACGGTTTTATTGGTCTCAGATATAGATTACAACTATATACTTTAGTGCATTTGCTTTAGCTTCTAAAAAATTATTAGCCACAAATTACACAAATTAAGTGCTAATTCGTGTAATTTGTGGCTAATAAATAGTGTTACAATCTTGCAGATTTTCAGCCTGCCAAACAAATCTATGGGCTGAAAGCCTATAAGTGGTTTAGGTTTTTTTAAATTTTATTTTTAACAGCTTCTTCTATCAACAATTTTTTTCCAATCGTCCTTGTAATAATATCTTTCTCCAGACTCCAGCCTCTTGCGGGCGAATATTCACGTCCGTACCAAATAATCTGCAAGTGCAAATCATTCCATAATTCCTTCGGAAACAGCCTTTTCGCATCTTTTTCTGTCTGAACCACATTTTTTCCGTTAGAGAGGTTCCATCTGTACATCAATCTATGAATATGGGTGTCAACAGGAAATGCAGGAACTCCAAATGCTTGCGACATAACAACACTAGCGGTTTTATGCCCAACAGCTGGTAAAGCTTCAAGAGCCTCAAAACTCTGCGGAACTTTTCCATCATGTTTGTCAATCAGAATGTGCGATAAACCATGAATTCCTTTCGATTTCATCGGTGATAACCCACATGGCCGAATAATTTCCTTGATTTCTTCTACTGACATTTTAATCATATCATAAGGATTATCAGCTTTTGCAAAAAGCAACGGTGTAATCTGGTTCACACGAACGTCCGTACACTGTGCCGAAAGTAAAACAGCTATTAATAAAGTATATGGGTCTTGGTGATCAAGTGGTATAGGTATAGTAGGGTAGAGTTCTTTTAACGTATTTATAACAAATGCAACGCGGGCTTCTTTATTCATTTCCGTATTTTTAATGCTGCAAAAATAGTATAATTTTAATGATGTGCCTAATCCGGTTTTCCGTTGCAACTCCTCATTATGGCAGTAGGATTTTTAAGCATTCGCAAGAGCTTCTTCCGCCGGTCGCTTGACCAATGCAAAAAATACAGACTGCTACAACTCCGGGGTTTTCACTGCAAACATTTATGTTCATCCAACACTGATTAAAATAAATATTAAGTGAGATTATCTGGGGCATTTGGGTTGTAAGATGCGAGTTTTCAGTCTCCGTTGCAGTTTTCAGCATTAAGCTTTGCGGACTTTGCGTTTTCTATAGACAATAAAATATAAACTTTGCAAACTCTTTTTGGTTGAATTTTTACAGCATTTTTAAGCATTTTTTAATATTTCCAAAATCTAAAACCCATATTCTAAAATAAAAAATAAAAAATAAAAAATATGACAACACTACAAAAAGGGGATAAAGCTCCCAATTTCTCGGGAACAGATCAAGACGGAAAAACACATAAACTGGCAGATTATGCCGGAAAAAAATTAGTGGTTTTCTTTTATCCAAAAGCCAGTACGCCTGGCTGTACTGCAGAGGCCTGTGATTTAAGGGATAATTTTGAACGTTTCAAAGCTAATAATTATGAGCTTTTAGGTGTAAGCGCAGATAGTGCAAAAGCACAGTTAAAATTCAAAGACAAATACGAATTTCCTTTTCCACTACTGGCTGATGAAGATAAATCAGTCATTAACGCATTTGGTGTTTGGGGACCAAAGAAATTCATGGGAAAAGAATACGACGGAATTCACAGAACAACTTTTGTAATAGATGAAAATGGAATAATTGATGAGGTTATTTCCCAGGTTAAAACAAAGGAACACGCAGCACAAATTTTGAAATAATGCAGTATTCTAAAATGTTATTAAGTAAAAATGCCCTTTCAAAAAGGGCATTTTGTGTTAAAAAGATTAATTTAATCTTTTTGGGTAATTCGTATTTTTTTTAAATAGCTCACTTATGTGTTTTTAAAAGGTCTTATTCTAAAACCAAACCAATTTGCCCGTCATCGTCCAATTCAGTTTCAACAGCTTCATCTTCTGGTGATTCTGTTTTTTCGGGAATTTCCTCGATCGGTTCTTCGTAAGGTAAAGGTTCCAGCAAATTCACTTGTTTTAATTTATCTGTTGTCAGTTGATTTCCTAACGCTTTGAAGCCTTTTATAGCAATAAAGTCTTCTATATCAATATGTAGGTCTTCTTTTTGAACTCCTTTTACTTTTGCAAAAACCAATTGTGCGACCGGGCGATAATCTGTTGATACAATTTCAAGTTGTGAATTGGGATGTTCAGTAATAAAACTTTCTTCTTTATTTTCGCTTTCAATCAGGAATCGTTTTACATAATAACGTTCTTTTTCTCCATCAAAATAAATAGCTGAAATAGGTTTCTTAGGGTTCCATTTTTCCAGAACAATCATATCTTCATCAAAATGAGTAGACAATTCCGGAATAATTACCTTCAATTTACCACTTTGATTAATGATTAAGATTTTATCACTTGGTTTAAACTCGCCCAGTAATTCACCTCTGGCATCTACATTTAAACGTTTCACCGTATCATCAAACCAAACTTTTCTTGGTAATAAGGTCGAAATTCCTTTCTCTTTTAATTCGATTTTCTTGATTGGATATTTTGTAACCAGATTTCCTTTTGAAGCACGTCCTTTAATAGCTAAATTGGCAAAATCAATGTCAAATTTCAGTTTTTTGATAGTTCCAATCTGACGTAATAAAATGGTAATAACTTCGGCCTCCCCGTTTGGATTATGCGAAAAATAAACGACCTGAGAACCTGCTTTTTCATTCGTCAAATCATACGCTTTATCTCGCGTTATACCGGTAACATTGAAACGCTTGATATACGATGGCCCTGATTTTCCGTCACGATAAATCATATTGTAAATCGTACGCTTATCACTCTTATCAAAAATAGCAATATGAATAATGTCTTTACCAATGAAAGTTTTGGCATCTACTTTGGTAATCATCATTTTACCATCTCTTAGAAATACAATTACATCATCAATATCAGAACAATCAGTAACATATTCGTCTTTTTTGAGGCTGGTACCAACAAAACCTTCTTCCCGGTTTACATATAGTTTTGTATTTCTTAAAACTACTTTTGTAGCTTCGACATTATCAAAAACGCGAAGTTCTGTCTGGCGTTCACGGCCTTTTCCGTATTTCTCTTTTAATTTGGTGAAATAAGCAATTGCAAAATCTGTCAAATTTGCTAAGTTATGCTCAACTTCCTTCATTTCGTCTTCCAGCTTAGCAATAAAATCATCTGCTTTATCAGAGTCAAAACGGGTAATACGAATCATCGGAATCTGAGTCAGTCGCTGTAAATCATCATCATTAATTTCTCTGACAAATGATTTTTTGAAAGGCGCAAACCGATCATACATATATTTGTAAAGCGCTTCTCTGTCCGAATATAATTTGAAATCAATATACATTTCTTCACGAATGAAGATTTTCTCTAAAGTAGAAAAATGCCATTTGTTTTTTAATTCTTCTAATTGAATTTCTAATTCCTGTTTAAGCAAATCAACGGTTCTGTGCGTTGAAATTTTCAACATTTCAGAAACACCAATAAACAACGGTTTGTTATCTTCAATAACACAACCTAAAGGAGCAACAGATGTTTCGCAGGCTGTAAAAGCAAATAATGCATCAATGGTTTTGTCCGGGGAAACGCCCGGGAAAAGATGAATTAAAATCTCAACATCGGCGGCTGTATTGTCTTCAATTTTCTTGATTTTGATTTTACCTTTATCGTTGGCTTTCAAAATACTGTCAATCAAAGTTGTTGTATTAGTAGAAAACGGAATCTGCGTAATCACCAATGTGTTTTTGTCTAATTGCGCAATTTTTGCACGTACACGTACGCGTCCGCCACGAAGTCCGTCATTATAATTCGATACATCGGCAATACCCTGCGTCATAAAATCAGGATATAGTGTAAAGGCTTTTCCTTTTAAAATTTTAATAGAAGCATCGATTAATTCATTGAAGTTATGAGGAAGAACTTTTGTTGAAAGTCCAACTGCAATTCCCTCAGCTCCTTGTGCCAAAAGCAACGGAAACTTTACCGGAAGGTTGTTGGGTTCTGCACGACGACCATCATACGAAACGCCCCAATCGGTGATTTTTGGAGAATACAAAACCTCCAGAGCAAATTTAGATAAACGTGCCTCAATGTATCGCGAAGCTGCAGCACCGTCACCGGTTAAGATATTTCCCCAGTTTCCCTGGCAGTCGATCAATAAATCCTTCTGACCAATTTGTACCATTGCATCTCCAATACTGGCATCTCCGTGTGGGTGATACTGCATCGTGTGACCAACAACATTGGCAACCTTATTATAACGGCCGTCATCCAGCTCTTTTAAAGAGTGCATGATACGACGCTGAACGGGTTTAAAACCATCTTCGATAGCCGGAACTGCACGCTCCAGAATTACATAGGAAGCATAATCCAGAAACCAGTCCTTGTACATTCCCGTTACTTTCGTGATAACGTCTTCGCCTTCTTCTTCCTGATTTTCGTAAAAATGCTGTCCTTCAAAATGTTTTGCATCTACGTCGATAATTTCTTCTGAATCATCTCCTTCCTGATTTTCGTCAAGCGGATTTTCATCTGAATTATTTTCGTCGTTGTCTGGAATTATGTTATCGTCTTCTTCGTCTTTCATTTATTTTGATTCCGATATTATTTATTTAATCTTTTCAATTGTTTCCTTGTTTTGCTGCTTTTTATATTTTTTAATGAGCGTATAAGTCAAAGCAAAACTTACAATAAATACAACTGCGGCATACATCAATTTTTTCTTGTCCATTTTTTATATTTCTTCAACAGCATCCAATTCCACTTTCAAATTCTTGATAATAAACTCTTGTCTGTCCGGTGTATTTTTTCCCATATAGAAAGACAATAATTGTTCAATCGAAGTGTTTTTATCCATCATAATCGGGTCAAGTCGAATTGTTTCTCCAATAAAATTTTTAAACTCATCCGGTGAAATTTCTCCTAAACCTTTAAATCGGGTGATTTCCGGTTTTGGTTTTAATTTTTCGATAGCCTCTCTTCTTTCTTCTTCAGAATAACAATAGATAGTTTCTTTTTTATTTCGAACCCTGAAAAGTGGTGTCTGTAAAATATACAAATGTCCTTCTTTAATTAATTCCGGGAAAAATTGCAGGAAAAAAGTAATCAGTAACAAACGAATATGCATTCCGTCGACATCGGCGTCGGTTGCGATTACGATGTTGTTGTAACGCAGTTTTTCCAATCCGTCTTCGATATCTAAAGCGGCTTGCAATAAATTGAATTCTTCATTTTCATACACAATTTTTTTACTCATTCCGTACGAATTCAAAGGCTTACCACGTAAACTGAAAACTGCCTGTGTATTTACATCACGGGACTTTGTAATCGATCCGGAAGCCGAATCCCCCTCGGTAATAAAAAGAGTGCTTTCTAAATTTCGTGGATTTTTTGTATCCGGAAGATGTGCTCGGCAGTCTCTTAATTTTTTATTGTGAAGATTGGCTTTCTTGGCACGATCTGTAGCCAGTTTTCTAATTCCTGATAACTCTTTTCTTTCGCGTTCCGCCTGTAGAATTTTCCGTAATAAAGCTTCTGCCGTTGGCGTATTTTTATGTAAATAATTATCCAGTTTGTTTTTCACAAAGTCATTTACAAAAGTACGAACAGATACTGCCGGCGTTCCGTCATCAGACCCCATATCTGTTGAACCCAATTTGGTTTTCGTCTGAGATTCAAAAACAGGCTCCATTACCTTAATACTAATGGCACTCACGATGGATTTTCGAACATCTGATGCTTCGAAATTCTTGTTGTAAAATTCACGAATAGTTTTTACAATCGCTTCTCTGTAAGCCGCTAAGTGTGTTCCGCCTTGTGTGGTATTCTGACCGTTGACAAAAGAGTGATATTCTTCGCTGTATTGTGTTTTACTGTGTGTTAAAGCGATTTCAATATCATGATCCTTCAAATGGATAATGGGATATTCTAAGTCATCTTCACTAATGGTTTCTTCTAATAAATCGCGAAGACCATTCTCTGAAATGTATTTTTCGCCATTGAAAATAATCGTTAAACCATTGTTTAGGTAACAATAATTCTTAACCATTTTAATGACGTATTCCATACGGAATTTGTAATTTTTAAAGATAGATTCATCCGGCGTAAAAGTTACTTTTGTTCCTTTTCGCTTTGTTGTTTCAATTATATCTTCTTCTAAAACCAGATTTCCTGCAGAAAATTCAGCCCCCTTTTGTTTATCGTCACGAACCGATTCTACACGAAAATAATTCGACAAAGCATTAACCGCTTTTGTTCCGACACCATTCAAACCAACCGATTTCTGGAAAGCTTTAGAATCGTACTTTCCCCCTGTATTCATTTTTGAAACTACATCAACGACTTTTCCTAACGGAATTCCGCGTCCGTAATCACGAACCGAAACCGTTTTGTCCTTGATGGTTACTTCAATAGTTTTTCCGGATCCCATTACAAACTCATCGATACAGTTGTCCAATACTTCTTTTAGAAGAATATAAATACCATCATCCGGCGAAGATCCATCACCTAATTTTCCAATATACATCCCCGGACGCATACGGATATGTTCTTTCCAATCGAGTGATCGGATATTATCTTCGGTATATTGATTTTGCTCTGGCATAAATGACTTGGATTTTTGGCTAATGTACCATTTCTCAATAAAAAATGAAAGCGTATTTTTTTAAAGTTATCAATAAAAAACAGGTTTAAACCTATTTAATTTGATTTTAAAAAAATACGGCCGTTAAAAATATAAAAAATCCGCTATCAAACAAAAAAAGACTATTTGATTCCCAGAACTTGTTTCGACAAAGCGATCATTTCGGGCGTTCCCGTATTCTTGTTTTTTTCGTCAGAAAGTTTTACCACCCCTTGCCAATAGGTGTGTTCAGGTTTAGTTTCGGTTAATTTTATAACCATGTTCATAGATGGCAAACCAACATCATTGGTAAAATTGGTTCCTATGCCAAAAGACATTTTGATTTTATCTTTACAAAAATCGGCAATGATTTTCACCTTATCAAAATTCAAAGAATCGGAAAAAACAATCACCTTTGATTTTGGATCAATTCCCATTTTGTTATAATGTGTAATTACTTTTTGGGCAAAATTAACGGGGTCACCACTATCATGCCGTACACCATCAAAAAGTTTAGAGTATTTTTTATCAAATTGACTAAAAAATATGTCTGTAGTATAAGTGTCTGTCAGGGCAATTCCCAGATCTCCTCCGTAAACTTGTGTCCAGTGTTCTAAACTGATTAAATTAGCCATTTTAAAACCGTATTGTGCCGCATGAAACATAAACCATTCGTGTGCATGAGTACCAAGGGGGCGCTTATTATTGAGCATTGCAAAATGGACATTACTGGTTCCGATGAAACTCTCTTTCCCAAAGGTTCGTAATGTCTCATTTACTAAATTATGTACATCGTAAGAATGACGGCGTCTTGTACCGAATTCCAAAACAGAAACTCCGAGGTTATTATAGTTCTCAATTTTAGATTTTGTGTGGCTTTTTATGGCATCATCATTTAAACGTATTAAATGATTAGATTTATAAAAAAGTTCGGACAGCAAAGACATAAGCGGTACTTCCCACAAAATTGTGCGATACCAGAATCCCTCAATGATAACTTTTATTTCAGGACCTTCCTGAATAATTTGAACTTCAGAAGGATCGTAACTATAGCCTTGAAGAAAATCTAAATAAGTCGGGTCAAGATAAGGGCAATGTTTTGCCAGGTAATGCTTTTCGTCTTTTGTTAACTTCAAATTGGACATGGCATCAACAGACTCACGAAGCAAATTGGCAAAACCGGAAGGAAAAGCATGTTTTCCACGATTGATAAAGGCATAACGAACCTTCGCCTTTGGAAAAAGCTTTATTACGGCATGCTGCATCGTAAATTTATAGAAATCATTATCTAAAATGGATTTTAGAAAAATTGTTTCCATCTGTTTTGGAATTGTTTCTTAGAAGATCAATTAGTAGTATTGTTATGATATCCAATACATTGCTAATATACGGAGATTTAATAAGACTTAAAAATGGGAAGAAACTGTAATTATTTTGATTTTGAAATTATTTTAAAGGAAGCAATACTATTTGTATCTACGAAAATTGTAATATACTCGCCAATGTTTTTATCGTGAGCAATTTGAAATTCTAACCCACTGCGTTTTTCTTTTGGATTTTGAACTTTAACAGGCTGATTGTTTTTATTCAGGTAAAAAACCAAATCCGATTTTGAAACGTTTTTTATTTCAAAAGTGATTTTATCTCCATTATTGGCTACAATAATTCCAGATTCCGGCGATTTGATTCTATAATCTTGCTCAATAGTTTTATTGTAAATTAAAGGACCATTTAGAAAATCACTTTTATTTAATTTATTACCTAAATAAGAACCAGAATCAGGAAAATGTTTGGCGAAGAAATAATCAGGATCGGTATCGAAATAAATTGGCGTAAAATCGTTTACCATTCTGCCTTTGCTATAATCATAATAACCTTGTGCCCATGTAACATCAATCAGGCGCCATTTTTTATCAATTAGGACAATATTCCAGGCATGATTTGACGATGTGTTTTTTCGGCCGATATCTGTTAATCCAATTTTTGAATCCCCTTCAATTATTTCTGATTTTAATCCTGTCAGACCAGCTAAATGTTGATATAGAGCTGTAAAACCTTCACAAACCCCTTTTTTGGATTTGAAGGTTTTTTGAGTCAATTTATCATTCAGATCTTGTATTTTTCTTTGTTTTTCAGCTTCAGTAGAATAGGTGAAGCCCTGAACCTTTGTAGGTTTCAGGAAAAGAGCATAATCGTATTGTATATTTAATGCAATCCAGCTGTAAATAGCTCTTGCTTTGTTATAATCAGAGTCAAAATCTTTTTGAATTCTTTCTGCTAATTTTTCTGTTGAATTAAAATTTTTTGGGTATTTTAAAATAATATTATCAACTGCATTATACTTTTGCCCAAAAGCAGCATTTAGAACAATTACATTCAGTAAAACAAAAATGTAAGTAATTTTTTTTAATGTCATTGATTAGAAACTGGATTTGATTATGTCTTTCAGTTCTTTATCTAACACAATATTCGAGATTTTATTTTCTTCTAAATCGAAATTAGCATTGAAAGATGGTAACGAAAAAGTAGCTTTTATTTCAGTTCCAAATCTAGGAAAAGCATTTTTTGCTATTTCCAAAACCAAAGCACCACCTCTGGGTCCAGGTGAAGTTGCCATTAATAACATTGGTTTTTGATGGAAAACTTCTTTAGTTATTCTGGAACACCAATCGAATACATTTTTAAAGGCAACCGAATAATTTCCGTTATTTTCTGCTAATGAAACTACCAAAATATCGGCATTTTCTATTTTTTTTAAAAACGATTTTGCTTTTTCATGCTGGCCAATTTCTTTTTCAATGTCTACACTAAATAGGGGCATTTCGAAATCGTTAAGGTCTAAAACTTCAACTTGTGCATTTTCAAATAAACTAGCGGCATAGGAGGCTAAACGTTTATTGATAGATTGTTGGCTGTTACTACCGGCAAAGGCTATGATTTTCATATTTTTTATTTTTTTAAAGTAACTACTTGTCGGGTGAATTATTAAAAACGTCAGTTCGAGTGTTTTTTGTCCAGAGAAACAGAACAAAAAATGTATCGAGAACCTTTTTTAATGATAATTTTTCTGTTTTGATACAATTTTCTATTGAAAATCACTCGAACAGACGAAAAATTATCATCAAAAACTAATTACACCCAACGGGTTAAAAGTAATAAAAATTAAAAAAAGATTCTGCAAATAAATACAAAAAGTCCGAAAAGAGTAATTCTATTTTGGACTTTTTAATTTTTGAAAAGCATAATGTTTAGTTGTTTTCTAATTCTTTTTCAGGGTGATATCCAAAAAGGTGGTGTTCTTTTATGATTTCTGCAACTCCGGATGGAAGCATAGGTTCCCAACCGGTTTTTCCCTGACCAATCATTTTTAAAACCTCTCGGGAGAATACATTTAAAATTCCCGGATCGTAGTCTACAATATCAACTACTTTTCCGTTGAATTTAAAGAACTTATAGAGTTCTTTCATTCTAGGATGCACTTTTAAATTGTCAGAAGTGATAATTTCACCATTGTCACCCAGCATCGGATATAAAAATACTTTCATATCACGATAGAATAACTTACCAAAAGCTTCAAGGATTCCGCCACTTAAATGGCGATAGTATTTTTCATCAAAGATATCTACTAAATTATTTACTCCCATTGCCAATCCCATTCTGGCTTTGGTATAATTAGAAAAATATTCAACCACTTTATAATATTCCTGGAAGTTCGAAATCATTACAGTCTGACCTAAAGAGCAAAGTAATTCGGCCCTGTCCATAAAATCACGTTCATCAATTTCTCCATCAGAACGCAGATTGGAGAGTGTAATTTCAAAAACCACAAGGGTGTTTTCTTTTTCTACTTTATTTTCTTCAAGAAACATTTTTAAGGATTTCCTGTACATGTCTACGTTTACATTTGTAACCGGACGAAAACTTCCTCTAAAAGCAAGAAGATTTTTTTTGTATAAAACAGCAGCCGGTAAAACGTTTTTTCCATCAGGATTAAACATTACAGCGTCAGTCATACCATTTTTTACCAATTGTAAGCTCATCAATCGATTATCAACATCGGCAAAACGAGGTCCTGAAAAGTTAATAGTATCAATTTCGAGTTGATCCTTATCTAAGTGATCATATAAATAACGAAGTAATCGTTTAGGATCATTGTATTTGTAGAATGCCCCGTAAATTAAGTTAACACCTAAAATTCCCAGTGTTTCCTGTTGCAGTCGAGCATCTGTTTCTTTAAAACGAATATGTAGAATAATTTCGTTGTAAGCCTCATCAGGTTCAATCTGGTATCTGATTCCAACCCAGCCGTGACCTTTGAATTGTTTTGCAAAATCTATCGTGGCAACCGTATTGGCGTAACTGAAAAAAAGTTTATTTGGGTGTTTTTCCCTGCTTAAACGTTCTTCGATCAGTTCTCCTTCAAAGGTTAACATTTTCTTGAGTCGGTTCTCGGTTACGTATCGACCGTCGCCCTCAATTCCGTAAACAGCATCACTAAAATCTTTATCATAGGCAGACATGGCTTTTGCAATTGTTCCCGATGAACCTCCAGATCTGAAAAAATGCCTGACTGTTTCTTGTCCAGCTCCAATTTCAGCAAAAGTACCGTAAATATTCTCGTTTAAATTAATGCGTAGCGCTTTGTCTTTTATGGAAGGAATCTGAGCGATGACCTTGTCACCTTTGAGTTTTATTTCTGTACCCATTTTATTTTAAATAGATTTGTTACAAAGTTAGCAAATTAGGTTTCTAATGAAAGAGAAATAATCCCTATTTTTGTAAAAAAATCAAGTTCAATTGAAGGTCTATTTTTTAGGTACTGGTACTTCTCAAGGCATCCCAATTATAGGGATTGATCATCCTGTTTGCAAAAGCACTGATCTTAAAGACAAAAGGCTTCGCGTTTCTGTCTGGATAACATGGGAAGATCATTCTTATGTTATTGATTGTGGTCCTGATTTCAGACAACAAATGCTTTCCTGTGGCTGCAAACGCGTTGATGCAATTTTGTTTACACACGAACATGCCGATCACACCGCCGGGTTGGATGATATTCGACCGTTTAACTTCAGACAGGGTGAGATACCTGTCTATGCACATCAGCGTGTGATTGATAATCTCAAGCGCCGTTTTGATTATGTTTTTGAAACAGTTAATAAATATCCTGGTGCACCAAGTGTAAAAACCATCGAAGTAAGGAATAATAAACCTTTTGCGATTGGAAATAAAATAGCAATTCCGATTAACGTTATGCATGGTGACTTACAGGTTTTTGGGTACCGAATTGATGATTTTGCCTATTTAACCGATGTAAAAACCGTTGCTGCACCTGAAATTAAAAAATTAAAAAACCTGAAAGTTTTAGTTGTAAATGCTTTACGCGTTGAACCGCATGATACCCATTTTAATTTGCAGGAAGCCCTTGATTTTATAAATTTGATTCAGCCAGAAGTGGCTTACTTAACCCACATTAGCCATGTTTTAGGTTTTCATGAGGAGGTACAGCAAAAACTCCCTGAAAATGTTTTCCTTGCCTACGACAATTTAGAAATTACAATTTAATTATACCACAAAATGAAAAAATCCTTAATGCTTTACCTTTTTATCTTAGCAATATTAATGAATGTTTTTACTTATATGTTTTACAGCAAAGAAGTAAAGTTTGAGCAGGAAAGATATGATAAAACTGCTAAAAAGCTAAGGGACAGTATTAATTTGGTATCAGGCAAATTAGCCGAAGCTGATTATTTTTCTTTGGAAAATAATCAAAATGCACAAAATTATTTTGACAACAGTGCTTCTGGAGGAAAAGTAATTTTATATGAAAAATTGATTCCGGTTGTAACCGAAAAATTATTGGATTTAAATGCGAACCCAAATGGAAATCCTTACACAGGGCAGGACAAAATAGGCCCGAACAAATTCATCATCAACAAAGTAAAAGTCCTAAACCACAGATGGATCATTGCAGATTATAGCAATGGTGAAATTTGGGGAGAAGTTTTATTAAAGTATTTTGTAAACGGTGATGAGACGATTGATTTTGAAGTGAATCAGTCGTTATTGTATCAAAAATAAATGTTATGTTATCTCAGTCGCAGTTTTTAGTCTCAGTATGAACTGAAAACTGCGACCGAAAACGAAAACTACTCAAGCCAATTCTTAAAATCAAAGAAATTCTGAGGTGCAACTCCATGTCCAACAGGATATTCTTTATACGTAACCGGAATATTTAGCTTTTCTAAAATGGCAGGGGTTTTTCTTGCCCACTCAATTGGAATAACCTGATCTACTGTTCCGTGCGATGCAAATATTTTAAGGTTTTTGAAATCATTTTTCTCAAAACCTTCTGTGATGATTTCTTTATTAAAATATCCACTCATTGCGACAACCCGCTGAATTTTTTCAGGATATGAAAGGGCTACTGAATAGCTCAGGATAGATCCCTGGCTAAAACCTACCAAAGTTACATTGTTAGCGTCAATAGGATAACTGGCAACTAATTCATCTACAAATTTTGCAATTTTATCACGCGAGATTTTAGCTTGTTCGTTATCTGAAAATTTATTCTGGTCGGCGTCAAAATTAATGGCGTACCAGGCATAAGCGCCATATTGCAAATCATAAGGGGCTCTTGCCGAAATAATGTAATAATTGTCTGGAAGTTCAGTTGCAAACGAAAATAAATCAGCTTCGTTGCTGCCGTATCCGTGTAATAAAAGCAATACAGGATTTTTTTCTAAGATGACTTTGGGTTCTTGTATTTTATATTCTAAAGATAAGTTCATTTTTTAGTTGGATTATAATTTATAAAAAATCGGTTTTTATCCGCATTTTTGCTTAGCAAATCAGCGTCATCCGTGTTCAAAATTAATCCGCTGATAAAACAGATTCGCTAAGCAAAAACACGAATTTTAACGGATTTCTTTTTTTGGAATTTGAAATTTAATTTTTTGGAATTTATTATCCTATCGATTTAAACCACTTTTGGAAAAGTTCTCCCACTAATGGAATTGGCCTTGACTGCCCTTGGATAGCGCTGAAAATCCCATACGTCCATAAGACAGAAATACAAATCCACATAGGAAAAGTGATAAAAAAACTGTCGAAGTTACTGATAATAGCCCCAAAGGAAATAAAAGCCAGCGATAACCCCAGTGACTGACGAATATGAAAAGAAGCAAAACTATTTTTATTTTCAGAATTCATTGACATCGCAATTAATACTCCAATAATTAAAATATAACTGGTAATGGCAATTGATTTTCCTTCTTCGATTGAATTGTTCATTTTAATTATTTTGTAACAAGTTGATTTTGATTTAAAATACCGTAAACAGAACCTTTAATTTCTGTTCCTAAAAAAGCAGAATTTTTAGATTTGGAAAGTATATTTTCTTTTTTAAAAGTTGATTTTCCTTCTGGATTAAAGAAAGTAAAATTAGCTTTAGAACCTTCAGCAATTGAATTATTTTCTATTCCAAATATTGTTTTTCCTAAAGTTAATTTTTCGATTACAGTTTCCAAAGGCAAAACGGTAAGCAAAGCCCCAAAGGCACTTTCAAGTCCAATAGTTCCATTTTTGGCAGTATCAAACTCCATTTTTTTGAATTCAATATCAATCGGGTTATGATCTGAAGTAATTATATCAATTGTTCCGTCTGTAATTCCGTTTAATAAAGCTTGCCTGTCTGTTTCAGTACGCAATGGCGGTGTAACTTTAAAACGGGTATCAAAACCTTCCAGTTTTTCATCGGTTAAAACTAAATGATGTACAGCAGCACTTGCAGTTACCTGTAGTCCTTTTGCTTTTGCCTCTCTGATTAAGTCAACTGATTTTGCAGTTGAAACAGTTGGAATGTGTAATTTTCCACCCGTATATTCTAATAAATATAAGTTTCTGGCAGCCTGTAGTTCTTCCGCTAGATTCGGTATGCCTTTTAATCCTAATCTTGTCGATACGATTCCTTCATTGGCAACTCCGTTTCCTTTTATATTTTGATCCTGCGAATATGCTATCACCAAACCATCAAAATCCTGAACGTATTGTAAAGCAATTTTTAAAAGATTGGCGTTGTCTGTACTTTTATTATAATCTCCAAAAGCAATTGCTCCGGATTTTTTCATATCGAACAACTCGGCCATATCTTTTCCTTCGCTGGCTTTGGTTAAAGCTCCGATTGGAAAAATTTCTGTGGCAAAACCGTTTGCTTTATTTTTTACAAAATTTACCTGAGATTGATTGTCGATAACAGGGTAGGAGTTGGGTTGTAATGCGATTGCTGTAAAGCCGCTTCTTGCTGCAACATTCAATCCGTTTGCAATAGTTTCACGGTCTTCATAACCTGGTTCTCCAAGCGAAACGCTGCTGTCAAACCAACCTTGTGAAACGTGTAGGTTATTAAATTTGACTTCGGTTGAATCCTCGATATCAAGAATTGAAGTTCCTATTTTTTCTATAATACCATCTGCAATTAAAAGATCAACGGTCTGATTATGAAACGGACTTTTTGAATCGATAATTTTGGCGCTTCTGATGATTATTTTCATATGTAGAATAATTTATTTTTGTATTTACAGATTCTTGTTTATCAGAAATGACAGGCAGAATCAATTACTTCACGAATTTTATAATCGCCATTTCTAATGCTAAAAATAACAGGGCAAAGATAACAAACCATTTCCAAATTTCGTTGTCAGTCCGTTCAGTTTGTAAGGTGTTGAAAATCGTCGAAATCGTATCAGCAGTTTTAAAATCAGAAACTACGTTTGTGTTTACCTGACTCAAATCGCTTTCACTTCTTTTATAATTGAAACTCAGGTTTTCAACTGATTCTTTTTTGTCAAAAATGCTGTAATTCCCTGCTCTTTCAGGGAAATCATTAAATGTTAATTTGACTTTGTTATTCAATATCTGCTGAATTGGAATAAAAGAGTCTTCGTTTCCTTTTACTTCTAAAATGGCATCTTTACTCAATAAAACATCCACAAAATAAGGTTGATTATTGCCAATTGTTAATGCATTTACACCTGTTTTTTGATTGTTTTGCCCCATTTTATAAAACAAGGGAACAATTATGGGAGATTGCTGAAAATTCGAATTTATTGAATTAATTGGTGCAGAGAATACTGAAACCCCGGAAACCGGATTTGGAATCATCGTTACAAATACACTTTGGTCTTCATAAGATAAAACGGCAGGATATGGGCTTGAAATATCAAATGAATTATTTGTTTTTGGATATTGAAAATTGGTAATTTTATTTTCAAAAACAGCAGAAAACAGCGGATGATCGAAATTAATTTTTGTAATTAGTCTGCTTTCAGTTTTCATACTATTAAACTGAACTTTTCCAAAGTTTCCTAAAAAAGAGTTTAAATTTGAAATTGAACTTTTTTCAGATGGAATTACCACTAAATTCCCGCCTTTTGAAACAAATGCTTTTAACGTTGTCTGCAGGGCCTGAGGAATTTCGGTTAATTCATTTAAAATTATAGTATTTTGTTTTTCCAGGCTATTGTAATCTAAACTGCTGATAGGATAATTATTATAATTGAATTCGGCAGAAGTGTAAATTCTAGACAGGAAATTACTTTTTTCAGGTTCTCCTATACTGATAATATTTGTTTTTTTAGTTTTTGAAATGCTGAAATAAAGTCTGTTATCGTAAGCCAGACCATTATCTTCAATAGTTACATATCCGTGAAATGCTTCTTTTGGAATGGTAAAATTGATTTTCTTTTTCTTCGCATCAAAATTGATTATCGTTTTGGCAATCAGTTTATTTTGATTGTATAAAGCGGTCGAAACAGGTTTGAAATTCTCTCCGTAAGCCAATAAATTTACGCTTATTTCATAAAAATTCTCCAGGGTTTGATTAATAAAAACACTGTCAATGGAAATATTATTTTTTTGTTCTGCTTCTGGAATAATAAAATATGGTTTCTCTTCAACATTGATATTTTTTATATCCTTTTCGGCTAAGCCAATAGCATCAGTAATAATGACAATATCTTTTTTATGTACCGATTTATGTGCTTTGATTTTTGCCATGATAGACGAAAGTTCAAAAGGAGATGCGCTGTATTTGAGATTTTGCAAAGCACTTTTAGATGATTTTATATCGGTGTTCCAGTAATTCTCGGTATTGGTTAACAATGAAAACTGAGCTGTCTCGGGAGTGTTTTCCAATAATTCCTGAACGGCACGTTTTAGCAATTCGCCTTTTTTGCCTTTTGCCTGCATACTGAATGAATTATCCAGAATGATATACATTTCGTTTGCAGCGTTTTTACTGTCTTTTGCTTCAAAAAAGGGTTGGGCAAAAGCAATGATGATACAAGTCAGTAGTAGTAAACGTGTAGCTAATAATAATCTTTTTTTGATTTTGGAACTTTTCCGTGTTTGGATTGAAAGCTCTTTTAAAAAGCGAACATTGGTAAAATAAGAAATCTTAAAACGTCTCAATTGAAACAAATGAACCAAAATTGGAACAATCAATAAAAACAGAAAGTATAGAATTTCGGGATTTTTAATATGCATTCTGGCTTTGATTTACTTCACTAGGTTATGTTTTTTAGCAAAGATACTGGTCAAAAATACAAATTTTTAGTTAAACAATATAAGTAATATAAGAGATTATAAGTAAGGTTTTGATTTAGGGAAAATTAAATATACTTATATACGCTATATGGTTTAAATTATGTTTTTTAATGTGAAAAATGTAACTTTTGAAAAGGCATTTGTAACAAAATCAAATTTTTTAAAGATATAATTGTCTAATTTAGCTTAATCAAAAAACTACTTTAAAATATGAAAAAAATATATTTAATACTATTTTCGGCTTTAGCAGTCACTACTTCAAAAGCCCAGAATAAATTTAATTTATTAGTTGGAACTTACACCAACACTTGCGAGAGCGACGGAATATACGTTTATGAATTTAATGCTGATTCCGGTGAATTTAAATTAAAAAATTCTTCTGAAGGCGTTTTGAGTCCAAGTTACTTATCAGTTTCAGCAGATAATAAGTTTATTTATACAGTGAATGAAAATGGGACACAAAGTACTGTAAGTGCATTTGGTTATGATTCTGAATCAGGTAAAATAAAATTAATAAATAAAAATGATGCTTTAGGTGCTGATCCCTGTCATTTAATTAATGATAATAAAAATGTAATTACTGCTAATTATTCTGGAGGAAATATTGCTGTATTTAAGAAAAATGCTGACGGGAGTATTACTGAAGGGCAACAATTAATTCAGCACGAAGGTAAAGGAACAAATGAAGCACGTCAGGAAAAAGCGCATGTACACATGGTTGTTTTTTCACCTGATAAAAAATTTGTTTTAGCAAATGATTTAGGCCTGGATAAAGTTTTTATCTATAAATACAATCCGGGTGCGGCACATGAAGTTTTAACATTGAAAGAAAGTGTTGATGTTAAAAAGGGAAGTGGCCCAAGGCATTTAACTTTTAGCAAAGATGGCAAGTTCGTATACCTGATTCAGGAATTGGATGCTACTTTGACAACTTTTAGTTTTGATAAAAATGGAAGCTTGAAAGTGCTTTCTGAAATCAGCATTCTTGCAAAAGAATTTACCGGAGGAACAGGCGCGGCAGCTATTAAAATTTCGCCAGATGGAAAATTTTTATACGTAACAGATCGTGTAGATGCCAATAATATTACAGTTTACAAAATTCTTAAAAATGGGGGTTTGGAATTAGTTGAACAAGTAAGCACATTAGGAAAAGGCCCAAGAGATTTTGCAATTGATCCAACAGGCAATTATCTTTTAGTAGGGCATCAGCATACCAATGAAGTTGTTATTTTTAAAAGAGATAAAACTACTGGAAAACTTAAAGCAACTGGGAAGAAGATAGAATTGTGTTCTCCTGTAGGATTGGTCTTTACTAAAATTTAGTTTATTGAGGTTATACAGAGTTCTGTCTGGATTTATAAATTTAAAGGCTCAAAGATGTAAAGTTTATTACTTAAACTACAATCTTTGAGTCTTTTGAGCCTTTGTTCCTGTAAAAAAAACTATTTTTTCTTATCTTTTCTCTTCTTATCCCTCGTTTTTAACATATTTCTATTTACTGAACCATGCGTTTTTTTCTTGGTTACACCAGGTCCGCCCAAATTGACTTTTTTGTTCTTTTTGCTTTTTTCCTGAAAAGCACCATCGCCATCCAGTTTTTGTTTTTTCATCAAAAACTTAACCGGCTGTCTGTCTTTTTCCGGTTCAATTAGTTTCGCTGAAATTTCTACTTCTTCCGGGAAAGCTTCAACAGCTAATTCGGTATTCATTAACACTTCAATAGCCACTTTTGACTCTTCTTCACGAGGAGTAATAAGGCTTATGGCTGTTCCGGTAGCATCGGCACGACCCGTCCTGCCAATACGGTGCATGTATAGTTCCGGTAATTCCGGCATCTCAAAATTGATTACGTGAGTAATATTCGAAATATCCAAACCTCTCGCCATAATATCAGTTGTAATCAAACCCCGAAGATTTCCTTCCTGAAACGAAGCCATAGTGCTCAAACGGTAATTTTGGGATTTATTGGAGTGAATTACACCAAACTGACCTTCAAAATCTTCCTCGATACGTTCGTGAACCATATCTGATATCTTCTTGTTATTTACAAAAACCAGCACACGACTCATGTCTTCGTTGGTTTGTAATAAATGTTTAAGAAGATTGATTTTGGTATTAAAGTTTGGTACTTGATATGTAATTTGAGTAATATTTTCCAAAGGTGTTCCTGATGCAGAAAGTGTAACTTCTTCCGGATAATCAAAATAGTCATTCAAAATTGCATCTACTTCATCGGTCATTGTGGCTGAAAATAAGATATTCTGACGTTTTTTTGGCATCATAGCCAGAATAGCTGTCAACTGAGTACGGAACCCTAAATTCAGCATTTCGTCAAATTCATCGATAACCAATTTTTGCATTTCTTCAAAACGGATAACATTATCTAATGTTAAATCCATGATTCTTCCTGGAGTTCCCACCAGAATATCGCAACCTTGATAAACAGTTGTTTTTTGTGTATTGATGTTTACGCCACCAAAAATCCCAACGGTACGAACGGACATGTATTTTGTCAATTTCTCTACTTCTTCAACAACCTGAACTACAAGTTCACGAGTAGGAACAAGAATTACTATTTTTGGAGTATGTCCGGGAGTAAATTTATATAATTTTAATAAAGGCAATAAATAGGCAAATGTTTTACCAGTACCTGTTTGCGCAATTCCCATCATATCCCTTCCAGACATAATCACAGAAAAGGATTTTTCCTGAATAGGAGTAGGCGTAACAAATCCTAATTCGTCGATTGCTTTTTGTACTGATTTTGGAAGATTGAATTTTTCGAAAGTGCTCATTTGCATTATATTTTGTGCAAATATAGCTATAAATAGCTGAAAAATTGGTGTTTGTTAGAAATTAGGATAGTTTAGTATTTTCGCATTTCTTAAAAATGACTATTTAAATCCTATAAAAATCGTTTAATTCGCAACAAAAGTTTATTTGGATCAAATGGTTTGGCAATAAAATCATCAGCTCCCATTCTAAAAGTTTCCTCGAC
This sequence comes from Flavobacterium piscis, assembly GCF_031457575.1. Taxonomy (GTDB): domain Bacteria; phylum Bacteroidota; class Bacteroidia; order Flavobacteriales; family Flavobacteriaceae; genus Flavobacterium; species Flavobacterium piscis_A. The sequence goes on along the minus strand of NZ_JAVDWQ010000009.1, from coordinate 130,649 downwards.
TGGTTTTTTCTTTTTCTCCACTCCGGCACTTCTTTTTGATTTTCTATAAGAATCTTTATCTTTACAGGATTTTTACAAATAAAGCAGAGTTTTCAGCAGTAATTGCTTACCCTCTGACAGGTTACGTTATTATTTTTCCCTGATAATAAAAATCAATTTTAATGAGATCAAATTCGCTGATTAATTTAGCTAAAGTATTATCGGTGTTACCATCATTTACAATTATAATCTCAAATTTTGGATAGGTTAACGAAAGTAATGATTTTACATTATAAATAATATTCACACCTTCATTAAAAGCCTTCAAAAACACCAAGGCCAAATAATGCGAAATCATATTTTACAGGATCTGAAGAATCCATCTCTCGTAATTTAAGGTCAAGCTCATTTAATGCTTTTGCATCATTTTGCCTGCGGTTCAGCAACCCTAATTTTCGCGCCACATTTCCCGAATGAACATCTAAAGGGCAGGATAAAACAGATGGAGAAATATTTTTCCAGATACCTAAATCTACTCCTTTGTTATCCTGACGGATCATCCATCTAAGGTACATGTAAGTAAGGGTAATTAAGGTAGTATATTTTTGAAATGATAAAGAACTATATTTGCGTAAATATAAAGCCTTAAAACCAATAAAATATGGTTATCCCTGAAAATGAACTAAAAGATTTCCTTGATGCCAAAGTATTACAATATAATACAATTGACTTTATTGAACCAGACCCAATAAGTGTACCACATAGATATTCTTTAAAAGAAGATATTGAAATTGCAGGCTTTCTGGCTTCGACAATAGCTTGGGGAAATCGTAAAATGATTACCAAAAATGGTCACCGTATGATGAATTTACTCGGTAATTCTCCTTATGATTTTGTTATGAATTATAACGATAGTCAATTGGAAAAACTAGATGGTTTTGTTCATAGAACTTTTAATTCGAATGATTTTACATATTTTATAAAAGCACTCAACCATATTTATTCAAACCATGGAGGCTTGGAAACAATTTTCAATAATAATCAAACTGAGGACTCACTCCAACCAGCAATTCATGCACTAAATGAGGCTTTCTTTGAAATTCCACATTTGACTAGAACCAGGAAGCATGTTGCTGACCCTTTTAAAGGCTCAGTTGCAAAACGAATTAACATGTGCCTTAGGTGGTTCGTTAGAAATGACAATGCTGGAGTCGATTTAGGTATTTGGAAAAACATTTCCCCTTCAAAACTTTCTTGTCCGTTAGATGTGCATTCTGGTAACGTGGCTCGAAAACTAGGCTTGCTTACCCGAAAACAAAATGATTCCAAAGCTCTATGTGAACTTGATAGTTCGTTAAGATTACTTGACTCTACCGACCCTGTTAAGTATGATTTTGCTTTATTTGGTTTAGGAATTTTTGAAGGTTTTTAATAAAACTTGTTTTCGTTAACTTCCAATAATCCTACGTTTACTAATTCAATCTTCTGGATTAAGTAAAATATTTCTACATTTATCAAATGATTAGAACCATTATAATTGATGACGAATACAACGCTAGAGAGTTTTTAGAAAAACTTTTGACTCGCTACTTTCCTGATAAATTTTTAATTCTTGATAAATGTGAAAACGTTGATGAGGCAATTATATCTATTGAAAAATATAATCCAGAGTTAGTTTTTCTTGATGTGCAAATGCCTAATAAAAATGGTTTTCAACTTTTTAAAGAATTAAATAAAGTAAAATTTGAAGTTATTTTCACAACGGCACATTCTGAGTTTGCCATTGATGCTATAAAGTGTAGTGCATTAGATTATTTGCTAAAACCAATTAATTATATTGATTTGTTGGAAACCATCAAAAAGTATGATGAAAAACAAAATAAAGCATTTCAAGAAGACAAATTAAGATTACTTTTAGAGAATATTGATACTGGTGGCTCAGAATTTAATAGGATTGCATTACCAACCGAAAATGGATTTGAACTACTCAAAACGAATGCAATCTTGTATTGTGAAGCTGACAGTAACTACTGTAAAATTGTTTGCCTAGACGGCAGAAATATTGTTTTGTCTAAAACTTTAAAATACATTGAGGAACTGCTTCCAACTTCTATTTTTCAAAGAATCCATAAATCCTATTTAGTAAATCTAAACTACATTACTCGATTCAATAAAACCAATGAATTACTTGTAGAACTTAGCAATGGGGAAACTTTGCCTGTATCTGTTAGAAAAAAAGAAGAATTTATAAATGCTATCATCCAAAAAAAATAATCTATTTTTTATACTGTTTCTTTTTGTTGAGATGGTATTTTCACAACAATTTCCGTCAACCAATTTTTCTACAATTGATGGACTGCCAAATAATAGCGTTTATTCGATATACAAAGACAGTCGAGGTATTCTTTGGGTCGGAACAGCAAATGGATTATCGGCTATCCAAAACGGAGAAGTAAAAAATTATTATACTTCAGACGGATTGGCACACAATAGTTGTTGGGCTATTGTAGAAGATAGTAATCATAATATGTGGTTTGGCAGTCATGGCGGAGGTTTGAGCTTTTATAACGGTAAAAAGTTTGAGGTCATAAATCAAAAGAACGGGCTGATTCATAATAAAATCAGACGGTTATTCATCCACGAAAATCTTCTTTACATAGGAACTGAATTCGGAATTTCTGTTTTGGATATTAAAACCCATAAAATCATTCTGAGCAAGAAAATTATAGGTTGCAGAAAGCTATTTCAAGTCATGGATTTTGTTGAGATAAATTCTAAAATCTATTTTGGAACTTTTAATGATGGCTTTTGGCGAATTGATTTAGCAACAAAAAGTATGAAGCTTATAAGTCACAAGCAACCCGATATATTTTCGATTCATAAGAATAATGATAGTCTTTACATCTGTCATAGTGACCATATAAACAACTCAATAAGTAAAATTAGCATAAAAGATTACTTATCGAATAATGATTCTAAAATCCATTTTGGAAGTAGTGTTTTCTGGAACTTTGTAACTGATAAACGAGGTATAACTTATGTTGCTGGTAATGGAATTAATTTTGCTACAGGTGGAATCTGTAAAATAAACAACAATAAAACTATCAGTCTTAATGATGTATTTGGAGTTGATAGTACAGACGTTTGGAGTTTATATTATGATTCGAAAACAGATATTTTATATGTTGGCACTCTGAATAAAGGATTCTTTAAAATTGATTTAAAACAGCAGATTAAATATTATCCTCCATCATTTTATAATAAATCAAAATTAGATATTGTTTCAATTTCCAATTTCCAAAATCAAAATTTAATTTTGCATAAAGCAGGATTGCTATTTCTGAAAGAAAACAAAATCAAGACTGAAATATCAAACGAAAAGTTCTATGATTTTGCTCGTTACAGTTTTAGAACAAATCCAAAATTGCAGGAGTATGGCTATTTTGCTGTCTTTTCAAAAACGAATTTAGAAGCATTTGAATTTCGAAGTTTAAAAATTGTTAATTCTATTATTTGGGTAAACTCAACAATAGGTTTGTTCGGAGTGAATAGTGATGGAACAATTAAAGAATATTATCCTTATTCTGTTAGTGCTTTCGAATTTGAGAATCCAAATAAAATTATATTTCAGGTCGCTTATGGAATTTTCAAAACTACTAATGACTTTAGAAATAATACAGCTTCTAAAGAATTTGAAACAAGTAATTTAAACAACCCTAAAGATGCTTTTGCTATTTTTCCGTTAGAAGATAAGTATTATGTAGCTTCATTAACTAATGGATTGTATAGTTATGGCAATGGTAAATTTTATTCATACTCTTTTAATAATATCTGGAAAGAAAATGAATTAGTTCAAGTCAAAATCAATGATAAAAAAGAACTAGTAATTGCAAATTCATTTGGAGATATTTTTATTGCGGATGTGTCGAAAGGTTTTAAAATAATCAAGAAAATTGACCGAAAACAATTAATAGGTAATTCCATTTCATTTTTGGAATGTTATAAAGACTATATGTTTATCGGAACAGAGAAAGGATTGAATATTTATAAAAACGGTATAGTACGATTGATTGATGAAGAGCAAGGATTAACTTGTAAAGCTTTTACTTCTTCAAATCTCATCGGTACAGTATTGACAATGGGAACACAAAACGGTTATTTTGAGTTTGATTTTAAAAACTATATTTCGACACAAAACACAGCTCGGAATATTAAAATTACGGGAATAGATGTCAATTTTGAAGCTATCAATCAAAATCATTTTAAATGGTTTGGTTATGATTCTGACCGTATTATACTTCCATATAATGAAAATACAATTGCTATTAGTTTCGAACCTCAAAATGCTCAATATCCAAATAAGTTAGAATACCGCTACAGAGTAATAGGATTGACAAATTCGAATTGGAGCAAATGGACAAAAGATGAAAATGTTAATCTTACCTATTTGCCAAATGGGAACTATAAAATAAGATTAGAAACTAAAGATTTATTTTCAGGAGCAATATCTTCAAATGATATTTTAAAGATTCAAATCACACCTCCTTTCTGGAAAACATGGTGGTTTTTGTTAGGTAGTTTTATTTTGATTTTCCTTTGTGTGTACTTGATTTACAGGAATCGTATTCAAAAAATTAAAAGCGAGGAACGTGCAAAATCAGAAGTTCAAAAACGTTTACCTGAAACCAAAATGGAAGCGTTACAAAGCCAAATGAACCCTCATTTTATATTTAACGCTATGAATTCTATTCAGAACTATATCATCGATAATAACACCGATGATGCGTTAATGTATATGGGAGAGTTTTCAAAAATAATTCGTCAAACACTTAATAATTCATCAGCACAAAGAATAGCATTATCCAATGAAATTGAATACTTGCAGTCGTATATTAAACTAGAAAATATGCGTTTTAAAAATCACGTTGAATTTGAGTTGATTATTGATGAAGAACTGGATTTGTTTGAAATAGAAATTCCTCCAATGCTGATTCAGCCCTTTATCGAAAATGTATTTGTTCATGCCTTTGATTCTCATTCTGTAAATCCAAAATTGGTACTATCATTTACACAAAGTGACAATTACCTCTTTTGTAAAATTATTGATAACGGAAAAGGAATACAGTCCCGAAATCTAAATAAACTTCATGCTTCAAAAGGGATAGATTTAGCTAAAGAACGTATTGCTTTGTTTCAAGTAAATAATGAGAATCCAATAACTATTTCTTCAAATCCAAATAAAGGAACTACAGTAGTTTTGAAACTTCAAATTGGCTAATTTTTAGCGGTTAATTATTAAATCTTTACGGAAACTAATTCACTGTTTTTAAAGAATTCATTTACTATACTTTTGATTGGTATTAATTAAAAACAATAATAAATGAAAAATTTTAGATTTTTGAAAAGCTTTTGTCTTGTAGCTTTAGTAGTCACATCCTTTACCAATTGTAGTAATGATAATTCAGATAATTCAAATCCAGACAATTCAAATCCAGATTTAAAAGTAAAATTTACTTTAGATGGATTAAATGATTATGACGGTCAATATGATGTACTTAATTATTGGGAGAGTACTTTACAAAAAAATGGAACTACACAATACACTTTGAATACAATGTTGAATAGAACAGGTGTTGATTCTGATGAAAAAGCTCATATTTCAGTTCCTTTTAATTTGTCATTCATTGCGACTGAATCATTGAAAACTGGTCAAATTTATAATATTTCTAAAATAAATACTTCTGGAGTTTTTTCTTTAAAAAATGACAAACCCAATAGCTGGACTGCGGTTTGTGGTTATATAAGCATTGAGATAGACAATAGTACAACTGGTCAAATTAAAATTACATCTATTTCTGGAAAAAGAATAAGTGGAGAATTTTATCTCACTAATTTGCATAATGAATATTATAATTTAGTAGCCTATTCAACCAAAAATCGTTATGAGTATTCGGGCTGTTTTGATTCATCAATACCCAAATTCGTAAATATTTCTAAAGGGCAGTTTTTTAATGTTGAAGTACAATAATTATTCAAAATAAATTTAAACATCAAGTCTATTTTTAACCACAGAGAAGTCTGTGGTTTTTTTTATAATATTTAATAAGTTCTATTGAAACGATGTTCCGCTAATATTCTTTGATATTGTGATTATGGTTTATCAAAAATCAAGCAATTCACTCATGGTTATATCAAGTCCTTTGCATATTTCAAGTAGGTAGAGGTATGTAGGATTAAATTCGCCAGTTTCAACTTTGTGAATAGATTGCTGGTCTTTAAATATAAGTAAACCAAGCTTTGCTTGTGACAATCCACGAGTCGTTCTTAATTGCTTAATACGCAATCCCAAACGTTTCAATTCACGAGTATTATCCATGGCTAATATTTCACGCCAATTTGAGGATAATGCTTAATTTTTTTAACATACTATAATATGTTAATTGAAATTTTAAATTATGTTTGTGGAAACTTAAAAAGTAAACGTTAAATCAAGAAAATAGTACGGTAACTAATTCTTAATTTTTTGAAAATTAATTTGCTGTAGGTTTGGGATGAATTATAAAATTTCATCATGGGAAAAATATCAATGTGTCCTAGTTGCGGTAATAGCCGTAATGGAGATAACGCTAAAAGATGCTCAATGTGTAAAAAAATAACATGCAGTAAATGTTCATTTACAGGATGCACGTGCGGAAGTAAATCCTATGACAAGAATTATACTATTTCAAATTAATTTTAAAAAAAAACCTTTCACCCCATTACTTGCATTCTTTAATAATTGCAAGTTGCATCTATGAAATAAACTAATACAATTTAAAATTATAAACAATGAAGAATGTATCAAAAGAAACTACGAAACCAAAAAAGGTTAAGTGTGATAAGTGTAATGGCACTGGAAAAATTAAAAGTTTAATTTGTACAACTTGTAGCGGAACAGGAAAAAGAGACTTGTTATTAGACTAATAAAATGCAGGCAAACAAGTATAAACAATAAACCTAATTAAATAAAATATGAAAATTCAACTATCATTCCTAATTGTTCTTATTCTTGTTAGCTGTCAAAAAAATGACAATAAAAAAGACATTAATGAAAAACCTTTAACTAAATCAATCGAATATTTGGATTTTGAAAATCTAAGCAGTGAAGCTAAAGTAGAGTTTTCAAAAAATTATTGGTTAGGAAGTGGCAAAATAACTCACGTAAGTTTAGAAAATGGTGGCGTACTTGTTGGATTAACGGATGATAATGACCTATACAAAAATCTAATTGTCACTGAAAATTACATAGTGGTTTCATCTAGTTTTGGGCAAAATTCCCAGACGATAATTTACAATAAAAAGCAATCAAAACTAATTCCACAAATTAACTCAAGCATGTTTGTAACAGGATTATTAGGTCAAGATGTTTTATCTGTTCAAAAAGATTATTATGATTCATTAGATGCCCAAGACCCAAATTACAGAGGACACATTTTCGAAAATGGAAAATTTGATTTAAGAACTAGTAAATATTCATTTATAAGTAATGAGTAAGTTTTAATGTCGTAAAAAATATTTAATTACTCTTTTGTGTAGTTATGATGAATATTAAAACAGTTATTAAATAGACATGCTTATTTACTCATAATTGCCACTCTATAAATTAAAAATACTATGGATAAACTTGAAAACTTAAAAAAACTAAAACAGTTATTAGATGATGGTGCACTTTCTGAAAAAGAATTTGTTGAAATGAAAATTCAAATTTTATCAAAGACAAATAATGAAAAAGAATCAATACAAAATTTAAATGTTACGAAAAAAGGAACTGAACAAAATGGAATATTAACTATTAGTTTTAGTGGACAGTGGTTTCTATTTGATGCGAAAACAAAATTGTTTGTAAACGATGACTTGCATTCTACTCATTCCACAAAACAAGGATTTAATGTTAGAATACCTATCATAACAGATAAAATATCAATTAAAGTTGTACTGGCATCTATTAAATCAACGCTTTATGAGTTACAAGAACTCGATAAATCAAAAAATTACACATTAGGTTTGATTTACGATACAGCTTGGGGAAAATACAGCAATAAATTTAATATCACAGAAAATGGTTAAAGTAAAAGTAAAACAGGAAATATCAAATAAATGGAAATATTTCTTAATGCTTGTTTGTTTTGCAATTTTACTAGCATTTTTAAATATTGGGACAGATAAAATTTTCGAAATTTTTCGTAATCCAAATGATAGTTCAAACAATAATTCTTCTCAAAAGGAACGAGAAGATGTTGATTCTGTGAGCAATTCAATTGAATCAACTTCCAACATTTGTTCAATTTGTGGCAAAAAATTTAACAATAGAGGTTACGAGGAAGTTTCAGAAGGAGTTTGGAGAGAGCTGGCAGAAGGGAATCAAGGTCAAATTTGCAGTCCTGCTTGTGGTAGAATTCATACCCAACAATTTAATGATGTTCCAAAAAAGTATGGCGTTGATTTAGAGAATTCTGAAACAAACACTAGCAGTGAAGCCGAATATAAGATGGGTAATGATGGCAGAGTTTATGAACAAAATAAATGCCCATTATGCAAAGGAACAGGTATTGAAACAGGGCGCAATGTCGCTACTGGAGAAACTGAAGGAAGGATTTGTCCTATGTGTGAAGGTAGAGGTGTTAGGAGTTATTAAATCTTAAAAAAAACAATATGAACAAATTAATAGTAATAATATTTTTTATGTTTTTGTTGGTATCAGCAGTTGCCCAAACAAAAAACAACACTTATAAAAACAAAAGTGGTAATCCTGCTGGTTATTCAAAACAAACAGGAAACAAAACAGTTTATTATGATAAATCTTATAATAAAACTAGCACTTCTAAAGAATCTAAAAACGGTACAACAACATTTTACAACAAACAAGGAAGCAAAACTTCAACAAAAAAGACCAAATGAAAATAATCAAGCCAATATTATATTGCTTATTTTTTTTAGCAATTCTATTTTCTTCTTGTAAAAAAAGAGCCGAAATATTAGATGAATCAAATCAACAAAATTTAAATATTACTGATACCGTTACCGTTGCCCACGAAAATAACATAAATTCAATTTCAACTGTCACAATAGGCAATCAAATTTGGATGACGAAAAATTTAGATGTAATTACTTTTAGAAATGGCGATACCATTTTTGAGGCAAAATCGGAAGAAGATTGGAAGAGAGCTTCAAAACTTCATATTCCAGCATGGTGCTACTATAATAATGATGATGAAAATGGCAAAAAGTATGGATGTCTTTATAATTGGTATGCCGTAATGGACGAAAGAGGTTTAGCTCCTTTGGGGTTTCATATTCCTAACAATCTTGAATATGATATGCTTCTTTTAAACTTGGGGTTGGGTCATCACGGTAATCAACAAGATAGACACAATACAGCGACTAAATTAAAATCAACAAGCAACTTGTGGTCGTCCATTATGGATAGGAAGAATGAAACTGCAACAAATAGCAGTGGTTTTACCGCTTTACCTGCTGGATTAAGATATGAAAGTAGTGGTAGTTTTAATGACATCAATGAACAAGGTCATTGGTGGACATCTGAAAATGTTTGGAATTCAAGTTTTAATCAAGTAAATTCAAATAAAAGGAATCCAAGTGAGTTATCTATTGATGATTGGGTATCGGGTACGGGAGCTGGAAGTTTTGATGCAGGAACAGGACTTTCCGTAAGATGTATTAAAGGCGAAATAAAAAGAACTACTAAAATTCCAATATTAGAAAATGAAGTCTTAGAATTAGATAAAGACGGAAAACCAAGAGAAGGTACATGGACTTTTGATGATAGTAGTCATGGTGTTGGTGGCTCGGTAACTAAAACATTTGTTAATGGCGTAGAAAATGGAATTAGGTTAACCTATGATAGATATAATCAGTTATTATCACGTCAAAGATACAAGGACGGTTTGTTAAATGGAGAAAGTAACGAGGTTAATGGTTACGGTGAAATTACTGAATCAGGCAATTATTACAATGGCAAAAAAGTTGGAGTTTGGACTAAATATAAATGGTCGAATAGAAGAATGGACGGAAGAGGAGCAACAATGGAAATTGAAAGCACTGAAAATTTTGATGAGTGATGATAATCATAAACCACAAGAAGAAGATAGTGAGTATACTAAGTAAAAACGTTTTTTTTAAGAGTAAATATTGGCAAAAATAGGAAATTTACAAATTTCCCAATTTCTTAACCTTTGCAACTGTTCCAAGAGAAACATCATATAATTTTACGCATTCTCTTACACTATACCTTTTTTTTAGACCAATAATAACTTTTGGATATTTTGATAAGAATTGGTCATTTTTTTCTGAACTGTTTTTCGGTCTACCGCAATGGATATTGTTTGCTTTCGCCTGTTGCATCCCTGAACGAATTCTTGAAATTAAGGTTTGTCGTTCGTTCTTCGAAAATAAGCTTAGCAAGTTAGTCAAAATTTCAGTTTGGAAAGATACCTCTCCTTTTTCGTTTAAAGTTTCAGAATTTAGGTCTTGGAAGTAAATGCTAATTCCAAGTTGATGAAGTTCATCAAGCAAACAGAGCGTTTGAGTGTTCGACCTTCCTAATCTCGAAATTTCGGTGCAAAGGATTTTTTTGAATTTTCCTTGTCTTGCCTGCTCTAGGAGTTGTTGAATTCCTAAACGTTCATCATTTTTCTTTGCGCCAGATATTTTTTCTGTAATTATGCTCACAACTTCATAGTCGAGTTTATCGGCTACTTTTTTTAAATCACTAATTTGTCTTTGGAAATCCATCGAATCTAAACTTACTCTTCCGAAGATTGCAACTGGTGTTTTCATGGTTTACTGTTATAAAAAAAGGGTTACTGAATTTTGAGGCTAGTTTACTGACCTCAATGGTCATTTTTTACTTATTTACTGTTATACAAAAAGGTAAACCTTTATTTATAACACTTATGCAAAGATTCCAGGGATTTTTTTAATATGCAAGTAAAAGCTTGATTTTCCTGGATTTATGATATTTATTATTAAACGATAGATATGGAAATTAAATTAAAAACAGGAAGAATAGTTGAGGTTGAAGCATTCAATATGAGCAGAACATACGGAGGACTATTAATAGGAGAACCAGACGAAGCCATGAATGATAGCATTATTGGTTTAATAAGTTATTCTAAAGACTGGGGGAATCGAAAAGCCCTATTAAATAAGGAAGATATGTATGTTTCAAAAAATGTTTTGAAACCAATAATCTGCTCTGTTTGGCTTACTTCTGATGTAGTACCAGAAGAATCAGAAATAAATGATGCTAGTTCCATTGTGTTATTATGGTTTGGTGTTGAGTCAGAAAATAAATCAATTCGAGATATTATTATAGATGGTATTAGTAATATTGACTGGGATAAAAATGCTGAAAATATTCAATATTAGTAGTTTTTAAAAGAATTACTAGAAAGGTAGCGAATAAATGCGTGTCACATTAATGAAAATAAGCAATTCCTTTTCGGAACATTTGGATTAATGTTACTACATATAGGAACATATTTTTTGGCTGAAAAAATTAAAAAAAATATTTTTTCAAATATGTGTCATCTTGAATATTATATCCAATTTTTGGCTGGGAAATTTTTACCGAAAGCCACCGTATGCTACTTCTGAGGGGGTACGGGGGGCTTAATACTAGCGGAGGTAACGGAGGAGGGGGTGGAATTGAAAATTTATTAATTTTTTCATTCTCAATTTTGTTAAATTGTTTTTGAATCAATCGATAGATTTCTTTGATTTTAGCATAAAAAAGAGGTTTATACCAATTAGGTTGCCTAGTAAATACAGGAGCATCTGGTACATTTTGGTACGTCATAAAAACAGAGTTTTTTATGTACGAAAAAACCTTAAAAAAAAACAAAATAAGAAGTTTTAAATTTAGCACTTGACTAATTTTCTTTTTTAGTTATATTTATTAAAAGACAATTAAATTGTCTTTGCTGGGTTCCAGATATTAGCTATATCTGGTTCTCTCCCCAGCTCAAACAAATGAGAGAGAATAACAAAGAGAGAATAATATATTTATGAGTGTTAAATACACAAAATACAGAAGTTTTTTACTTCCTAAAGAAGTAGTTGAAGTACTATTTCTAACAGCGCATCACATACCATTGCAAGACAATAAAGAATCTGAAATCATTGTTGGATTGTCAGTTATCAATGATATACTATCAAAATCAAATCAAAATAGAAATTTAGATGCTTATCCTCTTCATTGCATACCAATGGATTCAAGATTTCTTCAAACAAAGTATGGGAATGATTATAATAATTACATGACATGGTTAATTATTCATAATGTTATTTGGCATGACTTTTATTTTGAAGGAAGAACAACTCATTATTATTTACAATCAAATGAAACCTATTTATCTAAAATAAATTTTCTATGTAGAGAAAATGATATTCCAGTAGAGTCTATAGGAGCGGTTATAGATACCTATTGTTTAAGAGATAACATTAAAATATCACTGGAAAGTCATGACTCTAAAGGGATTGATGTTAATCAAAAAAATAGGATTTTCAATTCATGGTACAAAATTAAAGTCCCGATTACAAAAACAAATAAGAAGTTTTTGACGAAGGATTATGAGACGGACTCTACTTATATCAATAATGCTCCAAAATATATAAAAAAAATGGGAAGCCATTATCGTAAAGGATTAAAAATACAATATGAAGAAGCACTTGTACATAGTGAAAATCGTTATTTAAACGAGTTATCCGAAGCTAAAACCAATAAAGAAGAAGTTTCTGCATTCAAACGCTATTCCTCCCGTATTTCAAGCATAAATGCTATTCATAATGGGAGTCTAAATAAAACGCTCCGTTTCAAGCGTAATTCTACAAACAAAAGATTGGATACTAATCTAACCAACATGGCTTCAGATTTGAGACCCTTTATTGTTGGTTACGAGAATATGAGTTATTTAGACCTTTCTAATTCCCAACCAGTATTGTTTAATATTCTGCTTCAGTCATATCGCAAAAATGCTTCAGAAGGCTTATTGAACGAAATTGACAACTATTTCTCAATCACCACTTCTGGAAAATGGTATGAATGGTTACAGGGTCTTTATGGTCTAAGTCGAAATGAATGTAAAGAAATTTGGATGAAAATAGCCTACTCTGAAAATCCTCATAATAAAGAGGTAAAGAAAGTGTTTCAAAAAGAATTCCCCCTTGTTTACGGCATCATAGCAGAAATAAAAAAAGAAAATCATGCAAATTTTGCTATTGAACTTCAAAAAATTGAGAGTAAAATTTTTATTGATGAAATTTGTAAAGAGTTGGTTGGTCATGATATTATACCTTATACTATGCATGATGGATTATTAGTTCCAAGTGAACATGAGATAGAAACACTAAACATTATGCAGTCAATATTAAAAGATAGACTTGGAACCATACCACTTATAAAAGTTGAATAAATAAATAATATTTTTAAACTACCTTAATTACCCTTGTTAATTAATTGAATATATTTGTAAAAAAAGCATGTTAGGTATTTACACTCGTATTTCTGGAAATAAAGCAACTGGAAAAGATACTTCTATTGAAATTCAGACTTCTGAAGGAATTAAAGTTGCTATTAGACTTGGAATGAAATATAAGATTTATTCGGATGTTGGAATCTCTGGAACCACTGAAGAGATTGAAGGAAGACCATCATTTGCAGAAATGATGAAAGATATTGATAAAGACAAAATAACAGCTGTTTACGTGTTTGACCAATCAAGACTTGAAAGAAATTCCAAAATTTGGCAAATATTCCAGTATCAAGTTAATAAAAAAGATGTAAAATTTTATCCTAAAGGCGTTGAAACAGATTTAACTGACCCAGCTATAAAATTTGTTACTGGTATTCAATCTTTAGCCAATCAGTTATTTGCTGAACAAACAAGAGAAAAAGTTAATCTTACATTTGATAAACGAGCTTCTGAAGGCAAAACACATGGTGCTTTACCTTATGGATATGAAAAAGGTGCTGATGGGATGTATCAAATTATTGAAACGGAAGCAGATGTTGTCCGTAGAATATTTGATTTAAGTCTTGCTGGTAATGGAACATATACAATTGCTAATATCTTGAATGCTGACAATATACCTACCAAGTTTCAAAATGTCAGTAAAAAAGATTCCTTTGTTCGTTACGATGCTTATACAGGCGAAAGAATTGTATTTAATAAAGCTTCAATACAATGGCGTGGGAACGTGATATATGATATGTTGAAGAATACAGTGTATAAGGGAATTCGTGTTTGGAATCGTAAGCCAAAGGGAAACAAACAAAGGATTGAAGCAAATGTTCCACCAATTGTAACTGAAGATTTATTTGATAAGGTCAATCGAAATCTTGTAAACAACAAACAAAAGGTAGGCAAACGGAGCGAATTTAAATATCTTTTAAATGGTTTGATTGTTTGTGGACATTGTGGAAAAGAATACCGTGGTAAAAAAAGAATTGTTAATAAAGATTCAGCATATAAATGCATCCGACAAGGAAAGTGTCCAGAGTCACGAGGTATTTCAATTACAAGATTTGAAAACTTCATTATTCAACATTTATTTATAAACAAAAACTTGAAAGATTTGTTGCTAGACCTACCCATTAATAACAGCAATGGAGTTGTTTTAAAGGACAAATTATGCAAGTATGAAGAAGAACTTAAAAAGAAAATTAAGTTAAAAGAAAAGCATTTAAACTGGTTGGATGATGAAGAGTTAGAAAATGATGAATCAATTAGAGAGCAGTATAAAAAAAATTTAAAGGTTATTGATAATTTAAAAAACAATATTGAAATTTTAAAATTAGAAATACTAGAATCTGATTCAAATTTTGCTAGAATGAAAGTAGAAAGTGCTGTTAATGAATATAAACTTACAGCTGGTTTTGATGACACTAAACGGTTAATACATAGTTTAGTAGAAAGAATAACAATTAATCATACTAAGCTAGAAAAAGGAGGGTATTTCTATATATTTATCAAGTATAAAGGTTTCGAGGAATACTCAGCCTTTATTACTGACTGGTTTTCTGTAAAATGGGACTGGATGTATTATGCACGTGGAAAAGCGACTAATGAAGCGCAACGATTACAAGACATTGAAGACCAAAAGGCGGTTTACGATTTCAAAGGAATTGAATATACTGATGAAGATTTTATTGATTATGAGGCAAGTGAATCAGTTACTAGAAGAGTAGATGAAATAATTCTTGATAATAATAATCTAGTTACGTTCAATTAAAAACACAGGCTACCTTAATTAACTGCTTAGATATGTTAATTCTTTTTGCGGCAGAGTTATTTAAAGGATCTGAAATATGTTTTTGGGTTCTGGGTAAATGATCGATTTCAAAAAATATTTTTTTAAACTCATGAATGCTGTTCTGAATACTGTTGTTTTGCTGGTTTTTTGAAAAGACAGCTTCTAAACCAGCGTGATTTTTGTAAATATGTTGCAAACCTTTTATAAATCCGGTAAAATCTTTACCGTTGAAGGTACGATGTACAAAATTTTCTAATCGCTCCAGATCTCCATCAGAATGTGACATCACAAAATCATAAGGTGTGTTGCCCATCAGATTCACCATCTGATGTGAGTTTTTGATAATCATTTTGCGATTTCCCCAGGCAATGGTAGCGCTTAAAAATCCGGCAATTTCGATATCTTCTTTTTGGGAGAATAAATGGGGAATCTGAACAGGGTCACTTTCAATAAAATCGAGATTATTGTATTGATTGACTTTTTCTTCGAGAAATTCTTTGAGTTCTGTTTTATTCATAATTCAAATAAAGTGCTTGTTATCCATAAAGTGCCAGCCCGGATGGAAGTGGCATCCTTTTGGGGCGGGGTTTGCCCTAAAAGATATAACGGACAGCCGGAAATAGCTCCTAATTACTAATTAGACCATCGACCATTATTAACTTTCTGTCTGCCATATTAGCAAGTTCTTCATTATGTGTTACAATGACAAAAGTCTGTCCAAATTCGTCACGAAGCTGAAAGAATAATTGGTGCAAATTTTCGGCAGAATGAGTGTCCAGGTTTCCGGAAGGTTCGTCGGCAAAAATTACATCAGGTTTATTGATCAATGCCCTGGCTACGGCAACACGCTGTTGTTCTCCTCCTGAAAGTTCATTGGGTTTATGATTTATTCTGTGGGATAAACCTAAATAATCTAATAATTTTTTGGCCTCGGCTTCAGTTTCAAATGGTTTTTTACCTGCGATATAAGCGGGAATACAAATGTTTTCAAGAGCTGTAAATTCAGGCAGAAGTTGATGAAACTGGAAAATAAATCCTAAATTCAGGTTTCTGAATTTTGATAAGGCTTTATCATTAAGGCCTAAAATATTTTCTCCGTTTATAGTCAGAGAAGTTTCTGAACCTGATTTTGAAGGTTTGTCTAATGTTCCTAATATTTGCAATAGAGTTGTTTTTCCGGCACCTGAAGCACCAACTATCGAAACAATTTCTCCTTTTTTTATATGTAAATCAACTCCTTTTAAAACTTCAAGCTGATCGTAGAATTTATGTATGTTTTTTGCGTGTATCATTAAAAACTGTTTTTACAAAGAAACAAAGATTCTGTCGATATTGAAATGCGTTGTAACAGAAATTTATGACGTAAGCAACAAATGGAAATTAAGCAACAAATTTAACTAATGGAATAATTTTTGTTTGTGATTTCTTTTATACCTTTTCGGATAATATCTAAATATTTTTAAAATGCAAGACGTTAGAGTAATGAATGATGACAGGGTTAAAAAACTGCTTTTGGGTTTGCTTTTTGACGGAATTGGAATGGTTTCGTTTAGTATTCCGCTGTTGGGAGAGTTTTCAGACGTGATTTGGGCGCCTATTGCCGCATTTTTAATGACTAGAATGTATAAAGGCAGGGTAGGGCGTGTTGCCAGTATCCTGACTTTTATAGAAGAGATTATTCCTTTTACAGATATTATTCCGTCGTTTACAATTACATGGATTTATACGTATTATTTTCAGAAGGAAAACGATTAGGTTACAAAGTTATAGTTAGGGTGAATGAGGAAAATTAAAAGTTTATGGGGCTCAGACAGAGTTTACAATTATGTTCTTTAGTCAATTTTTCTAGCTTCTAAAAAATATTAGCCACAAATTACACGAATTAATTAGTGAAAAATTTGTGGCTAATGAATAGTGTTACAACCTTAAAGACTTTCAGTCTGCCAACCAAATCATGGACTGAAAGTTCATAATGGTTTAGTTATAATCATAAAAGTTCTATTGTACTATAATCTTTTTTATGCGCAATACTTCTTTAGTTTCTGGATCTGAAACTTTTAATATAAAGACCCCCTTAGATTTTAAATTGATGTTTTCCTGAGTTTTTCCGCTAATATTTCTCTTAATTACTTCTTTACCTAAAACATCAAATATTTTAAGTTCTGCATCGCTGCCATCGTTTTCCATCAAAATAGAAAAAGAACCATTATTTGGGACAGGCCAGACTTTAAAAGATGTATCTTCTTTGATTGGTTTTTCTATTGATAATGCAGAGCTGTATCCGCTAACAATATTAATCTTACGGGTCATTGTTCCGCCTTCATTATCTGTAACGGTAAAATCAAAAGAACATAAACCGGTTGCTGTTGGTGTAAATTCGACTACATCCGAATTAAGTGTAGTGTTTCCGTTAACAATATTAGATAAAGAATAATTCACACCACTTGTAAATCCTCTTGAAAGTCTCTGGATATTAATATTTATTTTATTTCCGGTTGGAGAATCATAATGAGGCTGAGACATCCATTGTAGATATTTATCTAAATTAGTATATCCATCCAGGTCGGTATCTGCATTAGAATCTGAGAAATCGCCTGTACCTGAATTTGTATTTGTCCCGATGATAGTTTCCCACCAATTAGGTAATCCGTCCTGATCGGTATCCCAATTTACATCTCTGGTTATTTCAGGATAAGATTCGTAACCTCCCACATCAGATTCATTATCCGGAAATCCGGGTTTATTGGTTACACTTCCTTTGTAAGTATAGGTTCCGTTTAATGTTTCTGTAATGATTCTTTGGTCATGTTCATCAAGTTCAGGTTGTATGCATCCTACATCAGAAAGTACAATTTTATAGGCATTTACTGCCGATTGTGTTGTCACGTATGAAGGAAAAAAAGGTGTATTTACAAAATTTTCGAATGTAACAGGAACTCCTGTAATTCTTCTTCCATTTACTTGGTTACTTTCATTAAAATACCCAGGCATTACGTTACCATTAAAATAACATTGTTGTGTCCCTGTTCCCTTTCCTTCATTATCAGCGCTAAAAGCAATAAATATTTTTGAACCGGCTCCGGGTTTATAATAATTATTTACAAAATTGACTTCTTTGGTTCCGCCATCAGTAGTTCTGGAGCCCCAATTGTAAACTACATTATTAGTAATATCCATTTTGCCTGCATAAGCACCGCTACCGTCTAATCCACCACCTAAACTCCAATTTCTCCCATAGCAATGAGCCAAAAGATTGTGATGAAAACTTCCAATATCACCGCCTATAGTTGCTGCATAGCCATGTTCAGTTCCGGCTGGATAATTTTTATGCCCTGCTGCGTTTAATGCTTCTGATATTAATGTTCTTTGTAATGTGATATTCTTTCCGGAACGTGAACTAAAAGCTTCGTCAATAGTCCAACTGATCGAGCAATGGTCAATTATACTGTTATCGGCACCAGTTAAACCCATTCCATCAAACGTTTCACCTCCTCCTAATCTCACTCTTATGTTTTGAATAATAACATCATTTCCAGTAATTCCAAAAGGTGCTGTACGTATACAAATTCCTTTCCCGGGGGCAGTTTGACCAGCTATTGTTACATAAGGCTGATTTAAAACCAAACGAGAGTTAAGCTGGATAATTCCGGATGT
Organism: Flavobacterium piscis; assembly: GCF_031457575.1. GTDB lineage: Bacteria > Bacteroidota > Bacteroidia > Flavobacteriales > Flavobacteriaceae > Flavobacterium > Flavobacterium piscis_A. The sequence goes on along the minus strand of NZ_JAVDWQ010000009.1, from coordinate 111,704 downwards.
ATTGAAAACGATGGTTCTTGGACCAATATCATTGGTAACAGCTTCACGTAAACTTCCAGGACCGCTATCATTCAAATTGGTTACGGCTACTATTTTTCCGCCTCTTCCTCCACGGGCAAAACGTCCATAGCCTTCTGCTTCAGGAAAAGCAAGTTGTGCAGGTCGAAAACGCCAGGTATTACCTTTTATCACCTCATTATCTGCTAAAACTTCATCGATTCTCCAATAGTAAGTTGTTCTGGTATATAATCCATTTACCTGATACGAAACATTTGTTTGAATTTGATTGCCTTTGTACTCCGGCGATGAAGTTCCGGCAGCTTCCAGGGCCACTATATCAGTACCAAAATAAACATTGTGTGATATGGCATTGATTGCTGAAGTCCATGTCAATATTTTACTGCCTGAACTTAATTCTACATGTTCGTCATTATGTTTGGGTACCGGATTTGTTGCCTGATTAAAAATATTAGGTGTATTTAATTCAAACCCATTCAGCATAATGTTTTTAATATTTTCCGTACCTGAAGTTTCGGCAGCAAATACAATCACCACATCTGTATTTGCAGTTGCCTGAAACGTCAGATAAGCTGATTTTGCATCGGCTGTTTTTAAAGCTCTGACACTCGGAATCAGATTATCAACTATTTTATTGCCATCTATAAAAATATCAATTGGACTAAAATTATTACCTGTAGGGCTGTCTACAGCATTTAAAAAAGTTAACAGGGTATGAGTACCTGTTTCTAAACCACTAATTCTTACTTCTATTTGACCACCTTCATTTGCAGTACCATTTTTTACAGTAACTCCATCAGAAACCAATCTGGCATAATATGGTAATGAAATTCCAGATTTGTACCAATTGGTTCCTAATACCTCTCCTTTATCACCAATTCGTGTTAGTGTAAATGTAACTCCGTTTTCTGTTCTGCTGGCAGTATTTGTGGTAATTACCCAAGGGACATATCCAGATTCACTTACTTCTGCCGATTGTCTTCCTGATTGGTCAAAATCAATTTTTACTACTGGATTTTGAGCAAAAATATTTGTCGTTGTCATTGCAAGGCAGACTATTGCCATTACAAGTGAGAATTTCATAGAATTGTTAAACATTTTTTATAGGTTTGGTTAGTTAAGTTAATTAAGGTGAAATTTTTACTTGTAAAGATTAAGAAACCTTAAAATAAAACTGTCCTGTACCATCCTGTTTCAGTAATGTTATTGGTAATTAATTTTGATTATTTTTTAGTATAATTCAAATTTATTCTTAAAAAAAAATATATTAACTGCAAAGATTTGTTTTTTTTGATATTTATTGTTTTAGTGTTGATAGTGAGGAAGGAAAGGGGTAGCTGTTTAAAAATTTAAAATTCCCGTGTGCATCCCTTAAGGCTTAATTAAAAAAAAGGAGAATTTAATCTTTAAAAAAAAATCCTAATCCCATACTTTTAAGCATTTTCTTTTCAAAGTTCCAGAAAAAGCGGAATTGCCCAAATAAGGTTCCAATAGCAACCAGCAAGATTTGATAAATGGGAAAAATGACCAATAATCGAATTAAAGTAAACCAGCCGCCAAAATCCGCTTTAGTTATATTTAATAATTCACAAAAAGGTTTAGATAACCACGCAGATGCCGATCCAGTGATGGCAAATACAATAAATATTATAACAAGTTGAAAATTTGAGGTAATTCCCCAGCGTTGTTTTAATCGGTTCATTTTAATTTATAGAAGTTACAAATATAATAACATTATCGTATTGGTACATAACCAGCCAACTTTTGTTTGTATGTATTTTGAAAATAAACCATGTAATTGTAGATCAGGTAATTTACCTCGTATCCATAATTAATGCTGGAATTATAGTCAATTGTCATTTCATATAAATTAGGGTTGTAACGCTGAGGCTGTAAAACACGGTTATTCCATTCTGTAACGTAAAATTGATTTTTATTTTCTAAATATGTTTGGGGATAATAATTTCTGGGTAATGCCTGCGAAGCAAGCCAGAAACTAAACCCATTGTCGATAATAATGACTTCGTATTCTAATGAATCATTTGCAATTCTTACGGTGTCATTAACAGCCATATTTTGTTTAATGTCTGCATTTATTGTTTTTTGTGATGTTGAACACGCAATTATAGTAAACAATACAATTAATATGTAAAGACAATTTTTCATGGTTTGAAATTTTGAATTTTAAATTTACAAAAAAATGTGCGGTCACATTTATTATTTAACATTTGTCGTAACGAAGAATTTTATTCTTCATTATATTCTTCAAATTCAATAAAAGAAAAAGCTATTTACATTTAAGTAAACAGCTTTTTAATGTTTAATAAATTTTAGATTAATGAACTCAGAAAGCTATATAAAGTTATTTTTTACTTTTAAATAATTTACCAATAAATCCTGATATTCCGCCACTACTCTTAGCAATTACCACAACGTCTGTTACATCTACCTTTCCATCAGCATTCTGATCTAAACCAAATTGCATCCCGTATTTAGAAATCGTATCCATAATACCGGATGCCTGGCCACTATTTCCTGAAATAGCACCAATAATATCCGAGATTTCAAAACTCTTATCATTTGGATCTTTTGCTTTATTCACCAGTGAGTTCAATATTTGTGGTATCATATCTGAAGCTATCCCTGAGGAATCAGCAGTACTCAATCCAAATTTTTCTCCCAGGCTTCCTGTTAATTGCTGTGTTATTTCCTGTATAACCGGATTAGAATTATCTATTGGAGAAGCTCCGTTAAATAAGTTTGACAATTGCTCCGTACCTCCTTCTGAAGCTATTTTTTGCAAAGTAGAAAAAATAGAATTGCTTGTCTCGTTTATAACACCGTCATTATGTTCGTTAGGTACGGTATTATTATTAACAACAGCTGTATTTCCGTACTGTTGCACTAATTGAGTTAATTGTTCCAACATGATTAAAGGATTTAGATTTAAACTCAAATTTAGTTAAAAAAATAAAGGGATTTATTAAACGATGTTAATAAATCCCTTTTAAAATATTTATTTACAGCTAATTAGCTTAATAAAGTAATGATTTGTGATGCTAATTCAGTACCAATCCTGTCCTGTGCCTCACCTGTAGCAGCTCCAATATGTGGGGTCAGCGAAATTTTAGTATGCATTAAGATTGCCATTTCTGGTTTTGGTTCACTTTCAAACACGTCTAAGCCTGCAAAAGAAACTTTTCCTGAATCTAAAGCTTTTATCAGCGCCACTTCATCAATAACACCTCCACGGGCACAGTTTACGATTCCAACACCGTCTTTCATGATTTCAAATTCTTTCTCGCTAATGATATAACCATTCTGAGCAGGAACGTGAAGTGTAATAAAATCAGATTCTTTTAGTAGTGATTCAAATGATTGAGGAACAATAGTCGTTGTAATAGACTGCCCATCAAAAAACTCTACTTTTACATCTACTGACGGAATAAAACTATCGGCAGCAATTACTTTCATCCCTAAACCAAGGGCCATTTTTGCAGTAGCCTGACCAATACGGCCAATACCAACGATACCAAGAGTTTTTCCTCTTAATTCAGTACCATTTGCGTATGCTTTTTTCAAACCGTCAAAGTTTGAATCTCCCTCAAGAGGCATATTTCTGTTAGAATCGTGTAAAAAACGAACACCAGAAAGTAAGTGTCCAAACACTAATTCCGCAACTGATTCAGATGATGAAGCAGGTGTGTTGATTACATGAATTCCTTTACTTTTTGCGTAGTCAACATCAATATTGTCCATACCAACACCGCCACGGCCAATAATTTTAAGTCCCGGACAGGCATCAATAATATCTTTACGAACTTTGGTAGCACTACGAACCAAAACTACGTCTACATTGTTTTCGTTTACAAAATTGGCTACTTGTTCCTGTGCTACTTTTGTAGTTATAACTTCAAATCCACCTTTCTCTAAAGCTAGAATTCCACTTTTAGAAATTCCATCATTGGCTAATACTTTCATTTTAGTTTATTTGTTTTTTGGTTATTTTTTAATCGTTTAAATTAAAAATAACGTGAATGATATTAATTTTTCTTTTTTCTTTAGAAGCTAATCTCCCGCTATCCATTACAAACGAAGTTCACTGAACTCCAATTTAAATAAATATTTAGTGAAGTGATCTTTTATTTTTTTAAAGGAAAAAAATAAAAGGATTTCCATTTCTATCGGGGCTAGGGCTCCAGTATTTAATTGATGTTTTCTGAAAACCAGAAACTGCGACTGAAAATTAAATTTTAGTTTCCAATGCTTTCATTACATCCACTAAAACCTGAACACTTTCGATAGGCATTGCGTTATAAACAGAAGCTCTGTAGCCCCCAACTGAACGGTGACCCGGTAATCCTGAAACACCGGCTTCTTTCCATAATTTATCAAATGCTTCAGTATGGTCAGGGTTTGTCAGCAAGAAAGTCACATTCATGTTTGAACGATCTTCTACCGCTGCAGCACCTTTAAATAATGGGTTTCTGTCGATTTCAGTATATAATAAAGCAGCTTTTGCGTCATTTAATTTTTCAACGGCTGCAACTCCGCCTTTTGCTTTAATCCATTGCATAGTTAGTAACGAAACATAAACTGCAAAAACAGGAGGTGTATTGTACATGCTTTCTGCTTTGATATGTTTGGCATAGTCTAACATGCTAGGAATCGCTCTTCCGTTTTTTCCTAAAATTTCTTCTTTAACAACTACCAGAGTAGTTCCTGCAGGACCCATATTCTTTTGAGCTCCGGCATAGATTAAATCAAATTTAGAAAAATCTAAATCGCGGGAAAAAATATCAGAACTCATATCGCAAACAACTGGAATTTTAGTTGCAGGGAAGTCTTTTAGTTGAGTTCCAAAAATGGTATTGTTACTTGTACAGTGGAAATAATCAGCATCAGCCGGTATTTCGTATCCTTTTGGAATATGGTTGTAATTTTCTTCTTTTGAAGAAGCTACAATAACGGTTTCTCCAAAAAACTTAGCTTCTTTTATGGCGGCAGTTGCCCAGGTTCCTGAATCTAAATAAGCTGCTTTTCCGTTTTCTTTCATCAGGTTGTAAGGGGCCATTAAGAATGCGGTACTAGCTCCGCCTTGTAAAAACAATGCCTGATATCCTTTGCCGGTAAGCCCTAATAATTCTAAAGCTAATGAACGGGCTTCGTCCATAACAGCAACGAAATCTTTACTTCGGTGCGAAATTTCGAGAATTGATAATCCGGAATTGTTAAAATCTAAAACTGCTTTTGATGCTTTTTCAAAAACTTCCTGAGGTAAAATACTTGGTCCTGCGCTGTAGTTGTGTTTTTTCATGGTATAGTTAATAGTCCAAATTTTAAAAACGCAAATTTCGGGAATAGGACTCGAAAAAGCGTTAAATTATTCGCAATAATTATAAATTTTTAACCTATGTTATTAACAAAAACGATATAGTATCTACATTGTCTGCATAATCCCATAATTTGGGAACTTGCGTTTTACCAAATGGAATACTGTTTTTTATCAAATTATTGCTCGCGATACACTGAATTTGCTCAGCATCAGCATCAAGTCGGTTTTGCAAATCTTCTATGTTTTCATAAAATTCATAAAAAACACTCGAAATAGGGGAGGCGTAGCTGGAATCTTCTTTTATGGTCAAAAAGCCATTGTCAAGTAATTTAAAATTACTCATTAAAAAAACAGCTTTGTTGTAATCATAATTGTTAGCATACTTTTCGTAATAAATAACATCCTGATATTTGAAAATCGCTTCAAAAAAAGAATCAAATTTATAGCCTTTCGGAACAAAAAGTTTTGAAACGTTTCGGCATCCTAAACCAAAATATCTAAAAATATCCTCACCTAAAGCTTCTAAATCTTCTTTAGTTTCCTGTCCGTTTAAAACAGCCACAGAGTTTCTGTTTTTGCGAATAATTGACGGCTTATCTTTAAAATAATATTCAAAATAACGTGCCGTATTGTTGCTTCCGGTAGCAATTACAGTATCAAAGTTCTCAAGTTTTCCTTCCACGAAAGTGATTTTATCTTTTAGGCTTTCATCAACAAAAAATAAATATTTGGCTAAGAAAGGTAGTAAATGCTGGTCATTTGATGAGGTTTTGATCAAGGCTTTATTTCCAGTAATCAAAACCGATAAAAAATCATGAAATCCAACCAAAGGAATATTACCTGCGAGAATTAAAGCTACTGTTTTTTCGCTTTTATCTTTTTGAGAAAACTCAGTTGAATAGTTAGAAAGCCACTTGTCAAGATTTTCTTCGGTTAAGGCGTCTGCCCAGGATTTTATAGCAAAATACACTTGTTCAGGCGTATACCAGCCATTATGTGATTGCGAAAGCTGTATTAATTTTATGAAATCATCAAAAAACAAATCATTGCCTAAAACCGATTCATTTTTAGTGTTTTCCTCTTCAGAAAACTGACTTAAAAACCGACCTAGTGCTATAAAAGATTGTTTTTTTTCGTTTTGTAACATAAGTAATTTGTTTATGAAAGGTTTTGATTGTAATTTTGCACAAAAATAAGGATAAATAAGTCGAAAGTCAAAAGTCATCAAGTCAAAAGATTGAAATGGCTTTTTTAAAATTTTTGACTTGAAGACTTTAAGACTTTTAACTTTAAGACTAAGAACAAATGGCAATAATTATAACAGACGAATGCATAAACTGTGGGGCTTGTGAACCAGAGTGCCCAAATACAGCAATTTATGAAGGAGCTGATGATTGGAGATACAAAGACGGAACAAAACTTACTGGAAAAGTAATTTTACCAGACGGAACTGAGGTTGATTCAGATGATGCTCAAACACCAATTTCGGATGAAGTATATTATATTGTACCTGGAAAATGTACAGAATGTAAAGGTTTTCATGACGAACCTCAATGTGCTGCAGTATGTCCTGTTGATTGTTGTGTTCCGGATGATAACCATGTTGAAGATGAAGAAACCTTGTTGAACAGACAAGCGTTTTTACATGGTGAATAACTAAAAAAATATTTCTGTTAATAATAAATCCTGAGTTTAAGCTCAGGATTTTTTTTTGATGGTTTGTGTTAGTTATCTGTATTGTTCTGATATTTAATGATTTGTTGTTATTAATTTAATTTTATGACAATATTTTTAATACTTTAGTCGAAAATTTCTAATCATAGCCTATGAAAGGACTCATATTTTTATTTCTTGGATTCTTTAATTTTGGTGTTTTTGCCCAAAACACAGAGTATTCTATTGTTGTAAAAGATATAGAAACCCAGTTGCCTGTTGAAAATGCAACAGTATTTATAATGAAAACCAAACAAACCTTAATAAGTAATAGAGAGGGAAAAGTAACTTTTATCCTGAATGGGGCTTCAAATATTCAGGTTTCAGAGACAAATTATGAAAATATAACGCTCCGTTGGGCATCTTTAAAAGAAAATGAATTTGTAGTTTATCTAAAAAACAGAGACAATAAATTAGATGAAATTGTATTATCAAAAGAAAACCCACAAAAAATACTTCAGAAAATTGTTTCTAATTCGGTAAAAAAGCTAACAGATTCTTACAGGCTTAAAGTATATGTACGAGAATTTTTTATGCTTGATAATAAATATTCATACTATAATGACGGACTAGTTAATTTTCAGTTCTCAGGAAAGGGCCCCACTACACTTTTGGTTGAACAAAACAGGGCGTACGGATTACTGGAAGCAGATGTCAGTGCCGATTTAAGGGGATATGATTTGAATAATATCATGCATAATTATTCTGATTTAAAATATTTTGAACCACTTTTAGAGCCAAAAGCAAAAAAAGAATATGACTTCATGATAAGGGGACATGCTAAAAACAAGGATTATTACGTCATGACTATTACTCCCTTGGATAAAGTTAAAGAAGCTGTGGATAATTTTGAAGTTATTTACGATCCTGAAAAGAAACTTATAGTCGAATTTACAATTGACATAACACCGCAAAACCTTGATAAAATTGAAGAAAAAACAAGTGTAAATTCTAAAAACATCACAAGATCATTTGTAAAAGTAGATTATAGATTAGATGGTGAGGATTATTATTTATTGAGTTCAAATGAGGAAATTGCTTATAATCTTATTTTAAAAGGTGAAATGAAAAAAATTCAGGTTCGAAACAGTTTTACGACAACAAATTTTAACAGACAAAACTTTACGTATAAAGAAAGTGATGTTTTTAAAGAGAAATCTCTTTTTAATAAAAAAAACAAAGTTCTGACTAATTACTGGGATATTTCCGGTTTTACTGCCACTGATGAAGAAAAAGCAATTGTAAGTTCATTAGAGTTTAAGTTGTAGTTTTTTATGACGACAATTTTTAAATGATTTTCATGTAGATGATGAGAGTAAATAGGATACAAGTCTGTAGAAACTCATCAGCTTAAATATACCTATTTATAGTGATTTTTTTATTCCTTCGAATAATTAGTTTTGTCTCGTTTTAATTAAAGAACGATGAATTTAAACTAAAAGAAAAACACTATGGAATTTAATTTTAAGAAATGTATATTTTTAATACTTGCTTCACTATTACTATCTTGTAGTAACGATGACGATATTGATCCTGCAAATACTGCAGATTTAAGCATTGTGGTGGCGGCCAGTACAAATAGTCCGATAGCAAATACCAATTTAACATTTACGCTTATAGCAACTAATAGAGGACCACTAAATGCAACAGATGTTATAGTAGAAAATGAGATTTTTTCAGGATACATATTTGTTAGTGCTGAATCTTCTTTGGGATCTTACAATGATGAAACAGGTATTTGGATTATAGGTGATTTGGAAAACGGGGCAACTGCTATGTTAATTATCAAGGTAAAAGTGAATGAGACAGGTGAATACAATAATAAAGCAACGATCTCGGGAGAACAGACGGATATTATGATGGCTAATAATGTTTTAACAAGTATGATTAGCCTGAAGCCACTTACAAATGACCTTTTATTTACGTATAAAATATCAGAAGGATCAAATCCGGAAGTAACAATTACCGGATTATCTCAGCTTTGGAAGGATTTATCATTTCCTTCAAAATACGATTTGATTATACCGGAAAGCATTGAAGGTTATCCTGTTACGGTAATTGGTGACAATGCATTTCAAAGTAAAAGTGACCTGCTTAGTATAGTCATTCCAAATGGTATTAAAAGTATAGGTTCATATGCATTTGCATATTGTTATAAATTAGCAAGTATAAATATACCAGATAAAGTTACCTATATTGGCAGTTATGCATTTTCTTATTGCCAGAGTTTAAAAACGATTACAATTCCTAATGGTACTGCAAAACTTGAGTCTGGTGTTTTTGATAAGTGTTCAGGCTTAACAAATATTATTTTGCCTGATAATCTTGAGACAATTGACTACTATTTGTTCAATGGCTGTACAAGTTTAGTCAATATAAGCATTCCAAATACAGTTGAATACATTGGGTATGGCGCTTTTGAGAGCTGTACTAATTTAGCAAGTGTGGCAATACCTAATAATTTGAATTACATAGATGCTGTTGCTTTTAAAAATTGTCCTGCTTTAACTTATTTTACAATTGAATCTAATTCTCATTTTAGTGTAATAGATGGTGTCTTATATGACAAAAACGTTAATACCTTAATCAATTATCCAAATGGAAAAACAGGATCTTTCTCTATACCGGAAAGTGTTACAAAAGTGGGTCAGGCATCTTTTGCATACAGTGGAGGGTTAACAAGTATTTCTATTCCTAATAGTGTTGTTACAATTGAAGCAAATGCTTTTGAATACTGTAAGTTATTAACAAGTGTTACTATTCCAAGTAGTGTAAAAACTATTAGTTCATACGCTTTTAGTAATAATACAGGTTTGACAAGTGTAATAATGAATCCGATTGTTCCACCTACTACACAACAGCCTTTCTATAATTGTAAAAACCTTAAAGTGATAAAGGTGCCTGGCAATAGTTTAGAATTTTATAAACAAACTGAACGATGGTCTGTCTACAAAGATATTTTTGAAGTTCAATAAACTAAAAAAAATCCTGAGCTACAAAAAGTTCAGGATTTTTTTACTTATGTTTAAATTTTAAAAATTAAGTCCAAGTCTCGCATAGTAATAAGCTCCGCTAAAACCCATTTGCACGGCATCCCAATAACCTCCTGCTTCAACCCAGTCGTCTTGCTGATCAGGGTAAATATTTAGCAAATTATTGGCTCCAATACTTATTTTTGTTGATTTTGAAAGTTTAAAGCCTAATGTTAAATCAGTAACTATTTTGGCTCCATAGGTATCTGTAGCAGCTCTCTTTTGATTTGCGAATAACTGTTCATCCGTTTCAGAAGGGTCTAGTCTGTAATCTTCAGGATTTTCATCCATTTGATAATCGAGTAATTTTACTTCACTAAATCGTGTAAATGCCAATCCTGCATCAAACCATTTTCTGGCATAATTCAGGTTTAGGGCAAATTTACTTTCCGGTGCAGAAGCTAATAAAAAGGCTTTGTCACGTTCTCCAAAGAATGTTTTTTCATCTAAGTCGGCATTTTTTACCTTATCGATTTTCATATTGTTAATGTTGCCTAATAGAGTTGCCCCAAATCTATTTTCTCCTATCGTCTTTTTCCAAGTAAAGACCAAATCAAGTCCCGTAGTTTTTGTATCTACACCATTTACAAAAAATTGTGCTTTATCAACGCCAAGGTTAAATTGTGTTGCATCAAAATAACCGGTTAATACAATCCTGTCTTTTACATTGATCATATATCCATCAACAGTTGCGGTAAAATCACCAAAATTAGCTGTAAATCCTAATGAGGCATTTATCGCTTTTTCTTCGTTTAAATCCTCAATACCAAATGCCTTGGTTACCGGACTGTTGTTTGGTGAAAGTAATACTTCTGTTGCGCCACCTGAACTAAAGTTTGTAAAACGTAAGTTGTAATAAATTTGGGCTAATGATGGTGCACGGAAACCGGTACTTACAGAACCTCTTAAATTAATGTTGTCAGTAATTTTAAGTCTTGAAGCTAATTTTCCGTTTATGGTACTGCCAAAATCGCTGTAGTTTTCAAAACGAACAGCACCACTTACCATTAAAGCTTCTGAAATATCTAACTCAGCATCAGTATATAAAGAAAAATTGCTTCTGCTTTCATTTACTTCATTGGCAGGACTGTATCCGGGAAAACCTTGTGAACCACCAGGTCTTGGCTCACCAGAAACAGGGTCAATCGGTGCGCTTTGGGTTGTTGGATCTGTAATTGGGACTCCATTGGTATCATACGTAGCATAAGAACCTTCTTCACCTGCAAAGATTTTAAATTTTTCCATTCTGAATTCTGCCCCAAAAGCTAAATTTAATCCACTAAGTATACCTTCATAATTTTTTGAAATATCAAAATTAGTAGTGTTCTGAAGCAAGCTGTGTCCACCTGCATCAAATTCTGTTGGAGAATTTTCCTCAAGAGAAGCATTTATAGTTCCCTCGATATTATAATGAAATTTATTTTGTCCCAAGGTATTGCTCAAATCCAGTTTCCATCCACCGCTAGTTTCTGTTCTAATTCCGGCGGCAATAGAATTGTCATTTATTTTTGATGTAATTCTTGGAGTGTATCCACCGGGATAAATGGATTCTACTACTCTTTCTCCATCATTTCTTGTAAAAGCATAAGCATCAGTATCTCTGAAATTGCTTCCGCCAAAAGCATAAATTTCTGTTTTATCATCAATTGGAACAGCTAAATTTACAAGTAAATTGATTCCTTGAATTTCAGCTTCTCCAAATCCCTTTCTAAAATCAAAACCAGGTCGTAATGTTTTATTTTTATTCAAAAATTCACCAGTAATATTAGCGTAGCCACCTTTCGTTCCAATACCAACCCCATAATTGGTCCCTACTTTTATTGACCCGCCGTCAAAGGCCTGGTCTTTTCCAAAAGTATTTCCATTACCATTTTTGTCTAATCTATAGCCATCTGTATTAGCCGTTCCTTCCGGAAAATCGCCTCGGGCATTGGTATTAAAAGCACCATAAGTTACAAATCCGGTAAATTCATCAACATTGTCATTCAATACAATATTAATTACCCCTGCAATGGCGTCAGAACCATATTGTGCTGCTGCACCATCTCTTAATATTTCAATTCTTTTGATAGAAGAAGCCGGAATTGCATTCAAATCTGTTCCGGTATTTCCTCTACCACGAGTTCCGAATAAATTAATAAGTGACGATTGGTGTCTTCTTTTCCCGTTGATTAAAACCAAAGTCTGGTCAGGTCCCATACCTCGTAAAGAAGCAGGATCTACGTGATCGGCCCCATCAGAACCTGATTGCTTAGTGGCGTTGAAAGAAGGAGCTACATATTGTAATAATTCATTGATTTCCAGTTTTCCGCTTTGCGTTGTTACCTCTTTAACGTTAATTATATCTATAGGAACTGCCGAATTTACTACGGTTCTTTTAGCATTTCTGGAACCCACTATAACTACGTCATTAAGAAGCTGGCCACCGCTTTCGTCTAAAGTAATGTCAATTTTATTGTTATTGGCTGTTTTTTCAATTGTACCATAACCAACATAACTAAATACTAAAGTAGCGCCGTTTTTCACTTTAATTATATAACTACCTTCAAAATCGGTAGAGACTCCGTTTGTTGTTCCTTTTTCAACAATGTTTACGCCAGGCAGTGGTGTACCTGTTTTATCTGTGACGACACCCGAAACTTCCGTTTGAGCAAAAAGAAATGCTGAATTCAGCAGAAATAAAAATAATGCAATCTTTCTCATGTTGTTGTATTTTTTTGGTTTGTTTTTTGTTGGTTATTTTTATAAAATTAATATTTTTTAACAAAAACATAACAAAAAGTTTAAAAATTTTTAAGATTAACCTTTAAATTGTATTAATGCACATTTTTACTTCGGTTAAGAGCTATTATATCTTATATTTGCAAAATTTTAAAGCCAAAAATTATCATTTTGGCAGAAACAAAAAAAACGTAAATTATAATCCATTAAATTTCAAGAGTTAATGGCAGACCTGATTAATTCAGTGTCAAATAAAACAAATATTATCTACAGATGAAAGCAGGAATTGTAGGATTACCAAATGTTGGAAAATCAACATTATTTAATTGTTTATCTAATGCAAAAGCGCAGAGTGCCAACTTTCCGTTTTGTACAATCGAACCTAATATTGGTGTTGTAAATGTTCCGGATCCGAGAATCAACAAGTTGGAAGAATTGGTAAAACCAGAGCGTGTACAAATGGCAACAGTTGATATTGTTGATATTGCAGGTTTGGTAAAAGGGGCAAGCAAAGGGGAAGGCCTTGGAAATCAGTTTTTAGGAAACATCAGAGAGTGTAATGCTATTATTCACGTTTTGCGTTGTTTTGACAATGATAATATTGTTCACGTTGACGGAAATGTAAATCCGATTCGTGACAAAGAAACGATTGATATCGAATTACAGTTAAAAGATTTAGAAACCGTTGAAAAACGTTTGGAAAAAGTAAATCGTGCAGCCAAAACAGGAAATAAGGAAGCCCAAACTGAAAAAGCACTTTTAGACAGAATAAGAGAGTCATTATTACAAGCCAAATCCGCTCGTACTATTGTTCCTCAAAATAATGATGAAGAAGTTTTAATGGAGTCATTTCAGTTAATTACTGCAAAACCGGTTTTATACGTTTGTAATGTTGACGAAAACTCAGCTGTAAACGGAAATAAATATGTAGATCAGGTTCGTGAATTGGTAAAAGACGAAGATGCAGAAGTTATTATACTTTCAGTAGGAGCAGAGGCTGATATCACCGAATTAGAAAGCTACGAAGAGCGTCAGGTTTTCCTTGAAGATATGGGATTAACTGAGCCGGGTGCGTCAGTTTTGATCCGTGCAGCTTATAAATTATTGAAACAGCAAACTTATTTTACCGCTGGTGTAAAAGAAGTTCGTGCCTGGACTATCAACATTGGTTCAACAGCGCCTCAGGCAGCCGGAGTGATCCATACTGATTTCGAAAAAGGATTCATTCGTGCCGAAGTTATCTCTTACGAAGATTACGTTCAATACGGTTCTGAAGCAAAAGCAAAAGAAGCAGGAAAATTCAAAGTCGAAGGAAAAGAGTATGTGGTAAAAGATGGTGATGTAATGCATTTCCGTTTTAACGTGTAATTTTTTTTAGAGAATAGAATATAGAATAAAGAAAATAGACTTGAACTGCTGGAGAAATTCAGCAGTTTTTTATGTGAAAAATAATCTGCAGAATCTGCGTGAAACAAAAAAGACAAATCAAAAAATCCGTTTAAATCCGCGTTTTCGCCGTAGCGAATCAGTATCATCCTCGTGCTGTTTTTTAATGCGCTGAATCTAAAATAAAACAAAATTCAACATTTAAAATTTTTTGGCTTAAAAATTGGTTACAGAAAATCAACCAATAACTAAATCTAAAACTAATCAAAATGCTAAAAAAAACGTTTAAATTTTTAGGCTGGACACTTCTCGGAATTTTGAGTTTTCTTGTTCTTTATGTAATTTCAGTTTATCTTATTTCTAAAATCACGGTCAATTCAGATCTTGCAAAAATTGAAGAGGAAGATGCAATTCCAATTTATATTCTCTCAAACGGCGTTCATACCGATATTGTCGTTCCCATACAAAATGATATCAAAGACTGGCGAAGCCAAATCCAATTTAATCAAACTAAGTCAAAAGATTCCCTGATGAATTTCATAGCCTTTGGCTGGGGCGACAAAGGCTTTTATCTTGACACGCCTGAATGGTCAGATTTAAAAGCAAGTACGGCATTGAAAGCTACATTTGGTATAAGTTCATCCGCCATGCACACCACATTTTTCAAACAATTGAAAGAGGGTGATGACTGCAAACGCATTTTAATTTCAAAAGATAACTATCAAAAATTAGTCACTTTTATTTCAGAAAGTTTTAGTGATCCAATACATCCCCAATGGATTGAAGGCCACAGCTACGGAAAAAAAGATGCTTTTTATGAAGCAAAAGGAAGTTACAGTCTTTTTTATACCTGTAATACCTGGGCAAACAGCGCTTTAAAAGCAGCAAACCAAAAAGCAAGTTTATGGACGGTTTATGATAAAGGGATTTTTTGTCATTATAAATAATTGAGCTATGAAAAAAGTGATTTTCATTTTAATAATAATGGCATTAATTATTTCTTGTAGAAAAGCAGATGTATGTGCTGACTGTTTGACTTTTTATTTTGAAAAGCCACAGCCAGATAATGATTCAGAGTTAGATCATTTTCCTAATAAATTTAGAGGATTGTATATGAATCAGGATTCTATTTTTATCCGAATTCAGGAAGATAGAATTTTGAGAGAACAGTTTTATAAAAATACAGTTCATAAACTCGCTTTAGATTCGTTAAAAGGAGAATATGATATTATCGATGGAACATTAGTTATTAAGGATTTTAAAGCGAAATATGATTTGAAGCCAAAAGGAGATTCGATAGAATTAATTCAAAAATTTATTGACACCTTATTTAGATTTTCATATAATGAAAAGGCAAAAAGAATAGATGGTCAATTAGTTTTAAGCAGGAGAGATTCACTATTTTGGGAAGTCGAATTCGTTTCTATAACTAAGAATAAAATAAAATTCAGAAATATGAATTATCGTGAAGATCTAAAAAATCTTGATTCAATGACAGCGATTAAAAGTAAAATGTTAGATTCTCTTTCCTATTTAATTAGACCAACCAGAAGCGAATTTAAAAAAATACTTAAAATTAAAAAGTCAGGATTCGATCAGGAATATATAAAAGTTGCAAAATTGTAATTTTAATTACAAAATATAACATGGAAAAAATGTAAAATGTTTTCAAAATATGAAATATAAAAAAATTCATTTTAGCTTAAATTTGGAAAGAATATATAAATTTTGAAACCCGTGCAAAAACGAAATATCTTATCCAAATCGTGGTACTTGCTAAAAAGAACATTTTTAGAATTTATAGAAGATGACGCTATAAAATTAAGTGCAGCCTTATCGTACTATACTATTTTTGCATTACCACCATTATTAATCATTATCATAACCATTTGTGGTTTCTTTTTTGGAGAAGATGCTGTTACGGGTCAGCTATATGGACAAATAAATGAGCTGGTAGGAAATGATGCAGCCAAACAAATTCAGGAAGCCATTAAAAATGTACAGCTTTCAGACAGTAATGTTTTTGTTACTATTTTTGGTATCATTATGTTGCTGATAGGGGCATCAGGGGTTTTTGCTGAGATTCAGAGTTCGATTAATTACATTTGGGGATTACGTGCGAAGCCCAATAAAGGCTTTAAGAAATTTGTTCAAAACAGGCTAATGTCATTTTCAATGATAGTTTCAGTAGGTTTTTTAATGTTGGTCAGTTTAATGTTAAATGCTGTTTTGGATATCCTGAATGCCCGATTAAAAATCTACTTTCCGGAAAGTACAATCTACTTTTTTTATATTATCAATATATTAATTGTATTGGCAAGTATTACACTTCTTTTCGCTATTATTTTTAGAACATTACCAGATGGAAACATAAAATGGAAAGATGCTTTTATTGGTGCCGGATGTACATCTGTTCTTTTTATGATTGGTAAATTTGGTATTGGTTTTTATCTGGGTAATTCAACCATAGGATCTGTTTATGGTGCTGCAGGATCTGTGATTATAATTTTGGTTTGGGTTTATTATTCGGCCATCATCTTATATTTTGGAGCCGAATTTACTAAAGTTTATGCCAGAAGTTATGGAGGAAATATTTCTCCAAATGCTTATTCTGTAGAAATTAAAAAAGAAATTTTTGAAATTAGTGAATAACTTTTGAGGAAGAAACTTCTACAAATATTGCATATATTTCAAAATATTGAAAACTATTTAAACAACTGATTCAGATTAATCTCTTTTTTCTCCCGGAGCTTCTTTACAATTTTCAAAAATGCAATGGCTGTAATATAGGCATCGCCCAACGCGGTATGACGGTCTTTTTTAGAAATATCAAACTTATCTGCCAGATCATCTAACGTGTAATGATCCTTGCGTTCAAAGAGATGTGACTTGATTAAGGTTCTTTTGTATAAAACTCCGGTATCCAGTGCCTTGTTTTTTAATTCAGGCAAGCCATTTCTTTCCAAAGCACGATTGATCATCGTAATGTCAAAATTTGCATGATGCGCTATAATAATAGCATCGCCCAAAAAAACTGAAAATTGTTGTAAAGCTTCCAATTCAGAAGGACGCTTCATAACAAAATCTTTTAAAATTCCATGAATCTGTGCAGTTGACTTATCATAATGATCCTGTTCTATATAAACTTCAAAACTATTCTGAATTGAAATAATATTGTTTTGTAAAACCAAAGCTCCAATACACAAAATCCGATCATTTATATAATCGAAACCTGTCGTTTCGGTATCCAGGACTACAAAACGTGTTTCTTCGATAGTTATATTTTCATCGAAAAAATCCTCTTCCTTTTTCCAAAAGTTCAATAAACCCATTTTATACAATATTAGAAACATTAAAACGTACCGAAATTAATTCCTGAAGTTCTTTAATGGTTTTGAAAGTTCTTTTTAGTTTTATCTTTTCCATTTTCGAAAGTGATTCCAAAGCAATAAACTGTCCGGAATCATGATGCAAGAGCCCTTGTTTGGTTCTGAATTTTAATAAAGCCTTAAACGAGTATGAACATGATAAATAAAGCTCACTATTTTGAGGCTCTAATTCGGCCAATTTTTCAAAACGTTCTGCCGTATTGCTAATGGATTTCACGGAGTGAGACAAAATTAAAACCCGTGCGGCATCCGTAAGCGGCATTAATGCCCTTCTTTTAATATCAAACTGATCTTTGTTGGCACCGTCCTGCTCCACCAGAAATTGCCTGAAAAAACCAGTAGGAGATGGGCTTTGCAAAGCGCCACTAACCAAATGGACATAAAAAATAGGGTTGGTCTTTACGTTTTCAAAAATCGATTCAGATAATTGATCGACAATTTCGGCATCACCATATTTCAGGCTGTAATCAAAAAAGATAAAAGATAAAAGCACTTCGTTTTTACCCGGATTGTTAATCCAATAAGCGATCTGGTTTTTCCATTCATCAAGGCTCATACACCATTTTGGGTTGGATGCCATCATTTCGGCAGGACAATATTCGTAACCAATAGTAAAAAGCCCTTTGTTGATATAGGTGGCTAGTTTTATAAAATAAGCTTTGGTTTCATCTCTAAAAACTTCAGAAACATTTTCATATACAATGGCATTATCCTGATCTGTATGCAACATTTGTTCATCCCGGCCCTGACTTCCCAAAGCCAGCCAGGCAAATTTTGCTGGAGGAGCACTATTCATTTTTTCCAGCGAAATATCAATAACACGGGTTACACAGGCATCATTTAATTCGGTTATGATTTTTGTAATCAGGGTAATCGGAATATTTTGATCTAAATACCCTTGCAGTAATTGCATGATTCGGGCTCTAATAGGCTTGATTTCCTTAACTTTTGTTGTTCTTTTTAAAGCCTTAATTAAAACCGCAGGATTATTTCCCAGCGAGACCATAAGATCATGTTTGGATAAAATACCAACCGCTTTTGTATTGACAGTTCCGTCTTTCGTAAGGCATAAATAACTGATATTGCTTTTCATCATCGCCATTTGTGCCTCGGTAACGGTCATTTTTTTAGAATACGTAATAACCGGCGATGACATAATGGTTTCCGCAGTAGTGGTAATAGGATAATCTCCGGAAACGATTTTGTTTCGTAAATCCTTGTCGGTAATAATACCGATGGGAAGCATCTCATCCACAATTAAAATAGCACCTACTTTTTTCTTCGTCAATATTTTAGCAATCTCTTTAGCTGTTGTAGACCGACTGCAAGTCACGATTTTCTTGGAATATTTTACAGGTTGTAAATCAAATAATTCCTTGTCAGAATTAGCCGTCTCCTGCGCTATGATTTCACCATATAAATTATTTTTATGAACTTCAGAATAAGGGTTTTTGGTATTGGATGCATAGCTTTCAATAAGGAAGTTGCCAATCTTTTTGTTTTCTAAGGCATATGGCTTAAAAACAGCTATTGGAATTGCATATAATATACTTTCTTCATACGTAATGGCCTCCATAACATAATTTTCCTGAGCAAGAAGCGGTCTGAGTCCAAAAATATCCCCTTCGTCACACATATCGAGAATAACATTTTTTTGATTTTTCTTAAGGGCGACTGCACCTTTATGAACCACGTAAAATGAATCATGCGTTTTTTCATTCTCTGTAAAGATTACCGAATCTTTTTCCTTGTATATGATCGAAATTTGTTCGGATAATTTTTCCAGGTCTTTTTGATGCAAAAGATTAAAAGGAGGAAAGTGCTTTAAGAAGTCAGCAACTCTATGTGAAATGGTATTTTTCATACGTTTTATTTGGGCTCTAATTTAAAGAAACAGATTTATTTTTTTAGATAAACATAAAAAAAGCTCCTTTGGAGCTTTATGCGAATTAGATTACTGTTTTTTTCGAACTCTCATATTAACGAATTCTACAGCCAAAGAAAAGGAAATCGCAAAATACAAATACCCTTTTGGAACTGCCCCGATATGTTCACCTATAAGAATAGCATTAGATAAATGCATACTTTCCGTAATTAACATGAAACCAATTAAGATTAAAAACGAAAGTCCTAATATTTGTATCGAAGGGTTTTTGTTGACAAAATTACCAACCGGAACCGCAAATAACATCATAACCGCTACAGAAATTACAACAGCCGTAATCATAATAGTTAAAGCTCCTTCTACACCATTGGTCATACCAACAGCCGTTAAAATTGAATCTACAGAAAAAATTAAATCAATTAACAGGATTTGCACAATCACATTCGAAAAACTGTTTTTTGCAGACGTTTTTAATGTTTTTTCTTCTTCGCCTTTATGATCTACTTTTTCTCTAATTTCCTTGGTGCTTTTATAAATTAAAAACAGTCCTCCTAAAAATAAAATTATCGCCTGTCCCGTGAAACTTCCATTTAACCATCCCCAGTGAATACTAAAAATTATGGCCTTCATAGCAATTAAATAAGAGACTCCCATCAATAGCGCAATACGCATGAACATGGCTAAAAATAAACCAATTCGTGTTGCTTTTTTGCGATTTTCTTCAGGCAGTTTTCCGGTAACAATCGAAATAAAAATAATGTTGTCAATCCCTAAAATAATTTCAAGAAAAGTCAGTGTCAATAAGGCAATCCAGGCATCAGGATTCAAAAATACTTCCATTTTTTGAGCTTTATGTTTTTATCTAATTCAATCGGTTTTTATTACCGTTCCTCGTTGTTTTTCTTCTGATCCCACCATTCCAAATTCAAAAGTGTATGAGTCTTTTGAAGTATTCAGGATTTTCATCCCAATTGCTTTTTCCTCGGCCCGGTTTTTAGGATGCTTTTTTTGCAATATATACTCACAATCACTTACCCAGCGTACTGTTGAGGTATCTGTTTTTCCATTGTAAGTTTCAATTTCGATATCATCTTTGCGTTCAAAAAAGGTTGTTTTTTTTACACCATCAACTTCATATTCAAATTTGAATTTCCCGTTTTTGAAATCCTTGCAATTGCGCTCCGCCTCATAACATGACATTAGTAATAGTAGTGGGAGGAGTAATAGTAATTTTTTCATCTTTAATGTTAAGTTGTTTTTTTAGGAGCTTAATCCTGCTTTTCGTTACAATCTTTTGTTCCGCTAAAGAAGCGTCACAAAAGGATTTTTACTTCAATCAGGGCTAGGCAGCTGTTTTCATGTCACCCTGGGATATTTTATTATGTAAGTAAAAATCAATCAATTTGATTGCAGATTTTTGATTAACGATTCTTGATTTTAGATGTGCGAATCCCTAAAAAAATTGTATGCTTTTATTTTCTAACATCAAATCTGAAATCAAAATTCGTTGATCTGCATTCAAAAATCTTTTTATTTCAATTTTTCTAATTCATCATCCGTAAAGTTCTTAATTTCTTTTTCCTTGGCAAACTTTTCAGCATTATAATTTCCGGATTTATTTTTCGGAATTGACAGACTTTCCCAAGGACTGTTTTTTAATTGTTTAGCATAAAAAACAATCTGCCCAACATGATACGGATAATGTGCCAGCTGACGATTAATAGCTTCAATAACGGTATGACCTTCATTGCGAATATAAATAATATCCGAAAGCTGTTCCGGTTGTAAACTTTCTAGAGTATCTAAAAAGCATTTCCATCCTTTATTCCAAACTTCTAAAACGGATTCTTTCGATTGCAGGTCATTTTCGAATTCAGCATCACGATTGCGCCATTCTTTTTCTCCGTCAGAAGTCAGGAAATCTGTCCAGCGCGAAAGCATATTGCCAGAAATGTGTTTTATAATGGTGGCAATACAGTTGGTGTCTTCGTTTACAGATACAAAAAGCTGTTCCTGTTCTAATTGATCCATTGACTTTTCGCCCAGCATTTTATAATACAAAAATTGTTTTTTAACACTTTCTAAATAAGATATATGAGCTTCCATAATTATACAATTTTAATATCGTATTTATCTAAAAGCCCTACGATTCCCTGAGTTGAAAATTGTGCTTTCCGCATCGGGTTAAATTCAGGATCAATTTTGTAATTGTAAGCCGTTCTAAAATCTACTGCAGCCAATTGGGTATCATTAAAAATAGCACCATCCAAATCACAATTATCAAAAACCGAACTGGTTAAATTGACTCCTATAAAAGTAACTTCTCTCACAGAGCAATTGATAAATTTCGTTTTTGGCATTTTTTTATTCGAAAAAATAGCATAATCCAAAGCACTTTCGTCAAAATAAACCTGAAACAAAAAGTCGTCACATTCGTTAAATGCGATTCCCAGAAGTTTACAATTTTTGAAAGTCACATTCTTTAAACTCGTTCCTGATAGACTGGTCATCGACAAATTGCAGTCGATAAATTCACAGTCTAAGAAAGTATTGTAGGCAAAATTACTGTTAGAAAAATCACAGTTTTTAAATACACAATCCTCGAACTCCCGATTGTTTATTTTTTTATCAATGTAAATGACTTTCTCGAAGGTTTTCTGAATGTGAATTAGGCTTTCCATGAATGTTTTTTAGCAATTTCTTTGGCTTCATCTTCAGTATAAAAATTTCCTTTTTTAATATTATCTAAGGTATTTTCAATATCTAAATTGTAAGCAGTATCCGAGTCAACATTTGAGTTGTTGATGGATTGTAAAAGATGTTTCAATTTTTCGATAAAAGAAGGATCTTTTACTTTATCAATTTCCTGATGAATCCAATTTAATTCAGCTTGAATATACATAATTAAGAATTTTAGTAAAAATACAAATTAGTCATTAAACAAACCTTTCATAATGATTTTCAATCCGTAAAAAATTAAAAACATAGCACTTAAACAAGCCACAATTCCAGTTCCTAAAACCAAATAATGCCAGTTGGTATGCTGATTCATAAAGGCATTATAAATCAACGAAGGTCCTATGAATAAAAGAGGAAGAGAGCCAGATAAATATTTAACTCCTTTTCCTAATAATTCTTTATTTGTTGCCATGTTTTAATTTTGTTTCAGGTTTATCACAGTTTTGTCATTTCTCCTCACATCGAAATAACAAACTTTATGTTATAAAAAAGTCATCTTACATTTTAGAGAAAACCTTTTACTTTAAATAATTATCTACAGCATTTCTCACGCTTCCGTATTTTTTCAATAATTCAGAAGCTTGTTCGTATGAAACCGGAATTTCTCCCATAATCATTTTGACGCCGCGATCTACCAGTTTGATGTTGCTCAACTGCATATCGACCATTTTATTTCCTTTTACTTTCCCGAGTTGAATCATTGATGCTGTCGAAATCATATTCAGAACTAATTTTTGGGCAGTTCCGGCTTTCATTCTCGAACTTCCGGTAACAAATTCCGGCCCCACAACCACTTCAATAGGAAACTGTGCCGTTAAAGCTAGTGGACTTCCAGCATTGTTGGTAATACAGCCCGTTAGGATACTATTTTGATTGCAGGTTTCTAAGCCGCCAATTACATAAGGAGTTGTTCCTGAAGCAGCAATTCCGATGACGACATCATTTACACCAATATTATTCGCCTGTAAATCGATCCAGGCTTGTGTTGCATTATCTTCGGCGTTTTCTACGGCCCGGCGGATTGCAGTATCTCCACCTGCAATAATTCCGTTTACCAAATCAAAAGGAACCCCAAAAGTAGGAGGACATTCTGAGGCATCAACAACGCCTAAACGTCCTGAAGTCCCTGCACCTATATAAAATATTCGTCCGCCTAATTTTAGTCTGGCTACAACTTGAGCTATTAAAGCTTCAATTTGTGGCAATGCTTTTTCTACAGCATCCGGAACGGTTTTGTCTTCGTTATTAATATTGGTAAGCAATTCATGAACCGACATTTTTTCTAAATGTTCGTATTTTGATGCTTGTTCTGTGGTTTTAGTAAATGTCATTTTATATGTAAATTGGACCAGTTCAAAATTACTGTTTTTTATTGCAATTTTTAGAACCTTTTTGCAAGAACTAAAATATTATATTTGTTAAATATTAAAGATAAATGGATAGATTAAGCTTGTTGCAGGGGATTGCACGTATCTCGGTTTTTGTGTCTTTATTGATGGCCTTTTTTTTATTTACTGTTAAAACCGAAAATAAATTGGCGAACCGTTTATTTGCATGGTTCTTTATCGTCTCTGCTATAGACCTTAGCGGTTTTTTTGTTTTTGATTACATTCAGGGTTATCTCAATTTAGTGATTTTTAGATGGACAATCTGTTTGTTGGCAATGCCATTGTTTTACCTTTATGTACTATCAGTTTGTTATTCTGATTTTAAATTAAAACGGAAGCATTTAGTGCATTTACTTCCTATAATTGTAGTCAATTTGGTTTTTCTTCCCAGATTTTATCTGGCCAGTAATGCCGGTATGAAACTTTTATCCGGGGATCTTGATCATATGCCTGAAATATACTTAATCCAGGCTTTAATTGAATTTCAGTATGTGTTTTATATCGTGAGTGTATTTTTAATTTTGAAGAAATATAGAGAGATTTATCTGGAAAACTATACCAATTCGTGTACTTTGACTTATAAGTATCTTTTTCAGATGACCACTGTTTTTCTTATCGCACACTGTCTAGTGGCATTAAAAAATTTATTGCGTTATAGCGATTACAGACAAACATTTCTTTGGTTAAATGTAGTAGTAGGAAGTGTAGCTTTATTTATTACCTGTTGGTTAGTAATGAAAGCATTGAATCATCCCGAACTTTTTAGGGGAATCAACTCTAAATTACAATTGGCAAAAGATATTCTGCCTAAAGATGAAGAAAAATCACAAACAACCAATGTTCAGGATGATGCGATTTCCAGTCAGATTTCTACATTGAAACAATATATGGCAGAAAAAGAACCTTTTCTCGATCCGTCGCTTACCATACAGGAACTCGCCAATCAGATTGATATTCCGGTTCGGGATTTATCAGTTTTGATTAATCATTATATGGATCAGCACTTTTTTGATTTTGTGAATGAATACCGCATTCAAAAAGCAATGAATATTTTGAAGGATCAATCCAAAAGCCAGCTTACGGTTTTGGAAATTTTATATGAAGTCGGTTTTAATTCAAAATCTTCATTTAATACCTCTTTCAAAAAATACACTAATTTAACACCTACAGCTTATAGAAATGCTTCATAATAAGCGATTTGTAAAAAGTCATACTTCAGGCCAATAAAAGTCGAACTGATTTCTTCAATAGAAATTGGTTCGACTTTTTTTTGTCGGTCGAATTCCGAAAATTTCTAAGGCAACTTTGCTTCAAATTAATCGAAACAAGTTTAAAAATTAGAAATCATGAAAAAAGCAAGCTTCCTTATCTTTTTATTATTGCCTTTATTTTGTTTAGCACAATCATTTAAATTAAAAGGAAAAATATCCAGCGAAACAACTGCATTAGAATGGACAGATATTTCAATATCAAATTCAGAAGGAAAAATCATTGATGGAACTACAACTAATAAAGAGGGTAGTTTTGAAGTTAATCTTAAAAAAGGCTCGTACAAAATAGGAATCAGTCTTTTGGGATATACAGAATCTGAAAAGGAAATTTCTATAGAAGCAGACACTGATTTAGGAACAATCATTTTAAAAGAAATCACGACCAGTCTAACAGAGGTTGTCATTCAATCTAAAAAGAAAACCATCGAACAAAGAACAGATCGTTTGGTCTATAATCTTGAAAATAACGTTACAACGGTTGGTGGTGATGCTTTGAGCGCCATTAATACGGCACCTGGAGTTGTAGTGCAGAATAACACCATTAATATATTAGGAAAAGGAACTTCCCGTGTTATGATAGACGGAAGAATGATTGAATTAGTTGGTGAAGAACTAAATAATTTCTTGAAATCAATATCAGCAAGTGATATTAAAAACATTGAAATTATCAGTAATCCGCCGGCTAAATATGAGGCTGAAGGAACCGGCGGATTAATTAATATTATCATGAAAAAAGGTGTCCGGGATTCCTGGAAAAATACAACCACAGCTTCTTACGATCAAAATAAATATGGTATTTATACTTTAAGAGATAACTTCTTTTATAATAAAAACAAGTCTAGATTTTCGGCTAGTGTTAATGCAAAAACTGGTTATTTAAATGCAACAGATGATTTAAAAATGTATTTTCCTGATGGACTTTCGCATATGAAAAGCACAACAAAGGTAAAAACCGAAAATCTTTCCGGTAAATTGGCGTTAGATTATGATCTTTCTGAATGTACGACTATTGGTTTTCAATATTTAAACGACAGCAATAATCCTGATTTTAAATCGGATATCAGAATTGATAAGTATACTACTCAAAATGAATTGGATAATGTTACTTTGAATAACAGTTTTACCGATAAAGGATCTGGAAACCAAACTTATAATATGCATTTGATTACCAAACTAGATTCCTTAAAACGAAAATTATCTTTTGATGTGGATTATTTTGATTACCATTCAAAATTTGACAGAAATTTTATTGCCAATAATTATGAGCCAGATATGACTTTTGTAGATGTAAATCAGTCGGGAAGAAATATTTCGAATCAGGATATTAACAACAGGAGTTTTAAGGCCGATATGGAACATCCGCTTCAAGTGTTAAATTTATCTTACGGGGCAAAAATGAGTTTTACAAATAGTATTAGTGATGTACTTTACTACAATACGATTACAGGAATCCCGGAATTAGATACTAACCAATCCAACCGATTTAAATACACTGAAAATAATCAGGCTATTTATGTTAATGCAGATAAAAAACTAAATGAAAAATGGAATTTTCAAATGGGACTGAGATTGGAGAATACCCAAACTAACGGATTTTCTGAAACAATGAATCAGGAAACAGAAAACAATTATTTGAAATTATTTCCAACATTGTATGTTTCTTATAAGAAAAACGAAAATAATAGTTTCAGTTTAAATTACGGAAAAAGAATCAACAGACCTCGTTTCGACCTGCTGAATCCGTTTAGAATTTATATCAACAGTAATAGTTATTCTGAGGGAAATCCGTTTTTAAAACCTTCGTTTAGTGATGATTTTGAATTTGCTCATTCGTATAAAGAAATATTGAGAACCAGCGTTTTTGTCAATGCAATCACAAACGGCTACGGCGTTTTGTTTACCTCAAACCCGGAAACAAATACCCAGATTGTAACGCGTGAGAATTATTTTAAAAACTTAAATTATGGAATAGGGGAAACTTATTCGGTAAGTTTCGCTGATTGGTGGTCAAGCGAAAATTCATTGTATTTTTTAGGAGCAAAAACAGAGTTTATTACAGCTATTAATGCTATGCCATCAAACAGTCTACAAATTGATTTTTCGACAAACAATACTTTTGTATTAGGGAGAACATCAAAACTGCAGATTGATTTTAGTTACAGTTCGCCTTTTAAAAGTGGTTTGTATGAAGTAGGGTATGCATCTAGTTTTGACATTGGTTTTAAACAGGATTTGTTTAATAATACCATGCAAATTGCATTTTTGGCAAATGATATTTTTAATACGTCTTATTTAAAAGATTTCACTTCGGTTGTAAATGGAATAAAACAGGTATATAACCAGAGGGAAAGTAATCGATTTGTGCGTTTGTCTGTAGTTTATAATTTCGGAAATAAAAAGATCAATGTGAAGGAGCGTGCTTTTGGAAATCAGGAAGAGAAAAAGAGAACGGGGAATTAAATTAGATAATTGGGTCAATTAGATAATTGAAAGAGAAGAAGAATAAGTGTTTAAAACCTGTTAGGTTTACCTTTTTTATCATCGTCAAATTTATACCTAACAGGTTGAAAAACCTGTTAGGAAATCTAAACGTCTTTTGTAAATGTGGTCACGCCCTGATTATAATAAAAATGCCAATAAAATTCCAAGGACAATCATGGAAACTTTGGCAACATTAAATTTGTGCCCTTCGCTGCTTTCGAAAATTATAGTCGATGAAATGTGAAATAATATTCCGATTACAATGGCAGTTATTTCAGTATAATACTTGTTTAAAACAGGCAAATATTCTGAAGCAACCGTTCCAAGCGGAGTCATAATTGCAAAAGTAAGCATGAAAGCAAAAATGGCTTTTTTGTTCAGACTGGCATTGATGAAAAAGGTGGTTAGAATCACAGCAATTGGTAAATGATGAATGGCGATTCCGATGGCTAAACCGTGATGATGGCTAACAGGAAAACCTTCTAAAAAGGCGTGTATGCACAAACTGATGAAAAGCAGCCACGGAATCTGAGACATTTTAGCATGCCCGTGTACGTGCCCGTGTTCAGCTCCTTTAGAGAAAAATTCCAATATGATCTGGAATAAGATTCCGATCATGATGAACAAGCCAATTTTATGATTGTGCGACTGATAAACTTCCGGCAAAAGGTGCATTACAGTTAACGACAACAGGAAAGACCCGCTAAAAGCAAGTAATAATTTGAGATTGGTTTTGTTTTTTGGTTTTAAAAACAAAGCTACAAGATATCCTAAAAGTACAGAAAATAAGGGTAATAAATAATTCATTTGTTGAGTACCAAATTATTTAAAAATCATAATTAATCGCTCGCTTTCGGTTTTGTGGAATTTTTTCAGCTTATAATCGCCAAAAATATCCAACAGAAAAATACCGGCTTCGACCATTAATTCTTCGAAATCTTTTAAAGTCAATGCCTTTACTTTTTCGGTAAAATGATATTGATGTCCTTGATCTTCAAAGTCTATTTCTTTAAAAATATGCCCATCCTGAACATATCTTTTGATTTTAAAATCGATTCCGTCTACAGATTTCACTTCTTCAGGAACCAAAGTTTCAATTACCTGAGCAACATTCATAAAATCGATTACCGCAAAACCATATTCGGATAAACTTTCTTTGATGGCTTTTAAAGTAGTCAAATTATCATCGTCGTTTTCGAAATAACCAAAACTGGTAAAGAGATTGAAAATAGCATCGAATTTTTCCTCGAAAGGTTCACGCATATCATGCACTTTAAAATGCAAAGTTTCATTGCTGTTTTTACTCGCTTCAGTAATACTGTTTTCAGATAAATCAGCACCTAATACATTGAATCCTAATTGATTTAAGTAAATAGAATGGCGCCCTTTTCCACAGGCGAGATCCAGAACTTTTGCTTTTTCTGGCAGGTTTAGATAATGCGTTAAATTATCCATAAAAATCTGGGCTTCCCGGTAATTCCGATCTTTGTAGAGAATGTGATAATACGGGGTATCAAACCATGAAGTAAACCAGTTTTTAGTGTTACGTTCCTGATTTGGTGTTGATGAGTTGGGTGCTTCAGACATTTATTCTATTTCAATTAATTCAAAGTCCGGCAAATTTAGTGTATTTTTGCCGAAAAATAACTATTTCGTGACTATACCTATTATAGTTGTGCATTAAGAAAGTTTTTATTGCAGATTTATTTTTGTTTAAATCTGTTTTAATTCAAATATAAAAATGGAAGAAAATTTTAGAATGATAGCCAAATGTTTTTTTGGTTTTGAAGAAATACTGGAAAAAGAATTAAAGGATCTTGGAGCTCAGGATGTTGAAAAGGGAGTGAGAATGGTAAGTTTTAAAGGAGATAAAGGTTTTATGTACAAAGCCAATTTGTCGTTGCGTACCGCTCTTAAAGTTTTAAAACCAATTTATTCATTCAGAGCGAATAATGAGCAGGCATTATACAAAGGAATTTCAGGTGTAAACTGGTCAAAATTGCTAAATGCCAATCAGACTTTTGTAATTGATGCAACGGTACATTCGACTTATTTTAATCACTCTGAGTTTGTTTCTCAAAAATGTAAAGATGCTATTGTCGATCAGTTTAGAGAAAGGACAGGACAGAGACCAAGTATTGATAAAGCTTTTCCGGATTTACGGATCAACGTACATATTGATAAAGACCAGGTTTCGGTTGCTTTGGATACTTCGGGAAATTCATTGCATCAGCGTGGTTACAGAACAGCTACGAATATTGCGCCAATCAATGAAGTTCTGGCAGCAGGAATCTTATTGTTATCAGGCTGGGAAGGTCAGACTCATTTTTTGGACCCAATGTGTGGTTCAGGAACTTTTTTAGCAGAAGCCGCTATGATTGCCTGTAATATTCCGGCAAACATCAACAGAAAAGAATTTGCTTTTGAAAAATGGAAAGACTGGGATAATGACTTGTTCGATCAGATTGTAAACAGCCTGATGAAAAAAACAAAAGAATTTCATTATACAATTAAAGGTTTTGATAAAGCGCCAAGTGCCGTTCAAAAAGCCAAGGATAATATCAAAAATGCTAATCTGGAAGATTATATAACAATCGAAGAAAACAACTTTTTTGATACTGAAAAAGCGGTTGAAGGTAAATTACATATGGTTTTCAATCCACCGTATGATGAACGTCTGGATATTCATATGGAAGAATTCTACAAGAATATTGGAGATACACTTAAGAAAAGTTACCCGGGAACGAATGCATGGTTTATTACGGCAAATCTTGAAGCCTTGAAATTTGTGGGATTAAAACCTTCCAGAAAAATCAAACTTTTCAATGCAAGTCTTGAAGCACGTTTGGTAAAATACGAAATGTACGAAGGAAGCAAGAGAACGAAATTTCAGGTTTCTGAATAGTTTAAATTAGTTACAAAGAGGCAAAGGTTAAAAGAGAAAAAACTTTGTTGCTTTGAGCCTTTGTAACTTTGAACCTTTAAAAAGAAAAAAATGACAAAATTACAAGTAAGAGCTTTTTTATATCAGTTAGGATGTTTTGCGATCCTATTTATTTTAGGAAGATTTATTGTGGCAAACTATACACAATTAACAGGACTTTGGATTCCGATGACTTCTTTTATCGTAGCTACTTTGATTTCGCCTAAATTTCAGGCGGTAAAAACCAAAGATGGAGAAAAGCTTTTTATGAAATGGATTTTTATAAAAGGGATAAGGGAAATTGGGTAATTATTTTTAAGCAGTATTATGAAAAAAATTGGACTTATTGGTGGTATAAGCTGGGTTTCGACCTCCGATTATTACAAACTTATAAATCTTGGGATAAATGAGAAACTTGGAGGTTTGAACTTCTCTGAATGTTTGGTTTATTCATTTAATTATGCAGATATTAAAAAAAACAATGATGCCAACGATTGGGATTCTACTTTTAAAATGCTTTTAAAAGGATGTGAATTTTTAAAATCGGGCGGGGCAGAAGCTATTGTTTTATGTGCCAATACGATGCATCTAATCGCAGACAAACTTCAAAAAGAAATCGACCTGCCTATTATTCATATTGCAGCTGTAACGGCTGTTGAAATTCAGAAAAAAGAAATCAGAAAAGTTGGTTTGTTGGGAACAAAATTCACGATGGAACTAGATTTTTTTAAAGATAAATTGGCTGATAAAGGAATTGAAACAATTATCCCAATTAGCGAAAATGATAAAGATTTTATTCATTACACCATTTTTGAAGAATTAGGAAGAAATCTTGTAACGGATGAAACCAAAAAGCGTTATTTAGAAATCGCAAATGAATTGATTAAAAATGGCGCCGAAGGAATTGTTTTAGGATGCACCGAAATTCCGTTAGTGATAAAGGCAGATGATTTATCGGTTCCTGTTTTTGATACGACTTTAATTCATGCAAATTCCGCGATTGATTTTCAGTTGTCATTCTGAGAAAATTCCCCCGAATTAAAGAATTACTTAAATTCCTTTAATTCGAGGTTTATTCTGTGGATAAAAACTATTTTTCAGGAGTTTCTTTTATTTTAGGAAGAACTTTCTTTTTATAGATCGGAATAAAATATGAGACGGTATAATTGAATCCTACACCGAAACTTCCGTTATACGTTCGGTTGAAACCCGGGATGTAAAGATTATCAAAGCCGTCCGGTTTTTTGTTTGCTACTAAAACTTTTAGTTGAACGCCAAAACCAACAAACACATTATTAAAAACTTGTGCTTTTAGTCCTAAAGCAACTTCTCCCCATGCTGCGGTTAAACCAGTATATTTTTCACCCTCTGTGATGGTAGGTTTTTCTCCCCAATACGGATTTGAATTGTAAATTTTATAACTATTTAATTCCTGACTAAAAGTACTAAAACCACCACGAAGCCCTATTGTAATCAGGTTTTCCATGTCAAGCCAGTTTTCATAGGTATTATAATCAAAACCAGCTTTTATATATGTCCCTGTTGCGGTCGAATTTAATCGGTCATCATCAGTAGTTTTATCCTCAATACCCAATTCGGCAGCCAGATAATATTTTTTTGTCAGTCGAAAATCACCTGTAAATTCTACACCTTTATAATCTTTATCATAAAAACCACGGGTTAATTTATACAAATCTACACCAACACGTAAACCGTAGCGATTAGTTTTTACAGGAATGCTATCGGTTGTTATCGCTTGAACAGTTTTTTCTGATGTAACTTTTAGTTTTTCGGAACTAATTTTTTTCGTTACTGTATCTGTTTGTATTTCCTGTGCCTGGACCAAAAACATCGAACACAATAAACAAATACTAAAAATATACTTTGACATGTGTTTCATTTTCAAATTCAATGTTAGGATTTTGTACTTGAATCTCTTCCATCCAGAATCCATCACTACCGGGGTCTGTCTTCTCAAATGGAGTTTGGATATCTAATTTATATATTGTTTTAAAACCACAGGCTCTGGAAACATAGACATTTTGTCTGGTATAATTGAATTTTATCTGATCAGTATTGGTAAGGGCGGGATTAGTGCTTCCTGAGTTTAATATAAAGCTGAAAGTTACGGTATCTTCATCCGTTTTTAAAGGAATAGCAATAGAATCACTACTGGTTAAATATTTATTCTCATCTATGCCATTTTTATTAAAAACTACCCCATCCGTCTGACCTTCGCCAATGACTTTCAATCTGGTTACACTTTTCCTGACAGATGGAGTCTTGAACTCATAAAAAGTAATAATCAACCGTGGAGTAGTTGGTGTATTGCCATCGCAAATGTCATCTTTTTCACAACTTGATAAACCAAATGCAAAGAGTAATAAAAAATACAGTATTTTTTTCATTTATAATTTGTGTTATCGAAGTTCTAAAAGTACAACATTTTCGACATGATGCGTTTGTGGAAACATATCAACAGGGCGAACACGTGTAACTTTATATTTTTCATCCATTAAAGCTAGATCGCGAGCCTGCGTAGCCGAGTTACAACTAACATAAACCACTTTTTCAGGAGCAATTTTTAAAATCTGCTCGATAACGTCTTTATGCATTCCGTCTCTCGGAGGATCTGTAATAATAACATCAGGTTTTCCGTGCTGCTCAATAAAAGTTTCATTAAAAACGACTTTCATATCTCCAACAAAAAACTCACAATTGGTAATATTATTGCGTTCTGCATTGGCTTTCGCATCTAAAATTGCTTCGGGAACACTTTCTACACCAATTACTTTTTTGGCTTTTTTAGAAACGAACTGGGCAATAGTCCCAGTTCCTGTGTATAAATCATAAACAGTTTCGTGACCTGAAAGACCCGCAAAATCACGGGTTATTTTGTATAATTCGTAAGCCTGATCTGAGTTGGTCTGGTAAAAAGATTTGGCGTTAATGCTAAATTTTAAACCTTCCATTTCTTCCAATATGTAATCTCTTCCTTTGTATAACTTTATATTTTGATCATAAATAGTATCGTTTTGTTTTGAATTTACTACATATTGCAACGAAGTAATTTGTGGAAATTTTTCGTATAGATGATCCAAAAGCAATTCGCGATTGGCTTTATCATTTTCGAAAAACTGAATCAAAACCATAATCTCTCCGGTAGAAGCCGTACGAATCATAAAAGTTCTTAATAAGCCGGAATGTTCTCTTGGATTAAAGAAAGTTAAGTTATGCTCGTTTGCAAAATCCCTAATTTCGTTTCGAATGGCATTTGAAGGATCTTCCTGTAAATGACATTTGGTAATGTCAAGAATTTTATCCCACATTTTAGGAATATGAAAGCCTAGCGCATTGCGATTTCCTAAATCTTCGGTACTGTCAATTTCTTTTTCTGTTAACCAACGGCTGTTTGAAAAAGAAAATTCCATTTTATTTCTGTAAAAAAACTGCTTTTCAGACCCCAGAATATCCTCGAATTCAGGAAGTTCAATTTTTCCAATTCTCTGTAAATGATTTTTAACTTCGTTCTGTTTGTAATACAACTGCTGGCTGTATTTCATATTTTGCCATTTGCAGCCTCCGCAAACACCAAAATGCTGACAAATTGGATCAATTCGGTGTTCTGATAATTCATGAAATTTAACTGCTTTTCCCTCGTAATATGCTTTA
Organism: Flavobacterium piscis; assembly: GCF_031457575.1. Classification (GTDB taxonomy): domain Bacteria; phylum Bacteroidota; class Bacteroidia; order Flavobacteriales; family Flavobacteriaceae; genus Flavobacterium; species Flavobacterium piscis_A. Next base: position 77,751 of record NZ_JAVDWQ010000009.1, on the reverse strand, counting down.
CGTTTTTTAAATGTCTGTACATCAACTACGTCTCCCGGAACTACATTCGGGATAAAGATTACTTTTCCGTCTGGCGCTTTGGCTACTGATACGCCTTTAGCTCCGGCATCAAGAACCTGTATTTGATGAAAGACAACCTTGTCTGTATTTTTTCTTCCCATAGCGCAAAAATAAGGGTTTGTAAACTTTTATAAATTTAATTTTGAAAATATTTTATCAAATTCTTTAATTTATTGATTTGATTGCCTTTATAAGTTAACTTTGTTTTATACGGAATCCCTAAAAATCTGCATTTAACCTGGAATTGTTATGTCTTATGAAGTTGTACCACACACTATCAAAGATTAGTTTTTTGAAAAAAAGCTATGCTTTTAAATTTTTATTTGTTGCTTTTATTGGGGTTCATATTCCTTTAATCGGGATTTTGTTTTTTGTCCTGTATGCTAAAAATACTATTTCATCTGATTCGATTTTAATTTTTGCTTTGATTATGACTTTGGCTGCCACTTTGCTAACATTGGTGGTGTTAAATAAATTGATGCAACCGATCTTGCTAGCTTCAAAATCCCTAAATGAATATCGCAGGGACAGAATCCTGTCAAAACTTCCTACTGAATATATTGATGAAGCCGGTTTATTAATGCGTAATATTCAGGAATCTATTTATGAGACTGAAAATTTCATTAATGAAAAACAGGATTTGGTTTACATGCTTTCTCATGATTTGAAAAATTTTGCAGGGAATCCTAAAGGGCTGGCCCAATTAATTATCGATGAGAATCCACCGGAACCAGTTAAAGATCTTGCCGGGTTAATTTGCCAGTCAACTGATTTACAATTTAGATATATAGATAACTTTATTAAACTGCTTAAAGAGCAAGATGATATTTTGAATATCAATCAGGAGACTAAAACGATTTTATTATCAGCAATTTTGCCTTTTATTACAGAGCAGGTTAAACAGCGTTTAATAGATAAAAATATAAAACTGGATTTGGATGTTGCGGTATCAGAAGTCAAGCTTAGGATAGATGAAGGCTTATTGGTTCAGGTAATAGTAAATTTAGTTAGTAATGCCATAAAATTCTCTTACTTTGATAGTGTAATTCAAATCAGGGTTTTTAATGAAAACACCAATTTGGTAATTACTGTTTCGGATAATGGAATGGGTTTCAATCAAAATCAAATTGATGAAATTTTCAGGAAATTCACTAAGATGAGCAAATTAGGAACGGCTAACGAAACATCTACAGGAATTGGCTTGTATTTGTGTAAAAAAATTGTAGAAAAAAGTGGCGGAAAATTGACCGCAAGAAGTGAAGGGAAAAATAAAGGAGCAGAGTTTAAAATTGTTTTTGAAATGTGATTTTATTGCCAGTTATTGATTTGTAATTTCTTTATTTTTTCAATGACAGATTTATCATATTTGGTTTTACCATCGCCTGTTACTGTTTAACAAATGTAAAGGGTTTAATATAAGAAAAGTGTAGTTTTTTTGGGTTAAAAAACTAAAAATTCATTTCTTTTTAATGATTTCATAATTGACAATCGTAAAGAAATAAAAACACAAATCAGCTGAAATTTTCCCAAGAATAATTCCAAAAAAGTAATTACCACACAGTATCGGCATCCAATACATACAAAACGGACGAATAAATAAAAAATCTAAAAAAGCAGGATAACCAAATTCTAAAACTAGGTTTTTTAGAAGTTTGAAAATTTCTGAATAAGAAGTTCTTTTGTTTAAGAGTTTATTCTGCTTTGATAATTTTTTATAGGAGGAAAATAAAATAACGCTGTAAAAAGCCAGATATTCTGCAAACGTAATTAAATAAGCTGTGGTTAATCCGCTGTAGATTTTACTAAAATAAGAGGTAGAAAGTGCAGCACTTGTACTCGCTAACTCAGCATATTTATACCGATTGAACCATTCTTTAAAATTTGATTTTGTAAACATTTTTATAAGGTTCTGAGGTTTTAAGTCGTAAAGGTACTAAGATGGAAGTGTTTAAATAGCTTTAAACGATGCTTAGTTAAAAGCTTAGTGACTCAGAAACTTAGAACCTCAGAATCTCAAGAATTACCATAGCTGATGTACGGAAGGTTTGATATATTCTTCGTAAATTTTATTCATAGCCAAAATTTTCTCCTGACTTAATTTTGGTAAATCATAAACGGATAAATTCGAATGCACATGACTTTCTTTTGAAGCACCGGGAATAATACAACTGATATCTTCAAAACTTAAAATCCATTGCAGGGCGTATGGAGCCAGATTTGAAGCTTCTGGAAATAATGATTTCAATTCCTCAACAGCTTTAAGTCCTAACTCGTAATCAATTCCAGAAAAAGTTTCACCCTTATCGAATGCATCTCCGTTACGATTAAAATTGCGGTGATCATCTGCCTCAAAGGTAGTTTTTGAATCAAACTTGCCTGTCAGGAGGCCACTTGCTAAAGGAACTCGGGCAATAATTCCGACATCTTTCTTTCTGGCTTCAGAGAAAAATAATTGAGAAGGACGCTGGCGAAACAAATTAAAAATAATCTGAACAGTCGATACATTAGAATATTCAATTGCTTTCAGCGCTTCTTCGACTTTTTCAACACTTACACCCAAATTCAAAATTTTGCCCTGATCTTTTAATCGGTCAAACATTTCAAACATCTCTGGTCGGTAAAAAACTTCAGTAGGAGGACAGTGCAACTGAATTAGATCTAAAGTTTCTAATCTCATTCTTTTTAAACTGTCTTCAATATATTTTTGAAGTACTTTTGGCTGATAGCCTTCACTAACATGCGGATTTATATGCCGGCCGCATTTTGTAGCCACATAAATACGTTCTGATCGTGAACGAACTACACGTCCAACAGCAGTTTCACTTAAACCATTCTCATAAACATCGGCAGTGTCAATAAAATTCACACCATTATCAATGGCAGTATTTAAAAGTTCGTCTGCCATTGTATCATTAAAAGCAGATCCCCATTTTCCTCCAACCTGCCAGGTGCCAAGTGAGATTTCAGATATATTAAAATTGGTTTTGCCTAGTTTACGGTAGTCCATTTTTTTGTTTTTAAGTTACAAAGGTTTAGAGATTCAAAGGTTCAAAGGTTCAGAGGTTCAGAGGTTCAGAGGTTTCCTGTAGAGGCGCACAGCAGTGCGTCTTTTTTGAGGGTTTTAAGGTTTTTTGTGCTTCAGTTTTATAAAACTTTGTACTCTCTACCTTTGTAGCTTTGCGCCTTTTTTAGTCAAATAAATCAGAAGAAAGATAACGATCTCCGCGATCGCAAATAACAGCTACGATAATGCCAGATTCTAATTGTTCGGCTATTTTTAAAGCAACGGCAACAGATCCTCCACTGCTCATTCCGGCAAAAACGCCTTCTTCTAGCGCTAATCTTTTAGTCATTTGTCTTGCTTCTTCTTCGCTTATATCAATTACAGTATCTACTTTTGAAGCATCAAAAATTTTCGGTAAATATTCCTTCGGCCATTTACGGATTCCCGGAATTTGCGATCCGTCGCTTGGTTGTGCGCCTATGATTTGTATAGCCGGATTTTTTTCTTTCAAATAAGTCGAAGTTCCTATAATGGTTCCTGTTGTTCCCATTGCCGAAACGAAATGCGTTACGGTTCCTTCAGTATCATTCCAGATTTCCGGACCAGTGGTTTTGTAGTGTGCTTTCCAGTTGTCATCATTTGCAAACTGATTTAACATGATGTAACCGCCTTCTGCCACTTTTTTGTCGGCATAGTCACGTGAACCAATAATTCCTTCACTGGCAGGTGTTAAAATCACTGTAGCGCCATAAGCACGCATCGTTTGTGTTCGTTCTTTGGTAGAATCTTCCGGTAACACCAATTCTATTTCTATTTGAAACAATTGTGCAATCATCGCCAAAGCAATTCCGGTATTGCCACTTGTTGCTTCAATTAATTTATCTCCTTTTTGAATGTCGCCTCTTTCCAGTGCTGATGCAATCATGTTATATGCCGCTCTGTCCTTTACGCTTCCACCGGGATTATTTCCTTCGAGTTTCAGTAAAAGTTTTACGTTTTTATTTTTAACCAAATTGACAGTTTCCATCAATGGAGTATTCCCAATTAGGTTTAGCAATTTCTGTGGCCTCATTTTTTATTTTATTTCTTTAATTTTCACTTCAGTTGTTGTCGTATTCATAACAATAGAACCAGCAGGAATAGATTTGGTTACCCATGCATTTCCACCTATAATACTATTTTTACCAATAATAGTTCCGCCCCCCAAAATAGTGGCATTTGCATAGATGCAAACATTTTTCTCTACCGTAGGATGACGTTTTGCGTTTTTCATTTCTTTGCTCACACTTAAAGCTCCTAATGTAACTCCTTGATAGATTTTGACATGTTTTTCGATTACAGTAGTCTCTCCAATAACAATTCCGGTAGCGTGATCAATAAAAAAAGGAGAAGCAATTGTAGCACCTGCATGAATATCTGTTCCGGTAATTCTATGTGCATATTCACTCATTAATCTGGAGAACAGTAATAAATCAAGAAGATATAATTCATGGCTTAATCTGTAAATGGCAATAGCGTAAAAACCGGGATATCCCAAATAGACTTCATCAATACTGTTTGATGCAGGATCATTTTCTAAGATATATTTTGCGTCCTGATTTAGCTTTTCTAAAACGCCGGGCAATTTTTCCAGAAAGCGATCCCAAATAGATTCGCATAAATTTTCCGGTTTTTTGCAAGCTAAAACAGCAATTTCTTTAAAGCGTATTTCGAGTTCATCGATGCTTTCATTTAACGGAGCATTCGAATCAAAAAGGGTATAAAAAAGCTTCTCGGTAAAATCTTCAGTTTTAGTCTTGATTCCGTAATTTATATTTAAATGGCTTTTTAAAGCTTTTATGTTTTGTATGATAAGATCTTTTGACACAATTATAAAAATTGAATGAATAAATTTTGAAAGGCTAAAAGTAAGGTGTTTTTTGTAAATACAGGTACTAATTACTTAAAGAAATTTTGTTTTGAGAATTGTATTTGTGATAAATAAAAGAATTTTACTGCTCAATAATTTATATGATTCTTAAGAAGTTAAATGCGTAAATTAGCCAGTAAAATATCTTAAAAATGAAAAACAATTCGACTTTTAAAAGCTCTGTTTCTAACCTGTCTTTTCCTGTAAAAGAAAAAGTTTCAGGAAAATCTATTCACAATCCCATTTTAGGGCTTATAATTCAAGATCATCCTTCTTTTTGTGATACCGATTTTATTGCTGTAAAAGAATTAAATGTATACCGTCAAAAATACATTTCGAATTATTTATCTACAGAAATTGGTGCGCTTTCTGATCTTGAAAAAAGCGTTATTGAATCTTTAAAAGAAGATAAATCTATTGTTAGTATTGTTGAAGATGAAGAAGAGGCGAGAAGTTTTGGTCAAAAAATAGCCGATAAAGTGGCTGATTTTGGCGGAAGCTGGACTTTTATTATTTCGTTTTTGTTTTTTATTGTAATCTGGATTGCCTCAAATGTTTATATTTTGGTGAATAAAGGTTTCGACCCGTATCCGTTTATTTTGTTGAATTTGATTTTATCCTGTATCGCAGCGTTGCAGGCACCGGTAATTATGATGAGCCAAAATCGTCAGGAAGAAAAAGACAGAACCCGTGCCAAAAAAGATTATATGATTAACCTGAAATCAGAATTAGAAATCAGAATGATCCATGATAAAATTGATCATTTGATTATGCACCAGCAACAAGAATTAATCGAAATTCAGAAAGTGCAAATCGAAATGATGAACGATATTCTGGATCAGATTAAGAAATAATTTTGGTTATAGAAAATCAAAAATAAAAGTGTTTGAAGTAATATCCGCCCACCATAAATAATCCATTTATGGCAGCCGAAACCCACAGCATTTTTTGATAATTTTTTGATTTGTTCAGAAGATATAAAACTCCAAACCCGAAAAATAAAAGAGTAGAATAGAGTGCAGGATACATCTTAAAAGCGGTAAAAAAATCGCCTTGAAAAAGTAAGAATAAAGCGCGTTGAAAACCACAGCCCAGACACTCAATCCCGAACAGTGTTTTAAATAAACAAGGCAGCATGTATTCTTCCATATTCATAGGAATTGTTTTTTACAATTTTACGAAAAATTACTGAATAACATTTCAAGAGGTGAGAACTATTATTTTAAAGTTTCATACTTTTGAATTCTTATACTTAAAAAAATGAAAGCATTTAAAATTATAATAATGATTCTTGCCATTTCGGTTGCGTTATATGAGCAGGTTTCAGCAGAGAAAAATATCTACATTATGATAATTGCGATTGCAGTTTTCATGTATGGAATGATGCAGTTGAGTGCAAAAACACCAAGTAAAAATCAAGAAAAAGAAGAACAGGATGTTGACTAAAGGAGATAAGGTTTCTGTTTTGGATGAAGCCATAAACGGTGTAGTAGTTTCAGTGAAAGATAAAGAAGTTTTAATCGAAACTGAAGACGGATTCATGATGACATTTCTTGTCAATGAGTTGCTTAAAATTCATGATTCCAGTAATTTAATGAATTCTATTAAAAGAATTAATATAGATGAAATTTCAAAAGAGAAAACAGAACCAAAACCAAGGAGTTTTGTAAAAGAAAAGAAAGACAAGCGCGAAATCGCAGCTCCGGAATTTGATTTACACATCGAAAAACTGGTCCCGAACAAAAGAGGAATGTCAAATTATGATATCCTGACTTTGCAAACTGATACGGCAAAAAGACACATTGAATTTGCGATTCGAAACCGCATTCCGAAAATTGTTTTTATTCACGGAGTTGGAGAAGGAATTCTAAAAGCCGAACTTGATTTTTTATTAGGACGCTACGAAGGAATAGATTTTCAGGATGCCAATTATCAGAAATATGGCCTGGGTGCAACTGAAGTTTATTTTAGGCAAAACAATAAATAAGTATTAATTCGTTTCTTTAAACCCAATAAAAGTTAAGCATAAAAAAGCAACTGTTTTTTTACTGTTTTTAATTTAGAAAAAGTAAAAAAACAGTTGCTTTTTTTGTAAGAATTATTTTTTAATTGTAAGCTGTTATGGAGATGTAATTAGTTCCCAGGATTTGAAATTATTTCCAAGTAAAAAGCTAACATTTCCTTTAACAAGTTTTACGTTTTTAAATGTAATAATGTGTTTAAAACTTCCTGCAAGAGTTGAAGTTTCAACTTGTATTGTGCCACTTTCAGCAATCCATGTTTCTCTGACAGTTGGAGTAGTTGGAGTTGGGGTTACGCAAAAATAATTGTTGGTAATAGTACCATTACTATACACTTTAAAAGTGACTTTATTAGTAGTAGGAGTTATGTTTTGAATTATTGGCGCACCTGCAGGAGTTGGTGTATTAGCGATTAAAGCCGGGTCAGGATTATCTATTGTAAATGATTCCGATCCATTAGTATTATACACTTGTTTTGATTCGCTGCATTGCAAAGCAGATTCGTCAAAAACCAAGGATAAGGTTTCGGTATCTTCTAGTGCTGTTGTAAAGTCTCCAAAAGTAAATGAAGGCCCTATTTGTTCACCTGAGGGTTTAGAATAGGTTACATTTTTTAATTGAATGTTGTGTGTATAACCAGATATTCTGGTACTGTTATCTGTTGTGTTTGAAGTATAGTTTGCGTTTGTTGAAATAAGAATTGTTCCTCCTGTAGCAAACCATTCGTTATTTACATTAGGACTTACAGGTCTGATGGCATCACAAATATTGGCTGAGGTAACAGTGCCGTCGTAAGCCCTGTAAACTAATTTAAATAAACTGTTATCAATATTAAATTCTTCCGGAATCCCATTTTCAGTTATTTCATTTTTAAGTACGTCATCAGGTATTTGCAACAACAAACTTTCCTGATTTTTTAACTTATAAATTAGTTTATAATTCTCCGTGCCTGTACAGCTTACAGCGGTTGCATCGTCAAAATTAAATGTTTCAATTGTTAGATCTCCATCATCGCAACCGTTAAGCAACAGTGCAAATAATAACAGGCATGTATATTTTTTCATCATTTTTATATTTGCCTCAAAAATAGTGAAAAATTTGGCAAATGTTATTTAAGAATAGACAATTGATATTTCATAACTTTGCCATAATGAAAAAAGTATATCTCGATAACGCCTCTACAACCGCCATTCGTCCTGAAGTTATTCAGGAAATGACCAGAATTATGACAGAAGATTTTGGTAATCCATCTTCTACACACAGTTTTGGACGAAATGCTAAAACTATTCTGGAACTTTCAAGAAAAAGTATTGCCAAACATTTAAATTGTTCTGCACAGGAGATTATTTTCACTTCCGGTGGAACGGAAGCTAATAATTGGATACTTCGTTCTGCTATTAAAGATTTAAAGATTGAACGCATTATTACCACAAAAATTGAGCATCATGCCGTTTTGCACACTGTTTTAGTTTTACAATCTGAGCTTAATATTCAGGTTGAGTATGTTAAAATAAATCAGGATGGCAGTGTTGATTTGACTCATTTATCCAATTTATTGTCAGATGAGATAAAGACAATAGTCAGTTTAATGCATGTAAATAATGAAACAGGTACTGTTTTAGATTTGGATAGGGTAAGTACTATTTGTAAACAATATGGTGTTTTATTTCATTCAGATACCGTGCAGTCAGTTGGGAAAACGGAGATTGATTTACAAAAGACCTCTGTTGATTTTATTGTCGCAAGTGCACATAAATTTCATGGTCCCAAAGGAGTTGGTTTTGCTTTTGTTAGAAAAAATTCAGGTTTACAACCGTTGATTTTTGGAGGCGAACAGGAAAAAGGCCTTCGTGCAGGTACTGAAGCAGTTCATCAGATAGCCGGAATGACAAAAGCTTTATCCATTTCTTATGAAAATTTAGAAGAAGAAAGAAGCTATATAACCGGTTTGAAAAGGTATCTTATTGACCAGCTTGAGATTTATTTTCCGGGATTCAGAATTAATGGTAAAACGGAAGATTTTTACAATATAATCAATGTAATCCTGCCTTTTTCGCCAGATAAAACAGCAATGCTATTGTTTAGTCTGGATATGAAAGGAATTGCCGTTTCCAGAGGAAGCGCCTGTCAATCCGGAAGTATCAAACCTTCACATGTTTTGAAAGAAATGCTTTCGGAGACTGATATAAAATTACCAAATCTCCGAATTTCCTTTAGTCATTATAACACAAAAGAGGATATTGACTGGTTGATTGAGAGTTTAAAAGTTGTTTAGTTTCCAAGTAACAGTTTTTAGGGCAATTATAGCCGCACTCTGATGTCTGAAATTATTTCCGAATCACTTTTACCTGCGAATCATTTGTCAGTTTTATAATTGTTGAGGGTTTCCCGGCAACTTTGTCCTGATTTAGTTTTACCACATAATCAACACCTTTAATGATTTCAGGATTGATGTCTTTAAAGGCGATCGGAGTTGGCTGGCCGGAGATATTAGCCGAAGTAGAAACTAATGGCTTCTTCATACGTTCTAATAATTTAAAGCAAAAAGGCTCTTTTACTAAACGGATTCCCAAAGAATTATCAGCAGCAATAATGTTAGGTGCTACATTTCGGGGCTGATCTAAAATTAATGTCGTTGGTTTTTCAGATAAATCTAAAATTTGCCAGGCGACTTCAGGGATATTTTTAAAGACATTATACATCATTTTCTCCCCATTCATCAACACAATCATACTTTGTGTTTCGGCACGCTGTTTAAGTTTGTATATTTTAGCAACTGCTTCAGGATTTGTAGCATCACAACCAATTCCCCAAACGGTATCTGTTGGGTAAAGAATGATTCCGCCTTCCTTAATTACTTCGTATGCGTTGATTATTTCTTCGTTCATGATATTCTAGTATAAAATTTAAATTTGTGTTTCTATTTTGTATGATTAAAAGCATTTTTAATCTTTGAAAGCACAAGTTTTACTTTTCTTTTTTTTAGGTTTAAGTATTTGATCATTTTAATTTTGCTGTCCCAGTTGCTCTGAAAAATTACGCCCAGATACACTTTTTTTAATTTTTCGACATTATAAAATTTTTTTTCTATTGCAAATTGGCTTTTAAAATGGTAAACTTTAAAAAAACCTTCTATTGGATAAATCGGGATAAGATTTGTCTTTAAAAGATATTCGCCATAAATTACAGTTTCTGATGGTGGGGTTTCCATATCTATTTCATTCATAAAATCTTCAAAAGACATTTTTTTTGAAGCCAGGAATGTTTCATTAAAATCTTTCCAGACTAAGCACGACCATAAATAAGGAGATGGTCCGTAATCCCAAAATTTAGTATGATTGTTACCTATTAATTTCCGTGTTACAGTTAATGCATTTTTAAAAAAAAACGGTATCTGAATTTAATTTTATGTTATTAATCATTTCTAAAAAAGATTTAGCTTCATGAATTATCGTATAAGGAACATCAGCACTAAACAAAAAATCAGTTTTTCTAAAAGAGGTTATAAATTCACTATCAGAATCAATGCAAAAATAGTTTTTGGAAATATTTAATCTGTAAAATTTACTCTTTATAATCTGTTGATACCTCCAGGCATCTGTTATACTGCAATTATAAATATCAGAATCTTTAAGAAGGTTTAGGCTTGGATCATCGTTATTATTTACAAAGTAATCATAATCAGCGTCGTTTATGGCAACATAAACCGGAATCCTGTCAACATTAAATTTGTTTATGGAACTTATTAATTTTTTATATGCTGGATAATCCTGTTTGTATGTTTTTATTAAAATAACTATATCTGTCATATTGTTCTTAAAAGGATCGTTTGAAATGTCAAAAATAGTTTATTTTTGGAGTTTAAAATATTTACTTCAAATGAAAATTTTGTATTTCTACCCTGAAAATCCCTTGTCTTTTAATCAGGGAAACAATTCAAGGGCATTATCATTGCTTCACTATTTCAAAAGCCGTAGTATTCATATTGATCTTGTTGGAGAAAAATCTGATGAATTTGGCTATGATTTAATTGATGAATTGATGACTCAAAATTTAATTAAACAGGGATTTTTACTCGAAAAATTTAATAAGAATAAAAATAGGATTAAGTATTATTTTACTTATTCTTTTCCCAGACAGTTAAATAATAAGCTTAAAGATTTTGACCGGACAAAATTTGGATACAAAGAACAATTTTCAAAAATAGTCAGTGACAATCAATACGATATTATCATTATTTCATACGTCTATTGGTCTCCACTTTTGAATCAGGTTACTAAAAATCCAAAAACAAAATGGATTGTTGATACGCATGATTTTTTGACGTCGCAATTTCAGGATAACAAAAAGTTTGTTTTGGACAGGTATTTTAAAACTGAAATCAAATTGATGAAAAAATTTGATAGTGTCTGGGTGATTTCGAATGAAGAGAAATATCTTTTTTCTCAATTTATTAAAAGTCCCATAAGTTTGATCACGCACAGTTTGCCTGATAATACTGAGTCTTCTTCGAAAGCAGAAAAAACCATAGATGTAGTATATGTAGCAAGCGAAAACTTTCACAATGTAAAATCGGCAGAGTGGTTTTTTAAAGAAGTTTACCCTAAACTAGCGGAGAATATAAAAATAACGGTGGTAGGAAAAATCAATAAACACATTCCTAAATTTAAAAATGTAGAGAGTTTATTTTTTGTAAAAGATTTAGATGATGTGTATAAAAAAACTAAAATCACCATTTGTCCAATGTTGTCAGGAACAGGCTTAAAAGTGAAGGTAGTAGAGTCATTATCGCACGGAATTCCGGTAGTTTGCACAGAAAAAGGTGTTTATGGTTTATTAAACAAAACAAATAATGGCTGTTTGTCAACAAATAATCCTTTGCTTTTTGCTAATTATATTAATAAACTTTTAGCCGATCAGGATTTCTATATCAAAAATCAATCTGAAGGCAAAAAATTTTTTAACGATAATTTTGATATTCAGCAAACCTATAAAGTGTTAGATAACATATTTTTAGGTAGACAAATTTAAATTCATTATAATAAATCAATACAAATGTTTAAGTCAATAAAGTTATATTTTAAGTTAAGATTGCTGGCTAAAAAGCTTAAGAAACAAAACAAGTATCTTGATTTTACAGGGAACTTAAAATACGAAACGAATGTTATTATAGTAGATACTAAAATTCCTGAATTTGATAAAGATTCTGGTTCCAGACGATTATCAGAAATTATAAAGCTTTTAATTGAGAACAATACAGGCGTTTTTTTGTTGGCAGATTTTAAGGAATATCGCTTTAAAACAGAGTATATTCAATATTTCCGTAGCTTGGGAGTTGTAGTTTATGAACCCAGCGTAGATAATTTTGGAAAACTGATTACTAAAACTGACTTCATCAAACAGGTGATTCCTTTTACAAATTTTGTCTGGCTGCACCGTCCGGAAATTTTTGAAAAATATTATCCAATTATCAGGAAAAACAGCTCTTCTGTAAAAGTGTTTTTTGATATGGTCGATTTTCATTATTTAAGATTCAAAAGAGAATCAGAATTGACACAAAATCCTGCTATCATGAAAATGGCTCTTAAATATTTAAAATTAGAATTGGAGAATTGCAAAAAAGCAGATAAAATTATTGTTATTTCTGATGTTGAAAAAAAATTGCTAAAAGAATACTTTGATCAGGATTCTAAAGTGATCAGCATCGGAAACATCCATCAATATTTGCAAAATGATCATCCGGTTTTGTTTGAAGATCGTAAAGATTTATTATTTATAGGAGGTTTTGATCACAAGCCAAATGTAGATGCGGTACATTATTTAGCAGAAGAAATTATGCCTTTGTTATGGAAATCAAGACCTGAGATTTCAATTTCAATTATAGGGAGTAATGCTCCTGGATCTATACTAAAACTACATTCTGAAAAATTTAAAATTATGGGATACGTAAAAGACGTGGCTCCTTATTTTTTAAATTCCAAAATTTTTGTTGCTCCCTTGCGCTACGGAGCAGGAATTAAAGGTAAAATAGGACAAGGGTTAGAGTTTGGCCTACCGCTGGTTACAACAAATATTGGCGCAGAAGGTTTTGATTTTGATCAAAATACCGACATTGTTATTGGAAACACGAGCAAGGAAATAGTAAACAACATAATCTTACTTTATGAAAATAAAGAGGTTTGGAACAAAGTAAACTTAGATTCCCAAAAAGTAATTGCACCTTTTTCTATTCATTTCATTGAACAGAAAATACTAAGCCTGATGAAATAGTTCTTTATAATTTAAAAACAGTTTTTACCCAATTTTCAATAGTATATTTGTAATAAACAGCCTCGTTTAATGGTTTATAAGGTGTGTTTAAAAAATCAGGACTTATATTGATTTCCTCATTTTCATCCAGTACTAAAATATTATTCGGATTGTAAAAATCATACTCCGTAATTGATTTATTTGTGGTTATGATTTTCCTTTGCATCGCCAATGCTTCAAATATTCTAAAACTTAATCCGTTATGATCTTTTCTTATCAAATCCAGGTAAACATTTGAATTTTCTAATTCATTCATTAAAGTATCAATAAAAATAGGTTTATCTGTATAGATTATATTTTCATTGCAATTTTTTGGTTTTCTTTTTCCAATTATAATAAATTTAAATTGAATTGCGTTTTGAGATAAATAGTTTGCAATTTTATTTAATGAATGGAATCGTTCATCTATTGATAAAATAATGAATATTGTATTGTTTGTTTTTGAAAGAGGCTGAATTGCTCTCTTTTCTAAATAGATATAATTTGTAATAAAATTGAAGCCAAATTTTTTACAGTCCCTGGCATCAAAAGAATAAATAGTATCAAAAATTTTGTCTTTTAATAAGTGGTCTACCGGAAATCGTGTACAGCTATCGTAGATATAGGCAATATAGTTTTTAGTATATTTTTTTATCTCAAGATGCGTCTGTTTCGTTAACCGGTCGGGTCTTATAACTAAAATATGGTTCTGAGGACCTAATTTTTCGAGACGGCTTAAGATGTCTTTTTCTAATTCAATTTTTTTTATATTTTTTTTAAAGAATATTTTATTTAAGAAATTAGTTAACTTACTAAAAAAAGAGGGATAACGATATTTATATTTAGAGATGTCAATGTGGTGGGCTTCGATATTATTGCGTTTTAATTCAAGTACAATATTTTGATCAAAAGAGAAAAAGTCAAAACTGATTAAACAAATTTTCATGATAGGAGATTATTTTGGAAAGCTTACAGCTATAATTTGGGGATGTACTAATGAAAGAAAATTTTAAAATTTATTTTTCGATATATTGTCTGTAGGGTTGAATTTGAATTTGATTCGAAAAAAAAGCATCAAAAAAAAATATATGACGCAACCAATTTAAATCAGATATATCTACTAAATATATATTATTGTTTTTTAACAAAAATAGAGATTAAATACTAAATTGCAACGAATTTTATATTGAAGTTAATGATAGGAAAGATACAGGTAGGATATTTAGTTTCATATGATTATGAGCTGCTAAAAAATTCAATACCAACAATTTATAATGAAGCCGATACTGTTTTTCTGGCAATTGACAGCAATAGAAAAACATGGAAAGGCCAAACTATAGAAATCAACGATAATTTTTTTAAATGGCTCAACAAATTTGATACACAAAAAAAGATCGTTCTGTTTGAAGAAGAGTTTTATATAGAGGGACTTTCTGCGATGGAATGTGAAATTCGCGAACGAAAAATGCTGGCTCATAAAATGGGGATTGGCAACTGGCTAATTCAACTTGATTCTGATGAGTATTTTTATGACTTTGGGAAATTTGTTTCCTTCCTGAAATTAAAAAATAAGTTTCTCATAAATCCGGAGAATAAGATAGTTCAGATATGTGGCTTTAAAATTAATCTATATAAATATGTAGATGAAGGTGTTTTGTATGTCGATAAATTAGACAAGTTTATGATTGCAACAAACTATCCAAATTACAAAATAGGAAGACATGCTAAATGCCGATCCATTTATACGGATTCTGTAGCATTACATGATTGTTTGTCACGTTCAAGAGAAGATTTAGTTCAAAAAATTGACAATTGGGGGCATAATGATGAGATAAATAAAAATGAATTTATGCGTAAATGGGATTCGGTTTCAATATCTAATTATAAGCAGATTTGCGGTTTTTTCTATTTAGATCCAATGCATTGGAAAACATTAGAATTCATGAAAGGAGACTCCTTAAAGGAATTGTTAGCCAATTTTAAATTAACTAATAAAATCAATATTGGAAAATTCTTTTTATTAAGAAAGAATTTTGGACAATGGTTTAAGTTTCTTATGAAAAAAAAAGTTAAAGCTTAAAACAAAATTTGCTTATATACTTCTAAATAATCTGCGGCTGCAATTTTCCAATCGAAACTTGCGGCTCTTTTTTTCATAAGAGTTTCTATCTCGTTTTTATTTGTATTGAAATGATCTAAACCGTCAAAAAGTATATTTTTCATATATTCAGGATCAAAATTACTCCAATAATTTGCGATATCTCCGCCTATTTCCGGCAATGAAGTTTTATCTGACAAAAAGACAGGTTTTCCAAAACTCATAGCC
The DNA here is from genome assembly GCF_031457575.1 of Flavobacterium piscis. Classification (GTDB taxonomy): domain Bacteria; phylum Bacteroidota; class Bacteroidia; order Flavobacteriales; family Flavobacteriaceae; genus Flavobacterium; species Flavobacterium piscis_A. The sequence goes on along the minus strand of NZ_JAVDWQ010000009.1, from coordinate 62,143 downwards.
TCTATTGGTGGCAATCCAAAGCCTTCTCTTATCGATGGAAAAAGAAAAGCAACACAATTTTTCATATAATACTGTTTCCCCTGATCACTCACTTTTCCGGTTAAAAAAACCTGATTTTCCAGACCGTTTTCATCAATTAGTTTTCTAATTACCTGACCGTATTTTTTGGTATTATTTCCCGAAATAATTAAATTATAATCTTTTATTAATTTCATCATATTTACAATCGAAACATAGTTCTTTCGCTCGATAAAATCTCCAATTGTATAAAAGAAAGGCTTGTCTACAGGAACATTGCTTATAAAGTTAGAAGTGTCTTTTAAAGCAGATATTGGATTCCCATTGTAAATGATATATTCAGGAACGTCCGGAACCTTAAAATAATCATGTGTTTGTTTTTTGGCAAACTCAGAAATATAAGTAATAGCATTTGCTCTGCTTAATTTTTCAATAAATAAGCGATTGCGTTTGTGATTCATATCAGAAGATATTTCTTCAACAAAATTTACATCATGTATAGTTAGCAGATATTTGGTTTTTGTTCGAGGTTCTAATTTAGAATTTTGATTAACAGAATGCCACAAATTAAATTTATCCATAGGTCTAAAAGGCTTATATCTATGAAACGATCTGTATTTATGATATTCGAATTTATTGCCAAATTCATTTTTAAGTAAATCTGGTTTTCCGGAATTTAAATGAAGTTCAAGATTTTCAAAAGATAGATGTTGTAAACCTTTAATAAGTTCATAATTAAAAGTACCAAGCCCGGTAGCTCTATTATTTATATTGTGTGTTTCTAAAAATACACTTTTCTTATTCGACATTTTTTTTTAACGAAAATACAATAATAATTTGAAGTCTAAAATTCTATATGTATTTTTGTTCATTCATAAAATCAACTGATGAATTTTAAAGTAAATCCCATTTTTGAAAATAGTAAAGTGTCAATTATTGATCAAATTAGAAATTTTAATAATTCAGGAACACTTTTTGGTAATGGCGATCGAAATAAGATAAAATTATTTGTTATAGATCAAAAAACGGTTAACGTTAAATCGTTTAAAATTCCTAATATCATTAATAAGATTGCTTATAGGTATTTTCGAAAATCAAAAGCAAACCGGTCATTTGAATATGCTACAATTCTATTGGAAAAAGGAATTGGAACACCTGAACCAATTGCTTATTTTGAAAACTATAATCTGATTGGTTTGAAAGATAGTTATTATATAAGTGAACATCTAATAACTGAACTGACTTATAGGGAACTTGTTGAAATTCCTGATTACCCTGATCATGAAAGGATTTTAAGACAGTTTACACAATTTACTTTTGATCTTCATGAAAAAGGAGTAGAGTTTTTAGATCATTCGCCCGGCAATACTCTAATAAAAAAGGTTGGTAATGATAAATACGAATTTTTTCTGGTGGATTTAAATCGAATGAATTTTCATGACAAAATGAGTTTTGAGCAACGTATGAATAATTTCAGACGCTTAACTCCTAAATTAGAAATGATTAGGTTGATGAGTAATGAGTATTCAAAATATTATACAGATAAGAGTGAAGCTGATATTTTTGAAACAATGTGGCTTGCAACTACTAACTTTCAGGAAGAATTTGCAAGAAAGAAAAGGTTGAAAAAGAAACTTAAATTTTGGAAGCCTTAATTAACTTTCTTCCGTAATTTTTTAAGCTCCTGAAAAAGAATTATTAGTCAGCATCAATAAAAATAATCCAGGAATGTGTAGCTAAACTAAACTCATAGCAAAGTTTCTTTGAGCTGCAAAATCATCAAATACTCGCTGTACAATTTTAACGTTGGTAAATGTTGAAGCATTTCTGTTGTTTTATCAGTGCTAAAAGAATCTACAACGATAATTTCATCGGCGAAAGTCAAATTTTCGAGAACAGCCTTTATGTTTTTTCCTCGTTATAAGTAATGAGTATAGCTGTAATTAGTTGCTTGTTTTGCAAAAACATTTTAATTTTCGCTAAGATTTTGCTTTAAAAACAATTCGATTTTATTCTTAAAATATTCAGGTTTAAATGCTTCATATAATGATATAGCATCTTTTTTGAGTGTTTTTTCAGTTTTTCCGTCAAATAAATCCGAATGGAAATCATTCAAATGCACTGAGAGATGTTGAGTCCCATCTTCAAAAGTGGCCCAGATTTTCTTTTCTATCCAAGGAGAAAAAATTATAAAAGAGGGTTTTTTGAGAGCTTTGGCCATATTTATTGCACCGCCATCATTCCCAATTATCAAATCGCACTGATTCATAATTGCTATAAAAGAGCGTAAATCCTTTCCTAGCAAATCAAAATATATTTTTTCCTGAGTAGAGGGTTTACAGGCGTTAAAGACAGTTTTTGCTTGTTCAAGTTGTTTTGGAAAGTAATTAAAAAGGATATTAACATTTGCATTTGCAGCGATATAATCAACCACTTCTGCCATATATTGTAGTGGATAAGTCTTGAGTTTTTCGCTTCCCAAAATGCTTATCATTATTGTTTTTCGTTCTTTTTTTATTTGGTGTTTTTTAAATAATGCAGCGGCTTCATTGTTTTCTTTTTCAGTAACAAATAATTTTGGAACAGGGTCTGTTTTGATCGTTAAATTTAATGGTTCTAATAAGGAAAGTCTTCTCTCAATCGCTAAGCCTAAATTGGTTTTTGGATAGTCTTCCAACGGAACATTATCAGTGTACAGGAAATTTCTCCCTGGTTTTTTATAAGATATTTTTCTTTTGGAATTACTCATAAATACTAAAATCCAACTTTCTAATTTAGAATAGGCATCAATTAGTAAATTATAATTTTCTTTTCTAATTTTTAATCCAAGATTGAAAAGTTCTTTTTTGCTATTACGGTGTTTTTCTTCAAATAAAATGATGTTATCTATACTGGGATTATTTAGTAAAACAGGAGTTGTTGAAGTATAAACCAAATAATCTATTTGTGCATCAGGATAAGCAATACGCAAATTATTGCATAAAATACTGCTTATCAAAACGTCACCAATCATTTTTTGTTGAATTACAAGTATTTTCATTAGAAAAAAAATAATTAAGTTGAGAGATTACAAAATTGAAACAAAAAAATCAAATTTTCTTCATTTCATTAAACGGAATTTGGATTTTATAAATTAATTTCAAAGTTTACTATGGTAGATAATCAATCTGTAATAATTGTTAATTTGCTAATTTATCATTGATAACACGATCATTAAAAGTTTGTATGTAGGCTTTTAAGAAGTTTTCCATTTTTTGAGTTTTGGATTTATTTTTTAGCATTAAATTTGTTTTAAGTAAAACATCTTTTTTCCAATTATATAATCCAATTCCCTGATTATTTGCAAATGCAAGATAATATTCGTCTTGTATGTAATGATATATTCCTTGTAGATAATATACCACAAAATTTTCTTTGGATTTATAACTTTTTCCAAAACTAATCATGTCTGTCTTTATGTTTAAATAATCTAAAATACTTGGCATGATATCGATTTGTTGGAAGTTTTTGTCATTTATACCTACCAAGTCTGGATTTGAAGGATCGAAAAATAATATGGGAATACTAAATTTACCAATATTTGTTTTATCTATAGCCAGATCTCCTCCTGACGAAGTATGATCTGATGAAATAACAAATAAGGTGTTTTTGTACCAGTCTTGTTTTTTAGCGTTATCAAAAAACTTTCGTAAAGCAAAATCAGAATAGGCAATACTTTCTTGGATTTCAGTAGTTCCCTTAGGGAATTTGCCTTTGTATTTTTCAGGAATTATATAAGGATTATGTGATGATATGGTAAATAATGAACTAAAAAAAGGCTGCTTAAATGTGGTTAGCTTAGTAGCGTAAAATTGCAGAAACTCTTCATCAAAAATTCCCCATCTACCGTCAAAGGCTTCATTTCCGTTATATTGATCTTTTCCAAAGTATAGATCAAAACCGGCTACTTTTGCATATTGATCAAAATTTTGACTTCCATTAAAAGCGCCATGAAAGAAAGAAGTATTATATCCCTCTTTTTTCAAAATTTTAGGTAAGCCATTTATTTTATTTAAAGAATAACTTGATGAAATAAAAGAATTGTTCATTAAACTAGGAATGCTTGATAGAATAGATGGAACTGCATCAATAGATACTTTTCCATTGGCAAAACCATTTTTGAAATAATAGGATTTAGTGATAAGCGAATCTAAAAATGGAGTTTGTCCCCGTCCAACATTTTCATCTCCAAAGCTCTCTAAAATTAATATTACTACATTTTTTTTAATAATAGGGTTTGATGGATTTAAAGAAATAGAAGGATTATAAATCGAAATTAATTCTTTATCATCAAAGTAATGAATTTTGTCAATATCTTCTTTTTTTGCAATCGTTTTTAGTATGCAAAAAGGCGTGTTTAACACTAATGCAGAATTACTTAATGTACCATATTTAATAGCGTCAACAATTTTAATTGGCTTTTTTTGTAAGCCACCACGGCCAATAACAAGTATGATAATTAATGAAAGGACAAAATATGCTGTTTGTTGATAATAATTCTTTCTTGTTACGGTTTCTAAAATATGTATCTTTTTTAGATTTGGAATTAATTTCCAAAAAATAAAACTAAGCAAAAGAAATATTACTGCGATGTACCAAAACTCTTTTAAAAAATTGGGTATCAGTCCGATAGCTTCTTTTTCCATTCCCTTTGCAGTAATCATACCGTAAGTACTTCTTCTGCCAGTAAAACGATAATAAATAATATCTATAAAATTGGTAGCAATAAAAAGTAAATTAATAGCAAAAAAAGTAATTTTTAAAGTAAACTGATAGTTTCTGTTGTATTTAAAATTACCTGGAAACAAATGTACAATTACAAAAACAGTGTTGATAAAAGCAACTGCTGCAAAATCAAAAAGCAATCCTCCTGTAAAGGTTTGTAAAGTAAATTCATCAAATTGCTCAAGATTGATATAATAAAATAAAATGCGGCTCAGCTGATAAATAGTAACAATTAAAAGAAATCTTTTAAAAAATAAGGCAATACTTTTTTTGTAGTTGTTCATCGATAGTTAGTGCTTTGTTACGTTGTTAGCTAATGTTTTACTGATATTTCTGTAAACTAAAAAAGATTTAGAAAACATAATATATAGTTTTCTAAATCTTTTTATGAATATTAGAATTTGCGACAAAAATATAAAAAAAATGTATCTGATTATACCGCTACATCATATTCTCTTAACGCATTATTTAATGAAGTTTTCAAGTCTGTAGAGGGTTTGCGTGTACCGATAATTAGTGCACAAGGAACCTGAAATTCACCCGCAGCAAACTTTTTAGTATAACTTCCCGGAATTACTACAGAACGGGCAGGAACAAATCCTTTCATTTCAACTGGAGTTTCTCCGGTAACATCTATAATTTTGGTTGAAGCAGTCAAACATACATTTGCACCCAAAACAGCTTCTTTACCTACGTGAACACCTTCTACAACAATACAACGTGAACCTACAAAAACCCCATCTTCAATGATAACAGGAGCAGCTTGCAATGGTTCTAAAACTCCACCAATTCCAACACCACCACTCAAGTGAACGTCTTTACCAATTTGTGCACAACTACCAACAGTTGCCCAGGTATCTACCATTGTTCCTGCATCAACATAAGCACCAATATTTACATAACTTGGCATCATAATTACGCCACTGGAAATATAAGCCCCATAACGGGCAGATGCCCCGGGAACTACACGAACTCCTTTTTCAGCATAATCTCTTTTTAGCAACATTTTATCATTGTATTCGAAAATTCCAGCTTCTAATGTTTCCATTTTTTGAATAGGGAAATACATTACAACAGCTTTCTTTACCCATTCGTTTACCTGCCATCCGTCACCTATTGGTTCAGCAACACGAAGTTTTCCAGAATCTAATAATTCTATAACTTCCCTGATAGCATCAGTTGTGGTTGTTTCTTGTAATAAAGCTCTGTTTTCCCAAGCTTGTTCTATTATCGTTTGTAAAGAATTCATAAAGTTTAAGTTTTTGGCAAAGATATGTTATTTGAACAAATTCAAAAAGGCAAAACAATTTGAAAATGTTACAAATTTAACTTTTTGTTTTTAATTTAAGAAGTTGTCTTTTGAATTGACATTGCTTTTTGTTACTTTTTTTTATTTTATAAATATGATAAATATCAGATTTTGATTTTTAATTTGTCTTTAATTTTGCAATACATAAGACCATACTTAAGCTATAATACAAAACTAATTAACGATTTTAGACTACTATATATGAATCAGGAAAATCAGATCAAAAACAGAGTTACAGTTATTGATAAAGAAGTCACGTGGGACAAAACACAGGTTATTATGAGCAAAACAAATGCTTTTGGGATAATAGAATATGCCAATGAAGTATTTGTAGATGTTTCAGGTTATGAAGATTATGAATTAATGGGACAGCCACATAATATTATCCGTCATCCGGATATGCCAAAAGTTATTTTTAAAGTGCTTTGGGAAAATTTGAAACAAGGAAAAAACTTTCATGCAATTGTAAAGAATTTAGCGAAATCAGGCAGATATTATTGGGTAATTACTGATTTTGAAATTGCTAAAGATGAAAACGGTGTGATTGTAAATTATTTTGGCAGAAGACAATCTGTACCTCAGGAAGTTATTTCGCTGCATATTGAGCCGCTTTATAAAAAGTTACTGCAGATTGAAGCCGCTAGCGGGGTTGAATTTAGCGAGAAATATTTGATTGGATTTTTGGAAGAAAAAAAGAGAACGTATGTAGAATATATCAAGGAATTGATTTACGAACAGGAAAAGGCACAGTCCAAATTCAATCACTATGAAGTGCAAGAAGGAGATGATGAGGAGGAGAGAGGTTTTTTTAGACGATTATTTAATAAATAAAGATATTTTTTTAGTTGTTTTAATTTTTGGGTAAATCCGTTTTGAAATTTTCAAAGCGGATTTTTTTTATGATTTTTGATGTTGAAATTTAAAGTTCCTATTTTATTGAAAATATCATATCTTTAAAATTGTACAATTAGGATATAATTGAAATAATATTATGAAAGATAATTTTTCGAAACAGGCTGTTGATTATTCTAAATTTCGTCCACAATATCCTGATGAAATGATTGAATATGTAATTTCATTTGCCAATAAAAGATTAATAGCACTTGATGTTGCTACAGGAAACGGGCAAGTAGCAAACAAACTTTCGGTTTTTTTTGAAAAGGTTTATGCAACCGACATCAGTCAAAAACAACTAGATAATGCAATTAAGTCCGAAAATATAATTTACATTAAAGAATCTGCTGAAAAGACTTCTTTCGAAAATCAGCAATTCGATTTAATTGTTGTGGCACAAGCCGTACATTGGTTTGATTTTGAGTCTTTTTATAAGGAAATCTACAGAATATTAAAGCCTGAAGGCATTTTTGCAGTTATGGGCTATGGATTATTTTCTACCAATCCGGATTCAGATAAAATTTTGAGACATTTTTATTATGAGATTGTAGGGCCTTATTGGGATGTCGAGAGAAAATATCTGGATGAAAATTACGAAACAATTCCGTTTCCGTTTGAAGAAATTCCAGCAGAGAAATTTCAAAATCAATTTACATGGACTTTTGAAACATTGATAGGATATCTTCAGACTTGGTCTTCGGTGCAGCATTATATTTCAAAAAATAATCAAAATCCAATAGATTTGATTTTCGATGATTTGAAAATCTCGTGGAAAAATAATAATCAGGAAGTTACATTTCCGTTATTGTTAAGAATTGGAAAATTAAATCCATAAAGTATAGCCTGAAAAGTTTTATATTTGTATTGTAAATGAAAGTATTATGGAAGCGATTAGATTAGAGTTTATAACTGTTTACGAAGTTGATGTGAAAAATAAAAAGTTTATGTCTTCGGTTTCATAAAATATAAAGACTCCTTATAAAATGCCAAGAATTCTCTCCATAGACTACGGACAAAAGCGTACCGGAATTGCCGTTACAGATGAAATGCAGATTATAGCTTCAGGCTTAACCACGGTTCCAACCAATACTTTAATTGATTTTTTGAAGGATTATTTTGCCAAAGAAAAAGTTGAAGCAGTTTTAATTGGCGAGCCAAAACAAATGAACGGGCAACCTTCAGAAAGTGCTTCTATTGTAAAAGGATTTGTAACGCACTTTTCAAATATTTTCCCAGATATGAAAGTTGTTCGTGTGGATGAGCGTTTTACTTCAAAAATGGCTTTTCAAACTATGATCGATAGTGGATTAAGCAAAAAGCAGCGGCAGAACAAAGGACTGATTGATGAAATTTCCGCAACGATTATGCTTCAGGATTATCTTTCTTCAAAAAGATTCTAAATCAATATCATAATCTGGAATTTTGTAATTTTCTAACTTTTAACTTGTAAAAATTAGTTTTTTTTTGCGATTATAAAAAGTACCTTTGCATTTTAAATAAAATTACTGTTATGCCTGACAAAACAATACGTTCAAATAGTGAAGTAGTACTTATTGGAGCTGGAATTATGAGTGCCACTCTAGGAGTAATTTTGAAAGAATTACAACCTGATATTAAAATTGAAATTTACGAAAGACTCGATGTTGCGGCAGCTGAAAGTTCTGATGCATGGAATAATGCAGGAACGGGACATTCTGCATTTTGTGAATTAAACTATACCCCGGAAAAGGCAGATGGCAGTGTAGATCCTAAAAAAGCAATTAGTATTGCTGAATCTTTTGAGGTATCACGTCAGTTTTGGTCTTATTTGGTACAACAAAAAAAAGTACCTACTCCTGATAATTTTATTAAAAGTGTTCCCCACATGAGTTTTGTTTGGGGTGAGCAAAATGTAAAATACCTTAAATCACGTTTTGAGGCTTTACAAAAAAATCCATTATTTGCTGAAATGCTTTTTAGCACTGACTTTGAGCAATTAAAAGAATGGATGCCGCTTGTGATGGAAGGCAGGGAACCTAATGAAAAGTTGGCAGCAACTACAATGGCTATTGGTACCGATGTAAATTTTGGTGCTTTGACCAGAAGTATGTTCAATTATTTAGAAAAATTAGACGGTGTGTCTTTGCATTTTAATCATGAGGTAAAAAAATTAAGACAACGCGATGATAAATCATGGCGAATTAAAATTACAGATTTATCTACTGGGCAAAAACGTAAAGCATATCCTAAATTTGTATTTATTGGTGCCGGAGGTGGTTCATTGCCATTATTAGAAAAGGCAAATGTGCCGGAAGGAAATGGTTATGGAGGTTTTCCCGTAAGTGGTCAATGGTTAAAATGTACAAATCCGGAAGTTATCGCTAAACATCAGGCAAAAGTATATGGTAAAGCAAGTGTTGGAGCTCCTCCAATGTCGGTTCCACATATTGATACCCGTGTTATTGACGGTGAGAAAGCATTACTTTTTGGACCTTTTGCAGGATTTTCAACTCGTTTCTTAAAAAATGGTTCTTATCTGGATTTACCCTTGTCTATAAAAGCAAATAACCTAATTCCTATGTTGTCAGCAGGATTTCATAATATTCCATTGACAAAATATTTAATAGAACAGGTTAGGCAATCCCCAAAAGACAGAATTAAAGCTTTGCGCGAATATTTGCCTACAGCAAGATCAAAAGATTGGGTTTTAGAGAAAGCGGGACAACGTGTTCAGGTTATTAAAAAGGATGAAAAATCAGGTGGGGTTTTAGAATTTGGTACAGAGGTTATCAATACTCATGACGGGACCCTGGCTGTTTTGCTGGGTGCATCTCCCGGAGCTTCTACTGCTGTTTCTATTATGATAGATCTGATAAAAAGATGTTTTCCGGACCAGATTAAAACACAAGAATGGGAAGCAAAATTGAAAAACATGATCCCTTCTTATGGTCAGGTCCTAAATGATAAACCTGAACTTTTAGCGGAAATACGAAAAGTGACATCAGAAGTTTTACAACTAAAAAATAATTAAAACAGACTTTATATAAAACAGCAAGCCCGGTTAATTATCCGGGTTTGTTGTTTTTAGTTCTTGTGTAATTTTTAAAATCTTTTCGGATAGGTTGCTCATCCAAATCAATTGTTCTATAACCATCTGTGCCTCTTGCATCTTAGCCTGACGGGTTTCTTTATCAAGTTCATCATCAGTTGCCAAACGGGTGAAATTTTTACGCTTAAGTTCTTCAAATTGTAAAGTGACATCTTCTTTATCAAAAAAAGTATCGGTTATGATGGTTTCGTTCCTTAAAATTGAAACTGCATTGTCTAAATTTGAAAGAATTGTTTTTATAATGTAATTAAATGACTCTGAAGCTGAAGTAGTTTGATGTAATTGAATATAGGTTGATAAGGATGTTAAAGCAGATAATAATGAATGGTTTAGAACTACAAGTTTATTGACTTTTGGAAGTAATTTTTGTTTCGATTTGGGTTCCTGCATCATTCTCTGAAAAGAAGTCATTAAATTTCCAATTTCAATAAAAGTGTGTTTTCTCGCCAATCTGTATGAAGTTGGTACTTCACCTTTTTTATTATAAAAATCTGCAATTTCTTTAAGATATACGCGGTTAGCCCTAATCGAATTTTCAATGTGTATTGGAGTGTTAATAAACTCCCATGCCGGCCATAAGAACTGATTCGCAATAAAAGCCAAAATAGCTCCGGCAAGAGAATCCAGAATTCGAAACTGAATTACTTCTACTATATCCGGAACCAAAATGCCATATATAAATACAACATACATCGTAACAAAAGTAGCACTGATTTTGTAATTAATTTGTGCGAAGGAAATTCCAAGAAGCATACAAACAATAGAGAAAATGCTCAAGGCGACATGATTCTGTATAAAAGAGACAATCCCAAATGCTAGTAACCCGCCCAATATAGTTCCGAAAATTCGATTATAAGAACGTTCTTTTGTTAAGCCATAACCAGGCCTCATAATCACAACTATTGTCAATAAAATCCAATACACATTTTGAAAAGGAAGAAATTTTCCAATAATAAAACCAATTAAAATTGTAATGGTCAATCGCAATGAATGCCTGAAAATAGACGAAGAAAAGCTTAAATTTTCAATCAGGGTTCGCAATGGATAATATTGTGGTGTCAGGAATTTTTCTAATTCCTTATCTTTATCTTTTAATTTATAAGATTGCATGGCAAGCGAAAATGCACGCTGTATGATTTTAATTTTGCCAACCTGATTTTTGGCATATTTCAGCATGTTAGTTAACATTAAAACACCTTCGGCGGAGTCTTCTTTTCCTAACGTTTTTTCGTAGTCAAAAATGGCAAATTCAAGTGCATCAAGTTCGTTTTTTAAATCATTCTTATCAATATATTTTGTGATATGATGTACATTTTTGGATAGTTTTTTTAAGGTAGAAGCTAATTTATAGGCGACATTTTGATACGTTCGTAAAACATTTGGATGTTTATCAAATTTTTCATGGAGTTTACTATGGTCAAAAGAAGTATATAAGGCCAGTTCCTGAATTTCAACTAAGGTGATAAAAACCAATAGCATTTTTCGGTTTTGACTGCTTCCTGTGGTTGCATTTTGGTTACCAAATAATACTTCACGTAAATCTTCATGAATCAGATTAAGTTCAACCTGGATGCTTAATTGTTTTTCGATAATTTCTTTTCTATTCGCTTCCGGACTCCATAAATCGCCTCTGAGTTTTAAATATTTTGCAGTTAATCTTATGCCCTCCGCAATTTGAAGTTCAATATATTTATAAGGCTGTGCAAAATGAAAAATAAGCGATACTGTCAGATATAATATTCCTCCAATGAAAATATAAGAGGAGTAAAATACAGCTTCCATACCCTGATGCAAGTGACCGAAAGATAATGATATTGATAGTAAGGCCGAAAACGAAACTAAAGTTGCCCGTTGCCCGTACACTGAAATCATAGAGCATAAAAAAAGTAAAATTGCCAAAAACGGGTAGAATAAATAAGGAAATGGGTAAGCGAGATTTACCAATAAGTTTACTCCTGAAACGATAAATGAAGCAACTACCAGCCCTTTTATCTTATGGCTCAAAGTACTCGGAATATCACTTGGGTAAGTGAAAAAAGCACCAAGCGCAATAGTAAAACCAATTTCAAAATAGCCTAAAAAGTGTAAAGTTAAAACAGGGATAACTGATGCGATAGTTACTTTTGAAGCGTTTAAAAATGAGGTGCTGTTGGTAAATTTGGCAATACGGTCGAGCATATAAATTGGTTTACCAGCAAAGGTAAGAATTGTACGAATCAATTTGGCATAATTATGGCTTTGATTTTTAACAGTAGTCAAAAAAATAAGAGATAATATGCAATTTAGAAATATTCATTACTATATTTTTACTATTTTTGCCACCTGAATTCAGCGTATCAAATTCAGAATTTTCAGATGATAATTATATAAAATAATACAAATGATTTTACCAATTGTAGGATATGGTGATCCGGTTTTAAGAAAAGTGGGTGAGGCAATTACGCCGGAATATCCAAACTTAAAAGAAATATTAGCAAATATGTACGAGACCATGTACAATGCATACGGGGTAGGCCTTGCTGCGCCACAAGTTGGTGTTGCCATTCGTTTATTTGTTATTGATACTACACCTTTTAGCGATGATGAAGACTTACCGGCTGGTGAGCAAAAAGATCTTAAAGGTTTTAAAAGAACTTTTATCAACGCCAAAATTGTAAAAGAAGAAGGTGAGGAGTGGAGTTTTAATGAAGGATGTTTGAGTATACCAGATGTTCGTGAAGATGTGTACAGAAAGCCAACTGTTACTATTGAATATTGCGAGGAGGATTTTGTAATGAAAACGGAAGTTTTTGACGGTTTGATTGCAAGAGTGATTCAACATGAGTATGACCATATTGAAGGTGTTTTATTTACAGATAAAATTTCATCTTTAAAGAAACGTTTGATTCAGAAGAAACTAAAAAATATCACCGAAGGCAAAACATTTCAGGAGTATAGAATGAAATTCGCAGCTGCCAAAAAAGGAAGATAAAAAATATAATTAAAGAAATTCTTAATACTAATTTTAATAAACATGAATTTAGAGAAAATTTTAGCCATTTCGGGAAAACCGGGTTTATATGTATTGAAAGTGCAAACACGTACAGGTTTTGTGGCAGAATCATTATTAGATGGAAAAAAAATCACAGTAAATTTAAAAAGTAATGTAAGTTTATTGTCTGAAATTTCAATTTACACTTACGAAGGTGAAAAACCATTGACAGAAGTAATGCAACGTATTGCTGTTAAAGAAAACAAAGGTCAGGCTATTTCACATAAGGAAGATAATACAAAATTAATTACTTATTTTAAAGAAATATTGCCAGAATATGATGAAGAAAGAGTTTATCCTTCAGACATTAAAAAAATATTAAACTGGTATAATATGCTTCAGGCAAAAGGTTTAGTTACTGATGAAGCACCTGCAGCTACTTCAACAACTGAAGAAATTGCTGTTGAAGAGCCAGTAAAAAAAGCTCCTGCTAAAAAAGCAAAAGCAAAAAAAGAAGAATAGTAGTTTTTCTGCATTCAAATATAATTAATCCTGTCAAGATGTTTTTCCTGACAGGATTTTTTACTTTTACATTTATTCCGTAATAACCAGCAAAACTTTAAAAAATGAGTAAAGAACTTCAACTTCAGGCTTTCGAAAGATTATTAATTATAATGGATGAATTGCGCGAACAATGTCCGTGGGATAAAAAACAGACCATCCAAACGCTTCGGCATCTAACGATTGAAGAGACTTATGAGTTGGGTGATGCTATTTTAGATAATGATCTCAACGAAGTGAAAAAAGAGCTGGGTGATTTGCTTTTGCATATTGTGTTTTATGCTAAAATTGGAAGCGAAACTAATGATTTTGACATGGCTGACGTTTGTAATGAAATCTGTGAAAAACTCATTCATCGCCATCCCCATATTTACAGTGATACAGTTGTAAAAGATGAAGAGGAGGTTAAACAAAATTGGGAAAAACTAAAACTGAAAGAAGGGAAAAATTCTGTTTTGGAAGGTGTTCCTAAAAGTTTGCCCGCATTGGTAAAAGCAAGCCGGATTCAGGATAAGGTAAAAGGTGTAGGTTTTGATTGGGAAGAGCCACATCAGGTCTGGGATAAAGTTCAGGAAGAATTAGAAGAATTGCAGGCAGAAGTGACGTCAGGAGATCAGGATAAAATTGAAGCCGAATTCGGGGATGTATTATTTTCGATGATTAATTATGCAAGATTTCTAAATGTAAATCCGGAAGATGCTTTAGAGCGTACAAATAAAAAATTTATTAAACGTTTTCAGTATCTGGAAAGCAAAGCTGGCGAATTAGGAAAACCATTGATGGATATGACGCTGACAGAAATGGATGTTTTCTGGAATGAAGCAAAAAAGTTATAAAAAAAGAGATTCGATAATGAACCTCTCTTTCCTGAATTTAATAATCGACGCTTAAATACAATCCTGATTTAAAAAGATTTATTGTTGCATTTTGAAATAATAGTCTGCTGAGTGTTTTCCACTTCCGTAAAAAAGAAAAAAGATGCAAATTAAAAGTACAGTAACAGCTAAAACTAAATTTTCTGAATGCATTTGCCCCATAAAATTAACTAACACAGCTCCAAAAAGAATTGGTAACTGGGCAGCAATTGCCCAACGTGTCAGTAGTCCAAAAACAATCATAATTCCGCCAATCATATGGGCAGGTGCGATATAATGTAAAAGAAACATACCGCCTCCAAACTGATCAATAGGCGAAATTAACTCCTGTAAATACTGAATATTGGTTACAAATGAAATTCCTTTCATGAATAGAAAAACACCCAATATGATACGTACTAAATCAATAGGTAAATAAGTGTGCGCATTGGCCCATTTATTTAAATTTTTTACATTTTCCATGATACTTATGATTAAGAATAATACACTAAGTTACTAATTTTTAATTAGATATTTGTCTTTTAAGTATTTGAAAATAAGTTTTTTACATTTATTTAGATATATTTTGAGAATTTGTGAAAGCTAAACCTGAATGACACCTAAGTTAAATTGCTTTTGAATTGGTGCATGGTTGGCAGCTTCTATTCCCATAGAAATCCAGGTACGGGTGTCTAACGGATCAATAATAGCATCTGTCCACAATCTTGAAGCAGCATAATAAGGAGAAGTTTGTTCATCGTAACGTGCTTTTATTTTGTTGAACAACTCAGCTTCTTTGGCTTCATCTACGATTTCTCCTTTTGCTTTAAGTGACGACGCTTCAATTTGGGCCAGTACTTTTGCAGCCTGTGTTCCTCCCATAACGGCAAGTTCTGCACTTGGCCAGGCAAATATTAATCTCGGATCATATGCTTTACCACACATGGCATAATTTCCTGCTCCATATGAATTACCAACGATTACAGTAAATTTAGGTACAACCGAATTACTTACGGCATTGACCATTTTGGCACCATCTTTTATTATTCCGCCATGTTCTGATTTAGAGCCAACCATGAAACCGGTAACATCCTGTATAAAAACCAGTGGAATTTTTTTCTGATTACAATTCGCAATAAAGCGAGTGGCTTTATCAGCACTATCAGAATAAATTACACCACCAAACTGCATTTCGCCTTTTTTGGTTTTGACCACTTTTCTTTGGTTGGCCACAATTCCTACTGCCCAGCCGTCAATTCTGGCATAACCGGTGATTATAGTCTGACCATAGCCATCTTTATATGCTTCAAACTCCGAATTATCAACCAAACGATTGATGATCTCCATCATGTCGTATTGTTCATTTCGGGCTTTTGGTAAAATTCCGTAAATATCTTTAGGTTCTAAAGCAGGTTTTTCGGATTTGATACGGCTATAGCCGGCTTTATCATAATCACCAATTTTGTCAACTATATTTTTTATTTTATCTAAAGCATCTTTGTCATCTTTTGCTTTGTAGTCAGTCACCCCTGAAATTTCACAATGTGTTGTGGCACCGCCTAAAGTTTCATTATCGATTGATTCTCCAATTGCTGCTTTTACCAAATAGCTTCCAGCGAGGAAAATACTTCCGGTTTTATCAACAATCAAAGCTTCATCACTCATAATAGGTAAGTAAGCGCCTCCTGCAACACAACTTCCCATCACGGCAGCAATCTGAGTGATACCCATGCTGCTCATTTGGGCATTGTTTCTAAAGATGCGTCCAAAATGTTCTTTGTCCGGAAAAATTTCATCCTGAAGAGGTAAATAAACACCTGCACTATCTACCAAATAAATGATTGGTAACCTGTTTTCCATGGCAATTTCTTGCGCACGAAGGTTTTTCTTTCCTGTGACAGGAAACCAGGCACCGGCTTTTACAGTAGCATCATTGGCAACAACAATACACTGTTTGCCCTTAATGTATCCTATTTTAATGACAACACCTCCCGAAGGACATCCGCCATGCTCAGCATACATTCCTTCTCCAACAAAACCACCAATTTCAATACTTTTAGAATTTTCATCCAATAAATAATCAATTCGTTCGCGAGCTGTCATTTTACCTTCAGCATGTAGTTTTTCAATACGTTTTTCGCCTCCTCCTAATTTTACTTTGGCAAATTTTTGTTTTAGTTCAGAAAGTAATAGTTTATTGTGATCTTCGTTTTTATTGAAGTTTAAATCCATAAGATATTGATGTTTTTACAAAATAGTGTTGGCTAATTTACAAAATCAATTGAAACCCACATAATAAAATATTTTCTTCAGCGTGAATGAAAGAGGGTTGCTGTTATTCAAAATTCAGATAATTTTCAGGAAGTTGAAAAGTAATATTTTTAATCAGATTAAAAATTATTTTTTAAGAATGTAAAATGCTATAAACAAAAAAAACAGAAGCTGACTTCTGTTTTTATATGACAATATTAAGGTAAATTATTTTTTAGAATCGCACACCATTCGTTTTAAAATAGCCCATTGTTTTAAGGCGTCACGAGCTTCAACAGCAGGATATCCCAGCATGGTTTTTCCGGCAGGAACATCTCCTGTAACACCAGATCCGGCGCCAACAATGGCTCCGTCGCCAATATTAGTATGATCTTTTATAGATGCGCTTCCGCCAATAATGACTCCGTTTCCTAAAGTTACAGAACCGGCTAAACCACTATTTCCTGCCATGATACAAAATTTACCTAATTTACTATTATGCCCAATTTGAACCAGATTATCAATTTTACAACCATCACCAAGAACAGTTGAACTGAATTTTCCACGGTCAACACATGTATTAGCACCAATTTCAACTCCGTTTCCGATAATTACATTCCCTATTTGTGGAATTTTTACCAACCCTTTTTCTTTGCAAGGACGAAATCCAAAACCATCTGCACCAATTGTTGCATTTGGATGAATAATACAATCGTTCCCAATATGACAACGTTCGCGAACCACAGTTCCTGACCAGATAATTGTGTTTTTTCCAATAGTGCATTCGTCAAGAATAGTGACATTGGGATAAATTGTCACGTTTGGAGCAATTTCAACTTTTGGACCAATGTAGCATCCGGCACCAATACGGGCTCCTTCGCCAATAACAGCAGATTCATCTATAGTAGCTGTTTTATGAATATCGTTATGGAATAACGGAGTAGGAGGTGCAAAAAGAGCCAATATCTGAGACATTGCCAAATCAGCATTTTTTACTTTTATAAAAGCACGATTCACACCCGGTTCAATCGAAATATCTTCGTTAACCACTGCTACTGATGCTTTTGAGGAAGACCAGAATTTTTCATACTTTTTATTGCCTATAAAAGAAATTTCTGAAATAGCAGCCTTTTCTAATTGTTCTGCTGCAGTAATTTTTTCTGACGTAGAGCCATAAATTATTCCATCTAATACTTCGTTAATTTCTTGAATTGAATAGGATTTCATGTAATAAAATTTAATAAATGTTATTGGCGAATTTTTGCCAAATAAAATCAATTACATTTTAATTACCTAATATTGTTATTAAGATTTTTATATAGTGTTTTGAATAACAACTAAAATATTACAAATTTAACAGTAATTCTGTCAAATTATTGAAGGTTTTCTAATTTTGGTGATTAAACAGGCTTTAAATTTGCTTTCTGTAATAGCTTTTGTGAGTTTAGAATTTCCTCCGGATTCGCATAAACAATATACATGGTTTTATTGTTAAAAAAGAATCTTCTACATTAAAATCAATTGATTTTAATGTATTAATGTCCTTGTTTTTGGGTGTGGCAGATAAAAAAGTGAGATAAGGCCGAATAGGGTTTCCTGATTTCCAAATGCATTTTGTTTAGTGCTTTTTTGTAATTCCTGAGGTATCAAAAGAAGGATCGGAACCTAATATTCAATTTTTTTTTTAATTGAAATTGCAATTAAAATTTCTAATCTGAAGTATTAGTAAGTAAACTTTTAAAAATATATTTCCACTTTGAATATTAGTGCTCAGTTTTGTATTGTAAAATCTGTAAAAACGGCTCTAAGTACTTCTGTTTTAATGAGTTTTGACCACTTACATTGATACCCCAACAAAAACAATATGTAGGTTTCCATATTACTTAAAGTTAATTGACTAAACCATTATGGACTGAAAGGCCATAGATTTGGTTTGTCAGACTAAAATCCCGCAAGGCTGTAACACCTATTTAGTAACCACAAATCACACCAATTAACCCTAATTAATTGGTGGAAATTTGTGCAATTTGTGGCTATTATTTTTTAGAAGCTAAAGCATAATCCACTAAAGGACATAGTTGTAAAACTATATCTGAGACCAACAAAAAAATGATTTACTTTCGATTAAAAGGAATCGCTTTTTAAATTATTATTCTTTTATTTTAGATAAAGATATGGCATTAATACAATAACGTAAGCCAGTAGGCTCAGGGCCATCGGGAAAAACATGTCCTAAATGGGCATCGCAGGTATTGCAGACCACTTCAACCCGGATCATTCCGTATGATTTATCAGCATGGTAGGCAATAGCATTTTCCTTAATGGGTTGTGTAAAAGAAGGCCATCCGGTTCCTGATTCAAATTTTTCGCTGGCATCAAAAAGCAAAGTGCCACAACATTTACATTCATAGATTCCAGGATCGAACAAACTACAAAGCTCTGAACTAAAAGATCTTTCAGTACCTTTTAAGCGTGTTACCTGATATTCTTCAGGAGTTAAAAGCTGTTTCCAGTCTTCATCTGTTTTCTCTATTCTTTTTTCAGGAGTCGGATTTCCTTTGTTGGTGTACCGAATTATATCTGCCCATTTAATCATGACTTTTTATTTAGTTCTTAGTTCCGGTTTTCAGTTTCAGTTTCAGTCTCAGTTTTTTGCTGCTTTTAGAACTGCGATTGCGACTGAAAACTGCGACTAAAAAAATTATTCCTCTTCTTTCTGTCCCATCATCATTAAAAATGCTTTTAGGAAAGGATCGATATTTCCGTTCATAACCCCATCAACATCGCTGGTTTCGTAGCCTGTACGGACATCTTTTACTAGTTTATAAGGTTGCATTACGTAATTACGAATTTGCGAGCCCCATTCGATTTTCATTTTTCCGGCTTCGATATCGGCACGTTGGGCTTGTTGTTTTTTCAATTCGATTTCATACAATTGAGAACGTAACATTTGCATGGCACGTTGCCTGTTGTCTTGCTGTGAACGTGTTTCAGAACACTGAATCTGGATTCCGGTTGGTTTGTGCACCAATTGTACTTTAGTCTCTACCTTATTTACATTTTGTCCTCCTGCACCACTGGAGCGCGAGGTTGTAATTTCGATGTCAGCAGGATTAATGTCAATTTCGATACTATCATCAACAAGCGGGTACACATAAACTGAAGCAAAAGAAGTGTGACGTTTGGCATTACTGTCAAAAGGAGAGATTCTTACCAAACGATGTACACCGTTTTCTCCTTTTAAATATCCAAAAGAATAATCGCCTTCAAATTCTAAAGTTACGGTTTTGATACCAGCAACTTCGCCTGCCTGGAAATTTAGTTCCTTTATTTTGAAACCATAACTTTCTCCCCACATCATATACATGCGCATCAGCATTCCTGCCCAGTCACAACTTTCTGTTCCGCCTGCTCCGGCAGTAATCTGTACTACGGCACTTAAACTGTCACCTTCATCAGAAAGCATGTTTTTGAACTCAATGTTTTCAATATGCGCCTGCGTTGTACTGTAATGCTCATCTAATTCCTCTGCAGAAAGTTCCCCTTCTTTATAAAAATCATAGGCAAGTTGCAGTTCATCAGTAAGTTCAATGGCCTTGTCGTAATCTTCGATCCATTTTTTTTTGTTTCGAAGGTTTTTTACAATTATTTCGGCTTCTTTAGCGTTATTCCAAAAGTCGGGAGCAAAAGTTTTTTCTTCTTCGTTGGAAATTTCAATTAGTTTGGCATCAACGTCAAAGATACCTCCTCAACGCACCAAGGCGCTCCACAATACCTTTTATTTGTTCGGTAGTTGTCATAAATTTATAGTAATTTTGTTTTGAAAAATTATCGGGTCACCGATTTTTTAGCCTTGATAGAAGTGAAAATCCTTTTTTTGTAAAGGGTTATTTTTTGTTAAAGAAAAAAAGCGACCGGCGGAAGCTCTTTTTTCTTTTTACAAAAAAAACGTTTTGAAAAAAGATTGAAACGAATAGCAAGATTGGCTTCTGATAATTTTACTGGTTTTAAAATGCAAAAATAAGATATAGTTTTTAGAATATGGAAATAAATTTGATTAGCGATACGATTACCAAGCCTACCTACGAAATGTTGCAATATATGTTCAATGCCCAGGTGGGAGATGATGTATATAAGCAAGATCCTACGGTGATTGAGTTGGAAACAAGGGTTGCTGAGTTTTTTGGTATGGAAGCAGGTTTGTTTTTTCCGTCAGGGACTATGGCTAATCAGGCAGCAATTAAATTGCATACACAGCCCGGAGAGCAATTAATAGCCAATAAATATGCACATGTTTATCATTATGAAGGAGGAGGTGTTTCATTTAACAGCGGGGTTTCGTGTTGCTTATTAGATGGAAATCGCGGGATGATAAATGCAAATCAGGTAGCTGCAGCAATCAATGACCCGGAATTTTACCATAGCCCGTTAACGAGTTTGGTTTGTGTGGAGAATACAACCAATAAAGGCGGGGGAGCCTGTTATGAATTGGAAGATTTAAAAGAGATAAAAAAGGTTTGCGATACAAATAATCTGAAATTCCATTTGGATGGTGCGAGAATTTGGAATGCATTAGTTGCCAAAAGACAAAATCCGAAAGAATTTGGTGCTATTTTCGATACGATATCCGTTTGTTTGTCAAAAGGATTAGGGGCTCCGATAGGTTCTGTATTATTAGGAACAAAAGCAGATATTCACAGAGCGTTGAGAATCAGAAAGATATTGGGCGGGGGAATGCGTCAGGTTGGGTATTTGGCAGCTGCCGGATTATATGCCTTAGCACATAATATTGAAAGACTGGCCGATGATCACAGAAGGGCAAAAGAAATTGCAGCTGTGCTGGCAACAAAATCATGGGTTTCTGAAATTGAGACAGTGGAAACCAATATTTTGATTTTTTCGTTGGCTGAAGGATATAGCGATAAGCTTTTAATCGAAAAATTAAAGCAGAAAAATATTTTAATAAGTGCAATGGGGCACAATAAACTCCGAGTTGTTACGCATTTAGATTATAAAGAAGTGATGCATACCTATGTTATTGAAACATTGCAGAAGTTTTAGAAAAAGCTATAAGGTTTTAAAATTTCCTGCCAATTACCACTATCCTAAAAAGTAAGAACTGATTGGTTCTTCTTTTTTATAAACAATACATAAAATTCAAAAAAAAAATGATGAGGTGCCTTTAAACCCCATCATTTTTTATTTACACAGTTAGTGAGACTACCTAGATTTAAAATTTTCTAGGATCATTTTCCTCATAACTTTCTTCAGTTTCCTCTTCGATTTCGACATCTTCAAAATCATCTTCTTCCTCTAAATCATCATTTTCCAAATCCTCGTCGTCTTCAGTTTCATTAAAGTCATCAGAAGGATTGTCAAATTCGTCATTTATTTCTAATTCCTCGTCATCGTGTTCAAGATCTTTTGGATTATGAAAGTCATCATCCAGATCATCTAAATCATCTTCATCATTTGTAATTCTTTCCTGGTCAGGATTTGGGTTATTAGGGTCATATCCGTTTCTAATAGTATAACCGCGATCAGCAATTTCTTCATTGGTTTGTTTTAGCTCATCGTTTTCATACAATTCTTCGCTTACAATATTATTTCTGTCTCCTGCATTTTGATTTGAATTTTCGGGATTTCTTGTATCAGTTGCAAGGTTGTTTCTTTGTTCTGTAGTATTCATAATAATGATTTATTGATTATATATTTACAAATCTATTGATGATAAGTTAGAATGTGGTTATAGAATTTTTAAATGTAATTCTATAATTTACAGTTGATTATCTTGTTTAAATGCTATAATTTTCAAAGTTATACTTCTTTAATTTATCAAAAGGATTAATCATTTCGTTCTAAATCATCAGTATCGATGTTATCATCATTTTGTATACCTTCTTCCTCATCTTCAATATTTTCATCCCGGTAAAATTCTTCATCTTCCTGATGGTTTATAATATGTTCCTGTTCATTTATTACCTGTTCTTCATTAGGAATATTTTCATTTCGTAGAATATTGTCTTTTTTTAGAAGAGTATTAATAGCAATGTCTATAAACATGGCAGTCTCAACATTCAAATATCCTCCCTGGAAGTTTTGATGGAAATAAACTTCTGCTTCTTTACCTATATATGTATCTGTTTTCATAATATTAAATTTTATTGTTTGATTTAATACAAATCTATACATGAAATCATAAAATACTTTACAGGATTATATAATGTACTTTCATAATATTCAGGTGTTTATAATAGAACTTTAGAGTAAAATATTATAATCGAGTAGTTGATTTACAATTTAATTTTGAAAATATTAATCACATAAAACTCATATATATGAAAACTACAGAAAGTAAAAAAGAAACAGCTCCTAAAGAAGAAACCAAAAAAGGAGTAACAAAGGCAAAATCAAATGCTGCATCCGGATTAACAGAATTATTTGAAGATGGACTTAAAGATATCTACTGGGCGGAGAAAGCTTTAACTAAAGCGATTCCGTTAATGGCAAAAAATGCGACATCAGCTGACTTAATTGAAGCATTAAACAGTCATTTGACCGAAACGGAAGACCATGTAATCCGTTTAGAGAAAGTTTTTGAATTAATTGGCAAAAAAGCGAGCGCTAAAAAATGTGATGCTATGGAAGGTCTTATTGAAGAAGGAAAAGAAATTCTGGAAGAAACAGAAATTGGGGTTGTGCGAGATGCCGGAATTATTTCTGCAAGCCAAAAAATAGAACATTACGAGATTGCTTCTTATGGGACATTAAGACAGTTTGCCGAAACTTTAGGTTTTGAAGAAGTTGCTGCTTTATTAGAAGAAACATTGGATGAAGAAAAAGGCGCTGACAAAAAACTTACTGAAGTGGCTGTAAATGCAGTTAATCTTGAAGCTGCAGAAGCAGATTAAATAATAAAAGTATTTGAAAAAGTGCAGTTGCCTGACTGCACTTTTTTTGTTTAATGCATAATCTCAAATAAATAAAATGCCAGAAGGTCCGTCAATAGTAATTTTAAAGGAAGCAATGGAGCAATTTGCCGGTAAAAAGGTAATTGATGTTGCAGGTAATACCAGTATTGATATTGAACGTTTAAGGGATAAAAAAATACTTTCTTTTAAAACCTGGGGTAAACATTTTTTAATTTGTTTTGATGGGTTTACTGTCAAAATTCATTTGCTGATGTTTGGTACTTATCGCATAAACGAGAGGAAAGATACTGCTCCCAAACTAAGTTTAATTTTTTCAAAAGGTGAAGTTAATTTCTATACCTGTTCAATTAAAATCCTGGAAGGGGATATTAATTTGCATTATGATTGGCGTGAGGATGTGATGAATGAAAATTGGAATCCTGAAAAAGCCAAGGAAAGCCTGCATAAAATTCCGAAGCAGCTAATTTGCGACGCATTGTTAGATCAAAACATATTTTCGGGAGTGGGAAATATTATCAAAAATGAGGTTTTATACAGGACTAAAATTCATCCGGAATCATTGGTTGGTAAAATTCCCGATGAGAAACTCAGGATAATTATTGGTGAAGCTTCAATATATAGTTTTCAATTTTTAGACTGGAAGAAAAAGTATGAATTGAAAAAACACTGGCTTGCCCATTCCAAAAAAGTTTGTGTTCGCTGTGAAGTTCCCTTAGAAAAAAAATATTCAGGAATAAAAAAACGCCGTAGTTTCTTTTGTACTAATTGTCAAATATTGCATCAATGAAAAATGATATTTTAATTGGCTGTTCCAGTTACAACAATCGTTACTGGAAAGGGATTTTTTATCCCGAAAACCTGCCATCTTCCAAATGGTTTGATTATTACTGTCAACATTTTGATACGTATGAATTTAACGGTAGCTTTTATAAATTTCCAACAGTAAAAACATTTGATAATTGGTATAAAAAAGCCCCGGATGATTTTATATTTTCTGTAAAAGTACCCAAAGAGATTACGCATATTAAAAAGTTTACGGACTGCAGTAGCCTAATTTCAGATTTTTATACCATTTGCGAAACCGGATTAAAAGAAAAGTTAGGATGTATTTTGTTCCAGTTACCGCCAAGTTATGATTACAGCAAAGAAAGGCTTAATCTGATTATAATGAGTTTAGATCCAAAATTTAAAAATGTAATTGAATTTCGTCATGAAAGCTGGTGGAATGAAGAAGTTTGGGAAGCTTTTCTTGTAAATAATATTACATTTTGCAGTGTGAGTTATCCGAAACTTCCGGAAACTATTTTTACTGAATTTCCATTGCTCTATATCAGGCTGCATGGGAATTTAAAACTCTTTTATTCAGGTTATTCGCCAACAGAATTAAGTCATATAAAGAATAAAATAAAAGAGAAAAATGCCTTTGTTTATTTTAATAATACTGCAGGTACCGAAGGTATTTTAAATGCTTTGGAATTCAAAAAAATATAAAAAATTAATGGCAACCTCATAAATAAGAAATTACCATTAATTTGATAATAGAAAATTATAATTCTAAGTTTCCTTCAATCCCGTCATCCATAGTTTTTCCGGTAATTAGAGATACAGTCATTTTAGCAACGGCTACCATTTTGCCATGTTTGTTGTTCCAGTAGTGTCCGTCTTCTGGGATTACTTTAATAATACTTAAATTAGGATCGTCTTCCCCTTCCGGCATCCAGACTTTAATGATAGGATTCCACAATTCCTTAATTTTTCTTCTTTCATATAGTATAGTAGCATTTCCATGTAAAGTCAAAAACTTATCATGAGGCTGAGCAAAAAATATTTCTACTTTCGGATTCAGGTTTATTTCCTCATTTTTATTACTGTGTTTGTCAGACAAAAACCAAAGGTGCCCATTATCATCAATTTCCTGTACCGACATTGGTCTGGATTTCAGTTTTCCATCCTTGTAAGTACAAAACATACATGTTTTTATGTCTTCGGCCAGATCTTTTATTTTCTCTGTTGCCGATTCGTTTCTAAGGTCTTTATGATCTCCCATAATTTTATCTTTTTGTTATTAGAGTTTCTTTTATAAAGTTCTTATTTTTTTGACTTTAATAGTTTATATAATTCAGTTGTAAGATTGTCATTTTTCTATTTAAAAAAGACATATAGAAGTTTTCCATTAGTACTTAAATACATATTTTAATTATCTTTGACCTTCAATTATCTATAATTTCAAACCTGAGATGACTGACTTAACTATATTTTATACTGATGATGATGAAGACGATTTAAACATTTTTACTGATGCTGTTGAGTCATTACAAAAAAAAATACAGCTTCAGACTTATAATGGAGGAGATAAATTATTAAAAGCAATTTATAATCCCCCGCCAACACCAAATGTTATATTTCTGGATTTAAATATGCCTGGTAAAAATGGATTTGATGTACTGTCAGAACTTCGTAATTCTGAAACAAAAAGTGATATTCCGGTAGTTATATTTTCAACTTCAAACGAACCGGCCATTATTGAAAGATGTCGTTTATTAGGAGCTAACTATTTTATTACGAAACCGGTTTTAATGAAAGACATCGTAAAGTCAATTGAGCATTCATTGGAAATAGACTGGAATGAGTTTGTTCCTACAGATTGTAATTTTGTATATAAGTCATAAAGATTAGAATAAAATAGCAGTCATTATATTCAGAACCAATTATGAATATAATGGCATTTTTTTTACAATTTTAAAAGTAGCTCTGTTGCTTTTTTACTATGGTAATAACTTTTTTTTGTGATTCTCAGTTACAAAAAATATTAAATGGGATAATAATATTACTTATTGAGTCAATTAACAAATATAATATAAAGGAAATTTGTTATTAGGATTAGTTAGAAATATTAAAAAAGTGCATCATGAAAAGAGAATATTCAAAACACGAAACTGATTATATAGAAGAGTATCAAAAAAATGGGTATAACACTAATTTCTTGTTTGAGAATAATTGCCTGATTGACGTTGATACAAAATATGGATATAAGCCGGACGAAATTTTCATTGTAGCCCATCATCGTTACGAGGGCATGAGCGATCCGGATGATATGTCTATCCTATATGTAATTGAAACAGCCGACCAGATAAAAGGGACTTATTTACTTGGATATGGCCCTTCTGCTGAGTTGGAAGCTGCTGAATTTTTTAAGGATATTCCAAAAGAAAATTATTCTAATAATGCTGATATTCAAAAGCTGACATAAAATAACTTTCAATACTTCATTAAAAGCATAAAGGATCATACTTAGATTTTTTTATTTTGCTGAAAAAACAGCTGTTCAAATTTATTTTGGATAGCTGTTTTTGTTTTCAACCTAATTTATTAAGTAAAGTATTAATTATGAAAGGCATATAAAAAATTATATAACATTTTAAGTGGCAAGTATAGCGAAATTTGAATAGTTCAAAAAAGGTAAATAAATGACCTTTTAAAACTTCAAATTACTAGACATAAAATTTTAAATTGCTATATAATGAAAAAACTATACTTAAATACGGGCGGATTAGAAACTATTTTTGAGAATCTTCAAGATAGTTTACAGGGTACTCTCACGTCAGAAAATAATCAGTATAATTTAGTAATAAAATCTAAAAAGTCCAAAGGTACAATTAGCGGAATTTCGTTTACCAAACAATTGGCTTATATAGATTTTGATATGGAATTTAATGATGACGTTATTTTAAGTATGGAATCCTCAGTGAATTCACCTGTGGTATTTGCTTATTGTACAGACGGAACTCTGGAACATAGTTTCGGAATTAATGGCGAAAAGAAAAATTTGAAAGAAAACCAGGCAGGAATTTTAAGAAATACATCAGGCATTAACAGTGTTTTATTTTTTAAAGCTTTTCAGCGTGTTAAGTTTTCTATTATAAGCAGTAATGTTTCCAACCTGGAAAATGTAGAAAATTCAGATTTGTTCGCTGGTTTAAACACAATATTTACCAACCCATCCGGCAATTACAGATATGTTGGTCAACTTAATTTAAAAATAGCAGAAAAACTTCTGGAGCTTAAAAACGTTCCTCAAAAGGGAATAGTTGGAAATTTAGTAAAAAAGCGAATTTTAGAAAGTATACTGGGAACTGAGATGGCACTGCATAGCTATGGGTATATGAAAGCGATACAGCCTATCCTGACTTTAGCAAATAAACAAATTGATGATTTAAAAAGAATTTCAAATTTAAACATTGCAGAAGTTATTTATGGAGTTGGACAAGCTAGGCGGCATTATTTACCTCGATTACTGAAAGGAAAACACCATTTGGCATTTAGTTTTCACCACTCTAAAACGAGTTAGCTGGCAGGGCATTACATATTCTATCTTTTATTAGGAGAAAAACAGCTTTTATTGAGCTGTTTTTTTATACCTATTCTTTTTCGTAGTAAATAATAAAATAAACCATTATTAAATTTAAGAACAGTGAAATGCTATTACTAAGAATTATTGGAAAATCTTTTTTCAGAATCCCGTAAACAATCCATAATGCAATTCCAAAGGTCAAAACGCTAAAAGTTAATAATGAAATTTGCTTTACTTTTTTTGTTTTCCAAACTTTGACAATTTGTGGAACAACAGAAATAGTTACACAGATTCCGGCAGAAACTCCAAGGATATCAGTAATATTCATAGTGTTAGTTTTAAATTTAGCCTCCAACAATTTCACCGCCATTTATGTGAATAAATTGTCCTGTAATATAACTACTGTCTTCACAAGCTAGAAAAACATATGCTGGAGCAACTTCTGAAGGCTGGCCGGCCCTTCCCATTGGATTGTCTTTTCCAAAATCTGAAACTTTATCAAAACTGGCGACAATTAGGGGAGTCCATATCGGTCCGGGCGCTACGCCGTTAACACGTATTTGTTTTTTAGCAAGCATAGCAGATAATGATCTTGTAAAACTGACAATTGCCCCTTTTGTACTTGCGTAATCAACCAAATGTTCACTGCCGCGGTATGCAGTTACAGAACTGGTGTTAATGATGGTGTCTCCCTTCTGTAAATATGGCAATGCCGCCTTGGTAATATAGAAATAGGGATAAATATTGGTTTCAAATGTTTTGTGAAGCTGGGCTTCAGTAATATTTTCCAGTTCATTCTCAGGAAATTGTAGGGCAGCATTATTTACTACAATGTTGATTTTCTTAAATGTTGTATGGCATTTTTTTATTGCTTTTTTGCAAAATGCAGGATCCTTTAAATCCCCACTTATCAAAAGACATTGTTGTCCTTCTTTTTTTACTAATTCTTTTGTATCCAGTGCATCCTTATTTTCTTTTAAGTAAACTATTGCAATATCAGCACCTTCACGGGCAAAATGAATGGCAACACTCCTGCCAATTCCGCTGTCACCACCAGTTATAAAAGCTACTTTTCCTTGCAGTTTTCCGCTTCCTGTATAATTTTCCCGGATAATTTCTGGTTCGGGTGTCATTTTATATTCATTACCGGGAAGATTTTGCTTTTGTTCGGGAAATGATTTCGATTTTTTCATGATATTTATCTTTAATGTGTGAATTCTAATCTAAGTTATGACTAAGGATTTTATTTTTTTAACTGAAAAAAACGAAAGAATATCTCAATAAACACTTATTCATATTAATTTCAATCATCAGGAAATAATTAATCCCTTAATTTTGTTTTGCTTATTCATTTGTTTCTTATGAATAATTTACAAAAGAGGCTGCTTATTATTAGTTTTTTTATTTAATGGCATAAAAAAAGTAGTTTCCCTTGTATTTTTTATAAATTTGATAGCTTGTGTTATTGTAGTTAATTTTCTTAAGACAAACCTAACACTCAAATTAATTTTTGTATTTATTTATAACGTTTACCCCAATAAAATGATATTAATTGTAGATGATATCCGGGCTAATATAATAGCCCTGAAAAAAACTTTAGAAATGCATGATATAGAGGTCGATAGTGCTGATTCTGGAGAGGAAGCGTTAAAAAAAATACTAAAAAAAGAGTATTCCCTTATTATTATGGATGTTCAGATGCCTGGTCTGGACGGCTTTGAGGTTGTGAAAATTTTATCCGGAAATACTCGTACAAAAGATATTCCTGTTATTTTTTTGTCGGCAATTAGTATAGATAAAAAATACATTTCGAAAGGATATGAAACGGGAGGAATCGATTATATAACCAAACCTGTCGATATTGATTTACTTATTTTAAAAGTAAAAACGTATATAAAAATCTATAATCAGCAAAATGAGCTGAAAATAATGAAAGATTTGCTCTCAAAGGAAATCAAAATCAGAAAAGAAGCTCAGGATAATCTTGAAATTAAAATTGCTGAAAGAACCAAAGAATTAGTTGCAAAAAACGAAGAATTAGAATTCAGAAACCATGAATTGCAACAATTTTCCTGGGTAGTTTCACATGATTTGAATGAACCTATTCGTAAAATTCAAATATTCGTTAAAATTATCAAAGAACTCTATTTGGTTAGTGATGAAAAGGCAATTGATTATGTTAACCGTACTATTAAATCGGCTGAAAGAATGCAGACTCTGATTACTGATTTATTGGCTTATTCCCGGTTGTCATCAAAGGTTTCACCGGAAAAAACAGATTTAAACGTTGTTTTACAAGAAGTTTTATCCGATTTTGATTATTTGATAGAACGTAAAAATGCAATAATCAAAACAAATAAATTACCTACAATAGACAGTATTCCGAGTCAGTTGCGACAAGTATTTCAAAACTTAATCGGAAACGCCCTTAAATTTTCTGTAGACATCAGAATTCCACATATTGAGATAAGCTCAGAATTAATAGAAACAAAAGATTTTGACGCTAAAGTTTCACCTAATGGGAAATATTGCCGAATTATAGTAAAAGATAACGGAATTGGTTTTGATGAAATATATCTGGATCGAATTTTTATCATATTCCAAAGCCTTAACGATCGCCAAACTTATGAAGGAACAGGTGTAGGCTTGGCCATTGCAAAAAAAATAATCGAAAAACACAACGGATTAATTACTGCCAAAAGCCAGGTAGGAAATGGTGCAACTTTTATCATGGTTTTACCATTAGAATATGAAGAATTAAAATAGTTATATGAAAAAAAATAATTTTAAAAGAAATTTATTAATCAGTTCGTTTTTTTCGTTATTGATATTAACGGTTAGCTCGCTGGCTTCATTTCTTAGTATAAAAAGTCTATTAACCAGTAACTATTGGGTTAACCATACTCAGCAAGTTATTTATAATTTAAATGAAGGTGCGGCGTTAATAACTGACTCTCAAACTAGTATGAGGGGTTATTTAATTACTGCTGATGAACATTTTCTGGATCAATATTACAACGCTGAACAACTTTCCAATTCTTATTTTGACAAAATTGAAGATATGACTGTTGATAATACAGTTCAGCAAAAAAACTTAAAAGAATTAAAGAGGCTGAGAGGTAATTTCTTCAAATATTTAAATAATCAGGTTGTAAAAAAACGCTTAAACAAGAACATAGTCACTTTTGACCTTAATGAAGGAAAAAAAATGATGGATGAATTACGCAGTTATTTCAAGCGAATTGAAAGTTCTGAGCAGCAGTTATTAAAGGATCGCAGCGAAAACTCTCAGCGATATGGCACATATAGTTTTGTTTTAATAATTGTTGCTTTTGTAATTTCTTTAATTATCAGCATCATATTTATGGGCAGAATTTTAAAAGATTACAATGAGCGTACTTTGCTTCAAAATGAATTAATTAAAAAAGATAAAGAAACTGCAGAAAGAATTGAAGTTATTAGTGCCATTGCCTTTAATATTTCTAAAGGAAATTTTGACAGCCGTGTAGATGATACTAAAGCAGATGCCCTGGGAATTGTTGGGGATTCATTAAATAATATGAGCATTTCATTAAAAAATTCATTTGAGTTATTGTCGCACAAAGAATGGCTTCAGACTGGAATTGCAAAATTGAATAACGTAATGTTAGGAGATAAGGAAATAGAGCATTTAGCTGAGGATGTTATTGAATATTTATGTGATTATACAAATAGTAATGCAGGAATTTTATATACTTTAGAAGGGGATGAACTTTTAGCTGCTGCCGGCTACAGCTATATTCCGAGTAAAAATAAAGAGCGTATAAAAAAAGGTGATGGTTTAGTAGGACAATCTGTTGTTTCCGGGAAAATACTGGAATTAAAATCATTCGCACCGGAAGATATTCACATTAGCTATGCTCTTGGGGAATTAAAACCAAGCCATATTGTGGCAGTACCTTTGTTAGATACAAAAGTAGAAGGGGTGATTGAACTGGCAAGTATTACTGAATTTTCACCATTAGAATTAGAATTTTTACAAGTTGTTTCGGGTAATATTGCAATTGCTATAAAATCAACAAAAAACAGAAAACGTGTTCTGGAATTGTTAGAAGAGACTCAATCCCAATCGGAAGAGTTACAAGTTCAGCATAGTGATCTTGAGGCTATAAACGCTGAACTAGAAGCACAAACAGAAAAACTTCAGGCATCTGAAGAAGAGTTAAGGGTACAGCAGGAAGAACTTCAGCAAATAAATGAAGAGCTGTCTGAAAGAAGTGTTTTGCTGGAAGAAAAAAACAACGAAATTCAAAAAAAATCAGAAGCTTTAGAACTTACTACGCGTTACAAATCAGAATTTTTGGCTAATATGTCACATGAACTGAGAACGCCGTTGAATTCTATTTTACTGTTGAGCCGATTATTGTCTGAAAACAATAATCAAAGCATGAACACCGAAGAAATTGAATTTGCAAAAGTTATTATGAGTTCTGGTAATAGCCTTCTGGGATTAATTGACGAAATTCTTGATTTGTCGAAAATAGAAGCCGGAAAAATGGAACTTGAATTCTTAGATGTTTCTACGAAAGAAATAACGGATAATTTATCTGGTTTATTTACACAAGTGGCCAAAGAGAAAAACATTGATTTTGAAATTATTTCGGAAGAAGCGCCGATTATCATCAAAACTGATAAAATGCGTTTGGAGCAAATACTTAAAAACCTGATTTCAAATGCTATTAAATTTACAGAGAAAGGTTCTGTAAGCCTGGAAATTAAAATCAATACAGATGACGACAAGATAATTTGTTTTATCATAAAAGATACCGGAATTGGAATCCCATTAGATAAGCAGCCATTAATTTTTGAAGCTTTTCAACAGGCAGATGGTTCTACAAAACGTAAATATGGAGGAACCGGTTTAGGATTATCCATCAGCAGGGAATTGGCAAAATTGCTTAAAGGAGAAATTATTCTGCATAGTGAAGAAAATCAGGGAAGTACCTTTACTTTATGCTTACCAGTTTTTGGATCAGAAATTAAAAAAGTTGTTGTAGAAAAAACACCGCCAATACAAATTGAGCAGGTAGAAGAAACAAAAGAAAATAATCTTAAAAAGAAATATATCAGTACCATCATTCCTGATGAAATTGAAGACGACAGAAATTCGGTACTAATAAATGACAAGGTTATTTTGATAGTAGAAGACGATATGAATTTTGCAAAATCCTTATTAACTTTTACACGCAAAAGCGGCTACAAAGGTATTGTATCCGTTCGGGGAGATTATGCATTAGACTTTGCTTTGCTTTATAAACCGGTAGGAATATTGCTTGATATAGAACTTCCTGTAAAAAGTGGCTGGGAAGTTCTGGAAGAATTAAAGAATAATATGCTGACAAAGCATATTCCGGTTCACATTATGTCGTCGCATAAATTAAAACAGGAAAGTTTATTAAAAGGGGCAGTTGACTTTCTGGACAAACCAGTAGCATTTGATAAAATTCCGGAAGTTTTTATGAGGATTGAACATATTATTAACAAAGAATCACAAAAAGTCCTGATTATAGAAGATAATCCGAAGCATGCGAAAGCATTATCTTATTTTTTAGAAAACTATAATATCAACTCTGAGATTAAAAGCGAAGTTTCTGATGGGCTTACCGCTTTGAATAAAGCTGATGTGGACTGTGTAATTTTAGATATGGGAATTCCGGATAAACAAGCATATCAGATTTTAGATAGCGTGAAGAAAAGCCCTGGATTGGAAAACCTCCCTGTTATTGTATTCACCGGGAAAAGTTTATCGCTTAAAGAAGAAGTAAAAATTAAAAAATATGCTGATTCTATAATTGTAAAAACAGCACATTCTTATCAACGAATGCTTGATGAAGTTTCTCTTTTTCTGCATTTGGTTGAGGAAGATAAAGGTCACAACGGTAGAAAAGAAAGCTATAAAAAACTCAATTTATTAAATAATATTCTATTTGAGAAAACCGTTTTGATTGTTGATGATGATGTACGTAATATTTATTCATTGACAAAAGCCCTGGAAGTTTTTAAGATGAAAGTAATTACAGCATTTGATGGAAAAGAAGCAATCAATGTCTTAGAGGAAAATCCTAATACAGATATTGTATTGCTGGATATGATGATGCCACATATGGATGGATATGAGACAGCTGAAAAAATAAGAATCAATCCCAAATATTTGAACCTTCCAATAATTGCTGTTACTGCAAAAGCAATGACAGGAGATAGGGAAAAATGTATAAAAGCTGGTGCTTCAGACTATATAACTAAACCGGTAGATATTGATCAGCTGCTTTCTTTATTAAGAGTATGGCTGTATGATAAAGTTTAAAAATTAAAAAGATGAATAAAAAAAGGCTATTAATTGTTGATGATGATTCAAGGAACATTTTTGCAATGGTCAATACCTTGCGTGCAAAATCATTTGAATGTTTGTCTTGTTTGAGTGCTGAGGAAGCTTTAAAAATATTAAGTTCCGATGAAATTATTGATGCTGTTTTAATTGACATGATGATGCCAGAAATGGACGGATACGAAGCAATTCCTTTAATAAAGAAAATCCCTTCCGGAAGGTCTGTTCTTATAGTAGCTGTAACTGCCCAGGCAATGCCAGGCGATAAAGAGAAATGTTTGGAGGCCGGAGCTGATGATTATATTTCTAAACCTGTGGATGTTGATAAATTGCTTATGATTTTAAGCAAAATTTGAAAGATTATGATAGAAGACATCGAGTTAGAAACCCTTATAAATGACGTGTATGAATATTACGGTTTTGACTTTGGAAGTTATTCCAGGGCCTCTTTAAAAAGACGTGTGAACAGGGTATATCAACTAGATGGATTTACTCACTTTCACGAATTTCTGTCGAAAGTCAGATATGACCCTGAATATTATAAGCACATGGTTGACGAAATAACTGTAAATGTTACAGAAATGTTTCGCGACCCTGCAGTTTATAGTGTAATACGAAATCAGATATTACCGCAATTGGCTCCTAAACCATTCATTCGATTGTGGCATGCAGGCTGCTCTACTGGTGAAGAAGTCTACTCAATGGCAATTTTACTAAAGGAAGCCGGACTGTTACATAAATCACTTATTTATGCTACCGATATAAATGAAAAAGTATTGGAAACAGCAAAAAAAGGTATTTTTCCATTAAGAATGATGAAAGAATATTCAGAAAATTACAGGGATGCTGGCGGAAAGGAAGATTTTTCAAGTTACTACACAGCAAATTATGGAATAGCAAAATTTAATGCAGAATTAGGTCAGAAAATGGTTTTTTCACAACACAATTTAGTTTCAGATACTTCATTTAATGAATTTGACTTTATAATATGTCGCAATGTTTTGATTTATTTTGATAATGATCTGCAAAAAAGAGCCATTAATTTATTTGATGAAAGCTTATCCGTTCTGGGTTTTTTGGCTTTAGGAACCAAAGAGACCATTAAATATTCAATGTCGTTAAATAAATACAAACAACTCGATAGGGAAAAAATATGGAGGAAAGTAAAATAACAGCAGATTGTAAAGTCATTATTATAGGAGGTTCAGCCGGAAGTTTACATGCTTTAATAAAGATATTGCCTGAACTGCCTAAAATAAACAGGCTTGCCATCGTAATTGTCGTTCATAGAAAAAGTACAGATGAAGAAACTTTAGAAGAACTCATTAAATTAAAATCCAATATAGAAGTTAAACCAGTAGAGGATAAAGTACCACTTTTGCCCGGATTTATCTATGTTGCGCCATCAAATTATCATTTGCTATTTGAAAAAAACAACCAATTGTCGCTTGATACCTCTGAAAAAATAAATTACAGCAGACCCAGCATAGATGTTTCCTTCGAATCAGCCGCAGAAATTTATAAAGATCAATTAATTGGGATTTTATTATCAGGTTCTAATGCTGATGGAACTAAAGGACTTAAAGCGATTCAGAATTTTGGTGGAATTATTGTAGTTCAGGATCCCCTTTCTGCAGAAATGCCATTTATGCCAAGTAATGCAATCCGGAATACAACACCTGATTTTATTTTGGATATACCTCAAATTATTCAGTTTATCCTATCTATAGACAATTAATTTTTAACTGTTTAGTATTCAAAAAAGGAGTTATTTATAACAAGGTTATAATAATTTGCCAGCCTTGAAATGAATTATATAAATATAGAGCTAATTATATCATAAATTATTAATGAATTCACCTATTTATGTTCTGGGAACAGGGCTTTCGCACAACGGACCAGCAGTTTTATTTAAAAAACGGGCGTATTTGTTTAGACATTGTGGCTTGTCCAGTTTTTATCAATAATATCTTTTGAACATCGTTGTTTAGTTTTTCAATATCAAAAAAACATCGGAAACTTTATTGAGCGTACTAATTTATCCATAATTTAATCTCTTAACCATTTTAACATTTTAGGAAAAGCTTCTTTGCCTTCTTTTTCTGCGCGTTCTTTTCCTAAAGCAAGTCCAGCCCATTCCAGAAAAGGTAAACCAATGTAATTTCCGCTGTTAAAATTTGAAATAAGCCACTCCGATTCATTTTTGTATCCCTTCGGATGAAATACAAATTCTATTGGCAATTCTAAATATTTTATTGCTGCAAAAGACCAGAGAATTGCTGCAATCTCTTCTCCTTGACTAGGCCAGTTGCAAACCATTTCATTTGTACCTGCTATTTTTCTCTCTGCAGTAGTAGTTACAGCCAAATGTCCCGCTTCATGCAGAATATCGCCAGGATACAATAATTTTTCAAAATCAATATATAAACAAGTTGGGCCTAAACTTAATCCCGGCAAAAATGAAGTTTCCAGTTCTTTCTCAATTACATCAATTCCTATTTCGTTTAAGAATGACAGGAGTTTTTTTAATTCAGGAGATTGCTTATTTATTGTCATGGTAAAAATTAATTAGGGATTAAGTCAATATACCAAAATCCGTAATCAAAAGCATCAGTTGCATTTGTGTCGCAAGCAGTATTAGATGAATCTTCATTTTTTGGTTTTTCATATTTTCGATACACCGTTTCACCGATTTCAAAATTAATGGGTTTCGAGAAAATTGGCCCATCAAAAGTAAAGGTATGAAACTCCCCATTTTCTCCACATACGTCTACATTTTCAGGTAAATCATTGATGAAATCCTGATCAATAATTCGGCCAACAAAACTTTTGTCTAAATGGCGTTCGTTTACACAAACAACAATTGTTTTAAATCCTAAACTGATAAATTCCTGAATCAAATCGTGAGTTGGAATTTTCCATAAAGGAAAAACGCCTTCAAAACCAATTTGAGCTAATTTATTCTCACGGTATATTCGCAAATCTTCCAGAAAAATATCTCCAAAAACCGAATGGGTAATACCTTGTTTTTTCAATTCGTCTAAGGTTTTGGCCATTACATTTTCATATACTTCCATGGTTGGCATTTCCGGAATCTGCATAATTTTCAAAGGCAAACCAATGCTTTTTGCCTGAGCTTCCAGCAGTTCTACACGTACACCGTGCATGGAAATTCGCTGATGTTGCTGATTAACGCTAGTTAACAGACATTCAATTTTAAATTCAGGATTTTGAAGAATTTTGTATAAAGTAAGGGCAGAATCTTTTCCGCTGCTCCAGTTAAATAAGGCTTTTTTTGGTGTTGACACGTTCTTGTAATTTTTCTAATGTAAACATACAAATTTCATTCGATTTGTTGACGAAACCTTTGTAACTTTGGATTTTTACAACCCCAAAGATGACATTATTTAAAAATAAATTTAAAATTGATTCAAATAGATTGAGAAATTGGGATTATTCTAATGAAGCAATTTATTTTATTACGATAGCAACTAAAAACAGGGAATGTATTTTTGGTTCTATTGAAAAAGGTAAAATGATTTTAAATGATAATGGGCAAATTGTTGAAAATGCACTTTTAAAATCAATTAAAATTCGTAAAAATTGGTTTTTTCATAATTGGGTGGTGATGCCCAATCATATTCATTTATTGATTGAAATTCAAAATGATCATTGTTCAGATTCTAACGTAGAGACGCACAACGTAGAGATGCACAGCAGTGCATCTACACACAGAACATCAACAAATGTAAAGACAATCGTTGAGAAGATGCACTGCTGTGCGTCTCTACAGAAAAACCAATCGGAATCAAAATTATCCAGAAAACCCAATTCAATCTCATCATTTGCAGCAATTTTTAAATCTGTTACGACTAAACAAATTAATGATGTTGAATCAATTCGGCAGTCTAATTATCATGACCATATTGTACGTAATTATAAAACAAAATTTATCAATACATAAAAAACCAATCCGGTAAACTGGAATACGGATTCTATAAATTCAAATTTTCAATGAAATACATCTTCTTATTTATTACCAGCTTCATATTTGCCCAACAAACTCAATTTGTCGATTTTAAATCGGTTTCCGGTCAATTGAAATTTAAAACTGATGAAAAATTGGTTTCAGGTTCCGTTGATTATCAATTTGAGGTTTTAAAATCGGTTGATACTATTAAGATTGATGCTAAAAACATGGAGTTTTCAAAAGTTAGAATTAATCAAAACGAGGCTATTTTTATCAATACCGGTAAACAATTGCAAATCATAAACAATTTTCAAAAAGGCAAAAATAATTTGACTTTTGAATATACCGTAAAACCGAAACAGGCTTTATATTTCGTAGATATCGAAAATTCTGATGTTCAAATCTGGACACAGGGACAGGGAAAATACACTAGTAATTGGTTTCCAAGTTTTGATGATGTTAATGAGAAAGTAATTTTTAATATTGGGATTTTTTACGATAAAGAATATAAGGTTGTTTCGAATGGAGTTTTACAAAATAAAATAGAAAACAACAACCAGGTTCACTGGCAATATAAAATGGAAAATCCAATGAGTTCGTATTTATTGATGCTCGCCATTGGAAAATTTGATAAAAAAGAATTCAAATCAAAATCTAAAATTCCTTTAGAATATTATTTAGAACCTAAAGATGCAGATCGATTTGAACCTACCTACCGCTATTCCAAACGGATTTTTGATTTTTTGGAAAAAGAAATAGGAGTGAAGTATCCCTGGAAAATCAACAGGCAGATTCCGGTTCGTGATTTTTTGTATGCCGGAATGGAAAATACAACGACAACACTTTTTGCAACACGTTTTGTAGTTGACTCAATTGGTTTTGAAGATAGAAATTACACCAATGTGGATGCACACGAGTTGGCGCACCACTGGTTTGGCGATTTGGTTACAGCTGAAAGCAGCACACACCATTGGCTTCAGGAAGGTTTTGCTACTTATTATGCAGCATTAGCAGAAAAAGAAATTTTTGGTGATGATTATTTTTACTCAAAATTATATGATACTGCACAACAACTTAAATTCGCTTCCAGAACCGACTCGATTCCGGTTTTAAACGCCAAGGCGAGTTCACTGACTTTTTATGAAAAAGGGGCGTGGGCATTATTTGTTTTACATGAATCGATTGGAGATAAAGCGTTTAAAAAAGCTATTAAGAGTTATCTGAAGAAATATGCGTATCAAACTGTTAATACGCAGAATTTCTTTGATGAGATTAAGAAAGTTTCGAATTTTGATTTGGATAAATTTCAAAAAACCTGGTTGGAAACAACTTCTTTTGATACGCCAACCGCAAATGCTTTATTGAGTAAAAATAAAATGATTCAGATTCGTTTGGAAGTTGATAAACTGAAAAAGACAGCATTGGCTGAAAAACAGGATTACTTTTTAGAGCTTTTAAATTCAGATGTTTATCACAGTGTAAAAGAATCAATTATTGATCAAATTAAATCTGAGAAATATGACGGCAAGAAACCACTTTTGTTAGCCGCTTTACAAACCAACAATATTCAGGTTCGACAAGCTGTTGCAGCTACAATGTCAAAGATACCTGAAGATTTCAGAACAGAATATGAAACTTTACTCGATGATAAATCCTATCAGACACAGGAAATTGCGCTTTATTTTTTATGGAAAAATTTTCCGGATCGTCAGGCAGAATATCTTAATAAATCTAAAGAATGGATTGGTTTTAACGATTACAATCTTCGTGCTTTATGGCTTTCACTAGCGCTGTCTACACCCAATTACGGCAATAATTCAGAAGTTTTAATTTCAGAATTAATAGCTTTTTCTTCAACGCAATATGAAGCAACTACACGACAAAATGCACTTGAGAAACTTATTTCCTTTAAAATAATTAACGATCAGGTTTTGAGTAATTTAGTCAATGCCACAACGCATCACATGTGGCAGTTTTCTAAATTTGGAAGAGATTCTATTCGACCGCTATTAAAAAATCCTGAAATGCGTGCTTCATTTAATAGAATTTTACCTAATTTGAACCCCGATGAACAATTTCAGTTGAATCGTTTATTGAAAGAGTAAAGAGAGAATAGAACAAAGAAGCAAGGGTATAGATTCAAAAAAATCTTTTTTCTGGATTCTTTGTTCTATTTTCTCCAAAAAAATCCAAAAACAAAACCTAACAATTATTTATGAGAGCATTGGTTATTTCCGGAGGTGGCAGTAAGGGCGCATTTGCCGGAGGTGTTGCACAATATTTATTAGAGGTAAAAAGACATCAATACGACTTATTCCTCGGAACTTCAACCGGAAGCTTATTGATTCCGCATTTGGCTCTCGGAAATATCGAAAAAATACATTCGGTTTACACCAATGTCGATATGTCTAAAATATTTAATATTTGCCCTTTTGTTGTTAAAACAAAAGATGGTGTTGACATTGTGACTATAAATCACTTTAATGTTTTACGCCAGTTTTTTAAAGGAAAAAGAACATTTGGAGAAAGCAGAAGCTTGCAGAAATACATAAAAAACAATTTTTCATTATCCGATTTTAATCAATTAAAAAAATTAAAAAAAGATGTTATTATTACAGTGACCAATTTTACAAAAAACGAAGCTGAATATAAATCGATTAAAGATTGT
Organism: Flavobacterium piscis; assembly: GCF_031457575.1. GTDB lineage: Bacteria > Bacteroidota > Bacteroidia > Flavobacteriales > Flavobacteriaceae > Flavobacterium > Flavobacterium piscis_A. The sequence continues at coordinate 21,149 of NZ_JAVDWQ010000009.1, read as the reverse complement.
ACGTATGATGAATTTTGTGACTGGTCCTGGATTTCCAGCAATTATGTTCCGTTTATGAGTTTGGTTAACAAAAATAATTACGAATATGGTGATGGTGGATTCTCAAGTTTGGTTCCAATCCGTGAAGCTATTAATCGGGGAGCAACTGAAATCGATGTGATTATTTTAGAAACAGAAGTAAATATGGATAAAACCGTAATTGGAAAAAATCCATTTTCACTTATGATTGATTTGTTCCGTATTGCCCTTGATCAGGTTGAAAAACACGATATTGCTATAGGAAAACTGATAGCAAACAATAAGAATGTAAAACTTAATTTATATTACACACCAACAAAGTTGACAAATAATGCCTTGATTTTTAATAAAGAAGTGATGAAATCATGGTGGGAACAAGGGTATGAATATGCTCAGAATAAGTCTGAGATCATGAGTGATAATAAAGTTTGATTTTAGAATTTAGAATATAGATTTAGGAATTGAAGTGATTGCCGAAATTCAAAATCTACATTCTAAAATTTTATAGCTACCAAAGTTCCGCAACTTCATTTTTAATATATCCTAAAGCAGCATTACTAGGAGATTGTTTTTCTAATAAATCATTCAGAATAACTTCACGCAATTTATCAGCACTGTCCACACGGTCACTCATGGCAGCTTTTCGAATAATTTGTATGGTTGAGTTTTTAGCCGTTGTAATAATCATCCAGCATTCGTCTGACATATAAATTTGTTGCGTTAGATTGTGCTCGAATTCCTGTTCAATCTGATCGATTACAAAGTTTTCATAATCGTGTTTTTGGTTCGAAATCGGGGCAATACGAATCAATAGTTTCGTCAGGTTGATACGTTCTAAATATAAAGTCATGCGTTCGTAAGCCTGTAAACGTATGGGTAATGACTCGGAATGAGCTTGTTTATTTAATAAAAAAGCACGCTTTTTATCGTTGTTTTTAATGTGTAATTCAAAAAAACTATAAGCCACAAATCCGGTAACAATGGCTGGTAAAGTATAACTCGCTAATTCTATAATTCGTGTAAAATCCATTTTAATAATTTTTAAGCAAAAATATACTTTTTGAAGAGAAATCCACTTTAAATTTTATTTAATAAACGAATTGAAACCTTACTTTTGCACAAAGTTTTTATAACCTGCCGTAATACACTTTTTAATGGACTCATACGTAATAATTTTGCTTTGTTTAGCTGCTTTTGCAGCGGGTTTTATTGATGCAATTGTAGGCGGTGGCGGATTGATTCAAACTCCAATGGGACTAATATTGCTACCTAATTTACCAGTTTCAACGGTCATTGGAACTTTAAAAATTCCAGCGTTCAGTGGTACCGCTTTTGCCGCTTTTCAATATCTGAAAAAAGTGGTTATTCAATGGCGATTACTTTTAATCATGATGTGTTTGGCTGTTCCATCGGCATTTTTAGGTTCCACTATATTAACACTTGTCAGCAATGATTTTATGAAACCACTTTTATTGGTGGTTTTATCTTTATTATTTATTTATACTTATGCCAAGAAAAACTTCGGTCAGCATGCAGCCAAAGAGCATTCGGCTAAAACTCAAATTTTATACGCGATTGTAATCAGTATAATTATTGGTTTTTATGATGGTTTTATTGGTCCGGGAACCGGGAGTTTTTTTGTAGTTGCTTTTATTGCTTTATTGGGTTTTGATTTCTTGCATGCTTCTGCAAATGCTAAAATGGTTAACCTGGCAACTAATTTTGGTTCGATTTGCTTGTTTATGGTGAAAGGAAAAATCATATGGTCAATTGCAATTCCGATGGCAATAAGCAATGGACTTGGCGGATGGCTTGGCGCTAAACTGGCAATTTACAAAGGGAATGGTTTTATTAGAATTTTCTTTTTGGTTGTGGTAATTGGAACTTTAATCCGATTTGCTTATGATGTATTTTAAGCAAGTTTCTAAGGTGCTAAATCTCTGAGTTGCTGAGTATTTTAGAAATAAACTTAGAAACTTACATTCTTAGAACCTCTGTAAAAATATGCTAATTGATTTGATTTTAAACTGATAAAGGTATTTCCAAAAGGGTGAACCATATTTAACAAATGCGGATTGCCTTACTTCAAAGAATAAAAAAATGACCACTTAGAACCTCAGAAACTTAGTAGCTTATTAAATGATTAATTCTTATTTTTGCATAAAAAGGAGAACAATTTCATGCATAAATATATTGACCAGCTCAACGAGGCACAACGAGAACCCGTTTTACAAAAAGATGGGCCAATGATTATTATTGCTGGTGCAGGTTCGGGAAAAACCCGTGTATTAACAATTAGAATTGCCTATTTGATGCATCAGGGCATTGATGCTTTCAATATACTGTCGCTCACATTTACGAACAAGGCTGCCCGTGAAATGAAGCACAGGATTTCTGCTATTGTTGGCGCCAGTGAAGCAAAAAACTTGTGGATGGGAACTTTTCATTCTGTTTTTGCACGTATTCTTCGTTCTGAATCAGAACATTTAGGATACCCTTCCAACTTTACAATTTATGACTCTCAGGATTCGGCGAGGCTAATTTCTTCTATTATCAAAGAAATGCAGCTGGATCGCGATATTTATAAACCAAAACAGGTTTTAGGACGAATTTCGAGTTATAAAAATAGTTTAATTACTGTAAAAGCTTATTTCAACAATCCTGAATTACAAGAGGCGGATGCTATGGCCAAAAAACCAAGGTTAGGTGAAATCTACCAGGAATATGTAGAGCGTTGTTTTAAGGCTGGAGCAATGGATTTTGATGATTTATTATTGAAAACTAATGAATTGCTGACACGTTTTCCAGAAGTTTTAGCCAAATACCAAAACCGTTTTCGTTATATTTTGGTTGATGAGTATCAGGATACGAACCATTCTCAGTATTTGATTGTTAGGGCCTTATCGGATAAATTTCAGAATATTTGTGTGGTTGGTGATGATGCGCAAAGTATTTATGCTTTTCGTGGAGCAAATATCAATAACATTTTGAATTTCCAGAAAGATTATGAAGGTGTAAAAACCTTTAGGCTGGAACAAAATTATCGATCAACCCGAAACATTGTTGAAGCCGCCAATACGATCATTGATAAAAATAAAACCAAGCTTGATAAAATCGTCTGGACAGCTAATGATTTTGGTCCGAAGATAAAAATACACCGAAGTTTGACTGATGCCGAAGAAGGTCGTTTTGTGGCAAGTACCATTTTTGAGCAAAAAATGCAAAACCAATTGCATAATGGATCTTTTGCTATTTTGTATCGAACGAATGCACAATCGCGTGCAATGGAAGATGCTTTGAGGAAACGTGATATTCCGTATAGAATTTACGGAGGCTTATCATTCTATCAACGCAAGGAAATCAAAGATGTTTTGTGTTATTTGCGTTTGGTGATTAATCCAAAAGATGAAGAAGCTTTGGTTCGTGTCATCAATTATCCTGCTCGCGGAATTGGAGATACAACTGTTGAGAAATTGACCATTGCGGCCAATCACTACAAACGTTCGATTTGGGAGGTAATGGTGAATATTGATAAAATCGATTTGAAACTGAATTCCGGAACCAAACAAAAACTGAATGATTTTGTGACTATGATTCAGAGTTTTCAGGTCATAAATCAAAATCAGGATGCTTTTTATATTACAGACTACGTTGCTAAAAAAACAGGTTTAGTTCAGGAGTTGAAAAAAGATGCTACACCAGAAGGAATGGCAAAAATTCAGAATATCGAAGAACTCTTAAACGGTATCAAGGATTTTACAGAAGGACAAAAAGAAATTGACGGAGCAAGAGGAGCCTTGTCTGAATTTATGGAGGATGTAGCGCTTGCGACAGATTTGGATAAAGATACATCTGATGAAGATCGTGTGGCTCTGATGACCATTCACTTAGCTAAAGGACTTGAATTTCCCCATGTTTTTGTGGTGGGGATGGAAGAGGATTTGTTTCCTAGTGCCATGAGTATGAGTACAAGAAGTGAATTGGAAGAAGAACGTCGATTGTTTTATGTAGCGTTAACACGTGCAGAACATCAGGCATATTTGACGTATGCACAATCACGTTATCGCTGGGGAAAACTAACCGATAGTGACCCATCACGGTTTATTGAAGAAATTGACGGGCAATATTTGGAATATTTAACACCAACCGAAAACAATTATCGTTACAAACCAATGATCGACAGCGATATTTTTGGAGATATAGATAAATCCAAACTGCGATTGGCAAAACCGGTTGGAGGAACACCACCTAAATATAGTACTGACAATGAACCGAAAATAGATTTGAATATTCGGAAACTGAAACCCGTTGCAGGAACAAATCCAAATAGTGGGGCTCCAAATTTATTTGACAGTAAACTCACAATTGGAAATATAGTAATGCACGAACGTTTTGGAAAGGGAGAAGTGATTAATCTGGAAGGTGTTGGAGCCGACAAAAAAGCTGAAATCAAATTTGAAGTTGGTGGAATTAAAAAATTATTGCTGCGATTTGCCAAATTGGATGTTGTGGGGTAAAAAAATGTTTCAGGTTTCAGGTTTTGCAAACTTTTTGGTTAGATTTTAAGCCATTTTAAGTATTCATTTCAACTTTAAACATGAAACAAAATAAACTTTAAAAAAAACAAAAATGGCAGAATTCATAAAAATATACCCCGATAAACCCAGTGAAGCTGCGATTGCAAAAGTGGTAAAAGTACTTCAAAATGGGGGTTTAGTTATTTATCCAACCGATACCGTTTATGGTTTAGGTTGTGATATTACCAACTCACGTGCTTTGGAAAAAATTGCAAAAATTAAAGGAGTTAAATTAGAGAAAGCAAATTTCTCGTTTATCTGTCATGATTTGAGCAATTTATCAGATTATGTAAGGCAGATTGATACCTCTACTTTCAAAATTTTAAAAAGAGCTTTACCTGGCCCTTATACTTTTATTTTACCAGGAAATAATAATTTACCTAAAGAATTTAAAAAGAAAACAACAGTAGGTATTCGTGTTCCGGACAATAATATTGCATTGGAAATAGTTAGGAAATTGGGAAATCCAATTGTCTCAACTTCTATTCGTGATGAAGATGATGTGATTGAATATACAACAGATCCGGAATTAATTTTTGAAAAATGGCAAAATCTGGTTGACCTGGTAATTGATGGGGGGTATGGTGATAATGTTGGTTCTACAATTATAGATTTATCAGAACATGAACCAGTTATTGTGAGAGAAGGAAAGGGAGATATAGGAATTTTGTAAAAAAAGACTTAAATATATCAACTTTAAAAAAAATAGTGCTAACTTTAAGGTAAGTTAAAATTTAGTTAGTTAATTAAAAAAAATGCTATCCTTTATGGTTAAAGGATATTAAAAAAGCAGGTCAATTGACCTGCTTTTTGTATAATAAATTATAATATTAAAAAATTATTGTTGTTGTTTTTTCATTTCTTTTTCAATCATTTCATAGAATTGATCGATTTTTGGCATAACAACAATTCTGGTTCTTCTGTTTCGGCCTTTATTTTCAGCAGTGTCATTGGCAACTAAAGGAATGTAAGAGCTTCTACCGGCAGCAATTAATTTAGCTGGATTTACTCCTAAATCATTAGTTAATACACGAACAATTGAAGTAGAACGTTTAACACTCAAATCCCAGTTGTCTAGCAAAATTCCGTTACTTTTGTAAGGAACGTTATCTGTGTGACCTTCAACCATACATTCGAAATCAGGTTTGTCGTTTACAACTTTTGCAACTTTAGCTAAAACGCCTTTTGCCGCGTCAGTTACCTCATAACTACCACTTTTAAATAATAATTTATCTGCAATAGAAATAAATACAACTCCTTTTTCTACATTAATTTCGATATCCGGATCGTTGATTCCAACAGCTCCTTTTAAACTTGTAACTAAAGCCAGTGTTACACTATCTTTCTTAGTTAATGCATCCTGAAGCCTTGAAATTTTCAAATCTTTTTCTTTTAGACTTTCTAGAGATTTTTCAAGATTTTCAGCTCCTTTTGTAGTTAAAACAGTTAAATCTTTTGAAGTACTGATCAAGTCCTGATTGTGTTCTTTATAGCTTTTGGCTGTAGCTGCCAATCCTGCTTTTTCTTCTAAACAAGTATTTAATTTAACAGTGCAAGAGTTTAATAAGTCTTGGGTTTCTTTGTTTTTAGCTTCCAATTCTGCATACTTCTTTTTAGAAACACACGATGTTAAAGCCATAAGTACTGTTAGAGCGATTGCTATTTTTCTCATAAGGTAAAATTTAATTTGATGTTAATTACAAAGTTAGTTTTTAATATTTTGATTAGTGTTAAAGATATCTTTAAAAAAAATCAATTTTTTTATATAATATAAGAAAACGACACTTTTTACGGTATAGTATCTTTGCATTTGAAAACATTTTCTCTTTTTTAAGTAGGGTAATGATAAACAATAGAATGAAAAATGGGCGTGTAAAATAGCTAGTGTATGTTTGAATTTCCCTTGCGTTAAAAATCTGATACCAGCTATCCCATCAAGAACCATTCTGAAAAAAATGATAAAAAACAATCCTTTTTTAGGAAGGTTTTTAACGAGCATTAACAATGAATTTCTAAAATTTAGATATGTTTTTTTAGGATTTCCCTGCTCTAAAGTTGCCCCGCCCACATGGTATACAATCGACTGATAACAGTATTTGATGCTATGCCCATCATTTTGTGCACGCCAGCATAAATCAATTTCTTCCTGATGGGCAAAAAATGTTTCATCAAATCCGCCTAATTCATGATAGATTTCTTTTCTTATAAAAAAACATGCTCCGGAGGCCCAGAATATATCAGAATTATCATTATATTGACCACTATCTTTTTCCATAGTATCAAAAATTCGTCCACGACAAAACGGAAAACCAAATTTATCAATAAAGCCCCCTGCAGCACCAGCGTATTCAAAATATTCCTTGTTCTTAAAATCCAGAATTTTAGGCTGAATAATGACAGTATTTTTTTCAGTTTCAAAGATTTCAATAATAGGTTTCAGCCAGTTTTCAGTCACTTCAATATCTGAATTTACTAAGGCATAAATTTCAGCATTAACTTCTTTTAAAGCGTCATTATAACCTTTTGCAAAACCGTGATTGCCAGAATTTTTTATGATTTTTATCGTAGGGAAATTTTTCTGAACGAATTCTACAGAACCATCTGTGGAAGCATTATCTGCTACATATATAGTGGCTTCTGTCGAAAATTGAACAACAGATGGTAAAAATTGTTCTAACAATTTTCTTCCGTTCCAATTTAAAATGACTACTGCTATCTTATTCAAAAGTATATTGTTAATTGATATTTTTATTCTTTGTAATTAGGCAGGGATTGAAGAAACTGATATTTCTCGTTTTCAAAATCCATCTGACAATAATAATGATTCAGTCCGTTTGTGACTTTCAAAAACCGTGCCTGCATTGTCATATTATAACGTGCAATCTGATCAAAAGTTGCCTGCGATATTTTTACTTCCGGTGCTTTGCATTCTACCAATATATGTATGGAACCATCCGAATTAAAAACCACAACATCATAACGTTTTCTTAAGCCATTGATTGTTAAAACTTTCTCTACGTTTATAAGCGATTTTGGATATTTTTTTTCATTCATCAAATAATGAACAACATGCTGACGAACCCACTCTTCCGGAGTAAGAATGATAAATTTTTTCCTGATTTCATCAAAAATAGACACTTTATTTTCGCTATTTTTGAATCGGAAAGTATAAGAAGGAAAATTTAATTGCTGCATAAGGCAAAAATATAAAATAGTTTCAGGTTTCAAGTTTAAAGTTTCAGGTTATTGAAATGAGAACTTGAAACTTTAAACTTGAAACAAAAGTATTGAATGGAGGAAGTTGTAAAGATTGTCAATGATATAAAAACTGGAAATATAAAACCGATTTATTTTTTAATGGGGGAAGAGCCTTATTATATTGATAAATTATCGGAATATATTGAGCAGAATATCCTTTCGGAAGAAGAAAAAGGATTCAATCAAACCGTTTTGTACGGAAGGGATGTTTCTGTAGAAGATATCGTTTCAACTGCCAAGCGCTATCCGATGATGGCTGACCGTCAGGTTGTTATTGTAAAAGAGGCGCAGGATTTATCAAGAACTATTGATAAAATAGAATCCTATGTTAATAATCCGATGGAAACAACAGTTTTGGTTTTTTGTTACAAATACAAAACACTTGATAAACGTAAAAAAGTTACCAAACTATTGGCACAAAAAGGGGTTGTTTACGAAAGTAAGAAATTGTATGAAAATCAGGTTGGAGATTGGATAAAGCGTGTTCTTGCAGGAAAAAAATATACTATTGACCCAAAAGCAAATGCGATGCTGGTAGAGTTTCTAGGAACAGATTTGAGTAAAATAAATAATGAACTGGAAAAATTACAGATTATTTTACCGCAGGGAACCGTAATTACGCCACAACATATTGAGGAAAATATTGGTTTCAGTAAAGATTATAACGTATTTGAACTTCGAAAAGCAATTGGGGAACGCAATCAACTTAAAGCTTATAAAATTGCTGAAAATTTTGCTCATAATCCAAAAGAATACCCACTGGTAATGACAACCGGATTAGTTTTCGGTTTTTTTGTCCAGCTTTTAAAATACCACGGACTTAAGGATAAAAATCCTAAAAATGTAGCAGCAGCTATTGGAGTAAATCCTTTTTTTTTAAAAGAATACGATTTAGCAATCAAGAATTATCCAATGCGAAAAGTGAGTCAAATTGTTGGAGCCTTACGTGATGTAGATGTAAAAAGTAAAGGAGTTGGAGCGAATGCTTTGCCTCAATCAGATTTACTAAAAGAAATGCTATACAAAATATTTAATTAAGCCATGAAAATTCACGATATTTGCGTTTCTAAAAAAATTACTACTTAAAAATAATAATTATACAATTATGGGAATGAATAAAAATACCGTTTTAGGATGGGCTACTTTTATAATGATACTTATGGGATTGTTACTTATAGGTCTTGGCGCTTTTAGATACAGTGATGTTTCGGGCTGGGGATTTGCGGCTACAGGTGTTGGGTTTCTAGCTAATGCATGGGTTTTTAATGCTTTGAAAGGGAGAGTTTAACAAAATTCAATTGCAATCACAATATCAAAATTCAATAGAGAAAAAATAATAATTAAAATTTAAAATAAACAAATGTCAGACGATAAGAAAGTAATTTTCTCAATGCAAAAATTGAGCAAAACCTATCAGGGAGCAGATAAACCGGTACTAAAAAACATCTATTTGAGTTTCTTTTACGGAGCTAAAATTGGTATTTTAGGTCTTAATGGTTCAGGAAAATCTTCTCTTTTAAAAATTATAGCCGGAGTTGATAAAAACTATCAGGGAGATGTTGTTTTTCAGCCAGGATACACAGTAGGTTATTTAGAACAGGAACCGATTCTGGATGATTCTAAAACTGTTATCGAAATCGTTCGTGAAGGAGCTGCTGAAACAATGGCAGTTTTGGAAGAATACAATCAAATCAATGATTTATTTGGTCTTCCGGAAAACTACGAAGATCCGGATAAAATGGATAAGTTAATGGATCGTCAGGCTGCTTTACAGGACAAAATTGATGCTCTCGGGGCCTGGGAAATCGATACAAAATTAGAAATAGCAATGGATGCCTTGCGTACGCCGGATGGTGATACGCCTATAAAAAACCTTTCTGGTGGAGAGCGTCGTCGTGTAGCTTTATGTCGTTTGTTATTGCAACAGCCTGATGTATTGCTTCTGGATGAGCCTACCAACCACTTAGATGCTGAATCTGTACTTTGGTTAGAGCAGCACTTAGCACAATATGCAGGAACTGTAATTGCTGTAACGCACGATAGATATTTCCTTGATAATGTTGCCGGATGGATTTTAGAGTTGGATAGAGGGGAAGGTATTCCGTGGAAAGGAAATTATTCTTCCTGGTTAGACCAAAAATCAAGCAGAATGGCTCTTGAAGAAAAAGTAGCTTCAAAACGTCGTAAAAACTTAGAGCGTGAGCTGGACTGGGTTCGCCAGGGTGCTAAAGGTCGTCAAACCAAGCAAAAAGCGCGTTTACAGAACTACGACAAATTATTAAACGAAGATCAAAAGCAACTGGATGAAAACTTGGAAATCTATATTCCAAATGGTCCACGTTTAGGAACGAATGTTATTGAAGCCAAAAATGTAGCCAAAGCTTTTGGAGATAAATTATTGTACGACAATTTAAACTTCACGTTGCCACAAGCTGGTATTGTTGGAATTATCGGTCCAAACGGTGCTGGTAAATCTACCATTTTCAAAATGATTATGGGCGAACAAAAAACAGACAGTGGAGAATTTTCTGTTGGAGAAACCGTAAAAATTGCATACGTAGATCAGGCGCATTCAAATATTGACCCAAATAAATCAATCTGGGAAAACTTTGCCGACGGCCAGGAACTAATCATGATGGGAGGAAAACAAGTAAATTCAAGAGCTTATTTGTCACGTTTTAATTTTGGTGGTGGCGAACAAAACAAGAAAGTTTCAATGCTTTCCGGTGGAGAACGTAACCGTTTGCACCTGGCGATGACTTTGAAAGAAGAAGGAAATGTACTTTTACTGGATGAGCCTACAAATGATTTGGATGTAAATACACTTCGCGCACTTGAGGAGGGTCTTGAAAACTTCGCTGGTTGTGCTGTAGTAATTTCGCACGACAGATGGTTCTTAGACAGAATTTGTACACACATTCTGGCTTTCGAAGGTGATTCTGAAGTATACTATTTTGAAGGAGGATTCTCTGATTATGAAGAAAACAAAAAGAAACGTTTAGGTGGTGATTTAACTCCAAAACGTTTGAAATACAAAAAATTAATTAGATAATATTCTAATTAGAAATCTCAAAAGCCTCAGATTTATATGAATTTGAGGCTTTTTTATTTGAAGCTGTTTCCTGCTGTCCGCTGTATCTTTTTATTTTTAAAGAAAAAATAAAAAGGATGCCGCTTCCATCAGGGCTAGGGAGTTAGTTTTCAAAATAAATTTTAAGGAATACTAATCTATAATTATAAAAACTTAGCCTTTAATTCAGCAGTTGGAATCATACAGCTTTCCTTTTTGCCATACCATTTATACCTATTTTTGGCAATATAATCGTAGATGTAATTTCGAAGTTTCTCCGGAAGAATTTTAAAAATGGATGCTAAACTATATATTCCGCCCAACTCTTTACCAATTTCCAAAACTGCAGAAGATTTGTAATAATAAGCAACTCCGGGATTATATAAAATAATGCTGTCAATTTTTGATTGATCTAAACCAATATAATTGCAAATTTCAATTCCTAATTCCGATTGCAGAGCCACAAACCTAAATACATCTTTTTTATCATGTTTAATGATAAACTGAACTGCGCTATCGCATAAATTGCAAACGCCGTCAAAGAGGATTATTTTTTTATGCTCACCAGTCCTTGCGAGGAACGAAGCAATCTCACTACGTATTTCCATTTCAATTTGTATTATTCAGTCATTATATTCTTAATATCTTCAAATAAATCTTTCCAGGTTGGATTTAATGTACGAATCAATTCATTTTTAACTTCTCTTGAACCTGCTTTTATTTGTTTTTCTTTAGTTATTGCGTCTCCAATAAATTGAAATTGCTCGAAATAAACTAAAACATTTACATTATATCGAGCTGAAAATGACTTTGGATATTTTTTGTTCTTATGTTCAAGTATTCTTTGAGGAAGATTTGACGTTACACCAGTATACACCACGGTTTGATATTTATTAGTGATGATATATACAAATCCTGGTTTCATATTTTTATTTTTTGTCATTGCGAGGAACGAAGCAATCTCACTTAGTATTTACTTAAAGACTTGCTAATGTTAGTGCGGTTGCTTCGTTCCTCGCAATGACTTTGCATGTGTGAAACTACTACCTAAAACTTACTTCTTCGCCGCCTCAACCAACTCTAATTCATCTAAACTTACTTTAGAAGTAAAGATTCCATAATTTACAGTAGCCTTATTTTTTTCAATAACATCAATACTTCCCACAGATCTTCCGTCGAACATTCTTACTCTGTCACCAACTTTCAAAATAGGTTTTGGTTTTTCAATAACAGGTTTCAATTTCTTCTCTTTTTTCTCTTGCCGAATTTCTTCGACTTGTACAGAAACTTCTGCAATCACTTCTTTTTTCTTTTCGATTATCGCTTTGGCTTCTTTTGGAGTAGCTTTTTTACGTTTTGAATTTTCAATTTCAATGATTTTCAAAAACTCTCCAATAAGATCTTTTTTGTTTTTATTATTGAAATATTTCTCGGCTATATCCTCTATTTTCTGACCAATGTAAATCGTCTTTTGGTTGCTGTCGTACAATTCCTGATAGCTTTCCAGTTTCTGTTTGATTTTTACATTGATGTTTTCCATCTTTTTGCTTTCCTCACGGGCTCGGGTTTCTTCTTCTTTAAGATTGATAGAAGTTTTCTCCAATTTAGAACGTTCTTTTTGAAGTGTTGCAATCGTTTTGTCAAAACGAACTTTTCCGACTTCAATTTTCTTTTTGGCACGATTAATCAATCCAAATGGAATTCCGTTTTTTAGGGCAACCTCAAAAGTAAACGAACTTCCCGCCTGACCAAGAGCTAATTTATACATTGGTTCAAGCGATTTTTCATCAAACATCATATTCGCATTTGTAGCAAAAGGCAATTCATTTGCCAGAATTTTCAAATTCGAATAATGTGTTGTAATGATTCCGAAAGCTTCACGATGATAAAATTCTTCCAGAAAAATCTCTGCCAACGCGCCACCCAATTCAGGATCAGAACCAGTTCCGAATTCATCAATTAAAAACATGGTTTTCTTATTACACTTTTTTAGGAAATAATTCATGTTTTTTAATCGATAGCTGTAAGTGCTCAAATGATTCTCAATAGATTGATTGTCTCCAATATCGGTTAGGATTCGGTCAAACAAGAAAGTTTCACTTCGTTCATGAACGGGTATCAACATCCCGGATTGCAACATCAATTGCAATAAACCAACTGTTTTAAGCGAAATGGTTTTTCCTCCCGCATTTGGTCCGGAAATTACGATAATTCGGTTGTCCTGTTTTAATTCAATGGTCTGCGGATGAGTAATTTCGTTCTTTTGTTTATTATTCAAATACAAAATCGGATGGTATGCTTCTCTAAAAAATAATCTTCTTTCTTCTGTAATATTGGGTAATATTCCGTTAATTCTATTGGCATATTTAGCTTTCCCTGCAACTACATCAATATCACTTAAAAATTCCTGATATTCAATTAACAAAGGTAAAAATGGTCGAATCTCATTTGATAATTGCTTTAAAATTCGGGTAATTTCCTCTTTTTCTTCGTACTCCAGATTAGCCAGTTCTCTGGAATATTGCAGTGTTGCTTCAGGTTCAATATAAGCGATGCTTCCCGTTTTTGAACTTCCTAAAATAGAGCCTTTAACTTTACGGCGATACATGGCCAAAACGGCTAAAACACGACGATTTTGAACAAAGCTTTCCTTTATATCATCTAAGTATCCAAGGCTGTTATTGTGGGTAAGGGCAACTCCAAAACTTTGGTTTACCTTACCACGAACAATATTCATATTCTGACGGATACTCAAAAGGGCAGGAGAAGCATTGTCTTTTATTTCACCATATTTATCTACTATAGCATCAATAAGTGTAACAATATCTTTGGTGTACTCAACTCTTGAAGCCCTTGCATTTAAGTTCGGATAATAATCATCAAACTTTTTCAGGAAATTCAATAAGAAATTAGCTGTCGATGAAAGTGTTGCAATTTTTCTAAAACTGCCAACTTCCAAAAAACTATCCTCAATAGCTAAGAACTTAATTTCATGCGTTATGGCGTCAAATCCATGATTAGGAATGGCATTGTTATTTTCAAAAGAGGAAACATATTCTGATGTCTGCATTAAAGCCTGTATCAAAGTCTCCTTATCTCTAAATGGGGTAATTTGTAAAGCTTTTTCTTTTCCTATATCTGTGTTACAGCCAGCCGAAATAGTTTCGAGCACTGTTGGGAATTGTAAATCTTGTAATGTTTTTTCGGTAATACTAATCATTTAATTTCTTTAACAAAGTACAGGCAAAAGTACAAAAATAGTATCATTGAATTTTACAAAGTTCCTGTCTAAATTTTGTGGACTGTTAAATATGATTTCAATAAAAAAATTACGAGATTCGCATTAAAAAAAAGTCATGGACGTAAAAATGCATCATTCCTGGAAACCAATTTTGAATGAAGAATTTGAAAAACCATATTTCAATGAATTAATTGCTTTTGTAAAATCTGAATATGCTACTAAAGTTTGTTATCCAAAGGGTGGGCAGATTTTTTCAGCTTTTGACCACTGTCATTTTGATCAGGTAAAAGTTGTTATTATAGGACAGGATCCCTATCACGGCCCAAATCAGGCAAATGGTTTGTGTTTCTCTGTGAATGATGGGATTCCGTTTCCTCCATCACTCTATAATATCTTCAAAGAAATCGAAGCCGACTTAAATATACCGATTCCTAAAACCGGTAATTTAGAGCGTTGGGCGGATCAGGGTGTTTTTCTGTTAAATGCTACTTTAACAGTTCGACAATCTGAAGCCGGAAGTCATCAGGGTAAAGGTTGGGAAAAATTTACAGACGCTGTTATCAAGAAAATTTCTTCTGAAAAAGAGAATGTTGTCTTTTTGCTTTGGGGAGGTTTTGCTCAAAAAAAAGGAGTCTTGATTGATGCTGAAAAACATCTGATTTTAAAATCAGGGCACCCTTCTCCTTTAAGTGCCAATAGGGGCTTCTGGTTTGGAAACAAACATTTTAGTAAAACAAATGTTTTTCTTAAATCAAAAGAAATTAAAGAAATTTCTTGGTTTTAAAAATATTTTTTGTAAATTTAGTATTACAACTATGCTTTTGCATAAAATGCTACTATAATCTTTTATGAAAAATATATAAAATACAGATTTCCAAAAACTGTTTTTGATGAAAATCCAATAGCAATTTGAATGTTATTGGATTTTTTTATGAATCAGACATACGAATCAATAAAAGAATTAAAAAAAGGGATTATCTTTGCACCACATTCAACACAAACTAATTTTCATGAGTTCAGATTCCAGCAAAAGGTACGCACAAAGAGGTGTTTCGGCATCAAAAGAAGACGTACACAACGCCATAAAAAATATCGACAAAGGTTTATTTCCTCAGGCATTCTGTAAGATTGTGCCAGACTACTTAACACAAGATTCAGAATATTGTTTAATTATGCACGCTGACGGGGCTGGTACAAAATCGTCATTGGCATATATGTATTGGAAAGAAACTGGAGATATTTCGGTTTGGAAAGGAATCGCTCAGGATGCCTTAATCATGAATATTGATGATTTATTATGTGTTGGGGCAACCGATAATATTTTACTTTCTTCTACAATAGGAAGAAACAAAAACTTAATTCCTGCCGAAGTTATTTCAGCAATTATTAATGGGACTGAAGAATTAATCAACGAATTAAAATCTTTTGGCGTAACCATTCATTCAACGGGTGGTGAAACTGCTGATGTTGGAGACGTAGTTCGTACCATTATTGTAGATTCTACTGTAACAGCCCGTATGAAACGCAGCGATGTAGTGGATAATGCAAACATAAAAGCCGGCGATGTGATAGTAGGTTTGACCTCTTTTGGTCAGGCAACTTACGAAAAAAGCTATAATGGCGGAATGGGAAGTAATGGCCTGACATCTGCCCGTCATGATGTTTTCGGGAAATATTTAGCTAAAAAATACCCTGAAAGTTATGATGCCCTTGTTCCGGAAGAATTAATTTATTCAGGTCAGGTTAATTTAACTGATGAAGTTGAAGATAGTCCGATAAACGCTGGTCAGTTGGTACTTTCGCCAACCAGAACTTTCGCACCAATTATTAAGAAAATTTTGGATACGTATACGCCAAACGAAATTCATGGAATGGTGCATTGCAGTGGAGGAGCACAGACTAAAATTTTACATTTCGTTCAGAATTTACATATCATAAAAGATAATTTATTTCCGGTTCCACCATTGTTTAGGTTAATTCAGGAACAATCTAAAACCGACTGGAAAGAAATGTACCAGGTTTTCAATTGCGGTCACCGTATGGAAATTTATGTTCCTGAAAATATTGCTCAGGATATTATCGCAATTTCAAAATCATTCAATGTCGATGCACAAATAGTAGGTAGAGTAGAAGCTGCTGATTCCAAAAAACTGACTATTACCAGCGAATATGGTACTTTCGAATATTAAATATATAACTATTAGCTTTTTCAGGAGCTAATCCCGCTATCCGTTACAATCTTTTGCTTTTTAAAGAAAAAAGCAAAAGGATTTTCACTTCTATCGGGGCTAAAACACCATCTTGTTATGTACGAATTACTTTTTTGGAGATATTTAGAAGAAGTTTACCTGAACCATCATGAAGTTTATGAAGCGCTGCTTGAAAAACATGAAGTTGAAGGTTTAGAGATTCTTCCCGTCGGGGTAATTCTCAACCGAATCAATTCAGTTTTCTCACAATGGGAAAAAGTAGATGAGAATAGTTGGAAAAACAACTCAGGAAAAGGTGCATTTCAGGTAATTTCAACTCCACAAAGTATCAAAATCGACTGTTATGGTACTGAAGGAAAAACCATGAATAAGTTGGTTGAAGTATTGGAAGAATTCAAATGTCCATTATATGATCCGCAAGTTCCGGAACGTTATGACGAAATGAGTGAGTAGTTTTTGTAAATAATTAGCTTTATCAATGGATTTTAATTTCTCAGAAAATATTATTTTAGAAGACAATTTGGTTTTATTGCGTTCTCTGCAAGAATCTGATGTCGATAATTTATTAGAAATTTCCATCAACGAGCCGGAAACCTGGAAATATTCTTTAGTAGGTGCTGACGGAAAAGAGAACTTGATCAATTATATTCAATCAGCAGTAATAGCAAGAGATAATCAAAAGGAATTACCTTTTATAGTTTTCGATAAAAAATCTCAAAAATACGCAGGTTCAACACGTTTCTACGACATGAATCTCGAATATAAAACACTTCAATTAGGTTTTACCTGGTATGGTTCAGCTTTTAGAGGAACCGGACTCAACAAACATTGTAAATATTTATTACTTCAATTTGCCTTCGAAACACTCGGAATAGAGCGTGTAGAATTCCGGGCCGATAATAATAACGAAAGAAGTATTGCTGCTATGAAAAGCATTGGTTGCAAAGTCGAAGGTGTTTTGCGAAGTAATATGCCAACTAGAGGAGTGGATGTTCGTCGTGATTCTATCGTCTTGAGTATCTTAAAAGAGGAATGGTTTGCTGAAGTAAAAGAAAATCTACACAAAAAGCTGTAGATTTATACAGCGTTTCTTTGAGGACTCATGATATCCAAAATCTTTTCCTTTAATTTTTTAAAAATTATATTTTGTTGTAATTTGCTAACGTGAAATTATGTTAAATCGTTTTAGTAGCTCACTTTGATTATAATACAACTAAAATGATGAAAAAAAATATCCAATGAATATTACAAATAATAAAGGTGTTTTATTAGGCTTATCTATCTTGCTATTTAGTTTTACAAATCAAATAAAGGCACAAAAAAAAACTCCCGAAAAACGAAATCTAGTACAGTATGCCGACCCAATGATTGGAACGGCCAAAATGGGACATACCTATCCCGGTGCAACAGTGCCTTTTGGGAGTGTGCAATTAAGCCCGGAAACTGATACTATTGCGTATAGCCTAAACGGAAAATACAATGGAGATGTATACAAGTATTGTTCAGGATATCAATATGAAGACAAAACAATTGTAGGTTTCAGTCACACCCATTTTAGCGGAACAGGACATTCTGACTTAGGAGATTTTTTAATCATGCCTACAACAGGTGAACTACAATTGAATCCCGGGGTTGCTTCAAAACCTTTATCTGGATATCGATCTGCATTTTCTCATACAACAGAAAAGGCTGAACCAGCTTATTACAGCGTACTTTTAGAAGATCATAAAATTAAGGCAGAACTTACGGCAACAACGCGCGTCGGAATGCATCAATATACCTTCCCAAAATCAGATGAAGCCCATATTATTCTCGATTTGACTTCCGGAATTTACAATTACAATAAAAAAAATGTTTGGACATTTGTTCGTATTGAAAACGATACTTTAATTACAGGATACCGCCAGACAAATGGATGGGCAAGAACCAGAACAGTTTATTTTGCCATGTCTTTCAGTAAACCAATCAAAAGCTACGGACAGGCGGCACAGGAAAAAAGTGTGTACAGAGGTTTTTGGGGAAGATTCGATCAAACCAAAAACTTTCCCGAAATGGCAGGACAAAACCTAAAATTGTTCTTTGATTTTAATACTGATGAAGGAGAGAAGATAAAAATAAAAATGGCTCTTTCGCCAGTGAGTTCAGCAGGTGCACTTGAAAACATGAAAAAAGAAGTTCCGGGTTGGGATTTTGAAAAGGTAAAAAAGCAAAGTCAGGAAGTGTGGAATAACGAACTGAATAAAATTCAGATAGAAACCATTCAAAAAGAAGATTTGGTCAATTTTTATACCGCCATGTATCACGCGTTTTTAGGTCCTACAGAATATATGGATTTAGATGGTAATTATAAAGGTCTGGATATGAATGTTTACAAAGCAGAGGGTTTTAAAAACTATACCAGCTATTCTTTATGGGATACTTATAGAGCTTTGCATCCTTTATTTAATATAGTACAGCCAACTCGAAATTCAGATATGATCAGTTCAATGTTGGCACATTCAGATCAAAGTGTACATAAAATGCTGCCAATCTGGTCGCATTATGCTAATGAAAATTGGTGTATGATTGGGTATCATTCTGTTTCTGTCATTGCTGACGCAATTGTAAAAGGCAATACCAGTTTCGATCCTGAAAAAGCACTTCAGGCTTGTGTTACTACGGCAAAAGTACCGTATTATGATGGTTTGGAATATTATATGAAAATGGGTTACGTTCCTGAAGATAAAAATGGTTCCTCAGTTTCAAAAACTTTAGAATATGCTTATGATGATTGGGCGATTGCTCAGGCAGCAAAGAAATTAGGAAAAACGGATGTTTATAATGAATTCATCGAAAGATCTAAAAATTATAAAAATGTCTACGATGCCAAAACCGGTTTTATGCGTCCTAAATTAAATGACAGAAGTTTCAAAAAAGAATTCGATCCTTTAGATACGCACGGACAAGGTTTCATCGAAGGCAATTCATGGAATTATAGTTTGTATGTTCCGCAGGATCCGGCAGAAATGATTAAAATGATGGGTGGCAATGATAAATTCAATGTTCGGTTAGATTCGTTATTCAACATGCATTTACCGGATAAATATTTTGAAAACACCGAAGATATCACCAGAGAAGGAATCATAGGGAATTATGTGCACGGAAATGAACCTTCCCATCATGTTGTTTACTTATATAATTGGACAAATTCGCCTTGGAAAGCACAGGACAAAATCAGAATGATCCTGAAAAAAATGTACCGAAATGGCGCTGACGGTTTAGGCGGAAATGATGATTTTGGGCAAATGAGTGCCTGGTATATTTTTAGCAGTTTAGGATTTTATCCTGTAGCGCCGGGTTCTGATGAATATGCTTTAGGTAGTCCGTTAGTTAAAAGGGCAGTTTTCAATTTGGAAAATGGTAAAACATTCGAAGTAGAAGCCATAAATCAATCCGATAAAAATGTATTTGTTAGCAAAGTACTTTTAAACGGGAAAGAACTTTCAAAACCTTTCTTAAAACATTCTGATATTATAAACGGGGGTAAAATGACATTCTATATGAGCAGCAAACCTAATAAAAAGAATTATCAAAATTAATAAAAAGCAAAACATAGCATAGTTTGAAAAAAACTTCACGAAATTTGCACCTTAATATAAATTGACCCTTATGAAAATAAATCTAAAATCAGGAATTGATAAATTGCTTTTCGGAATGAAGCAAAATGATGTAACGGCTGTTTTAGGAAAACCGGATAAAAATTATAATGACGAAGATGATAATGTAATTTTTGTCTATAACACACAAAAAATAAGATTAACGTTTTATCA
This sequence comes from Flavobacterium piscis, assembly GCF_031457575.1. Taxonomy (GTDB): domain Bacteria; phylum Bacteroidota; class Bacteroidia; order Flavobacteriales; family Flavobacteriaceae; genus Flavobacterium; species Flavobacterium piscis_A. Next base: position 966 of record NZ_JAVDWQ010000009.1, on the reverse strand, counting down.
GGAAGAAGATCTAAAATTAGGATATTTAGTTGCTTCAAGTAATGATTTAGAAGTTTTCGGATTCAAACTTATAGGAAGAAAAATTGCAGACGTAAAAAAAGATCTGGCAACGAAAGGAATTACAAAATACAATCAGGAAACTTTTGACACTTTCGAAAATTATTTTAATGAAGATAACTGGTTTATTCTTCAAACCGAATTTGATGAAGTTGTAAAATTTGAAGTTGGTGCAATTATCAATGATAAAGATGAATTTGATTGGAAATTTCCAGTTAAGAAATAAGATTGCCATACAACACTAATAAATAAACCCGACAGATTTTATAACTGCCGGGTTTGTTATTGTAATATAGTAGAGATTCCTACTATATTATATATGAGTAATCTTTAGTAATAGAGTTTTCAGGAGCTTAATCCCGCTCTCCACTACAATCTTTTGTGCCGAACCCCGGCACAAAAGGATTTTCGTTTCTATCGGGGCTAGGACGGAAGTGTCCAACAGAACATCCTTCTTCTATATAAAGGAGCAGAAGTTTAAAGAACCAAACAGTATTATGGAAAAGAAAACTTAGCGCCTCTGTGTCTTTGCGCGATTAAAATAAGTTATAAAAGAACTTTTGCGACTTTTCAGCTCTGCGATAAATAGCTTTAGGCTTTGTTAAGCATTCAGAACTCAAACTACGTGAAAAAACTTTGGTTTTTAAAAACCAGCATGCCAGCCACTTATAAAAAAGATGGAAAATATATAATAAAAAGGCTTGCAGATGTAAATAAAGGTGCTACTTTTGCACCCGCAACAGCGATAGACGTTCCTTTAAATACTGACAAGCAAACGAATTTGGATTGAAAAATTTTTTTCAAAAAAAGATTCAAAAAAGCTTGTGAGATTTGAAAACAGATGTTACATTTGCACCCCGCAAAACAGGGAAAGTTCATTGATAGATTGGTAAATAAGAAGAAGAAAAA
>NZ_JAVDWQ010000008.1:0-245818 GCF_031457575.1 Flavobacterium piscis | reverse complement strand
CGTAAGCTTATGTACACCCTTTTCCCGCACCGCAAGGTGCGGGGAGAAACTTTCTAAAACTAAAACTTTCTTTATCTCAGTATGTTAAGATATTACTTCAATTAAAAATTTTGAATTAAAAATTAAAAATTGAAGAACAAATTGCCCAAAGCAATTATAACGGCCTTAAGGTGGTTATTGCGGCGGGGCTCACCTCTTCCCATCCCGAACAGAGTAGTTAAGCCCGCCTGCGCAGATGGTACTGCAGTTATGTGGGAGAGTATGTCGTCGCCTTTCTTTTTGAAAACCCTTCATCAATCGATGAGGGGTTTTTTGTTTTACAAAATCTGCCACTTGATTTAATTGGGAGCCTTTCCGGAATCAAAGATACAGCGTACAGCCCGACTCAAAGGGAAACGCAAAAAAGAATAGGATCAATACGAAAACGGATCATGCGCAAAGAATATTATAAATTGTTTACTTTTGTTAAATTACAGTCAATTTTTAGTTTTAAATTATACCATATTAGCCTTTTTGGATGCGAATCTGTATTTTTGTAACAAATTTATAATTTAACATGAAGAAAAATATTGTATTGTTGGCATTGTTTGTTATTTCAAATTTAATTGCTCAACAGCGCCCTAAGTTGGTGGTAGGTATTGTAGTAGATCAAATGAAAATGGAATATTTGTATCGGTTCTCTGATGATTTCTCGCCAAACGGATTTAAGAGATTGATGAATAATGGATATACTTTTCAGAATATGCATTATAACTATATGCCAACTTATACTGCTCCGGGGCACGCCTCAATTTTTACTGGTGCAACACCAGCTATCCACGGAATTGTTAGTAATGAGTGGTTTAGTAGAAGTTTAGGAAAAGAAACATATTGTACTGATGATGCTTCAGTAAAAACTATTGGTGATGGTACGGCAGAAGAAGGTGCGATGTCTCCAAAAAATTTGCAAAGCACTACAATCACTGATGAAGTAAGGATGGCAACTAATTTTGCCGGAAAAGTAATTGGTATAAGCTTAAAGGATCGTGGTGCAATTTTACCAGCTGGGCATTTTGCAAATTGGGCCTTTTGGTATAGTAAAACAGGGTCTTTTATTTCAAGTACTTTTTACGGGGAAAAATTACCGGAATGGGTTACTCAATTCAATAATGAAAAGCATTATATGTCGTACATTAATAAAGGTTGGGATTTATACAAACCTATATCTACTTATAATGAAAGTTTAGCTGATAATAACCCGTATGAAGGGAAATTATACAATAGTGCTGCACCAGTTTTTCCTTATGACCTAAAAACAATGTATGAGAAAAATGATGCTGGAGTTTTAAGAGCAACTCCTTTTGGAAATGATTTTTTAGCTAAATTCGCTAAAAAAGCTATTGAAAAAGAAGAATTGGGAAAAGATAATATTACTGATTTTTTAACGGTTAGTTTCTCTTCAACTGATTATGTAGGGCATATTATTGGTCCTCGCTCAATAGAACTTCAGGATACTTATTTACGTTTAGATGAAACTATTGCTGACTTTTTGACTTATCTTGATAAAACAGTTGGAAAAGATAATTACTTACTTTTCCTAACAGCTGATCACGCTGGAGCAGAAAATGTAAATTACTTAAAAGACAATAAATACAATGTTCGCAGTGTTCCTCCAAAAGATATCCGTGAAAACTTAAAAGATTTTTCAGTTAAAACTTTTGGTGAAGATTTAGTTTTGAATTATTCCAGTTTTAATTTGTATTTTAATAAAGATATTATTAAAAATAAAGGTTTTGATTTAACTAAAGTAAAAGAAGCTTTTAGAAGTTATCTAATGACTCAGGATTATGTAAAAAGAGTTTATACTGAAGAAGAAATTTTGCATTCTTCTGTGAATGATTATTATTTAAATTTTATTGCAAAAGGATATGATGTTACTCAGAATGGTGATATGATTATTTTAGATAAGCCTGGTTATATTGAATATTCTGGAACTGGAACATCGCACGGAACTACATATACTTACGATACACATGTACCTGCTATTTTTTTCGGATGGCATATAAAAAAAGGGGAATCATACGATAAAAAAGAGATTACTGAAATTGCTCCGACAATAGCTCAGAAGATTAAGGTTGCTCTCCCAAATGGAACGGAAGCTAAAGTACTTCAGGAAATTTTAGGAGATAAGTAATTTTTTTATATATAATGGAAAGAAAACCCCGTTTTTTATGTCACAAAAAAAGGCTTTTCGATTAAGAAAAGCCTTTTAAAATTTAGTGATTTAGTAAGCACTTATTTTAATGTTAACACTATGCGTTTGCTAACACTAATTCTTCGTTAAAAGGAAGATTCCATGCTTCGGCAACTCCTTTATAAAGGATTTTTCCGTTAGCAATGTTTAATCCTTTTTTCAATTCTTCATTTTCGGAACAAGCTTTTTCCCACCCTTTGTTTGCCAATTGTACAGCGTAAGGCAGAGTAGCATTTGTTAAAGCTAAAGTAGATGTATATGGAACAGCACCTGGCATGTTCGCCACGCAGTAGTGAACTATGTCATCAATAATAAAAGTTGGGTTTTCGTGAGTTGTTGGAGTACAAGTTTCAATACAACCACCCTGATCAACTGCTACGTCAACTACAACAGTTCCTGGGCGCATTAATTTTAGCATATCACGAGTAATTAAGTGAGGTGCTTTTGCTCCTGGAATTAAAACAGCCCCAACGATTAGATCTGCGTCAGTAATTGCTTTTGTAATGTTATAGTGGTTAGACATTTGAGTTGTTACGTTTGCTGGCATGATGTCATCTAAATAACGTAAACGTGGCAAACTTAAATCCATGATAGTTACTTGGGCACCTAAACCAGCAGCCATTTTTGCAGCTTGGGTTCCTACGATACCTCCACCTAAAACTAGTACTTTTGCCGGTGGTACACCCGGAACACCACCTAAAAGAATTCCTCTTCCTTTTAATGGTTTTTCAAGATATTTTGCTCCTTGTTGAATAGCCATACGACCCGCAACTTCAGACATTGGTACTAATAATGGTAAACTGCGATCTGTTTTTTCAACAGTTTCGTAAGCCAAACATACAGCTCCTTTTTCAATCATAGCGTGAGTTAATGGCTCTGATGATGCAAAGTGAAAGTAAGTAAAAAGTAATTGATCTTTTTTGATTAATGGATATTCTGATGAAATAGGCTCTTTTACCTTAATAATCATTTCAGCAATTGCATACACTTCTTCAATGGTTCCCAGAACTACAGCCCCTGCGTTTGTATATTCTTCATCATTGAAACCACTTCCCAAACCTGCAGTTGCCTGTACATAAACAACATGTCCGTTTTTTTTCATTTCAGAGACACCCGCAGGAGTCAAAGCCACACGGTTCTCATTATTTTTAATTTCTTTAGGAACGCCTATTATCATTTTGTTATGTTTTTGTGTTTTCGTTGTGTTTGTGTTACAAATGTATTAATAGAGAATTTATTATTGATAATTGATTGATAAATAAGAAAATATTATTTTATTATTTACTTTTACAGAAAAATATTCTTTTTTAGGGATCGAAACCCTCTTTGAAAAGAAAAATTGACTGAATTTTAATTATGATTTTAAACATTTCTTTATGGCTTTAGATGAAATTGACAAGAAAATCTTACGTCTTTTACAGGAAAATGCGCATTACACGCTAAAAGACATTGCAAACAAAATAAATTTATCATTAACACCCGTTCATGATAGGGTTAAACGCCTTGAAAAAGAAGGTGTTATAGAGAAATATGTTTCGATTTTAAACAAAAAAAAACTAGGGAATAATCTAACTGTTTATTGTCAGGTAACACTTAACAAACAAACTTATGACACTTCTGAAGGATTTAATCATTCAATTTTAAATATGCCAGAAGTTGTAGAATGTAATTATGTTTCCGGAAATTTCGATTATATGTTGAAAATCATCATACCGGACATGGAAAGCTATCATCATTTTCATCAGAAGAAATTATCAGTTTTACCTGAAGTCTCATTAATAAATACCGTTTTCGTAATTTCGGAAGTTAAAAGTACCACAGTTTTGCCTATTTAATTGAAACAAAAAACCACCAAGAAACTTGATGGTTTTGAGTTTTTTAATTTAAGCTTGAATTAATAATAAGTAAAACGTCTTACTTTGGAAATGTATTTGGCTAAACGAATTACCTGATGGCTGTAACCGTATTCGTTGTCATACCAAATATAAAGTACGATGCTTTTTCCATCCTTTGAAACAATAGTAGCATTACTGTCATAAATTGAAGGCGCCGAAGTACCAACAATGTCTGATGAAACCAACTCATTATTCAAAGAATATTTTATTTGCTCAACCAATTCTCCTTCAAGAGCGTATTTTTTCATGATTTTATTTAGAGCAAGAATGGAAGTTGCTTTCTTAACTTCTAAATTTAAAACTACCAAAGAACCATTAGGAACAGGAACCCGAATAGCATTAGAAGTTAATTTTCCTTCTAAAGAAGGTAATGCTTTTGCAACAGCATTACCAGCACCAGTTTCAGTAATTACCATGTTTAGTGCAGCAGCTCTGCCACGACGGTATTTTTGGTGCATATTATCAACCAGGTTTTGGTCATTAGTATAAGCATGAATAGTTTCTAAATGTCCTTTAATAACTCCCAAAGTATCTTCAATAACTTTTAAAATTGGTGTTATGGCGTTTGTAGTGCAGGATGCTGCTGAAAAAATATCTACTTCGTCCGGATTGTATTCAGTATGGTTAACACCGTGAACAATATTTGGGACGCCCTTTCCTGGAGCTGTTAATAATACTTTATCGGCACCTTTTGAAATCAAATGCCTTTTTAAAGCCTCTTCTGTTGTAAAAGCTCCAGTATTATCAATAACTAAGGCACTATTGATTCCATATTGGGTGTAATCTATTTCTTCCGGCGAATTTGCACTGATGACGTGCACTGTAGTTCCGTTAATTATCAAAGCATTATTTTTTGGATCTGCAATTACTGATCCCTGAAAATCCCCATGAATTGAATCATACCGCAATAAAGAAGCTCTTTTTTCTAAAATCGAAGTATCATTTTTATCACGGGTTACAATAGCTCTCAATCGCAATTGGTTTCCTTTACCTGTTTTGGACATTAATTCCCTGGCCAATAAACGACCGATTCTTCCAAAGCCATATAAAACAACATCTTTTGGTTGAATTTCTTCAGATGATTTTGCTTTTTTTAATTTATCAATTACAAAATATCTGGCATCGGGATATTTTTCTTCTTCTAAACAATATTCATAAGTCAATCTTCCAAGATCTAATTTTGCAGATGGAAGATCCAACGACAAAATCACCTTTGCAATTTCCACAGAATCAAAAATGCTGATTGGCTTACCAACAAATTCACCCGCATATTGATGCAAATTCATAATGTCACTGACATTTTTATCTAATAACTGATTTTTAAATAAAACCATTTCGATGGATTTGTCATACCATAAATCGCTTATGACTTTTATTAATTCGACACCAGCTCTTCTTCGGTCGACTTGTAATGATACCTCTTTTTGGTACAAAGATTTTTTACTCATAATTGAAAATTTGGAAAAATAAACAGAACACTATTTTAAAATTTTGCGCAAAAGTATCTATTTCAATCGATTTCGTAAGTTATTTTGGCAATTATTTTTGGAAAATAAAAAAGCCACCTTATTTTCTAAGATGGCTTTTAGATTTTAAAATTTGTATTTTTAAATAATGATTCTGAAGATTTCCCCGTTTCTATTAATCATTTCAATTCGGACACTTTGACCTTCATCTTTTTTACTTAGAAGTTTAGAAACAGTTTCAACATTCATTGCTTTTACATTGTCAATACTTAAAATGATATTGCCTTGTAATTCGTTTTGGTACTGCATCAAATTTTCATTTGTAATACTTTTAATTTTTACTCCATAATCAATTCGGAATTTCTTTTTATCAGCAGCATCGATATTTTCTAATTCGATTCCTTTAAATTCAGTGCTGAAAAATTCATTTTTGCTTAATGTTACCGGAACGACTTTTGATTTTCCTTCTCGAATATAAGTGACTTGTACAACATCATTTGGTCTTTTGGTATTTATGTACCCTGAAAGATCTGCAAAAGTAGAAATGTTCTGATTATCCAATTTTACAATAATATCTCCTTTTGTAAGACCTGCTTTTTGAGCTCCTGATTTTGCAGTAACTTTATTAATGTAAAAACCTTGTGTTTGAGAAATTCCTAATTCTTTTGAAGCATTACTGTTTAATTCGCCTCCTTCAACCCCTAAAATTCCTCTTTGAACATTTCCAAATTCCATAATGTCTTCAATAATTTTACGGGCATTATTAGATGGAACGGCAAAAGAATATCCAACGTATGATCCGGTCATTGAGGAGATCATAGTGTTTATACCAATTAATTCTCCACGTGTATTGACCAATGCACCACCACTGTTTCCTGGATTTACAGCAGCATCAGTCTGAATGAAAGATTGAATTCCACTGGTATCCAGATTTCTGGCTTTAGCAGAAACTATTCCTGCAGTTACTGTTGAAGTTAAGTTATACGGATTTCCTACAGCCAAAACCCATTCGCCTACTTTTACATCATTAGAATTAGCGAAAGCAGTATAAGGCAGTTTTTCGTCAGCATCGATTTTTAGTAATGCAATGTCCATTTTGGAATCGGTACCAATTAACTTTGCTTTGTAAGACTTTTTGTTGTTTAAGGTAATTTCAATTTCCGAAGCATCTTTAATAACGTGATTGTTTGTTACAATGTAACCGTCTTCTGAAATAATTACCCCAGATCCAGTTCCTACTTGCTCTTGCTGCTGCTGTCCGCCATATCCGTAAAAGAATTCCAGCATGGGGTTACTAACAGTTCTTCGCGAAACATTTTTTACGTGAACAACTGAATGGATCGTTTTATCAGCTGCGACAGTAAAATCTACGGTTTCTGCTGCTAATCCAACATTTTTCCCAAAAGAATTAGGAGCAAGAGTTACAACAGAATTTCCTTGTCCAAAAAAAGAGCTATTGTTCTCAAATAATAACTTGTAAGCTCCTAAAGTTGTAGCGCCACTTAATAAGGACACTAAAAATAAGGTTGAAAGTCTTCTCATATTAGAATTTATATTTTAGTTATTGAACGTAAAAATAATTCAAAAAAATCTTCTGTAAAATGGTTTAACGCTCTTTAACAATGATTAACATTTCATTAATAGTTCGTACTTTTGTACTTCTTAATGAATTAAAAAATGCAAATAGAGTTTTATAAATATCAGGGTACAGGAAATGATTTTGTAATGATTGATAATCGTTCGAATTTTTTTCCAAAAGAAGATATCAAACTAATTGAACGCTTGTGCGACCGAAGATTTGGAATTGGTGCTGACGGATTAATTTTGCTTGAAAATGATAATGAAACTGATTTTAAGATGGTATACTATAACTCTGACGGAAATCAGAGTTCGATGTGCGGAAATGGAGGGCGATGTTTAGTGGCTTTTGCTAATCAATTAGGTATTATTAATACTAAAACGACCTTTATTGCTACTGATGGTTTGCATTATGCAACAGTTGGAGATGATGCCATTGTTTCTCTGCAGATGATTGATGTTGATAAAATTCAGAAAAAAGATTCCTATACTTTCCTGAATACCGGTTCACCACACCACGTACAGATTGTTGAAGATTTAGAAAATTATAATGTAAAAGAAAACGGAGCAGCCATTCGTTATGGGAAATTATATGGCGAAAAGGGAAGTAATATTAATTTTGTAAAAAAAATAAATGATTCTGAATTTTCACTTCGTACCTACGAAAGAGGGGTAGAAGATGAAACATTGGCTTGCGGAACTGGGGCTACTGCTGTTGCAATTGCTATGAATGCGATTGGTCAAACTGATCAAACATCAATTAACTTAAATGTTGAAGGTGGGAAATTGGTAGTTTCTTTTGATAAATCAGGCGAACATTTTACTAATGTTTTCCTGACTGGCCCTGCGAAGTTTGTTTTTAAGGGAACAATTGAAATCTAATTTATATCTTAAACAAATTATAAATGATAACTCTCAGAGGCGATAATATATACTTAAGGGCACTAGAACCTAATGATTTAGAGTTTGTGTATGCAATGGAAAACGATCAAAATATTTGGGAAGTGAGCAATACACAAACGCCTTACAGCCGATTTTTGGTTCGTCAGTATTTAGAAAACGCACAGCAGGACATTTATGAAGCTAAACAATTGCGTTTGGCAATTTGTCAGGATGAAGATTTTCCAGCCATTGGATTGATAGATTTATTTGAATTTGATCCGAAGAATAATCGTGCTGGTGTTGGAATTGTGATTCAAAATAAAGAAAATAGAAATCAAAATGTTGGTTCTGAAGCATTAGAGCTATTAATTAATTATTCTTTTTATAATTTAAATTTACATCAGTTGTATGCAAATATAAGTGTAGATAATGTAGCAAGTATAGCTCTTTTTACTAAATTTGGTTTTGAAAAAACAGGAATCAAAAAAGATTGGATTTTGCTGAATGGCGAATATAAGGATGAAGCAATTTTTCAGTTAATTAATAAACAAATTTAAATTTTTAGCTTTGAGTATAAAAAAAGTTATCACGTTGACTGCCGTAGCCGTAATTTCAGTTTTAATGATTTACGGATTTATCCTAATTAGCCAGATTTTCAGTGCAAATACTAAATTCGAAGAAAAAGAACTATACGTATATGTTCCTAGCGGAGCTACTTATACTGATGTTAAAACAATATTAGAGCCCTATATCAGGAATTTACAAAATTTCGAAATGGTAGCTGATAAAAGAAACTATCCTGAGAATGTAAAATCAGGTCGTTTTTTACTTAAAAAAGATATGAATAATATTGATTTGGTAAGAGCAATGCGTTCTAATGTTCCTGTAAAATTAGCTTTTAATAATCAGGAACGTTTAGAGAATTTCGCAGGAAGAATAGGTTCTCAAATCGAAGCAGACAGTTTGTCTTTAATGAAAGCGTTTAAAGATTCCGATTTTATGGCTGCAAACGGTTTCAACGAAGACAATGTTTTTGCGATGTTTATTCCAAATACATATGAGGTTTATTGGAATACTTCGGCAGAGAAGTTTCGTGATAAAATGATAAAAGAGTACCATAATTTTTGGAGTGCTGAAAGAATTGAAAAAGCTAAAAAACAAGGCTTGACACCAGTTGAGGCTACAATTTTAGCTTCTATTGTACATAAAGAATCCGTTAAAAAAGATGAAAGGCCAAGAATTGCCGGAGTTTATTTTAATCGTTTACGCTCAGAAATGCCTTTGCAGGCAGATCCAACTGTGATTTATGCCTTAAAATTGAGAGATAATAACTTTGATCAGGTAATCAAAAGAGTATTTTATAATGATTTGGTAATGAGGTCTCCTTATAATACCTATGTGAATATTGGACTTCCTCCAGGACCAATTGCCATGCCTGATATCACAGCACTTGAAGCTGTTTTAAGTCCTGAAAAACATGATTATATTTATTTTTGTGCAAGTATAGAACGTTTCGGGTATCATGAATTTGCTTCAACTTATGCACAGCATACTAAAAATGCAAAAAAATATTCTGACTGGATTGCTAGTCAGGGTGTAACAAGATAGTTTTGAATTTTAAATTTTTCCTTTTCTTATCTGTAATTTTTTTTTTAAGTTTTCAATGTATTGAAGCCCAGACTAACTTAGAAAGTTTTCTAACACCTTCGGATACTTTAAACAAAAAAAGACAAAATACAGTTATTATAACCGAAGTCTCTTTGGCTACAGTTACTTTAATTGGCTTGAACCAGATTTGGTATGCAGATTATCCAAAATCTAATTTTCATTTTATTAATGATAATGACGAATGGCTTCAAATGGATAAAATTGGGCACATGTACTCTGCGTATCATTTAGGGAGATTAGGTTCAGAAGCCTTAAAGTGGAGTGGAACTGACAGAAAAAAACAATTGATTTATGGCGCCGGTGTGGGATTTGTGTTTCTCACCGCTGTTGAAGTTTTAGATGGCTATTCTTCAGAATGGGGTGCTTCTTCGGGAGATATAATCGCTAATGCTACCGGAACGGCTTTATATGTTTCTCAGGAATTACTTTGGAAAGAGCAGCGGATTACACCTAAATTTTCTTTTCATACTACTCATTATGCAAATCAAAGACCTGAAATCCTGGGAACTTCATTGAATGAACAAGTCCTGAAGGATTATAATGGTCAGACTTACTGGTTTTCTGTTAACCTGCATTCTTTTGCAAAAGAAACCAAAATTCCAAAGTGGTTAAATGTTGCTTTTGGTTATGGAGCTGATGGAATGTTGACAGGAAACATCCAAAATGAAATTCCGTTTTTGATTCAAAATCAAGATAAATTTCGTCAGTTTTATCTTAGTTTTGACGTGAATTTGCAAAAAATTGATACAAAATCACATTTTTTAAAAACTATTTTCTCTGTTTTCAACACGATAAAAATTCCTGCCCCAACTCTTGAATACTCCGCCAATAAAGGGCTTAAAGGACATTTGTTTTATTTTTAAAAAAGCGTAATTAGCTGATTATCAGTGTTATTTTATATTTATTATCTTTGCACCGTAGAAATTTCAAAAAGGTGACAGCGTTTTGAAGAAAAATAATTTATGATAAAGAAATGGTACTTTTACTCAAGTTTGATTGTTATTATTACATTTTTAAGCCTGAGTTTTAAACCCTTCAATTTAGAAGCCAAACCATGGTATCTAACAGAAAAGACAGATGGATCAGAATACTTATTTCCATCTCAGGACAAGGATGATTATCCTTCCTCAACTAATTTAAACATCCCATTTACCGGAAATCATCTTATCGGTTTTAAAGAAGCAGTTGCTTTTAAAGAATCCCAGGGAAAATACCGAAAAGTAAATTCCATTGGATACATGGGTAAATACCAATTTGGTTCTAAAACTTTAAGATCAGTAGGTGTTCACAACGACAAAGCCTTTTTAAAGAATCCTGCATTGCAGGAAAAAGCATTTATTGCTTTACTTTCCAAAAACAAATGGATTTTACGCCGTGAAATCCAGAAATATGAAGGTAAAATTATTAATGGAGTTGCAATTACCGAATCTGGAATTTTGGCCGCAGCACATCTTGGAGGAGCAGGATCAGTAAAAAACTTCTTCAAAAACAAAGGGAACAGGCATTTCAGGGATGCTTATGGAACTTCTTTAAGGAGTTATATGAAAGCCTTTGGAGGTTATGATCTTTCTTATATTGAAGCAGATAGTAATGCTACAATTAATGATTAAGAATAAAAAGTAAACAAAAATCCCGAGTAATTCGGGATTTTTTATGTCTCATGATTTTTTTTAATCTATTAATATTTCTAAAATTTTGATAGCCGCTTCGCTAATCTTAGTTCCTGGGCCAAAAACGGCAACAGCTCCGGCATCAAATAAAAATTGATAATCCTGAGCAGGAATTACGCCTCCAACAATTACCATAATATCTTCACGACCATGTTTTTTAAGTTCCTCAATAACTTGCGGAACTAATGTTTTGTGACCTGCAGCTAACGATGAAACACCAAGAATATGTACATCATTTTCAACAGCTTGCTTGGCAGCTTCTGCAGGTGTCTGAAATAATGGGCCAATATCCACATCAAAACCTACATCGGCATAACCTGTTGCTACTACTTTTGCACCACGGTCATGGCCATCTTGTCCCATTTTGGCAATCATAATTCTTGGGCGTCTTCCTTCCTGATTAGCAAAGACATCTGCTAATTGTTTTGCTTTTTCGAAATTTTCGTCGTTTTTTATTGCTGCACTATACACACCGCTAATGGATTTTATCTGTGCTTTAAATCGGCCAAAGATACTTTCAAGAGCATCACTGATTTCGCCTAAAGTGGCTCGGTTTCGAGCGGCCTCAACAGCAATTTCTAATAGGTTTCCCTGACCGGTTTTTGCACAATGGATTAATTTTTCCAGTGATTGATTTGCTTTTTCTGTATTTCTTTTTGCTTTTATTTTTTCCAGTTGCTCGATTTGCTGTTTTCGAACCATTTGGTTGTCAACATCCAAAATATGTAAAGGATCTTCTTTTTCTAATCTAAATTTATTGACACCAACAATAATATCTTGTCCGCTGTCTATTCTGGCTTGCTTTCTGGCAGCTGCCTCTTCAATTCTCAATTTAGGAATTCCAGCTTCAATGGCTTTTGTCATTCCACCTAATTCTTCAACCTCTTCAATCAGTTTCCATGTTTTCTCCACCATTTCGTTGGTCAGGCTTTCAACATAATAACTCCCTGCCCAGGGATCGACGGTTTTGGTTATTTTAGTTTCTTCCTGTAAAAAAATCTGAGTATTACGAGCAATCCTTGCAGAAAAGTCGGTTGGTAACGCTATCGCTTCATCAAGCGCATTGGTATGCAATGATTGTGTTCCTCCAAAAGTGGCTGCTGCAGCTTCAATACAGGTTCGGGCCACATTATTAAATGGATCTTGTTCTGTTAAACTCCAGCCACTAGTCTGGCAATGCGTTCTTAATATTAATGATTTGTCACTTTTTGGATTGAATTGTTGTACCAATTTAGACCAAATCATCCTTCCGGCCCTCATTTTGGCAACTTCCATAAAGTGATTCATTCCAATTGCCCAGAAAAATGACAATCTTGGTGCAAATTCGTCAATTGTCATCCCTGTTGATAATCCGGTTCTGATATATTCTAAACCATCTGCTAAAGTATAGGCCAATTCAATATGAGCTGTTGCTCCGGCTTCCTGCATGTGATATCCGGAAATTGAAATAGAATTGAATTTGGGCATTTTCTTACTCGTGAATTCAAAAATATCAGCAATGATTTTCATCGAAGGCGTAGGTGGATAAATATAAGTATTACGAACCATGAATTCTTTTAAGATATCATTCTGAATTGTTCCTGATAATTTTTCGATAGCAACTCCTTGTTCTTCGGCAGCGACAATGTAAAATGCCATAATGGGTAAAACGGCACCATTCATGGTCATTGAAACGGACATCTCATCCAGTGGAATCTGATCAAAAAGCACTTTCATGTCTTCAACAGAATCTATTGCAACACCAGCTTTTCCAACATCGCCAACAACTCTTTCGTGATCAGAATCGTAACCTCGGTGCGTTGGTAAATCAAAAGCTATGGACAAACCTTTTTGTCCGGCTGCAAGATTTCGCCTGTAAAAAGCATTACTTTCTTCAGCTGTCGAAAATCCGGCATACTGACGAATTGTCCACGGACGTTTAACATACATTGTTGCGTAAGGTCCACGAAGATAAGGAGCAAAGCCGGCTCCAAAATCAAGGAATTCTAAATCTTCAATATCTTTTTCGGAATACGTTTCTTTGAGTTGAATTCCTTCAGCTGTTCGAAAACTTTTTAATGGATCTGATTTTTCAGAATCCATTTTCAGGTTTTGAAGATTGATATGTTTAAGGTCTTTTCTTACCATGTACTAACTCTTTGTGAGGATTTATTAATTACTTTGAAAATGATTATTCAAGTTCCAGTCTTTCTTGTTCGAGCTTTTCAGCTAATCTTTTTTCTATGATTGGGGTAATTAATGTTTTTCTGGATTTTATTTTTACAAAAGGAAATAACTCTAAATCGTGTTTCATTTTGTCTTCTTTGTTAGGGTATTTATTGGTTCCTAATAAAACTTCTTTTTGGGAATCAAATAATTCCTGCTCTTTAGTGGCGCTTTCCTGAATTTTCTTTTTGATGGTACCATCATTTAAAAGTTTCAAAAATCCCCCCTCAGCTTCTATATTTTTAAATAATGCCAAACTTTTTTCTGCCAATTGCATGGTCAGGCTTTCAATATAATAACTGCCATCAGCCGGATTATTAACTTTGTCAAAATAGCTTTCATGTTTTAAAATCAACAATTGATTTCGGGCAATTCGATCACCAAATTCATTGTCTTTGTGGTATAAGGCGTCATAAGGTAAATTGGCAACTGCATCGGCGCCTCCTAAAATAGCCGACATGCATTCGGTTGTCGTACGCAACATATTAACATTGTAATCGTAAATCGTTTTGTTGCGTTTGGTTGGTGTAACTAATAAATGACACTCTAAATCAGAATTGTATTCAGCCACGATTAATTTGAAAAGCATCCGCAAAGCGCGAAGTTTAGCGATTTCAAAAAAATAATTAGTTCCAACGGCAACCTGAAAAACGATTTGTTTTGGAATATTTGGGAGACGATTTAAATATTCATTTGCATGCGCCAGGCTATAGGCTATTTGTTGTGTAATGTTAGCACCCGCATTTTGATATAAACTTAAATCGATACTAAGAAGAGAAAGATTTAAAGTTGCTTTTGAAATTTTATCAATTGTTTCAAAATTATTTTTATCAGATGTAGGCAACCAATTTCCTTCTTTGGCAAAATGGCCAATTGGATCAATATTACAATAAAAATTTGCTTTTTTCTGAATCGAAATGGTGTCTAATTTTTTCACGAAATCGATTGAAATAAAATTCAAATTAAAGTAAACAGTTCTGTTTTCTAAAGGAAGGCTTTCTAGTAATTTTTGGATGTCAATTTTTTCGTTTTCGATAGTAAATCGTAAACTTTCGGCACCTCTTTCAATAGTATTGATGGCTCTCTGAATTGATTTTTCTATATCATAAACAAATATGTTTTGACAGATTTTAAATTTGGCAGCTTTTGTTTGTATAGGAGCAGCTTTTGAAAATTCATCATTGTGATAAAAAGGTTTTACCTGAATATCTTCCGGAGAATTCCAGATTACGGTTTGATTGTATTCGGCGCCATCCAACTCAAACTGAATTTTTTGCTTCCATTGTTTGGATGAAATCGGATTAAAATCGTTGAATAGGGTAGTAGCCATTTTAATTTTTTTCTGGATTTATTCTTTGTTCTGAATCGTATCGTCTTCAAATTTGATGATATATATGTCTTCGCTGTCCTTTTTCATAAAATACTTCTCGCGGGCATATTTTTCTATCTGTTCGGGATTTTTTAGTTGTTTAATCTGCTCCTGATCTTTTTTGATTTCCTCCTGATAATAGGTTTTGTTATCTTCAAGCTCATTGATCTGGTTGTCTAAAAACCGATGGTCAAAATAGGAATAATTGTCTAAAAACAGCATCCAGACTACAAAAAAAAGCAAGACCCAAACATATTTGTTGCCCAGGAATTTAAACCAGGATTTGTCTTTGTATGGATTTTTCATTTAGTTTTTATTTAACCGATTTTTTTCTTTTGAATATGATTGATCTTTTTAGCCCCGATGGAGCCGATATCCTTTTTATGGCATTTTCTGCCGTAAAAAGATACAGGCGAGAGCGGGAATAGCTCCTTATTTTTATGGAATAAATTTACAATAAAAATTATGAAATTCTCTGATTAATTACGGCACGAACGACATCAATTGCAACTGTATTATATTTATCATTTGGAATAATAATATCTGCAAAAGCTTTTGATGGTTCTATAAACTGCTCATGCATAGGCTTCAAGGTGTTTTGATAACGTGTTAAAACCTCATCGATGTCACGGCCTCGTTCAGAAATATCTCTTTTTAAACGACGAATTAATCTTTCGTCGGAATCGGCATGAACGTATATTTTAATGTCAAATAGTTCACGCAATTCCGGATTGGTCAGGATTAAAATACCTTCAACAATCATTACTTTTCTTGGATGTGTCGAAACGGTATCATCCGTTCTGTTATGCTGAATGAATGAATAAACCGGCTGATCGATTGTTTCTCCGGCTTTTAATGCTTTTAAATGTTTTTCCAGCAATTCAAAATCAATAGCCCTGGGATGATCAAAATTGATTAATGCTCTTTCGTCATATGACAAATTATGGGTTTCTTTATAATAAGAATCTTGCGAAATTACCCCAACTTCAGTATCCGGTAATTCGTTCATGATTTGGTGTACTACGGTTGTTTTTCCACTTCCTGTTCCTCCTGCAATTCCAATAATGAGCATAAATTTGATATTATATATTTGTTGGACAAAAATAATAATTTAAGTGAACTGTCTAAACATATTATGTATTTAAACCATATAATATAAGTAAATGTAAGCAATAAGATGTTTAAACAAAGTATAACTTAACTGAACTTATATTATATGGTTAAATATGGCATCACTTGTATAAAAAATCCCAACAGCAATGCCATTGGGATTTGGTGCAATCAGTATAGTTTTATAAAATATTCTGAATTTAGTAAGCACTTGTAATTATTTATTCTTTTTTGCTTTTATCATCATTTCGAGCTGATCCCAAAGTTCTTCAGGAATTGCTTCCAGTAAATTGAATTGTCCAGCGCCTTTCAGCCATTCACCACCGTCAATCGTAATAACATCTCCATTCACATAAGCAGAAAAATCAGAAACTAAATAAGCTGCTAAATTGGCTAATTCCTGATGATCGCCTACACGCTTCAAAGGTACTTTTTTGGCCATATCAAATTTCTCAGCAAGATCGCCCGGTAATAATCTGTCCCAGGCTCCTTTTGTAGGGAATGGTCCCGGAGCGATGGCGTTAGAACGAATTCCGTATTTCGCCCATTCTACGGCAAGACTTCTTGTCATGGCTAAAACCCCGGCTTTTGCTGTTGCACTTGGTACTACATAGGCAGAACCTGTCCAGGCATAAGTAGTTACAATATTTAAAATTGTTGCTGATTTTTGTTTGCTGTCAATCCAGTGTTTTCCAAAGGCTAGTGTACAGTTTTTCGAGCCTTTAAGTACGATATCGATAACAGTATCAAATGCATTTGCTGATAAACGTTCCGTTGGAGAAATGAAATTTCCGGCAGCATTGTTCAAAAGAACGTCCACTTTTCCGAAGGCTTTTAAAACTTCCTGAAGCATGTTTTCAACTTCTTCGTAATGACGAACGTCACATTGAACAGGCAGACATTTTCCGCCAGTTTCTGTTTCAAGTTCTGTTGCTGTTGTTTTTAGCTTTTCTAAATCTCTTGAAGTAATCGCTACCTGAGCTCCTAATTCTAAAAAATACTTAGTCATTGCTTTTCCTAAACCACTTCCGCCACCTGTAACTACAATAACTTTACCTTTTAAAGCATCGTCCCGTAACATTTTATCTGTATAGCTCATACTTTTTTTGTTTTTACAAAATTAATTAATTTAAATAGGATGCGCGCATAATAGTGTTATAAATTTTCGAAAAGATTTATATTTCACATATTTTTTTTGCTGCTGATTCAAGTGTGAAGTCATCTTTGGCAAAACAAAAACGAATTAATTTTTGATCTTTATGATCAGAATAAAAGGTGGAAATTGGGATTGCAGCGACACCGAAATCTGTGATTAATTTTTTGCAGAAAGTCACATCATCATCGTCAGAAATATTGGCATAGGAAGCAACCTGAAAATAAGTTCCTTCGCAGGTTTTTAATTCGAATCGGCTGTTTTGAAGCAGTTTTTGAAAATAATCTCGTTTCTCCTTATAGAATTTTCCAAGTAGATTTACATCAACAACATCTAAGTATTGATTAATTGCTGCCTGTGAAATGCTATTTACGCTGAAAACCAAAAACTGATGTACTTTTTTGATTTCTTTCATCAAATATTCCGGCGCGACCGTATAACCGATTTTCCAGCCTGTAATGTGAAATGATTTCCCGAAGGAAGAAACCATAATACAACGGTTTACCAGAAAATCTTTTGTATGTGTCGAAATATGTTTTTCTTCAAAAGTAATGTATTCATAGACTTCATCAGATAAGACGACAATATTTTGGAATTTTGAAAGTAGTTTTTCTAATTCTAAAAAATCATTTTCAGTTAATATTTTTCCAGTAGGATTATGCGGATTATTGATAATAATTATCCTGGTTTTTTCCGAACACGCTTTTTCAATGGTTTCCCAATTTGGCGTATAATCATCGTTTAAAGCAACCCGAACTGGTTTTGCGTTGCACAATAAAACTGGAGATTCATAAGAGTCATAACTTGGATCTAAAATAATTACTTCGTCATCTGTTTTTACCAAAGCTAAAATCGAAGTAAAAATTCCCTGTGTTGCCCCAGCTGTCACCAATAGTTCCAAATCAGGATTTATAACTCTATTATAAGAACTCAGAATTAATTTTGCAATCTGATTCAGCAAGGGCGGATAACCTGCCATTGGGGTATATTGATGCACGTTTTCTTTTGCCAACTTCGCTAAAATGTCTGTCAATCTTTCATCAACGGGAAAATTTGGAAATCCCTGAGAAAGATTTATCGCATTATATTCGGTCGCCATTTTGGACATTACCGTAAAAATGCTTGTGGTTATGTTTGGAAGTTTACTCATGAAAAGTTTGATTTGGGGGAAAACTTGTGAGCGGAATGAAAAACTAACTTAAGAAAAATATTAATTTAGAATTATAGGTATGGAATAGAGAACTCTGACTGTCTTGTTATTTTGTTTTCCAGGAATCCATTTCGGGGATAGTTTTAAAACTCTAATAGCTTCCTTGCCTGTTTCATAATCAAGATCTCTTAAGATTTTTATATCGCTTAATGATCCATCTTTTTCAATAACAAAAGTAGCATATATTTTTCCTTTTAGATTTTCTTTTGGATTTTTATAATTTTGTTTTATAAAGCTGTTCAATGCTTCCTGACCTCCAGGGAATTCTGGTTTGACTTCTATACCAGCTGTGTTATAAACTAGATTGTCTTCATTAATAACAGGTGTCACTGAACTATTTTGAGTCAGGTCATACAATTTGGCTGCATCGGTTAGCTCATCTCCGATTACAGTTATAGGAAATGCATATTGCCATCTTACAGGTTTGTCATTTTTCTTTGCAGGAACCCATTTCGGAGATAGTTTTAGAACTCTAATGGCTTCTTCTCCAGTTCCATATCCAATATCTCTTAAAATTTTTATATTAGATAATGTTCCATTTTTTTCAACGATGAAAGTAACATAAACTTTACCTTTTAGGCCTTTAACATTAGGTGTCTTATAATTTTTTTTGATGAATTCGTTGTATAAAGCATCTGGTCCGCCAGGGAATTCAGGTTGTTTATCTACAGAGGAGATCTCTTCTGAATCAGGGTCTCCTTTAATAGTTGGTTCCTTATACTGTGCAAAGGAAATTTGTACAAAAGACATCAAAAACAGTATTGAAAACTTTTTCATTGAAATTGTTTTAAATTTACATTTTATGAATAATAAAAATCGTAGGTCGATTATGCAAATCAACTTTCAATTTCTTCCAATCAGAAACACGCATTGTTTTAATAAATTCTGTTGGCAAAGTAATATCTGTAGCGATACAAAGATGTGTAGCAGGGTTTAGAATCTGCAAAAGATCTTCAACTAATTTGTTGTTTCTGTAAGGTGTCTCAATAAAAAGCTGGGACTGGTTTTTATCCTGAGATAATTTTTCAAAAAACTTTAATGCGGATTTCTTCTCGTCTTTATCAATAGGTAAATATCCATTGAAAGTAAAACTTTGTCCGTTCATTCCGGAAGCCATCATAGCTAATAAAATAGAAGACGGTCCAACCAAAGGTATTACCTGAATTCCTTTTTCGTGTGCCAGTTTTACAATAACCGCACCTGGATCTGCAACTCCCGGACAACCTGCTTCGCTCATCAATCCAACATTTTTTCCTTCTAATAATGGTTTGATGAAGTCTAAATGCTCGCTTGGTTCCGTTCGTTTATTTAATGTAAATAGAATGAGTTCTGATTGTTTTTTCTCAGGAGAAACTGCTTTTATAGATTTCCTGGCTGTCTTTTCGTTTTCAACAATATAATAATCTATAAAATCAATGCTTCTTTTTACAGTCTGTGGCAAAACATCCATCGGATCGCTTTCGCCCATGGTAGTTGGAATTAAATATAATTTTCCTAAAAGTTTCATGGGCTTGTTTTATAATTTGTATGCGAATCAATAAATAGTAGGCAAATAATTGAAAAGAAGTGTAAGTCTAAGAATGTTTTTCGATAAGTTTCTGTGCAATGATATCCGTAACTTCATCTAACATCTGATATACAGTTTCAAATCCGTTGGTCATACCAAAATAAGGGTCTGGCACATCCACATTTTCACCAGGAAATAATTCGTTTAAAATGAGATGTACTTTATTTCTATGCTCTTGATTCTGTGCCAAATCAATTACATTGCCATAATTAGAATTGTCCATTACATAGATATAATCGAATTCATCAAAATCGGAAGTTTTAAATTGACGTCCCTTTTGATTGTCAATACATAAACCATTCAGTTGAGCAATAGCAATGGAGCGTTTGTCAGGGGAATGTCCTACATGCCAGGAGCCTGTTCCGGCGGAGTCAACTATGAAATTGTCTTTTGGTAATTTTGATGCTAAAATACCTTCAGCTAAAGGGGATCTGCAAATATTTCCCAAACAAACCATTAAGATTTTTACTGGCATGATGCGCGTTTATAGCGTTAATTTTTTGTTGATGTCTTCTACAAATTTCTTGAATTGTTTGTCAGTAGAAACTAAATTGTCAACAGTTTTACAAGCATGTAATACGGTAGCATGATCGCGATCTCCAATCTGAGAACCGATATTTGCCAAAGAAGCCTTTGTGAATTTCTTTGCAAAAAACATGGCCAGTTGTCTCGCCTGAACCACGTGTCTTTTTCTGGTTTTTGATTGAAGTGTTTCAATATCCAACTGAAAATAATCTGACACAATTTTTTGAATATAATCAATAGAGATTTCTCTCTTTACATTTTTTACAAATTTCTCTACTACACTTTTAGCTAATTCAATGGTAACTTCTTTTTTGTTGAAAGAAGATTGGGCGATTAACGAAATAATAGCACCTTCTAATTCTCTAACATTAGTTTTAATGTTACGGGCAACATATTCAATAATATCTTCCGGTATTTCAACACCATCACGATACAAAATGTTTTTTAAGATTGAAATTCTGGTTTCGTAATCTGGCTGATGTAATTCAGCAGATAATCCCCATTTAAAACGGGACAGCAAACGCTGCTCAATATCCTGCATGTCAACAGGTGCTTTGTCTGATGTTAAAATTACCTGTTTTCCATTTTGGTGCAGATAATTAAAAATATGAAAGAATACATCCTGAGTTCCTGATTTTCCGGATAAAAACTGAACATCATCAATAATTAAAACATCGATTAATTGATAAAAGTGAATGAAATCATTTCGATTATTCTTTTTTACCGAATCAATATATTGTTGTGTAAAAATCTCGGCAGAAATATATAAAACCGTTTTTTCAGGATATTTATCTTTTACTTCAACGCCAATAGCGTGTGCTAAGTGTGTTTTTCCTAAACCAACCCCTCCAAAAATCAATAATGGGTTAAAGGATGTTCCTCCAGGTTTATTGGCAACAGCCATGCCTGCAGAACGGGCTAAACGGTTTGAGTCTCCCTCAAGAAAATTATCAAAACTGTAGTTGGCATTTAATTGCGACTCAATTTTTAAATTTCTAATTCCGGGAATTACAAATGGGTTTTTAAGTTCAGGATTTAAGTTTTTGAACGGAGCATCAACCTCTTGCGGTTTCATCGGTACTCTGTTAGAACTTGGAAGCTGTTCGGTAAATGGTTGTTTATTACCGTAAGTGTTTTCCATTTTGATTTTATAGAGTAACTTTGCGTTTTTCCCCAGTTCTTTGGTAAGCGCAACTTTCAATAATTTAACATAATGTTCTTCCAGCCATTCGTAGAAAAATTTACTTGGAACTTGAATATATAGCGCATTGTCGGTTAGCTCAACTGATTTGATTGGTTCAAACCAAGTTTTGTAGGCTTGATCTTGAATATTGTCTTTTATAAAGGACAAACAGTTTTCCCATACCGATTGAGCAGTTTTAGTCATAGATTCAAATAAATTTTGTATTATTGGTAATGATTCTCCTATAAAATAGTAGAGTTTTTTTTCCTTTTTTCGGGATAACAAATATGTGAACAAATTTCTGTAAAAAAAAATATTTTGCAATGTAATTTATAAAAAAAATGTTGTAAGGAAACTTTAAAAGCTTAAATTTTTTTAATTTATAAATAATGAAAAATCATCAGACTCAGGTACGTGTACGTTATTCAGAAACAGATCAAATGGGGGTTGTATACCACGGAAATTACATTCCGTATTTTGAAATAGGGCGTGTGGAATGGCTTAGAAACAAAGGGATTTCGTATAAAATCATGGAGGAAAGCGGTATTGGACTTCCAATTGTTTCCATGCAGATAAATTATAAAAAATCTGCCCGTTATGATGAGTTGTTAACGATTCATACTGCTTTCAAAAGTCAATCTTCTGTCAAGATAGAATTTGAGTGTGCGATTTATAATGAGGCAAATGAGTTATTAACAACGGCAGTGTTTATTTTAGTGTTTATTTCCTTAAAATCGGGTCGTCCAACTGCTCCTCCGGATTATATTTTAGAATTGTTTAAAACACTTGAATAATTGTTAAAATGAGGTAGATTTTAATGCTAACTTATATAATTTTAATATCGATTTCGAACATTAAATCAAAAATGCCGAATATTATTTCGGCATTTTTTTTTCTGGTTTTGGTAAATATTTTACCAATTGGTAATCCGGAATCTTCATTTATCTCCATTTCCTGAGATACAATTTCAAGTTTTTTTTCTTTGATAACACGCATTACTTTGTTCATGTTTTTATAATCAAATGAAATTAAAAAATGAACATCAATCGTTTTTTCGACAATTTCGCAAACTTCAAGTGCCATTTGAGCGGTAGTTTTGTAAGCAGCAATTAATCCGCCTACGCCTAATTTGATTCCGCCAAAAAATCGAACTACGACAACAAGTACGTTAGTTAATCCAAAAGATTGTATTTGCCCATAAATTGGTGCTCCAGCTGTATTACCGGGTTCACCATCATCATTAGCACGGTAAGATATTTTTGGAGCTGTGCCTAATTGATAGGCGTAACAGTAATGCACAGCGTTTGGGTGTTGTTTTTTTAAGTTTTCAATAATCGGTTTTACTTCTTCTTCATTTTCTATGGGAAAAGCGTAACCGAAAAATTTACTTCCTTTTTCCTTAAAAAGCACTTCTTCAGATTCAAAAGCAACGGTTTGATAGGTGTCGTTATATTCCAAAAGTAAAATTTCTAAAGTATTTGTTTCTCAAATAAATCAACAACATCTTCCTGACCAACTTGTAAATTCCAAACATGAAAGCCCAGAGCAGCGGCTGAATCTGTGTTCTCTTTTTTGTCATCTATAAACAAAGTACGCTTTGGAGACAATTCGTGTTTGTTAATTAAATATTGAAAAACTTCCGGATTTGGTTTTCGCATTCCTATTTCAAAAGAAAAATAAACTTTTTCAAAACATTGGTAAAAATCGCTGTAAAAAGAGATTCCGCTTTTGTTCTCGAAAGTTTCAATATGAATAGAATCGGTATTGCTTAACAAAAACAAACGATATTTTTCAGAAAGCATTTGCAGAAATTCTAATCGGTATAAAGGAAAATCAGCTAATATCGCATTCCATGCTTCCAGAATTTCTTCAATTGAAGCATTTGGTAATTGCTTTTGAAAACCTGCCAGAAAATCATCACACGAAACATCCCCTGTTTCAAATAAAAGATTCAAACGATCCAATTCTGAATTCCATTCGGTCATGCCTAATTTCTGCAATCCTGAAATAGTAGCTTCTTTATCTAAATTGATAAAAATATCTCCAAAGTCAAAAATTATAGTATCAATCATGATTTCTAATTTGTATTAATTCATCGTTTCCGATATATTTTTTTTCTACATTTTTTCCTGACAAATGTGGTGCTTTTGTTCCTTTTTCAAAAGAGGCTTTACCAACAAAAATGCGGGCTTCATCCCAAATATTTTGATCAATAAAGGATTGTAAAGTTTGCAGGCCACCTTCAATAATAATAGACTGAATTTGGTTTTGATATAAAACCGCCAAAATATTGGGTATTACATTTTGATTAAAATTAATACTTTCAAAGGTAGTGTTTTCTGTTGAAAGGTTAATTTCAGATTTAGTAAATACAATAGTTTTTACGGTGTCATCAAAAATAAAACTGTCTTTTAAAATTCGATTATTTTGATCTAAAACTACTCTGACAGGATTGTTTCCTGACCAGTCCCGAACATTTAACTTCGGATTGTCATCAATAACAGTTTTTGTTCCCACTAAAATTGCCTGCTCTTCGCTTCGCCATTTGTGAACCATTTGTCTTGAATATTGATTGGTAATCCAGACAGGTTTTCGTTCCGGATTAACTTCTTTTTCTGGTGCCAAAAAACCATCCCGGCTTTCTGCCCACTTTAATATAATATAAGGCCTTTTTTTTTGATGAAAAGTAAAGAAGCGTTTGTTGAGTTCGTTGCATTCGTTTTCTAAAATGCCAACGGTAACATTTGCCCCGGCAGCAATTAATTTCTTGATTCCGTTTCCAGCTACTTTTTCATTCGGATCAACAGTTCCTATTACGACACTCGGAATTTTATTTGCAATAATTAAATCACAGCAAGGAGGCGTTTTTCCAAAATGGCTGCAAGGTTCTAAACTTACATAAATAGTTGAGTTGGATAATAATGACTTATCAGCTACTGAATTTATTGCATTAACCTCCGCGTGATTTCCACCATAAGGCGAAGTATAACCTTCCCCAATTATTTTACCTTCATAAACAATAACCGCTCCAACAGATGGATTAGGCATTGCTGCAACTAATCCATTTTTGGCTAATTGAAGGCATCGTTTTATATATTTCTCCTGTATATTCATACTGCAAAAGTAGTTATTTTTGAGTTTAGGGTTATGTTATGAAACTATCTAAAAAGTATTTCTACTTTTGCAATATCATAGTAAGACAAATGTAAATATGGAAAATTGGGTCATTAGGCAAATTAAAAAAGAAGACAATCAGGCAGTTGCTCAATTAATACGATCTGTTTTTGATGAAATGGAAATCCCAAAAGTAGGAACAGCTTACGGAGACCCATATTTAGATTTGATGTTTGAGGAATATAACAAACCTCAGGCGGTTTATTTTGTGGTAGAAAATGAAGGTGAGATTGTTGGTTGTTGTGGAATTGCGCCTTTGGAAAATGGTGACCCTAAAATTTGTGAATTACAAAAGATGTATTTTTTACCTGAAACGAGAGGTTTGGGAATTGGAAGTAAAATGATGGAGAAATGCCTGAAACAAGCGAGAGATTTCGGTTTTGAAAAATGCTATATCGAAACGATGCCGTTTATGCATGCAGCACAAAAATTATATAAAAAATCAGGATTTGAGTATTTAAAAGCGCCAATGGGGTGTACAGGACATAATTCTTGTCCGGTTTGGATGCTGAAAGAATTATAAAACGAATTGTAACAAAATTTGTTTGTGTAACACTTATTAAGAATACAATTGGTTATCGCTAAAATTACTCATACCCGTCAAGATGAAAATCAAACAATATCGCACTCACTTTATTCAGGAACTATCGCCATTTTATGATGCGTATGAAGCGGAGAGTTTTTTCTATTTAATTTTAGAAGATAAACATAAATTGCGACAAATTGATTTGGCGTTAAACCATGAATTGGCTTTTGAAGAAGCTGAAATAGAAAATTGGAAAATACTCTTGTCGGAATTAAAAAAAGAAGTTCCCATTCAGTATTTACTAGGGAAAACTAATTTTTATGGCTTGGATTTCGAAGTCAATGAGAATGTTTTGATTCCGAGGCCTGAAACGGAAGAATTGGTGGAATGGATTATAGCAGAAAATTCAAAAATTGAAAGATTGAAAAAATTAAAGATTTTGGACATCGGGACTGGGAGTGGATGCATTGCCATTTCGTTAGCGAAGAATATTCCAAATGCCAAAGTTTTTGCAATTGATGTTTCGGCAGATGCTTTGTCCATGGCAAAAAAAAATGCGAGAAATAATAATGTAGAGGTTGACTTTTTATTGCAGAGTATTTTCGAAACCGATGATTTAAAACAGGATTTTGATATTATTGTTTCGAATCCGCCTTATGTTCGTAATTTGGAAAAACAGGAGATAAAAAAGAATGTCCTGGATTATGAACCGCATCTGGCACTTTTTGTGGAAGACAATGACGCTTTGGTTTTTTATCGGAAAATTGCCGAATTGGCTCAGAAAAATCTTGTGGAGAACGGACAATTGTATTTTGAAATCAATCAGTATTTAGGAACTGAAATGACTGATTTACTGGAGGAAATGAATTTTAAAAATATCGAATTGCGAAAAGATATTTACGATAATGACAGGATGATGAGAGGGGATATTTAGTTTTTGTTAGATTTAAAATTTTACACAAAGTTTGTCATTCCGTAGGAATCTATTATTCAAAATGAAAATTCCAGAATTCTAAATTTGGATTTATTTCTTTTATTAAATTTAATTTTTTTTTCCTTGAAAGATTTTTAATTTCTTTTTCTCTTTCAATTGCTAATTGAATCCAGCTGAACTTTTCAAAATAAATTAAAAAATGCGAATTATATTTTGCTGTGAAACTGTTAGGGTTTAATTTGCTCTTATGCTGTTGCAAGCGTAATTTTAAATTGTTTGTTACGCCAGTATATAAAACGGTTCTAAAACGGT
Organism: Flavobacterium piscis; assembly: GCF_031457575.1. GTDB lineage: Bacteria > Bacteroidota > Bacteroidia > Flavobacteriales > Flavobacteriaceae > Flavobacterium > Flavobacterium piscis_A. Next base: position 219,158 of record NZ_JAVDWQ010000008.1, on the reverse strand, counting down.
TCTGTTTTTATTAGTTAAAATATAAAAGTATATATTCCTTCTGTGTATTCAATCATAGAAATGCTTAAAAATGAAATGAGTAAAAGAGATTCCTACAGAATGACAAACGGTGTGTAAAAAACTTTGGCGACAAAATTTCTCTAACATCTGACGGTAAAAAAACTATTCATAACGCAAAGCTTCAATCGGATCCAGTTTTGAAGCCTTAATAGCCGGATATAACCCAGACACGATGGCAACCATAAAACTGGTCGCAAAGGCTGCAAAAATAGCAGTCCACGGAATAACAAATGCGAAGCTCATTGCGGTTGCGATACCAAAACCGAGAAGGATTCCCAATACGATTCCGACCAAACCTCCAATCTGGCCAATCAATAAAGTTTCGATAAAAAACTGAACTGCAACAGTGGTTCTTTTTGCACCCAATGCTTTTCGGACACCAATTTCGCGGGTACGCTCAGTAACCGAAACGATCATGATATTCATTAGCGCAATTGAAGATCCTAAAATGGTAATAATACTGATAATCCATGAAGCCCAGCCTAAATATTGCGTGATTCCGAGTATGCGGTTGATCAAATCATCACTTCGTACGATACCGAAATTATTGTCACGAACCGGACTTAATTTTCGAACTCTTCGCATAGTGCTTGTTGCATTGTCGATAGCCTGGTCTAAAAGCTCTTTTTTAGAAACCATGACACTCATCGTGTAATTAATATTGGGAGCTGTAAATAAGGAACGCGCTACCTGAATTGGAATTAAAACACGTAAATCCTGGCTGTTTCCAAAAGTGGAACCTTTTTCTTTTAAAACACCAATGACTTTGAATTTTGCCCCTCTTATCGAAATTACTTTGTCAATTGGATTCACATCTTTTAAAAGTCCTTTTTCAAAATCTGAACCTACGATGCAGGAATAAGTATTGTTTTCGATATCAAATTGATTAAAAGAACGTCCCAGACTAGTCTCTAATCCTGAGTTGTTAATAAAATGTTCATCGACACCAACGATTTTAATTTCCGGATCTGTTTTTTCGGCACCATATTTTACCTCGGCTGTTGAAGTAGCCGTAAAGGAAAGTGACGTTTCCGTAAAAGGATATTTATATTTTGTTTTAAAAGCTACAGCTTCAGGATAAGAAATAATAGGATTGACAACCTCACGTTCATTTCCGCCACGATTTCTAACATTGCTTTCGTATTGATTGATGTTGAAAGTATTGGCGCCCATTGAAGCAAAATCAGTAGAGATTGTGTTTTCAAGAGCAGAAACAACGGTCAGGATTCCAACCAAAGCCGTAATTCCGATGGCAATAATTAAAACGGTAAGAATGGTTCTCAGTAATTGTGTTTTGATGGAACCAAAAGCAATTCGGATATTTTCTTTAAATAATTTTAGCATCATGACCAATTTGACACGAAAATACGTTTTTTGTTACAAGTTTGTTTTCGAACTGGCATTATTTATTTTAAAAAATAAGATATTTGCAGGCGATTTAGGATTTGAAAAAAATTAAAATCTAAAATAAAATAATGTACAAGAAGTTTAGAGCTGGCATTTCAAAAGAATCTAAAATCTAAATCTAAAATCTAAAATAACAAAGATGGCTTCAAAACCAAGCATACCAAAAGGGACAAGGGATTTTTCGCCTGCAGAGGTGTCAAAACGTCAATATATTATTCAGACCATAAAAAATAATTTTGAGAATTTTGGTTTTCAGCCTATTGAAACGCCTTCGTTTGAAAATTCAGAAACTTTGATGGGGAAATATGGAGAAGAAGGCGATCGTTTGATTTTTAAGATATTGAATTCCGGAGATTTTTTGGATAAAATTTCAGGTGATGAATTGTCAAGTATCACTTCAAAACAATTAACTCCAAAAATTTCTGAAAAAGCGTTACGTTACGATTTAACCGTTCCGTTTGCAAGATATGTGGTACAGCACCAAAACGAAATTGAATTTCCTTTTAAAAGATATCAGATTCAGCCAGTTTGGAGAGCAGATCGTCCGCAGAAAGGTCGTTTCAGGGAGTTTTTTCAATGTGATGCTGATGTTGTAGGATCGAAATCATTATGGCAGGAAGTAGAATTGGTTCAATTGTATGATACTGTTTTTAATGCTTTAGGTTTGGAGGGTGTAACGATTAAAATTAATAATAGAAAAATATTATCCGGAATTGCCGAAGTAATAGGTGCATCTGATAAACTAATCGATTTTACGGTAGCTTTGGATAAACTGGATAAAATTGGCGAAGATGGTGTGAAAAAAGAAATGATCGAAAAAGGCATTTCTGAAGAAGCGCTGGTTAAGGTACAGCCGCTTTTTAGTTTTACAGGAAGTTTTGCAGATAAAATTAGTCAGCTTTCCAATTTATTGGCTTCGTCAGAAGAAGGAATGAAAGGAGTGGAAGAATTGAAATTTATATGCGACAATGTGGCAACTTTAGGTTTGTCAACGGCAACTTTGGATTTGGATGTGACTTTAGCGCGAGGTTTGAATTATTATACCGGAGCTATTTTTGAAGTAGCGGCTCCAAAAACTGTTTCGATGGGTTCTATTGGCGGTGGCGGAAGATACGACGATTTGACTGGTATTTTTGGTTTAAAAAATATGAGTGGCGTTGGGATTTCTTTTGGATTAGACAGAATTTATCTGGTTTTAGAAGAATTGCAGTTATTTCCGGAAACGGTAGCAGCGACATCGAAAGCGTTGTTTATTAATTATGGAGATACTGAGGCTTTATATGCTTCACAGGCGATTCAGAAATTGAGAAAAGAAAACATAAAAGTAGAATTGTATCCTGATAATGTAAAAGTGGGTAAGCAATTTCAATATGCAGATAAACGTTTGATTCCTTTTGCGGTAATTGCCGGAGATCAGGAAATTGCGGCTAATTCCTATTCGCTTAAAAATTTAGTTTCGGGAGAACAGGTATCAGTTGATTTTGAAGGATTGAAAAAGGCACTACAGTCGTAAGTTAGCCGCAAAGTGCACAAGGATTTATGCAAGGTTAGCAAAGGCTTTTGCCACAGATAGCACAGATTTAAGGATTTTATTTCACGCAGATTCTGCAGATTAAAGTAGATTTAATTTTAATTATAATCTGCGAGATCTGCTTAAATCTTTTTAAATCTGCGTGAAAAACTTAGTGAATTTGCGAAAATTTGTGGCGAGAAAATCAGTTAACAAAGTGAAGGAAATCATTTTAATCTGTGCAATTTGTGGCAGAAAAAAGAACAAAAAAAAGCTTCGTCAATTAGGCAAAGCTTTTTTTAATATAAGGTAAACTTGAATTAATAATTTATATAAGCCGAGGCTAACCCTTAAATTCAATTTTGATAGGTAAAATAATACTGATTTGGTTTTGAAGCTCAAATATAGAACAAACTAAATCGTAATAGTCTTAAAATTTTACTAATTTTTTTTTAAGAGATTATTGCTTAAAAGGATGCCAAGTTTAATAAAAGTGACAATTTGACATTTTCAAAGATTTGGCAGTACTTTTGCAATCCAACAGAAAGAATTAAAAATGAAGTTTAAGAATATTTTTAAAAATACAAATAATATGACTACGGAAAATACAGAATTCGATCAGGAATTAGATGATGTAACGTTAGAGAACAATGCCAACGGTGAGCAGTTAATTGTTGAAGAATTAAGTGTTGAAGAGCAATTGGCTCAGGACTTGGCAAAGGAAAAAGATAAGTTTTTGAGATTATTTGCCGAATTTGAAAATTATAAAAAAAGAACTTCAAAAGAGCGTATCGATTTGTTTAAAACAGCCAACCAAGAGGTTTTGTTAGCCATGCTTCCTGTTTTGGATGATTTTGACAGAGCGACTGTAGAGATCAACAAATCTGATGATGAAAACTTAAAAAAAGGAGTAGAGTTGATTCATGAAAAATTGAAAAGCACTTTGGTGGCTAAAGGTTTAGAGCAAGTTGAAGTAAGAGCAGGTGATGCTTTTAATGCTGATTTTGCTGAAGCAATTACCCAAATTCCAGCACCGTCTGATAAATTAAAAGGGAAAATTGTTGATGTTATAGAAAAAGGATACAAATTAGGAGACAAAATTATTCGTTTCCCTAAAGTGGTTATCGGAAACTAAAAAATGCAAACAGAAGTTTCATTTTCAATAATTTAAATTGAATTTTTGGGATTTTAAGATTTGGACTCGAGCGCTAGTGAACTGGCGAAGCAATTTACCTAATTATGAAAAAAGATTTTTACGAAATACTGGGCATTTCAAAAAATGCTGACGCTGCCGAAATTAAAAAAGCATACCGAAAAAGTGCGCTGAAATATCATCCGGATAAAAATCCAGGCGACAAAGAGGCAGAAGAAAACTTTAAACTTGCGGCAGAGGCCTATGAAGTTTTAAGCGATCCTAATAAAAAAGCTAAATACGACCAATACGGACATCAGGCATTTGATGGTTCAGGAGGTTTTGGCGGAGGTGGCCACGGTGGTATGAATATGGATGACATTTTCAGCCAGTTTGGTGATATTTTTGGCGGAGGATTTGGCGGCTTCGGAGGCGGCGGTGGCGGTCCACGTCGTGCTAAAGGAAGCAATCTTCGAATTAAAGTCAAATTAACTTTAGAAGAAATTGCAAATGGTGTTGAGAAAAAAGTAAAAGTTAAACGTAAAGTTCAGGCAAAGGGTGTAACGTACAAAACATGTTCGACTTGTAATGGTCAGGGACAGGTAATGCGTGTAACCAACACGATTTTAGGAAGGATGCAATCAGCATCAACTTGCCCTACCTGTGGTGGTTCCGGACAAATATTAGATAAAAGACCTTCTGAGGCAGATGCTCAGGGAATGGTTGTAGAAGACGAAACAGTTTCTATAAAAATCCCCGCAGGAGTTGTTGACGGAATGCAGTTGAAAGTTTCTAACAAAGGTAACGATGCTCCGGGAAACAGTGTTCCAGGAGATTTGATCGTTGCAATTGAAGAATTAGAGCATGAATTCTTAAAACGTGAAGGCGAAAATATTCACTACGATTTATATATCAGTTTCCCGGAAGCAGTTTTAGGAGCTTCGAAAGATATTGAAGCAATCAACGGAAAAGTTCGTATTAAACTGGAAGAAGGAATTCAATCAGGAAAAATATTACGATTAAAAGGAAAAGGAATTCCAAGCATCAATGGATACGGAAACGGAGATTTACTGGTTCACGTAAATGTCTGGACACCAAAAACGTTGAACAAAGAGCAAAGACAATTCTTTGAAAATGCTTTAAATGACGAACATTTTATTCCTAATCCTGAAAAATCAGAAAAATCATTTTTTGAAAAAGTAAAAGATATGTTTTCATAGCTATAACTTTTTTTAAAAATTAAAATAAATTTTAAAACCCATCCTTAAAGTAAATTATTAGGATGGGTTTTTTGTTTTGAAAAGAGTTTAAAAAGTTAGCGATGAATTTCACGGATATAGGTTGAAAATTTTAGTCGATTTATATAGAAAATCTATTTAAACCAGCTTAATTTGAGCAATTTGGGGTTGATTTTTAAGCAAAGATCAAATTTGATTAGGCTAAATAGTTACATAACATGGAAATTATTGAAGTTAATTTCAGTTTTTTTCTAATTTGAGATAATTAGTGAAATTCGTGGCAAAAAATTAATCGATTTAGTTTTGTTTTTATGCTATTAATACAAACTTTTAATACTAATTATTTACTTTTACACTCGCAGGCCAAAATGGTCAAACTGACGCAGAAAACCCTAAAAACAGCATGAGCAACTTACTCGAAGTACATAATGTCGTAAAAAAATACGGAGATTATGTAGCGCTTAACGAAGTTTCATTAAATGTGCCAAAGGGCAGTATTTACGGGCTATTAGGCCCGAATGGAGCAGGAAAGACATCTCTTATCCGAATTATCAATCAAATTACACTCCCGGATAGTGGTGAAATAATTTTAGATGGAGAAAAATTGCAGCCTAAACATGTCCAGACTATTGGTTATCTTCCTGAAGAACGAGGTTTGTATACTTCTATGAAAGTAGGGGAACAATGTTTGTATCTGGCGCAGATGAAGGGACTTTCTAAAGCTGAAGCTAAAAAGCAACTCGATTATTGGTTTGATCGTTTAGGCATTCAGGGTTGGTGGAACAAAAAAATCCAGGAACTTTCAAAAGGTATGGCACAGAAAATCCAGTTTGTAGTCTGTGTATTGCATAAGCCAAAATTGTTAATTTTTGATGAACCGTTTTCAGGATTTGATCCTGTAAATGCCAATATTATTAAAGATGAAATTTTAGCTTTGAAGGAGCAGGGAGCTACTATTATTTTCTCAACTCACCGTATGGAAAGTGTGGAAGAACTTTGCGATGATATTGCGTTAATTCATAAATCGAATAAATTAATTGAAGGGAAGCTAAGTGATGTTAAGCGTCAATTTAGGACTAATAGTTTTGAGGTTGGAATTCTGACCAATAATGTTGAAGGTTTGATGTACGATATCACACAAAAATTTACCGTTTCACCAGCAAGTTTCAAATCGTTGAATGATGATTTAAAATTAAATATCCAGATAGGAAATGCAACACCAAATGAATTATTGCATCTTCTTACTCAGCGAGGACAAGTAACACATTTTGTAGAGAAAATTCCAAGTGTCAACGATATTTTTATTCAAACAGTAACGGAGAATAAAATCTAAATTCCAAAAAATAAATTCCAAATTCCAATTTTAGCATTTTTTTAAATTGGAATTTAGAATTTGAAAATTAAATATTTATGAGCATTGTATCATTAATTATAAAAAGAGAGTTTATTGCAAAAGTCCGCAATAAGTCTTTTGTAGTCATGACTTTTTTGAGTCCGTTATTGTTTGTTGCAATTGCTGGTTTTATTGGTTATTTGAGTTCCATGAAAGCCGAAACCAAAAGAATTGCAATTCATGATGAAACCGGTTTGTTTGCAGATGATTTTGTAAAACAGAATAAAAAAAATGCTGAATTTAAATACATTAATTGGTCTCAAATTGATGTAGAAGTTCTGAAAGATAGTATTGCCAAGGAAAATCTTGACGGTTTAATTATTATTCCAAAAGAGGATCTGGAAAGTAAGACTGAATTTATTTCAAACAATAGTCCGAGTATTAGTTTTATTGAAAACACACAGGATGTCATAGCTTCTAAGATTACAAAACTGAATTTAGAAAAGGCGAAACTGGATACTTTGGCGATTCAAAAAGCACAGGCAACAGTTAATATTCATTTGGCAAAATCCTCAGGTGAAGAAAGCTTAAAAGGCCTGAATGAAATAAAAATTTTTATTGGCGGCGCTTTCGGTTACTTGATTATGATGTTTATTATCATTTACGGAAATATGGTAATGCGAAGTGTAATCGAAGAAAAAACAAATCGAATTATCGAAATCATTATTTCATCGGTAAGACCATTTCAGTTAATGATTGGTAAAATCGTTGGAACTTCACTTGCAGGGTTATTGCAGTTTACAATCTGGGCGATAATTGGTTTGGGACTGATGTTTGCTGCTTCGGCATTTTTTGGGGTAAATGTAGGTCCAACTGCCAAAATTTCACCGGAATTAATGGAGTCAGCACAACATGAAATGTCCGGGTCAGCACAAATGTATATTAATGAATTATGGAATTTGCCTATTGCCAGTATTTTAATTGGTTTTGTGGTTTATTTCATTGGAGGTTACTTTTTATACAGTTCATTTTATGCGGCAATTGGAGCAGCTGTAGACAATCAAACCGATTCACAGCAATTTTTGTTACCGATTATTATGCCACTTATTTTAAGTGTCTACATCGGATTTTTTACAGTTGTAAATGATCCTCATGGAACTGTTGCGGTGGTATTTTCAATGATTCCGCTTACATCGCCAATTGTCATGTTAATGCGTATTCCGTTTGGTGTTCCGTGGTGGCAAATCGCAATTTCGGTATCATTATTGTTTGCTAGCTTTTTCCTTGTCGTTTGGTTTGCAGCAAAAATTTACCGTGTCGGTATTTTAATGTACGGCAAAAAACCAACGTGGAAAGAATTATATAGATGGCTTAAATATTAATTTGTATAGTTGCAAAGGTTTAGAGGTTTAAAGAGGCAAAGTTTTTTTAGTGAGAACCTATGTAGCTTAGAACAAAAAATAAGAACTGCAGAATGGACATAAATATTAATATAATAACGAAGGTTCAAAGGCACAAACTGACAAAGATTTTAAACTTTGTACCTTTGTGCCTTTGCAACTTCGAACCTTAAGAAAAAAAATGAGTAAAATATTAATTATAGAAGACGAAGCAGCGATCAGAAGAGTTTTGGTAAAGATTTTGTCAGAAGAAAATGACACCTATCAGGTTGATGAAGCCGAAGATGGTGTTGTGGGGCTTGAAAAAATAAAAAACAACGATTACGATCTGGTTTTGTGCGATATTAAAATGCCAAAAATGGATGGTGTTGAGGTTTTAGAAGAAGTAAAAAAAATCAAACCTGAAATTCCGATGGTCATGATTTCCGGTCATGGCGATATGGAAACGGCAATTCACACGATGCGTTTAGGGGCTTTTGATTATATCTCGAAACCGCCAGATTTGAATCGCTTATTGAATACGGTTCGTAATGCTTTAGATAAAAAGCAACTCGTTGTTGAGAATAAAATCTTAAAGAAAAAAGTCAGCAAAAATTACGAAATGGTTGGCGAGAGCGAAGCCATCAATCATATTAAAGTAATGATTGATAAAGTAGCCCAAACCGAAGCCAGAGTTTTAATTACGGGACCAAACGGAACCGGAAAAGAGTTAGTGGCGCATCAATTGCATGAAAAAAGCGAGCGTGCTAATTTCCCTTTAATCGAAGTGAACTGTGCAGCAATTCCAAGTGAATTAATCGAAAGTGAATTATTCGGTCACGTAAAAGGTGCTTTTACATCGGCAGTGAAAGATCGTGCCGGAAAGTTTGAAGCAGCAGATAAAGGAACTATTTTTCTGGATGAAATAGGTGATATGAGTCTTTCGGCGCAAGCCAAAGTGTTGCGTGCTTTGCAGGAAAGTATGATTACGAGGGTTGGAGCTGAAAAAGATATAAAAGTAGATGTTCGTGTAGTGGCAGCAACCAATAAAGACTTAAAAACAGAAATTGCCGAGGGTCGTTTTCGGGAAGATTTATACCATCGCCTGGCTGTGATTTTAATTAAGGTTCCGCCATTGAATGAAAGGCGTGATGATATTCCTGCTTTAATAAGGCACTTTGCAGAGAAAATTGCTTCGGAACAAGGAAATGTGGTAAAAGTATTTTCGGCGCAAGCCATAAAATTATTGCAGGAATATGATTGGACAGGAAATATCCGTGAACTTCGAAATGTTGTTGAAAGATTGATTATTCTGGGTGGAAGCGAAATTTCTGAAACCGATGTAAAATTGTTTGCAAGTAAATAAAAAAATAATTAAATGATTTAAAGATTCAATGATTGAAAGATTTAGTTTCAGGATGCAATTTTTCAATTTTTTAATCTTTTAATTTTCCAATCTAAATTAGATGAAACTAAAAAAAATAAATGAAAAGTTACAGGACGCCTTAATCGAAAATGGTTTAACGGAGCCGAACATCTTGCAGATGGAAACTTTTTCTACAATAAAAAGTGGTGCAGATTGTATTATTCTTTCTCCGGCAGGAAGCGGTAAGTCGACAACAATCGTATTGAATGTAATTCAGCAATTAGCGGGACATACTGAAGAATCGCCACGTGCTTTGATTTTTGTGGAAGACAAATCCAAAGTATTAGAGATGGAAGAGCTTTTCGAGAAATATGGAAAATATTCTAATCTTGAAGTGTATGGTGTACATGATAAAGGCGATACAGATTATGATAAAAACTATATTTCGACCGGAATAGATGTTTTAATTGGAACACCAAACAAATTGAGTGATATGTTTACAACCGCCGGTTATAATGTAAACCGTTTAAAAATGTTTATTCTGGATGACGCTGATCCTATTTTGAAATTACGTCACGAAACTAAAATCATGCGTATTTCGAACAGTATCCCTAAAACGCAACGTATTATTTTTGCAGAGACATTAACAGAACGTATCGAGATTTTGGCAGACAAAATGATGCTGGAACCTTATTTGTTTGATTTGGATGAAAAGGGAGATGATGAACTTGACGAAGAAGAAGAAGATTTGATTGAAGAGGAATAATAAATTTAATTGATTTATAATTAATTCAGTAAATGAAAAGACAGATTCAATATTTTGTATTTGCAATAGGATTAGTGATAAATCTTTTTGGCTGTGCCAGTTTTTCAAAAAAGAAGTTCAAAAAACAGTTGGAAAATTTAAAAGTAGAGAATATTTCTAAATTAGAAGGAAATTATTCTCTTAATCCGATAAAAAGTTATACTAGTTCAGGCGAAACTCAGGTAGTTGGAGATTCATTAAAAAATAATAATGCTTATCAATTTATGGTTAATCCAAATTTTGGAAAAAAAACTGAATTGAGTCATGTTTTGGAAGAAAACAAGTATTTGCTGAATCTCAAATTTGAAAACGCGAATTTATTATCGATAAAAGTATTTCAAAATTCGATGATTATTAAAGATACGGTACTTTCGGGAAAATATAAAAAAGGAATGTTTTATCTGGATAATAAGTTTTTAGAATGCAGCGGAATCCCTTATCTTTTTGGAGGCTGTAGAAATAATAAAAGAAGAATAGGATTAACAAAAGACGATAATCTTTTAATAAATGAAGCGGTGAATAACGAAGGGGCGCTTTTGTTTATGTTTTGGGCCGGAAGTAGTTACAACATCACTTATGAGTATAGGAGAAAAGAATAAAATAAATAATAATTATAATAAAAAATAAAATGGCATGGGATTAATGAAGGTGTTTTCAGGAAGTGAAGTATTAGCTATTGCTTTGAAGGAAAGATTAGAACAGGCGGGAATTGAAACAACAAAAAAAGATAATATTCAATCAGCTCGCTTAGGAGGTTTTGGACAAACAGATCTGGCTGTTGAGGTTTTTATTCAGGAAACAGATTTTGCAAAAGCGAACCCGGTTATTGAAGATTTCAGAATGAGTATCTAAATAAGTAATCAGTCACAGTTTTCAGTCTCAGTAACATCGAGACTGAAAACTGTGACTGCGACTGAAAACTAAAAATAATGCAATATAAAATGCTAGTGCTCGACATGGATGATACCTTGTTGACAGACGATCATAAAATTTCAGATTTAAATAAGAAGGTACTATTAGAAGCGCAGGCAAAAGGAATTTATGTGGTTTTGGCTTCAGGAAGACCGACTTCAGCGATGACAGCTTATGCTAAAGAATTGGAATTAGATTTGAACGATTCATATATTATTTCATTTAACGGTGCCGTTATCAGTACTGTAAAAGATGGCCTTGTATTATTTGAACAATGTTTGACACCAGAACAAATTCATGATTTATACGATTATAGTGTAAAAATGAAAACGCATATTATCACGTATCTTGACGGTGAAATTATAAGCGAAACCGATTCTGAATATATTGAAATCGAAAAAGAAATTACAGGATTGCAGCACAACAAAGTATTCAGTTTTAAAGAAGCTGTTACTAGACCCGCTGTAAAATGTATTTTATTAGCAGAACCTTCTTATTTGAAAGAAGTGGAAAAAGATTTGAAAGTAGCGATGCCTCATTTAAGTGTTGCAATGTCAAAACCTTTTTTTCTTGAAGCGGCCCAGAACGGAATTGATAAAGCGGCAAGTTTAAAACTATTGGCAGAAAAGCTTAACATTCATCAAAGTGAAATAATCGCTGTTGGAAACGCCGGAAACGACTTAACAATGATTGAATATGCCGGTCTAGGAGTTTGGGTTGACAATGTTACGCCTGAATTGCGTGACAGAGCTAATGTGATAGTGGCTTCAAATAATGATGATGGAGTTGCTGAGGTGGTACAGCGTTATATTTTAAATTAAATTTTTGAGATGAAAGAAGCAATAGAAACGGAACGTCTTATTTTAAGAGAATTACTTCTTTCTGATGTTGACGGAATGTTCGAATTGGATTCTAATCCGAATGTGCATCTTTTTCTGGGAAACAAACCTGTAAAATATTTTGAGGAAAGTCTTGATCAGATAAAAAACATCCAACAACAATATAAGGATTTTGGAACGGGCCGTTGGGCTGTAATCTTAAAAGAAACGAATGAATTTTTAGGTTGGTCCGGAATAAAGTTCATTACAAATGAAATCAATAATCATAGGGATTTTTATGAAATAGGATATCGTTTCATCGAAAAGCATTGGGGAAAAGGATATGCTACTGAAGCCGGGAAAGCTTTTGTAGATTATGCTTTTAATGTTATGAATGTTGATGTGCTTTATGCGTACGCAGATGCAGGAAATGAAAACTCCAGAAGAATTCTTGAAAAGCTGGGGTTGCATTACGTAAATTCTTTTGAATATGAAGAGGAATTAGAAGTTTGGTATGAAGTAAAAAATCCAAACTTGTAACTTATCCTAAGAAATGAGTTCTAAATCTTTGTAATCTTATAATTAAGATCTACAAAGATTTAGAAAAACAGCTCATAGTTTCTAATACTTAGTATTAAATATGTAGGTATTATTTTTTAGCAACTGAAACAAAATATTTGTTTCCGTCACCCATTGTCAGTTTTACCCGTTCGTCGCAAAGATCAATCGCAAAATTAGCGCTTTCATAACAACTGCAGGTTGTGTTTTTGTCTTTAGACATTTCGGTTTTGCAATTGTTGTTTTTGAATGTTACCAATTGTGGTGTATATAAACTAACCAGATCAGTAGAAGCTGTTACTAAGGATATGATGCTGGCAGAATTATTATTTGTGATTCGGTACACGATTCTGTCCGTATAATTAACTTCATTAACCACTACTTTTCTTATGTAGGTATATGCAGTGGATCCTTCGCCAGGTTCTTTTACTTCAAATTTAAATCCAACAGCACGAATAGCAATATCGAATTGTGACTGAGAGTTTAAACTTGCCCATGTTGTTAAAGTACTGATAGTTGGAAATGGATTTCCATTGTTGGGAGTTATTTGTGAATGCGAACTGAAAACGGTCAATAGCATCAAGCAGATTGTGGGGAAAAATGCTTTCATAAAAGGATTGTTTTTTAAAATTTGCCTACTCTGATTGGTTTTCGGCTTGCCCATTTATTCTTAATTTAATCTAAAAACATCAAACGAAATAAGATTAACGCATGAAATCGAAAATTGTTATGGCTGATTTATATTTTGTTACTAAATAATTTTGATTGGAATTTTCAAGCGTGAATTTACATTTAAAATCAACGTCATCAAAATTGAATGTTGAAAAAAATGAATTTAAAATTAAAAAAGAAGTTTTTTGTCGGTTTTATTTACTTTTTGTCGAAGCTTTCTACTGGTTTTTAGTGTTTTATGTTTTTTAGATAATGTGTATAATTTACTAGGATGTTTTTTAGATCTGATTGTTTTGAACGATAAATTTATATCTGTTTGGTGCAAAATATTGATTTTTAATACATTATTGATTTTCTTTTGAAGAATATTGTATGTAAATTTGCAGACTCTTTAATCATGCAGAAAATATAATATCTTACTACTTAAAACGTAGTGCATTCCTATGGAAAACAGAAAAAAAGTTGCCTTTTATACGCTTGGTTGCAAACTGAATTTTTCAGAAACCTCTACTATTGCCAGAAATTTTAATGATGAGGGTTTTGATCGTGTTGATTTTGAGGAAGTAGCAGACATATATGTGATAAATACTTGTTCTGTTACAGAGAATGCTGATAAACAGTTTAAGCAGGTTGTAAAGAAAGCGATGAAACTTAATGATAAGGCTTTTGTAGCTGCTGTAGGTTGTTATGCACAGTTAAAACCTGAAGAATTAGCCGCTGTTGATGGCGTAGATCTGGTTCTGGGCGCTACCGAAAAGTTTAAGATTACCGATTATATTCATGATTTAAGCAAAAATGATAGGGGTGAAGTTCACTCCTGCGAAATTGCCGAAGCTGATTTTTACGTTGGGAGCTATTCTATTGGGGACAGAACGCGTGCTTTTTTGAAGGTTCAGGATGGATGTGATTATAAATGTACATATTGTACCATTCCATTAGCGAGAGGAATCTCAAGAAGTGATGCTCTAGAGAATGTGTTGCAGAATGCCAAAGAGATTTCGACCCAGAACATCAAAGAAATTGTTTTGACCGGAGTGAACATTGGAGATTACGGAAAAGGTGAATTCGGAAATAAAAAACATGAACACACTTTTCTTGATTTAGTTCAGGCGCTGGATCAGGTTGAAGGAATTGAGCGTTTGCGAATATCCTCTATCGAACCGAATTTATTGAAAAACGAGACCATTGAATTTGTTTCCGGGAGCCGAACTTTTGTTCCTCATTTTCATATTCCGCTACAATCCGGAAGCAATGATATTTTAAAATTAATGAAACGTCGTTATTTGCGTGAAGTGTACACGGAACGCGTGAATAAAATTCGTGAAGTAATGCCCGACGCCTGTATTGGCGTTGACGTTATTGTAGGTTTTCCTGGCGAAACAGATGAGCACTTTTTAGAGACTTATCACTTTCTAAATGATATGGATATTTCGTATTTGCACGTATTCACGTATTCTGAAAGAGATAATACCGAAGCTGCAAACATGACAGGAGTTGTTCCTGCAAACGTAAGGGCAAAACGCAGTAAAATGTTACGTGGTTTATCAGTTAAAAAACGACGTGCTTTTTATGAAAGCCAATTAGGAACTAGTAGAACAGTTTTATTTGAAAGTGAAAATAAAGAAGGTTACATTCATGGTTTTACTGAAAACTATGTAAAAGTAAAAACACCCTGGAATCCGGAATTGATAAATACTTTACAGCAAATAAATTTAACAAAAATAGATGATGACGGAAGTGTTCGTCTGGAGTTTATTAATAAATTAGCGGAAGCATAATATAGGAAACTTGTTAATTTCGACGTAAGGAGAAATCGCACTAGAAACTCCGTACAGATAATTACCAATCTTTGTCGAATTACTGGTGTGATTTCTCCTTACGTCGAAATGACATAAAATTAAAAAAGCCCTTTATCAAAAAGAGCTTTTTCGTGTTTTAGATAAAATTACTTTTCGTTTTCCTCCGAAACCAATTTCAATGAATTGATATAATCCGAATCAAATTCAATAACCCTTATTTTTTCAGGATTAAAACTTAATTCTCCTCCAAAAGCACCTCTGATGTCTAAAAAATCAATGGTTAATATTTCATCATTTACTTCAATAAGTTTCCCTAAATAAACTGATTTAGGTGATTTTTTCACAATCTGAAAAATGCCATATTTATTTGTGATGTAATTCAGAATAGTGCTCAAATCCTTAATTGGAATGATGTCTTCAGCATTTGTTTTTAAACCTTTAAGGCGAATCACTTTTTCATTAAATTCGAGTTCTTCGTCTCTTTCAATAGCTTCTATGTTTTTGTTTTTTAAAATCACAAAGCCATCAATTATAAAGTCGACAGGATTGTTTTTAAGTAAAATCCAATCATCCGAATAATCAATAAGAAATCCGGTGAAAATTTCTTTTTTGTCTGTAAATGCAATTGAAATCAATTGCCTTAAATATTGTTCCATTGATATTTTAAATTTTAAATTAAGGATTTGTGGACCAGATGCTGCTGTTTTTTATAAAAACCCTTCGATTTAGTTTTAATTGGGCAATTATCAATTCGGCTATATCCTCAGATTGCATTACTTTTTCGGGATTGCCATCGGTTAAATTCAAATCTAAAGCTAAATCTGTTGCCACAGTACTTGGTGTTAATGCAGTAACACGAATATTGTGTTTTCTCATTTCCTGCATTAAAGAATCTGTTAACCCTAAAACAGCAAATTTTGAAGCACTATAAGCACTTGTTAAAGCATTTCCGTTTAATCCTGCTGTTGATGATATATTAATAATGTCACCAGTTTGTCTTTCGATCATATTTGGTATAACAGCACGGGTAGTATAATAGGTTCCCATCAGGTTGACCTGAATGATTTTTTCCCAGGTGGCAGGCTCTAATTCCAAAAATTTGCCAAAAGAGGCAATCCCGGCATTGTTGATTAGAATATCAATAGTTTTAAATTCGGACAGAGCCGTTTCTACTGCTTTATTAATCGAATCGATATCTGATACATCAGCAGTTAAAGCTAACGATTTTACACCTAAATTAGAAGTTTCTATCGCTAATTTGTCTATATCTGACTGAGTCCTTGAAACTAAAATTACATTTACGCCTTCTTTGGCCAAAGCAATAGCGATTGCTTTTCCAATTCCTTTTCCGGCTCCTGTAATTAAGGCATTTTTATTTTTTAAGTCTGTCATGATTTATTTTTCGGAATGCAAAAAGCATCATTTAAGTAACACAAAAATAAAGCTTTTGCGAACTAAAATGATGTTTTTGGATGTTTTCTTAAAGTAAGTTTAACAAACTTGTTTATTCTTTCAGAACCATATCAATACACATTACGGCTGCCAGAATTAATTGTCTAAGCGGGCTGTCCTGCGTTACAGTTTCTTCTATTTGAAGTGCATAATTATCAGCACTTGTAAAAAACTCTCTCCCTATTCCGGCCCATTTTTTGCTTACCTGAGCAAGTTGCTTATTTTCATGAGAAAATTTAAAATCCCAACCAGTCCATTTTCCCTGAAGGGTAGCAGCCGGTTTTTCGTTTTTATCCAGAATTTCGAATTTCCCTCCAAAAGAGAAAAATTTCTGCTTAAAGGTTCCCACCAAACGATCTTTTTCATCAAGAACTTCAACGGTAGATCTAAACCATGCGATGCCACGTCTTACAGAAATCAATTTTTCTCCCGAAGGTGTAGTAATTTCAATATTAAATGGCGTCATTCTTTTATAATCGGTGAAGCGTAAAATTTTAGTAAAAAAACCCAGATTATTTTCCCGGCAATTCATGATAATCAGATTGCTCTCCGGATCATAAATGTCGTAATTGTTAGCGGCCTTAAACATTCCAACGTGTTCTTTTACAAGAAATAGATTCTGATTTAAAATTGGGTTCATTAATTTTTATTTGAGATTGATTTATAATAAATGATGTTTTAGTTGTTTTAAAAAATCAAATTCAAATGTATAGAAACATTTGTTAATAATCCAGTTTTACGGTTTCAATAAGTCGTATGAATTCAGCTTTATAACCTTCCGCATCGTTTACCAGTCCCTGCCTTGCTAATTTGATAATATCTTCGGATGATTTATTCGAAATTAATTTTGAATCTCTTAATTTTAATCCAAACCAGGCAACGGCGCTGCTAAATTTAAAATCTTCTGTTGACTTTTCTAAAGAAACTGATTTATTTGCAATCACATTGACCATTTCGATACTTTTATTGCCATCCGGTTTTTTGTAACGAAATTTTATGGTAGCCAGTTCACCATTATAAGTATTTGGAGTTTCCTGAACTTTGGTATATTTTAAATCGTCAGGCTGTTGTTTTAAATAATCGCTGTGAACGCCCGCAGGAATAATTTCATACAAAGCCGTAACGGTATGATTGCTTCCTAATTCACCGGCATCAATAGCATCATTTTTAAAATCTTCCGGACGTAATTTTCTGTTTTCATAACCAATTAACCGGTAAGCCTGCACTTGCTTTGGGTTGAATTCTATCTGGATTTTTACATCTTTTGCAATGGCAAACATAGAACCTTTAAATTCTTTGCCTAAAAAACGATTCGCTTCCTGGATATTATCGATATAAGCATAGTTTCCGTTTCCTTTATCTGCTAAAGTTTCCATTTTGCTGTCTTTGTAATTACCCATTCCATATCCTAAGCAAGTTAAGAAAACACCCGATTTTCTTTTTTCTTCAATTAGTTTTTCCATGTCAGAGTTAGAGGTACTTCCCACATTAAAATCACCGTCAGTTGCCAGAATGACTCTGTTATTTCCGTTTTTGATAAAATTTTCGACCGCTATTTTATAAGCCAGTTCAATTCCGGCTCCTCCGGCTGTACTTCCTCCGGCATTCAGTTTTTCTAATGCATTGATTATTGTTTTTTTCTCATCTCCGGATGTAGGAGGCAAAACCAATCCGGCAGCTCCGGCATAAACAACAATGGCTACTTTGTCTTTGGTCCTCAGTTCATTTACCAGTATTTTCAAGGATTGTTTCAATAATGGCAATTTATTAGCATTACTCATGGAACCAGAAACATCAATTAAAAAAACTAAATTGGAAGCTGGCAAATCATCGGTTGGAATATTTTTTCCCTGTAATCCAATTTTTAAAACCTGGTTTTTAGTATTCCAGGGTGATTCGCTTAACTCTGTATTGATAGAGAATGGATGCTGGTCTTTTGGTTGTGGATAATTGTATTTAAAGAAATTGACCATTTCTTCTACCCGAATAGCATCTTTAGGAACCGTTTGTCCGTTATTAATAAAACGTCTCACATTGGTATAGGAAGCATTATCAACATCAATTGAAAAAGTAGAAAGAGGAGCAGTTTTTGGACTTTCGAAAGCATTCTCAACAAAAGTATCATAATCTTCCTGATTAACTTCTTCTGGCTGAATATCATTATGTTTTAATTTAACATTAAGTTCTTTCTCCGTAAGGTTTTTATAAAGATCATTTTTAGTGGCTATGACAACAACGCCGTTGACTCCTTTACTACCATAGACAGAAGTTGATTCCGAATCTTTTAAAACTTTTACATCTTTAATGTCATTTGGATTAATTTGGGCTATCTGGTCTGCTTTTGCGGGAACGCCATCAATAATATACAGAGGCTCATTTTTAGATGGAGTAGTGGCAGCACCTCGTATTACTACTTTTGGACTAGCCATGTATTGACTGTTTTGTGCAATTTGAACACCCGCAACCCTGCCCTGAAGCATTGCAGTAGCAGCTTTTTTTTCTTTCCTTTTTGATTGGCTATAGTTATTATTTTCATATTCCCCGGAACTAGTTCCGTAACCAACAACCACTACTTCCTGCAAACTTTGAAAAGCCGGAAGTAGTTTGATATTCATAGTAGTTGAGTTTTCTACTTTTTGTCTTTGAGTTTCATAACCAATATAATTAAAAACCAGAAGATCTCCTTTTTTTGCCAGAATACTGTATTGTCCGTCATAATTGGTTTGAGCAGTTTGTTTAGAATTCTGATTGGTAACATTCGCGCCAGGCAGCGGTTGTCTGTTTTCATCAGAAACTGTTCCGGTAATCGTTTTTTCCTGTGCAAATGTTACGAAACATATAAGCATAGAAAGGGCTAATGAAATAAGTTTTACGTTTTTCATGATAGTAATTTTTAAAATTAATGTTTAGGTTTTAGCTATTTCTGTGTAGCTGGTTTTCCGGTTTTTGTAGTGATAATTACGACGCCTTTTTTTCCTTTTTCGCCATATTTTGATGTAGCTTCAAGATCCTGAAGAATCGTAATGGTTTTAATTTCCTGTTTGTTCAAAGGAGCGTAGGGACTTGTTGGATTATTGCCAAATAAATCATTTTCCGAATAATAAATTCCGTCAATAATATATAAAGGTTCATCTAATATAACCAGTGATTCTAAGTTTTCAGGTCTCAGGTTAGGCAATTCTTCCTGCATCATTTTGTCCCTTTTTTGATCATCGCTATGGGAGATTGCATTTCCGTTAAGAACAACTAAAGGCGCACTCTTTTTAACCATTTGAGATTGTTTGGCAGCATAAGCAACTTTAGCAGATTCTCTTTCTTTTATTTCAGAATAGCCATTCATTACTTCCATTTTTCCTTTTACAGTTGCATTTTCTTCTTCAGAATTTTCAGCCTGAACTTGTACAGGAGCGGGCAGATAAACTTCATTCGCACTTACCGCAACTGATGTTCCGATTCCTATTGTTTCAGCGTTTCGGTTTTGTATTTCCTGCAGGGCTACTTTCTGTTTTTGTTTAATTTGATTGTCTAAGATTTCTATTGCTTCATCTTTGGTCACTATTTCAGTTTTCTTTGCAACCACAGCATTATCTTTTTTTGAAGTTTGATTTTCAATATCTTCTTTTTCATTCACTACAACTTCAGTATTTTGGATTGTGGTTTCTTTATCTGATGTTAAAAACTGAGAGCCTAAAGAAATCATTAATAAAAGAGAAGCAGCGATTGCAATTTTCTTCCATAATGAAATGGCTTTTTTATCTTCTTTCTTATCCAGTTTATCCTCAACGCGCAACCAGATTTTTTCCATTGCAGGAAAGTCTTTGGTTTCGGCATTTTGAGAAGCCTCTTTGAATTTATTGAATAATTTATCTTGATTGTCCATGACTATTTTGCTTTTTGGTAATACAATTTGTTTACTAATTCCTTTAGCTTGGTTTTAGAAGCATTCAGTTGTGATTTTGAAGTGCCTTCAGAAATGTTAAGCATACTGGCTATTTCTTTGTGTCCGTAACCTTCTATGACAAAAAGGTTGAAAACAGTTTTACAGCCATCCGGAATATGGTTGAGTAAATTGAGTAAATCTTCTTCTTCGAGTGAATTGATTTCGTCCGTAAAAGGCTGTGACAGCAATTTGACATCATCAAGATACATATTGAAATTAGTATGTTTCTTAATGGCTGCCAAACAGTGATTGACGGTTATTTTCCTGGACCAGGCTTCAAAGGCTTTTTCTTCCTTAAGCTGATCCAGTTTGGTGAAAATCGTATAGAAAGCATCTGCCAGTGCTTCTTCAATTTCTTCTTCTTTCTTTAGGTACCGTTTGCAAAGGCGATACAATTTTGGAGCCATGTGCTCATAAACCTGACGCTGGGCATCCCGGTTCATTTTTTTGCAGTTAGAAATTAGCGTTTCGTTCATCACAATGATTGTCTTTATACTAAAGAGAGATAAAAAATGAAAAAGGTTGGGATGAGATGAAAAAAGTTTTTTTTAGAGGTTCAAAGTTACAAAGGTATTTAAGGTTCAGAGGTTTTATCGTAAAGGCGTACAGTAATGCTCTTACACTTATGATATCCCCGGAGTAACATAAAACGGCTTTATAGTAAAAAAGTAAATTCAATCATAATTTATTTGCATTACTTTACCGGCAAACTCAATTTAAAAATCTTCGTCTCCAAAAGCTCGGTATCATTATCCTCGCAAAGGAAAAACTCAATTTTTCCCTTTGATTTTTGATAGAAAGTCAAACCTTCAAATTTGTTGGTTGATGTTATTTTTTGGGTAAACTCAATTTTCATGGTTTTAAGATCGATGCGGCCAATCAAACTTCCCAGGACTTCTCCGTCATCATAAGTAGATTGAGTGTCTTCGGCAGTGGCAAGGAAATAGATTTTGTCTTCCACCAAAATAGCATCGGTAAAACTGGAGCGAACACCTTTTATTTTTGGCAGTTTATAATTGGTTGCTACTAATGCAAATTCCTCATTGAGTTTTTTGGCGTGAATGGTAAAAATGGTGTTTTTGTTTGAGATTCCGTTCCCACGATTGAATAAGTACCAGTTTTCTCCATCAAAAATAGCGCCTTCGAGATTGAAGTCTTCAGGTTTGATTTCTCCGAAACTTTGCATTAAAGTATACAAATCAACCAGATCATTTTTTTGTAAAATCGTTTTGGTCTTCAAATCGAATTCGATCATTTTGTTTCGGTTTTCGGTTGAGCCGGAACCAAAAACATATAATGTATCGTTATGATGCGTTATGGATTCAAAATCGGGTTTGATGTTTTTCGGAATATTTTGCGAAGGATTATCGATTAAAGGATGATGACTTAATTGCTGATCCTGCATATTGTATTCGTATAAGAATCCGCTGTTGTCTCCAATAATATAAAGCGAATTGTTGTTGAAAAACAATCCGGATGCCGAACCGATTCCGATGATTTGAAATACTATCTCTAATGTGAATTTTTCCATGAATGTTGTTTTTGAAAATAAATGCCCAGCCCTGATAGTAATGAAAATACTTTGAGGAGAAATTGAATTTTTTCTGACATAAGAAAGCGACCAGCGGAAGCTTTGTTATGGCTTGGAAAAAAAACAATTTATCGAAAAAGTATTGCAATGAATAGCAGGAATATGCTTCGTAAAAATAGTATATTTACTTATATAAAAATTCAGAAAGTATGAAATCTATAGATCCAAATGATTTTAAAGTTATTGAAAAAATAAAGTTATCCAAGATTCCGACTTTATTAAAGATTGAGGCCGATGATGAAGAAAAAGAGGAAAAACTCGATAAAGTACAAAAGAAACTGAGTGATTTGCAGGATGTGATGTACGCCCATAATAAATATGGTGTTTTGATCTGCCTGCAGGGAATGGACACTTCGGGAAAAGACAGTCTGATCAGGGAAGTTTTTAAAGAATTTAATCCGCGTGGAGTTGTGGTGCATAGTTTTAAAACACCCAATTCGACTGAGTTAGAGCATGATTATTTATGGAGACATTACATTGCCTTACCGGAAAAGGGAAAGTTTGCGATTTTTAACCGTACACATTACGAGAATGTGCTTGTAACGCGTGTTCATCCTGAATATATTTTGGGAGAAAATCTTCCGGAAATAAATTCGGTTGATGATATTACGCCAGAGTTCTGGAAAAAAAGAATCGAACAAATCAATAATTTTGAAAAGCATATTACCGAAAACGGAACAATTGTGATGAAGTTTTATCTTCACTTGAGCAAAGACGAACAGCGGGACAGATTATTGCGCCGTTTGGAAGAAGGAAAACACAATTGGAAATTTTCGCCCGGGGATCTTAAGGAACGGGAACATTGGAATAGATATCAGGAATATTATGAAGAAACAATAAACAAGACTTCGACAGAAAATGCGCCATGGTACATAGTTCCGGCTGATGATAAGGAAATGGCCCGTTATATTGTAGCAAAAATTATTTGGGAGGAAATGAAAAAATATGATGATATTAAAGAGCCGGAACTTGATGACAAGATAAAAGCCAATTTTGAAATGTATAAAAAGGAATTGGGGGAGAGTTAGAAAAATTCAATCTGTTTTACATAAAAACCCGACAGATTTTTTAAAATCTGTCGGGTTTACTAATTCACATTATAAAATAAGTCCGGATTTTACAATTTAAAACCATACGCTAAACGAAGCGCTATCTGATTGGTGTCAAATTTGTCATAATCCTCATATCTTAAACTGATATCTATATGTTTTGTGGCATATCCAATTCCGGGAGCCCACAAAAAAGTAGTGTCATCATATCCGTTAGTTACTGCAAAACCAGCACCAACTTCTCCCATAATATAAAACTGATCTTCCCAGATAAATGCTTTAAAACCAGCTTTTGCAGGAATAAATCCTAAGTCCGGAACATCATCACCAATAAATAAATTGGTAAAACCAGTAGTTAGGGTTAAAGAAGTTCTTTTAGATAAATCATATTGAAGTCTCACATCTCCACCTAATGCCCAATCATAGGCGTTGTCAGTTGGTATTCCTCCATTCAAGCCAAAACCTAATTTAAATCCCTGATCATAGTTTGTGGTTTCGCTAGTTTCCTGAGCTGAAATCGTAGTTGTAATAGCTAGTGCAAATGTGGCAAAAAATAGAGTTCTGAGGTTTTTTAAGTTTTTCATGCATATATTATTTATGATTATTATGGTGTAAAAGTATTAGTGAGTACTTTATATAATGTTATAGAATTTTTTTTAATAGTTACATAATGCAGAGATTTGTATAAAAATAACTACTATAAAAAGGTTATAATTTGATTGATTTTGCAGGAATTGAAAGCTTCTTGCTATCTTTGCCGACTTAAAATTAAGAGAAGTGAATTTAAGTCAGTATACAAAGGAATTTTCATACAATTTAAGATTAGCTTATCCGGTAATATTAGGAATGGTTGGACATACTTTAATAGGTATGGTGGATAACATAATGGTTGGTAAATTAGGAAGCACTGAATTAGCAGCGGTTTCTTTAGGAAACAGTATGATTTTTGTGGCAATGTCATTGGGAATTGGATTTTCTACAGCAATTACTCCAATTGTTGCTGAAGGTGATGCCGAGAAGGATGACAATAAAATTCGTTCTGCATTCCATCACGGACTATTTTTATGTACCATTTTAGGATTAATGCTTTTTGGCGTAATTGTTTTGGCAAAACCAATAATGGAATTGCTAGAGCAGCCTGCCGATGTAATAGCGCTTGCGAAACCTTATCTTGACTGGGTTGCTTTTTCGCTGATTCCTTTAATCATGTATCAGGGGTACAAACAATTTGCTGATGGATTATCGATGACAAAATATTCAATGTATGCCATGATTATGGCAAATGTGTTGCATGTAGGGATCAATTATGTATTGATCTATGGTATCTGGATTTTCCCCAGGATGGGAATTATCGGAGCAGCTCTGGGAACTGTAATTTCAAGGATATTTTTGGTAATGTTCATGCATATCATGTTGTCAAGAAGAAATGACTTAAAACGTTTTTTTAAAAATTTCAACTTTGATGAAATAAAAAAAGAAACAATAAAAAAAATAATAAGTATAGGGTTTCCATCGGCTATGCAAATGCTTTTTGAAGTAGTATTATTTACAGCTTCTATATGGCTTTGTGGTAACATTGGTAAAACTAGTCAGGCTGCGAATCAAATTGCTTTGAGCCTGGCTTCGATGACTTTTATGTTTGCCATGGGACTAAGTGTAACGTCGATGATTAGAGTTAGTAATCAAAGGGGATTGCAGGATTATAAAAAACTAATAGTTGTGGCACGCTCTATTTTTTTACTTGCCATCATAATAGAAACAGTTTTTGCCATATTGTTTGTGGCGTTTCATCAGTTCTTGCCTCATATTTTTTTGAATATGGAAAATGGAGGACAACTTCCGGATAATAATGAAGTAATTAGCATTGCATCAAAATTACTTTTAATAGCAGCCGTTTTTCAGATTTCTGATGGAATTCAGGTAGTGGTTCTTGGAGCTTTGCGTGGATTGCAGGATGTGAAAGTTCCCATGTATATCACTTTTGTAGCGTATTGGGTAATTGGTTTTCCGATTTCTTATTATTTAGGAGAATACACTTCCTGGAAAGCAGAAGGAGTCTGGATAGGACTTTTAGCAGGCCTAACTTCGGCAGCAGTATTTTTGTACATTCGCTTTCATTACTTAACCAAAAAATTAATTAATAAATCAGTTTCAAATAACTAAATTTGAAGTATAAAATAAGCTACAGATTTCACAGATTCTTTAAAAAAAAATATTTAATCTCTGTAATCTGTGGCAAAAAGATAAAACAAAAATAAATAAAAATGGAATTACCTAAATTTTTACTTGGAGACAATACTGATTTTCCAGATGATATTTTCATTGTTCACCTTGATTATCCAAGGTTTATAATTAATTTGAAAGATGATGAGGTTGAATTTATGGAAGAAGCAGAAGATCTGGATGAAGCCGAATTAAATGCTGAAATGGAAGGTTTAATTGTTCTCGCTAATGAATTTTATGACCGGGAAATAAATCGTTACGAAGAGTAATTGTATTTCGGGTTAACTTTTATACCTAATAATCTTTTAATGAAAAAAATATTTTTTTTAAAACCGCTCTTTAATTTTATTGGAATCGGATTGCTTATTACGACTTTAAGTCGGCTTTTTTTATTTTTTATATTTAAGGAGAGGGTAGTAGAAACATCCGATTTTTGGTATATTTTTCCAATAGGTTTACGAATGGATTTGATCCTGCTTTGTTATTTGTCATTCCTGCCGGCTGTCATAATCACTTTTTTGCCTAATAAATGGTTGAGATTTACTAATTCATTTTTGGTTATTTATACTTTTCTATTCCTGTTTCTAATTCTTTTTGTAGAATTGGCAACACCGGATTTTGTAAAGCAATACGATACACGTCCGAATAAGATTTTCCTGGATTATCTCATTTATCCTAAAGAAGTAATCGGGATGCTTTTAAAAAGTTATCTGACTTCCATCATTATCACTTTTCTCATTTTAGGCGGGGTCTTATATTTAGCTTTCAAAAAAGGGAAGGGACTTTTTTATACTTTAAATGCTGACTATAAATTTAAATTAATGGTTTTTCCATTAGTGTCTTTCTTATTATTTTTTGGAGCAAGGTCCAGTCTTACTTCAAAACGTCCAATTAATGCCAGTAATGCTGTTTTTTCTACAGATCAGTTAACCAATGTGTTAGGTTTGAATTCATTTTATACAGTGGCTTTTGCTGCTTATTCTATTAAAAATGAAGGAAATACCAAGATGTACGGTAAAATGGATGAAGCAGAAGCCTTTGCCCGTGTAAAAAAATACATGATCGCAGGACCTAGTGATTTTACGGATAAAAATATACCATTTCTTCATGTACAGTTGCCTGATACAATTTTGAAAAAACCGTATAATCTGGTTATTTTTCTACAGGAAAGTTTAGGAGCTGAATATGTTGGGATTTTAGGAGGGAAACCTCTAACACCTGAATTTGACAAATTATCGAAAGAAGGTTTATTGTTTACCAACCTATATTGTACAGGAACAAGAAGCGTTCGTGGTATAGAAGCTGTTGTAACAGGATTTTTACCTTCGCCATCAGAAAGTGTAGTGAAGATGGGAAACTCTCAACAAGGCTTTTTTACGCTGGCGGATGCTTTAGAACAAAAAGGATATGATACCAGTTTTATTTATGGGGGAATGGCGAATTTTGACAACATGGCCTCGTTTTTTAATGGAAATGGTTTTGAAAATATTATAGACGAGACAGATTTTGAATCGGATGGAAATAAGTATGCTTTTAAAGGAACCTGGGGGTACTCAGATGAAGATTTAGTGATCAAGGCCAATGACTATTTTAAATCAAAAGGAGATAAACCTTTTTTCTCTTTAATGTTTTCAACATCCAATCATGAACCTTTTGAATATCCTGCGGGAAGGATAAAGCAGTTTGACAAAAAAGCAGCTACGGTAAACAATGCCATGAAATATGCTGATTTTTCTATTGGTAAATTCTTTGAAATGGCAAAAAAGGAGGCTTATTTTAAGAACACTATTTTTATTGTAATTGCAGATCACAATACCAGAACGTACGGTAAAAATTTAGTTCCAATAAATAAATTTCATATTCCGGCCTTTATTATAGGACCCGGAGTCCCAAAAGGAACGGTTTACAATAAATTAGCAAGTCAGATTGATATTCCGCCAACATTATTAAGCTACTTGGGGCTTTCGTTTGAAACGCCAATGATGGGAAGAAATTTAAATCAATTAGATTCAAAAGTACAGGGAAGATCTATTATGCAATTTAATGATATCAATGCATTCAGGGTCGGAAACCAGGTGGTAATTATGCAGCCTAATTTGAAGGCGCTGCAATTTGAAATTAAAAATGATACAACTTTGATTCCGGTTAAATTAAATGTGGAGCTGGCAAAAGATGCTTTGGCGCATGTAATTACCGCAGGAAATTTATACAAAGAAAATAAATATAAGTTAAGAAGTAAAGGCTAATTTTAGTTTAAAGACTAAGTTCTGTTAGAAATAACAAGTTTGAGTTAATCTTAACAACTTAGAATCTTAGTTACTTATTGACTTTAGCAAAATACAATTCCAATAAATTCTGAGCAGCTGCAAAAGGTGTAATTTCATCATTTTGCACTGCTTTTTTATTTTGTTCTAATTGAAAAATAATTTCTGGTCGATTGTAAAAATTTAATTTCAATTGTTCATTGATGGTTTCCATCATCCAAAAATGATTTTGATTTTTCCTGTTTTCCAGAAAATACCCAGTTTCTTTTGTCAGTTCGTAATAGTTTGAAATGGTATCCCAGACTTCAGGAATACCTTCTTTTGTAAGGGAACTGCAAGTAGTAGCTTTGGGCTGCCAATTGGATTTTTTGACAGGAAATAAATGTAATGCCCTGTTAAATTCCACTTTAGCCAGATCCGCCTTTTTAACATTATCGCCATCAGCTTTATTAATTACAATGGCATCTGCCATTTCCATAATGCCACGTTTGATTCCCTGTAATTCATCTCCGGCACCGGAAATTTTTAATAATAAAAAAAAGTCAACCATGCTGTGAACAGCTGTTTCACTTTGCCCGACGCCAACAGTTTCTATGATGATAGTATCAAAACCTGCAGCTTCACAAAGTATAATAGTTTCTCGTGTTTTTCTGGCTACACCGCCTAAAGTTTCCCCGGAGGCGCTAGGTCTTATAAAAGCATTTTCATCTTTTACCAATTCTTCCATTCGGGTTTTATCACCTAAAATACTACCGCGTGAAAGAGAACTGCTTGGATCAACTGCCAATACGGCAACTTTTTTTCCTAATGAAGTTAAATGTTTTCCAAAAACTTCAATAAAAGTACTTTTTCCAACACCGGGAACTCCGGTAATTCCAATTCGGATAGATTTATTAGAAAAAGGCAGACAACCTTTGATGACTTCGTTTGCTTTTTCGGTATGTTGGGAGTTTTTGCTTTCTACTAAAGTAATGGCACGGCTTAAAGCGGTTCTGTTACTATTTAAAATTCCGGAAACTAATTCTGCTGAAGTAGGAAGTTGTCTTCTTTTTTGCTGTATTTCAGTGATAGCTGCAACATTGGTAATTTCAGGAGAAGAAATTCCAGTTTTTTCATGTAAACTGCTCGACTGTTTTTTTAAATTTGACAAAATACTTTTTTTTTGATACTGTAAAAGTACTGAAAACAAAAACAGTTTCAAAAGTAGAAAATTGCTTTCGAAACTGTTTTTTGTGAATTTATTTGGGCTATATTAATTAATATCCTGCCGTAAAACGAACCTGATGATGTTTTGGAGTTTCTGTTTCATCGGCAATAACTATGGCTAAATCCTCTACAGATAAAAGACTTCTTTGTTCGTCATTAAAAACCGGGTTTTCTAAGCCCAAACGGTATTTTCCAGTTCTTCCTATTGTGATTCCCGGATGCATCTCAAAAGCAGGACTAAAAAATGCCCAGTCCAAATCTTTTTCTTCTCTGATAATATTCAAATAATCCCTTGCAGCACTTGCAGCTACATAATATTCTTTTGGAAAATCAGGAGTGTCAACCGCTTGTAAGTCCGGTGCAACAAATAAACTTCCAGCTCCGCCTATAGTGATATAACGTTTTACGCCTGATTTTTTTACTGCTTCCTGAATTGCTTTTGAACCTGCAATAAAATCATCGTAGATATTAGGATTTGTCCATCCTGAGTTATAGGCACTGATTACTACATCATTTCCTTTCAAAGTTTCTGCCAAAGCATCAATATTAAAAATATCTGTCGCGACCCAATTTACATTTGATGTATCTTTTGGATTTCTGGCGATAGCCGTAATGTTGTGTTTTCTGTCTGCCAATTCAGTTAAAATGGCTGAACCTACGAATCCTGTTGCTCCAATAATTGCGATTTTCATAAATATATTAATTTAATTAGTAATAAAAAATGTTACAGTTTTGTTTAAAAAAAGGTTAGAACTGATTAGAAAAATCTTCTAATGTGATATTTGTCAGTTGCAAACTAACTTTTTCGTTCATGTTGGCATATAATTCGGCTAAATTCTGATTGATTTTTTTTCCAACAGGACAATCAGGATTAGGCTGGTTTTTAGCATAACCTAAATTAATATTGTCAAAAGTCATCTCGAATATTTCTTTTAATGTAATATTAGAAGCTGCTTTAGACAATTTTGTACCGCCATTTTTACCTTCTTTACTTTCTACAATATGATGGGCTTTTAGATTCGCAATTTCTTTTCGAACCAAAACTGGGTTAAGATTCATGCTTCCTGCAATAAATTCAGATGATAAAAAATCATTCGGGAATTTAGTGAGTAAAGTCAGAATGTGAATCGTTATGGCAAACTTACCTGAAATCATACTGTAATAAAATATGTTACAAATGTAATTGTTTTATTGGATAAAAAATAATTTTAACTAAAATTTTATACTTTTTAATGTTTTATAAATTCCTATTTTTGTAATCATACTGCAATATGAACAACTTTATTCTAATATTCTTCTTTTTATTTTTAGGCTTGCTTTTGCAAAGGGTAAAGTGGTTTCCAACCCATATTTACAAGTTTTTAAACAAAGTTGTAATTTATTTTTGCCTGCCTGCTATTACTTTATATCATATACCGAAAATAAAATGGAATAATGAATTACTATTTCCAATAGGAGCTGGCTGGCTTACGTTTATATTGGCTTTTGTGTTTTTTCATTTTTTAGGAAAACGATTAGGCTGGTCCAATAAACTTATTGGCTGCTTAATTCTTACGGCAGGATTAAGTAATTCTTCTTTTCTGGGATACCCTATAATTGAAGCTTTGTATGGAAAAAAAGGTTTAGAGACGGCAGTTTTGGTCGACCAGCCGGGAACATTTGTTGTAGTTTCTACATTGGGGGTTTTTGTAGCAGCTTTCTATTCTAAAGGAAGTCCGAACACTTTTGAGATCATTAAAAAAATAATCTTTTTTCCGCCATTCATTACATTTGTTTTAGCCTGTTTAATGAATGTTTTTCAGTACGATTTTGATTTTAATTTTCAATTTGTCTTTTTAAAAATTGGTAGTCTCGTAACACCTTTGGCTTTACTTTCGGTAGGGTTGCAGCTCAATTTTGACAGGAAAAGCCGGCATTGGAAATTTTTGCGGCTGGGACTTTTTTTTAAACTTATTTTGGTTCCGTTTGTGATTTTAGTTTTATACGTATTTATTTTCAAGCAGCATTCTGAACCTATAAAAATTACAATAATGGAAACGGCTATGGCTCCAATGATTACAGGTGCCATTTTAGCCTCGACTTACGGATTAAAACCAAAATTGAGCAGTATGATGGTTGGTTTCGGAATCCCGATTTCGTTTGTAACCCTCACCGTTTGGTATTTTATTGTTAGTTTTGTAATATAATTAGTTTTCCAAATATGAATTCTTCTACTCAGACTGCTACGGTCGATTCAGCTGCTTTAGCTCAAAAAACAGTTTACTCCGTATTATTTTCAATTGCATTCGCTCATTTACTGAACGATTTAATGCAATCTGTAATTCCATCAACATACCCGATTTTAAAACAAAATTTCAATTTAAGTTTTACACAAATCGGTTTGATAACGTTTGTTTTTCAGCTTACATCTTCTTTACTGCAACCCTTTGTCGGATTTTATACGGATAGAAAACCAAAGCCCTATTCGCTTGTAGCAGCAATGATTTTTTCTGTCTCAGGTCTTGCGCTATTATCTGTTTCCAGCTCTTTTTGGATGTTATTGGTCTCGGTAGCTATAGTGGGAATAGGTTCTTCCATATTTCACCCGGAGGCTTCGAGAGTAGCATTCTTGGGATCAGGTGGAAAACGTGGTCTGGCACAATCTATTTTTCAGTTAGGCGGAAATGCCGGAAGTGCCATTGGCCCTTTGTTAGTGGCTTTGATTGTAGCACCATACGGGCAATCTTATATTATATGGTTTGTAATTGCCGGAATTTTTGGGGTCATACTTTTATCAAGAATTGCGGTTTGGTATCAAAATCATATGATTTTAAGGTCTTCTAAAAAAGCTGTTTTAGAAGAAGAAATAGTTCCTTTATCTGACAGGAAAATTACTATTTCGATAATTGTTTTATTGTTGCTGATCTTTTCTAAGTTCTTTTACATGGCAAGCATGTCAAATTATTTTACCTTTTATTTAATTAGCAAATTCGGATTAAGTGTTCAGGATTCACAATTTTATTTGTTTCTGTTTATGGCATCTGTGGCTGCCGGGACTCTAATAGGCGGGCCTTTGGGAGACCACTTTGGAAGAAAATATATCATTTGGTTTTCTATTTTAGGGGCGGCACCTTTTACGTTGCTGCTGCCATATGCTACTTTATTCTGGACAGCAGTTTTGGCTGTAATTATTGGCGTTATAATTGCTTCGGCTTTTTCGGCAATTTTGGTTTTTGCACAGGAATTAAAACCAGGAAAAGTCGGAATGATTTCAGGATTGTTTTTTGGATTTGCATTCGGAATGGGAGGTTTGGGTTCGGCCGTTTTAGGATATGTTGCTGATCATACCAGTATTGAATATGTCTATAAAGTAAGTTCATATTTGCCATTAATTGGTATTCTGGCCTATTTTTTACCTAACATTAAAAAGAAAAAACATTGATGTAATTTTAACTATTTTTATGAAATTGAATGTTTTCCCTGTTCTTTTTTTGAGTAATTTTAAATGAATCAAAAAAAATACAATTATGTCAACATTAAGATTAGGCGATATAGCTCCGGATTTTCAGGCAGAAACAACTCAAGGGCCAATTAGTTTTCATGAGTGGTTAGGAGATTCATGGGGCGTTTTATTTTCGCATCCGGCAGATTTCACTCCGGTTTGTACTACTGAATTAGGAACAGTTGCCAATTACCTTCCGGAATTCACTAAAAGAAATACAAAAGTAATAGCGCTAAGCGTTGATGGTTTAGAGTCTCATAAAGAGTGGATAAAAGATATCAATGAAACTCAGAATACAACGGTTAATTTTCCAATAATTGCAGATGAAGATAAAAAAGTGGCCAATTTATACGATATGCTGCATCCTAATGCAAGTGATAAATTTACTGTCCGTTCTGTTTTTGTAATTGATCCTGACAAAAAAATTAAGTTAACATTAACATATCCGGCTTCAACGGGGAGAAATTTTGATGAATTGCTTCGTGTTATCGACAGTTTGCAATTAACAGCAAATTACAGCGTAGCAACTCCGGCCAACTGGAAGGATGGAGGAGATGTTGTCATTTCACCAACTATTCCGGATAGTGATATTCCGGATAAATTCCCTAAAGGACATACGCCAATAAAGCCGTATTTGCGAATTACACCACAGCCTAATAAATAATTTTTTAGTTTCTGAGGCAGCTAAGTTTCTAAGGTACTAAATATTCTTTTTCAGTGCCTTAGAAACTTAGTACCTTTTCTTAAGCTTTTTTTATTAATTCACTCATCCGTTTTTTATCACCAACAACCCAGATAATATCATTTTTTTGTAATACTATATTCGATTCCGGGTTCAGAATTCGGTTACCGTTTCTTTCAATTCCCACAACCATTCCGTTGGTATTTGTTCTAAACTGACCAATACTTTTTTCAATAAATTCCTCATGCGATACTTCTAACTGTCGTAATACAATATCTGATTCTTCTATTTTTTTTGCCTCTTCTATTTCGTTTTGATTCAGGTATTTGGTGAATTGGGCAACCTGTGCATCAGTCCCAATTATGCATACTTCATCACCAGGAAATAAACGCTCATTTTTAGTTGGAATAGGAATCGTAACATCTCCTCTTTTTATATAGGCAATGTTAATTCCGAGTTGCTCACGAATACGTAATTCTTCTAATGTTTTTCCTGCCAGGTTTGACTCTCTGCCTATATCAAAAAAAGACATGTGACCATCCCAGGGCATTAAATTGGCATAACGACGGTCTATTTTTTTATTTTCACGATCGTTGAAATTCTTTAAAAAATGATTTTCAATTTTATGGTATTGCTCATTTAATTTTTTAGGGAATACCTGATAAGCTATAATAGCTATTATTAAGGCAACAAAAGCCACTAAAGGAGAGAAAAAGATGTTCAATAAAAAGCCAACAAAAAAGACACCCAGGCTCATTCTAATTAAAACCAACATCAAAAGGGCACCACGGTATTTACGTTCTTCCCATAATGCTTCAACTTCTTCTACAGCAACACGCCGTAAGGACAATGCCCATAAAAAAGGAGCAATTGCAATTAATGTAATCAAGGCGGCCAGAGTGTTTCCAAATCTGGTATCAGCGACTAACGGAGCTACAAATTTAGAAGACAACAGAATAATGGCTGTAATGATTATGGTATGAAGTATAATTTGGGTAACAGAGGAGCGAAGTACCATCTGCCAGGTACTTACCGATTTTATCGCTTGTGCATTTACACTGTAACGATTGATGTTTTTAACCCATTTTTTAGGTAATTTATGTTCCAGATATTCAGAAAAAGGATCTGAATATTTAATCAAAAACGGTGTTGTGAAAGTTGTTATGGCTGACACAGCAACGATTATCGGATATAAAAAATCACTGGTTGCTTTAAGGCTCATTCCCAATGTAGCAATGATAAAGGAGAATTCCCCAATTTGAGCAAGACTCATACCTGTTTGAACAGATTGTTTAAGCGGCTGACCCGATAATAATGCGCCTGTAGCCGAACTGATTGCTTTTCCAAAAATAGTTACCAAGGTAATAATTGCAACAGGAAGAGCATAAGTAACCAGTGTTTCCGGATTAATTAACATACCCACCGACACAAAGAAAACCGCACCAAATAGATCTTTTACGGGTTGAATCAAATGTTCGATTTTTTCTGCCTGAGTAGTTTCAGCAATGATAGATCCCATTATAAAAGCTCCTAAAGCAGGAGAAAAACCAACATTAGCAGCAAACATAACCATCATCAGACACAAAGCCAGGGAAATAATCAACAGCATTTCATCTGTTAGAAGATGTTTTGCTTTTTTTAAGATGGTTGGGATAATGAAGATTCCACCCAAAAACCAAATAATCAAGAAGAATACTAATTTTAAAACAGACTGTAATAAGGCTGCTCCTGAAACCTGATCGCTAACGGCAACAGTTGCCAGTAAAACCATCATCAAAATAGCGACAATATCCTCAACAATCAAAGCACCAAATACAATTCCAACGAATTTTTTTCCTTTTACGCCCAATTCATCAAAAGCACGAATGATAATTGTGGTCGAAGAGATTGATAGTGTAGCTCCCAGAAAAATGCTGTCCATTTTTCCCCAGCCCATCCATTGGCCAATAAAATAGCCAATGACGACCATAAATAATATTTGTGTAATGGCGGTAATAGAGGAGGTTCCGCCAACTTTCATCAGTTTTTTAAAACTAAATTCGAGTCCTAGGCTAAACAGCAAAAAAATGACTCCAATTTCAGCCCAAACTTCCACGCTTTTCATATCGGTAATTGATGGAAAAAAGTCAAAGTTATTTCCGGCTAAAAATCCTGCAATCAAATAGCCCAAAACCAGAGGCTGTTTCATTTTTTTAAATATCAGCACAGCAATACCAGCCGTCATCAGGATTAATCCTAAATCACTGATTAATGGTTCTAAGTGGTGTGTAGTTTCTGCAACGGCGTTTAAGGCAATCATAAAGCGGTATTTTTATTAAGGATTTTATCCAGCCTTTTTCTAATAAAATTCACTGAACTTCTATGAAAACAAAAGTTAAGTGAAGTAATCCGGGCTCGTTTCCTGATAAGATTTGTAAATAAAAAAGCTATCGATAAAGATAGCTTTTTTCGTGAAAATAATTTAATGTTTTATTTAAATTCCAACGAAATTTGCAGGTGTTATTTGCATTAATTCCGCTTTGATAGCATCAGAAACTTCTAAAGTTGCAATAAAATTATGAATTGCATTTTTATCAATCGCTTCATTGGTTCTCGTTAAACCTTTTAAAGCTTCGTAAGGATTTGGGTAGGCTTCACGACGCAAAATAGTCTGAATAGCTTCTGCTACAACTGCCCAGTTTTTCTCTAAATCCTCATGAAATTTACTTTCGTTCAATAATAACTTATTCAATCCTTTCAATGTGGCTTCAAAAGCAATGATTGTGTGTCCAATTGGTACACCAATGTTACGTAAAACTGTACTGTCTGTCAAATCACGCTGTAATCTTGAAATAGGTAATTTAGCTGATAAATGCTCAAAAATTGCATTGGCTATTCCTAAATTCCCTTCCGAATTTTCAAAATCAATTGGGTTTACCTTATGTGGCATTGCCGATGATCCAATTTCACCTGCTTTGATTTTTTGCTTGAAATATTCCATCGAAACATACGTCCAGATATCACGGTCTAAGTCGATTATAATATTATTGATTCTTTTTAAAGCATCAAAAAATGCGGCAAAATGGTCATAATGCTCAATTTGAGTTGTTGGAAAAGAATGGTGCAATCCAAGAATATCTTCTACAAAATTACCACCAAATTTTTTCCAGTCTATTTGCGGATATGCAACATGATGCGCATTGTAATTTCCTGTTGCCCCACCAAATTTAGCAGCAAACGGAATGTTGAATAACAAACGCATCTGCTCTTCCAAACGTTCTACAAAAACAAGAATCTCTTTACCCAAACGAGTAGGTGAGGCCGGCTGTCCGTGCGTACGAGCCAACATTGGAATATCCTTCCATTCAACGCTTAATTCTTTTAATTTAGAAATTAAAGTAATCAAAGATGGCATGTAAACCTGTTCAAAAGCTTCTTTTGTAGAAAGCGGAATCGCTGTATTATTAATATCCTGAGACGTTAATCCGAAGTGAATGAATTCTTTATATTGCGATAAACCTAATTTTTCAAAAGCCTCTTTAATGAAGTATTCAACCGCTTTTACATCGTGGTTGGTAACTTTCTCTGTTTCTTTGATCCAAAGTGCATCTTTGGTAGAGAACTTTTTATAAATGTCACGTAAACTGTCAAATAAATTAGGGTTTATGTCTGATAGTTGAGGTAATGGCACTTCGCACAAGGCAATAAAGTATTCAATTTCAACCAAAACACGGTATCTGATTAATGCTTCTTCCGAGAAAAAAGGCGCTAATGAAAGAGTTTTATTTCTATATCTTCCGTCAATTGGAGATATGGCATTCAATTCGTTTAAAGTAGTCATTGTTATGTTGTTTGTTCGAAAGGCACAAATATAAGGTATTGTTAAAACTTCTGAAAATTACCGAAGGGTTATTACATCTGAACTTTAAAATTAAATGATCGTTTTGAAAATTTTATCCCAAATCGTAAAATAAAAACCAAAATTATGAGATTCATTTTTATGATGATTCGAATGAAATTTTGTTGTCGATATCCATTTGGTAAAATTGCTTTTGTACCAGAATTCAGGAAATACATCTGTTTTTAAATGCCCGAATATTCCGTATAACAAATTCAAAATAAGATAAATAATGATGCTGATGTAGTTAAATTCAAATATTGAAATTAAGAACAGCCAGATACTTCCAAATCCTAATGTTTCTATCGGATGAAGCACAAAAAGGCTGTAAACACTTGTTTCTATATGTGTATGATGTAGCTTATGAACAGGATAAAACCATTTTATATGATGTGCCAAATAATGAAAGCAGAACATAGAAAAATCCATTAAAAATATCAGTAGTAAAGTGTCTGATAAAACAGATAAAATTGTTGGTAAAAAATCTATTTTGATAATTCCTGAGGCATACAATTCATATCCCGACAGCGTTATTAATGTATTGCAGATTAAGGTTGCGATTATCCATTTGCGATCAGCTTTACTCAATTTGGTATTGCCATATTCGATTATTTTTCCAATAATAATCGAAAGAAATAACAGAATTAAATTTTCAATCAAAAAGAAAATAGACAAACTAAGCAGATTGTAATGTGATAATTCTTCTAACCAATTTTGGAATATCATACAATCTTTTCTATTTCAAATAATTTCTCCCTTAAAACAGCAACACCTTCTGATGCCGGTTTGGTAATAACTTCCACTTTATTTCGAATATTCGGAATCGCAATTGGTTTTGGATCAATGTAAAAAACAGGTGTAATGCTGTAGGTGTATGAAATCAATCCGGCAGCAGGATAAACTTGTAAAGAGGTGCCAATTACGGCAAAATAATCAGCCATTTCAGTAATTTGAATTGCTTCTTCTAAAGCAGGAACATCTTCGCCAAACCAAACGATATGTGGACGAAGCTGATGCCCTTTTTCATCTAAGTCACCTGTTTGTAAATCATTGGTCCAGTCTAAAATTAGATTACGGTTTTTTGTACTTCGAACTTTTAGTAATTCTCCATGCAAATGCAGGACTTTTGTGCTTCCGGCACGTTCGTGTAAATCATCAACGTTTTGAGTGATTATGTTCACATCAAAGTCCTGCTCTAATTCGGCTAAAATCTGATGCCCTAAATTGGGGTGTACTTCTTTTAACTGCTGGCGTCTTTTGTTATAAAAATCCAAAACCAATTCCTGATTTTTATTCCAGCCTTCGGGAGTTGCCACTTCCATGACATCATGACCTTCCCATAAACCATCGCTGTCACGAAAAGTTTTGATGCCACTTTCGGCACTAATTCCGGCACCGGTTAAAACCACTAATTTCTTTTTCATTTTATGATTTCAAGATTAATTTCATCAATAAATCCGTTTGTTCTTCTTCTCCTAATCTAAAAACATGTTTGTCAAATTCGACAAAACCATTTTTTTTATAGAAATTTAAGGCCCTTACATTTTCTTCCCAAACACCTAGCCAGATATAATTTAAGTTTGAATCTTTTGCTATTTGAAAAGCCTTGTCATATAAAAGCTGCCCTACCTTAAGACCGTGAAATGCTTTTGAAACATAAATTCGTTCTATTTCTAAGCCCTCTTTATCATTTAGTTCTGTCTGGCCTTCTGCAAAATTTACTTTTAAATAACCAAGTACTTTATTATTGAGATATGCAAAATAGAATTGAGAATCAGGATTGGATAATTCAATCGAGAGTTTGTCAATTGCAAATTTTTCATCTAAATATGCTGCCATATTCTCTTCGGAATTATCACCTGCAAAAGTTTCATAAAATGTTT
This sequence comes from Flavobacterium piscis, assembly GCF_031457575.1. Classification (GTDB taxonomy): domain Bacteria; phylum Bacteroidota; class Bacteroidia; order Flavobacteriales; family Flavobacteriaceae; genus Flavobacterium; species Flavobacterium piscis_A. The sequence continues at coordinate 180,521 of NZ_JAVDWQ010000008.1, read as the reverse complement.
CCCGTGCTATTTTTTGTAATTGCTGAATTTCTGAAAGCCCGATTCTTTTGATTTCTGGTGTTATCATATTGTGATGTTTTTTCACGAATTTAATTAAAGTTTTCCTGATGCCCAAGAATTGTTTTTTATAGTATTTGACATTTAAAAATTTAATTTTTTTAGTGTCTGTTATTTTTCTTTAGAGTTCAGAACCCGTTTGATTGGAACGACAAGAAAACTAATGCACTGAGTACGCAAAGAGTACAGAAGTTCATTAATTGCTATGTTTTATTTATGATTTTGGTAATTGATTTATTTCTAATACCCGTATCATCGTAGGTTCTGATTTAGCCAGGCCTTCGCCATCAATCTGATTTACGTTTTGAACAAATATATGAAGTGTTTTTTGTTTTTCCCAAAGGGAAATATCATAATTGGGTTCCCACTCACCTAATGTGTTTGTGGTTAAATCTATTACTTTCCAAGGACTGTTTTTATTTAGATTTGTATAAGTCATCGACATTTTATTTTCCCTTTCATTATCGCGAAAGAGAACATATAAATAACGATTATTTCCTTCTTCCTTAATCAATATATCAGGTCTTGAGATTGGGATTTTTTTGGTTCCGCCACCCCCTAAATAAAAAGGAGTGATTCTGAAAGCACTGTTTGTTTTTTTCCAGATACCATTTTCCAGATACACAATCTGAAATTGTGGAATATTATTTTCACTCCAATAACCAGCGATATAAGGATTTCCTTTTGCATCAGCCGTCATGGCAGTTTGATTGATTAAGCTTGATTTTTGTGGAATCTTCCATGCATATTCTGCAGAGGCTTCCGTAATAGGTAAAATGTATTTTTTACCATTCGATTTTTCCCAAGTGATGCCTCCATCTCCGGAGCGGGCATAACATAAATCGTGGTTGGTCGAAACATCCCAGCTTTCTCTCCAGACCCATGAAAGATGAATTACCCCTTTTTTATCCACTTTGGCTTGCCAATAGGCACTTCTTTTGTCTTCACCATCGATCAGATTATTTTGCAGCTGCGACCATTTTTTCTGCTTTAAATCATAGGAATTGATGACCATATTGCCTCTTCCTGAAGAACCTGAACGGTAAAAAAATAATAAATTTCCGCTAGGGAGATTGTAGAATTCCGGATACGTTAGTTTTTGTTCTGCAATGCCGGTCATCGATTCTTCGTTGCCTAAATCCAAACTAAGAGGTAATTTGCTTTTAGCATATCTAAGTCTGGTGTCATGATGATCCCAGCTTATATGCAAATATCCATCTCCGTCAATAGCAATGCTAATGCTGTTATGAGCATCTTTTATATTCCCTGTGTAAGGTGTTTTTACTATTTTCCAATTAGTAGTGTTTAATTTTCTTTTGCCTAAAACAACTGCGCCATCGGCATCATAAAAGGCTATAAACTGAAAGTTTTTAAAGGTAGTTAAAGCATTTTTTCTAAACTTAACGGTATTAATTGAGTTATTGCTCCAGCCCATACCAACAGGGACTTCGGTATTTTGTTTTATAGCACAGGCAAATACGCTGAAAAGACACAAGATAGAGATGAAATTTTTATAGGTTTTCATTAAATGTATGGCATTATTTATAACTAATAACAGCTTGATTTCTAGTAATTAGGAGCATACAAGTCATTGTACTCAAAGAGTAAAAATAACTTGTTTTACTAATAATATTAATCAAACCATACCAGTTTTTAGCTTTTTGCATAAATTTAGATGGAAACTTTTGTTTGAAATGGTTAATGACTGAAGTTGAGAAGCGCTTTCATATTCGGTCTGTCCCATATTATAAAATATTGTTATTTTTGCGGCAAACAAAACCAAAATGATTGATTTAGATTACCTCGCTTTCCTCGAAAATATATTGACAGATAACCGAAAAGAAAGATTTTTAAATGTTCTGGGAAATCGTACCAGGCATTTTACGATTGCCGTTGAAGATGTCTTTCAGATGCACAATACAAGTGCCGTTATGAGAAGCTGTGAGGTTTTTGGAATTCAGGAACTGAATGTTATTGAACAGCGTTACGGAAAAAAGATCGATAAGGAAATTGCAATGGGAGCTCAAAAATGGGTGGATATCAATCAATTTGATTCGGTTACCAATTGCATTTCGACTTTAAAAAATCAGGGATATCAAATTATTGCGACAACACCTCATGAAAATGATTGTTTACTGGAAGATTTTGATATTACAAAACCCAGTGCTTTATTTTTTGGAACAGAAAGAGACGGTTTGTCAGAAGAAATTCTTCAAAAAGCTGATGGTTTTCTTAAGATTCCGATGGTTGGTTTTACCGAGAGTTTGAATATTTCGGTTTCGGCTGCGATTATAATCCAAAATTTAACCAACAGATTACGTAATTCAGATATCAATTGGCAATTATCTGATGAAGAAATTCTAGAAAAACGTTTGTCCTGGGCTAAAAATTCGATTAAAGATATTAAACGGATTGAAGCGCGATATTTTGAAGAAAATCCAAGATAAAAGTTTGCCACGAATTACACGAATTACACGAATTTTCACGAATTTTTAAATCAATTAATACGTGAAAATTAGTGGAATTAGTGGCGAAAAAACTTAGAAATTAGCAACTTAGAATCTCTGTAACTTAAATTACTTTTTCAAGAACAAAATAAAACCCAGAATACTAACAATTAAAATAGCCAATGCTGCCAAAACCATTGTCAGGTCCCGAATATTTTTTCCTGCCCAGTCCATAAATAAAAATTTGTGGAGAATGGCAAATGAATATCCTTCCACTCTATTTGAGGTTTTGACAACAGCTGCTAATCTTGAAGTCGCAGTTTCTATGAAATAGGTTGTTTTTTCTGATGTGTCATAGGCTAATTTTACAACAGGCAATCTTTTATTTACAAAACCATATTCCCTGCTTTCAAAATCAGTCAGGACTTTTGATTCTAATAATTTAGCATTTTCTAAGGATGTTTCCGGTTCTTCAGAAGTTTCTGCCATTTCGCAACAAGCAGCTTTTTGAGCGCCATCAGTAAAATAATACGCTAGAAATTGAGCATATTTTAAATCGATGTCAGGCTCGACTTTATTCGTTGTTGCGTTGATGTAAACCACTTCCGATTTTTTATTGTTTTTTTTATTCCATTTTGAATTTGAATCTACTTTGGTGGTTTTGAACTTTTCTTTTTGAAGCAACTGACAACGATAATATGTGGTGTCATTTAATGTAATGATACTACAGTTTTGAAAACTACTCCAGTTTAAATTCAAGTTGTTGTTGGCTACAGGAATTTCTTTAGTAGTAAAAGTTGGTTCATAAACCATTTGTGATAAGGTATATGGTGCCCATTTTGTAGTGGCGTGATAAGCACCGCTAAAAGCAAATGACAAGGTGAAGAGTGAAACCCAAATCCCAATTTGACGATGGTATTTTCTTAGCCCTTTTTTAGGTTGTAAACCATCCGTTTTTTTAAATTGTTTCCAAAGCAATCCATAAATTATGATTCCGCTCAAGGCAGAAAATCCAATGATGGATAACAAGAAAATCATGGTAATAATTCGGATGCTGTTGTTTGAAATAGCATCGATAAACGACCAGTTATGAAAAGTATCAAAGAACCAAATAAACCATTGTCTTGAAGTAGGGTTATAAGTTGCTAATTTACCTGAGGAAGTTTCTACATACACTTCCATAGTATCAGGACGATCAAAACTCAATTTGTAAACGGGTAAATAACGGTTTACATATTTGTATTGCGAAGTAAATTCTGTAACAACTTCTCTCTTTTTTACAGCACTTTTTTGATCATCTAAAAAATATCTGGAAAGCCATTCCGCATATTTTTGATCACCGTTTTCCAGTTTTTTAGCAGATGAACTGTCAAAATATAATAAATCGCCTTTGAGATTTTTTACCTGATAAAAAGTAGCGTTGTTAAAAGTTACGATTCGGAAATTTTTGAATTCGCGGATGTTGTTTTTTTGTAAAACTTCCTGAATCGAAAAGTGCAATTGCGTTTTATCAACTGTTTGTTGCTCCAGTTTTTCACGGGCAATTTCAGGCTTAAAAAAATGCGCCATAAACGGATGCATCAAACCGGATAATGTCCAGAAAATTACGGGAATAATGGTAATCAAACCAATTGTACGATGCCATTTGTACATGTGCTGTTTGATTTTTTTGACGATTTTGGAATCTTTCTTTTTAGATTTTTTTTCTTTATATATTTCTTTGCTCATTGCTAGGTTTTTTAGCCCCGATGGAGGTGATATCCTTTTTATGGCTTTTTCTGCCATAAAAAGATAAAGCCGAGAGCGGGATTAGCTTCTAATAATTATTATTTTTTTAATGAAAAATTATACTGAATTCCAAATACAAATGTTCTTGGTGCCGCTGCTGTATAAGTGGGTTGGGCATTCGCAATGTTAGTTCTTGAAACATTGTAAGCGTATAATTTATCGGTTAGGTTCATGATATTTCCGTAAATTTCAATGCTTTTCCATTGGTAACCAATTCGGGCATTGAACAAATTATAACCATCATATTTTATAGTATTGATCTGATTCTGATAATAATTGCCCACCAATTGCCATTCGACAGAAGTTCTAAGGCTGGGTAGCCAGTTTGGATAATAACTTATTTCAGAGTTTCCGGACCATTTTGGAGCTGCGGGCATTTCTTTTCCGTTTAAATCCTGAACCGGATCGCTTGGTTTATCCGAAAGTTTAAAATCGATATATGTGTGTTGTGCATAAGTTCCGCCAAGACGAAAGCTGAATTGTTTTGAAGGTCGATATGCAGCACCAAATTCAATCCCTTTGTGACGCGTTTCTCCAGCAGAACGATAATCAGTTGAATTGTCAGCAAGTTTAATACTTAAAAGTTCGTTTTTTCCTTCCATGTAATAGAAAGCGTAATCAAAATTCAGTTTATTTTCAAGAAAAGAAAGCCATCCGCCAACTTCATAATTATTGAAAGCTGCCGGTTCTAAATTATAATAAAATTCGGAAGGGACACCTGTTGTTCCTCCAGTTCCGGGTTTTGTCCTGAAAACAGAAGTGATTCCCGGAGGTGCGAAACCTTGGGAATAATTTGCATAAAAACCAGCAAATTCAAACGGATTGTAATTGGCTCCGGCCTTAAAAGTCATTTTGTCATAAAGTTTGCTTCCTGTAGAATTGTCTAAGGCATTTTCATAATTCACTTTCATATTGTCGTAACGACCGCCAAGAGTAATAATTAATTTTTCTATCGGATTAAAACTCAATTGGGCATAACCAGCCGAGTTGTAAATATCGGCAGTATAATCTGCTAATTTTGAGTCTGGGTGTTCTGCAATAATTTCATAAGAGTCTACAGTTTGTTTTCCGGCTTCTCCGGGATTTAAATTAACTTTCAAATCGATCACATAAGACCAGTAGTTTACTGGAGAATAATCATATAATGCTCCGGCAACAAGTCTGGTATTTAAAAAATCGAATTTTTGAGTATGCTGTCCGATAGCACCGTAACTTTTAAAGTTGTTAGAATTTACTTCTCCTTTTGCAGTTGTTGGATTTACAGTTGGACTCCATTTGATACCGTACGACGGATTTTGGCCTAATTTATTATCTCGTAAATATCCTGTAATATAACTGCCTGAATTGTTGTTCCAATCGTGTTCTAAAGTTAGTCTGGTTCGCAAAGCATCAGATTTTCGGTAAGTAAAATCGGTTGAGCTTTTGTAAGTTCTATTGTTGAAAGCCTCTTCGTTGACACTTCCACTCATATCCGAATAATATTTTCCATACATCGTATTACTGATCAATCGGGTAGAAGGAGAGATGTTGTAATCAATTCTGGCATTCAAATTATCCTTGTTATAATCAGAATAGGTCATCCATCCATTTTCCTGTAAACTTGAAATTCCGGCAATATGAAAACCAACTTTTCCGATCGTTGCTCCGCCGGCAGCCTGAAATCTTCTGTAACCATAATTATCAGCCTGAACGCCAAATTTAAATTCAGGATCAACAGGTGGTTTCAGTGAAAGTAAATTAATAGTTCCGCCCACAGCTTCCGGACCGTACAGTGAAGAAACAGGGCCTTTAATCACTTCAATACTTTGTAAATTAAACTGATTGATTTCTAATAGAGCGTTGTGATTAAAGATTCCCATTGGGCGAATAGGCAAGCCATCTTCTAAGTATAAATAATAAGCATTAGTTGTCATTGGCTGCCGAATTGACATCATGTGTTGCTCGTTTCCTAAATTGACCATCAGGACTCCGGGCGCTTTATTTATTATTTCATAAACTGCAGTAGCTTTGGTTTCGTTAATAGTTCTAGCGGTTAATTTGCTAATCGCCACAGGGGTTTCCTTGCGTAAGGTAGCGGTTCTATTGGCGGTTATAAAAACATTTTCAAGTTCTTGTGTTTTTGTTGTGTCTTGTTCCACTTTATGCTGTGCCAAGACACATTGCCCTATGATTAATAGGGAAAAGTATATTTTTTTCATTTTAAATTATATAAATTTTAAAAGTAACATGTGTTTTTTCCTGACGTTAAGACAAGAAAAATCTTTTCAGTTTTGATTTGAAAAGTGTGCTAAAATTTATATAAAATAGGATGGGGGGTGAAAAGTACTGTTTGAAACCGAAATAGGTTTCGCATCAAAAGAAGCAAAAAGTTGTATTGCTGATTCGACAGGATTTACTAATCTAAAATGAGCTACAGGTGTATTTTGAATGTAAACAACTTCTACTTTTTCTTTCAGGTTGTTTTCCATTTTCTTTTCGTTATCGGCATATTTCTTCAAACTTTTTTGAAGTTCACATCGGCCATTACACGAGTTAAAAATCATTTTTCGCTGCACACAAATCGTTTTTGAAATTTCATCCTGATTTAATTTGAATGATGTATAAACAAAGAAACTGCCAAAAGAGGGCACTAAAAGCATACAGGAAAGAAATATGATAAAAATTTGCTTCAAAGCTTTGTTCGTAGTTTACGGTTGCAAAAGTACAGTTTATTCGTTTTATAAAGAATAAATATTAGTTTTTTTCAAAAAAAATATCCGTATGCATATTGCTTACGGATATTTTAGTTTTAAGTCTCAGTCATAGTTTTTCAGCTTTTCTGTAAACTGAAAACTGCGACTGAGAACTGTAATTTATTTAACAAGAACCCATTCGCCATTGGCAATTAAAGTTTCTGCTTTTTTAAATTTCATTGTTTCTGTTTTGCCAGTAGCAACTTCCTGAACTGTTACACTATCATTACGATTGATTTTTGGCATATCTCTCACAATGGTTTCTGTAACCTGACGTTGTTGTGTTTCTCCAGCCTCACGATTAATGTCTTCGCTGTTTACAATTTCGTCTTTGCTTAATTTGAAGTTTTCTTTTTGACGAACTTCTCTTGCCTCATGAATTTCAGGAACGTTTTGAGCAGGTAAATCTCCTTTGAATAAGAATGAAATTACTTCTTTGTTAACGTTATCCAACATTCCTCTAAATAAATTAAAAGCTTCTAATTTGTAGATAAGCAACGGGTCTTTTTGTTCATGGACAGCTAATTGCACTGATTGTTTCAGTTCGTCCATTTTACGTAAGTGTTTTTTCCATGCTTCATCAACAATCGATAAAGTGATGTTTTTTTCAAAATCAGCAATTAATTGCGATCCTTGACTATCGTAAGCTTTTTTCAAATCAGTAACGACATTCAAAGTTTTGATTCCATCTGTAAACGGAACTACAATACGCTCAAAATGATTATTTGGCTCTTCATAAACTCCTTTAATGATTGGGAAAGCTTCTCTGGCGCTACGTTCAGTTTTCTCCGTGTAGAAAGCTAAAGATTCTTTGTAAATTTTTCCAGTAATTTCGATATCAGTTAATTTTACAAATTCTGCTTCAGAAATTGGAGAAGTGATAGAGAAATAACGGATCAAATCAAATTCGAAATTTTTGTAGTCATTTATTGGCTTTGTCTGACTTACGATTAATTCGCAGGTATCATAAAGCATATTCGCAATATCCAGTTTCAAACGCTCACCAAATAAGGCATGACGACGACGTTTGTACACTACTTCACGTTGTGAGTTCATTACGTCATCATATTCTAATAAACGTTTACGAACACCAAAGTTATTTTCTTCTACTTTTTTCTGGGCACGCTCGATAGATTTGGTCATCATAGAATGCTGAATTACTTCGCCTTCCTGAAGTCCCATTCTGTCCATTACTTTAGCGACTCTTTCAGAACCGAATAAACGCATTAGGTTATCTTCAAGGGAAACATAAAACTGAGAACTTCCCGGATCTCCCTGACGTCCTGCACGACCACGTAATTGTCTGTCTACACGACGGGAATCATGACGCTCTGTACCCACGATTGCTAAACCTCCGGCAGCTTTTACTTCTGGAGATAATTTAATATCGGTACCACGTCCGGCCATGTTGGTTGCAATAGTTACAACTCCGGCTTTACCTGCTTCCTCAACAATTTGTGCCTCTTGTTTGTGCATTTTAGCATTCAAAACGTTATGTGTAACGCCTCTCATTTTTAACATTCGGCTTAATAATTCTGAAATCTCAACAGAAGTTGTTCCAATCAATACCGGTCTTCCTGCATTTGATAATTGCGTTACATCTTCAATTACTGCATTGAATTTCTCACGTGTAGTTTTGTAGATATAATCTTCTTTGTCTTGTCTTGACATTGGTCGGTTCGTTGGAATTTCAACAACATCTAATTTGTAGATCTGCCATAACTCTCCGGCTTCAGTAACAGCTGTTCCTGTCATACCACCCAATTTGCTGTACATTCTAAAGTAATTCTGTAATGTAACAGTTGCAAAAGTTTGTGTAGCAGCTTCGATTTTTACGTTTTCTTTAGCTTCGATCGCCTGGTGTAAACCGTCAGAATAACGACGGCCATCCATGATACGACCGGTTTGCTCATCAACAATCATAATTTTGTTGTCCATGATTACGTATTCTACATCTTTTTCAAAAAGAGCATACGCTTTTAAAAGTTGTGTAAGGGTGTGAATACGTTCGCTTTTTACTCCGAAATCCTGGAATAATCTTTCTCTTGCTTCCGCTTCTGCGTCTTTATCCAGTTTTTGTTTTTCAATAGCTGCAATTTCAGTTCCAATATCCGGAAGAACAAAAAAGTCAGCATCCGTATCTCCTGAAAGGTATTGAATGCCATTATCAGTCAATTCAACCTGATTGTTTTTTTCTTCAATTACAAAATACAGAGCTTCATCCACTTTATGCATTTCGCGATTGTTATCCTGCATATATTGATTTTCGGTTTTTTGAAGCAATTGTTTGATTCCTTCTTCACTCAAAAATTTAATTAATGCTTTATTTTTAGGTAAACTTCTGTAAGCTCTTAATAATAAGAAACCGCCTTCTTTAGTTTTTCCTTCTTTGATTAATTTTTTGGCTTCTGCTAAGAAACCATTTGCTAACTGACGTTGTTGCGCTACTAAGTTTTCGATTTTTGGTTTCAGTTCATTAAATTCATGACGATCTCCCTGAGGAACCGGTCCTGAAATAATAAGTGGTGTTCTGGCATCATCAATTAATACAGAATCGACCTCATCGACAATGGCATAGTTGTGTTTTCTCTGCACTAAATCACTTGGCGAATGTGCCATATTATCTCTTAAATAGTCAAAACCAAATTCGTTGTTGGTTCCGTAAGTGATATCAGCATCATAAGCTTTTTTTCTTTGTTCAGTACTTGGCTGGTGATTATCGATACAATCAACAGATAAGCCGTGGAATTCAAATAAAGGTGCTTTCCATGTACTGTCACGTTTTGCCAAATAATCATTCACGGTAACTAAATGTACACCGTTTCCAGTTAAAGCATTTAAGTAGAGAGGGAGTGTAGCAACTAATGTTTTTCCTTCACCTGTTTGCATTTCGGCAACTTTACCTTCATGCAAAACCATTCCGCCAATTAACTGAACATCGTAATGAATCATGTCCCAGGTGATTTCTTTACCGGCAGCATTCCATTTATTAGCCCAGACTGCTTTATCACCTTCTATAGTAATATAGGATTTTGCAGCTGAAAATTCACGGTCTTTTGCAGTTGCTGTAACTTCAATAAAAGAATTGTCTTTAAAACGACGAGCCGTTTCCTTAACAACAGAAAAAGCTTCCGGAAGAATTTCCAATAACGTTTTTTCTGAAATTTCATAAGCCTCTTTTTCAAGAGCATCAATGGCATCATAAAGATCTTCTCTTTTGTCGATGTCTTCAATGTTTTCCACTTCCGCTTTAAGCGAAGCAATTTTAGCATCTTTATCAGCTCTGGCTTCTTTTATTTTTTCTTTAAAATATACGGTCCTGGCTCTTAATTCGTCGTGCGACAAATCTATTAAGCTGGTTTCGTATGTTTTAATTTTGTTTAAATAAGGTTGTAAAGCTTTAACATCTTTCTGTGATTTGTCACCTACAAAGACTTTAATAATACTGTTTATGAAACTCATGATTTATTGTATTTCTATTATATGTAAATGTGTATTTGAACCAAAAAAAAAGCCTCTGTGATGAGACTTTTTCCTTTGGTTTATTTTTTAATATTCATCCTCATTCCAAAGATAATCTTCGTCTGTTGGATAATCAGGCCAAATTTCTTCCATTGATTCATATATCTCGCCTTCGTCTTCAATCGACTGTAGGTTTTCTACTACTTCCAAGGGAGCTCCTGCTCTAATGGCGTAGTCAATAAGTTCGTCTTTGTTAGCAGGCCACGGGGCATCACTTAAATAGGATGCTAATTCTAATGTCCAATACATCTTTTGTCGATTTAGTTTGTGCAAAAATAAATTTTTTACTGAAAAAGACAAGTAAATTTTGATTTATTTTAAGAAAATTTAAGAACGTCTTTGTTAGTATTCAGTTTTTAGTGCCAGTTTTCAGTCCGGAAACTGAAATTTGTGACTAATTACTTCTTCTTATAGTATTCAGTTTTCGGTGCCAGTTTGCAGTCTGAAAACTGAAAATTGCGACTGATTACTTCCTCGGAATCCATTTCACTTCATCCGCTTTTAAGTCAGAAGACAACTTCCGTGCCAAGACAAAAAGGTAGTCAGAAAGTCGGTTTAAGTACTGAATTGCGATTTCAGGAACATGTTCATTATGGCTTAAATGAACTGCCAATCGCTCTGCACGGCGGCAAATACAGCGGGCTATATGACAATGTGACACAGTTGGATGACCTCCAGGCAAAACAAAATGAGTCATTTGAGGAAGGTTTTCTTCCATTTTATCAATTTCGTTTTCCAACAATTCGATATCAGTATTAATTATCCCCAGATTTTTTAGCCGAAGCTCTCCGTTTTTTAAAACTTCTTTTTCTGCCGGAGTTGCCAAAATGGCACCAACAGTAAATAATCGATCCTGAATTTCGATTAAAATAGTTTTATAATGTGAATCAATTTCCTGATCGCGAATTAAACCGATATATGAGTTTAATTCATCAACGGTTCCGTAACTGTCAATGCGGATATGATCTTTAGGAACTCTTGTGCCGCCAAAAAGAGCAGTGGTTCCTTTGTCTCCTGTTTTGGTATATATTTTCATTTTTTTTAGGTGCTAGTTGCTGAGACGCTAAGGGACTAAAGTTTTCTTTCCTTCGATTAACGATTAACCAAATTAATTATTTAGTCGTGTCGCTTTCAATCAATCCATCACGTAAACGAATAACACGATGGGCATAAGCGGCAATATCTTCTTCGTGTGTTACTAAAATTACCGTATTACCTTGTTCGTGAATATCCCCAAAAAGCTTCATGATTTCTACAGATGTTTTACTGTCTAGGTTCCCGGTTGGTTCATCGGCTAAAATAATAGAAGGCTTGTTGACCAGAGCACGGGCGATAGCAACACGCTGACGTTGTCCTCCCGAAAGCTGATTGGGTTGGTGATCCATTCTGTCAGCAAGATTTACCTGTTTTAGAACTTCTGTTGCACGTGCTACACGTTCTGATTTAGAATGTCCGGCGTATATCATTGGTAATGCTACATTGTCTAGGGCAGTAGTTCTTGGCAGAAGATTAAAAGTCTGAAATACAAAACCAATTTCTTTATTTCTGATTCCGGCCAGTTCATCATCTTTCATTTGGCTGACATCTTTGCCGTTTAAAACATAATGTCCTGAGGTTGGTGTATCCAGACAACCTAATAAATTCATTAAAGTTGATTTTCCGGATCCTGAGGGGCCCATTAAAGCGACGTATTCTCCTTTGTTGATTTCTAAGTCGATTCCTTTTAATACATAAACAATTTCGTTGCCCAGTATAAAATCTCTTTTAATGTTGGTTATCTTAATTAATGGATTTGCCATTCGTTTTACAATTTTGGATTTAAAAGTACAAAACACTTTTCAATAATTTAATAAGTAGCGCTTAATAGATTTTTGTTACATAATTAAAGCAGTCAGAAGTATAGAAAATGAAGATAAAGCCATTTTCTTAAAATTATATTTATTTTGAATAAAAAGTTGTTATATTATTTTTATTTATTATTACATAATTATCATATTTTTTAGATTTTATTAAATTATATTTAATTTAAATATTAAAATTTAGATAAATATTTATAATTAGTCAAATATTTAACTATATTTGTACTCTAACTTTAAATAATCAAAATTATGAAGAACATACAAATTTTCTCAGGTATTGTATTAATTGCACTAGGTTTTACATCATGTAAAGATGAAAAACAAGAACAGGCTCAAAAAACAATTGACTCTTATGTGGCGTATGTGGATTCAGTAAAAAATGTTAAGGCGGATGATTTAAAAGCTGATTGGAAAGATGTTGAGGCTGAATATAACAGAAGAGTTGAAAATGCTGAACTTGCACTTGCAGATCTTAAAGATAATACTGCAGAGACAGAAAAGATCAATACAAGTAAAATAAAATACGAAGAGTTCAAAAATGAAATGACTGCCGTTTTTGCCCCTGAAGCCAGTTCGAAACAACAATTGCGTAATGCTTTATTTGGTGAAGGAAAAATTGGCGAGGATATGAGTTTTAACTGGGTAAATGCCAATAATATCCATAGTGTTTATCAGCAATTTGTACATACTGTAGAGAATAATAAGGACAGCTATTCCCGTGAAGACTGGGATGAAATCAAATTGATGTATGAAGCTCTTGATAGCCGCAAGAATACGGTTGAAAAAGAAGGACTTTCAGCAGCGGACAATAGAAAAATTGCAGGTTTAAAAGTGAAATTTGGTCCAATGTATACTCTTAACAGAATGGGAGCCAAATCAGATGAAGCTGCTGCAGCTAAAAAATAAAAAATAGGTTAGTTAGGTTTAATTAGTTTTTTTAAATGACAATCAGAAATGGTTGTCATTTTTTTATGCCCGAATTATAAAATGTTCTTTTTCCTGTTCGCGCCTAAAGAAAACAAATCCCCATTGAAAAGTATCAATGGTAACGGTGACTTTTGGATGATTTTGAATAATTCCCCAGGCTTCTTCCATTTCTAAAGACCAATGAATATCATCAAAAATCCAAACGGAATCATTGGTAATTGTTGGTAATAAAAGTTCAAAATAGGTTAAAGTTGCTTTTTTGGAATGATTGCCGTCGAAATATATTAAGTTGAAGTTTTTAGTCTCAGTTTTCAGTCTCAGTCTGATATCCTGAAAATATTTTTCAAATTCTGTTACAATTGAATTTACATTATTAAAATTGAATTTTTGCAATTGTAATTGGCATTGATTCCCGGTTTCCGGGCAGCCTTCTAATGTAATTACTTTTGCTTTTGGGTTTCCTAACGCCAGGGCAGAAGTGGCTAATCCTAATGAAGTACCAATTTCTAATATAGTTTCCGGCTGAAAATAATGGGTTACGCGAAACAATAATTCAGCCCTTTTTGGTGAAATTCCGGCCGTTTTTGCAATTTTGGAAATCTGTCTTTTATTAGATTTAAAAACTTTGGAACCTGCACCAAAATCGGTTACTTCAATAAAATTTTTATTCTCTAAAAGCGATTCTCTATATTTTTTTAGAATAGAATATTCAGATTTATACTTTTTATCATAAAAACATTTTGTAAGCAAATTAAAAACAAACGGCGAATGTACTGCATGTTCATTTTTGGAATACCATATGAATTTTAAGTATGATTTTATTTGATGTTTCATGTTACATTTCACAAAAGATTCACAAAATAAAAACACAAAGATTCGCAAAGAAATCAAGCGTTTAATGCAACTGGGTAATTTCTTTGTGAATCTCTGTGTAAGGTATTAATTAACAGAAATTAATTTCACATCAAAAATAAGGACCGAACCTCCGGGAATTCCTCTGTAATCATAAGATCCATACCCTAAATGAGAAGGGATCAAAAGTATTCCGCTGCCTCCGGTTTTAAAATAGGGTATACCTTCTGTCCAGCCTTTTATAACCTGATTTAAACCAAAAGAGATTCCCTCGGCTTTGCTTTGGTCAAAGATATTTCCATTAGTGTAATATCCTTTATAGACAACAGTTACATTAGAGGTTGCTGTTGGTTGTGTTCCTTCACCAGGTTCGTTAATTACATAATATAAGCCGGAATCGGTTCTTTGTGCTGTTAAATTATTTTCAGCTATGTAATCTGTGATTTCTTTTTCATTTTCAGCAGTATAGTCTTTTGCTATTTGTGGTTCTGCCTTGTCCGGGTTGCAGGAAATAAGGAGTGTTAAGGCGATTAGAGTACAGAAAATGTGTTTCATGGGAATAAATTTGAGGAATAAAAATAATAAAATTAGTTTTCAGTCGCAGTTTCAGTTTTCAGTTTTTTGGGTACAATATTGCAACCAAATTTGTTTGGGTTATTTATCATGTAGTTTATTAATTTTCCAATTTCAATGTTTTTTGAATTGAGTATATCAAACGTATCTTTTTTTATATAATTACATTGTAATGAAAATTCAAGCCATACGTTAGTTTCTGAATTTTCGGCATCACTATTGGTTAATTTACTAATAAAATGATTTACGTATCTTCTCTTTCGATATGATTCAGCAATATTTGCAGCAACACTTCTGGAAGAACGTCTTATTTGATCAGTTAATGAGTATTTCTCTTCTTTCGGAAATGATTTCGAAATCTCAAATATTTCCATGGCAAGTTCAAATGATTTTTTGTAAGCCAATATTCTTTAAAATCCATTGTTTAATTTTTTACAAGGATATTAAAAAAAAAGTAAGAAAAATAATATTTTTTTATTAAAATGATATTTCACAATCAAACTGAAAACTGAAACTGAGACTGAAAACTTAAATAATTACCCTTCTATTTTAGCCGAAAGCTCAAACCAGCGTTCTTCTTTCTGGTCTATTTTATTAATGATGTTTTGTAATTCGTTTGCTTTTTTCTCGATATCGGCATCAGCTACTTTTCCATCAGAGAATAATTGTTCTATTTTTGTTTTATCAATTTCCAGATCTTTGATTTCTCTTTCCAGTTTTTGATATTCTTTCTGTTCGTTGAAAGTTAGGTTACCAGTTGGATTATTTTGTTTCCAGTCTTTCTTTTCGGCTTTGTTTTCTTCTTTTTGGGCAACATCAGCGCTGTCTTCATACGCTCTGAAATCGGAATAGTTTCCGGGGAAGTTTTCTATTTCACCATTTCCTCTAAAAATGAATAAATGATCCACAATTTTATCCATAAAATAACGGTCGTGCGAAACTACAAGCAAACAACCGGGGTAATCTAAAAGAAAACTCTCCAAAACATTCAGTGTTACAATATCTAAATCGTTTGTTGGCTCATCGAGAATTAAAAAGTTAGGATTCTGAATTAAAACGGTACATAAATACAGGCGTTTTAATTCGCCACCGCTTAATTTTTCTACGAAATCATATTGTTTTTTGGCATCAAAAAGAAAACGTTCCAATAATTGCGAAGCCGAAATCATTCTGCCTTTTGCCAACGGAATAAATTCGCCATATTCTTTAATAATATCAATGACACGCTGATTTGGTTTCGGATTGATTCCTGATTGCGTGTAATAGCCAACTTTGATAGTTTCTCCTTTTACAACACGTCCGCTGTCTAACGGAAGTGTTCCGGTAAGAAGATTCAAAAAAGTAGACTTTCCGGTACCATTTTTACCAATAATTCCGATGCGTTCACCACGTTGAAAATCGAAACTAAAGTTGTCCAGAATAACATGATCCTTGAATTTCTTAGAAATTTTGTGAAGCTCGATAATTTTGCTTCCCATACGTTCCATATTAATTTCAAGTTCGACTTTATTTTCCTGACGACGGCTTTGTGCTTTTTCCTTAATTACATAAAAATCATCCTGACGCGATTTTGATTTTGTTGTTCTTGCTTTTGGCTGACGGCGCATCCATTCTAATTCTTTTACGAACAGGTTTTTTGCTTTGTCAACGCTAGCATTTTCAGAGGTAATTCTTTCCTCTTTCTTTTCTAAATAATACGAGTAATTTCCTTTATATTGGTATAATTTTCCGTTGTCTAGTTCGATAATTTCGTTACATACACGCTCTAAAAAGAAACGGTCGTGTGTAACCATAAACAACGTAATATTTTCTTTTGCAAAATAACTTTCAAGCCACTCGATCATCTCTAAATCCAAGTGATTCGTAGGCTCATCCAAAATCAATAAATCAGGACGATTGATCAGGATAATCGCCAATGAAAGACGTTTCTTCTGTCCACCTGAAAGATTTTTTACTTTAAGTTTAAAATCTTCCAGTTTTAATTTGAATAAAATCTGTTTGTATTGTGTTTCAAAATCCCAGGCATTATGCTGATCCATTCCGTCAAAAGCTTTTTGGTAAGCTTCTTCGTCATCCGGATTTTCAAGTGCTTTTTCGTATTTTTCAATAACTTTTAAAGTCTCATTATCAGAAGCAAAAATACTTTCCTCGATAGTCAGTTCCTCCTGCAAATTGTTGCTTTGTGAAAGAAAAGCCATTTTAATCCCTTTTCTTAAAACAACCTGTCCCGTATCTGGCTCGTCTAAACCATTAATAATACTCATAATAGTTGTTTTTCCCGAACCATTTTTGGCAATAAAAGCAATTTTTTGATCTTTATTGATTCCGAAAGAGATGTTGTTAAAAAGTGTTTTTTCACCAAACGACTTCGATATATTTTCTACTGACAAATAGTTCATAGTATGTTATAATGCTTAAAAAATAAAGCTTTTTGTATATTAATAAAAAGGTATCTAATCAGGTCTCTAAATTTTAAGTTGGAGTCAAAAGCAGATGGGTGTAAAGATAGCTTTTTGGTACAAACAAAAAAACAGTATTATATACTTGAATATAGCAATCAAATTTTTAATTGATTTAATAATCTAATTGTTTAAATATTCAGTTGAAATAGAGTTAGAATTTGATTAACTCTAAGTATTTTTTTGAGTACCTATGTAATGGACAATTACGGTTCGTGGCCACCATCACCCGAAAAAAAAAACAGCTTCCAAAGTTTATTTGATTTTTGATTTTTTTTATGGGCCATATTTTCGGTCTTTAGTCAACTAAAAAAACTACATAAATAAGAGCTACCGTCTGGACACAAATGTTATAATTCAATTTGAACACGAATTTCACGAATTTGCACAAATCTTAATGGGGTAACCTACGTTTGTGAAATTAATTTCACAAACGAATTAGTGGCAATTTGTGTAATTCGTGTTGTTTTTTATACTTGTGTCCAGACGGTAGATAATAAGAGCCTGTTTAAATTTTGTTTAATTACTTTTCACGGATTATTTTCCGCTATATTTCGTTGAATTTACTCAAAAATAAGTCTATTATTCTTTTAAAATTTGCCTCATCTATCGAAAAATAATCTCATGAAAATCTAAATATTTAAATTTTAAACAGGCTCTAAATACAAGTGATTTAGTTGACAGAACTATTTAAATATGATAATTGCAACAAATGAGACAGCTTTCTGATACAAAAGAATACCATGTCATGACAAAGTTTTCATGAGGTTTGCAGAGTTCAATTTTTTTATTGCATGACAAGCTAAATTAGGAAGGATGTTTTTGAATATTTGACTTAACTTAATTTGTTGAAAAAGCATTAAATTATCATTTTAATAGAAGTTTTATTTGGATTAATAAGTTCTTCACTGTAAGGATTTTGAAATAGAAACATCTACTTCTTTGCTTTGAAATTAATGTAAAAAGGAGCTGAAATTGAGCTCGCTCCAATTTACATTGAGCATGACAATTTTTAAATTGAATGGTTAAATTTTAAGTTAGTTTAAACCAGGGAGTTTTATAGTCTCCCTGGTTTTTTAATGTTATTTTTGGGTTTTGACAGATAATAGTTTGATTAGGAACACAATAATTGGAAAACCAACAAAACGCAATTTGAAATTGAAGAGGGCATATTGAAATACAAGCAGGAAGTAAAAAATAACAATTGGTTCAAATGGGAGTTACAGCAAAGATTTTGACATTAATGTAAAGGATGTTTTTTTATTAAATCTCGTTAAATAATACAGTATATCCAAATTATAACATAAATCCGCTTCCTGCTGATATAACTGGCATGAAGAGTACAGCTCCCGAAATTGCGGCAATAATGGGTTTGGGCTGGAATATTGAGAACGCTTTAGAAGCTACCGGAGGAGAAAGTGCATGGGGGAGCCCAAAAATCACATAGGCGGTGTCATAGATAGAAGTAATAATAAAGTGCTTGATCAGCGTACAATTGACGCCATTACTGCGGGAGCAAATATTAGGAATTAAAAAAGGGTCTGAAGTACCATTGGGCGTAATGGCAGGACAGACAGATCAAAAACATTTGTTATATTTGAATGTTAGTGGTGAACCCAAAGTGATATAAATGAAAGGGTATTTGCCAGGCTACTCTAATTCTCTATTGCCTATTTTAGTATGATAAAAATAAGACAAATCTGCATTCACATACTCATAATATTTTGGATTGTTTCTTTCCAAAATATTATAGGTCAGTCGTCCTATGTTTTTCATCATTTAGAAACTAATGAAGGTCTTTCAAATAATAATGTAAAAACTATTCTGAGAGATAGTTACGGATTTCTTTGGATAGGTACAGAGTCTGGACTAAACAGATACGACGGATATGGATTTAAGGTTTATAAAATGCATTCCGGTGTATCTAATGCTCTGTCTTCAAATAATATAGTTGAATTGCAGGAGGATGGTCTGGGTAATATCTGGATAGACTTAGGATACTCTTACATGGTATATAAAAGAGATAAAGATTCCTTTTCAGACCCAAAACTGTTGTTGCTCAATCTGGGAATAGAGCCGGATTTTAACGCTAAAATTTTTATCGATAAAAATCGTAATCTCTGGGTACTAAACAAAAACAAGGTATATTTTTACAATATTAAGAAAAAAAAGACTTCTGTATTCCAATTAAAGATTCCTTTAAAAGAGGAGATTTCTATTGCTGATAATGGTGAATTTCTGTACGCAATTCAATATAATTCAGGTGTTTTCTGGAAACTGAATAAAAAATCCGGGGTTTTAACCTTTATTGAGATACCTGATGTTATAAAACAGAATGCTATTAATGCCACTAATATAATTTATATTGACAGCAATAATGGACTGTGGATTTGCTCGGATAAAAGTGAACAGGTTTTTTACAAAAAGAATTCAATTGAAGAGTGGAAAAGACTAGAATTGCCTTCAAAATTAAAAACTGAAGCCAATCATATAACAAGTATTATCGAAAATCAGCCGGGACAAATCTGGATAGGAACAGACCACAAAGGATTGTTTATCTACGACAAAGGAAAAGATTTGTTTAAAAATGTAGCATCTGATCCATGGGTGGAGACAGGCCCATCATCGAATAGTGTGAAGTGTCTGTACAAAGACAACAATGAGACTGTCTGGATTGGATACAATAAAAAAGGACTTTCATTTTATCATGAAAGTTTCCGGAATTTTATCAATTTCCGACATCCTGAATGTTCCGATATCATGTCTATAATGGAAGACCATCATGGAAATATTTGGTTGGGAACAGATGGAAACGGACTATATATAAAAGAAAAGAATTCAGAGATCATCAGGAAACTCCCAGTACCAGACATCGCGGTAATATCTATACTGGAAGACAGGAAAAATCGTATTTGGATCGGGACCTATCAAAAAGGACTTTTTTGTTATGAAAATGGCAAAATGACCCAGTATACAACAAAGAACAGTAAACTGACCAGTAATAGTATTTGGAATTTAAAAGAAGACAGGTATGGAAATCTATGGATAGGATCATTAGGTGGAAAAATTCAGGTATTACCATCAGATTCGGATAATTTTAATGCTGTGATTACCCCATTTGATGATATTGTTTATGCGTTGGATATGTCTTATGATGGCGGTGATAAAATGTATGTTGGTACTGTATTTGGCCTTTTGGTAATTGATATTACGAATTATAAAAAGACTTTATATTTTGGCAATAAGAAAGGAAATCAAACTTTTCCCCAACCTCTGATTTCAAATGTCTATAAAGATAAACGTGGCATTGTATGGTTAGGTGGTAATGAAGGACTGATCATCTGGAATCAAAAAAAAGACACTATTTATTATTTTAATAAAGAAAATGGATTATGTGATAATTCAATTAAAGGTATAACAGAAGATAATCTCAATAATATATGGGTAACAACAAGTAATGGACTTTCAATACTTACTGTTAGGCCGGAATCAAACGGAGGATTTACTTTTTCAAGTAAAAATTACTCAGTCAAAGATGGCCTTATGAATGATTATTTTAATGATCGTGCTGTTTGCAAACTACAAAATAGTGATATTCTGCTTGGTAATGTAGAAGGATATACTATTTTGAATCCGAATAAAATGTCTGAAAAAGACCAATCTACACCTAAAGTTATATTTACTGAATTGACAGTGGGGAATAATACTATTCAGGTAGACTCCTATTATGATGGGCGCAAGTTTCTCGATCACCCAATGCAATTAACCTCAGAGTTAAATTTCAGGCATGATGATAAACTTATTTCCTTACAGTTTACGACAGGAGATTTATTGAATGCTGATAAAGTAAAATATATTTATCAAATTGAAGGCTTTGATACAGAATGGGCACTTACTCAAAAAAATAAAATAGTAATATCTTCACTTCCAACAGGTAATTACAGACTTTTAATAAAAGCACGTAATGCTGATGGTGTTTGGAACAATGTCCCTACAGAATTATTTATAAATGTAATGCCTCCTTTCTATTTTTCAATCTGGGCTTTTATCATATATGCCATTTTAATTATTAGTGCGCTGACATTTTTTGTTCGCAGAACAAAAGAAAAACATGTTATAAAACTGGAACAGCAGCGTTTGCAAATGGATCACGAGAAGGAAATACATATCAATGAGATAAAGTTAAGGTTTTTTACCAATATCAGCCATGATTTGCGTACACCACTTACGCTTATTATTACCCCTTTACAGATTTTATTGAAAGATGCAGCTAACGAAAACATGAGAAAAAAGTTGAGTGTTATGTATAAAAATGCACAACAGCTAATGGCATTAATAAACTCATTGCTTGATTTTCATAAACTGGATGTTGGTGTAGAAAGGCTGAATTTAAAATCCGGTGATTTTGTTCCTTTTATTAATGAAATTTATGCTTCATTTTGTGTTTATGCAGAAGAACGTAATATTAATTTATTGTTGTTCACAGATATAGAAAGTTTGACAATGTCATTTGATCGGGATAAAATCCAAAAAATACTTACAAACATACTTTCAAATGCATTCAAGTATACTTTAGATGGCGGTACTATCCGTATCCATATAAAACATGCAAATGATACTGTTTCTGTAAGCGTTTCTGACACAGGATCAGGTATTAGCAATAAAGAAAAAGAACATATTTTTGAACGGTTTTATCAGGCTCAGCAAGAAAAGGAAAAAACCGGAGCAGGTATAGGATTACATATTGTACATGAATATGTCAATCTTCACGGAGGAACAATAGATGTTACAGATAATGTACCGCATGGTAGTATTTTTACCTTTCAGATTCCAATCAAAATGGCTGATTTAGGTGTAGTAGTAGAAGAATATGCAACAGAAAATCTTTCAGGCGAATTTGCTATTGAGGAAGAGGAAGTAACAGATATCATTACAAATAAAAAAATATTATTATTTGTAGATGACAACAATGATTTTTGTGAATTTATTAAAGATAATCTTGAGGATGAATATTATGTAATAACTGCCAATAATGGAGAACAGGCCCTGCAATTGCTGCATAAGTTTAATGTAACCATTATTGTAAGTGATGTAATGATGCCTGTTATGAACGGAATAGAACTTTGCAGACAAATAAAAACTAATATTTATTGGTCTCATATTCCGGTTATCCTATTGACGGCACGTACTGCTGAAGAACATGTAATGGAAGGTTTGGAACTTGGTGCAGATGATTATATTACTAAACCTTTTAATTTTATTTTGCTAAAACTACGCATTCAAAAATTTGTAGAATGGACCGAGAAAAGTCATGTCGCATTTAGCCAAAAATTAGAGGTGTCCCCTGCAGAAATCACCATTACCACTTTGGATGAAGTCCTGATCGCGAAAGCTATTAAAATTGTAGAAGAAAATATGAGTGATATTGAGTTTTCTGTTGAAGCCCTTAGCATAGCTTTAGGTTTAAGTCGCGGCCATTTATACAAAAAGTTAGTTGCTATTACTGGTAAAGGCCCTATAGAATTTATTCGAACAATACGATTGAAACGCGGACGCCAGCTTCTTGAAAAAAGCCAAATGCAAATTGCCGAAATAGCATATGAAGTAGGGTTTAATTCCCCAAAAAGATTTGCCAGGCACTTTAAAGAAGAATTTGGTTCCTTACCTTCTGAATATCTGCGCACATATAAAAAACAATAATATCTTGTTGAGATTATTTAATACCTAAATCCTAAAATTTGATGAGGATTAAATAAACAATTACAAGACAATTTTAGAGAGTAGTAAGCTTAGGTTTGCTACTTTTTTTTTGATACTACTTATATTTTTAATCTGATCAATGAATACTACTTTCAAGTCTTTGGCATAATCCCGTAGATTCCAGACTGATGCATAAATGTATTCGATATTATAGATTTTTCATTTAATACAATTGGTACACTCTTTCGATACAAAAGGAAACGTTGTATGGTATTGTTTTCTTGTTATTTTGTTTATTAAAGAAGTAAAAAAGACAAATTAATAAAATTGAATTTGAATGAGATATAATTAATCACAGTATTACCTATTAACTATACAAACCAAAAAAAAATATAATGAAAAACCAAGCCAAAATTTTATTTGCACTACTATGTTGTATGTCAGCAATTAAAACAACTGCGCAGAACCCTATTATACAAACTTTGTATACTGCTGATCCGGCTCCAATCGTATTTGGAGATACCCTTTTCCTGTATGTTGGTCACGATGAAGACAATGCTCCGGAAAGAAATTATTTGATGCGTGACTACCGCCTTTTTACCACTACTGACATGGTCAATTGGACTGATCATGGAGCTCCTTTAAAAATAGGTCAGATTTCCTGGTCCACTAACGATGCCAGCGCAGCACAACTTATTGAAAGAAATGGAAAATACTATTGGTATTTTTCTACTGGTGATAAAAATGATCGAGGTGTTTCAGTCGGTGTAGCAGTCTCAGACTCTCCTTATGGTCCTTTTAAAGACGCTATAGGCAAGGCGCTTATAACGAATAGCATGACTACATACGCTCCGCATTTTTGGGATAATCTTGATCCAAGTGTTTTTATCGACGATGATGGACAGGCCTATCTTTTCTGGGGAAATGCAGCTTGTTATTGGGTAAAATTAAATAAAGACATGATTTCCATTGATGGAGAAATTCATGCTTTAGATATTAAGGATAAAACAGCTTTTGCAGGAACATATACGGAGGCTCCATGGGTATACAAGAGAAATAAGAAATATTATCTCGCTTATGCTGCGGAATTTCCGGAAAACATTGGTTATTCCACTTCCAAAAAAATTACAGGACCCTGGAAACAGCAGGGGACACTAATGCCTACACAAAAAGGCAGTAATACCAATCACGCAGGCATTATTGATTACAAGAAAAAATCTTATTTCTTCTATCATAATGATGCATTGCCAGGTGGCCATAGTTACGACAGATCGGTTGCAGTGGAAGAGTTCAGTTACAATGCTAATGGCACAATTCCAAAATTGAATATGACTGATGCCGGCATTGTCAAAGGAGTGGGGACTTTAAATCCATACAAAAGAACAGAAGCTGAAACTATTGCTTTTTCAAAAGGCGTTAAAGCTATAGAAAATAAAGAGAAAGGCGTAATCATCACATCCATTCATAATGGTGATTATATAAAAGTACGTGATGTGAATTTTGGAAAAACAGGTCCATCTTCGTTTAAAGCATCGGCATCCAGTCGTTATAGCGGCGGGACTATTGAAATTCACACTGATGGTCTGGATGGAAAATTGATAGGGACTTTAAATATTTACTATACTGGTGAATGGGAAAACTGGAAAGAATTTTCAACGAATGTAGAAAACACCAAAGGCGTTCACGATGTATATTTTGTTTTTAAAGGCGTAGAGCCACATATGTTATTTAATTTTGATTACTGGGAATTTATTAAATAAAGCCCACAAGAGACCTTTCCTGGATCGTTCCAGTTAAATCAGAAGAATATTATTTTTTAAAAAGAACCAATTTAGCTAATGATGGTTTTTACATCAGTCAGCTAAATTAATTATTTATTATATGATTAACCCAAAAACTATAAAAATGAAATTTAAAAACAAGATCTTATTAACTATTCGTTGTTTGTCAATGATTAAAATAAAAGCACAAAACCTTATTATTAAAAATATTTTCACTACAAATCCGGCACCTATTGCATACAAAAAAATCAGGCCAATTTTAACCTTCCTTGTTTTGCTTGTTCAGGCCGTTGCCTTGGCGCAAGCCACTAATCCCATTATTTTTGCTGATGTGCCTGATATATCGATAATCAGGGTTGGTAAAAATTATTATATGGCCAGTACAACGATGCACATGAACCCGGGTGTGCCCATTATGAAATCCACAGATCTTGTCAATTGGAAACTGATCAACTATGCCTATGATACTTTGGCAGACCTGCCGGCGCTAAATTTGGAACAAGGAAAAAACATCTATAGCAGAGGTTCATGGGCAAGCAGTTTGCGCTACCACAAGGGGATGTATTATCTAACCACTTTTGCACATGACATACCAGGTGAAACCTATATTTTTAAAACAAAAGATATAGAAAAAGGAAATTGGCAAAGGGTTTCTTTTAAGCCATCGTATCATGACAATACTTTATTTTTTGATGATGATGGCAAGGTATATTTAATTCATGGCGGGGATCTGCTAAAAATTGTTGAATTAAATGACGATCTAACAGGAGTTAAACAAGACGTTCCGGAGAGAGTTCTCATCGAAAACGCCAGTACACCAACAGGGAAAGAAGTAGGCCTTGCAGCTGAAGGATCTCAATTATTTAAAGTAAAAGGAAAATATTATCTATTTAATATTTGCGCGCCGCGAGGTGAAATGCGAACTGTACTTATACACAGGGCAGATAATATCAACGGTCCCTGGGAAGGAAAAGTTGCTTTTCAGGATAGAGGAATTGCTCAGGGAGGATTGATAGACACTCCTGATGGGCGTTGGTTCTCTTATCTTTTCCGCGATTATGCTGCCGTTGGCCGCGTTCCTTATCTCGTTCCTGTCAAGTGGGAAGACGGTTGGCCTGTATTAGGAGAAAACGGCAGAGTTCCGGAAACATTAGACTTGCCAGCCAGTAAAGGCTTGATTCCGAATTTGGTTGCTTCTGATGAATTCAATCGCAAGAAAGGACAAGCAGCACTTCCTTTAGTATGGCAATGGAATCATAATCCGGATAACAAACTTTGGACAATAAAAGAAAGAAAGGGATATCTCCGACTAAAAACAGCTAGAATTGATACCGTATTTACGCAGGTAAGAAATATACTTACGCAACGTACAATTGGCCCAACATGCACCGGCTCAACTTTATTGGATGTTTCCAAAATGAAGGAAGGTGATTTCGCAGGATTATGTGCCTTTCAAAAAAAATACGGACAGGTTGGAGTAAAGGTCGAAAATGGTCAAAAATCGATAGTAATGGTAAGTGCCGGTTCAGGTAAACCTGTGGAGGTGCAGCAAATTCCTTTGACACAAAATCATGTTTATTTAAAGATCGATTGCGATTTTACCGGCATGAACGATGAAGCTAATAGCCTTTACGCTCTTAATGGGAAAGATGAAGCTAAATTCTCGTACAGCTTAGATGGAAAAGTCTGGAATCCTATTGGGAATATATTGAAAATGAAATATGACATCCCACATTTTATGGGGTATCGTTTTGGATTGTTTAATTATGCAACAAAAGAAACAGGCGGTTATGCTGATTTTGATTGGTTCAGAATTAAATAGTAAGATAAGCTTGATAACAGATAAGAATTCACAAGTGAATTTCTGATTTTTTAAAAAGGCTCTAAAACGTAGAATCATCAATAACTATCCAACCGAACAAAAAACTTATATTAACTAAATAACTAAAATGAAACATACCTATAAACTTATAGCGACACTTATAACGATTTTAAATTGTTCCATTGGAGAAGCACAAAATCCTATTGTGCAAACCAATTATACAGCAGATCCGGCACCAATGGTACATAATGGCAAAGTGTACCTGTATACAAGCCATGATGAAGATGATGCCAATGCCGACGGTAAGGGTTTTAAAATGCTCAATTGGTCGCTTTATACATCAACCGACATGGTCAATTGGACAGATAATGGAGTAGTTGCTTCCCTTAAAGATTTTAGTTGGGCAAAGCAGGATAATGGTGCCTGGGCAGTTCAGTGTATTGAACGAAATGGTAAATTTTATTTATATTGTCCCACGCATGGGGGAGGTATAGGAGTTTTAGTTTCAGATAGTCCTTATGGTCCATTTAAAGATCCTATTGGCAAGAGACTTATCGATTCTGATCATATTTGGAGCGATATCGATCCTACCCCGTTTATTGATAAGGATGGTCAGGCGTATTTATTTTGGGGAAATCCCGGCTTGTATTACGTAAAACTGAATAAGGATATGACATCCTATTCGGGTGAAGTTAAACAAATACCCAATACTATAGAATCTTTTGGTAAACGCGAAGGAGAAAAAAATGACACAAGGCCTACCACTTATGAGGAAGGACCATGGTTGTATAAACGCAATAGTCTGTATTATTTATTTTTTGCCGCAGGGCCAATATCGGAACATATTGGTTATTCAACCAGTAAAAGCATAACAGGACCATGGAAATATCAAGGTGTCGTCATGCCTGTACAAGGAAATTCTTTTACCAATCATCCCGGCATAATTGATTTTAAGGGGCAGTCCTATTTTTTCTATCACAATGGTGCATTGCCCGGAGGAGGTGGTTTTACCCGTTCGGTATGTGTAGAAGAACTTAAATTTAATAAAGATGGTTCAATCGTGCAAATGAATATGACAGAAGGTATTAAACAGAGTCTAAGGCCATTAAATCCTTATGTCAAAACTGAAGCTGAAACTATTGCCTGGTCTGAAGGAGTGAAGTCAATGAACGATAATGTGGCTGGCAATTTTATTATGGCAAAATACAATGACGCTTTTATCAAAATAAGAGAGGTGGATTTCCGTAAAAAAGGCGCTTCGAAATTCACAACAAGAATTGGCACAACGCACAACGGAAATGTTTCAATGGAGATACGATTGGACACTAAAGACGGAGAGCTACTTGGAACCGTAAATGTACCAATGACGGGAGGCAATGACAAATGGGCATTGCAAACAATTGATGTTAAAAAAGTTTCAGGAATTCACGATTTGTATTTTGTTTTTAAAGGAGAAGCCAAGACTGATATACTGTATTTTGATTATTGGCAATTCTTAAAATAATTTTTTATAAAAAAAGCAATCTGTTGTCTAAATGACCACTGCTGCACGAATCCTTTCGTGTGACTTGCTTTGCTTACAATAGTTGTTGTTTTATAATTTAATACCTTGTTGATAAATTAAATGTTAGCAAGGTATTTAAAGAACATGAAAATATTAGTTTTCTTGGTACATGGACAACGATGGCAATGAACGGCATAGCGCCTGATACCTATTTTTGAATTACGTCGAACACGTTACAGCATAATTATCCTTGCTATAATCCAATAGCCAAACCTATCTCCATTTATTCGAAATGCACCAAACTTATTGGTAAACTCAGATATATTTATATATGTAAATCGGTTTTGCTTCTATAGCACTTCGGTGTATAATAAATTATATAATACTCCAGTTAAAGCTGAAGTCAACTCAAAACCTTCCTTTAATCGAACTCAGATTAAAAATAAAGTATTTGTCTAAAATGCTGAAAGTCTTTTCTAAAATTATTTGAAGTTCACTTAATAGTTTCTATTTCCATTTTGCCCTTTAGCATGACTTTAATTTGTGATGTTGGCAGCTTTTCATACGATCCTGTTTTTCGGCAAAAAAGAATAGCAAATAAAGCCACCTTCCGGCAGACAAAATACTCCTCCAGAATCTATAGAATTCTGTTAAAGAAACTCTTTTAAAATGTGAAATTAATGTTAAAAAAATAGCTTTTAGATGTTGAATTTATTTACAATCAGAGTTGATTTTGAATTATTGAAATGATAATTTTTTATGATATTAAATATGATAATTAAATATTTATAGGTTTTTTTTTATGGCAATTCTACAAATGCAACAATTGATACCGTTTTTAGATACAAAAGGAGCCGTAGTTTGGTGTTACTTTATTGTTAATTTGTTCCCAATGTTACATGGAAATGCATAAGACATTGAAATATAAATATTGAAAATATTTCATGACAGAAAACATCTTTTCATGTAAAATTAAACCACTTAATTAACTAATTAACTAACTCAAAACTAAATTAATTATGAATGAAAAACATGTAATTCAACGCTTTGTAAAAGCAAAAAAACTCTTTGGCAAGTATGCTTTGCTGGTTATGCTTTGTTCGTTTAGCCTGGTATCAGCTCAAGATTCTGAAGTAAAAATTACCGGTACAGTATTAGAAGATTCGAACGGCCAGCCACTTTTTGGGGTTAGCGTTCTCCTTAAAGGAACTAATACAGGTGTGGTTACAGATCTAGACGGTTCATTTTCCATTAAAGCTAAAATAGGAGAGACACTTGTTGTAAACTATCTGGGCTATATAAGCAAGGAAGTAAAGATTGCCGGTAATAAATTAACCATTCGACTGAAAGAAGACGTAAGGGCATTAAACGAAGTGGTGGTAATTGGCTATGGTAAGGCAAAAAGAGCGGATCTTACCGGAGCAATTTCTTCTATTAGCGGAGATGAACTTCGTAAAACACAACCCACTACATTTGATCAGGCACTACAAGGAAAAGTAGCCGGTGTAGTGGTGCAACAAACATCTGGGCAACCAGGAGGTGGGGTTAGCGTTCAGATACGTGGTATGTCTTCCTTTGGTAATAGTTCCCCTTTATATGTAATTGATGGCGTTATAATTGGTAATCGTTCTGAGGGATCTAGTGGTACTAACCCGTTAGCAACTATTAGTCCATCAGATATACAATCTATTGATGTGTTAAAAGATGCGTCAGCAACAGCAATTTATGGTTCGCAGGCAACTAATGGTGTAATTGTTATTACTACTAAGAGAGGTAAAGAAGGAGCGCCAAAAATCTCTTATGAATTTTCAACCGGATATCAGGAACTGACTAAGCAATATCCAACTATGAATTTAAGAGAATATGCTAAGTTTATTAACGACAGGGCTGCTGTTTGGGGGTTTGATGAAAGACCTGAATTTGCTAACCCAAGGTATTTAGGTAAGGGTACAAACTGGCAGGATGAATTATTCAGAAAAGCCCCAACGAGCAATCATGTACTTACATTGAGTGGCGGTAATGACAGAACACAGTATTTAATGTCTGGTTCTTATTTTAGTCAGGAAGGTATAGCGGTAGGGTCTAAATTTACAAGAGCTTCTATAAGACTAAATTTGGATAGTAAAGTGACTAATTGGTTTAAAATTGGAACCAGTTTACAGTTAAGCCATGTTGATGAGGATGTAAATACGACAAGTTCAAATGTTATTGCAGCGGCATTATGGCAAACACCAGATATCCCTGTAAGAAATCCTGATGGTAGCTATGCTGGAGAAAATAGTAGTGAAGGATGGATTAATAAACGTGTAAATCCTTATGCTATAGCACTTATTAATAAAAATAATCCTAAAAGAAATGAAGTATTTGCTAATCTTTACACAGAAATGGCATTTACAAAGGATCTAACTTTTAGAAATGAAGTGTCTGGTAATTTTGCATTTAGAACGCAGGATGAATATTACCCTAAGTATAAGTTTGGGCTAGCTGAGAAATTAGACAATGAATCAAAATATAGCTATAATCAAGACTATTATACTGTTTTTAGAAGTTTCCTTACTTATGCTAAGGTATTTAAGAGCAAATACAATTTTAATGTAATGGTAGGACATGAGGCACAGCTGTCTCAGTCTGAAGGTGTCAACGCGGCAAGAAAAGGTTATGTTTCAGACAATGTTACTAATATAGGTAGTGGTGATGCGCAAACAGCAACCAATGGTGGAACTAAAGGAGACAATGCACTGGAATCTTATTTTGGTCGTCTTATTTTCATTTATAATGATAAATATATATTGACAGGTAATGCGCGTTCGGATGGTTCTTCAAAATTTGGTCCGGAAAATCGTTGGGTTAATACATATTCAGGAGCATTTGCCTGGAAAATCAATAATGAACCTTTCTTGAAAGGTGTAAAAGGGATTAATGAACTTAAATTAAGAGCGGGTTATGGTGAAACTAATAATCAAAATATTAGAAACAATGCTCATTTATCACTATTAACTACTGTACCTACTGCTTTGTCCGGTAGTGCACAACTTACATCTAGTTTAGGAAACTCTAGAGTTCAATGGGAAAAAACAGAATATAGCAATGTTGGACTTGATCTAAGACTTTTTAACTGGAAACTTGGTCTTACAATAGATGCTTATAATCGTTTGACAAATGATTTGTTGATGCAAATTTCATTACCAGCTTATTCCGGAACAACTACTGACTGGACTCCGGGAATTGGATCACCGTTTGTAAATATAGGATCTGTTAGAAATAGAGGGTTTGATCTTCATTTGAATTCAACAAATATAACCAAAGATAATTTTTCCTGGAGTACAGATTTCACATTGTCCCATAACAAAAATAAAGTAATGAAATTAAATACAGATGGGGCTTCTTTGAATTCATTGATTTACGGTCCGGACCAGGTAGTTTCTGAAACAAAAGTTGGTGGATCTATGGGGGATTTTTATGGGTATGTAGTTGATGGGGGCGTATTTGCAACCCCGAGCGATTTTGAGAATCATGCTTTACCTGCTACTAATGATGGTGTTCCCTTACCAATTACGCCAAACTCTGGAGGGGTGTGGTATGGAGACCTTAAATTTAAAGATTTAAATGGGGATGGCATTATCAATGAAAAAGACAGAACCTATTTAGGCTCTCCTATTCCTGATTTTCAATTAGGTCTTGGTAATTCCTTTAAGTATAAAAATTTCGATTTAAATATATTCTTTAGCGCCAGTGTGGGTAATAAAGTAGTAAATGAAATGAGGATAAATGGAGAATATCCTTCGACACAATTTGGTTTCCTAAAAGTATTAGAAGATCATGCGGTACTTGCTTTAGTAGATGAAAATGGGTCTGCTTCAGATGTTAACAACGTATATGTTACAAACCCAAACACTACCATTGTAGGGCTTAGGAATAGTAATACTGCTAATCAAAACCAGCGTTTCTCTGATAAATATGTTGAAGATGGATCTTTTATCAGATGTAAGAATATGACACTGGGTTATACATTCCGCCAGGAACTACTTAAAAAGATACATATAAATACGTTACGTGTATATGCGAGTGTTACCAATGCCTGGCTTATTACAAAATATTCAGGAATGGATCCAGAAGTAGGTTCATGGAATCCTTTACGTGCAGGAATTGATAATGGTTTTTATCCACAAGCACGAACATTTACTTTTGGGCTTAATTTAGGACTTTAACTAAACAAAATAATAACGTATTATGAAATATATAAATTTAAAAAATATTTGTTTGATATTTACCGTGCTTTTTGCGGTAAGCTGCTCGAATGATTTTCTTGATCGTCCTTCTCAATCAGAAATAAGCAGTGAAAATTTTTATCAGACGAAAGAAGAACTTAGGTTAGCTACAGCAGCACTTTATGGTAAACCATGGGCACAATGGAATAATAAAACATATATCCCATTTGGAGATATAATGAGCGGAAACATTGTTATACCATACCAAGGTGGAGACTTAGTAGAACTTAACACCTTTACGCTTAATGGATCTAACCCACGTTTGGGTATTGGTTGGAAAGCGCTTTATATTGTAATTGGACATTGTAATATTACCATTAAGGCTATTGAAAATACTAAAGCAACAATTGCTGAGGCAGATAAGAATGCTGCCATGTCTGAAGCAAAATTTATTCGTGCCATGGCATACTATCATCTTGTTTTATTATGGGGAGATGTGCCTATTGTTGAAGATTATCAGAAGTTAATAGCATCACCTTTAGTAAATAGAAATATAAAAGAAGATGTTTACCGATTTATTACTGAGGATTTAATTTTTGCAGCCGAAAATCTTCCTGCAACTGATGCGCCTGGTAGAGTAACTACCTGGTCTGCAAAAGGTTTGTTAAGTAAAGTATATTTAACGATGGCAGGATTGGGACAATCTGGAGGTACACGTAATCAGGAATATTTGGATTTGGCAAAAAATACTGCAAAAGATGTGATTGAAAACAGTGGTTTAGTTTTGTTTCCTAGTTATTATGATCTTTTTAGAACACAGTTTAATGATAGTTCAGAATCATTATTTGCATTACAATGGACTACAGGTGCAGGTTGGGATGAAGGTAATATGTTATTGACCTATTCACCAACTCAAGATATTAATCCTCAAAAAGCTGGTGGTTGGGGTGGTCCATTAGTTAGTTATGATTTATATTCAGCTTATGCGAAGCAGGATTCCATAAGACGTAAAGCGACTATTATGATAACAGGAGATCATTACCCTGAGTTAAATGCTGCTGAAGGTGGTTATACTGCTACTTATCCAACTATGAAGAAACACATTATTGGTAATGAAATAGATAACAATGCACCTGCAATGACATTTACTAGTTCCATATTACATACGCCATTACTAAGATTAGCAGATGTTTATTTAGTTTATGCTGAGGCTATCTTGGGCAATAATACTTCTACATCTAATGCGGATGCCTTATTGTATTTTAATAAGATAAGAACGCGTGCAGGTGTTGATCCGGTAACAGTACTTGATATGGATGTTATCTTAAAAGAAAGAAGGCTTGAATTTGCTTGTGAAGGACATTACTGGTATGATTTGGCAAGACTTTCTTATTTTAATCCGGCAAAAGCAATCAGCCTGCTTAGTAATCAACAGCGAGTAACATTTGAGTATAACAGCGATACTGAAATAGCTGAGCCTAATGATCCTATTGGAGTCATTTCTCCGGCAACCATTGCTACTTTTACTTTACAATTACCTTCAACAGAATTAATTGCTAATCCAAAATTGAATGAACCTTCTGTTCCTTATTATGAATAGTAATAAAAAATATATAAATATGAAAAAATTATTAAATAACCGTATTAGTCATTTGCTGTTTTTAAGCATGATGTTGATTATTGCAATGTTAACATCATGTAATAATGATGATGATTCAAATGGTGCCCCTGTTATTACTGCAGTAAGAAATTATGCACCCGCTCCTAATGATACATTAGTGACAAGTATTATCCCCGGGCAATGGATTGTAATCCATGGAAAGAATTTAAAAAATGCTACCAAGATAAGTTTTAATGGTAGTATTGCTCCGTTTGATGCTGGACTGTTTTCAGATGACAAAGCTGTTGTACAAATTCCTTGGGATGTGCCTTTTTCTAATGTTGACCCCGCTCTTCTTAATACTATAAGTTATACCACTACAAGCGGAACAACTTCTTTTGAATTTGATGTAATTCCACCGCCAGCTACCATCACAGGCAATTCGATGACTGCTGCTACTATGGTAGGTGATTCGATTTATATTTATGGTACCAATTTATATTTGGTAGAAAAATTGACTATAGCGGGTGTAGAGATTTCATCACTTGCAACAGCAGACAATGGTAGTTCCATCGGATTTGTACGTCCAGAAATTAATGCACCAATGCCTTGGGCAGGAGAGCTTGTTCTTGCATCTGGTATCTATGAGTTTGATATTG
Organism: Flavobacterium piscis; assembly: GCF_031457575.1. GTDB lineage: Bacteria > Bacteroidota > Bacteroidia > Flavobacteriales > Flavobacteriaceae > Flavobacterium > Flavobacterium piscis_A. Next base: position 146,031 of record NZ_JAVDWQ010000008.1, on the reverse strand, counting down.
AAATTGTTCCGGAAATTTTTGCTGTTTCTAATGCAAATCCTTCGCAAGGCGATTTGGTACGTGTGTATGGTAAAAATTTGAGTGGTGTTTCAAGTTTTAGTTTTGGAAGTAAGGTTATTACAGATTTTACAGTAGAACCAGAAGGTTCTTATGTTGAGTTTTTGGCTCCTGACATGAACTTCGCTAGTGGACCAGTGACCATTGTTAATTCTTATGGAACGGTTAGTACTCCTTATGCTGTAAATACTCAAAAAGAACTTTGGCTAGGTCTTTTAGCAAATTTTGAATGGGGTGGTTATTTTGGTTTTGCATGGTGGGGAGATATTAGTTTAAATAGTAACATGGCCGATTTTAATGGTTCGATGGGAACAAATACAAGTCAGTATGTGTTTTTTAATACGCCTATTTTAGCAGCTGGGGAGAGTAAGTACGCCCCATTGGGTAATTCTGATACTGGTAATAAATGGATGCCTGTGGAAAATCTTTCAGATCCTGTTGAAAACTGGGGTCTTCAATTTGAAATAAGTGTGGCTCAGCCATGGAATGGGGGTACTCTTTATATTAAAACTGAATTTGCAGATGAAACTTTTGTAGCGCGTTATGAGCCATGGAAAATTCCTGGTTCTAATAAGACTCTTGCTTATAAAACGGATGGTTGGCAAACCGTAACTATTCCTTTATCTCAATTTAAATCAAAAGTTGATGAATTAGGGGATGGTATAGCAGCTACTAGTTTAAATAAATTACTAGGAGCTACTGGTGCGACTAGTTATAATATGACCCTTAAAAATTTCGCTTCTTCAAAAACAGCAACAGGTTTTTATGCAGCTATTGACAACATCAGAGTTGTGAAAATCAAACAAACAATTGACTAAGTAATAGTTAAGATCTGCGGGCATCCAATAGAAAGGAAATATTCCCGCAGGTCTTAAATAGAAATTTATTAATTCAAAAAATAAAAAATGAGACTTAAACATTTTTATAGAATTGTACTACTTCTGATCGTTACCGGATTTTCGGTCTCTTGTTCAAAAAACGATGACGAGGACCCACAATTAGTGGTTTCAGCAACAACTGTTTCTTTTGAACCAGAAGGAGGTACATCAGAAGAAATCACCATTGATGCAAACAGTGAATGGAGTGTCAGTAATCCGGCAACATCCTGGTTACAATTAACCAAAACGAGTGGCGCTAGTGGGACTACAGTAATAAAACTTATAGCTCTAAAGAATGAAACGCTTAAATTAAGCCGCTCGGTTGTACTAACTGTTGATGCAAATAATGGTCAGACCCGAAGAATCACTATTAAACAGAGAGCTAACTTTTATCCATCATATAATTTAGAGCCTAAAGCTCCCGATGCAACCGATATGAGCAGCACAGCCGTGGAATTGGCAGCAAAAATGCATTTGGGAATAAATTTTGGTAATACAATGGTAACCCCAGAAGAAGGTGTGTGGAATGCTAAAGTTACCGAATCGTATGTGAAATTTGTAAAAGGATTAGGTTTCAATACTGTACGGCTTTCTGTTGGCTGGGTTTGGGGTCATTTAAGCGATCCAGATAAAATGAAAGTTGACCCTGAGTGGCTTGAGCGTGTGCACGAAGTGGTTGGATGGTGTGTGAAAAATGATATGTATGTGGTATTAAATGCTCATGCAGATCTTGGCTGGCTGGAAGACAATGTCACTCTGGAAATGGAAGAGTCCGTTAATGCGAAGCAAAAGGCGCTTTGGGAGCAGATCGCTACAACCATGCGTGATTTTGACGAACGTCTTATTTTTGCAGGTACGAATGAACCTAAGGTAGATACTCCTGAGCAGATGGCCATACTTAATGGTTATCACGAAACATTCATCAAGGCAGTTCGCGCAACAGGAGGAAAGAACAGTTATCGGGTACTGGTTGTGCAGGGGCCTATCACTGACAGTCATAAAACTTATAATCTGATGAATACGCTTCCTCACGACCCGGTACCTAATCGTATGATGGTTGAGATACATAGCTACACACCTTCTACATTTACGCTACTAACGGATGAAGATGTAAGCTGGGGCAAAATGGCTTACTACTGGGGAACTGATAATCATTCTACTATTGAGCCATTACGCAACGCAATCTTTGGAGAAGAGGATTCAATCATTTCTGAATTCCAGAAGATGAAAGAGAAGTTTGTTGATAAAGGTATCCCTGTGATTTTGGGTGAATATGCATCATGGAGGCGGACTGCCGACCTTGACAAGCCTGTTCCTTTGGATACGGACAAGCACAACAAATCTGTGGATTACTGGGCAAAATATGTAACTAAACAGGCTAAACTACATGGCATTGTGCCATACTGGTGGGAGATAGGTTTTATGTTAGACAGAGCTAATGATAAGGTAAAAGATCAGGCTATGTTAGATGCCATTATTGAAGGATATAATCAGTAATATAGTTTCCATTATAGCATAAGGTTATTTTGATTTATTTGCCAAGGGACTCGAAAAAAATAAAGTGTTTAATCAGGGTATTATAGATACTATGACTAAATGAAAATACAGTATTGAAGAGGTATCATGCATTAGAACTATTAAGCAGGATTGAATTTAAAAAATCTGCGACTTTTAGGAGTCGCAGATATACTACAAATAGGTAATCACACTGAAACCATGACTTCTAAACTTAAAATTCATTAATTGCAATAAAAAAATATTAATTCAAAAAACAAAAAATGAAACTTAAACATTTTTATAAAATTGTAGTAATGCTGATTGTTACCGGATTTTCGGTCTCCTGTTCAAAAGACGGAGACGAAGCCCCACAATTAGAGGTTTCAACAACAACTGTTTCTTTTGAGCCAGATGGAGGAACATTTGATGTATCACTTACAACAAACGGCACATGGACTGTTTCTAATCCAGCAACAACTTGGTTGCAAATAAACAATACGAACGGTGGGAGTGGAACAGCAACAATAACATTAACGTCTGGAATGAATGGTTCTGGATTGACCCGTACAGCTGTAATTACAGTTGTGTCAAGTAATGGACAGGAAAGACGGATAAAAGTTACACAAACAGGTAATTTATATCCATCATATAATTTAACCCCTAAGGCTCCCGATGCAACCGATATGAGCAGTACAGCGGTACAATTGGCGGCAAAAATGGGAATGGCAATAAATTTTGGTAATACCATGGAATCTCCAGTCGAAGGGGAGTGGAATAGTAAATTGACCTTAGAGTATGTGAAATTTGTAAAAGGATTAGGTTTCAATACTGTACGGCTTCCTACTGGATGGGTTTGGAGTCATTTAAGTGATCCAGATAAAATGAAAATTGACCCTGAATGGCTTAAACGTGTGCATGAAGTGGTTAAATGGTGTGTGGAAAATGATATGTATGTGATGCTGAATGCTCACGGAGATGATGGTTGGCTGGAAAAAAGTGTCAATGCGGCAAACCAAGAGGTGATTAATGCGAAGCTAAAGGCGATTTGGGAGCAGATTGCTACAGAAATGCGTGATTTTGATGAGCATCTTATATTTGCCGGCACAAATGAACCTTCGGTTGAGAATGCAGAGCAGATGGCTATACTTAATGGTTATCACGAAACTTTCATCAAGGCAGTTCGCGCAACCGGAGGCAAGAATAGTTACCGGGTGCTGGTTGTACAGGGGCCTTCAACTGACATTATTAAAACTTCTCAGCTGATGACTCCAACTACGCTTCCTCATGACCCGGTACCTAATCGTATGATGCTTGAGGTACATTTTTATGGACCTTGGCATTTTAATCTAACAGAAGATGGATTATATAATCCGGACACCAAAGCGAGTTACTACTGGGGGGCTGGGAACCATTCTACTATTGAGCCATTGCGCAACGCACCTAATGGGGAAGAGGATGAGCTCCGTGCAGAAATGGGAAAGATTAAAAAGTTTGTTGATGCAGGTATCCCTGTGATGCTGGGTGAATACGGAACCTGGAGGCGTACTGCCGAGTATAACGGACAGATTCCTCTGGATACGGATATGCATAACAAGTCTGTGAATGCCTGGGCAACTTTTGTTACCAAAACGGCTAGAGAAAATGGTATGGTACCATTCTGGTGGGAGATAGGTTTTATGTTAGACAGAGCTAATAATAAGGTAAAGGATCAGGCTATGTTAGATGCCATTAAAGCAGGATATAATTAATAATATAACGGTAATTATAATGTAAGGGTTTTTTCTTCCCTGAGACTGGCAAAATATTCGCCAGTTCCGGGGAAGGATCAAACTCTTTATTATATAATTAATTGAAACAAACCCTTAACGAGTATCCGTTTTTTGGGTAAAATAAAAAAAGCATGTTTAGAAAAAAAGTATTGTTAAGTACAGCCGTTGTTATGGCTTTTTTGGGAGGTAAAAAATCCGCTGAAGCTCAGGTTAATACAGCTAAGTCGAAAGCGGTTAATGAAAATCTGGAAGAAAAATTTGCAAATGTTTCGCCAAAACTTACCTCGGATAAAGCAAATCCTTTATTAGATTTTATATTTACGGCCGACCCGACAGCTGTAGAATATAATGGAAGAATTTATGTGTATGCTACGAATGATCATCAACAGTATGAGAAGGTAGGAAAAGATGGGAAAAATTCATACGAGCATATCCGTACATTGGTCATGATGTCTTCCGATGATATGGTCAACTGGACGTATCATGGTCTTATAAATACAGCTGAACTGGCACCATGGAGTTCGAATTCCTGGGCACCTTCTATTACATCCAGACTGGAAGGAGATGGTAAGACGCATTTTTATTTGTATTACTCTAACGGTGGTATTGGCTCAGCTGTGCTTACTTCCACCTCTCCAGTAGGTCCATGGACTGACCCATTAGGGAAGAATATAGTCGACCGTTCTATCCCTGGTGTGGATGTTGATGCTCCATTTGATCCCGGAGTTCTTATTGACGACAAAGGTACAGGCTGGCTGACATTTGGAGGCGGATCTGCTAAAACGAAATATATGCCTGATAATGCCAGGATTGTCAAATTAGGAGCAGATATGATCAGTTTGGTCAGCGATGTTGCCAAGATACCCGCTCCTTATTATAATGAGGCCAGCGATCTTAACTTTATGAATGGAACCTGGGTTTACAGCTACTGTACGAATTGGGATCCACGTACTGAATGGCCTTATAGCAACATTGATAAACCAACCATATGCAATATATCTTATATGACGAGTAAAACACCGTTAGATGCGGATAGCTGGAAGTATCGTGATAATTACTTTAAAAATACTGGTGAGGATAAGGTGGGGCCTATGACAAACAATCACACGCACCTGTTCAAGTTTAAAGAGAAATATTACATTACTTACCATGCCATGTATTTACAGGATTATTTTGGTACTAAGGGTGGTTTTCGCAATGTAGGTATCGAAGAAATTGAGGTGGATGAAGCCAATGTGAATATACCTATGGCCAAAGCAACTTTCGAAGGTACGTCACAACTTACCCCATTAAATCCATTTGTTCTTCAGCAAGCAGAAACTACTGCTGGCACTTCGGGGCAAGTCCAGTTCGAAGCTGTTGGGAATGTAGGCAATATGGTTGCCAAAGGAAAAGCAGATAAACAATGTCTGATGGTCCGTGGAGCCGATTTCAGCAAACAGGTTCCTGTAAAATTTGAAGCTAGGGTAAAAGGAAAAGGTACAATTGATGTTTATGTAAATAATCTTAAAAGTCCAGCTCTTGTTTCCCTTGCATGTAATGGGAAAGAATGGACTACGATCTCAAAGAATATAAAACAGGAAATAGGTAAAGGAGTAGAGAATATCTATTTTGTTTTTAATGGAGAGGATTTTTTGTTTGATGAATGGAAATTCATTTATTAATTCCGTTGAATAGTAATTAGATTAAAATTAATTATATCCGGCAGATTATTTTAAAAACGTAGAATAAGTTTAATAGAACCTTTAACAATAAGTTCTAATCAATTTAGCACAGTCCCGCAATAGCAATAAAGTGCTTAATCAGGCTATTTGCATAGTGTCAATTATAGTATAAGGTTTTTTCCTTCCCTGAGATTGGCAAAGTATTCATCAGTTCCGGGGAAGAATCAAACTCTTTATTATAGTAGCTTAAAGAATAATTAATCAATTGAAATAAACCCTTAACGAGTATCCGTTTTTGGGTAAAATAAAAAAGCATGTTTAGAAAAAAAGTATTGTTAAGTACAGTCTTTGCTATCTCTTTTTTGGGATATCAAAAAGATATTGTAGCTCAGACTAAATCGAAAGAGGTTAAAGAAAACCTGGAAGAAAAATTCGCAAATGTCTCGCCGAAGCTCTTTACCAATAATGCAAACCCATTACTGGATTTTATGTTTACGGCCGACCCAACAGCTATAGAATACAATGGAAGAATTTATGTGTATGGCACAAATGATCATCAACAATATGAGCATGTAGGAAAGGATGGTAAAAATTCATACGAGCATATCCATACACTGGTCATGATGTCTACCGATGATATGGTCAACTGGACGTATCATGGTCTCATAGATACTGCAAAGCTGGCACCATGGACTCAGAATTCCTGGGCGCCTTCCATTACATCCAGACTAGAAGCAGATGGTAAGACACACTTTTATTTGTATTACTCGAATAGTGGTGTTGGATCAGCCGTGCTTACTTCTACCTCTCCTGTTGGCCCATGGAGTGATCCATTAGGAAAGAATGTAGTCGACCGTTCTATCCCTGGTGTGGATGTTGATGCTCCATTCGATCCCGGAGTTCTTATTGACGATCAGGGTACAGGCTGGTTGACTTTTGGAGGTGGAACGCCGAAAACGAAATATATGCCGGATAATGCCAGAATCGTAAAATTAGGACCTGATATGATCAGTTTAGCCAGCGATGTTGCCAAGATACCCGCTCCTTATTTTTTTGAGGCCAGCGACCTTAACTTTATCAATGGAACCTGGGTTTATACTTATAATACAAATTGGGAAGAACGCACTGAATGGCCTTATAGCAACATTGCCAAACCAACCAAATGTAATATATCTTATATGACAAGCAAAACACCGTTAGATGCGGATAGTTGGGAATATCGCGATAATTATTTTAATAATACTGGCGAAGAAAACGTAGGCCCTTGGACAAACAATCACACGCACCTGTTCAAGTTTAAAGAGAAGTATTATATTACTTACCATGCCATGTACTTACAGGATTATTTTAGTACTAAGGGTGGTTTTCGTAACGCGGGTATCGAAGAAATGCAGGTGGATGAAGCCAAGGTGAAAATCCACATGGGCAAAGCAACTTTTGAAGGACCATCTCAACTTACCCCATTAAATCCATTCGTTCTTCAGCAAGCAGAAACTACTGCTGGAACTTCTGGGCAAGTCCAGTTTGAAGCTGTTGGTAATGTGGGTAATATGGTTGCCAAAGGAAAAGCAGACAAACAATGTCTGATGGTCCGTGGAGCCGATTTCAGCAAACAGATTCCTGCGAAATTTGAAGCGAGGGTGAAAGGAAAAGGTACAATTGATGTTTATGTAAATAATCTTAAAGGTCCAGCTCTTGTTTCCCTTGCATGTAATGGGAAAGAATGGACTACGATCTCAAAGAAAATAAAACAGAAAATCGGTAAAGGAGTAGAGAATATCTATTTTGTTTTTAATGGAGAGGACTTTTTGTTTGATGAATGGAAATTCATTTATTAATTCCGTTGAATATGTAATTAGATTAAAATTAGTTATATCAGCGGGTTATTTTAAAAACGATAGTATAAGATTGAGACTCCGATTAAATGATAATACAGTTTTGCAGAGTATCTGACATTGGAACTATTAAACATTAAAAAAATCTGTGACTTTTTAGGAGTCACAGATTTACTTAAAGAGTTCTCAACGAAACAATGGATTTAAAATTTATTGATTCTAAAAAAACAAAAAATGAGACTTAAACATTTTTATAAAATTATTTTACTGCTAATCGTTAGCGGTACTCTTTCCGCACAAACTGTTTGGTTAGATCAACTAGATCTCAGCGTAGTTTCACAGGGTTGGGGCATACCTAAAAAAAACAGGTCGGTTGATGACAATATTATGACCATTGCAGGCAAAACCTTTGAGCGTGGCTTCGGCACACACGCAGAAAGTTCTCTTTTTATTCAGCTTGATGGTAAGGCAAATTCGTTTACTGCGCAGGTTGGCCTTGATGATGAGGTGAAAGGGCGTCAGCCCGCCGTAGAGTTTATTGTGTACGGCGATGGAGCGAAGCTTTGGTCGAGCGGTGTAATGCATCAAGATGATGCTGCCCGACTATGTAATGTGAAACTTTCGGGTGTGAAAAAACTTGAGCTGCGGGTAACAGACGGTGGAAACGGTGACAGCAGCGATCATGCTAACTGGGCAGATGCAAAATTTGAGACGGCTGGTGTGGCAAGTTTTGCTACTTACTATCCTGTCCCAAGTGAGCCCTATATTCTTACCCCTAAGCCATCGGCAAAACCGAAGATTAATAGCGCAAGCGTTTTCGGTGTCCGCCCGGGCTCGCCGTTTCAGTTCAGGATACCTGCTACTGGAGACCGCCCAATGACTTTTCAGGTTACCGGCTTGCCTCAGGGAATAAAGCTGGATCAAAAAACAGGACTTATTACTGGTAAGCTTGTAAAAGCCGGCACTTACGTTATTCAATTGAAGGCAAAGAATACGAAAGGTGTAGCCGAAAAAAGTTTGAGCATTATTTGTGGTGATAAAATTGCACTTACTCCGCCAATGGGTTGGAATAGCTGGAATTGTTTCGCTCATGAAGTTTCTGGTGATAAAATTAAGCGTGCTGCGGAAGCATTGGTGAAAACCGGACTTATCAATCACGGATGGACTTATGTAAATATTGACGACTACTGGCAAAATAACCGTGATTCGACAGATCCTTCCCTGCAAGGTAAGCTGCGGGACGAGGCCGGTACTATAGTTCCTAATAAAAAGTTTGGAGATATGAAAGCCCTGACAGACTATGTGCATGGTCTCGGTTTAAAGATTGGCATCTATACCAGTCCTGGTCCCTGGACCTGTGGTGGCTGTGCCGGCAGTTATGGTCATGAAAAGCAAGATGCCGAAACGTATGCCAAATGGGGTTTCGATTATCTGAAATACGATTGGTGCAGCTATGGAGGAGCGGTAAATGGAATACCTGATAACGACCCAAACAAAGTAATTTCTATCTCTTACAATGGGGGTTATCAATTGTCTACGGCCGTCAAACCATACAAAATAATGGGAGAGTATATCCGTCAGCAACCCCGCGACATTGTTTTCAGCTTGTGTCAGTACGGAATGTCGGATGTTTGGAAATGGGGCGATTCAGTAGGCGGAAACAGCTGGCGTACAACGAATGATATATTGGACACCTGGTCCAACGTTAAAGCCATTGCATTAGCGCAGGATCAGACTGCAGCCTTCGCTAAACCCGGTAACTGGAACGATGCGGACATGCTGGTTGTAGGAACAGTAGGCTGGGGTAGCCTGCATCCGAGCAGGCTTAAACCAGATGAGCAGTATCTTCACGTCAGCCTTTGGAGTTTTTTCTCTACTCCTCTGCTACTGGGTTGCGATTTAGAAAAGCTGGATGACTTTACCCTGAATTTATTGACAAATGATGAAGTGATTGCTGTTAATCAGGATGCTCTTGGTATACAGGCTACCTGTGTTCAGACTATCGGAGATTTGCGTATTTATGTAAAAGAATTGGAGGATGGCAGCCGTGCAGTAGGCTTTTGCAATTTCGGTCTGGAGAACGTGGACATCTCTTATAAGGATCTGAATAAGCTTGGCATTTCAGGAAAGCAAAAAGTGCGTGATCTTTGGCGTCAAAAAGACATTACAACAATCCATGCGGATGAAGAGGCTCTTTCGGTAAAGGTTCCGATGCATGGGGTGGTTATGTACAAATTTACGCTGGTTAAATAGCAGGATAAGATATCTTAACCTATAAGCAAAGATGCTTACTGATAATCATTTGGGATAAACTTAAAATGCATGAATCAAAATAAAAATTATTAATTCTAAACAAACAAAAAATGAAAATTAAACATTTCTACAAAATTTTACTACTGCTGATCGTTACCGGATTTTCGGTCTCTTGTTCAAAAGACGGAGACGAAGCCCCACAATTAGAGGTTTCAGCAACAACTGTTTCTTTTACACCAGAAGGAGGTACATCAGAAGAAATCACCATTGAGGCAAACAGCGCATGGAGTGTCAGTAATCCAGCAACATCCTGGTTACAATTAACCAAAACGAGTGGCGCTAGTGGAACTACTGTAATAAAACTTATAGCTCTAAAGAATGAAACGCTTAAATTAAGCCGCTCGGTTGTACTAACTGTGGATGCAAATAATGGTCAGACCCGAAGAATCACTATTAAACAGAGAGCAAACTTTTATCCATCATATAATTTAGAGCCTAAAGCTCCAGACGCAACAAAAATGAGCAGCACTGCCGTGGAACTGGCGGCAAAAATGCATCTGGGAATAAATTTTGGTAATACCATGGAATCCCAAGCCGAAGGGGACTGGGTAAGTAGTGAAATTACCGAATCGTATGTGAAATTTGTAAAACAAATAGGTTTTAATGCTGTACGAATTCCTTGTAACTGGCATTGGACTCATTTAAGCGATACAGATAAAATGAAAATTGACCAAGAGTGGCTTGATCGTGTGCACCAAGTGGTTAAATGGTGCGTGGAAAATGATATGTATGTGATGCTTAATATTCACTGGGATGGCGGCTGGCTGGATGGTAATATAAATGCGGCTGAGAAAGACTTGGTTAACGCTAAACAAAAGGCGCTTTGGGAGCAAATTGCTACAAAAATGCGTGATTTTGATGAGCACCTTATATTTGCCGGCGCAAATGAACCTCCGGCTGAAAATGCAGCGCAAATGGCCATACTCAATAGTTACCACCAGACATTTATTGATGCAGTTCGCTCTACCGGAGGCAAGAACAGTTATCGGGTGCTTGTTGTACAGGGACCTAAAACTGACAGTAATTTAACTTTTGATCTGATGAATACGCTTCCTGTAGATCCAGTACCTAACAAATTGATGGTTGAGGTACATAACTACACGCCTTCTACATTTACGATAGTATTGGATGGAGATGTAAGTTGGGGCGATATGGTTTATTACTGGGGGACTGGGAATCATTCCACTATTGAGCCAGAGCGCAACGCCACCTATGGAGAGGAAGATGTTATCATTGATGAATTCCAAAAGATGAAACAGAAGTTTGTTGATAAAGGTATCCCTGTAATACTGGGTGAATATGCATCCTGGAGGCGCAATGAGGCCGGCAAGCCTATTCCTTTAGATACGGAGAAGCACAACCAGTCTGTGGAGTATTGGGCAACTTATGTAACCAAACAGGCTAAACTACATGGTTTTGTGCCTTTCTGGTGGGAGGTAGGTGCTACTTTAGACCGAGCTAATGATGTGGTAAAGGATCAAGATTTGTTAGATGCCATTATTGCAGGAGGTAAGTAATGATATAGTCTTAATTATAGTATAAGGTTATTTCTCTTCCCTGAGATTGGTGAATTGTTCACCAATTCAGGGAAGATTAGCCTCTCTGTTACAGTAGGATTATACTTAATGTTATCTGTAATGATGAGTTGTTTAGAAGTGTTAAGGTTTTCTCAGGGAGCGGATTTATATCTTTCATACAATTTAACACCTAAAACTCCTGACGAAAAAGGAATGAGCTGTTCAGCGGTATAATTGGCAGCAAAAATGAATTTGGGAATAAATATTGGCAATACCATGGAATCCGAATCTGAAGGTGACCGGGTAAATGTAATAAGTTACTGAATCGTAATCCTGCTCAGCTTGCAATATTGATGGATGGTGATGCTGGCTGGGGTAAGATGTTCTATTATTGGGGAATAGGACATCACTCCAGTATTGAACCTGATCGTAATGCAAGCTGGGGCGAGGAAAGCGAAATAGTGTAAGACTATAGGGTCTGATGAAATCTAAATTTATAGTATCACATGCATAATGTCCAATTATAGCATAAGGTTATTTAATTCCCGGGAAGGAAATAGGGGAATATCTGTTTTGTATTTAATGGAGGTTTTTTGTTTGATAAATGTAAAATCATTTATTGATTCCAGTTGCTGGTCTTGTAACCAACAGCACATATGTATCTCCATGCTTCTTTGTTGGTCATAACAACAAGGACGAAAAGGTAATAAAGCGTTTTTGAGTTCAGATGATTCAGAATTTGAAACAAAAAAGTAGAATAATATTTAAAGGGCTTCTATACTATCTAACCAATTAAACCATTAAATTATGAAAAACCACCTATGTAATTTAAAAACTTTCTTTTTAAACCTTATTTTGATATTTTGCTCTGTTTTAACAAACGCGCAGACTTATACATGGAAGAATGCTCCCATCGGAGGAGGCGGATTTGTGACAGGGATTGTTACCCATAAAACATCTGGCGATAGGTATTGCCGCACGGACATAGGCGGAGCTTTTCGCTGGGATGCTGCAAACAATAAATGGATTCCGCTATTAGACTGGCTAAATGAGTCGGAACTTGGATTTAATCGCGTGGACGCTTTAGCAATTGATCCGCAGAATGCCAATAATATTTATATGTTTTGCGGGAATAAAAATACAAACTACGGAAGAACGGCGATATTAAAATCCACTGACAAAGGAAATACGTTCACGTATACTGATGTCACTGCCAAATTTCCAACGCAGGGAGTTGGGAACGGGCGAGGGAACGGAGAACGTCTGGCGGTAGATCCCAAGAACAGTAACATCTTGTTCTGCGGAACCATGGCCGACGGATTATGGAAGAGTACCGATGCTGGTGTTACCTGGAATCTTGCCTGGAATGGTGTAACGACAACTCCAACCTTGAATGGAATATGTGTTGTTTTGTTTGATCCTTCAAGCAGTGTTGTAAACGGCGTTAGTCAAACCATTTACATCGGAGTTTCGCGCACAGGTGGTGGGAACATCTACAAGAGTACAAATGGCGGGGTCAGCTTTACTGACATTTCACCAACCACCAGTTTTATGCCGCATCGGATGGCATTGCAGGGAACTACCATGTATGTTACCTACGCGGATGGTGCAGGCGGGGATGATACCAATGGAAATGGAAAGTTATATAAACTAAACACCTCTACAGGAGCCTGGACGAACGTGACACCCGTTCATTCGAAGGATTATTCATACGGAGGAGTAAGTATAGACCCCACTAATGTGAACAGAGTAATCGTTTCTACCTTTAACATCTACTCGAACCACCAATTTGGTACTGGCTGGGGAGACTATATTTTCTTGTCTACGGATGGAGGGTCGACCTGGACCCTTAAGAACGGCAACAACGCTACCTTCGATAATAATGGCATGGGATGGCATGAAGGTGGATTAAACTGGATGGACTGTATCGAGTTTGACCAGGATAATCTTTCGAAAGTGCGGGTAATCGGCGGAAGAGGAATATATACCTGTTCCGATATTACAGCCACTAATCCTTTATGGAAATATGATGTGGTAGGACTTGAAGAGACAGTATTCATTGACGGGATAAGTATTCCTGGAGGTCCGTTTATTTCTGCTTTGGGAGACGAAGGAGGCTTTGTGCATGAATCACTGACTTCTCCTCCGTCTTCTCCGTCAGCTAGACTTGTGGGTGGTCATAATAATACGAGCATTGCCTATGCTGCCGGCAACCCAAACAAAGTAGTAAGAATTAGTAATGGGGGAAACGTTGTTTACTATTCCACTGACATGGGCGCTACATGGACGGGCACCGCCACAAACGTGGGCTTACAAGGAAGGGTAGACATCAGTGCCGATGGAGGCACTATACTACATTGCCCCTGGGGATCCACAACTACATGGTACACGACCAATAACGGAGGAAGTTGGTCTGGCTGTTCGGGGGTGTCCGTCGGAAATGCTACTCCTGTGGCTGACAAGGTAAATTCAAATTATTTCTATATATACGATCCATGGACCGGGGAGATGTTCAGAAGCTCCAATAAGGGAGTTAATTTCTCACTTGTAGGTATGCCGGGCGGATCAAATGCGAACCATCCGTGGGAATCAGTCTTGATCCGGACAGTACCTGGTTTTGAAGGACATGTTTGGGTGCCTCTTGCCGGAAATGGATTAAAATACTCGACCAACGCCGGGTCAGCTTATACAACTGTTGCCAATGTAACGTATTGCAAATCTATCGGGATAGGAAAAGCAATGTCCGGAGCGAGCTATCCTACTATTTTCATCTGGGGAACTGTGTCAGGCGTCACTGGTCTTTTCAGATCAACAGATCAGGGTGCTACATGGCTCAGGATGAACGATGATGCCCATGAGTTTGGGGGTGCGCCATTGCTTATCGGGGACATGAATGTTGAAGGAAGAGTATATATGGGGCCTGGAATGGGAAGAGGCGTGATTTACTGGGAGCCTGTAGCACCTTTTGTTCCTTCAGGGTCCTACGTTACTTTAGCCAATAGGAGTACTGGTTTGCTGATGGATGGTATGTACAGGTTCGACAATGCTTCCAATGCAGGGCAATATGCTAACAGTGGCTCCACTGCACAACAATGGTCAATAGAAACGGTTGGAAACTATGTGATGCTGAAAAATCGAGCTTCAAACTTATACCTTGATGGCATGTACAGTACCGCCAATGGTTCCACAGCAGGGCAATATAGTTATAGTGGCAGCGATGCACAATATTGGACACTCGAAACTGCAGGAAGTTATGTTAAGTTTAAGAATAAAGTTACAGGATTGTATCTCGATGGAATGGGTAGTACAACCAATGGTGTTGATTTATATCAATGGAGTCAGAGTGGTAGTTTTAATCAGCAATGGTCTATGAATATAGTAGGGCAAAGTGCAAAAATGAATTCGGTGTTTAAAGAGGACATTTCGGAGGAGTCTATCTTTTCGATAGATTTTTATCCAAATCCATTTGTTAATGATTTTAAGATTGAAGCTACAAAATTGAATGAACCAATTCGTGTTAGCATTTTTGATGTTACGGGAAAAAAAGTAGAAGCAGCAGAATCCTCTCCTGACTCAGGACAATTGTTAATGGGATCTTCATTAAAACCAGGATTATATATAGTGCTAGTTGAAGGAGTAAACTTGAATTTCTCAAAATCATTTAAGATTCTTAAAAAATAAAAACTTGCTTTTAAAACCTATTGGCCCATTGGAATAATTAGAGTTTAACGTTAACAACCTCCAATGGGTCATTTAAACAATTTAAACAAATTATTACTTAATTTCTAATCAATATTTTATAAACTTAAAAAACAAATTATATGAAAAAAATCACACTATTATTTTTTGCTCTAACAGGGATGTTAGCCAATGCACAGCAAACTATATATGCCGAAAATTTTGAATCAAATGTTACCATCCTTGGTGATGAACAAATGCATTCATTTAAACCATCTACAAAGGCTGGAACATGGAGTGGTGGAATAGATCTAAAAACTGCTGGCGATGCCAATATAAATTTGCGTCAAGGCTGGGGTGAGCAATATAATTTGAAAATAGAATCTAAAGGCGCTGCTGTTACCATACCTAATATCAATGTGGCTGGTTTTACAAATTTAAACCTGTCTTATGAATTTGTTGTTGAAGCAGCAGGAGATGCTGTAGCACCAAAAATTGAAGCAAGTGTTGATGGCGGTGCTTCTTGGGTAACTCTACCTACAGTTGCTAGTGGTGGAGGGTGGTCTAAAGAAACAAAATTGGTTGCTTTGCCTTCAGGAAATTATAAAACAATAAGCCTCAGAATGAATCCCAATACTGCGAATGCTATAATGTTTGATAATTTTAAAATTACTGGAAAGAAGCAGTAAGGCCAGTGACTGAATCGAACCAATTATACGACAATTCAATTAAGGTTTATCCAAATCCTATTTGTTAACGTTGTAAAGTTGATGCAACAAATTCTGATTAACTATTTCGCGTTTCCATTTTTTATATACTTGGAAGAAAAGTAGAGACAATAAAATTTTAAGCCAATGCTTTGAATTAGTACTATAAAATCATACACCTATTAACCATTAATTTATGAGAAACAATACATGTAATGTAAAAACTTTCTTTTTATACCTTATTTTGGTATTTAGCTCTGTTTTAACAAAGGCGCAGACTTATACCTGGAAGAATGCTCCCATCGGCGGAGGCGGATTTGTGACAGGGATTGTTACCCATAAAACATCTGGCGATAGGTATTGCCGCACGGATGTGGGCGGAGCTTATCGCTGGGATGCCGCAAACAATAAATGGATTCAGCTATTGGACTGGCTAAAGGAGTCGGATCATGGATTGTATGCCGTGGACGCTTTGGAAATTGATCCTCAGAATGCCAATAATATTTATATGTTTTGCGGGAATAGAGATACAAACTTCGGAAGAACAGCGATATTGAAATCTACGGATAAAGGAAATACTTTTACTTATACAGATGTCACTTCCAAATTTAAAACGCATGGAAATGGGAACGGGCGAGGTAACGGAGAACGTCTTGCAGTTGATCCCAAAAATAGTAACATCTTGTTCTGCGGAACCAGAGCTGACGGATTATGGAAGAGTACCGATGCTGGTGTTACCTGGAATCTTGCCTGGAATGGCGTAACGACAACTCCAAACTTGAACGGAATATGTTTTGTTTTGTTTGATCCTTCAGGCAGTGTTGTAAACGGCGTTAGTCAAACCATCTACATTGGAGTTTCCCGCACAGGTGGAGGGAACATCTACAAGAGTACAAATGGCGGGGCAAGCTTTACTGACATTTCACCAACCACCAGTTTTATGCCGCATCGGATTGCATTACAGGGAACTACCATGTATGTTACCTACGCGGATGGAGCTGGTGGGGATGATACCAATGGAAATGGAAAGTTATATAAACTAAACACATCTACAGGGACCTGGACTAACGTCACACCCGTTCAATCACAGGATTATTCATACGGAGGAGTAAGTATAGACCCCACTAATGTGAACAGAGTAATCGTTTCTACCTTTAACATATATTCGAACCACCAGTTTGGTATTGGCTGGGGAGACTATATTTTCTTGTCTACGGATGGAGGGTCGACCTGGACACTTAAGAACGGAAACAACGCTACCTTCGATAATAATGGCATGGGATGGCATGCCGGTGGATTAAACTGGATGGACTGTATCGAGTTTGACCAGGATAATCTTTCGAAAGTGCGAGTAATCGGCGGAAGAGGAATATATACCTGTTCTGATATTACAGCCACTAATCCTTTATGGAAATATGATGTCGTAGGACTTGAAGAGACAGCATTCCTTGACGGGATAAGCATTCCGGGAGGTCCGTTTATTTCTGCTTTGGGAGACGAATCAGGCTTTGTGCATGAATCACTGACTTCTCCTCCGTCTTCACATTCAGCTAAACTTGTGGGTGGCACTAATAATACGAGCATTGCCTATGCTGCCGGCAACCCAAACAAAGTAGTAAGAATTAGTAATGGGGGAAACGTTGTTTACTATTCCACCGACAAGGGGGCTACATGGACGGGGGCCGCCACTAATGTAGGTGTACAAGGAAGGGTAGACATCAGCGCCGATGGAGGCACTATACTGCATTGCCCCTGGGGATCCACAACTACCTCGTACACGACCAATAACGGGGGAAGCTGGTCTGGCTGTTCGGGTGTATCCGTCGGAGATGCTGCTCCTGTGGCTGACAAAGTAAATTCAAATTATTTCTACATATACCATCCATGGACTGGGGAGATGTTCAGAAGTTCCAATAAGGGAGTTAATTTTTCATTAGTAGGTACGCCGGGATCGTCAACTGCGAATCATCCGTGGCAACCAGTCTTGATCCGGACAGTGCCCGGTTTTGAAGGGCATATTTGGGTGCCTCTTGCCGGTAATGGATTAAAATACTCGACCAACGCCGGGGCGGCTTATATAACTGTTGCCAATGTAACGTATTGCAAGTCTATCGGGATAGGAAAAACAATGTCCGGAGCGAGCTATCCTACTATTTTCATCTGGGGAACGGTGTCAGGTGTCACTGGTCTTTTCAGATCAACAGATCAGGGTGCTACATGGCTCAGGATGAATGATGATGCCCATCAGTTTGGGGGTGCACCATTGCTTATCGGGGACATGAATGTTGATGGAAGAGTATATATGGGTGCTGGCGGAGCAAGAGGCATAATTTACTGGGATCCTCCTGTTATCTTGTCTAAAAATGATTTTTCAGAGGAGTCAAGCTTTTCGATAGATTTTTATCCAAATCCATTTACTAATGATTTTAAGGTTGAAGCTAAAAAATCGGATGAACCAATCCGTGTTAGCATTTTTGACATGACGGGAAAAATAGTAGAAGCAGCAGAATCCTCTCCTGACTCAGGGCATTTGTTAATGGGGGCTTCATTGAAACCGGGATTATATATAGTGCAGGTTGAAGTAGTAAACTTGAATTTTTCAAAATCATTTAAGATTATTAAAAAATAAATCATTGTTTAATTAATCCTAAAAGGAGAAATCGCAGAAGTTAGTTTTATCTCAACAATTGCTGGAACCATATTAGAATATAAAATAATCCGATTTTTTTAGCTCCTCTCCTTTGAAGAGGGTCGGGTCGGGGTGAGAACAAAAAACTGTTTTATTTTCTAAAAGTATTAGTGGATCTTTTTGTTGAGATTTTAAAAAAGTATAAATATAATTAAAGACATATGAAAATTGACCGGTTTATAGTGGTTTGTATCCTGTTTTCACATTTTTTAGCAGCTCAGGAAAATTATGTATCTCCGATAAGGGAGGGAAATGAACCGGTTGCTGCCGGAAAGTTTAAACCAACCTGGCAATCGCTGCAGCAATATAAAACCCCTGAATGGTTCCGCAATGCCAAGTTCGGGATATGGGCGCATTGGGGGCCTCAGTGCCAGCCGGAACAAGGGGACTGGTTTGGAAGGCACATGTATAACGAAGGTAGTGAACAATATAAATGGTTTGTTGAACATTACGGGCATCCATCCAAAGTTGGATTTAAGGAAGTCATTAATGATTGGAAAGCCCAAAATTGGGATCCTGAAAAATTGGTAGCGCTGTACAAACGTGCCGGAGCCCAATATTTCTTTGCCATGGCAAACCATCATGACAATCTGGATTTATGGGATAGTAAATACCAGGAATGGAATTCAGTACGCGTTGGACCTAAGAAAGATATTGTAACTGGCTGGTCAAAAGCAGCCAAAAAATATAATCTTCCATTTGGACTTAGTGTACACGCTTCACATACATGGACGTGGTTTGAAACATCTCAGCGATCAGATATAAATGGAGCATTTGCAGGAATCCCCTACGACGGAAAACTTACCAAAGCCGATGGTAAAGGAACATGGTGGGAAGGTCTTGATCCAGCTGAACTTTATGCTCAAAATCATCCTTTAAGCAAAGAAAGCGATAAAGATATATTTGCTCTTTGGGGTCAGTGGGATTGGAACAATGGCGCATCGATACCTTCGCAGGCTTACTGTGAAAAATTCTATAATCGTACTATAGACCTTATCAATAAATACAATCCAGATTTGATTTATTTTGATGATAGCGTATTGCCGCTTTACCCAATAAGCGATGCAGGATTAAAAATTGCGGCTGATTTCTATAACCATAATATGGCAACCCACAATAACAAGCTGGAGGCTGTCCTGTTCGGGAAAATGCTGAACGATGAACAAAAAAAATGCATGGTATGGGATGTAGAAAGAGGAGCACCGGATAAAATTGAAAACCTCCCATGGCAAACCTGTACCTGTATTGGCGACTGGCATTACAGTAAATCAGTTTATGAAAATAATGGATACAAATCCGCGGCCACAGTAATTCACATGTTGGTTGATATTGTCAGTAAAAATGGAAACCTGCTGCTTAATATTCCTGTTAAGGGAGACGGTACGATCGATGATAAGGAGGTTGCCATTCTTGAAAAAATAGCGGCCTGGATGGAGGTGAACAAAGAAAGCATTTTTGATACACGGCCATGGAAGCTCTATGGTGAAGGACCAGCTTCAGATGCTGTAAAACCTGGTGAATACAAAAGTTTCAATGAAGGAAAAGTAAAGTTGTCTGCAAATGACATCCGCTATAATCAAAAAGGGAAAATTCTTTACGCCACTCTTTTAGGAGTGCCTTCCAGGAATATCTGCTTAAAATCGCTTGGCAAAAATAAAAACAAAGCCAAAATCAAGAATATCCAGATTCTTGGCAGTAAAGAAAAACTTTCGTGGAAACAATATGCCGATTCATTGGTAATTATAAAACCGAAGATTATCCCGAACGATATTGCAATAGTGCTTAAAATAAAATAAAAAATAAAGAAAACATACAGACTTATTTTTAGTTTAAAAGACGAAAAATATTTCAAAGAAATTGTTTTTAATAACTGGACTAGATAGAGATAACCACCTATACCTAAAACTATTTGCCTCCAGTTGTTTTAAACAAATTATTACCTATTTCTAATTAATATTTATTAATCAAAAAAAAAACAATTACCATGAAAAAAATTACACTATTATTTTTGGCTTTAACAGGGATGTTAAATGTAGCCAATGCACAAATGCTTTTTGATTTTGATACTGTAAATGCAAATCAAGTTTTTAAAGGGGGCTGGAATGACACCTGGCCAGATACAGCATTTGAAAAAGTAGCTAATCCAGATATTTCTGGGATTAACACATCTGCCAATGTAGGTAAATTCACAGCTAACGGTGGTGCGAATGCACAACTTAGCTCTGAAGATGTGGGAAGTGCAGTTCTTCCTAACTTTGATTTTGTAACCAATCCATATTTTACTATGAAAGTATGGGTAAATAAGCCCGTAGTTGTAAGTATTGAATTTAAAAATAACGGCTATTATCCACAGTTTACAACGAAAACCCAAAGCGTGACTACTATTAATCAATGGGTAACAGTCGAATTTAATTGTAGTGACATTCAATACGGGGCTCCTGGTAATTTTTGGGGATATTATAATATAGTTGGAGTATCTTTTGACAAGGATTTAACTGGCGGAACTGTGGCAAATGATGTTTATTATTTTGATGATATGAAACTATCTGCTGCTGCTACATTATCCACAAAAGATTTTACGGCTAATTCTGTTCAGGTTTATCCAAATCCATTTGCCAGCGAATTTAAAGTTGATGCAGCAAATTCAGAAGGGCCGCTTCAAGTTAGCGTTTTTGATGTTTTGGGAAGAAAAGTAGAATCAACAAAATCAGCATCTTCCAGCCAATTGTCAATGGGATCTTCATTGAAATCAGGAGTCTATATCGTGAAAGTTGAAGGTGCAAATGCAAAGGATTCAAAATCATTCAAGATTATTAAAAAATAACAATTGAATTATTGATTAGAAATAAAAAAAGTTGCGTGTAAATTACACGCAGCTTTTTAAAATAATTGCTTGAAGAAGTCTAATTGAAATACCCAAATAAGACTGTTTTTACGAATTGTGGAGCAGCCTTAATTATATTACAATCCATAAAAAATTAAAAAATGGATACTCTTCTGATCAAGAAGAAAAGAGTATCGAATGATTGCGTTAGAGAGCTCCTTCGAGCATAATGATGAAATGTGGAGTTAAGCAGCTGTTAGTGGTTATTACCAATAAGTGTTGGTTTTTATAGATAAGGAATTTTAAATTTCTGTAATTAAGATAAATGAGAAAATTATCCATCAAATTGATTGATGGTCTAGTATATAAAATTGAAGATTGTTGCTGATTAAGTTTATTTGCTTAACGATGATTGGCATTAAACCAGAATAATTTGGATTAAAATATAATATCGTTTGGTATTATTTTAAAGCAAAATATTGCATAAAAGGATCAAATGAAGGAAAATAATATAATAAATAAGCGTTACTGCAAAACCATGGAATTGCGTAACAACCTGGAATTAATAGAAGCCTATAAAAAAGCGCACGCCAAAGGAGCTGCGTGGCCCGAAATAACCCAGGGTATGAAAGAGGTTGGGATTATCGACATGGAAATCTATCTTTTGGGAACAAAACTTTTCATGATTATGGATACCATAGCTGATTTTGATCACGACAAGGCGATGTCCGAATTGACCCTAAAGCCTCGCCAAAGCGAATGGGAAGCACATATGTCGCAATTTCAGGACAGCTCTGCCGAGGCAACCGCTGACCAAAAATGGCAATTGATGGAGCAGATTTATAAAATGGAGAAATAAAAGGTGATCTTAAATATGATGAACCTGTAAATATATATTGACAGATTTTATTTTAGCATAGGGCTGTTATTATCGAAGCCAAACATTATGATACACATTTTGTCAAGAAGCATTCGATTAAAAAATAATAATAGAAAATATAAATTAAACCAAACCAGACAATGATGCATAACCAATTATTACAAGGCAGTCAAGCACAGGATAAAACCAGAATAACCATTGCTGCGGAAAAAATTATTAGCAGGCAATTTCTATTTGTATTGTTGAGCTTTTTTCTGATTTCGTTCTGTTCGACAGCACAGGAATCCATTCAGGTCGGAACAGCAACAAGGCAAATGATTGTTTATGCACCCACGGGGATTGAACAAAACAGACCTCTTGTTATTTCCATGCACGGAAGGGGGCAAACGATGTCCGATCAAAAAAACCAAACCCAATTTCAGTCGGTTGCCCAGTCTAATAATTTTGTCCTTGTATTCCCGCAATCGGATGGAGAAAATTGGCAGTTATGGGGCGACAATGACATCAATTTCATTTTGGCTATTATTGAAGAGATGAGTGTTCGTTACGGAATTGACCGTAATCGCGTGTATCTTTCGGGATTTTCAATGGGCGGAATGATGACTTATTATGCCGCTACAAAAATAGCCGATAAAATAGCTGCTTACGCCCCGGTTGGTGGTTTCCTGATGGGAGGACCAGATACCAACAGTTCAAGACCAATTCCTATCATCCATATACATGGAGAGGATGATGATTTTGTACCAAATAGCAGGGTGCAGGAATGTATGGATGCCTGGATAGCACGAAATGGTTGCCCAACAACACCAGTGGTTACCGATCCATACCCAGCCAACGTATCCACAGCCAAATCCGTAAAAAAATATTGGGGGCTTGGAAAAGAAAAGGTTGAAATGGTATCTATAACTGTTGCAGGAGTGGGACATTGGTATTCTGATAACAATTGGAGTGCCGATGGGATATTCTCCAGCCAGGAAATTTGGAACTTTTGCAGCAAATATTCATTAAAGGATGGTGTTTCCGAATTTGAATCTGCCTCGGTAACCGATAGTAATCCAAATCAAATTCAGCTGGTGCTGACAAAACCTGTTGTGGCAGCAGCTAATTTTAGTGGCTTCACTGTAAAAATCGATGGTGTGACTGCCAATATTAACAGCATCGTTCTATCTGATACCAATAAATTGACATTCGATTTAAGTCAAAATATCCTTAAAGACAATACTATTACAATTTCTTATGCTAATGGAAATGTTGTTTCTGCCGATTATGAAAAGAAACTGATAGACTTTTCAGATAAAAATGTTGACAATCTGCTTACAGGTGCCTCGCCCCTAATAATCGAAGCTTCTGTCAATGCAAACGGTGATGCACTTCTTGTGAAGTTTAACAAGGAAATGCAGCTTCCTGTGGATGTATCTGCTTTAAAACTGAATGTCGAATACAACGGACAAAAGATTGTTTCTGCCCTTCAAGGTTCATTTTTCAATAACGATACCAGTATTTTGTCCTTTTCTCTTGGAGAAACGATTTACAGGGATTATAATCTATCGCTCACTTATTCGGGCAATAATATTGCTTCTGCAGAAAATGGTTTGCTGAAAACTATTTCCAATTTTCCCGTAACCAACAATTCAAATGGTTTGCCAGTACATATAACTTCAGGGAAAATCGAGGACGATGGTACTACATTGTCATTAAATTTTTCCAAACAAATGACAATGACCAATACGCAATCCGGAGATATTACCCTTAATCTAAACGGAACTAACATCGCGTTTTCGGGTTATACTGTAGCCAATAAAACCATTCGGTTTACCTTGTCAAAAAGTGTGCACTATGGCGATGTGGCAACAATAAGTTATGCCAAGCAAAGTATAATGGCTGCCGACAAAGGATTATTGGAAGTTTTTAATAATTTCTCCATTACGAATCAGTTGAGTGCACCTTCATATAAGGCAGTACCCGGTAAAATCGAAGCCGAAAACTTTCTTTTTAAATCAGGAATGCAGGCGGAAACTACCGGTGATGTAGGAGGTGGACAGAATTTAGGACATATCGGTGACGGAAATTGGGCGGAATATGCGATTGAAAACAACTCACCTGATACGGAATATCAAATTTCCTTCCGACTTGCATCGCCAAATACTGGTGGAATGATTAACTTTTATATTGACGATATAAGTGTGGGCAGCGTTTCTGCACCAAATACAGGCCATTGGCAGGTTTACGAATCAGTTGTCAGCAATATTACTATAAGTCAGGGCAAACACTATTTGAAAGTAGTTGCAACGAAGGCAGGATTCAACTTTAACTACATGGATATACAAGCAGTAAAATTGGATGTCAATAAAGTAACTGCTGCTGCTGTATCTGTTTATCCAAACCCGGTTTCTAACGAGCTGATCGTTAATTCAGCTGATTTTCATTTTGATAAAATTGAGATTTTCGATGCATTGGGCAGATTGGTAATGAGCAAGACGGTAACCAAAGAACCTGTTTTACACATCCCCATTCATTTATCCAATGGATTGTATTTTGTAAAAATAAGTAATAATTCACAACACCAACTTAAAAAAATTATAGTAGTAAATAAATAAATTAGATATGAACATGAAATTTTTGTACTTAAAAAAATGTTTTTTTATAGTAAGCTTTTGTTCTCTTACTAGTACTGCAACGTTTGCTCAGGCTGTTCAGATTACAGTAGATGCTGTAGCAAACAAAAAAAAGGTGTCACCATACATTTATGGAAAAAATGACTTCTTTGACCGTCCGGACCAATTTTATAAAGATATAGGCTTACGTTTTACACGTCTAAATGGCGGTAATAATGCATCAGCATATAACTGGCAGGCAAAACTTACTGTTCATCCCGACTGGTATAATAATGTTTATACTACAGATTGGGGTGTTGCGGCGCAGAAAATTAATACCGCCTTTCCTGATATGCAGGGTATGTTTGCCTTTCAGTTACTGGGTAGGGCTGCGTCCAACTCCAATAACAATTTCGACGACTGGGGATACAACCAGGCGCAGTATTGGTCGGGTCATAGCCAGAATTTAGCCGGTGGTGGGGTTGTTAATCCAGCTGGCGGCAGCAAGGCCCTGGTTGACGGAAACCCTGAATTATTCAGTATACCATGGCCGGCAGACTCTTCTGTTGGAATCCTAAATGATTGGTTTGGAGCCGGAGGTAAAGGGCTTAACAAAGAGCAGTTTGTATATTGGAATATGGACAACGAGGCAGATATATGGCATGGTACGCATGATTGGGCTATGCCAACGCTGCTGTCGGCGGCTGACTTTATGGATCGCTACATCGAGTTAGCGAAGAAAGCAAAAGCTATATATCCTGGTATCAAGCTTTGTGGCCCCGTTAACACCTCTGAATGGCATTGGTACAAATGGTCAGATGAAGATATATACATCAATGGTCGTTATTATCCCTGGATGGAATATTTTATAAAACGCCTTGGCGATGAGTATAAAGCAACCGGTATGAAACTGGTTGATGTATTGGATATTCACAACTACCCTTGGTATGATGGTAATGATGCTGCGGCACTGCAGGGACACCGAATTTATTATGATACAAATTATGATTACCCGGGTTCAAACGGTATTAAAACAATTGCCGGTGGTTGGGAGAACACACCTAAAAAACAATATATTTTCAAGCGTATCGACGACTGGTTAACCGAACATTTTGGTGCAAACCACGGCATAACTCCCGGTGTAAGCGAATGGGGCACCATGTCAGGCAGCAATCCAAACCTTGAATCTGTTATATATGCTTCACATTTGGGTACGTTTGCCAACAATGGTGTTGAATTATTTTGCCCATGGAACTGGTCTGTTGGTATGTGGGAAACTTTACATCTTTTCAGCCGTTATGCAAAAGAGTATAGTGTTTCCAGCACTTCTTCACTTGAAAACACAGTTTCAGCTTATACCACTGTTAGCCAAACTGCAGATGCAATGACTGTAATGATAGTGAACAAGGATATGAACGCATCACGTACTGTAACGGTAAACCTTGCCGGCTTCTCTGCCGAAAATGGAAACTCTGAAACATTACAGCTTGCTTCACTGCCAGCAACGGAAACATTTGTATCTCATACTGATAATGCCTTAAAAAAGAGTTCTGTAAGTGTTAATTCAAATGCATTTACTATTACTGTACCAGCCTTGTCAACTACGGCAGTTTTGCTTAAGAGCGCAACTGCATTATCGGTTGGTGATGTAAACAAAATACCGGCTAATGAAACAGTGATGATTTATCCTAATCCGGTAAATGATAAGCTTCAGGTAAAATTCGATTTGGCAATTACAGAACCAACCGAAATGGCAGTGTATAATCTTGCAGGTCAAAGACTAAAAGTTTTAACTGTAAATAGTGCCTCACAATTGATACAAACTCTGGATGTGAGTACATTTTCTGCCGGTTCCTATTTCTTATCAGTAAAAAATAGCAGGTATAAAAAAAGTATACCTTTTATAATTGCCCGATAAAAACAGCTTTAAAAATATTATTTCAAAAGGCAGTTCCACAAACGATAGCTTAAAGAGTCAGATAAAGCCATACAAACAGGAACTGTCAATAATCTGGTGGCGGTTAATAACTGCCACCTTCATTACAGTTAGCTGTAAATGAAAAAAATTAAGAAACGGATGAAAAAAGACATAAATAAAAAGCTTATTGCGGGTTTATTACTTTGCGGATTGAGCACTGTGCTAAACGCTCAGACAAACAAAGCGGATAAGGCTAAAATCACGGTTGATGTAAACAATCCGGGGCATGCAATTTCACCTACCTTGTTCGGTATTTTCTTCGAAGATATTAACCTTTCTGCCGATGGAGGATTGTATCCCGAAATGGTAACAAACCGTTCGTTTGAAGATGCTGATATCCCTCAGGATTGGAAGTTTACAAGTGCCGATGGCAAAAGTACGGCTTCGATCAGCAATGCCGACCTTTTTGCGAAACAAGTGATACCGCCATTAAACTCATTCAATCGCAAAGCATTGTTAATTGATGCTTCAGGTTCTTTTAAACTGGAAAATTCAGGCTACTGGGGCATGAATATGGTGCAGGGGGAAAGTTATACGCTGAAGTTTGCCGCACGTGCTATTAAAGGTTTTTCCTCTCCTCTAAAAATAAAAATTCTTAATTCGAAAGGTAATGAAATATCAGCTGCTGAAATAAAAGGAATTACTGAAGACTGGGCATATTATACTGTAAATCTGAAAATAAGTACAGGCGATCCTAAAGCAAGCCTGCAAATTTCAGGCGAAGGCAATGGGAAACTATTTCTGGATATGGTTTCGCTGCTCCCAGATAAAACATGGAAAAATCATGGTTTGCGCACCGATCTTTCCGAAGCACTTGATGCTCTTCATCCCAAATTTCTGCGCTTCCCGGGAGGTTGCTGGGTGGAAGGTGACGATCTCAAGCACATGAACCACTGGAAAAATACAATCGGAAGCATTGATACACGCACAGCACTCTGGAATATATGGGGTTACAATGCCACTAACGGACTTGGGTTTCACGAATATCTTCAACTTTCCGAAGATTTGGGAGCCGAACCACTTTATTGCATAAACATTGGAATGTCACACAAAGAAGTAGTTCCGCTCGACCAAATGGGACAATGGGTGCAAGATGCGCTTGATGCAATCGAATATGCCAATGGACCGGAATCTTCGGTTTGGGGAAGTCTTCGGGCAAAAAACGGACATCCGGAACCATTTAATATGAAATACATTGAAATTGGAAACGAAAATGGCGGAACTCCTTACAACGAACGCTGGCCATTGTTTGTAAAGGCAATTCAGGCAAAATACCCGTACATGAAACTCATTGCCAACGAGTGGGCTGGTGGGCACCCTAAAGAGCCAAAGCCAGAATTAGTTGATGAGCATTATTACAACAATCCCGATTGGTTTATCTGGAATTCAAATAAATATGACAGCTACGACCGCAATGGTTTCAAAGTTTTTGTTGGTGAATATGCGGTAACTTCAGGCACAGGAAACGGTAACCTGCGCGGTGCAATAGGCGAAGCTGCCTGGATGACAGGCATGGAACGAAACTCGGATGTAGTTGTCCTGGGAGCTTATGCACCCTTGTTGTGCAATGCAAACCACAAAGCATGGCCGGTAAACCTAATTAATTTCGACAGTCACCAGTGGTTTGGCTTGCCAAGCTATTATGTTCAGGAAATGTTTTCAAACAACCAGGGAACGAATGTATTGCCTTTCTCTGTAGATAATAATCCGGTCATTGAAATGCCTGTAGGAATGGGTTGTATTGGTTTTGGCACCTGGATGAATTCGGCCGAATTTAAAGATGTTGTGGTTACAGCTCCTGATGGGAAAATTCTGTTTAAACCCGATTTTGCAAAACTCAATAAGGATTTGAGACAAACCGGAAAAGGTGAATGGAGTGTAAAAGATGGAGTTCTCAAACAATCGGCAATAGAACCAGGAGTGAGCATTTTTATGGGAGATTCTACGTGGAAAGACTACACGATCACTTTGAAAGCTCGCAGGATTTCGGGCGAAAACGGATTCCAGATATTATTCCATAATAGGAATAATGAGGAACGTAACCGTTTCGAAGTAGGAGGTTGGAACAATTCTGTTACGCATCTGGAAATGGGCATGGCTGTTGCAGAAATGAAAGGAGAAGCCAAAACGGAACAATGGTATGATGTGAAAATTGAAATCAAAGGAGGCAACGTAAGAGCCTATCTTGACGGAAAGTTAATACAGGAAATTTCAGAAAAAAACCTTACTGTTAAGGGGTTGATTATGAGTGCTGTGAAAGACGATAAATCAGGCGATGTGATTCTTAAAGTTGTAAATGCTTCAGCGAAATCAATAAAAACGGAAATTGATTTGAAAGATGCAAAAGTTTTTACTGGGAAAGGAAAAGCCATTGTGCTTACATCTGCCAGTCCGCTCGATGAGAATACAATGGAACAGCCTACCAAAGTTTCCCCAAAAACAGAAAATGTGAAATTTTCAGGAACGACTATTACACGTTCATTCCCGGGGAATTCATTAACGATATTACGTTTGGAAACTTTACATTAGAAAATGGGAGGTTATTGACGTTAAATAGGCTTCTAAATGACCAATGAGACTTCTAATAAACTGTTTAAATTTATTGAATAAAGGTCATACTAACTATTTGTTGATGATATGTTATTTAATAATGAACTTAATACTATGAAGAAACTAAATATTTTCATTTTTACTGTTATAGGCTTATTCGTTTTGAATACGGGAGCTTTTGCACAGAACCGCAATTTTTACATCTTTATCTGTTTTGGACAATCGAATATGCAAGGTGCAGCTCCAATTGAGAGTCAGGATCTGGCAGTAAATAACCAGCTCAAAGTGTTTCAGGCACAAGATTGCCCAAACCTGAACAGAAAAAAAGCTGAATGGAGTCCTGCTGTTCCGCCTACATGTCAATGTAATTCGGGGTTATCACCAGCAGATTACTTTGGAAGAACTTTAGTTGCCAATCTTCCGGATGACATTACAGTTGGAATTATTAACGTTTCTGTTGCTGGCTGTGACATTAGGCTGTTCGATAAAGATATTTACAAGGATTTCGATTCGACCTACAAAGATAGCTGGTTTACTTCGCTGGTAGAATCTTACGATGGGAATCCTTATCAGTATCTTGTCAATTTGGCCACATTGGCTCAAAAAGACGTAGTTATTAAAGGAATTCTTTTACACCAGGGCGAGACGAACGCAGGACAAGAACAATGGCCATCATATATAAAGAAGATTTATGGCGATATGTTGATCGACCTTTCGTTAAATGCCAATTCGGTTCCACTTTTGGCAGGCGAATTATTATCTGCCGATGGCAATTGTTGTTCAAAAATGAATCCAATTATACGGAAGTTACCCGATACTATTCCATCGGCACATATTATTTCTTCGGAAGGTTGTACCGGAATTGACAATGCCCATTTTGATTCCAATGGTTACAGGGAATTAGGCAGACGATATGGTCTTGAAATGCTTACTCTGTTGGGATACGAAGCCAAATACATAAAAAGTGAATAGGAATATTTGAAGACAAATATAGATGGATTTATTGTGTCACTAACACCGCAAAATAAAAAATAAAAGTTAGAAAACTATACTATTTGTTTTTTAACCTAATTTAAATAAAAATGAAATATAAACTTACCTTGGTTTTGGCACTTTTTTTTAGTGTTATAAATGCACAAACAGCCCAAAAAAAGTATCATCAATGGGCATCCACACCACCACTTGGTTGGAACAGTTGGGATTGTTTTGGAACAACCGTTACAGAACAGCAAATAAAAGAACAGGCAGATGCGATGGCAAAATACCTTTTACCAAGCGGATACAACTATCTCACAGTGGATATTCAATGGTATGAACCTGAATCAAAAAAACATGATTACAATCCGAAGGCGATACTTACCATGGATGAATATGGTCGTTTAACACCAGGTTTGAAAAAATTTCCTTCGGCTGCAGATGGAAAAGGTTTCAAACACCTTGCAGACTATGTGCACTCCAAAGGACTGAAATTCGGCATTCATATTATGCGCGGAATTCCCCGTCAGGCTGTCGAAAAAAATACTCCCGTACTCGGGACAAACGTAAAAGCTCAGGATATTGCCATTAAAAGCTCTACCTGTGGATGGAATCCTGATATGTACGGTGTTAATGCCAATAGCCCTGAAGGTCAGGCATACTATAATTCCATTGTGCAGATGTATGCCGACTGGGGAGTAGATTTTATCAAGTGTGACGATATTTCACGCCCTTACGATGATGTGCAAAAGGCCGAAATTGAGGCTCTTCGAAAAGCAATAGACAAAACCGGTCGGCCTATTCTGTTAAGTTTATCGCCGGGAGCAACGCCGGTTAAAATGGGTGGGCATGTCATGAATCATGCCAATATGTGGCGTATCACCGACGATTTTTGGGATCGCTGGGGATTATTGCAAGGCATGTTTGAGCGAATGGATGCGTGGACCCCTTTTCGTGGACCCGGACATTTCCCTGATGCCGATATGCTGCCTATTGGAATAGTTGAATTCAAACGCCCAACCAATTTCACTAAAAACGAACAATATACACTTATGAGCCTTTGGGCTATTGGTCGTTCGCCACTTATTTTTGGTGGAGATATGACCCAGCTCGACGATTTTACCAGGGAAATGCTCACCAATCCTGAAATGCTCAATGTAAATCAACACAGCATCAATAACCGTCAGGTGTCGCGCGAAAAGAATCTGATTGTGTGGACAGCCGATGTGCCTAATAGCAAAGACAAGTATGTAGCCCTTTTCAACGCGCAAACCAAGGGAGAAAATCTTGATTTAAACAATGCCGATTATGTCAGTCCAATAATCGCAGGCAAAGGAAGTTCGCAAAAGATAGAAGTATCGGTAAAAGAGGGTAAAAAACTTGTTCTCTTTGTGGAAGATGGCGGAAATACTAATGATTGGGATCATATCGTTTGGGTCGATCCGGTACTTCACGGTTCTAAAGGCGATTTAAAACTGACTAGCCTCAAATGGTTGGGCGCAACTTCGGGCTGGGGAGAAGTGAATGTCAATCGTACCTGCGACAATAACCCAATTATTATAAATAATGAAACACGAGAAGGAATTGGCGCTCATGCAGAGTCTGTGATAGTTTATGAATTGCCCGAAGGATATGATTCTTTTACAGCAACCGGCTACGTAACAACAGAAATAGGCTCAGTGAATTTTGGGGTTTTGGTTGATAAAGGAACATTAAATATGCCCGACAAGGCCAATGTAAAAGTAAACTTTGAAGATATTAATATAAAAGGCAAAGTAAAAGTGCGCGATTTGTGGAATCACAAAGATCTGGGAACTTTTGATGGGAGTTTTGAGCGTGAATTGCCACAACATGGGGCAGGACTGTATCGGATAACTCCTTTGCGATAAGATAATAATTCTCTGCAGAGTGTTGTAAAGCCTTTGTCATGATTACGCAATAGCAAATTGATGAATGAATACTCATATTCAATAATACAAATTATAAATATAAACACAACAAAATGAATAGCTTAAATTCATATAGGAGACAATATTTTGCAAAACGAATAGTATTCATATTTATACTATTTATAAGCTTTTTTCCAGCAATTGCACAAAATGGCATGGAAAGAAAACAGTTATTTGATTCTGACTGGAAATTCTTTTTAGGCGATGTCACTGAAGCCAAAACAAATGATTTCAATGATGCAGGCTGGCGTAAACTTGATCTGCCCCACGATTGGAGTATCGAAGGAAAAATTCATCCTAAGAATACTACTGGTGGAGGTGGAGGATATTTCCCGTCAGGAATTGGCTGGTATCGCAAAACCTTTGAGGTACCTAATGAATGGAAAACTAAAAAAACAGCTATTTATTTTGAAGGTGTTTATATGAATTCGGAAGTTTTTATCAACGGAAAATCGCTGGGTGTTTATCCTTATGGCTACTCATCATTCAGTTACGACCTTACCCCTTACTTGAATTTTGGAAAAGAAAATGTTATTGCGGTAAAAGTCGACAATTCACAACAGATGAACAGCCGCTGGTACAGTGGCTCGGGAATCTACCGTCATGTTTGGATGATGACTTCAGATCCTGTACATGTTACTGATTGGGGTGTTGGGATTTCAACTCCTGAGGTATCTTCAAAAAAAGCAACAGTACTGGTGAAAACCAAGGTTAAAAATGAAACTGCATCCGCCCAGAGCGTTGTTGTAAAAACCTTTCTTTGGAACAAGAATTCTAAAAGTGCGGGAAATAGTCAGGTAAAAATTGAGGTTCCTGCCAATAGCGAGAAAGAAATAACCCAAACCATACAAGTGTCAAAACCTATGCTTTGGACGCCAGAAACACCGCATTTATATCAGGCCCAGGTTCAGGTAGTAAAGGATAAAAAAGTGCTGGACGATACAAAAACCAATTTTGGTATCCGTTCCATAAAATTTACTGCCGAAAATGGATTCCAGCTTAATGGAAAAACAATAAAAATAAATGGCGGTTGCGTACATCACGATAACGGCTGCCTGGGTGCTGCTGCTTTTGACCGTGCTGAAGAACGTAAAGTAGAATTGCTCAAAGCCGGTGGGTTCAATGCCGTGAGGACATCCCACAACCCGCCTTCTGAAGCATTTTTGGATGCCTGCGATAGATTGGGTTTGCTGGTAATGGACGAATCATTCGATTGCTGGAAAATTGGAAAAAACAGTAACGACTACGCAAAATATTTCGACCAATGGTGGAAAAAAGATTTGCAGGCCATGATTTTGAGGGATCGTAATCATCCATCTATCATTATGTGGAGCATAGGTAATGAAATTGCAGAGCGAGGAAAACCCGAGGCTGTTGAAACAGCTAAAATGCTTTTGCAGGAAGTAAAAAAAATAGATACAACAAGGCCTGTAACTTCTGCAGTTGTGAATTTCGACAAATGGGAGAACCTGGATCCTTTGATAAACGTACATGATGTTGCAGGTTATAATTACAACCTGCATACTGCTGCGGACGATCATAAAAGAGTGCCTTCGCGTATCATCGTTCAAACCGAATCCTATCCAAAAGACGCTTTTAACAATTGGAAACTGGTACAGGAAAACAATTATGTGATCGGGGATTTTGTTTGGACAGCCATGGATTATTTGGGTGAATCAGGTATCGGACGTTATTACTATTCGGGAGAAGTTCCCGGCCAGCACTGGGAAAATGATTTCTTCCCTTATCATGGTGCTTACTGCGGTGACATAGATTTGATTGGATGGAGAAAACCCATTTCACATTACCGAAGCCTGTTGTATAATACGAACGAGAAACTCTATATGGCAGTTCGTGAACCAGCCCCGGAACCTTTGGAAATCAAAGAAACCTGGTGGTCGGTTTATCCAACGTGGGAGAGCTGGACATGGCCGGGTTTTGAAGGAAAAACGGTTCAGGTTGAAGTGTATTTCAAATACCCGAAAGTAAGATTATACCTGAACGACAAACTGGTTGGTGAACAAAAAACGAGTAAAGAAGAGCAATTCAAGGCTACTTTTCCTATTCCATATGCTGCAGGTTTGCTTAAAGCTGTTGGAGTAGAAAATGATAAGGAAATGGAATCAACCATTCTGCAAACTGCAAGCGATGCAGCAAAAATAAAATTGACTGCCGACCGAAAAGAGATACTGGCCAACGGACAGGATTTATCATTCATAACTATTGAAATAACAGATAAGGATGGGATATTCCAACCCAACGCCACCAACCGCCTGAATTTTAAAATCGAAGGACCAAGTATCATTGCCGGAGTAGATAATGCTGATTTGAAAGACTTCGAACAATACGTGGGTAATACACGCAAAGCATGGAAAGGACGAGCACTGGTTGTGATAAAAAGCAATCATCAGGCAGGTGAAATTAAATTATCGGTATCATCAGATGGATTGGAAGGGAAAAGTATAATTATTACATCAACGCAAAATAATTAATACATGAGAATAGTAATGATAAAAAGAAAAATAAGCATTTTAGTAGTATTATTTACGCTGCTGTCTGTTAACGGATGGGCACAAGAGCCTGTTTACCTGGATACAAGCAAACCTATAGAAGTTCGTATAAAAGATGCCTTGTCACGAATGACATTAGAAGAAAAAGTGGCACTTTGCCATGCGCAGTCAAAATTCAGTTCAAGAGGAGTTCCCCGGCTGGGCATTCCGGATGTATGGTCTTCTGATGGATCGCATGGCGTGAGCGATGAGAAACTATGGGATGAGTGGAGCAGTGCCCAGTGGACCAATGATTCCTGCACCGCTTTTCCTGCATTAACCTGTCTTGCGGCAACATTCAACTCAGACATATCGCTGCTTTACGGTAAATCTATAGGAGAAGAAGCCCGATACCGAAACAAAACCATGTTGTTGGGACCAGGAGTCAATATTTATCGTACACCGCTCAATGGCCGGAATTTTGAATATATGGGAGAAGATCCTTTCTTGGCTTCACGCATGGTGGTTCCCTACATTCAGGGTGTACAGTCTAATGGAGTTGCTGCGTGCGTAAAGCACTTTGCGTTGAACAACCAGGAAATTTCCCGTGGCGAAATTAATGTAAATGTAAGTGACCGTGCGCTGCACGAGATTTATCTTCCTGCCTTTAAAGCTGCGGTTCAGGAAGGAAAAGTCTGGTCCATCATGGGGGCCTATAACAAAATATGGGGCATGCATAGCTGTCACAACGACATTTTGCTGAATAAAATCCTGAAAACTGATTGGAAGTTCGATGGCGTGGTGGTCAGCGACTGGGGCGGCGTACACAATACCGATGAAGCTGTCAATGGCGGACTTGATATTGAGATGGGCACCTATACCAACGGATTGACCACACAAGGACATTTTCCTTTTTCCAGCTATTATTTGGCCGATCCGTTCCTGCAAGGAATCAAATCGGGAGAATATGAAATGTCGAAACTTGATGATAAAGCAAGCCGAATCCTGCGGATGATTTTTCGCACGACCATGAGTGCCAATCGCCCATTTGGACGTTTTGTATCGCCCGAACATAGCTTGGCAGCACGACAAATAGCGCAAGAAGGTATTGTTCTTCTTAAAAATGACAAACAGTTTTTGCCTATTCCACAAGGCAAATACACAAAGATTGCCGTGATAGGCGAAAATGCTACACGCAGCCTGATTGTTGGGGGAGGTTCCACGTCGCTGAAAGCGGCTTATGAAATTACACCATTACAGGGATTAAAGAATAAATACGGCAAAGATCATATTGTTTACAGCATGGGATATGCTTCAGGCCGGCCACTATATGGATCGGAAGAACCTTCTAAATTAAATATAGACTCCTTGCAAACTGCGGCTATTGAAGTTGCCCGTCATGCCGATGTGGTTCTTTTTGTTGGGGGGTTGAATAAGAATTATTTTCAGGATTGCGAAAGTGGTGACCGTAAATCGCTTAGTTTGCCATTCGGACAAGATAAACTCATTGAAGCGATACAGAAAGTTAATAAAAATACTGCCGTGATTTTACTAAGCGGCAATGCGGTTTTGATGCCCTGGCTGGATAAAACACCAGCAGTTGTGCAGGGATGGTATCTTGGTTCTGAAGCCGGAAATGCTTTGGCCGATATTATTTCAGGTGAAGTAAACCCTTCAGGAAAACTGCCTGTCTCATTTCCTAAAAAACTGGAAGATGTCGGGGCGCATACCTTTGACAAATCCTGTTATCCGGGTGATGGCGTCAACGTGTATTACAAAGAGGATATTTTAGTTGGATACCGTTGGTTTGATACTAAAAAAATCCCAGTCCTTTTTCCATTCGGATATGGATTGAGTTATACCACATTCCAATACGGGAAACCCACAGTTTCTTCAAAATCAATTACAACAGCCGATTCATTAGTGGTGACAATTCCAATAAAAAACACAGGCAAAGTTGCGGGTAAAGAAGTGGTTCAATTGTATGTCAATGATGAAAAGTCAAGTTTGCTCCGTCCGCTTAAAGAATTAAAAGGGTTTGAGAAGATTTCGTTAGAACCGGGAGAGGAAAAAACGGTGAGTTTCACCTTGACAAAAGAAGACTTTTCTTATTACGATGACAAAAAAAATACATGGATTGCAGAACCCGGTAAATTCAAAATTATGATTGGAGCTTCGGCTACCGATATCAAGGGTACGGTTGACTTCATTCTGAAATAGGGTTTAATAATTGATTAAAAAAAATTACATGAAAAAAATAATTATTCTTTTAGTTTGCATTTTGGGGCTTTCTCACTACTCAAATGCTCAGGGATATAAAAACCCTGTCATTTCTGGTTTTCATCCAGACCCAAGTGTGTGCAGGGTAGGTGATGATTATTATCTGGTAACCAGTAGTTTTGAATATTTTCCGGGCGTTCCGGTCTTTCATAGCAAAGACTTAATTAACTGGACAAAGATAGGGCATTGCCTGACCCGTCCTTCCCAGCTCAAATTAGACAAATGCCCGCCTTCTGCAGGAATCTATGCGCCTACAATCCGTTATCACGAAGGTCTTTTTTATATGGTGACCACAAATGTATCCAGTGGAAATTTTTATGTATACACAGATAATCCTGCCGGCGAATGGTCTGAACCCGTTTACGTGGATCAGGGCGGTATTGATCCTACGTTATATTTTGAAGACGGTAAATGCTACTTTATCTCAAACGGCAAAGGCATCACCATTTCTGAAATAGATGTTAAAACAGGAAAAAGACTTACCGAAAGTAGGATTGTATGGAATGGTACAGGAGGACGTTATCCTGAATCGCCGCATATTTATAAAAAAGATGGATTTTATTATTTACTGATTTCTGAAGGTGGTACTGAATACGGACATAAAATGACAATTGCACGCAGTAAAGATCTCTATGGACCTTATCAGTCGAATCCAGCTAATCCGATTTTTACGCACATAAATGAAAATGCACAAAACAACCCAATTCAAGGTACTGGGCATGGCGATTTTGTTCAGGCACATGATGGTTCCTGGTGGATTGTCTTTCTGGGGTTTCGTCCGCAGAGTTTATTGCATCACGTATTGGGACGTGAAACCTTTTTAGCTCCGGTAAGATGGGATGCCAATGCCTGGCCTGTAATAAATGGCAACGGTACAGTTGATATTGACATGAATGTACCTACTTTGCCTTTAAAACCTGTAAAGCAACATGACCTTTCTACCGATTTTGATGAAGCGAAGTTAGGTGTTGATTGGAACTACCTCCGAAACCCGTTTATGAATAATTATTCCCTGACTGAAAAGAAAGGTTCATTGAGGCTGAAAGCAAGCCCAGTTTCTTTGGATGATAATGATTCGCCTACTTTTGTTGGTCGCAGACAGGAGCATATTGATTTTTCGGCTACCACTGTGCTTTCTTTAAATGATGCAAAAGAAGGTGACCAGGCGGGAATGACAATTTACTACTCACCCCAGGCGCATTATGACATCTTTTTAAAAAAATCGGAAAAAGGGAAGCGTAAACTGGTAGTACGTTATAAAATGGGAGTGCTGAACCACACCGCATACGAGATGGAGATTCCCGGCGATAAAATTTATTTGAAAGTAAAAGGGGATAAAGATTTTTACTCATTTTATTATTCCCTTGATGGCAACCAGTTTAATTTTTTAAACAAGATCAACGTCTGGTATCTGAGTTCTGAAACCAATGGAGGTTTTACAGGAGTTGTTATTGGATTATATGCCGCATCCGAAAGTAAAAATACTAAAGGGTATGCCGATTTTGACAAGTTTATGTATAAGCCAGGTAATTTAGAATAATATGAATGTAGTGGTATTTCACCTAGGCGATGTGATTTAGAAAAAAAAAACAAAAGTAAGATGAATAAAAAAACAAAAAAAATAGTGTTTAAAAAAGAGATGTTGGTTGCTCTGATCATTTTTCTATGGGGTAATTATTTATATGCCCAAACAGCAATGATGAATGTTCAATCTCGAAGTTTGACAAGTTTAAATGGTGAATGGCAGGTAATTTTAGATCCATTAGGCGCAGGGGATTGGAAACAGGTCTGGCAGGAAAAAAAGCCTCAAAAAAAGACGGACTTTGTTGAGTATTCTTTTGATGGAGGCCCAATGTTAAAAGTACCTGGCGATTTTAACTCGCAACTAAGCGAACTCACTTATCTGGAAGGTATTGTTTGGTACAAAAAAGTATTCAATTATAAGTCTGACGAAGAAAAAAGATTATTTCTCCATTTTGGAGCTGTAAATTATTTGGCAGATGTGTATCTGAATGGTGAAAAAATTGGAAGCCATGAAGGAGGATTTACTCCTTTTCAATTCGAAATTACGGATAAAGTAAAAAATGGAGATAATGTTGTAATCGTTAAAGTAGATAATAAACGTTTGAATAATGGTTTACCAAGTGCAGGATATGACTGGTTTAATTTTGGAGGTATTACCCGCGATGTCAATTTGATTAAAACCAACAAAACTTTTATAGAAGATTATTTCATTCAACTAAAAAAAGGGAGCTTAAACAACGTATTGGGATGGGTAAAATTAAATGGAACAAGTGCAAAACAAAAAGTTACAATTAAAATTCCTGAACTTAATAAGGTATATAAAACAAAAGCAAACGATGATGGTTATGCCAGAGTTGAGTTTGCTTCGAATTTTAGTCTTTGGTCTCCACAAAATCCCAAGTTATATAAAGTCATCATTGAAAGTGAAACAGATGTGGTTGTTGATAGCATTGGTTTTAGGAGTATTGAAGTTCAGGGCAGCAAGATATTACTGAACAAAAAAGACGTTTTTTTAAAAGCAGTAAATATCCACGAGGAAAATCCATATAAAGGCACTAGAGCACAGTCGAAAGAAGATGCCTTGATACTATTGAATGCTGCCAAAGAATTAGGATGCAACCTTGTTCGCCTGGCTCATTATCCACATAATGAAAACATGGTCAGGGAAGCTGAAAAAATGGGACTAATGGTGTGGAGTGAACTTCCCATATACCAGTTTATTCAATTTTCGGATAGCCTTCTTCCAAAAAAAATGGAGACGATGTTGAAAGAAATGATTCGCAGGGATAAAAATCGTTCTGGAGTTGTTGTCTGGAGTCTTTCGAATGAGACTTATCCGGATATTCCAAACCGAAATGAGGCGCTTATTGAATTAACCCAAAAATGCAGGGTAATAGATTCAACACGGTTGATAACCCATGTTATAAATACGCAAGGCTATACAAACAACTCATTTAATGTTTGGGACCCACTTTATAAACATTCCGATTTGGTTGCCATTAACGAATATATAGGATGGTATGTTCCGTGGCAAGGTAAGCCATCGGATGTAAAATGGCAGTTCGCTTTTCCTGATAAACCCGTATTTATTTCAGAGTTTGGAGGAGAAGCCATATATGGAAGTAATGATCGACCAACAGATGAAGCCGCCAATTGGACCGAAGTATATCAGGAACAAATTTATAAGGACCAAATAGAACTGTTTAAAACAATTCCAAATTTATGTGGAACCTCACCCTGGCTGTTATTTGATTACAAATCATTGGGAAGGATGAATCAGGTTTATCAGAAAGGCTACAACAGAAAAGGATTGTTGTCTGAAAAAGGAGAAAAGAAGAAAGCTTGGTATATCATGAACGAATATTATAATAAAAATTAAAAGCATGAAACAAATAGTATTGACTTTTTTCTTTTTGATAGTAGTTAATGGTAATCTTTTTGGACAAAGCAAGGTAATTGAAATTTGGAATGGAAAAGTTCCCGGTTCAATTCAAAATCCTGATTATAAACAAATTGTTGATTCTACATATTACATAAAACTAAGAAATATTTCACAACCCACTATTGAAGTTTATCTTGCATCTGCCGATAATAATTCTGGAACGGCTATGGTGGTATGTCCTGGAGGAGGTTACTATGGTATTTCATTTTTAAGTGAAGGAGTTGAAATAGCAAAATGGTTAAATCAGTTGGGTATTACGGCTGTTGTTTTACATTACCGTTTGCCTGATGACGCTATTATGAAAAACAAATCCATCGCCCCGTTGCAGGACGGGCAAGAAGCCATACGTATAGTACGCCGTAACGCAAAAGAATGGGGTATTGATCCACAAAAGATCGGGATAATAGGCTTTTCGGCCGGAGGTCATTTGGCATCTACGGTTTCAACTCATTTCAATGAGAAAGTGTATGAATCTAAAGATACAACCAGTGCCCGTCCGGACTTTTCTTTACTGATCTACCCTGTAATATCAATGGAAGAAAGTATAACACACAAAGGATCACAAGTAAATTTACTGGGAAGCAATCCATCTTCAGAACAAA
The DNA here is from genome assembly GCF_031457575.1 of Flavobacterium piscis. Classification (GTDB taxonomy): domain Bacteria; phylum Bacteroidota; class Bacteroidia; order Flavobacteriales; family Flavobacteriaceae; genus Flavobacterium; species Flavobacterium piscis_A. The sequence goes on along the minus strand of NZ_JAVDWQ010000008.1, from coordinate 104,840 downwards.
TAAAACATTTTTCAAATGAATTACAGGTAAACGGAGAAACTCCTCCGGCTTTCTTGGTTCATTCCATAGACGATGGAGCTGTTCCGGTACAAAATAGCATTGAATATGCATTGGCTATGCAAAAATACCATGTTCCCTGTGAACTCCACATTTATCAAACAGGAGGTCATGGATATGGACTTGGAAGGTCGAAAAACACAGAATCTTCATGGCCTGAAGCCTGCCGAAAATGGCTTGAGGCAAGGGAGTATATAAGCGAGAAAAGAACGCCCAAAAATGATATTGAAAAACCGGTTAAACTTAGTTCTGACGACAGGCCTGCATTCAATGATCCTCCAACTGGGTTCAGGGAGAAGCGGGAGAATATAGCACATGGTGTTATTACGAATGTTCAGTATGACTCTAAAACGCTTTCCACACGAAGGGAGATGTTAGTTTATACGCCTCCTGGCTATTCCCCTGATAAAAAGTATCCAGTCATTTATTTACTGCACGGTCTCAATTCAGGTGCTGGACAATGGCCGTACTGGGTTCGTGCCGATTATGTGATTGACAACCTGATTGCCGAAGGCAAGATCAAACCAGCGATTATGGTTTTCCCGAATTGTAATACAAACTTAACTGTAAACAATCCCAAACCTGATGAACAGGAAGAGCGAAAAGGCGGCTATAAAGGCTATGGTGTGTCTTTCGAGAACGACTTTCTTAAGGATATCATCCCTTATGTAGAGTCACACTATTCTGTTTATACTAATCGTAAACATCGTGCACTTGTGGGCTTGTCTATGGGGGGTGGACAATCTCTGAATATTGGACTTTCTCATATCGATACCTTTGCATATATTGGTGGATTTTCATCAGCTCCGAATACCAATGAATTTGGCGGGCTATCTGATTCCAAGTTGTTGCCTAATTTGATTGCCGCCAAGAAGAAATTAAAGTTATTGTGGCTTGCTTGTGGCAACAAGGATGGACTTATAGATGTTAGTCAACGTGTACATCAGTATTTTAAAGAACAAGAGATACCACACATTTGGCATGTGGATGGCAACGGTCATGATGATACCGAATGGGCCAATAATTTGTATCATTTTGCTCAGCATATTTTCAAATAAAGGCAAAAGGGTTTACACCAAAACAAAATAGAATGACAACAAAAGATTCTTCAAGAAGAGGTTTTATTAAACTTATGTCGGTAGCGGGCTTGGTGGCAACAGGATTGCCTACCGCCTGTTCAAATGCAAAAGCAGCAATTGCAAAACCTGAAAAAGAGAACTTGGTATTCTTGTTTCAAGGCGACTCCATAACTGATGGCAACCGGGATAGAAGTGAAGATCCGAATCATATTTTGGGACATGGTTATTGTTTTTCTGTTTCCAGCAGGATTGGTGCTGATTTTCCACAATATGGATATAAATTTTTTAACCGGGGCATAAGTGGAAATTCGCTTGACGATCTTGAAAAAAGGTGGCAAGCCGATACCTTGGATTTGAAACCCGATGTATTAAGTTTATTAGTTGGTATAAACGATGTGAATGCGTTAATAGATGGGAAGAAAGAGGCATTGGATGCAAAAATGTTTGAAAGCACTTACCGTAAGCTGCTGACTTCATGTGTCAAACAAAATCCAAATCTTTTGATAGTACTGGGATTACCGTTCTTTTTTGCTTCCGGCTGGCGTAAAGACCAATATCAAAAGTGGCATCCATTGACAGTCGAAAGAGCAGATATTGTAAAACGGATTGCTGCCGATTTTAATGCTGTTTTAGTTGATTATCCAAAGGTTTTTGAAGAGGCGCAACAACTAGCTACAATTGATTATTGGATTTGGGATGGTGTGCATCCAACTGCATTTGGTCATGAACTGATGGCTCGTGAGTGGATTAAGCAAGTTAGTAAGCGTTTGAGTTTTTTAAAATTATATACCGAATAAGATGAATAAAATTCAAAAAATAATTATAATCACTAGTTCTTTTGTGTTCAAAAGCTTTGTTTGCACAGACCAGTTACTATGGTGATTTAATTAGTTATGGAAACTCATTTTATCGTTTTCCTGAAAGAGTTCAGGATTGTGTCCAGGACGTGTTTGCAGATGTTTGGTTATATCGTGAATCTTTGCAAGAACCAAATGCGGTAAAGGCTTATTTATTGTCAAGTGTACGAAAGAGAATTGCACGTTTGTATGAACGGGATCATATTTTCAGAAAAACTACAACTACAGATTCAATTGAATTTCTTTTTGATTTTTCGGTGGAGCATGAACTTGTCAAGGGCTGGGCGTAGAAGAGATTGCAGAAATGTTATATGTCAATTATCAATCGGCAAAGAATCTTTTGCATCGCGGATTACTTACTCTTCGTAAGGAATGGACAGGGAGTTTTTCGATTATTGCATTGCTGTCTTCAGGTGTTTTTAAATTTATTTAAAAGAAAATATAAAAAAATATAAATAGGTGAGTACTTAATTAATAAGTTGTCCTCTGTGTTTTTGTAACCTCATTTATTCATCCGAAAAACATGGTCAAATTATCTGCTATAAAACTATTGTTGAATAAAATTTAAACAGGCTCTAATTCTTTATTACTTGGAAAAAAAAAGAGAAAAATTTGTAAAAAAAAAATAAGCATAATATTTTAAATTTAGGCTTTCATTTTAGTGTCACTTTTAGGTCTTTAATTTGCTCAACAGCACGATTGGGAGAATAGGAAAAGTAATCGGGATGAAAAGCAAATTAACACAATTATTAATCAAATTAACTTTTATGAATTAAATTTTATCAATTAACTATTAACCATTAAACCATTTTATTATTATGAAAAAAAAAACAATTACTTTCATGCCTCAATTTAGGAGAGGTATTCGTTTGGCAATTTTTGCTATCGTACTTTTAATGTTCACGAATGGGTGGGCACAGTCAGCCACCATAACGGTGGATGCCACCAAAAACAAGCGCTTGATATCGCCGAATATCTATGGAAAAAATGACTTCTTTGACCGCACCGACCAATTTTATAAAGATGCAGGCTTGAAGTTTGCCCGTCTGAATGGAGGTAATAATGCATCATCCTATAACTGGCAGGCAAAACTTACTGTTCATCCCGACTGGTATAACAACGTTTATGCTACTGATTGGAATGTAGCAGCACAAAAAATCAATACCAGTTTTCCCGGTATGCAGGGTATGTTTGCCTTTCAGTTACTGGGTAGGGTTGCATCCAACACCAATAACAATTTCGATGACTGGGCATTCAACCAGGCAAAGCAGTGGTCTGGTACTAAGCAGGACTTAGCCGGTGGAGGAGTTGTTAACACCGCTGGCGGTCATAATGCCCTGGTTGACGGTAACCCTGAGTTATTCAGTAAGCCATGGACGGCAGACTCTTCTGTGGGAATTCTAAAGGATTGGTTTGGAGCCGGTGGTAAAGGGTTTAACAAAGACCAGTTTGTATACTGGAATATGGACAATGAGGTAGATATATGGCATAGCACACATAAATGGGCTATGCCAAAGCCGCTGTCGGCTGCCGCTTTTATGGATCGTTACATCGAGTTGGCAAAGAAAGCGAAAGCGATCTATCCCGGTATTAAGCTTTGCGGGCCTGTTAACACCTCTGAATGGTATTGGTACAACTGGCCAGAAGAAAATATACGGATAAATGGCAGATCTTATACATGGATGGAATATTTCATCAAACGTCTTGGGGATGAGTACAAGGCAACTGGTATGAAACTGGTTGATGTAGTAGATATTCACAATTATCCTGAGTATAAGACTAATAATGCTGATGCTGATGCACTGCAGGGGCATCGAATTTATTATGATGAAAATTATGATTACCCGAGTTCAAATGGTATTAGCACAATTAACGGGGGATGGGATACCTCAATTAAAAAACAATATATTTTCAAGCGCATTGATGGCTGGTTAAACGAACATTTTGGAGCAAATCATGGCATAACAACTGGTATAAGCGAATGGGGCACCGGGTCAAGCAGCAATCCAAGTCTGGAATCGGTTATATATGCTTCACATCTTGGTACGTTTGCCAACAATGGCGTTGAACTTTTTTCTCCATGGAACTGGTCTGTTGGTATGTGGGAAACCTTGCACTTGTTTAGCAAGAACGCAAAAAAATATAGTGTTTCAAGTGTTTCGACAGCAGAAAATACAGTTTCTGCCTATTCCTCTATAAGTGACGCCGCAGATCAGATGACGGTAATAATTGTGAACAAAGACATGAACTCTGCCCAAAATGTGACAGTTAATCTTAACGGATTTCAGGTAGCCAATGGAAATTATAAGACTTTGCAATTATCATCTCTGCCTGCCAACGAAACTTTTGTATCGGAGACACAAAATGCACTTAAAACAAGTCAGGTCGGAGTGAATTCAAATTCGTTAACCATATCTGTGCCAAAACTTTCGACTACTGCAATACTTTTGACAAAAACGACAACACCTTCTGTTACCTACGTTACTTTAGCCAATAGGGGTACTGGTTTGCTGATGGATGGTATGTACAGATCCGACAATGGTTCCAATGCAGGGCAATATGCTAACAGCGGCGCCACTGCACAACAATGGTCAATTGAAACGGTTGGAAACTATGTGATGCTGAAAAATCGTGCTACAAACTTATACCTTGATGGTATGTACAGATCCTCCAATGGTTCCGTTACAGGACAATATAGTTATAGTGGCAGTGATGCACAATATTGGACACGCGAAACCGCAGGAAGCTATGTTAAGTTTAAGAATAAAGCCACAGGTCTGTATATTGATGGAATAGGTAATAAGACCAATGGTGCTGATTTAGCGCAATGGAGCTCAAGTAGCCATTTTAATCAGCAATGGTCAATAAATACAGTATCCTCTGCAAAAATGAGTTCAATATCCGAACAAAATAGTACGGAAGAATCAAGTTTACCGATAGTGTTGTACCCAAATCCATTCTCGTCAGCCATCACTCTTAAAGTTGATGAACCAAATAAAATAAATGATATTTCAATTTTTGACATGACTGGTAAACTGGTTGAAAGTATACCACATTCTGAAATTACAAGTTCCATGTCTATAGGTTCTTCCCTAACACCCAATATCTATATCGTTAAGGTTTCTGCGGCAGATGGGGTAAAAACTTTTAAAATTGTTAAGAAATAATGATGATAATTAATAAACAGCGCTGGATCGCTAAATATTGATTTTTAAAGTTATTTAAAACTCTGCAAGATTTTCAAAGTCTTAGAGGTATGAGTTTCCAAAAAATATAATGCCCATAAGGACAAAAAAGACCTTGCAGAAAAACAAACAAAATAATAATTTACAAAACTATTCTGGTTTTTGAATTTTAAAAACCAGAATAGTTTAAAAAAATATAATTATATAAATAATCATTAACAACAAGTTGGTGAAAGAACAGGCAGGTCACCTTGATCTTACTATAAAACGTAACCTTTGAGGCTTTTACGAGAAAGACTTCCTTTTTTTCTGGAAAGCAAAAAAATATTCAATTTTGATTTTGATAACTTTGGCATTTTTTACAACCATAACATGCTCCATTTAATTGAAGGCAAAAATTAATCTACTAATTGATGGTATCGAAATTAATGATATAAAATGAAAGAGTTAAAATCTAAATGTTCTGTTGCGGGAATCGTCTTGTTTGCCTATTTATTGCTTCCGTTGTTTGTATTGGCTCAAAAAAAGAAGGTATCTTGTATAGGGGATAGTATTACCTATGGTTATGATTTTTCTGATCCTTATAATCAAAGTTATCCGGGACAGTTGCGTGCATTGTTGGGTACAACCGATTGGGAAACAGCAAATTTTGGAGATAGTGGACGCTCCATGCTGAAAGGCGGTGGTTATTCTTATTGGGATTCCTCTTTGTACAGGAATGCCCTTGCTTCTAATCCAAATTATGTAATACTCAAATTGGGAACCAACGATTCAAAACGCTGGCTATGGAATTCGTTAGGCGCAGATTATAAAAAAGAGTACAAGGCAATGCTGCAATCGTTTCAAAACTTGCCATCGAAGCCCGAAATATGGATTTGCATGATTATCCCTGGAGAAAATGTGAGTTGGGAGATTTTTAAATCCGATATTAAAGATAAGGTAAATCCAAAAATAAAAGAAATTGCATTGGAAATGGGTTTAAACCTGATTGACCTGTATACTGAGTTGGATATGAATAAGCCTGAATGGTATCTTGCCGACGGCGTGCATCCTTCGGTAACAGGAGCCGGAGTAATTGCCCGGAAAGTCAAGGAGATGCTTCTGATGCCAAAACCTGAGATAAGCTATGCAAACGGAATAATGATATCCCCTGCCGGAGATGACTATCAATGGTATAGAGACGGTGTGCCTATAGCTATGGGAGATGGTGGAAATTTAAAGAAATTAACTATGACTAAAACAGGTGTTTATAAGGTATCAATCAAATTAGCTGCTGGTAACGAAACGCGTATCATATCCAAGGAATTGATCGTATCTGCACTAATGTTAAACGAAAAAATAAATCATAGATAACAGTCAGAGAAACTAAGGTTTTACCCTAATTCTGTTTTTGACGTTGTGAATGTTCATCTCACACAGAATAAATTAATAATATTAAGATTATGAAGAAGTATTTAATGGTATTAATGTTAATAATGATTTCCGGAACGACCGTGAAATCGCAATCAGGAAGCAAGACAAATAGCGTTGTATTCAAATCCATCAACATCAACCTTCAATCTTAAAGTTGAGGATTCCGCCACAATTGATAAAATTTTAATTTTCAATTTATCAGGAAGGCAGGTTGAAGAGATAGAACATTCTGAAATTACAAACCTGATGGCTATTGGATCTTCTCTTAAACCCAATATGTACATTGTTCAGGTTTTTGGAAAGAAGGGGTAAAATCCTTAAAATGATGAAGAAATAAAATACGATTGAGAATTGGCGAAAGTAACATTTTGTACGAAACTTAGATGATAATGAAATAAAATTACAAAATGCAGAGAACAACATTGAAACTTTATTTTTTTTAAGTTATGTTGCCAGTTCGTAATTAGTAGTAACTATTCTAGTTTTAGATTGTTTTAAAACCAGAATAGTTTTTTGTGTTAAAAAAGTCGAAATACTCAGAGCATCAAATACTATTTATTAGTTACAAATTACACCAATTAGCACTAATTTTTGCAAAGTAAGCTAAGCTATTGTAGTGCTATTTGCGAATTATTGACGGAGATAGGAATTCAATATTGGGCTTAAATCAAAATGATGAATTTGCTGAGGAACGTTCAGAACAGGTTTGCGAATCAAAGCCTCGTTTGTTAAATAATAGTGTAAGCCATCAGTTGTGGTAATACCTTCAACCTGAAGAAAAGAAAAAGGAAGCGCAATTCGTCGCTTATTGCCTGATAAAAAAGCTTGGTTATTAAAATCATATAAAAGATATAAAAAGGGTTTTCCTTTTTTTGAATATCCACAAAGTACAATACGTCTTTTTGACTCCAGATAAGTAGCTCCTGTTACCAAACCTTTTGTATTGAATGTTTCTATGAATTTTGCTACATGATTACCGGATTGATTTGGTAAGGCATAAATAGCCGTTTTGGAAGTCTTCCATTGTTTAGTAAACAGATAAATACTGTCATGGGAAACAATAAAAGCTTCACAGTCAAAATTGGTTGTATGTTGTTTTTTTGAATTGTAATCAGTTTGATCTGAATACGAAAATGAAATAGTTTCTATAATCGGATTACCTTCTAAAAATGATTTTTTTTCAATTTTCAAAATATGCAAATCAGCCCTGTTTCCTGTAGCATTATTTCCAAAATCTCCAATATATAGATAAGAACTGTCCTGTGAAATTTCTTCCCAGTCATGATTTTTAACTTTATCCAGTATAATTTTTTTTTGAATTTTACCTAAGGTATCCAGCCCGTAAAGTGTGGTGTCATGATCGTCATTGTGCGTCCATAACAAATTTTCAAACGAAATTAATCCCGAAGTTTCCTTGACAGAATCACTTAATTTAATAGAGTATACGGGTTTTATTTTTAAGTTGTCGTATACGCAGCTTCCATCGTTTATTATGGCGTCCTGATTAAAGTTTTTTGCAAGAGCATCTGTGCAACCGGAAATTTGGCTGTAGGCTGTCGTAATAAAAAAAAACACGCACAATAAATATCCTTTCATATAAAAAATACAATAAACTAAAATTTTAAAAGTTATGTTTTAACGGAAACTTGATTGCAATTTATAAAATAATATGCAAATGAAGGTTAAAATATATTCGGGTGTGATTTTTTAAAGTCAGAATTTTAACATCAAAAAAAATGATAATAATTTTATTTGTACTACAAAAATAAATTTAATTTATTTTTTTTATAAAATTTTAACCAAGAATATAATTCGTATTAAACAGGAACAATTGGTAGTAACATTACTAATTTTTTTTATTAAATTTAGTATTGTTAATGTATTGATTTTGAGTATAATATAAAAAAACATCAAAACATTTACAAATTTTTAATTTTTCTCTACTTCTCTAAAAATTGGGAGTTAGAATAGCGAAGCTGTGTTTAAAGGTGTGAATTTATAGCATAAATTACTTATTAAGTTATTAAATAATAGTGCTTAACAATATTAAAGAAACTTTATCATTAAAAAATACTTTAAATCTTATATGCGAGTCTGTTTTAAAATAAAAACTAACATTTTAAAGTTATTAATAACAACAATCGCTAAAACTATTTACTTATGAAAAAAATGTTTTTTGTACTGTTAATCACGTCCGTGGTGCAAGCACAATATTCCCCTAAGTATGATAAGCTTTTTATGGAAGCTGGAATTGGAATAGCCATACCTTTATCAGGTTATTCGCCTTCTGGTAATAATAGGCCTTTGTCTTTGTTTCATTTTCAGGGAGGATTACGTTACATGTTTAATGAAAATATAGGCGTATTAGGAACTGTATCTTTTGATCAGTTTAATTATGGAAATCAAAAAAATGATCAAAAACTGGCAGGCATAGAGCTCTGTTATAATTTAGGAAATCTTTTAAAATTATCAAGAAATACTGGAGGACAATTTGGATTATTAGTTCATGGCGGAGGTGCGGTTGGTGTGATGTCGAGTCAATATAACAATCGTGATTATATAGCCGCTCTTATGATTGGCGCAAAGCCATATGTAGCCATAAATGATAAAGTTTCTTTTTTTGCTGACTTTACCTATAAAGCTACATTAGAACAAAATCTTTATTTTAACGGATTCCCGACCAAATATCCAGGGCCTGGAGAGATAACAGCTGGTCAGTTAGGCCTCACTTTTGGTTTGATAGTCTCGTTAGGACATAATAAATTTCATGCTGATTCATTTTATTAATTCTAAAAAAAGAAGGAGTTACTATTTATTTTTTATTCTTTGAAATTTTTAATTAAGATTCTACAAGGAAAAAAGAATTAGATAAAACTCATGAAATTTTATTTTACATCTTTAATTACAATTAATAAATATCACATAGGAATTTAAAATATTCTGATTGCCATAATACAACATTTTTACATTTTAGAAAACTTTAAAATAGAAAATCATGAAAATAGGAATTACTTTTAGTGCTTTTGATTTGCTTCATGCAGGACACATCACTATGTTAGAAGAGGCTAAACGTCAGTGTGATTATTTAATTTGTGCATTACAGACAGATCCAACATTAGACCGTCCTGAAAAGAACAGGCCCACTCAAACTGTTGTTGAACGTTATATTCAATTAAAAGGATGTAAGTTCGTAGATGAAATTATTCCCTATGCCACAGAACAGGATTTAGAAGATATTTTGCGATCTTTAAAAATCGATGTTCGTATTATTGGAGATGAATACCGGGAAAAAAACTTTACTGGTCGCGAGTACTGCGAATTGAAAGGAATTGAATTATATTTTAATACCAGAGATCATCGTTTTTCAAGCAGTGGACTTAGAAAAGTAGTAGCTGAAAAAGAAGCATTAAGGTGATCTAAAGTTAATTGATTAATCGGTTATTAATGTTACTAATTTGTTTGTTTGAATAAAGTTTAACCAGGTTAATTATTAGAATAAAGTTACCAGGTAATCAATAAAAAAACAGTTAGTCAATTAATCAAAATTAAAATGATGAAACGTAATACAAAAATATATATCGCAGGTCATCGAGGGATGGTTGGAAGTGCGATTTGGAGGGCACTCGCTGATAAAGGGTTTACCAATATGACAGGGGCTTCCAGTAAGGAAATTGATCTTCGAAATCAACAATCCGTTAGTGATTTTATAGCTAAAGAAAAACCAGACGTTATTATAGATGCAGCCGCAAGAGTGGGTGGGATTTTGGCAAACAATAATTATCCATATCAGTTTATTATGGAGAATATGCAAATCCAGAACAATCTGATCGATTCGGCTTTAAAAAATAATGTCGAGAAGTTTGTTTTTCTGGGAAGTTCTTGCATTTATCCAAAATTAGCACCACAGCCTTTAAAGGAAGAATATTTATTAACCGATACTTTAGAGCCAACTAATGAATGGTATGCAATTGCCAAAATAACCGGTGTAAAAACATGTCAGGCTATTAGAAATCAATATGGAAAAGATTATGTGAGTTTAATGCCTACCAATTTATATGGTTACAACGATAATTTTGATTTAAATACATCTCATGTTTTGCCTGCGATGATTCGAAAATTTCACGAAGCTAAAGAAAATAAAAATGCTCCTGTAACACTTTGGGGAAGCGGAACGCCAATGCGTGAGTTTTTGTTTGTAGATGATATGGCCCAGGCAGTAGTTTTTGCTTTAGAAAATAAATTACCTGAGTATTTGTACAATGTTGGAACTGGTGAAGATTTAACCATTAAACGTTTGGCAGAAACCATTCAGAAAATTACGGGCCATCAGGGAGAAATTATTTGGGACGGCACTAAGCCGGATGGTACTCCAAGAAAATTAATGGATGTTACCAAAATGCATGATTTAGGATGGAAACACAAAATAGAACTGCACGAAGGAATACAAAAAACATACAATTGGTTTTTAGAAAATAATGAAGTTTTCAAGCAGGTAAAAATGTAATAAAAAATAAACTTTTTGAGAAAGTATTAATCACTTAATTGTTTTGGTAAGAATAACTATTAAAAAGATTAATTTTTGCAAGTGACTCTAATAATAATTACCTAACCGAATAAGCAATTTAAACAATTAGCCAGTTAACAAAAAAACATATGAGTACAAAAAAAATAGCCCTTGTAACAGGAATCACTGGTCAGGACGGATCATATTTAGCCGAATTATTATTAGAAAAGGGATATGAGGTACACGGAGTTAAAAGACGTGCATCCTCTTTTAATACACAGCGAATTGATCATATTTACCAGGATCAACACGAGGTTCATGTTAATTTTAAGTTGCATTATGGAGATTTAACTGATTCAACTAATATTATAAGAATAATTCAGGAAGTACAACCTGATGAGATTTATAATTTAGGAGCAATGTCTCATGTAAAAGTGTCGTTTGATTCTCCTGAATACGTGGCGAATGTAGATGGATTAGGAACCTTGAGAGTTTTAGAAGCAGTAAGGATACTGGGTTTAGAGAAAAAAACAAAAGTGTATCAGGCTTCAACTTCAGAGCTTTATGGAGGTTTGGCAGAAAATAAAAATGAAAAAGGGTTTTATGACGAAAACTCGCCATTTTATCCCCGCTCTCCTTACGGCGTTGCCAAAATTTATGGTTTTTGGATAACAAAAAATTACCGGGAAGCATATAATATGTTTGCATGTAATGGTATTTTGTTTAATCATGAGTCTCCAAGACGGGGTGAAACTTTTGTAACGCGAAAAATTAGTATGGCAACTGCTGCTATTGCAAAAGGAAAACAAGATTGTCTTTACCTGGGTAATCTCAACTCACAAAGAGACTGGGGACATGCAAAGGATTATGTAGAAGCTATGTGGAGAATTTTACAACAAGATGAACCTGAAGATTATGTAATAGCCACAGGTGTTACGACTTATATTAGAGATTTTGTGAGGATGTCCTTTGCAGAAATAGGAGTTGAGTTAACTTTTGAAGGAGAAAATGAAAATGAAGTGGCAAAAATAGCAGCATGTAATAATCCGTTATACCAATTAGAAATTGGGAAAGTAGTAGTACGTGTAGATCCGGAATATTACCGTCCTACTGAGGTTGATCTTTTAATAGGCGATCCTACGAAATCCAAAACTAAATTGGGTTGGAAGCCTCAATATGACTTGGCTGCTCTGGTAAAAGAGATGGTAGCAAGCGATTTGAAATTGTTTTAAAAACCAGTAATTGAAAGGCGTAAGTTGTGGAGATCATAAATTTAAAAATTAAAGAAGGAAGATGTATTACAGATGGTTTTATAATGTGGAAATTATTAATTATAAACTAGATATTATTTATAATATCTAATAAAAAGTGTTTAATGAATAGTAATGACAGGATAGTATTTAATACTATAGTTACTTATATTAGTTCAATAATTTCTATTTTCATTTTATTATATGTTACTAGAACTGTCTTAGAAAATTTAGGATCAAAAGATTTTGGTTTAAATAATGTTATTGCAGGTGTTGTTTCCATGCTATCTTTTTTAGGAGCAGCAATGGCAACTTCTACACAACGTTATATATCTCATGCGATAGGAGCTAAACAACAGGACAGAGTCAAAAGTATATATACCAACAGCTTTATAATTCATATTGTTATTGCCATAGCACTTGCAATAATTTTTGAAATAATTGGGTTGTATTTAGTGAACTATAAACTCAATATTGACAGTAATCGATTTTTTGCCGCGAACTGCTTATTACAGTTTACAATAATATCGACTTTTTTTACAATTATAGCAGTTCCCAATGATGCAGCAATTAATGCTAAGGAAAACTTGTCTTTTTTAGCAATATTGGGAATTTTTGAAGTGATTTTGAGATTGATCACAGCGGTATCATTAGCTTTCATTTCATGGGATAAGCTTATTTTTTTTGGTTTCTGTATGATGCTGATATCAATAGTATTAAGGGGAGTGAAATGGTGGCATGTAAAATCACATTATCATGAATTTGAAGTCAATATTAAGAAATATTATAATAAAATCCTTATTAAGGAAATGTATTCATTTGCAGGCTGGAATTTTTTTGGCGCTTTAAGCGTTGTAGGTAAAAATGAAGGATTTGCTATAGCAATAAATATTTTTTTCGGTACGGTAGTAAATGCTGCTTTTGCGGTATCCAATCAGGTGTCAGGACAATTATTGTTTTTTTCAAGGACATTATTAAAAGCAATCAATCCTCAAATAGTAAAAAACGAGGGTGCCGGGGATAGAAGTGCAATGGTAAAACTGGCTTATTCTGCCAGTAAATTTGGTTTTCTTTTGGTGGGTTTTGTAGCAGTTCCTTTCATGTTTGAAATGGAGAACATTTTGGATGTATGGCTAATAAATGTACCAGAGTATTCGACATTATTTTGTCAATTTATGGTGTTAAGTCTATTAATAGGTCAGTTAACGATAGGACTACAGACTGCAGTCCAGGCAACTGGATTTGTAAAGATTTATCAGCTTGTGGTTGGATCTATCCAGCTGTTAAATGTGCCTGTTTACTTTATTCTTTTTTATTTTGGATATCCTCCATATTGGGCAGTTATGGCTTATTGCTTTTTTGAGTTTATGGCATGTGTGGCAAGATTTATTATCTTAAGAAATCTTATTGAAATTAAGCTAATTGATTTTATTAACGATGTTACATTGCCTCAGTTAATCCCTACAATAATAAGTACCGTAGTTTGCATGATTATGGTTAATGTTTTTGATTTTCAGTATAGGTTTATTGTAACCCTTGCAATAGCTATTTCTATATTTATGTTTATCGCTTATAAATTTAGCCTCACAGCGAATGAAAGAAATTATATTAAAAAAACAGTAGATAAGTTAAAAAACAAAATGAAAACTTCATTAAATTAAATTTATGAATTTTATTAAGCTATATTTTTTTTTCAAAGATTCCCTAAAAAAAAAATACCACAGACAAAAGTGGCTAATGTATAATTATGGAGATACCAACAGACGTATAAAAAGAAAAAGAGTTAATGTTTATTACTTTAAGAGAGCAGGTGGAGTTGATAATGTAGGCGATTTACTATCTCTTGTAGTAGTAGATTTCATAAAAAAAAGGAATGGTTTAATAGATAAACCTCTCAATAAAACAGTTCGGTTATTTGCGATAGGATCTATTATGGATTTAGCGAGTTCAGATATGGTAGTTTGGGGAAGTGGGTTAAGAAATAATAATTCATCTCCTCCCAAAGTTAATTTTGATATACGGGCAGTACGTGGACCAAAGACTAGAAATAAATTATTAAATAATGGTTTTTCATGCCCGGAAATTTTTGGAGACCCGGCTTTACTACTGCCTCTATTCTATAATCCTGATATTGAAAAAAAGAATGACTACATAATCATTCCCCATTATTCCAAAGAATTGAGAGTTCCTCAAAAATATAAGAACCACATGGTAAGCACAATTACTTCTGATTGGAAAGGTTTTGTAGATGAAATTTTGGCTTCAAATTATGTAATAACGGGTTCATTGCATGGTTTAATTATTGCCGAAGCATATGGTATACCAGCAGTTTTGTTATCGTCTGATATTGATAACGATTTATTTAAGTATGAAGATTATTATCATAGTACAAATAGAATTAATTTTAAAGTTGGAAACTCATTGGAAGAAGTACTTAGCAATCGTATTTATAATACCCCAATTGAAAATTTAAAAGAACTACAAGATAATTTAATATCATCTTTCCCTGTAGATTTATGGTAAAATGAAAATTATGACAGAAGAACCCATATTATTTATTACAAGACATGATCCTTCACAATCTGGAGGTGGGTGCTACGCTACAAGAGCCTATTTAGAAGCATTGATTGAGTTATATCCTCAAAGGGTATGCCTGTTTGTTGGATCCTCATTTAATGAATATAAGATACATGGGTATGAAAATTTGCGCGAAATTATTAGAATTCCGGGAAGAAGTCTTTTACAATTTGCCAGAGGTATGATTAAAAATAGCTATACAAAGTTTGAGGATGCATTGGAAAAATGGTTAAAGAATAATAGACCGGAATTTGCAATTTTAGATGGAGGAATAATTGGAGGTTCATATGTTAAATGTTTGAAAGGATGTCAAGCAAAGGTCTATACTATTCATCATAATCAGGAAGTAGAATACAATAGGGATAATAAAACTATGGATACTTTAAGAGGTAAGTACATGGGGTGGGTAAAAGCTGTAGAAAAAAAAGCGTACTTATTATCAGACAAAAATCTTTTTATAACTAATGCAGATCTTCAGGCGTTTGAAATGGTGTATGGAAGCTCTGAAGGTAACTATACCTTAGGTTGCTTCGAGTTTTTTTCTGAAACTCCAGTTAAACATAAAGTTAGTATTTCTGAGAATTTAGAAAGAGACCTAAAACTTGTTGTGAGTGGAAGTTTGGAGGCAATCCAATCCACAGAAGGTATTTATTGGTTCATAAATAATATATATACCAAATTAAAAACCAAAGCTCCCCACATGAAATTGACTTTAACAGGCAGGAATCCTGGAGATGAGCTCATAGCTTTATGCAAGGAAAAAGAAATTGACATTATACCTTCACCTGATGACATTTTACTGATTTTATCACAAAACCATATCTACCTATGTCCGGTTAAACTAGGAGGTGGACTAAAGTTGAGAATAATGGATGCAATGAAAGTCGGATTACCTTGTTTAATACAAGAACGATCTTTGAGAGGGTATGAAGAGATGACTAAAACAGGATTTGTATCTAGTTTTAAAGACGAAAACGACTTTATAAAGCAATTTGAAAAACTCCTGGAAAAGATGAAAAGTAATTCCAGTTTTTCTGAAATAATAATTAGTGAATATCAAAAACATTTCTCATTTGCATCAGGAATTTTAAAGTTAAAAAGCATTATCGAAAATGGATTGGCTTAGTTCAGCGTTAAAGTCAATTGTATCGTGTTAATAGCAAAATTTGACAGAAACAAAATTAGTATATGCATCATATCAAAAAGTTTAAGTTTTATTATTTACTAGGGATTATTTTCTTTTTAGCTAGTTTTCGTGGAGATCCCGGTTCTGGTGAAGCCTTAACATATAAAGTTCCTGTTTATATAGCATTTGTTCAAAAAATTTCTATTTATGTAGTAATTCTAATAATGACAGCTTCATTATTTTTTTATAACACTAAGATTAAATTTCAAAACAATTATAACGATGCACTATACTTTTTTATCTTTTTTATAATATTAATATTAAGCGGTGATAAAGAGATTGATGAATTGTTTTACAGACTTATATTTTCTACAATAACTTTTTTATACTTTTTAAAAGTTGTTTCAAGGTTAGAGTTGAGGTATGTTGTTTTATTCGTATCATTATCTTCCTTTGCATTTAGTTTCGTCAATTTTTTGTCTTATTTTTTATTTCCTGAAACCATTTGGAATGGTAGGCTTTTTGGGGTAACCAGTCATCCTAATTTTACAGGTGTTGCCGCTTGTATTTCTTCCATCTTTTCTTTTTATTTTTTAATGAATGTTAGATGGAAATTTAAATATTATTATTTGTTTATGTTATGTATAGGAATTTCTGTTTGTATATTCTCAGGTTCCAGGAATTCAATAATCTCGTTTATCCTCTCCATTTTTGTCTATTTATTTATTAAAACTAAAGGGTTTGCACCAAAGGTTTTGCTGATATTAAGTTCTATATTATTTATACTATTATTATTAAATATAAACTTTTCAATGTCTAGTATAGATTACGAAGGCAGAGGTAATACAAGAGAAGAAACATGGAAAATAATGTTTGATGCAGCTTTAGATTTACCAATATTAGGTAATGGTAAAAGCGGATCATCATCAAATAGCTACTTGTTTGCAATAATATCTTCAGGAATGATAGGTTTTTTGTTTTTGATGAGAAGTATAGTAGGATATATACAAAGGCTGGTTACAAATAGTACAAAAAATAATAGGTATGTGATATTATTTTCTATGATAAGCGCATCATTATTTTTTGCAGCCCTTTTTGAAGGTTTTTTATTAGACCAGGTGAGCCTTCCTGTATTTACATATTGGCTGCTTTTAGTTGTTAAAACAGATTATATTGTTAAAGATGAAAAAAGATTTTTTAAAATGGGGTATTAGACTCGCCCGACCATGGTTTATATTCGGTTCATTAACCAGGCCTGTAATTCCATATCATGTAAACCTTATGTTTTTTGATGAAAAATTAGGACCAGATAAGCAACCTAATGTAGGCGACCTGTTATCTAAAGTAATTTTTGATTATTTACTAAAACACAAGGGGATAAAATCTTTACGTAGTCATCAAACATATAGAGTAAGCTTTTTGGGTTCAGTAATTCAATTTCTGACTGGTGACGCGATTGTATATGGTAGTGGTTTTCTTTATGAAAGTGTAGTTTCAAAATTTGCCTTAGAAAATGTAAAACTTGACATTAGGGCTGTACGGGGACCTAATACTAAACGTATGTTAGAAAGTATAGGGCATGTTGTGCCAGAAGTTTTTGGCGATCCTGCAATCTTATTGCCAATGTTTTACCAGCCTAAAATAGCTGCTGTAAAAAAAGATTATATAGTTATACCTCATTGGAAAAAAATACAGGATTATGATTTAAATAAATATCCCGTTTTGTCAACACTAACTAGTGACTGGGAATATTTTATTGATGAAATTGTTTCTTCGAAGTTAGTTGTGAGTGCATCATTACACGGCGTCATTATAGCAGAATCGTATGGCATACCGGCAATTCTGTTAGGGGATACAGAAAAAAATGACCTGTTTAAATATGAGGATTATTATTTAAGTACAGGCAGAACAAATTTTATGATAGCTAAAGATGTTGAGGAAGCATTAAAATTAGAAACTCAGGAAGTACCTGACATTAGAAAAATGCAACAGCAGTTTCTGGATGCATTTCCTCTTGATATTTTTAAAAATAAATAATATGCCACGACACAAAATTGCTTATCTGATACAGGCTCATGCAGATCCGGAAAATTTGCAAAGATTGATAAATGCTTTGGATGATGATAATGACTTCTTTATTCATATTGACAGGAAAAGTGAAATAAATTCTTTTTACCAGCTTCTGAAAGAAAAGAAAAATGTCTTTTTTATGGAAGGAACGGATCGCATAAAAGTTTATTGGGGAGGATTTTCCCAGGTTAAGGCAACTTTGAATTTGATTGAAAAATGTTTGTTGCAGAATTGCATAAATGATTCAGATTATTTAAAAATAATGCTTATCTCCGGAGCAGACTATCCAATAAAAAGCAATGAAGAGTTGAGAGACTATTTGTTGAAATTCAAAAAGGTAAATTTTATTAGAGGAATGAATGTCACAGAAGCTAATACAAAAAAATACAACTATTGTTTATGTAATTATTTGTTTTTTGATTTCTTCTTAATAAATAAAACAGTGACCAAATTTGTTCGCAAAATTTTGAACATATTAGGAAGTGCCTTCATAAAAAAGAATAATTATGTGGTGGATAATAATGGAAATAAAATTGATGTTTTTCATGGTTCCTCATGGTGGGCTTTAAATCTTGATGTTATAGAATACATCCATGCGTACTCTAAAAAAAATGATAATTTAAAAAATTATTTCAGGTATTCTTTGGCTGCTGATGAAAAATATTTTCACACTATTTTCTTTAATTCCAGTTTTTCTACAACCAATATTTCCAAAGGAAGTGAGCCCTATATTCCTGCTACATATGCTTTTTCAAACTTGCATATTATCGACCCTTCTTTAAGTAAATGGTTTGATGAAAAAGACTTTAATACCATTAAAGTTTCAGATAGGTTTTTCGTGAGAAAAGTGTCCACGAAAAATTCAAAAAAACTATTAGACTTAATTGATGATGAACTACTATGAATATATTAATAATACAGCCGTTTATACCTCATTATAGAGAAGAATTTTTCGAAGGCTTAAGTCAAAAAGCTTCTTTGGAAGTTTTTTGCTATGAAAAAAAAGCAAAAGTGCAATCTGACATGTTTAAAGAAAGTGTATTCAGGACTGAGTATTTGAAAAACCTTACACTTGGACCATTTTTGCTGTATGATTTTTTTAAGCTTTTTGATAAAAAACATGATGTATTGGTATTGATGTTGCATTTTGGTCATCTAAGTACATGGTTTTTGCTTATTACAAAAAAAATTCATGGTAAAAAAATTATTCTTTGGGGACAAGGTATTTCTGTGAAGAGATATTTAAAGGAAGAAAAGAAACCCAGTCTTTTATTAAAATTTATGATTTATTTTTCAGATGGTGCCTGGTTTTATACTGACAAGGAATTAATGCAATGGAAAAAAATATTTCCAAAAAAGAAAATGATTTCGTTAAATAATACCATTTCAGATATAAAATCAATTTTGGAACGAAATACAAGTCATAATAAAATTGAATTAAAAGCAAAACATAATATATCCCAGCAAAGGTGTTTGATATTCTGTGCCAGATTCACTAATCCGCATAGAAGGGTTGATCTTTTGTTATCAGCTATAAATTCTTTAGACGCTGACAAGTTTGCTTTTATAATAATTGGAGATGGCCAATTTAAACCTGATTTTTCAATTTATAAAAATGTATATGATTATGGTGCTGTTTACGATACACAGCTTAAAAATGAGCTTTTTGATATAGCAGATATTTATTTTCAACCTGGGTGGGTTGGTTTATCCATTGTAGAAGCAATGGCTTATGCTAAGCCAATTTTTACTTTTAAAAGAGCAGAGGATATACTGCAATGTGTTGAATACCATTATATAGAAAATGAAGTGAACGGATATATATTCAACTCATTAACTTCCTTTACAGATACAGTCAATTCTATATCAGCAATGAAAATAATAGAATTAGGAGAGAGTGCAAAAAATTATGTGACAGAAATACTTACTATGGATAATATGGTCCAGTCAGCATTTAATAATATTGCTCAAATCAAAAGAGCAACTAATTCAATTAAATAATGAAAATTCTACATGTTATTACGTCAATGAATCCTAAATTAGGAGGAGTTTGTCAGGTTTTACGAAATTTAAATCCACACCTTGTTGAAAAAGGAATAAATGTCGAAATTGTTTGTTTGGATGAGAAGGATGATGATTTTGGTATAAAAGATGATTTTGTAATTCATAAAACAGGACCTGGTAAGACGTCTTATAAATACCAGCCTAAATTAACTAAGTGGCTTATTAATAATGTTTTAAACTTCGATTGTGTAGTAGTTCATGGACTTTGGCAATACCATAATTTTGCTGTAAATAAATCGATTAGATTACTTAAAAAACAAAACATAAAAGTACCTAAAGTTGTTATAATGCCACATGGTATGTTAGATCCTTATTTTCAAAAAAGTATGGAACGCAGATGGAAAGCACACCGCAATGAAATGGTTTGGTTTTTCATAGAAAAACAATGTATCAATGATGCAGATGTTGTTTTTTATACTTGTGAAGAAGAAATGAGGCTGGCAGCAACTACTTTTAAGGAGTATAAACCTCAAAAAGTCGCTAATGTTGGTTTAGGTATTCAATCTCCACCCAGGAATATCGATGATTTTAAGCAAGCTTTTTATAATCAATGCACAGAAATTAGGGATAAAAAATATTTTCTTTTTTTGAGTCGTATTGATGAAAAAAAAGGAATTGATTTATTAATTAATGCATACAACGAGCTTTGTCACGAAAATCCAGATTTGCCAGATTTGGTAATTGCGGGCCCCCTGGAATCTCTTTTTGCTCAGAAAATGGTTGCGTTGGCTTCTCATAATCAATTTATACATTTTTCAGGAATGCTTTCTGGTGAAGCAAAATGGGGTGCATTTTATAATTGTGAAGCTTATTTATTGCCAAGCCATCAGGAGAATTTTGGTATTGCCATTGTTGAAGCTATGGCCTGTAAAAAACCAGTTTTAATTACTGAAAATGTAAATATCTGGAGAGAAATTCACGAAGGAGGAGGAGGATGGATTGTAAGTTTGAAAGAAAAAGATGGATTAAAAAAAGCTCTTTTAGAAATAATCAATCATCCACAGGAAAAGTTAGTAGCAAAAGGATTAAAAGCTTTTAAAACATACCAGAATAATTTTGATATCGAAATTTGTGCTAATAAGTTTATTCAGGAATTAAAGAATATTTATGGAAATACCAAAATATATAGACACGATACCCAAATCAGATAAGTTATATAGACTTCTCTGGCGTATTACATCATTGTTTTTATTTAAACCTTTTTCTCTGCCTTTTTTTAATGGATGGCGTATTTTTTTGTTAAAAACTTTTGGAGCTAAAATTGGTGAAAATTGTGTAATTCATTCTTCAATTGATTTGCCATCTCCTAAAAATTTGACAATAGGTTCCTATTCCGCATTAGGTCCTGAAGTGAAGCTGCATTTTGGAAAAACTATTATTGGCAACAAGGTTACTGTTTCGCAACGCACCTATTTATGTAGTGCAACACACGAGACAACATCAATAAATACACCATTTATATCAGGAACTATTATTATAAAAGACTATGCCTGGATTGCTGCTGAAGCCTTTATAATGACAAATATTACAATTGGAGAAGGAGCAATAGTAGGCGCGAGGGCTGCTGTTTTTAAAGATGTTGACGACTGGACAATAGTAGGTGGAAATCCTGCCAAATTTATTAAAAAAAGAATAGTATATGACAATGACAAGTGATGATTTTATCCCTGTACAGACCACACCCTTTGATAAAAAGACAAAAATCAAGATTCATCTCTGGAAGTTGGTCAATAAGACCATATTTAGAATTTTTCCTAATCAAATTAAGAAACCGAGAATTGTATTGTTGCGCTTATTTGGGGCTAAACTAGCCGATACAGTCAATATAAATCGAAAATCAAATATAGAATTGCCTTGGAATTTAAGTATGGGGCATCTGTCTAGTTTGGGCGAAAACTCCTGGATCTATTGTTTAGATAAAATAGAAATTGGTCAAAAATGTTGCATAGGCAAAGACGTGTACTTGATTACCGGAAGCCATTCTATAGAATCTATAAATTTTGATATGGTTACACGACCTATAATTATAAATGATGGATGTTGGGTAGCTACAGGAAGTTATGTACTTGCAGGAGTTACATTAGGAAAGTTTTCTGTAGTGGGGGCAAAATCGGTTGTAGTTAAAAATACTGAAGAATTTGATATAGTGGTTGGAAATCCAGCCAAGTATATAAAAAAAAGAGAATTTAAAAATATAATATAAGATGATTTCAATACTTATTCTTACTAAAAACGAAGAACAAGATCTGCCCGGATGTTTAGAATCAGTATCCTGGAGTGATGATATTCATGTATTTGATTCTTTTAGTGATGATAAAACTGTTGCTATTGCTGAAAATGCAGGAGCCACAATCACGCAACGTGTTTTTGATAATTGGTCGGCGCATCAAAACTGGGGTCTGGCAAATATCAAATTCAAATATCCTTGGGTACTCTATATTGATGCAGACGAAAGAGTTTCAGAATCGTTGTTGAATGCAATAAAAACACTTAAACCCGATGTAAACTCCGGGTTCGTTGCCTATGAACTCCAAAGAAGGGATTTTGCATGGAATGGCAGATGGCTAAAACATGCACAGATGTCTCCTTTTTATTTAAGATTGTTTCGTCCTGAAAAAATGCACTATGAAAGGTTAGTGAACCCGGTTTCTGTTCCTGATGGACCAGTTGGTAAAATAGAAGGTTTTTTAGATCATTACCCTTTTAGTAAAGGATTTAAATTTTGGATACAGCGCCATTTAAGTTATGCCGATATGGAAGCCTTGACAAGAGTAAAAGATCTGGATAACGGAGCTGTATTTTCTTTTAGAAAAGCGTTGTTTGGTAAAGATTTTACAGAAAAAAGGTTTCATCAAAAAGGATTGTTTTACAAGTTACCGGGGCGTCCTATGATAAAATGGTTTTACATGGTGATAGTAAGAAGAGCTTTCCTGGATGGAAGCGCAGGTGTAACATATGCTACTTTACAGTCTATTTACGAATATTTTATTGTTTTAAAAAGCAAAGAATTACTTAGTCAAAAAAAGAAATAATCCATACCCCTAATCTAATCACAATTTATGAAAGTTTCCGTTATTACTGTTTGTTACAACCGAAGAACAACTATTGAACAATCAATAAAAAGTGTTCTGGAACAGGATTATCCATATATAGAATATATAGTCATTGATGGCAATTCATCAGACGGAACAAAGGATGTTATTAATTCCTATTCGGATAAAATTACCCAATATATTTCAGAACCTGATAAAGGGATGTATGATGCCATTAATAAGGGCTTAAGTTTGGCTACCGGAGATATAATAGGATTAATGCATTCTGATGATGTTTTCTATGACAGCACTGTAGTCTCTAAAATAGTTCATGCATTCACAACATCTCCTGCTTCGGATGCGGTTTACGGAGATGGAATCTATGTAACAAATGATTCTAAAGAAAAAATAGTTCGCAACAGGATTGGAGGGCAGTATGATTTCAAAAAACTCAAATCAGGCTGGTTGCCTTTACATCCTACAGTTTATATTAAGAAAGCCATTATTGAAAAATATGGTTACTACAATTTAGATTTTAAAATTGCATCAGATACAGAATTTTTATTACGGTATCTATTTAAATACAAAATAAACATAACCTATCTCAATAATTATGTCGTAAAAATGAGGATGGGAGGTTTAAGCACCGATCACAAGAGGTTTCTTCAAGTTTTATCTGAAGATTATAAGATTTATAAATACCATAATTTGTATCCTTTTCAGGCTGTCTTTCTTAAGAAATTTTCAGCTTTATTACAATATTTAAAATAATAAAGAATATAAGAATCTCATAAAATGAAGACTTTAAATAAATTATCAAAATACAATTTTTCCAGGTATTTCAGGCTTTTTTTTGTGATCTGGGATATTGTGCTTCTAAATATTGCTGTTATTTTATCAGGATTACTTGCGTATGGCAATATAGAAAAGCTTTTTTTAACTCAAGTGCAAACTATTTCTTTATTGAGTAACCTTATTTGGATTATTTTACTTTTATATAATAATTCATTTACAGTTTTAAGAGTAGAACCTATTGAGTCTATACTAAAAAGGACCATAAAAAAGATGATTGTTCATGCGGCAATAATTGCAATTTTTGTGGTTTTCTTAAATTATACTGAAGTTTCAAGATGGTGCTTACTCTATTTTTATTATTTCTTTTTCTTACTATTAATGATTTCGAGATACTTATCCATCTCATTTTTAAAATACATAAGGGCCAAAGGATTTAATTATAGAAACTTTGTTATAGTAGGAGCAAATGATACTGGAGAAAGATTACGTAAAATATTAGCAAGTGATCTAACCTACGGATATCGTTTTCTAGGTTTCTTTGATGAGAAAGTAGATCCATTTGCATTTATTTCTGGTCCTGTAGTAGGTGCTTTTGATGATTTTGAAACATTTCTTCTCACTCACAAAGTACATGAGCTTTACGTTGCATTGCATATAGATAATGTTTCAGTTATTAATAAATTGATAAAGATTTGTGAGCATCATATGGTTCGAATTAAATTTATTCCGGATTTTCAGCTTTATACAAGATCCAGTAAAGTCGAACTTTCATTTTATGACAACACACCAATTCTCATGTTTCGGCGAGAACCTTTAGAATTTACAGTAAACAGAATATTAAAAAGAACATTTGATATTTGTTTTTCTCTGGCCGTAATTTTATTAATATTCCCCTGGTTATTTCTTATAGTGATGCTTATAATAAAGTTAGAATCTCCCGGGCCTACTTTTTTTGAACAAGAACGTTCCGGAAGAGATAATGACAGTTTTACATGCTTAAAATTTAGAAGCATGCACATAAATGCATCATCAGATAATAAACAGGCCGAAAAAGGAGATGTACGCATCACCAAATTTGGAGCTTTTATTCGTAAAACCAGCATTGATGAACTGCCTCAGTTTTTTAATGTTCTATGGGGTGAGATGTCTGTAGTAGGACCCAGACCTCACATGGTCAATCATACTAAACAATATACAGATTTAATTAATAATTATCTCGTTCGCCACTATGCAAAACCTGGTATAACTGGCTGGGCTCAGATTAATGGCTACAGGGGAGAAACCAGAGAACTTATAGATATGCAGAACAGAGTAGAATATGATATTTGGTATATAGAAAACTGGAGTATACTATTGGATATCAAAATTATTATAAAAACAGTCGTAAATGTATTTACAGGTGAGGAAAACGCCTATTAAAAAAAGGTTAACTTGTTATGAAAAGTTAATTGATTTTGCTCTCTTGTTTTAGAATACTTAAAATCGATTAACCATTCAATCAATTGGCCAAATGTTCTGTTAATCAAATAACTAATTTATAAATATAAAGCGAAACTTTTGACGCTTAACCAATTTCCTTATATTTGTTATAAACCCACAATTCAAATGAATATCAATTTTTTAAATTTTAAACAAACAGGCATATTCCTTATGCTGCCGTTTTTGTTTCTCTCTTGTGCATCCAAAAAAGATATTTTATACTATCAAAATATTGATGGAATAAACGACTCACAAAATACTGTTTCGTATGAAGTGAAAATTCAGCCTGACGATTTATTGATGATTATTGTTTCTGCTGAAGATCCTGAAATTGCACTTCCTTTTAACTTAATGTCGGTTACAATGCCAAATACAGCTAACTTACAGGCTGCAACAGGTCAGCAAACAAATCAATCTTATTTGGTGGATAGATCTGGGAATATTGAATTTCCTGTTTTAGGAAAATTACAGGTAGGGGGTCTAACCAGAACAGAGGTATTAGAGCTATTGAAAGATAAAATAGGAGTATATATTAAAAATCCAATGATTAACCTACGGATTATGAATTTTAAGGTTTCCTTACAAGGTGAAGTCAATATGCCCGGAACTTTTACAGTTTCTTCCGAGAGAATTACATTAATCGAGGCTATAAGTATGGCTAAGGATTTAACAATTTATGGAAAAAGGCATAATATTTTGGTAATTAGAGAAGTTAATGGCGCTAAATCATATAATAGAGTTGATATTACAAAAGCCGATTTCATTAATTCCCCTTTTTATTATCTGGCACAGAATGATGTGGTGTATGTAGAACCAAATAATGTAAAAGTAAATGCATCAGCAGTAGGACCTAATACCTCTGTTATCATTTCAGCAATTTCTATTTTAATAACTATTTCGGTACTACTTTTTAAATAAACTGAATAAACAGAAGACAAATGCAAGATTATAAGGAGAATGTAGAAGGGGAAATTAAAGAAGTAAATATTCGTGAACAGCTGGATAAATATATAATACACTGGAAATGGTTTGTTCTAAGTGTTTTAGTTTGTTTACTTTTGGCTTTTTTATATTTGCGATATACTACACCAAGCTATGAAGCCAGTACTTCTATATTGGTAAAAGATGAAAAAAAAGGAGGGATGCTTTCAGAGCTTTCAGCTTTTTCGGACCTGGGTATAGGTGGTAGTTATGTTAGTAATGTGGACAACGAAATAGAGGTTTTAAAATCGAGAACTTTAGTCGAAAGCACTGTAAAGAAGCTCAATTTAAATGTTTCTTTACTTGTAGAAGGAAATGTTGTGGATACTGATGTCTACGCAAAAGCACCAATAAATGTTTACTTTAATAATAAAACAGAAGCGTTTGACGAAGCCAATATAACTTTAAAATGTGATCTTTTGCCTAATGGTTCTTTCAGTTTAGAAAGTGCAATGAAAAATAATGTTACAGCTGAAAAATTTATTTTATCATCAGGAAAGCAGTTTAAATTTGGTGAAAAAATACCTACTCGCCTTGGAATATTAGTTATTGAGAAAACTGAATTTTATCAACAAAATTATGCTGGAAAAGATAAATCAATCCAAATATCAGTTAGACCGTTAGATAATATCACGGCAAATTTCAGAAACAAATTAAAAGTTGTACCCCAAAGTAAAACGAGTAGCGTAGTTAACATATCTATAACAGATCCTGTTCAGGAAAAAGCAGAAGACTTTTTGAATAATATGATTCAAATTTACAATCAGGATGCTGCCGAAGATAAAAATTTTATATCTGAAAACACATCCAAATTTATTGCCGATCGTCTGGCGTTAATAACCCGGGAGCTGGATGGTGTTGAACAGGATGTAGAAAGCTTTAAAAAAACAAACAGATTAACTGATATTGAGGCTGAAGCTAAACTTTTTATTGAAGGTTCAAATGAGTATGATAAAAAAGGCGTTGAAACGGAAATTCAATTAAATGTAGTGTCGTCATTGTTAGATTTTATTAAAAAAAGTACCAATGCCGATTTACTCCCAACTAATATTATAACAGATAACGGGGCTGCCGGAGGTTTGATTTCTTCTTATAACCAGTTAGTGTTAGATCGAAATCGTATTTTGAAATCAGCAACCACAGAAAATCCCTCTGTAATAAAATTAGATCAGCAAATTTCATCTTTGAAGGCAAATGTTGCCACAAGCCTAAAAAGGATGCAATCAAATTTACAGATTCAAAATCGTGATTTGAAAAGTGAGGAAGGTATTTTAAAAAGTAAAATTGGAAAAATTCCGATGCAGGAACGCCAATTCAGGGTAATTGCAAGACAACAAAAAGTAAAAGAAGAGCTGTATTTGTATTTATTGCAAAAACGTGAGGAAACGGCTATTTCTTTAGCAGCTACAGAACCCAATGCGCGTATAATTGATGCGGCAAAGGCAAATAAAATCGCGGTAAGTCCAAAGAAAAAAATCATCTATCTGGCCGGACTTTTGACAGGATTGCTCATTCCTTTCGGAATTATATATGGGCATGATTTGTTAGACACCAAAATCAAAAGCAGATTGGATTTGGAAGGAAAAACCAACATACCATTCATTGGAGATATTCCAACTTCGGATGAAGCTCATAAACTGATCAAAACAGAGAGCAGGACAAGTTCAGCAGAAGCAATAAGGATTGTCAGGACAAATCTTGAATTTATGTTGACAAATGTTCCGGAAAACAGGGCTAAAACCATTTTTGTAACCTCGACTTTTCCTGCCGAAGGCAAAACGCTGGTATCTGTAAATCTTGCCGCTACATTTGCTTTGTCAGGACGAAAAGTTTTGTTAATAGGTATGGACATTAGAAATCCAAAATTTACCGATTATTTTGCGATGCCAAATGTTGGTTTAACTAATTATTTATCTACAAACGATACGGATGTAAGTAAATACATTTTTAAGCACAATGACTATGAAAATTTCTATATATTGCCTTCCGGCATAATTCCTCCAAACCCCGCTGAACTGTTAATGAGTAAAAATGTCGATACGCTTTTCGAAACATTAAAAATAGAATACGATTATATTGTTGTAGATACCGCTCCTGTAAGTTTAGTGGCAGATACATTATTGGTAGCAAAAAATGCAGATACTTTTGTATATGTAATACGTGCGAATTTTTTAGAGAAACGTATGTTGGCGATTGCAAATACTTTTTATAAAGAAAAAAAACTGCCTAATATGTGTATAGTCCTTAACGACACCGATTCTACCAAAGGGTATGGTTACGGATATGGTTATGGAGTTAAAACAGAGAAAAAATCCTGGTTTAAAAAAAATCAAAGATAATTAATTAAGGAAAAATTTGAGAAAGAGTGGCTGTGCAGTATATTAAAAAAAACTGCAATCAGAATCTGAAAAACTGATTATTGCTTATGATATCTTTTAAAGCGTTTAGGCTGCTCACTTTTATTTTATGATCAAATGCAGCAATATGATTATCATGATGAACATCGGTACCTACAAAATCATACATTCCTTTCTTTAAAAGCTGCTCAGAAATTTTCGTAATCTCTTCACCATAATAGCCTACAACAGCTAACAAATTTAGCTGAAATAAACAACCGGCTTTCTTTAATTTCTCGTATTCTGAAAAGTTTTTATGATAAAATAAATACCGTTCGGGATGTGCTAATACTG
The DNA here is from genome assembly GCF_031457575.1 of Flavobacterium piscis. Taxonomy (GTDB): domain Bacteria; phylum Bacteroidota; class Bacteroidia; order Flavobacteriales; family Flavobacteriaceae; genus Flavobacterium; species Flavobacterium piscis_A. The sequence goes on along the minus strand of NZ_JAVDWQ010000008.1, from coordinate 75,681 downwards.
CTTTGTAACCGGCAACCTGTAAATCAAACAATATTTTATATAATTGTATAGGGGCATTCATATAAGACATCTCTACCAATACATAATTATCCTTTAAGGGAAGTAGCTTTTCAGTTTTAAAATGTCTTTCAAACCAATCATCCATAAAATATTCTGCGCCTGTCTGAAAAGGCTTTTTGATATTGCTTTCAGATAGTAAAATAGTAGTTTTAGCATGATTGTCAAGAATGGCCTGCGGAGAATTATTCCAGACATAATGGCTGATGTGTGGTGTAGTTATAAATTGTGAGACACCTATCTTTTCAAAGGCATTTATTAATCTCAGGGTATCTGCTATGGTTTTTGCACCATCGTCAATACCAGGTAATAAATGAGAATGTATATCGATATAATCGCCGGCTAAAAGATCTTTTAAGTAAGGTTTTTGTACTAGGAATGATAACATAGATCAAAAATAACGAAATAGATATAAAAAATAGCTGTAATAAACTAAAAAAGATGGCTTAGTGTTTATCTTATGTATACAAATTCATTTTAAACAATATCCATTACGGTGATTTTAAGTAAAAAGTTAAGTTTCAGGTCACTTCGGACCGCTCAGTAGATCAGATTGAATTTACTGAGAAAAGCTATTGGTCTTACGATGCCTGATAAATTAGGAGGGACTCCATTGTTCTTTATATTACATCCATACTTTTTCAGAGATAAAGTTAATTTTTAAAGTCTAATAAATAAAATAAAATTAATTTTGGCACTTCAATGTTTGTTCTATAATTATATCAACAGAATTTACAAGCCAACAAAAGTTTGGCTTTTCTTTTTAACAGTTTTATATGCTATTATCAGTAATTATTCTCAATTATAATGTGCGTTACTTTTTGGAGCAATGTGTTTTGAGTGTTCAAAATGCAATTTCAGATATAGATGCTGAAATTATTGTAATTGATAATAATTCAGATGATGATAGTGTTTTGATGATGCAAAATCGGTTTCCGGATATAAAACTAATTATCAACATAGAGAACGTAGGTTTTCCAAAAGGAAATAATATAGGAGTTGCCCATGCAAGAGGAAAATATATTTGTATACTTAATCCGGATACAGTTGTAGCGGAAGATACTTTTTCTAAAATTCTGGCTTTCGCCGAAAAACAAACAGATTTAGGAATTGCAGGCTGTAAACTTATTGACGGAACCGGAAATTTTCTGCCAGAGAGTAAGCGCGGAGTGCCAACCCCATGGGTTGCTTTTACAAAGATTTTTGGTTTGTACAAACTTTTTCCGAACTCCAAATTTTTCAATCAATATTATGCCATGCATATACCGGAAAATAAAACCGGTAAAGTGTCAATTCTCGTTGGTGCATTTATGATAATGGAACGAAGTTTATATAATGAAGCTGGAGGTTTTGATGAAAATTGTTTTATGTATTCGGACGATATCGATTTGTCTTACACGGTTTTAAAAAAAGGAAGAGAAAATTATTACTTTCACGACACAACAGTTATTCATTATAAAGGAGAAAGCACTATAAAAGATGAAAAATACATGAAACGCTTTCAGGAAGCGATGGAGTTTTTCTATCAGAAACACTTTGAAAAATCATTATTTTTTTCTGTTTTCATCAAAATAGGAATATTCATATTCTCATTTGTAAAAATGTTTCAGGGAAAACAGAAATTAAAATCTGCCCCGGAAAAATATATTTTATACTCTTCAAATACTATTTTGTGCGATAAATTATCTTCTGTTTTAAAAAATAAAGTGGAGTTATACGATATCAAAAAAGAAAAAATAGTAAATTCGTCCCTTGTTTTTAAAGGTAAAAGAGTAGATGTTATTTTGGATAATCAGTATATTTCATTCAAAAAATGTATCAAAATCTTAGAAACTCTTAAAGATAAGAGTATTACTTTTAAAATTTTACCCAAAAACGCCAATTTTATTATCGGAAGTGATTCTAAAAATGACAGGGGTCAAGTTGTAGAAATTGAGTAATAAATTATGTTTTATGTAATTTATGTTTAAAATATTCAGTAATTTCGCAATCTGAAAATCGAAATCACCTTTTAGATTAACAATATGGCAAGATTTGAATTGAAACTTCCCAAAATGGGAGAGAGTGTAGCTGAAGCTACCATTACAAACTGGTTGAAAGAAGTTGGAGACAAAATTGAAGCTGATGAAGCTGTACTTGAAATAGCAACTGATAAGGTTGATAGCGAAGTACCAAGTGAAGTGTCGGGCATTTTGGTTGAACAATTATTTGGTAAGGATGATTTGGTCCAGGTTGGGCAAACAATTGCAATTATTGAAACCGAAGGTGATGCTCCAATTGCAAAAGAGACTGAAGAAGCACCTGTTCCAACAGAAGCTGTTGAAATTGAAAAAGCAATTGAAACAACGAAAGAAACGATTTCTTCACCGCTAAATTTATCTGCTGATTATTCTGAATCAGAGAGATTCTTTTCTCCGTTGGTTAAAAATATTGCAAAAGAAGAAGGTATTTCGGTAACTGAATTAGAAGGCATTTCAGGAACCGGAAAAGAAGGCAGGGTTACCAAAGAGGACATTCTGAAATATGTTGAAGACCGAAAATCAGGTGCAGTAACTCCAGAAACGGAAATAGTCGCTCCAAAAATCGTTGAGCCAGTAATTCAAAAAAGTAAACAAGCAGTTCCGGTTTCCGTAAACGGAGGAGATGAAATTATCGAAATGGACAGAATGCGAAAGCTAATTTCAGGATACATGGTCGCTTCGGTTCAGACTTCTGCACACGTACAATCGTTCATTGAGGTAGATGTGACCAATATCGTAAAGTGGAGGGATAGAGTTAAAGCCGAATTCGAAAAAAGAGAAGGTGAAAAACTGACTTTTACGCCAATTATGATGGAAGCGGTTGCAAAAGCTTTAAAAGATTTCCCTGGAATGAATATTTCTATTGACGGAGATTATATCATTAAAAAGAAAAATATAAATTTAGGAATGGCTGCTGCCTTGCCAAATGGCAATTTAATAGTTCCTGTTATTAAAAATGCAGATCAGTTAAACCTTGTCGGAATGGCAAAAGCGGTTAACGATTTAGGGAATCGTGCTAAAGCGGGAAAATTAAAACCGGATGATACACAAGGCGGAACGTATACGGTTACAAACGTAGGGACTTTTGGCAGTGTTTTTGGAACTCCAATCATCAATCAGCCACAAGTTGGTATTCTGGCTTTAGGAGCCATTCGTAAAGTACCGGCAGTAATCGAAACACCGGAGGGTGATTTTATCGGGATTCGTCAAAAAATGTTTTTATCACACTCTTATGATCATAGAGTGGTAGACGGAGCTCTGGGCGGAAGCTTTGTAAAGCGTGTAGCTGAATATTTGGAAGCTTTTGATATTGACAGGGATTTCTAGAATTTTATAATTAAAATATTAATCCGGCAAAATTTTAATTTTGTCGGATTTTTTGTTTTTTTAAATTGATGAATTTTAAAAAATAATAATTTTAACAAATGTAACAGCAAATAAATTTGTGATAATTCGGCTTTAAAAATTACATTTGTAACACTCAAAAACAAAAAAAATGGAACTCAAACTTAGCAGACCTATGTGCTTTTTCGATTTAGAAACCACAGGTATTGATATCGGAAAAGATCGTATTGTAGAAATCTCGATATTAAAAGTTTTTCCAAACGGAAATAAGGAAAGTAAAACGTGGTTAGTAAATCCTACTATTCCAATCCCTCCTCAAACAACAGCAGTTCACGGTATTACCGATGAAAAAGTAGCAAATGAACCTACTTTTGCAGAATTGGCACCGCAAGTTTATAATATGATAAAAGACAGCGATTTAGGCGGATTCAATTCTGATCGCTTTGATATCCCGCTACTGGCAGAAGAATTGCTTCGTGCCGGTGTCGATTTTGATATGAAAAATAAAGTTTCGGTAGATATTCAGACTATTTTTCACAAAATGGAAGAACGTACATTAAGTGCAGCTTTGAAATTTTACTGCGATAAAAGTCTAGAAAATGCACACTCTGCTGAAGCAGACACTATGGCAACCTACGAAATTTTAAAGGCTCAATTAGACCGTTATCCTGAATTGGAAAACGATATGAAGGTATTGTCTGAATTTACAACGCGAAAAAAAATAGCCGATTTTGCAGGCATGATAGCTTTTGATAAAGACAATGAAGAAATTTTTACCTTCGGAAAACACAAAGGGGCAAAAGTTGAAAAAGTGCTGGAAACAGAACCGGGATATTTCAGCTGGATTCAAAATGCTGATTTTCCTCTGTACACTAAAAAAGTGTTGACTGCTATAAAATTAAGAAGATTAAATACGAAATAAGTTTACAGTCGCAGTTTTCAGTTCGAAAGCAGTGACTGAAAACTGTGACTGAAAACGGAATACTACAAACATGAAGATTATTTGTATCGGTAGAAATTATACCAATCATATTGAAGAATTAAAAAACGAAAGACCAACGGAGCCAGTGGTGTTTATGAAGCCTGATTCGGCTGTTTTGCTGAAACAGCATCCGTTTGTAATTCCTGAATTTTCTGAGGATATTCATCATGAACTTGAGATAATTATAAAAATTAACAAAGTAGGAAAATATATTGAACCTAAATTTGCTCATAAATATTATGATGAAGTGAGTGTAGGAATCGACTTTACAGCACGAGACCTGCAAACTAAATTAAAAGAAAAAGGATTGCCATGGGAAAAAGCCAAAGCGTTTGATGGTTCGGCTGTTATTGGGGATTTTGTGCAAAAGACGCTTTTTTCTTCCATGGAAAACCTTAATTTTGAAATGACAAGTAATGGGCAAACAGTTCAAAAAGGCAATACAAGTTTAATGCTTTGGAAAATTGATGAACTTGTTTCTTTTGTATCGCAATATTTTACATTAAAAATAGGTGATATTATTTTTACAGGAACTCCGGCAGGAGTCGCAGCAGTTAAACCAAATGATGTTTTAGAAGGCTTTCTAGAAAATAAAAAATTATTCAGAATACAAGTAAAATAATGGCTTTAAAATACAACTTATCAAAAGTATACGCACTTTCAGACAATGATGCTGAGTTTGTTAACCAGATTCTAAGATTATTTGTTACAGAAATTCCCGAGGATTTACAACAAGTTAGGGAAGGTATCAAGAAAAAAGATCATAAACATGCCTATTCATATGCTCATAAAATCAAACCAACTTTAGATTTAATGGGACTGAATGTCGCTTTTGAAGAGATTCTTCAGGTAGAAGCCTGGGCGAAATCTGAAGGTAAGAAAAAAGAAATTATCGAAACTTTCAGAAGTATAAAAAAACAAGTAAACGATGCGGTCAAAGAAATCAATAAGGACTTTGATTTGTAATTTTTTGGGCATGTCCTGATTTTTGACCCAATTTAAAAGGGCAAAAATCAGGTCGGGTTATCCACTATATCTTTTGTTCCGGAAATTTTTGTTAAACGAGCCGTTTCTTTTTGTCACAAAAGGATGCCGTTGCTACCCCTCATGCAAACCGTTCCGATACAACTTTCCTCTTCTAAAACTAATTTATCAATGTATAAGTAAAAAGATAATTTACATGAAAGCAACTATTATTACCATTGGAGACGAAATTTTGATTGGACAGATTGTAGACACCAATTCCGGATTTATAGCCAAATCACTAGATCGGATCGGAATTGAAATTACCGAAATGATTTCGATCAGCGATGATAAAAAACATATTTTAGATACTTTTGAAAAGTTGCAGAATAAGGTTGATCTTGTTATTGTTACCGGAGGTTTAGGGCCAACCAAGGATGATGTTACCAAAAAAACATTTTGCGATTACTTTGAAGATGAATTAGTGGTAAACCCTCAGGTTTTAGCCCATGTAACGCAGTTGATTGAAGGCTATTTTAAGCGTCCCATTACCCAAATGAATAAAGATCAGGCACTGGTTCCGTCAACCTGTACGATTCTTAATAACCAATTTGGTACTGCACCGGGCATGTGGATGAAAAAAGAAAATACAGTTTTTATATCCCTTCCCGGAGTTCCTTTCGAAATGAAACATTTGATTGAAAATGAAATCATCCCAAAAATAGTTCGCGAATACAAACGACCGTATATTCTCCATAAAACTATTTTAACGTATGGGCAAGGCGAGAGCTTAGTCGCGGAACGTATCGAGGATTGGGAGAATAATTTGCCAGATTTTATCAAGCTGGCATATTTGCCAAGTCCGGGAAGAGTGCGTTTGCGCTTGTCGGCAAGAGGAATCAATAAAGAAGAATTAGAAGCAGCTATCGAAACTAATGTGCAATTGTTAGACAGGATTATTCATGATATTATTGTTGGTTTTGAGGATGATGAGACTATTGAGGTTGTATTAGGGAAAATACTTGCCAGACTAAATAAAACCATTTCAACAGCAGAAAGTTTTACAGGAGGAAGTATTGCATCAATTTTGTCAGCAGTTCCAGGGTCGTCAAAATATTTCAAGGGAAGTGTGGTTTCCTATGCGACAGAAGCAAAAGTGAATGTCCTTGGGGTCTCACAGGATATAATCGATCAATATTCTGTGGTAAGTGCACAAGTAGCTTCGGCTATGGCTTTGAATGTAAAAGAGATGCTAAAAACAGACTATGCAATTGCGACAACCGGGAACGCCGGACCCACAAAAGGTGATTCAGATGCAGAAATTGGCACTGTTTTTATCGCTTTGGCCACACCAACTGATGTAATTGTTGAAGAATTTAATTTTGGACAACCCCGTGAGAAAGTGATAGATAGAGCTACGATTAAGAGTCTGGAAATATTACAAAAAGAAATTTTAAAAAATGTGCATTAATTTTTTGCTACAATCGTTTATTTTTCTTTTCTTTGCACCCTGATTTTGAATAACGATAAAAGATAAGTATAATGTCAAGAGTTTGTGACCTTACAGGTAAAAGAGCGATGGTAGGAAATAACGTTTCTCACGCTATGAACAAAACTAAGAGAAAATTTTCTGTAAACTTAGTTAAAAAGCGTTTTTATCTTCCAGAAGAAGATAGATGGATTACTCTTAGAGTAGCAGCATCTACGATAAAAACAATTAATAAAAATGGAATTTCTGCAGTTTTGAAAAAAGCGCAGTCAGAAGGATTTATCAAATAATCTTTTCCTAAATAAATATATAGCAAGATGGCAAAGAAAGGTAATAGAATCCAGGTAATTTTAGAATGTACTGAGCACAAGACTACTGGTGTTGCAGGGACTTCAAGATACATCACAACAAAGAACAAAAAAAATACTCCGGACAGATTAGAGATTAAAAAATTTAATCCAATCCTGAAACGTGTAACTGTTCACAAAGAAATTAAGTAATAATTAGAGGTTTGATAAATCTCAGATGGTAACATTTGTTTTTTATTAATTTCAATAACATTTGAATCATGGCAAAGAAAACCGTAGCATCGTTACAAACAGCTTCTAAGAGATTATCAAAAGCCATCAAAATGGTAAAATCTCCTAAAACTGGTGCATATACATTTGTAGAGTCTATTATGGCTCCTGAAGAAGTTGATACTTTCTTGAAAAAGAAATAATAACAATCACATTATATAGAAAAGCTACTTTCACTCCGAAAGTAGCTTTTTTATTTTTATATTTGTCTAAAATTTAGAGAAGCACAACAATTGGCTTTTTTTAAACAGGATTCCCGCCATTCGCTATATCTTTGCCCGCCTAAAGACAGGCAAAGGATACCACTGTTGTCGGGGCTAGTTTAAAACAAGTGGTCTTCTTTTTAAGCTTTCAGGTTTCGGATTGTTTAAAAATCTAAGAAGCCTACAATCTAATTAATCTAAAAAAAATGAGTTTTTTTAAAAAATTATTTTCTACTGATAAAAAAGAGACTTTAGACAAAGGTCTTGAACAATCAAAAACTACTTTCTTTTCAAAATTAAGCAAAGCCGTTGCCGGAAAATCTAAAGTCGATGACGATGTTCTGGATAATCTGGAAGAAATTCTGGTAGCTTCAGATGTGGGAGTAAACACTACCTTAAAAATCATTACCCGAATTGAGAAACGTGTTGCTGAAGATAAATATTTAGGTACAGACGAATTAAACCAAATTCTTCGTGACGAGATTGGCGCATTATTATCTGAAACCAATAGAGGTGAAGCAACCGAATTTGAAATTCCGAAAGATAAAAAACCTTATGTTTTAATGGTTGTGGGAGTCAATGGTGTTGGAAAAACAACTACTATTGGTAAACTTGCTTATCAGTTTAAAAAAGCAGGTTATAAAGTGGTTTTGGGAGCTGCGGATACTTTTCGTGCTGCAGCAATCGATCAGTTACAGGTTTGGGCTGACCGGGTTGATGTGCCAATTGTAAGACAAAACATGGGAAGCGATCCCGCTTCTGTCGCTTTTGATACCTTGCAGTCTGCTGTTGCACAAGATGCAGATATCGTAATTATTGACACGGCAGGACGTTTGCATAATAAAATCAATTTGATGAACGAACTTACAAAAGTAAAACGCGTCATGCAGAAAGTTGTTGCCGATGCACCTCATGATGTACTTTTGGTTTTAGACGGTTCTACAGGGCAAAATGCTTTTGAACAGGCCAAACAATTTACTGCGGCTACTGAAGTAACGTCACTTGCTGTGACTAAATTAGATGGCACTGCAAAAGGCGGTGTTGTTATTGGTATTTCAGACCAGTTTCAGATTCCGGTGAAGTACATTGGTATTGGCGAAGGAATTGAAGATTTGCAGGTCTTTAATAAATATGAATTTGTAGATAGTTTCTTTAAATAAAATTAATAATGAGTTTTTCTTCTTTAAAAAATATATCGCCTCTTGCTTTTTATTTCGGTAGCGTTGTTTGTTTCGTTTTAGCTAATGTTTTAAGGGATAACAGCTTGTCTTTTTATTATATTTTACTAGTTCTGGGAGTCGTTCTCTTTTTTATGGGCATCCTGGCCAGATTGCGTACCAAAAGGTAATTGGTTTACAACAACTTTAAGTATTAATTTTCTATTTTCATGTTAAGATAAAATGAATCATAACTTTTTTATAAGAGATTATATTCTTGTATTAATTTTTATCTTAAGTTCTTGTACAAAAAAGAAAAATGAAAATAATAAAGAAAATCCAAACAAAGTTCAGAAGGTAATAGTTATTCAGCCATTAGGCGATTTTAAATTAACTCAGGCCAAAGAAGTTCTGTCTCAAATCAAGAGAGTCAATTCAGATGTTGTTTTAAGACAAAATATTTCCTTTCCGGAAAATTCATTCTACAAACCCAGAAATAGATCTCGAGCTGATAGTATTATAAAAAGCCTTCGTTATCATATTGGTTCTGACTCGGTAATTGTCGGGCTGTCGAATTATGACATAAGTACAACTAAGGATGGAATTAAAGATTGGGGTGTAATGGGTTTGGGATATAGACCAGGAACAGCTTGTGTCGTTTCGGATTTTAGGCTATCCACTAAAAATAAAAATGAGCAGTTTTATAAATTAGTTTCGCACGAACTGGGACATACTGCTGGTTTGTCTCATTGCAAAACAGAAGTCTGTTTGATGAGAGATGCAAAAGGAGGAAATCCTTTTAATCAGGAAAAAGAATTCTGTAGTCATTGTAATTTTTTTTTAAAAAGCAAAGGCTGGAAATTGATTTGAGTTTTATAAATTATACAAGTCATTAATTTTTTCCCATAAAACTTTATCAAAGTCTGATAATGCAAGATTAACATTGTCTGCTGCATCTCCCATTCTGATGACTACCATATTTTTGCTGGGAACAACATATATTTTTTGGTCATTTTTACCCAATGCCATAAACATATCATTTGGCGCTGTTGGAATAATGCTTCCAGGAAAAGTAAGTTGTGATTGTGGTAAATGAAAAGTTGATTTTCCGTTTAGCCACCACAAATAGCCGTATCCTAAATTAATGTTTTGTGAAGTGGTTGTGGCTTCAGTACAATAGGCTTCGTTTAAAATTTGAGTGTTTTCCCATTTCCCTTTATTGAGTATTAATAATCCAAAGCGAGCCATGCTTCTGGAAGTACTGGTGTAAACACTGTTATTGCCAATTTGTACCCAGTTGCCATTCATGCCAGTTTTGTCTCTTAATTTGGTATTGAAATAATTATTCCAGGTTTGTCCGCTTACTTGGGCTACTACATCCTGAAGTTTTACATACACATTATGATACGCCCAACGTGTTCCGGCATCGGCTTTGTAAATTAAGCTGGCAGGGTCAACATCATCGGTGGTATCATCAAGTCCGGATGTCATGGTCAGCAAATGTCTGCAGGTAATCAGGTTTTCTTTTGCCAGGGGTTCGCTTGTCCAGCCAGTACCTATGTATTGCGAGACTTTGTTATTGATGTTTAGCAGATTTTCCTGTTGAGCAATGCCAGTAATCGTTGCTGTTAATGTTTTGCCGGCACTTGCCCAATACCAGTTCGTAGATGCAGCATGTCCGTTGAAGTAATTTTCTAAAACTATTCGGCCATTGATCAATATGATGAAAGATTTAGAATGTTTAAGTTCCAGATAATCTAAAAGAGGCTGTACTGCATCTTGGTTCCATTTTAAGTCATTTATAGATTGTGTTTCCCAAGTAGTTCCGGTTAATGGTGGAAAATACATAGTTGGTGTGGGAGCAGGCTTCGCGTTGTTGTCTTCTTTACTGCATCCAATACATAGTATGAGTATCAGTATTTTGCAAATTGTTTTGGTCACTTTTTTTGGTTTGGAGTTTGACCAAAAATAGATAAAATAGTTTAAAGGGTATTGTAAATTTTTATTTCTTATGAAATTTATAAGCTTAACTTTGTAGCTCACTAAATTTTCTTTTAAAAACTGGAATTCTAGCCCTGATAGAAGCGGCATCCTTTTTATCCGCTTTTTTGCGGATGAAAAGATATAGCGGATAGCAGGAGTCAGCTCCTTATAATACCGTTACTTATGAAAAAAACTTTTATGATTTTGGTTTTGTCGCTTTTGTTTGTAAGTTGTAAACAAGAAATAAAACCGGAGGATATTGCAAAATTGAATGGTTATTGGGAAATTGAAAAAGTGGTTTTTGATAAAGGAGAAGAGAAGGTGTACGGTATGAATGAAAACTTTGATTATTTTCAGATTAAGGGAACTAAAGGAACGCGAACTAAGGTGATGGCGCAGTTAGACGGGACCTTTTTGACGACAGATACTTTTGAGAATGTTTCAGTTAGATTTACGGATAAAGGAATTTTTCTGGATTATAAAACCGATTATGCGAAGTGGAGCGAGGAATTGATTTCAATTTCGGACGATGTGTTTACAGTTAAGAATGACCAAAATAAAGAATATCATTATAAAAAGGCAGGACCAATAAATTTATTAGAAGATGGCAAAAAGACTAAATAATCAAAGCACGATTGGGGCAGTTTTGCAACAGATAATTCAGGTGAATAAACTGCAGCCCGGAATGGATCAGATTGATGTAAAAGAGGCGTGGAGGCAATTGATGGGAAATGGAGTAAATACATATACCAAAAATGTAGTTTTAAAAGGTAGTACGCTGTACGTTGAACTTGGGTCGGCCGTTTTAAGAGAAGAATTGAGCCACGGAAGAACTAAAATTGTCAAGATGATTAATGAAGAATTAGGCAGAGAAGTGGTTAAGGATGTGGTCTTAAGATAGTGGTCAGTATTCAGTTTTCAGTCCCGATCTTAGTCGCAGTCTCAGTTTTCAGCCACAGTTTTTTAATCTAAGTCTAATCTATTTATAAGTAAAAAGTCCCGTTTCAATTGAAGCGGGACTTTTTTTGTGCGATACAGTTACTGAAAACTGAGACTGAGACTGAAAACTAACTAAAACTGCTCTCTTCCTGCAAAATGAAATGCACTTTCGATAGCTGCATTTTCATCACTATCAGAACCGTGAACTGCATTTTCTCCAATAGAAGTTGCGTATGCTTTACGAATAGTTCCTTCAGCTGCTTCAGCTGGATTTGTAGCTCCAATTAAAGTTCTGAAATCTTCTACTGCGTTTTCTTTTTCTAAAATTGCAGCAACAATTGGCCCGCGAGACATGAATTCAACTAATTCTCCGTAGAAAGGCCTTGCAGCGTGAACTGCGTAAAATGCCTGAGCATCTGCTACAGTTAATTGAGTTAATTTTAATGAAACGATTTTGAAACCTCCATTAGTAATCATTGCTAAAATATTCCCGATGTGCCCGTTTGCAACAGCATCCGGCTTAATCATTGTAAAAGTTCTATTTGTTGCCATTTTCTTGCGAATTTTAAATTTTTGTGCAAAAGTAGACTTTTTTATGGATTGATTTTAATAATTCCATAATTAAAACACGACAGAATGATGTTTTTGATTAAGAAAAATTTTTCTAAACCATATAAGTGATATAAGTTCATTAAATAGCTTTGCGTGAAAAATATTCCCGACAAATTATGCTGTTTTCTAAAATGAACTTATATCACTTATGTGGTGAAATATTTTTTATACTTTGAAGATCAATTTGTTTTTGTAGAATATCCATAAAATAAACGTCCAGATGCCAACATAAATCAAAGCTCCAGCCAATGAGGCTGTCATTGGATTGCTGAAAAATGGTGCAATTCCAAAGCTGTACAGGTAATCTAAAAGGTTGATGTGCTGTTCAGGATTTTGCGGGTTTTTAAACTGAATCATTACCAATGCCTGCGGAATAATCTGTGAAGTAAAAAATACAATCATTGGGTTTACTCCCCAGATTAAAAAAGGTTTAAAACCTTTTTTATAATCGGCAATATCGATAATGTAATATAAAATGGCTAAAGTAGCGGTAGCTAATCCAGTAGTGTATAAAACATAACTGCTTGTCCAGAGTGATTTGTTGATTGGGAAAATGATGTGCCAAAGTAACCCACCGATAATTAATGCTACTCCCACAATTGCTATTTTTTGTGCTTTTTTAGTTTTTGGGAAGTTTTGCTGTAATAGCTGACCAATCAATAGACCAATTATTCCGTTTACTATTGATGGAATTGTACTTAAAATGCCTTCCGGATCCCATGTTACGGTACCACTGTACATATGTCCTTCCAGCAAAATGCTGTCTAACCATGAAGCCAGATTAGTTCCTTTTTCAAGATTAGCAGCTTCAATTCCCGGAACAGGAATCAGGGTCATTAAAACCCAATATCCTAATAATAGAATAACTCCTGCGAGGATTTGTGTTTTTTGAGAAGTCTTTAAATACAATAAGGAAACCACAAAATACACAATAGCAATTCGTTGTAAAACTCCGGGAAGTCGTACATCCTGATATGCTTCGATACCACTATATGCTAAAAAAAGGTAGATGAACAGAATTGAAAAAGCCAGAATATTTTTGACTTTTGGGCTAAAACTCCCCATTAAGGCATATCCAACTGCTATGGTAATGGCTAATCTCCCAATAAGAAGCGGGATTCCGTCAAGGCCAAATAACTGAATTTTTCCAAAAAAATTGAAGAAAATTCCCAGACACAGCATTCGTAACGAGCGGACTAAAATTTTATTGAAAGTGGTATTGTCATAAAATTTATCCGGCATGGCAAGCGGAACGGCAACACCCATAATAAAAATAAAAAAAGGAAAGACTAAATCGGTTGGGGTGCATCCGTGCCAATCGGCGTGTAATAAGGGTGTATAAACATGGCCCCAGTCTCCCGGGTTGTTTACAATAGTCATCAATAAAATAGTGAGTCCTCTAAAGACATCCAATGAAATCAAGCGCTCTCTGGTCATAGTTTTGGTAAATAGGTTAATTTATTTTCTTAATTCTATTTGGTTTAGAGAGGCAATAATCCTGAGAAGGAAAGTGGTTATTTATTTCTCAGAATTACTACTTTAATATTTGTGTTTTAAATCGTTATTATATTAAAATTCATTTCTAATGGCTTTAGTTTCTGCAATAAAAGTGGCACTAACAGCTCTCCTTTTTCAAGATAAAATTCCGAAAAGTTGCTTTGACGTTCTTGTAAGCTTTTGTTCGGAAACAATTCACTTTGTAAATCTGTCACACGCTGTAATTGATCATGCAGTTTTCTTTTTTGTGCTTTCAATAAGCGTTTTTCTAAATTTTCAAGACCTTTTGTCTGTTTAATTTCCTGTGCTTTTACAGCTCCTGAAAAAGATTTATCTGTTTGATCTGCTAATTCGTAAAGATATTCAAATTGTGTTTTCAAAGCTTCTTTTTGAGGAGTTAAATCAATTTGAAAATCTGAAATCTTATGTGTTACAGTATTTATTAAATTTTCCTGTTTAGTAAAAAGGTCTTTCCAGGTTAAATTTAACTGCTTTGCTTTTTTGACTTGTTTCTCTGTTGCCAAAAGAACTGAATTACGAACCAGAAGCATTGGGAAAGTAATATTTACTTCTTGAAAAAAGGATTTTAATTCCAGCCAATACGCAATTTCCCCGCCTCCGCCAATGTAGCATAAATTGGGTAAAATAACTTCCTGATAAAGCGGCCGCATAATTACGTTGGGACTGAATTTCTCCGGATTACTTTCTAATAATTTTAGAATTTCTTCTTTTGAAAATGAGATTTTAGTGTTATTCACGAAATATTTATCGTTTTCAAAAAGGATTCGCTCTCGCAGATTATCTTCTATATAAAACAAATTGATTTCGCGTGGATTTACCTGAACGGTATAATCATTAAATTGTTCAATTGTTTTTTGAACAGCGTTATAGGAAGTCTGATTTTCAAGTTCCTCTTTTACAAACGGAATAAAAGCTCGCTTTAAATCCGCTTCATCTGCATCAATAATAACCAAACCGTAATTTTCAAATAAACTATTGGCTAAAAAGCGAGTCGCATCGGCAAGATTTTTATGTTTTAAATAAGCCTCATCAAATAGCTTTTTTAGAACACTGGCATTGGTACTTGAACCTAATTCTTTGGAATAGATTTCGAAAAATTCTTCTAAACCTTCTGTAGAAAGTCTTCCAACAGGACCATTACTTTCTTTATGCCATCTGAATTTTTTTCCTTTAAAATTAAAGTAATTTATCTCTTCAAAATCATGATCTTCCGTAGCCATCCAGTAAATTGGGACAAAATTATACGTTGGATATTTTGATTTTAATTCTTTGGCCAGGTTAATCGTGGAAATAATTTTATATAGAAAATACAATGGGCCGCTAAACAAGTTTAATTGATGCCCGGTTGTGATTGTAAAAGTGCATTCATGCGCTAAAAGCTCGATATTTTGTTTGACAGTATCTGAAACTTCAATATTTTGATATTGCTTTTTTAAAGTCTGAACCAATGGAATCCGGTTCGTATTATCAAAATTAGATTGTTTCTCAATGATTTGTTTTTCAAAGTTTTCCAGTGTTGGAAAATGATTGTACAGCGGTTTTAATTCTGGTATCTGATCTAAATAATCTTGTATTAATTTAGAGAAATATCCTGAGGTTTGATAGCTGATACAGTCTGTAGGCATAATTTATAATTTATTTTTGACAGCAGTAAATTTAATGAAAATATACAGTTAAAAACGGTTTTAACGATTGCTTATGATTTGATTTTTGTTTTTGTATTTAAAAACTTTATAATCAGCTTTTTAGTTTTATGAAGTTGTGTAACATTGAAAATTTATGAAATTTGTTAAAAAATATAAGTGTTATGAAACTAATCATTCTAAAGCTGAATTATTAATAATGAAATTCTATTTTTGCAGCTAAAAAGTTATAACTATATTTTACATGAAGACTAAATCGAATCAGGAGAATTCCTTAAAACATGTTCTTTTTGGCAGCTTAATTGGTACCACAATTGAATTTTTTGATTTTTACATTTATGCCAATGCGGCGGTATTGGTTTTTCCACAATTATTTTTTCCGGGAACAAGCAGTACCAATTCTACTTTGGAATCTTTGGCAACTTTTTCGATAGCTTTTCTATCAAGGCCTTTGGGTTCGGCTGTTTTTGGACATTATGGAGATAAAATAGGCCGTAAAGTTACTCTCGTAGTCGCCTTATTAACCATGGGAATATCAACTATAGCGATTGGTTTTTTACCGGGTTATGCAAGTATCGGGATTGCAGCACCAATTTTACTGATGCTCTGCCGATTTGGACAGGGAGTTGGTTTAGGAGGAGAATGGGGAGGCGCTGTTTTATTAGCAATTGAAAATGCCCCGCCTCATAAACGTGCCTGGTACGGAATGTTTCCGCAATTGGGCGCGCCCATAGGTTTGTTACTTTCAGGAGGTACTTTTTTGATTTTAACAGACACGATGACCAGCGAAGATTTTATGGATTATGGCTGGAGAATTCCGTTTATAGCGAGTTCACTTTTAGTACTTGTTGGATTTTATATTCGCCTAAAAATTGCCGAAACTCCGGCTTTCGAAAATTCTAAAATAGAACAGAAAGAAGTTAAAGTTCCGTTTTTTACCTTGCTGAAATCGTACAAAAATCAATTGATTTTTGGAACTCTGTCTGCCATTACCACCTTTTTAGTTTTTTATTTGATGACTGTTTTTACACTTAGCTGGGCTACTTCTGATTTAGGATTTACCAAAAGAGATGCTTTGTTGACCCAATTGTTATCGGTCTTGTTTTTTGGCATTTTTATTCCGATTTCCGCTTTGGTTGCCGATAAAATCGGGCGTCGAAAAATATTAATTATTACTACGGCTGCCATTGCTGTTTTCGGATTTTTCTTTTCCTATTTTCTTAATTCAGGAAACCCTGTTTTAGTTACTGCTTTTGTTTGTATCGGAATGTCTTTAATGGGTTTTACTTATGGTCCGTTGGGAACATTTTTATCAGAGCTGTTTCCAACCACTGTTCGTTATTCAGGTGCTTCATTAACTTTTAATCTGGCGGGAATTTTAGGCGCTGCGTTTGCACCTATGATTGCAATTTGGCTGGCAAGCACTTACGGATTAAATTATGTGGGTTTTTATCTGACTAGTGCTGCTGTTATTTCATTAGTTTCATTTTTAGTGATATCTAAAAAAGTACATCAGTTTTAATATTTAACAAGATGATTTATGAGGTAACGAACCATTCGTAGCCTCTTTTTTAATAATTTTTCAGATTACGTAATTTTAATTTCTGTTTTAAATTATTGATTTTAAGGTTGTTAATAATATTTTAAGAAAATTTTATGATTTAATTTGTTTATTAAAAAAATAATTCACAAAATTTGCATCAGAAAATAAATAATTAACTATTAACAACGAAGACAATGTTTGTATTAAACCTTACCTCTCAAAACATCGCATCAGGATCAGATTCTGTTGACATGTGTCTTCGTGGCTTTTCTCAATCATAGCAAATCAATTTTAGATATATGAATAAGCCCGAAGGAAACTAACTTTCGGGCTTTTTTTATTCTAGACACTTCAAAAATTCCCGATTACAAGAACTTTTATTTATCTGTTTCAGATAAAAATGCTATTGCCTTATATTTTCAATATTGGCACGAAGAAATTATTAATTTTTTAAAATGTACAATTATCTTTTAGATGATTGCATAAACTGTAGTCGTTTAAAATCCAAAAGAAAGAAAAAACAATTAGCTAAAAAAGATTTTGAAAAGGAATTAATTCAGTTATCTAAACTTGAAAAAGAACTTTGGAAAAAGCATCGTGCCTTACCATTATTGCCTTTAGTAACACCTTATCAAAAAGGTTGGGAACGTTATTTTGTTTTAAGAGAAGATGTAGCCAAATCAAACGATGCGGTATTTTACAATGTGTTGCTGGAAAAAATAAATACAATTCAATACGCTTCCGATAAATCTTTTAAAAATAAGAAAAGAAAGAAAGGGATGGATGTGTATAATGATAGAAGGCAAGCTGTAAAAGACTTTTTGGAATACGAATGGTTATGTCCAAAGCTAGAATTAACTGATAAGGAACAAACACATTTTTATAAAGTAGGGCGTTGGTCACCCAACGGGAAATCTTATAGAACTTATTATGTGTTTGAGGAGCCATGGCGTTTTGTTTTAAGGGTAAGACCAAATATGATAACACATACTAAAATGGTTGATGCTGATTTGGAAAGCGAGATTGCTAATCTGAGGAATTATCTAACGAACAATTTTCTGCGTTATTCAATGTTGAAAATCGTGTATGGTCGCGTAAAACACAGAAGATGGAAAGAAAAAGACATCTTGAAGTATCAAAATCCTTTGACTAATAAGCCAATTCATACGTTGATGTATGAATTTAATGAAGAAAAAGAAAATTTAAATAGAGAGTTGTTAAACTCTGAAAGATAAAAAATAATGGGAAATAAATTATCCGGAAAAGACCTGATTAAAATAGGCTTTCCAAAAAATAATAGTATCAATATAGCTTTAGGGCAAATAAACAGATACCGAAAACGAGAAAAAAAAGAAAGTATTTTAACCGAAGCCAAAGATGTTTTACTGTTTCCTGAAAAATTTACGGGACACGGAACCTGGGGAAAAGTTGCGGAAGGATTAGTAAATCCGGTACAGGTGAGAATGCATCAGCTTAATAATACAAGAGCACCTTTCTCCATATTTGGAGAAAATGAAATCGATGAGCAGGCAAAGTATCAATTATATGATGCCTTAAAATTGCCAATTTCAATTGCCGGTGCTTTAATGCCGGATGCACATTCAGGTTATGGATTACCAATTGGAGGTGTGCTGGCGACAGATAATGTTGTAATTCCGTATGGTGTAGGTGTAGACATCGGCTGCCGAATGAGTTTATCAATTTTTGATATTCCTGCCTCTTTTTTTAAAGGAAAAGACCATCAGCTGGAAGCTATTTTAAAAGACAATACCAAGTTTGGAATGTATGAAACCCATACAATACGTGCAGATCATGAGGTGTTTAGCCGAAGTGAGTTTCAGGATATTCCGCTTATAAAAAGTCTGTTAGGAAAAGCATACAAACAACTGGGAACTTCCGGTGGAGGAAATCATTTTGTAGAATTTGGAATTGCAAAAATCACCAATCCGCTTAATGAATGGAAAATTGGTATTGGTGAATATTTTGCTGTGCTTTCGCATAGTGGTTCAAGAGGTTTGGGTGCCAATATTGCAAAACATTATACGTATCTGGCAACCAAACAATGTCCGTTGCCTAAAAATGTACAGCATCTGGCATGGCTCGATTTGAATACACATGATGGTCAGGAATACTGGATGGCTATGAATTTGGCCGGTGATTATGCAAAAGCCTGCCATGATGATATTCATCGCCGAATTGCAAAAGCCATTGGTAAACGGGTTGTTGTGACAATCGAAAATCACCACAATTTTGCATGGAAAGAAATGGTAAACGGCAAGGAAGCCATTGTTCACCGAAAAGGAGCAACTCCTGCAAATGAAGGGGAGCTGGGAATTATTCCCGGTTCAATGACCGCCCCGGGATTCATTGTTCAGGGAAAAGGAAATGCCGAGAGTTTAAATTCTGCTTCTCATGGTGCCGGGCGATTGTTTTCCCGTAGAAAATGCAAAGAATCCTTTACTCAAAGCGAGATCAAAAAAGTGCTAAAAGCAAACGAAGTGACTTTAATTGGCGGTAATATCGATGAAGCACCAATGGCGTATAAAGACATTAATAAAGTAATGGCAAACCAAACGGAACTGGTGGATGTGTTAGGCACATTTACACCAAAAATCGTTAGAATGGACAGATAATTATGGAAAAAATAATTCAAATAACATCTGGTCGCGGCCCGGCAGAATGTAGCTGGGTCGTGGCTCAGGTGCTGAAAACTTTTCTGGAAGAGGCAAATGACAATAAAATAAAAACAACTTTGCTCCAGAGAGAAACAGGAATTGAAAACGGAACCGTAGAAACGGCAACAATTTTACTGCAAAGTGATAATCTGAGTGAATTTGTAAATTCATGGATTGGAACTATTCAATGGATTGGACAGAGTCAGTTTAGGAAATTTCATAAACGTAAAAATTGGTTTATCGGAATTTTTGAAGTTGATAAAGCAACAACGACCGAAATTGCAGAAAAGGATATTCAATATCAGGCCATGCGGAGTTCCGGAGCCGGAGGACAACACGTGAATAAAGTAAGTTCGGCCGTTAGGGCGACTCATGTTTCTACGGGAATTAGTGTGGTTGCTATGGATTCACGTTCACAGCATCAGAATAAAAAACTGGCAACCGAAAGATTACTGCAGAAATTTAAAGATGAAACCGTCAAACAATTCAAAGCCGAATTTCAGTCGCAATGGATGAATCAATTGCAGATTCAAAGGGGTAATCCGATTCGGGTTTTTCAGGGTTCAGATTTTAAAAAATACAAACAAGTAAAAAATTACAAACAGGAAAGGCAAAGATTAAAAAGAGAAGATTATTTCGATAATGAATGATTCCTGATTTGCATTTCCAAACAAAACAAATTATGAAAACAGTAGATAAATATCTTTTTCAGGCTTTGGACAGTTATCCTTATTCGTTGGAGGAAACCATCGAATCATTGGATTATGCCTTGTCTTATGATGATAAAAATACCATGGCATTATGCTTATATGGTCAGGTCTTTTCTGATCAGTTATTGAAATTTGAAGAAGCCAAAGAGTATTTTCAAAAGGCGCTTTCGATTAATATTCATGCTTTAGAAGTATATCCTTTTTATATTCATACCTTAATTTTGAATGAGGATTACGAAGAAGCATCAAAACTGATTGATTTTGCATTAACTATCAAAGGAATCAATAAAATAGAAATTCTTTTGAAGAAAGTGATTCTTTTAGAAAGTCAGCAGGAGTTTAAGAAAGCTTTGAAAGTGATTAAAAAGGTAAAACTTTCAACAATCAATACTTCTTATGATTACATTATAGAAGAAACAGAAAAAAGGCTCAACAAAAAATGCAATGGTGATTCAAAAAAAGACAGGCAGAATAAGAAGAATAAGAAGAACAAGTAAAAAGAAAGGATGTCATAACTGACATCCTTTCTTCGTTTTAAAGTTTTATCGTTTCAGGCTAAAATGGCCTCTATATTCAGTTCCATTAAATCGGGTAACGGTAAACCAATAATCGGAAGCAGGTTCATCCTGTCCGATGTATGTTCCGTCCCAGGCAGTATTTACAGATAATTCTTTAAGGAATTTGCCATATCGATCAAAGATTCGAATTCCGGTATTAGGCTTTAAATAAGCAAAATCAATTGTCCAGGTATCATTATAACCATCATTATTTGGTGTGAAGAATTTTGGAAATGGAAGTTCATCAACAAAATTGATACAATCACCAGTTGTAGCTTCAAGAATATTTATTGAAATAGAAATTCTGTCGCTTTCGCAATTATTTATAGTTTGAGAAGCATAATAGGTACTTCCATTTTCAAGTAAAGCTGATTCAGATAAACCAACAGAAGAAGATATGCTTTCAAACCATTTTATATTTTCTCCAGTAATATTAATATCGCTAATTTTTGCATTTTTTTGAATGCAGAATGTTTGTGGAGAATCAGCAATTGGAATTTGGGTATCCTGAATTTTTACAATAATGGGAAGTCTTTCACTTTCGCAATTGTTTAATGTTTGTGTAACGTAATATACACCATTTTGAAGTAAAGTTGTTTGGGATAATATATTTCCATTGGTTGCCGCATCATACCATTTTACAGATGTTCCTAAAATGTTCAAAGTGGCAATGGTTGCATTTTCATCAATACAAAATTGTTGGTTACGATTTCCAGTTGGTGATGCTGTATCGTATATTCTAATCAAAACAGGTGTTCTGTCACTTTCACAGCCTACAGTTTGGGAAGCATAATAGGTTCTGTTGTTTTCCAGTAAAGTAGTATTGGGTAAAGTGGCCACTGCAATATTTGTATCGTGCCATTTTATATTTTGTCCTGATATTTGAATATTACTCAGTTTTGCATTTTCATTTTTACAGAATGATTGATTTAGATTTCCTGTTGGGGCAGAAGGTGTATTTACGATTGAAACGGTAACTCCAAATCTTTCGCTTTCACAACCGCTGATAGTTTGTGTTACAAAATACGTTTTACCATTTTGAAGATTGGTTGTGTTGGATACTAAGGAACCATTATTTAATGCATCATACCATTTTATTTGATCTCCTGTGATTTGAATATTGGCTACTGTGGGATTTTGCATCGAACAAAAAGGCTGATTTGTATTTCCTGTTGGAAGAGGAGTATTTTGAATGTTTATTGTTACAGGAATTCTTTCACTTTCGCAACCATTGATAGTTTGAGAAGCGTAATAAGTGATGCCGTTTTGTATCAGGATGGTATTAGCAAGAAGATTTCCATTGGTCAAAACATCATACCATTTTATATTTTGTCCCGTGATGGTAATTGAATTTAAAGTCGCATTTTGTTGAATACAGAAAGTTTGAGGGTTTGTTAAAGTAGGTTTTTGAGTAAAATTTGTAAAAGGAATTATGGTAACTGTGGTCGCATTTGAAACACATCCATCATTATTTTTTACCTTAATAAAATAGTTTTTTGGGTCAAGGTTTGATTGACCTGCATTTGTAGTCCAACTAACACCATTATCGAAACTATATTCTGGCGCAGTACTGGTAATTGTAATAGCACCTTTAAGATTATTACAATCGGGCTGAATAGTTGTGAATGTAGGATTGTCAGGATAATCTGTTGGAGGATTAATGGCTATAGATGATGGAGCAGATTCGCAACCGCTACTATTTTTAACACGAACCAGATAGGTTCCGGCGATTAAATTTCCTGAATTTGGATTGGTCGAATAATTTGTACCATTATCAAAACTGTATTGGTAAGCCGTACTTGTAATGAAAATTGTGCCAAAGGGATTACTGCAACTAATAGGTTGAGAAACATTTAAAGTTGGAGATGAAGGAGCGTTTGGTGGTGTATTAATGGTAGCTTTATAGGCAACAGAAGCGCAACCATTTGTATACTTTATTCGGATAAAATAATTTCCTGGTGATACACTAGCAGTATTGCTGATATTCCAGGTAGCACCATCATCAAAACTATATAGATTAGCAACAGTAGAAACCATAATACTGCCTTTAGCTGAACTACAACCTATTGGGTCTGTGACTACAACTTGTGGTGCTTCAGGAATTGTAGGAGCAGTATCTATAGTGACGGGTGTGCCAAGAGAAATACAACCCGTATTATATTTAATTACTAAATTATAGGTTCCTGGTGATAAATTAGATTTTGTATTGGATGTCCCAAATGTGATTCCGTTATCAAAACTGTAAAAATCGGCTACGGTATCAATGGAAATTGATCCTGTAAAATTGGTACAATTTGGTTGAATTACTTTGTAGGCAGGAGCTGGAAGTGCTGATAATGGTGAAATAGTGATTGAAGCAGCATCTGAAACACAACCCGCTAAATTTTTAATTTTTATGAAATAAATTCCTGGGGAAAGATCTGTTTTTGTATTAGAAAAAACATAGGTTAATCCATTATCATAACTATAAGTTGCAGCATTTGTAGTAATCGTAATAGCACCTTTTGATGAGCTACAGTTGGGTTGGGTTGCAGTAAAAGCAGGTGCCGCAATTGTGGTACCGGAACTCAAATTCACTGCAGTTGTTAGTGATTCGCAACTATATGAATTTGTTTTGATTTTAACAATGTAAGTACCAGCTCCTATATTTATTTTTGTTGGGCTTGTTGTCCAGCTGTTTCCGTCATTGAAACTATAACTTATGGCTGGTGTTGTTATGGTGATACTGCCATCAGTGGCCCCGCAAGAAGAAGGTTGAACTATCTTTGCAGTGGGTGCTGCAGGAATTGCAGGAGGAGTATAAATATAAGAATAAGCGCTGTATGAAGTACAACCTGAAGTGTTTTTTATTAATACATTATAAGAACCACCAGCTAAATTTTTCTTTACTGGATTAGTAGTCCAGGTTGTTCCTCCATCAAAACTGTATTGATCTGCGGTAGAATTTATTATTATAGTTCCGGTAGGAGTACTGCAAGTGGCCTGAATGGTGGTTATATTTGGCGAGGGTAAGTAATATTCATTTATGTAGAAATATTGTGAGTTTGATTTACAACCCGTTGCATTTTTAATTAGGACAGTATAAGATGCCGATGTAGGATTTAGTAAAATGGGATTAGTAGTCCAGGTGGTGCCTCCGTCAAAACTATATTTGTCAGCAGGAGTAGTGACGGTAATACTTCCTCCATTTCCGCAGCTGGGTTGTACCACTTTTATATTTGGGTTGGGAAGATAATAAGGATTGATATATATCGATACATAATTAGATTTACAGCCAGCTGCATTTTTTATCATAATGGTGTAATAGCCAGAAGTAAGTCCGGAAAGAACTGGGTTTGTAGTCCAGGTATAGCCATTGTCAAAGCTATAAGAAGTTGCAACTGTTGCAATAGTAATACTTCCATTGATGCCACAACTTGGTTGAATTATTGTAAAATCCGGGTTTGGTAAATAATATTGTTGTAAGGTAGCGTATACACCATATGTATAAGATGTGCACCCAGAAGTATTTTTTATTACTAAATAATAAGAGCCTGGATTTAGATTAGTAAATACTGGATTGACACTCCAGGTATTTCCTCCGTCTATACTGTATTGTGCTTCAGTTGAAGTAAAGGTTATGCTTCCTCCCTTTCCGCAAGTGGGTTGTGTTGTTGTAAAAGTAGGAACAGGGAGATAAAATTCTTGAAGCAATACTGAGTTATAGTTAGAAATACAACCTTGGTTATTTTTGATTCTTGGGGAATAATATCCTGGTAAAAGATTTGAAAAAAGAGGATTTGTCCCCCAATTTGTACCGTCGATACTGTAAAAATCAGCTTTAGTAGTGATTTTAATGCTGCCTTTTGTTCCGCATGTTGGTTGAACTATGGTAAGATTGGGCTGTGCCAAATTCAAGTTATCCATATAAATTTGAATGATATTGGACGTACAATTCGCTTTTTTTATCATTAAATAGTAATACCCTTGCTTTAAATTATTAAAAGTATTACTTGTACCCCATGTTGCACCATAATCTATACTATAATAATCTGCAATGGTGTTGAATGTAATATTGCCAATATTTCCACAACTTGGGTTGGTAACGGTATAATCTGGATTAGGAAGTTTTGGGTCGTTTATAGAAACACTTACATAGTTAGAAATACATCCTAAATTGTTTTTTATTGCTAGGTTATAGTATTCATAAGAATTCAGATTTGATTTGGAAGGAGAAGTTCCCCAGGTATAGCCTCCATCAAAACTATAAAAAGCGGCAACTGTATTTATTGTAATGCTACCCGAGGTCGTACAAGTGGGCTGAACAACAGTATAATTAGGGGAATCTATATTTGGATTATTTAAATAAACACTATTTGCATAAGAGATACAACCAATACTATTTTTTACAATTATTGAATAAACACCAGGAGGCAATGATTTTGAATTGAGAGTTGTCCAGGTTGCACCATTATCAAAACTATAAAAATCGGATAATGAGTTGATAGTGATTTTCCCGTTTACACCACAAGTTGGCTGTTCCACGCTAATAACTGGCAAATTCAGGTAAGGCTGATATAAATTAGCATAATTAGCAGAGCTGATACATCCCGCACCGTTTTTTACCTTTATTTGATAGTTTCCAAAAGGTAAAATTTTAACGTTATTACTAGTCCAGGTTACTCCATTATCAAAACTGTACAAATCTGCTATTGTAGTAATAGTAATACTTCCATCTCTTCCGCAAACAGGTTGCTCTGTAGTATATTCAGGATAGGAATATTCAAAATCATTTAAATAAACATAAGTATAATTGGAAGTGCAGCCTAAAGCATTTTTAATCCCTAAAGAATAGCTTCCTGTGTTTAAATTGCCCATTTTGTTGCTTGTAACCCATGTGCTTCCTCCATCAAAAGTATAAAAATCCGAAACTGTATTAATGGTAATACTTCCTTTTATAGTACAAGCAGGCTGTGTCGTAGTATAAGTTGGAATCTCTAGCGTATTACTGCTAAGGAGTACATTGTTGGCAGAAGAAATACAGCCTTGTAAATCTTTGGTACGAATTTTATAATTTCCGGGCAAAAGACTGGTAGCAGTAGAATTATTGCCCCAAGTTACACCATCATCAAAACTATAGTATGTAGCTGGAGTTGTAATGGTGATGCTGCCAGTATCTCCGCAAAATAAAGGATTGTTGTAATTGTAATTTGGATACGAAGTAGAAGCAGCTGTGATAGTTACACTTTGAGAATAGGAAGTACATCCATTTATTGTCTTTATTTTTACTAAATAGTTACCTGGATACAAATTACTCTTTGTGCTGTTTGTGCTCCAGGTTACACCATCATCAAAACTATATTGTGATGCCGTTGAAGTTATTTTTATTGTTCCTGTGGAAGCAAAACAAGAGGGTTGCGTAATCTGCAAGACAGGAGATACAGCAGTTTGGCTCGGTTCGATAGTAACACTTGCATCGCTACTGCATCCAAAAGAATCAGTAACAGTAACAGAATAATTTCCTAACGAAGTTACCGTAATACTTTGTGAGGTCTCTCCTGTACTCCATAGATATGAAGATCCTGGAGAAGCTGTCAATACAGTGCTTCCTGAGCAAACATTTAGAATACCTGAAATATTTGCCGTGGGATTTCTTACCTCTAAACTGGCAGAAATTATTTTGTAACAAGTTGCATCCTTACTCACCCTGACAAAAATAGAAGCACTTGAACTTGGATAATTTGTAAAATTAGCGATAGCATTCAAGTTGGCCCCTGCCTCGTTGTAATTTTTGAAATAACTAAAATTTAAACCCGTAGTAGAAGATACCACTAAAGAATTTAATTTGGACAAATCAAAATTTTCACTTCCGTCATGATTAGCATCACATTGAGATATTTTTGCATTGGTTACATTAATATTACAACTTGAAGTACAATTCAAAAAAGAAATAT
Source organism: Flavobacterium piscis (assembly GCF_031457575.1). GTDB lineage: Bacteria > Bacteroidota > Bacteroidia > Flavobacteriales > Flavobacteriaceae > Flavobacterium > Flavobacterium piscis_A. Next base: position 48,774 of record NZ_JAVDWQ010000008.1, on the reverse strand, counting down.
CCCATCCGGGATTTGCGTCAGGATCTATGGCAGAATTAAATGTAGTTCCTGTACAAGAGGTTCCGGAAATATCATAATCTACCTGTACTCCTACATTGTAATTTGCATTGGTACTATTTGGAAAATTAGTGGCATTCAGTGTGAAACAAAACTTTTTATTTGTTGTGTCTATGCTTGAGGTAGTTGATGTAGTATAGACAGAAACGTTATTGCTGTTGTAAATAGTTAAAGTAATTTTTTTTACTGTTGCAGAAATTCCTCCAGAATTAGGAACAGTATAAGTGCCACACACTGAAATCGGTAAACCAGGACAAACTTTATTCAAAGGATCAAGCTCTACAGAACCTTGAAAATTCTCTGAGGAATGTAATAAGCAAATATCATCAACATACATATACCCAAAATGCCCACCCAATCCACATCTTGAAGCCATAAATTCAACGGTAAATTCTTCATTATTTGGGATTGATGAAATGTCCAAAAATCCAGATTGCCAATTGGTAGTGTATAAGGTAACATAATAAGAATCTTGACTCGGAACTTTGGAGAAAATGCAGTTTTTTTCATCTCCTACCAAACAAAATTCATTTACAACTACTTTATTTTTATCTAAAATCCTTGCTTTTACAAATGCCTGATTATCAGCATGGCTGTCGTCATATACGCTTTGTAATACAGCTTTGTAGTTAAATTTCAGATAATTTTCATTATTTGTTTTAAACCTTTTACTTTGAACAATAGAACCATAAGTAGATGAGTTTTCATGATTAATTTTAAGGGCATATTGATCAAATGCTTTAATATCTCCTATATATGGGTCAACCAAATTTGCTGTAACACCAGTTGCCATAATGTCCATATTATTAGGGTTATAACGATTGATGTATGAATCGGCGGTATTGGTGATTGAACGGCATTGTGTTGGGCCAGGAGGATCGCCTATTGTGTAAAGAAAATTCTTAAGATAACTACTTCCGTCTATATTTTCATATTGCTCAAAACCTCCATTAGTACACATTTCTACTGCTTGAAGTATAGCTTCTGTTTTTGAAGTCAAATTTCCCTTTTTCGAATTCAGATTTACTTTTTTCAAATTCAGGATTTCTGCTTTCACTTTTTCTTCCCTAATTTTTAAAAATTGTTTTTGCTGTTCCAAATTTTGAATTAAATGGCCATTTTTATCTTCTAATAAAAAATTATTGGACGAATTTGGATTGATTTCTTGTGAAAAAACAAAAACACATTGGAGAAATACAATAAATGAGAGAGTAATTTTAAGTTTCATTAAGAAAATTTTGTAGGCAAATGTAATTAAAAAACTAAGTTTTAAATAAAAAAAAAGTGTTTTGTAAGTTTTTATATTAAAAAAATAAAAACCTGATATATTTCATGTTTTTAGCCCAATAATTAGGAGTTATTTCTTTTGTCAAATAATACTAAATATCCCGTATTTTTGCAGAAAATAATACCGCCTTGAATACAAAGCTTTTCGTCATAACTCCTCCATTTACCCAACTGAATACTCCGTATCCGGCAACAGCGTATATAAAAGGTTTTTTGAATACCAAAAATATCGAATCCGTTCAGGCTGATTTGGGTATTGATGTAATATTAGAATTGTTTTCGAAAAAAGGATTGCAAGATTTATTTGAATCCGGCAACCAGCAACCAACAACTGACAACTGTAAAAGAATTTTCGCTTTACAGGACGAATACATCAAAACAATTGATCCTGTCATTCAGTTTTTGCAGGGAAAAAATCCAACTTTGGCATTGCAAATCTGTCAGGAAGACTTTCTGCCGGAAGCTTCTCGTTTTGTACAGTTAGAAGAACTTGACTGGGCTTTCGGAACTATGGGAACGCAGGATAAAGCAAAACATTTAGCCACTTTGTATCTAGAAGATATTTCGGATTTTATTGTGGAATGTGTTGATGAAAATTTTGGCTTTAGCCGATATGCAGAACGTTTAGGAAGGAGCGCTAACTCTTTTGACGAATTGTATGAAGCTTTGCAACAGGAACCTACATATATTGATTCGATTTTGATTTCTCTTTTGAAAGAAAAGATTGAAGCTGTAAAACCTACTTTATTTTTAATTTCTGTTCCGTTTCCCGGGAATTTATATAGTGCGTTTCGATCTGCACAATGGGTTAAACAACATCATCCGGAAATAAAGATTTCGATGGGCGGAGGTTTCCCGAATACCGAATTGCGTTCGCTTTCAGACGCACGAGTTTTTGAATTCTTCGATTTTATTACTTTGGATGATGGCGAAGTTCCAATTGAAGAATTAATTGCCAGTATTGAAAATCCGGAACATCAATCTTACAAAAGGACTTTTTTGTTAGAAAACGGAAAGGTTATTTACAAGAACAATTCCTTAAAAAACGATTATAAACAAGCATTTGTTGGAACTCCGGATTATTCTGATCTGTCTTTGGATAAATATATTTCGGTAATCGAAATCGTAAATCCGATGCACCGAATGTGGAGTGATGGACGTTGGAATAAACTAACAATGGCGCATGGCTGTTATTGGGGTAAGTGTACTTTTTGCGATATTTCATTAGATTATATAAAAGTTTATGAACCTGTTGCAGCCAACTTATTGTGCGACCGTATGGAAGAAATGATACTGCAAACCGGTCAGAATGGTTTTCATTTTGTCGATGAAGCAGCTCCTCCGGCATTAATGAGAGCCTTGGCACTTGAAATTTTAAAACGAAAACTTGCCGTAACGTGGTGGACAAATATCCGTTTTGAGAAAAGTTTTTCCAAAGATCTATGTTTGTTACTAAAAGCGTCCGGCTGTATTGCAGTTTCAGGAGGATTAGAAGTCGCTTCAGACCGATTATTAAAATTGATCGATAAAGGCGTAACGGTGGAGCAAGTTGCAAAAGTAACCAGCAATTTTACCGAAGCCGGAATCATGGTTCATGCTTATTTGATGTATGGATATCCAACTCAGACTATTCAGGAAACGGTTGACAGCCTTGAAATGGTGCGTCAGTTATTTGAAGCAGGAATTCTGCAATCGGGTTTTTGGCATCAGTTTGCGATGACGGCTCATAGCCCGGTTGGTTTGTATCCGGAGAAATTTGGCGTAAAAAAAGTAACGGAAGTCATTGGAACTTTTGCCAATAATGATATTGATTATACTGATTCTACCGGAATCAATCACGATAAATTTAGTTTTGGATTAAAAAAATCACTTTTTAATTTCATGCACGGAATCTGTTTTGACTATGAATTGCAGGATTGGTTTGACTTTAAAATTCCGAAAACCAAAATAGATCCCGATTTTATTTTTAATGCCCTTGACCAAGGAAATGATTTTAATACAAAACCCAATGCAAAAGTGGTTTGGCTAGGAGGGAAGCCTTCGGTAGAGCATTTTACAAAATCCAAAAAAGGACAAACCTGGGAAATGATGACTTTTACTTTTCATGATAAAAAAGAAAGTTTCAACATTCAGACCAATAAAAAGGAAGGTGAATGGCTGATCGAAATTTTGAAAAAAATTACCATTTCAAACGCAAAAAACTATACTTTTCAGGAAATAAAAAATGATTTTGAAATTAGTTTAGATGATTTTGAATTGTTCTGGTATTCTAAGCCAGTCAATACCTTGCGCGGGTTTGGATTGTTGGTTTTATAAACTTTCAATGCTAAAACGAAAACCAATGCCGTGTAAATTCTCAATCGAAATTCCTTTTTCGTTGACCAGAATTTTACGTAATCGGGAAATAAAAACATCCAGGCTTCGTCCCGTAAAATAATCGTCATTTCCCCACAGCGATGTTAATATTTGCTCTCTTTTTAAAACGCTGTTTTTATTGTCAAGAAATAATTTCAAAAGTTCAGCTTCGCGCTGTGTAAGACCAATTTTTTCATTTTCATTGAAGAGAAAGAAATTTTGAGTATCGAATTGATACTTTCCAATTTCATAAATTGTTTTTTGTATTGAGGTTGAGGTAATTTTTTGTGAACGTTTGAGGAAAATTTCTATTTTTAAAAGTAACTCTTCAATACTGAAGGGCTTAACTAAATAATCATCAGCACCCAGGCGCAATCCTTTTAGTCTGTCTTCTTTTAAGGTCTTGGCAGAAAGAAAAATGATCGGAATATTGGTATTGCTTTTTCTGATTTCAGTTGCCAATTCAAAACCATCCATTTTTGGCATCATGATATCCAGAATACAAATATCGAAATGGTCATTCTTAAAAGATTCCAATCCTGATTTCCCGTCAGAACAATGAACTACTTCATAATTATTCTGTTCCAGATTATCTTTTGTTAAAAATGCCAAAGTTTCATCGTCTTCGGCATAAAGAATTTTACTTTTTATCATTTTTATAAGGGATTTCCAGTGTTATCGTGATACCTTTTTGTAAGTTATTTGCTGCTGAAATTTTCCAATTATGTAAATCACAAATCTTTTTTACATAATATAATCCAAGCCCAAAACCATTTACTTCGTTGCTTTTTTCGTTTTGTACACGGTAAAATTTATCAAAAATAAATGAAATGTTTTTTGTAGATATTCCGATACCATTATCAATAAATTTCAATTTTAAAGCAGAATTATCTACAGTTATTCTTACTGTGATTTCAGGATTTGTATCGCAATATTTTACAGCATTATCCAGTAAATTATAGATTAGATTAGTAAAATGAAAAACATCTGTGTCAATTTTATAATCTTCTGAAGTCTCAATTTTTATTTTTGCTTCAGGATATTTCAATACAATATTTTCAATTGTTTCTTCAATCAAGGGAACAATTGAAACCGGTTCTTTTTTTAGCTCCAATGTTGTATAATCAGATTTGGCAATATTCAGGATTTTTTCAATATGATGATTTAACTTATGTCCCTGATTGATAATGATAGTAGTGTAAGTATGCAGCTTTTTGTCGTCTTTAATAGAATTCTGCTCACTTAAGTATTTTGAAGCAATTAAAATTGAAGACAAAGGTGTTTTAAATTCATGCGTCATGTTATTAATAAAATCACGTTGTAATTCGGAATACTTTTTTTGCTGTAAAAGTGTAAAAATCGAATAAACATAAATCAGTAAAATAAGAATCAGAACGATGGAAAGCACAAACCAAAAACGCATCGAACTAAATAAATAGCTCGTTTCATTTGGAAAACGGACAGCAAAATAATAAATCAGGTTTTTGTGTTTTGGGAAATAAACAGATTGTTTTACTTTTCCTTTTTGAGATAATGAAATGTAGTTTCCATAAACCATTTCGTCGCTTTGGCAATTGTACATGGCGTATTCAAAATCTGTAGTGATATTCATTTTTTTGAATTCCGTTTTCAGATAAAACTCCAGAATATCAGGTTCAAAATCATTATCAATATTGACGATGTAATAATCATTGGCAATTTTCTGCACCGGATTTTGTGCCGGCAATTCATGATTAGTGCCTTCATATAATTTTTTGACAACTTCAAGTAAGGCTATGTGTGTTTTCTGACTGAATTTTTTCTGTTCCAGGGTGAATGCTTCTCTTGTCCATAGCAATTGTGCGACCAATATGCCAATAATGGCTATTAATCCCAGGATAATGATGCTGTTGAGTTTATTTATTTTCAAGAAAAACGGTTTTTAGAAAGTGTAATATTAGTCAAATTTTAAATTAAAAACACCAGTTAACAAGTCATTAACAAACATTTGAAACCGCTTAACAGGGAATTGTTTTTATCTGTATTACTTTTGAAATATAAAATTGAACCATTACCAATTAAATAAATATACTATGAAAAGTTTTAAAATTTCGATGTTGGCATTAGCCTTGGGATTAATGTCATTCTCAGCAATTGCACCGGTAGAGGCATTAACTTCAAATTCAACAACTGTAGTTACTGAATCAACTGTTGTATGGAAAGCTGAAAGCATAGATGTGGGACAAATTCCACAAGGAACACCAAAAGCTATTGTTTTTGAATTTAAAAATACGGGAAAAACGGCAGTTGTTATTACCAATGTAAAAGGTTCATGTGGCTGTACAGCAACAGATTATACTAAAGAGCCAATTCTTCCAGGCAAATCTGCAAAAGTTACGGCAACTTATAACGCAGCCAATAAAGGAGCTTTTACTAAAACCGTTACAGTTACAACAAGTGCTGAAACTACTCCAAAAATCCTTACTTTAAAAGGTACTGTTATCTAAAATAAAGGTTGATTATTATAAAGGTGAAAAACTCCGGTCATGTTAAATGACTGGAGTTTTTTTTATGAATGAAATTAGTTTATTTAGGTAAAACAGTAATGCATTTATAAAAACGTTTGCTATAATGTTCAGAATCCAGTTCACTGATTGTTACACTTCCTGCTTTTCCCGATGATGCATGTATGAATTTTGACTCCATGCCGTTGGCCTCACAAATAATGCCGAGATGACCTATTACTGTTTTATCTTTGTAGCCGTAAAAAACTAAAATATCCCCAATTTTAAAATCATCCGAAGCCAATGTCACTCCTAATATTTTTATAACCACTGGAGCTTCTTGGTAAATTAATATCAAAATGATGAAATACATAACTCACAAAACCGGAACAGTCAAATCCTTTGTAGGGGTCATTCCCTGCATATAAATAAGGTGTTCCCAGATATTGCTGAGCATAGTTAATAATTGAATCCCTGTCAGTTTCAGTTTGCGTTTTTTCAATCTGGGCAAATATAGTTTGATTTTCTTTTTTTATGTTTAAACAAGAAAATGAAATACTTAGGAGAAGAAAGATTGGCGTTATTTTCATTGGAAATGGGTATTAGTTAATCTATAAAGATAGGTTGTTTGGGGTTAAAAATCCGTAGCCTGTAAATTAAAAACCGTTTTGGTGTTTTTTTATTGCATTTTGACATTTTAGTATCTTTCTGCAAGATATAATTCGGATATATTTGTGAATCACATTTATATTTTAACAAATAAATTATGTATCTAAAAAAAATACCGCTTTTAATTGTCTTTTTACTGATTTCGATTGCTGCTACTTCACAAAATACAACAAATACTTTTTTGTATGCAGGAAGAGTTGATGTTCTGCAGAATAATAATGTTGTTTTGATAGGAACTGCATCTTCGGTGACGTTTAATTTTTCCGGAAAAAAGTGTGCTGTTTTATTACAGAGTATTGATTCCTGGGACCATCATAATTATGTTGCTTTAGAATTAGACGGACAATATATGGGGAAAGTCAGGGTCGAAAAAGGTCCTGTGCAATCTTTTGAGATTAAAGTTACTTCCAAACAAAAAGTGCATACGTTAACCATTTATAAAGCTACTGAGGCGATTATGGGAAATGTCTTGTTTACAGGAACAACGGCAAAATTAATGACTGTAACCGCGGTTAAGAAAAAGAAAATCGAATTCATTGGTGACTCTATAACCTGTGGCGCAGCAAACGATTCGTCAACAACTCCGTGTAACGAAGGCGAGTACTTTGACCATCATAACGGGTATTTTGCTTATGGGCCAATTCTTTCCAGAAACATGGATACAGACTATTTATTGAGTTCTGTTTCCGGAATCGGAATTTACCGCAACTGGAATGATGAAAATCCTGATGTAGCGATTATGCCTGCCGTTTATGAGAATTTATACCTGACAAAAGACGCATCCAAACCGAAATATGATTTTTCTTTTCAGCCTGATATTATCAGTATTGCATTAGGAACCAATGATTTTTCGAATGGTGACGGCAAAAAAGAACGTTTGCCTTTTGATCCGGAAAAGTTTGTTTCTAATTATATCAATTTTATAAAAATGTTGTATGAGCACAACCCAAATACACAAGTGGTTTTGACCAACAGCCCAATGGTGAATGGAGAAAATGCAGTTATTTTTGAAGATTGCCTGAATAAGATAAAAACGGAATTTGATGCTGATAAATCACATAAAACTATCTTGATTTTCAAATTCCAACCCATGACACCAAGCGGTTGTTCCGGACATCCAAATATTGCCGAACATAAGATTATGGCTGCTGAATATGGTCCGTTTTTAAAAAACTTGCTAAATGAAAAATAATATATTTAAGTTTGTTTTTATTCTGATTTCCGGCACTATGATGGCAAACGTTTCCCTTCCGAATATATTTGGTAATAATATGGTATTGCATCGCAATTCTGAAGTGAAAATTTGGGGCTGGGCCAATCCAAAAGAAGAAATCAAATTAATTTCGAGCTGGAACAATCAGGAATACAAAGTTACGGCAAACAATCAGGCACAATGGGAACTAAAGATCAAAACGCCCGAAGCCGGAGGTCCTTTCACGATTTCGATAAAAGGATACAATGAAGTGGTGCTGAAAAATATTTTAATTGGCGAAGTATGGCTTTGCACCGGTCAGTCCAATATGGAAATGTCAGCCAGCTGGGGAATCGATAATGGCGAAGAAGAAGCCAAAAATGCCACGAATCCTAATATTCGGTTTTTTACGGTTCCAAAATTAACGGCGACAACACCTCAGAATAATTTATTGGGGAACTGGACAGAATCAACTCCTGAAACTATGAAAAACTTTAGCGCAGTTGGTTATTTTTTTGCCAAACGCTTGCGTGAAGATTTAAAAAATGTTCCCATCGGATTAATTTCTTCGAATTGGGGCGGAACTCCTGCAGAAATCTGGATGCCGGAAGAAGTTGTTCAGAATGATGCTGTTTTATTGGAAAATGCCAAAAAATTAAACGAACAGGAATATGGGCCGCGTCAGCCCGGGCGTGCTTATAACGCGATGATTTATCCACTTGCTGGTTTTAAAATTGCAGGAACTCTTTGGTATCAGGGAGAATCGAATGTGGGTTCAGAAGTTTATGATAAAACGTTATCGGCTTTGATTACGTCATGGCGAAAAGTCTGGAATGACGAATTTCCGTTTTATTACGTACAAATTGCACCCTATAAAACAGGTAGCAACAACTTCTCTAATGTTACGCTTCGAAATTCGCAACGAAAGATTTTAAAACAAGTCAATAATACCGGAATGGTTGTCATTAGCGATGTTTCGGATACGATAGATATTCACCCAAAGGATAAAAAGTCGGTTGGAATTCGTCTGGCAAATTTAGCATTGGCAAATACGTATAAAATCAATTCTAATTTGGTAAACGGACCTCTTTTTACAGCTTTAAAAATAGAGAAGAACAAAGCAGTCGTTTTTTTTGATGATGCCGATGGGTTGAATTTTAAAAACAAAAAACCGAATCAATTTGAAGTAGCGGGCGCTGATGGAGCTTTTTATCCGGCAGAAGCATCGATAAAAAATAATCAGGTGATTTTGACAAGTAAAAAAGTAGCAAATCCTATGAAAGTTCGATTTGCGTGGGGAAATACAATTCAGTCTGATTTGTTCAATAAGGCGAATTTACCGGCTTCGTGTTTTATTTCGGAGTGAGGGAAGAAAGAACAAAGAAAAAAGAGTAAAGAACAAAGAAAAAAGAGTAAAGAACAAAGAAAAAAGAGTAAAGAACAAAGAAAAAAGAGTAAAGAAGAAAGAGTAAAGAAGAAAGAGTAAAGAAGAAAGAGTAAAGATGTTAGACTTTAATTTTTGCGCTCTTTTGTCATTTTGAAGAAAATTGAAATCACATTAGAAATTCCGTTCAGAAAGTTTTAAGTCTTTGTTGATTGACGTGTGTAATTTCTCCTTTCGTTGGAATGAAAATATTGCGTTTTTAAATCCGTCGCTACAAAATAAATCGTTCCTCTGGAACTTTAGCGTAAGAGAGCCTTAGGCTCGGAACATATTGTAGCAACGGATTTTAATCTGTTGGAAGCGTTCTCGTTAACGTGAATTGCGTGAGGGATTACTTCACTAAACTTTTATTTAAAGCGGAGTTCAGTGAATTTCATTTGAGGCGGTATCCTTTTGTGAAGAGAAACGGAACAAAAGATAGCCGAAAGCCTGACGGTTGCCTTTTTTCGGGCAAGTGACACGCCCAAAATATGAAACTATTAACCACTATGAAAAATAAAAATACACTAATTATTGGGGTTTTTACCCTGTTTACTGTTGGAAATATGAACGCACAAAAGAAACCGCATCTGGATAAAAATAAAACGATTGAACAACGAATTGACTTGCTTTTACCATTAATGACTTTGGAGGAAAAAGTGGGACAAATGAATCAATATAACGGGTTTTGGGATGTGACCGGACCTGCTCCAAAAGGCGGAAATGCGGAGTTGAAATATGAGCATCTGCGAAAAGGATGGGTAGGAAGTATGCTGACAGTTCGCGGAGTGAAAGAGGTTCGTGCTGTACAGAAAATTGCTGTGGAGGAAACCCGTTTGGGAATTCCGCTGATTATTGGTTTTGATGTTATCCATGGTTATAAAACGTTGAGTCCTATTCCATTGGCAGAAGCGGCGAGTTGGGATTTGGAAGCGATAAAAAAATCGGCAGCCATTGCGGCAGATGAAGCTTCGGCATCCGGTATTAACTGGACTTTTGGCCCCAATGTTGACATTACAAACGATGCCCGCTGGGGACGTGTGATGGAAGGTGCGGGAGAAGACCCGTATTTAGGAAGTAAAATTGCTGTTGCGAGAGTGACCGGTTTTCAGGGTGACAATAAAGCAGATTTGGCTAAAATTAATACCATAGCGGCTTGCGCGAAACACTTTGCGGCTTATGGTTTTATTGAGTCGGGACGTGATTACAATTTGGTAGATATAAGCAATTCGAAATTATTCAACACCGTTTTACCTCCGTTTGAGGCAGCTACTAATGCAGGCGTGAGAACGTTTATGAATTCTTTTAATTTGGTAAATGGAATTCCGGCAACGGGAAATATTTTTCTGCAAAGGGATATTTTGAAAGGCAAATGGAATTTTGATGGTTTTGTGGTTTCAGACTGGGCTTCGGTGCGTGAAATGATTCCGCATGGTTATGCCAAAGATGGAGCAGATGCAACGTTGAAAGCAGTTACAGCAGGTTCTGACATGGATATGGAATCCCATTTATATGTTACCGAATTAGTTAAATTGGTTAAGGAAGGTAAACTAAAAGAAGCTTTGGTAGATGATGCCGTTCGCAGGATTTTGCGAGTAAAATTTGAATTGGGATTATTCGATGATCCTTACAAATACTGTGACGAAAAGCGTGAGAAAGCGACTATCGGAAATAAAGCTAACAATGATGGTGTTTTGGATATGGCCAAAAAGTCGATTGTCTTGCTGAAAAACGATAAGAATTTACTTCCGCTAAAAAAATCAGGACAAAAAATTGCTTTGATCGGAGCTTTGGCAAATGATAAAAACAGTCCTCTGGGAAGCTGGAGAATTGCGGCTGATGATAATACTGCAGTTTCGGTTTTAGAAGGAATGCAGCAATACAAAGATAATCAGCTGGTTTTTGAAAAAGGAGCTGATTTGATTGTTGGAAAAGCTACTTTTTTGGATGAGGTCGTATTTAATACAACAGACAAAAGTGGATTTGAAGCAGCTAAAACGGCAGCAAAAAATGCTGATGTTGTCGTGATGGTTTTAGGAGAACATGGTTTTCAGAGCGGGGAAGGGCGCAGTAGAACGAATTTAGATTTACCAGGATTGCAACAGGAATTGCTGGAAGAAATTTATAAAGTGAATCCAAATATTGTTTTGGTTTTAAATAATGGACGTCCGTTGACTATTCCGTGGGCAGCAGAACATATTCCGACGATTGTTGAAGCCTGGCATTTAGGAACACAAACCGGAAATGCGGTAGCCCAGGTTTTATACGGAGATTATAACCCAAGCGGAAAACTGCCAATATCTTTCCCGAGAAACGTGGGACAGGTTCCAATTTATTATAACAATTACAGTACAGGAAGACCTGTAAATGCGGATAAAAATGTGTTTTGGTCACACTTTTCAGATGTAGAAAAAACACCTCAGTTCCCTTTTGGTTTTGGATTGAGTTATACTTCTTTCGAATATAAAAATCTGAAAATAAACAAAACGTCATTTGCTAAAAATGAACCGGTAAAAATTACCGTTGATGTAACTAATTCAGGTAATTACGACGGAAAAGAAGTGGTTCAATTGTATATTCATGATGATTTTGCCAGTATTGCAAGACCGGTTGAAGAATTAAAAGGTTTTGAATTGGTGAATTTGAAAAAAGGTGAAACTAAAACCGTAACCTTTACTTTGACTGAGAAAGAATTAGGTTTTTATAATAACGAAGGGAATTATTTGGTAGAATCGGGAACTTTCAAAATTATGGTTGGAGGAAGTTCAGATAAAGGTTTGGAAGGTGGTTTTGATATAAAAGAATAAGCTTAAAGTTTTTTAATCTCGCAAAGACGCAAAGTCGCAAGTTTAATTAAAATATTTCTCTCGCAGATTTTTGCAAATTCGGCAGATTATTTTATCTCCTTAATCTGCCAAATCTGCGAGAGTTCCAAATATTTAATAAATTTCTAAAATCATCAAATCGTCATTTAAAACAAAAGCTAAAATAATTTCTTTTTTTGAAATAAGAATTTCAGCTATTTGTTTGGTATTTTTATTGAATGTTTTTAAGATTATTACTTTTGGAGGAGCTCCTTTTAAAAGTAATAATTTCTCAAAATCATCATCATGTGTGAGGATTGTAAAATCATTTTGTCTGGCAAATTTCCAATTTTCAATATCTTTTGCGGGTTGATTTACCGGAATATTTTTAGCATGTAAACAATCTAAAAAAGCATTTTCAACGAGTTTAATTGTTCTCCAAGAAATATTTCATCAAGAAGTAATTTCATTATGCCGCAATTATTTTTGTAATGTTTTCTCTATTTGCAGCAAATGCTAATGCAGCAAGAATATCTTCGCTTTTTAATTCAGGGAAATCTTCGATAATTTCATCAAACGACATTCCTGTAGAAAGCCATGCAAGAATGTCTGAAACACAGATTCTGGTTCCTGTAATTACAGGTTTTCCAAATCTGATGTCTGGATTTATCGAAATTAAATTTTGCCAGTTATTTTCCATAATTTATTATTTTGACAAATTTACAAAAATTAACTACTATTTGGTTTTAAAATAATCAGGTTTGTTTTTATCTTTAAAAACTTTAAATTCCAACCTTAACTAAAAATAATGAAATATAACAGATGTGGAAAAAGCGGGTTGCTCTTGCCTGAAATTTCTTTAGGATTATGGCATAATTTCGGATCAGTAGATAATTTTGAAAATGCAGAAAGTATTGCTGTAGAAGCTTTTGATAGAGGAATTACCCATTTTGATCTGGCTAACAACTATGGGCCGGTTCCGGGTTCTGCAGAAACCAATTTTGGAAAAATATTATGGCATAATTTTCAGGGAAACCTGCGTGATGAAATCATCATTTCGACCAAAGCGGGTTACACCATGTGGGATGGTCCTTATGGGGATTGGGGTTCAAGAAAGTATTTATTATCCAGTCTAGACCAAAGTTTGAAAAGAATGAAGGTTGATTATGTCGATATTTTCTATTCGCATCGTCCAGATCCTGAAACGCCTATTGAAGAAACCATGATGGCACTTGATTACGCCGTTAGAAGTGGTAAAGCCTTATATGTTGGAATTAGTAATTATTCGGCTGAGCAAACCCGAGTTGCTGTAGATGTTTTGAAGCAATTAGGAACTCCATGTTTGATTCATCAGGCTAAATATTCAATGTTAGTGCGTTGGGTTGAAGAAGGCTTATTGGATGTTCTGGAAGAAAAGGGAGTGGGCTGTATTGCATTTTCACCTTTGGCACAAGGACTTTTGACTGACAAATATCTAAACGGAATTCCTGAAAATTCCCGTGCTCATAATCCAAACGGACATTTAAAAGAAGATGAAGTTACGGCGGAAAGAATTCTGAAATTAGTGCAACTGAATGAGATCGCCCAAAACCGTAATCAATCTTTAGCTCAAATGGCACTGGCCTGGTTGCAAAAAGACAAACGAATTACGTCGGTTTTGATTGGAGCAAGTTCAGTAAGGCAGTTGAATAATAATATAGAATGTTTGCAGGGTTTAGAATTTACACAAGATGAACTGAATGCAATTGAATTGATTTTACGATAGTTATTAAACCCGACAGGTTTTTAAAAACCTGTCGGGTTTAAAATGAATAAAAAATGGGATAATTTGCCCCATTTTTTATTTTATAATCATTGCTAATCCGCCACCACTTGCCAATGTATATTTTAGTTTCGTAGTAGAATCAACAGTAATAGTTTCTCTTTTATAATCGTTCGCAGCTTTATCTGCATTTAATCCATCTGAGAAAATCTCAGCTTCAAATTTTTTACCCTTTTCCAGAAAAGAAAAATCAATTGTAATGTCTCTTGAATCCCAATTGGTTATGGCACCTAAATACCAGGTTGAGTTTTTTCTTCGTGCAATTGATACTAGTTTTCCAACCTCACCTTCTAATGCCACAGTTTCATCAAAAACGGTTGGGGTTTTAGCAATAAAATCAGTGCTTTCCTGTTCCTTCATATAAGCTGTCGGACTGTCAGCCATCATTTGCAAAGGCGCTTCAAAAATCGTGTAAAGCGCTAATTGATGACATCTTGTTCCCTGACTTACCGGATTGGAATTACTTGGTTTAAACTCACTTTTGGCGGCATTTCTCATGGCACCGGGAGTATAATCCATCGGCCCGGCCATCATTCTGATAAAAGGGATAGTACAATCATATAAAGGAACATCATCATTAGGTGTCCATTTATTATTTTCCAACCCTTTTACGCCTTCAAAATTCAGAATATTTGGAAAAGTGCGTTGAATTCCGGTTGGTTTGTACATGCCGTGAAAATCCAAAAGTAATTTGTTGTCAGCTGCTTTTTGCGCAATATCATAAACCGAATTTACCATTTTAGCATCGTCACGGTCAAGAAAATCAACTTTAAAGCCTTTGATACCCAAATCTGCATAATTCTTAAAAATGCCTTCCGTGTTTTTCGTCAAAGCCATCCAGGAACTCCATAAAATGATCCCCACATTTCGTTCTTTTCCGTAGGCGATCAAAGCTTCCAGGTCTACATTTGGATTGTGTTCCATAATGTCATCTTCCAGACTCCAGCCTTCATCTAAAACCACATATTCGATTTTGTTTTTTGATGCGAAATCAATGTAATATTGATAAGTCTTGGTGTTAATTCCGGCTTTAAAATCGATGTTGTAAATGTTCCAGTCGTTCCACCAGTCCCAGGCTACTTTTCCGGGCTTAATCCAGGAAAGGTCTTTAATTTTTGAAGGCTCGGATAATTTCTGAACCATGTCGTTATTGGCTAACTCAGCATCATTTTCAGAAATAACAATAATTCTCCACGGAAAATTTCTCGTTCCTTTTGTCTTTACCAAATAATCAGCTCTCTCTGTAATCAGTCGGTTTATATTATTAAAACCACCGTTAGTTTCCTGTAAAGGGTAATTGGAAAAACGGGACTCAAAACCTGATTTTGACTTATTGTTAGTTACAAACAATCCCGGATAATCTACCAGATTAGCTTCCAGGAAGACGGCTTTTTTATTGTTTTTAAAATCGATTAAAAAAGGTAAAAACGCCAAAGTATCTTTAGCAAATTCACTAATTTTTTTATTTTCGTAATGTGCTTCAAACGAGGAAATATAGAGGTCTTTCGGGTTCCTTAAATCACGAACATAAGGCATCAGGGTATTGTAATCCTGATCGAAATTCAAACTTACTTCTTCCGATTTTACGGTTATGTCTTGCTTCTTTTTAGAGATGAATCTGTATGCGACACCATCATCAAAAGCACGATATTCAATGCTGAAATCATTTTTGAAATTCAGAACCAGAAGGTTGTATTGATTTTTTACAGAATTTTTTTTGTATAAAGGTGATTCAAATGTAGTATTTACTTTTTCTCTTTTGGAATTTAAAAGCAATGCATTTTTTCCTAAAACCTCATTTTTATCCAACGTCAATGAAACGGCTGATGGAGTCAGAATGAGATCTTTTTCATGTGAAACAGACCAGGTTATTTTCTCGTTAATTACAATACTGATTTTTATTTTACCGTTTGGAGATGCTAAAGTAAAATCCTGTACCTGTTGCGAAAAAGAAATATTAAAAAGCAAAACCAATAAGGCAGGAAATATTTTTTTCATGTTTTATGTTTTTAAATCATATAAGTGATTATAAGTTCATTTAAACTTTTGGACTAAGCCTGTTAAATGTTCTTATAATCACTTATATGGTAAAGAAATTATTTTTTCTTCAACTCTAAATTGTATTTTTTTACAATCTCCAGAGTTGATTTATCACCTGAAAAAACCGAATTCAAACCCTGTGGTTCCTGCGGAGGATCGGTTGTTAATGGTTCTCCGGGATTCCACTTTCCGGTTTCATTCACCGCCTTACCTTCACCACCAAATCCCCAGAAATTAGCTGCCTGCAGCGGACCGTTATTTTTACGGCTTTCCAGAACCCTGCCAAAGATATAACTATAAAATTGATTTCGATAAATTGAGGGTGCTCCCGCATTTAGGTTTTCGTTTTCCCTTGGCAATCCAAATTCTTCAATTATAATAGGTCGTTTCAGATTATTGGCCACTTTAATGTGGGCATCAATATATTTTCCAGCGTTTTCAATAGTGGCAGGCATCGTTGCCTCAGCATCGTCAGCCTTAAACCAATTCCAGTTTTTAGGCCAGATATGCATCGTTAGATAATCAATATTCGGATTCAGGTGTGTTCTCTCAAAAATTTCTATGTTGTCATTCGAACTGTTTAATCCTTCAGAACCTGTAGAAATCAAATGGTTTTTATCTAAACTATCCATTAAATTAACAATATTGTTTAACCAAATGGTGAATTTTTCTTCATTTTCAACCGTAAAAAGTCTTGGTTCATTGCCAACCTGCCAGGCCATAATGGTGTTGTCATCCGTATATTTCTTTTTCGAATATGGATTTGTACGGGTCATAATAAATTTCACATGATTTTCCAAACCTTCCATACAAGGTGTACAGCTGTAAAATTGCTGGGTATATTCCATAAACTGCGGCCACGTATTGGGAGCGATATTCGGAACCGGAATCGGACCTTTGCCGTTCCACTCTAAATATTGCGACATTCCGCCAGACCATTCCCAGTTGTTGGTTAAATATAAAACTGCATACATGTTGCGTTTTCTCATTTCATTCATCAGGAAATCAAGTCCATCAAGCAAATCGTCATCGTATTTTCCTTGTTCGTATTGCAAAGCCGGGCGAACCGTGAAATCATATTTTCCGCCCTCGGCACCAACCAAAATTCGTAAGTTATCGATTCCGTTTTTTTTCATCAAATCCAGCTCGCGAAGCAGCCTTTTACGATCTCCCACTTTTTTTGAAGCCAGTAAACTTCCATACCAATAATTCGTTCCAATGTAGGCATAAGGTTTGTCGCCTTTGTAAAATTCTGTACCTCTTACCGTAATTTTTTCCTGTGCCTGACATGACATTACTGATAATGTTAAAGCTAGTCCAAGGGTCTTTAAAAGTCTGTTTTTCATATTTATTTTTTTAGAAGCTAATCCTGCTATTCGCTTTATCTTTTGTTTTTTAAAGAAAAAAACAAAAGGATACCGCTTCTATCAGGGCTAGGGCTTTACGTTTTTAAGAAAGCTATTTTGGTAATTCATACATTTTTGGCAATGAATTCAGTAATGCCGATTTAGGTTTTGTTGCAAAGGTTTTAAAATCTGCCGCATTCGAAACCGAACCATTCGGAACATAGTATCCGATTTTATCGTTATTCCAAAATATAACATAACTCACTTCTATACTATTTGATGTCAAAGCACTGTACAAATATGTCGAAAACCAATTTGTAACAGGAGCAGTTGAATTTGTTACACGATAACCGGTTTCTGTCAGAGCAGCAATTTTCACTTTTGATTTAGCATAATCTGAAATGATTTTCAGCTTGCTATTTGCTTTATCAGCACCTGTTTGTCCCTGATTATCAAAATCACCATAGTTATCCATCCCTAAAACATCAACATAAGCATCACCTGGATAGCGGCTTAAATAGCCTTCAGTTGTGGTATAAGAGTTGTCAGGTGAAAAAGCATACAGGATATTATGGACGCCTTTAGTATCCCTTAAATATTCAACAGTAAATTTATAAGCGGTTTTATATTCTTCCGGAGTACAAAAGTTAGCGCCCCACCAAAACCAGCTTCCGTCAAATTCATGAAAAGGCCTGAAGATTGTCGGAATCAATTCTCCTTTGGAACCTTTTAAATTCAGGAATACGCCAGCCACTTTATCCAGTTTCTTTTTGTACCATTCATGATTGTCTCCACCAGGCAAAATGCTTTTAAAAGCAGTAGCTTTCTGTTCCGGAGTCATGTCGGCTACATAAAAAGAGTCTTCATTATTAGGTTCTCTTATATGCCAGCTAAAAGTATTGATTATCCCTTTGGCATAAGCAGCTTTTACATCGGCAGTAATTTTTAGCTCTTGCTGATAAAACCAGTTGTTTATCTGATTGTTATTATTTTTATCGGTAATAAACATAAAATCCGAACCTAAAACTGCCGGATCATAACCCGTATTTTTTTTGATATCAGAGTCGCCACCGGCATCCTGATAAAAACTGTTAAAAGCATCCTGTTGTCCAATAGCAACTTTGGTTTTAGCCAGTTTTTTTAGATTATAGAATAATGCTATTGTTTCTTTGGTGGCATTTTTATCGACAATGTAGTTGATTACATTTTGTGTCGTTAATGCATCAGTTTCTACTACTACAACTGGAGGATCAACTACAGCTTCATTTTCAGATTCTTTATCTGAGGAACAATTTGTAAATGTTAAAAGCGTAAAGCTGATAAATGCTGTTTTTAGAAAAATATTTTTCATTTTTAATTTTTAGTGAGTTTAACCTGAATATCATCAGCGAATAAGGTTCCGGTGCAGGCACTCATCGCAACGATAATACGGTATTCTTTTGCACCGTAGGGAATTTGAAAAGATTTTTTAAAAAAGGTCCAGTCAGTTGTACCTGTCACAGTTCCTATTGCCTGGTCTTCGGATGCTTTAGTTGTTTCGTCTTTTTTAAATTCAATAATAAACATGCCGTTATTCCAGATTTCTTTGCCTTGTTGGATATCTGTTGCTTTTAGCCAGCCTGAAACTTCTATTGTTCTGTCTCTTTCATTAATATCAGCTGCCTGATAAATTGCTTTCCACTCAGCAATTCTTGAAGTTATTTCTACAGCCGAATTACCTTCTTTTTTATCTGTTGTAGTAATTGTTCCTGGTCCGCTCCAGGAGTTTAAGAGTTCTTCAAAATTTCCGTTTGAAAACTGTTTTGCATTGGTGACTATTTTTTGACCCTCCGGAACTGTAATTATTGGATTTAATTTAAAATAATCTTCTTCAGAAAGTGTAATAGCTTTTACATCATCAAAAAATATTGAACCGTTTGTTTGTGCCAAAGCCAGCATTATTCTTATTTTTTGCGCCTTTTCAGGAACCAGAATAGTTTTTTTGTAATTGCTCCATGCCTTAGTTCCTATGATTTGAGCAATGTTTTCTGAAGTGATTTTTTTTTCGGCTCCATTTGTAAATTCTGCAACCATAAGACCAGCATTATAAGCTTCTTTACCAGCTTCAATTTGATCTGCTTTTATCCAGGCACTAAATGTTATGGCGTAGGTGTTTTTAGGAATCGTCATAATTTGATCGATCGATTTCCATTCTGCACCTGCAAACTGATTAATAAGAATACTATTTTGACCTGTTTTTTTGTCATAAGGAGAAATAGTTCCAACATCTCCTCGCCAATTTGTTGTTTCAGATTCAAAACTACCATTTTTAACTAAATTAATCTGTGCATTACTTATTGCACTAAAAAATAGTAAACTAAAGAAAAAGAGTTGCTTCATAAATTGTTTTTTTTAATACAATAATCAGTGCGAAACTTAGGTTTTATACAAGAGAGAGAAATACTAAAACTTATGCATTTCTTCCCTAATAGCTATGTGCATTTAAATTAGTGAAACGCTTATTTTCGAGTTTACAAAAACGATGTTTCTATGTGTTGAAAATAATGCTGTCCAATATCAGTTTTGGAGTAAATTATTAAGCTTTTATTCTGTTAATAAGCTCTAAACAGGCACGGCTGTTATGATAAGGACATTTCCAAAAACCAGCTTTATCTTTTTTAATCAGGGTATAATCCTGGTAAATTCCCCAAAACCATTCTCCGTTTTGTTTGTCTAAAATGTGATTTTTTATGAATTCCCAGTTTTTGAAAACAATTTCCAGATACTTTTCATTTCCTGTTAATTGGTAGGCATTGTAGAAACCAATTAAAGCTTCAGCCTGACACCACCAATGTTTTTCGGTAACTAATTCATTCTTTTCAAGATCAAATTCATACCATAATCCGCCATCAGAATCTAATCCTTCTTGTGTTACATCTGCTATCTGAATAGCATGTTTTTTATAATTGGCAATCAAAGTTTCATCTTCTGAAATTTCGGCACATTGCAATAAAAGCCAGCCTGCTTCAATATCGTGTCCGTAAGATATTACATCTGGTTTTTCAATCCAGTTTTCATCAAAAAACAAATGCAAATGTCCTGTTTCTGTATTGATGAAGTATTTTTCTATGGTTTCTAATAATTCAACAATGTCTTTTTGAAGCGTTTTATCTTTCCAGACCTTAAATAAATTCGCATAAGCTTCAACAATATGCAAATGTGTATTCATGGTTTTCTTTTCGTTGGCATCTTTATCGCTCAAACGTAAATCGTCTATGGGCTGCCAATCCCTTGTAAAAGCTTCTAAATATCCTTTATTTACAGGGTCGTAACTGTGTTTTTGTATTCTTAGATATAAATTAATCGCTATAGCCAAGGCTTTTTCGTCTTTGGAAATAGCATAATATTCAGACAATCCATAAATGGCAAAAGCCAAAGCATAAATCTGGTTTTTAGTATCTTTTGGAGTGGTATCAGAATGGATACTCCAGAATAAACCACCAAATTCCGAATCATAAAAATAATTGGATAAAAATTCAAAAGCTCGTGCGGCTATTTTTTTATGATCTTCATTTTTAGTGTTTTGATAACTGGAAGAGAATGACCATAAAATTCGGGCGTTTAAAACAGAACCTTTATCGGCGTTTTCAATAATATATTCATTTTCATCAATCTGACCAATAAAACCACCTTTTTGTGTATCAATTGTATTTTTGGACCAATACTCTAAAATAGAATCCAGTTCTGTTGATAGTTCGTTTTTAAGTTGTTTTAGTTTTGTTGGCACGATAAATTATATTGCGTTATTTTTCTCAATCTGATTGATAATTGTTTTTACAGAACCGGCAGAAATATAAGTATCTGCAGGAGTATTTGTTACATAATCAATTAATTGTGCCACTGATGAAACGGCAACGTGCATTCTCGTATCTGATGATGCGTAATAAACATAAACAGTTCCGTCATTATCTTCAATCCATCCGTTAGAAAACAAGACATTTGATACATCCCCAATTCTTTCAATGCATTCCGGCCCCATAAAATGACCTGCAGGAACATGGGTTACTTTGGTAATATCATGCAAATCAGTCATGAACATGTAAAGTGTATAGCGTAAACCAGCGGCAGTATTACGAACGCCATGCGCGAGATGGAGCCATCCTTTTTCTGTTTTAATAGGAGCAGGACCAAGTCCATTTTTCAATTCGTAAATCGTATGATACTGTTTTCCGAAGATGATTTTTTCCTCTTTTACAACCGGATTGGTCATGTCATCTACATAGCCTAAGCCAATTCCGCCACCAGCTCCAACATCTATAAATCCATCTTGCGGGCGTGTGTATAGTGCATATTTTCCATTCACAAATTCCGGATGCAAAACCACATTACGCTGTTGTCCTGTATTCGAAATCAAATCGGGAAGTCTTTCCCAGTTTACCAGATCTTTCGTGCGCACGATACCGGCATTGGCTATAGCCGAACTGGTATCGCCTTTTGGAGCTTTCGGATCTTTTCTTTCTGTACAAAAAATCCCGTAAACCCAGCCATCTTGGTGATTGATTAAACGCATGTCGTAAACGTTGGTGTCCGGTTCTTCGGTTTGCGGAATGACGCATGGTTTTTCCCAAAACTTAAAATTATCTATGCCATTTGGGCTTTCAGCAATGGCGAAAAATGATTTTCTGTCAATACCTTCTACGCGAACAGCAAGCAGGTATTTTCCATTCCATTTCATTGCACCGGCATTAAATGCAGCATTCATCCCGATACGCTCCTGCAAAAAAGGATTCGTTTGTTCGTTTAAGTCAAAACGCCAGTTTATTGGTACGTGGGCAGCAGTGATTACCGGATTTTTATAACGCTGATAAATACCGTTTCCTACTGTATTTTGAGGTTCGTTTTTTTGTTCTGTAAGCGTTTTATGTTCTCTTTCTAATGCTACTTTTCTATCCTGAAATGTAGTTGTAGTCGCTATTGTTGTCATATAAATTTAATTTCTGAATCTTTATTTTTAATTGTTCTGGTCTCTTTTTTCGTTTAATTCCTGTTCTATTATTTGTAATTTTTCTTCGGATAAAGGATAGAATAGAATAAAAACAACTGATATTACTGCAGCAATAGCCGGAAGTATACTTAACATTAACTGAATCCCGTTTTGGGTAACTGCACTTTGTTCTACATTGGCCTGAAAACCAAAATATCCCAAAAGCCAACCGGCACCTGCACCGCCAATTGTCCATCCAAATTTTTGTGACATGGAAGAGGCAGAGAAAACCAATCCAGTCGCCCTGCGGCCTTGTTTCCATTCTGAATAATCCGCGCTGTCAGCATACATCGACCAGATTAAAGGAAAAATACAACCTGCACAAATACTGATTAAAACCTGAAAGCTCATAATTAGGAAAACATCTTCTTTTCCGAAGAAATAGAAAATCAGGCTCAAAACTGCTGCTAAAGCCATGGCTCCAAAAAAGGTTTTCTTTTTGCCAATTCTATTCGCAATTGGCGTAGCAGCGATAACCCCGATAATATTGGCAGCTTGTCCTAAAACCAGATAAATGGAAGTTGGTGCCATATGAAAATCAGTTCCGAAGAGAGTAAAATCAAAATTGACACTACTGCTTACAAAATATTTGAAGTAGTAAACTGCTGCACCATCACGGATAGAGTTAAATACCAAAGCGCCAATTCCGGCTCCCAGTAAAATCCACCAGGGTTTGTTTTTTAATAAGTCTTTTAGGTCTTCTTTTAAATTCGTTTGTTCGTCAGCAATTGGTTTTACCCTTTCTTTCGTCCATAGAAAACATCCCCAGAAAAAAGCAGTTGTAATTATTCCGAAAACGGCAATTGTTGCCAGCCATCCTGTTTTTGAATTTAGGCTTCCGCCGAAATAATTCACTAACGGTTCAATTAACCAAAGTGCCAAAAGACTGCCTCCAAAGGCAAAAACCATTCGGTAAGAAGAAAGTGTTGTTCTTTCTTTTCTGTCAGATGACATTACTCCCAAAAGCGATGCGTATGGTACATTAATTAAGGAATAAATCATCATCATTAAGGAATACGTTACATAGGCATATATAATTTTTCCTTTTTCATCAAAATCAGGGGTGTAAAAAGTTAAAACCCCAATCACGGCAAAAGGTACGGCAACCCATAATAGATAAGGCCTGAATTTTCCCCATTTACTTTTGGTTCGATCTGCTATAATTCCAACAATTGGATCAAAGCAGGAATCCCAAATTCGGGTAATTAAAAACATGGTTCCTACAACTGCAGGTGCCAATCCGAAAACATCGGTATAAAAAAACAGAAGATACATACTGAAGATTTTCCAGAACATAGAAGAGGCTGCATCTCCAAGGCCGTAACCTATTTTTTCTTTTAAACTAATTTTGTCGTGCATCAGGTTTTTTTTAAGGTTGTGGTTATAGATTTGGGGTAATTTATTTTAATACTTTTTTAATATCTTTTTCAAATAAAGTTTTGTCCAGATTATAGAAATCAACAAAATCTTTCTCGCTTATTTGACCGGTATAAGGGGCATAATAATGCATTTTTTGTTCTTTTTCCTGCCAACCATGATTTCGCCAAAGTAATACATATGATATTTTATAATCACCAATCGCTTTTGTTAACGTTCCTGTCCACCATTTGGCATCCGGAACAGCTTCATATCCCGCTTCTGCAAGAGCCATAGGTTTATGTTTCTTCTGGGCAATTTCGTTTAATATTTTAAATTGATTTTGAATTTCAGCAATAAATTTCTCTCCATTTTTATCTTCATTGTTCTGATAGCTGTCAAAACTGAGAATATCTGCGTAATTATCACCGGGATAATTAGCCAGAAATTCAGTTTCAGAACTAAAACTTCCTGTATTGTATACATAAATTAAGTTATGAACTCCTTTTTTTTGCAGATATTCAAAAGTAAATTTCCATAATGACTGGAATTCTTCGGGGGTACAATTTCCTTTTCCCCACCAAAACCAACCACCGGTAAGTTCATGATAAGGCCTGAAAAGAATGGGAATGTTTTTTCCTTTTTTATCTTTTAAGGACAAAAAGAAATTTGCTGCTTTATCTAACCAGGAAGTGAATTTTTGATGATTTTCACCGTCAGGTAAAACTGTCTTTAAGGAATTTGGGGAGTTGTCCCAGGCATTATTTCCGGTTGCAGGATTATCAACATGCCAGCTTATGGTTGATATTCCGCCTCTTTCGTTGGCCTCTATGATATATTGTTTCATTTTATCAAAAGGAACGCCATCAATATTGTTTGCATCATCTTTTTCTAATCCGGCAATATCCCAGCCATAGATTGCGGGATAGTCTCCAACAACATCTTTTATGTCGCTTCTTTTATCTTCATATTTCCAATTAACACCGTAAGCAAGATCATCCTGATGGCCAAAAAGATATCCTTTTTGAGTTAATTGATTGAGTTTTTTATATAGCAAAACAGTTTCAGATGTTGCTTTTTTATCTGAAATTGACAAATTAGTATTAGTAACAATATCTTTCGCAGAACAAGAAGTTCCTATAAATACTGACATCATTAAAGTTAATATGTTTTTTTTCATTTTGAATCTAGTGTTTTTCAATGTACTGTGAGTAAATCTATAAATTGATATCGACTAAAAAAGTTTATTTTTTTTTATCGAAAATTCAATGCTTTTTTTGGGCTAAAATTATTAAAACTATAAAAAGATAATGTATTAAAAATGATTAATGTTTATAATTAATATACTTATTGTAAAATCTATAATTCTATTTTTCAAAGATATATGTATGTTTGTCGTATATTTAATATTATTTTATCAATTATATATCATATTATTGCAAAATAATAAACGACGTTACTTTCTAAATAGTATTTAATGATGAGTAGTGATAAAAATTTTTTTAGAGAAATTGCTCCGCTTTCTGCGGGAGATAGTTTTTTAGTTTTTGACAGGGTAAAGGATAGTTTTGATTTTCCGGTGCATTATCACCCGGAATTTGAGATCAATTTTATTTTGAATGGAAAAGGAGTGAAGCGTGTTGTTGGTGATAATATTGAAGAAATTGATAATGTAGAACTCGTTTTAATTGGTCCAAATTTATATCACGGATGGGAGTTGAATAAATGTACCAGTAAAAAAATACATGAAATTACGATTCAGTTTCATAATGATTTATTTCATGAATCCTTGCTTTCCAGACGTATTATGAATCCAATACGAGACATGTTTAATCGATCTATTCATGGTATTCTTTTTTCGAAAAAGGTAGCCGAAGAATTAATGCCAAGACTTATAAGTCTCTCTAAACTAGACGGAATGGACTATTTTCTTGAGATTACTTCCTTACTTTATGATTTGGCTAATTCCAGGAATCAAAGATTGCTTTCTACTTATACGGTTGATTATGATACGTTTGATGATTATGATAAGATGAAGTTGGTGTATGAATATGTTCAAAAGAATTTTACAGGGAAAATCACACTTGAGGATGCTGCTAATATAGCAAGTATGTCTATGATTTCATTTAATCGATTTATAAAAAAGCGAACAGGAAAAACTTTTGTGAATTATATAAATGATATCCGGATAGGATATGCCGCCCGTTGGCTCGTTGAAAAAGATATGAGTGTGTCTGAGGTGGCTTTTAAATCAGGGTTTAATAATATAGCAAATTTCAATCGTAGTTTCAAAGCTATTAAAAATTGTACCCCTAGTCAATATAGAGAAGATTTTTCCGGACTAAAACGTATTTTGTAGTGATACTTTTTTTTCACAAACAAATATTATTTTTAACGAAATCGTTTTCTTTTGTCCGTTTTGTTAACTTTTCTTTGTGATTTATAGGTGTTTTTGAGTAGTTGTTGTGAATAATGTAATTTTTTAGTGCTTTTATTTTAATATGTGTTTTTTTGAGATGGCATAGTAAAAATATTATCAGTAAATGATATAATACTATCGATTTAATATTTCCTTCTGTTATAGATTTGTTAAAATAAATCAGTAAAAAATCCAAACTTAATTTTACTGTATTTATGAAGTATTAAACTTAAACTAACCAAACATTTATTATGAAAAAACTAATGACTAATTTTATTCATTGGAATGCAAACCACAAAGCAGTTCCATTGATTTTATTCTTGTTGTTGAGTAGTAATTTTATTACTGCTCAGATTAAGGTATCAGGAGTTGTCTCTGATGACAAGGGACTTTCAATACCAGGTGCTAATATTACCCTAGTAGGCACCAAAAAATCAGTTTCC
This sequence comes from Flavobacterium piscis, assembly GCF_031457575.1. Lineage (GTDB taxonomy): Bacteria > Bacteroidota > Bacteroidia > Flavobacteriales > Flavobacteriaceae > Flavobacterium > Flavobacterium piscis_A. The sequence continues at coordinate 22,055 of NZ_JAVDWQ010000008.1, read as the reverse complement.
ACTGATTTCGATGGAAAGTATTCAATTGACGTACCGGCAAATGCTTCTATTAGCGTTTCTTTTATTGGATATGTTAACCAAACAATTAATGTTAAAAATGGAGGAACAATTAATGTTGTTTTAAGACTTAGTGCAGAAGACTTACGTGAGGTTTTGGTAAATGTAGGATATCGAAGTGTTAAGAAAAAGGATGTAATCGGAGCTGTTTCTACGGTTGGATCCAAAGATATTGCAGATTCGCCACAAGTATCAGTAGATCAATTATTGCAAGGACGTGCTGCGGGAGTTTCAGTTACAAATAATTCTGGTCAACCAGGAGGTAGTGTGTCTGTTAAAATTCGAGGAACTACTTCTATATCCGGAACTAATGAGCCATTGTATATTGTAGATGGTATTCCAATTTCTGGAGATGCTTCTAATACTAATACTGGTGGTTCTATTGTAACCGGTTATTTGGGGGCAAATACAGGTAACGTAACTTCTAGTCCTATTGCATTTTTAAATCCTAATGATATTGAAACCATGGATATTTTGAAAGATGCTTCTGCGACTGCTATTTATGGCTCCAGAGCGTCGAATGGAGTTGTAATTATTACTACAAAAAGAGGTAAAAAAGGGACGGGAAAAATCACGTATGATTCCTTTTTCTCTGTTCAAAATGTAACTCGTTTATTAGATACCATGACTTTGAGTCAATACGCGACCCAACAAAATGCTTTAGCCGCTGTTTACGGTGTAGCGCCGCGAGATGAGTTTGCTGTTCCGTCTGTTCTTGGTAAAGGAACGAATTGGCAGGATGAGATTTATAAGACGGCAATAATGAGTAATCATCAGGTTTCATTTTCAGGTGCAAAAGATGGTACTAATTACTATATTTCTGGTGGTTATGTTGACCAGGAAGGTATTGTTGTCGGTTCAGGCTTCAGAAGGTATAATTTTAAAGCAAACATAGACACTAAAATAAAAAACTGGTTGACTGTTGGAGTTTCTATTGGTGCAGGAATAACAAATGAGGACATTACAATTAATGGTGCAAGCAATGGTATTATTAGTACTTCTATTTTGTCTACTCCGGATGTTGCAGTAAGAGATACTAACGGAGAATACGCAGGTCCACCAGTGGATGGGTCATTAGGAGTGTGGATTAATCCATTTGCTTCGGCCATGCTGAACACTAATAAGTTGATCAAAAAGAATTTCTTAGGGAATTTTTATGCTAATTTTAGAATTGCAAAAGGACTTGAGTACAGATTTGATTTCGGAGGATCTACAAATATTGATAATTTTGAAGGCTTTCAGCCTACTTATACCTGGGGTGCTGCTGTTAAAGAGACTAATCAGTTAGTAGAGAGAGCTAACAATTGGTATGGGATTAATATTAAAAATGTCTTAACTTATAAGGTTGATGCAGGTGAGCATCATTTTAATTTCTTAGCTGGTCAGGAGGCAAATGATAGTCATTGGTTCGGAAATTCACAATCAGTTTCTGGTTTATTAAGTAATGATGTTCATTCTATTAGCTTGGGAGATCCTGATACACTGACAGCTTCAGAATACAAAGGGAGCTCTGCTTTGTACTCTTTCTTTGGGTCTTTTAATTACGACTTTAACAATAGATATGGTTTACAAGCTACAATAAGAGCGGATGGAAGTTCTAATTTTGGTCCTGGTGAAAAATGGGGTTATTTTCCTTCATTTTCAGGTTATTGGAAACTTTCAAACGAAAGTTTTATGGAAGGAACTAAAAAGTATATTGATAATATCAAATTTAGGGCCGGTTATGGAGAGACCGGGAATCAAAATATTGGAGGTGCAGGTTATATGAGTACTGTTCGTGCAATAAAATCAGCATTAGGGAATTATTTTACTGTTAACAATATTGCTAATCCTGGTTTAACCTGGGAATCTTCTGAGCAAACAAACTTAGGTTTGGATTTTACACTTTTTGATTCAAAACTTCAGGCTACATTTGACGTGTATAGAAAACAGTCAGAAGGATTTTTGTTTGTCTTACCATTGCCTTATTATGTTACTGGTACAGATAATTATCAAGGTGGTTTAGGAGCGCCAAATGTGAATTTAGGAAGCCTAAGAAATGAAGGTTTTGAGATGACTTTAGATTACAATAATAAGTTTGGAAGCGATTTTACCTGGAATTCAAAAGTGATTTTCTCAACCAACAAAAACAAATTGTTAAGCTTGCAGGATAATTTTGATTTGACAAAAGATGTAATGCTTAATGATTATACCTCAAAAGCGGTTACCAAAACAGTAGTTGGTCAGCCAGTGGGCCAATTCTACGGATATGAAGCAGTTGGTATTATCAGAACCAATGAACAATTAGCTAATGCCCCTATTCCTTTTACAGGGAATAAAGCAGTGAAAAGTCAATTAGGAGATGTTGAGTATGTAGATCAAAACAAAGACGGTCTGATTGATGACAAAGATTTGACCTTTATAGGAAATCCACAACCGAAATTTACTTATGGTTTCAATAATACTTTTAAATATAAAAATGTTGATTTAGGGGTCTTTTTACAAGGATCTTATGGTAATAAAGTAATGAATTTAACGAGACGTGCCGGTACTAAAAACCAACGTTTGTATGAAAATCAACTGGCTGAAGCTGTAGATTTTTGGACACCAGAAAATGTTGATGCAAAATATCCGAGACCTGATGGGGCAGACGGACATCCAAATATAGCAATCTCTGACCGTTATGTAGAAGACGGGTCCTACTTAAGAATTCAGCAAGTAACTTTAGGTTATAATTTACCTTCGGATGTTATTTCAAAAGCAGGTATTAGTAAATTAAGATTTTATTTAGGTGTTCAAAATCTTTACACTTTTACCAAATATACAGGATATGATCCTGAGGTAGGATCATATAATCAGGATGCATTATTGTCAGGAATTGATTCAGGACGTTACCCAACCAACCGTAGTTTTACTTTTGGATTGAATTTAGAATTTTAATTACTATTCTTATGAAAAAATATATCAATATAAAGGCCTTAGTTTTATTCTTAACACTAAGTTTGGTAACTACTTCTTGTAGTGAAGATTTCTTGGATCGCCCATCTGAAGATAGTTACAGCAGTGACCAGTTTTATAATACTGACGAACAAGTAACACGAACTACTTATGGTATGTATGGTGCAATGTGGTCTCCTTATTATACCAAAAATTTTTATGCATTGTCCGAGTTATCATCTGGTAATTGTTTAGCATATGCAGATGGACCAGAACTGATTCAGTTTAAATTAACTTCTGACAGTCCAATTTTGTTAGATCCCTGGAGAGCTTGTTTTGCAGTTGTAGCACAATCAAATAATTTAATTAATAATATTGAAAAAAATGCTACTCAAAATGTGAGCCCTGCTGTAATTAAAAATACTGTTGCAGAGGCACATTTTTTTAGAGCCATAGCTTACTTTTATTTGGTTCGTTTGTATGGGCCGGTGCCTATTATTGAAGATAATTTAGCTTTGGCAAAAGACCCGTTAGTTAATACAAATAGAATTGAAGATGTCTATACATTTATTGAAAACGATTTAAAACATGCGGCAGCAAATCTAAAATCAAAAATTAGATCCAGAACTCCTGGGGGTGAAAACGTATTTGTAACTCAAGGCTCTGCTGAAGCATTTTTAGCCAAAGTATATTTGTATGAAAAAAAATATGCAGATTCTAAATTAATGGCAGAAAAAGTGATTAATTCCGGTGAGTTTGGTTTGATGCCAAATTTTGCAGATTTGTTTTTGACAAGTAAAAATAATAACGAAGAGTCTATTTATTCCTGGCAATGGTCTGGTGCTATAAATACTTATGGAGGAGGAAATTTTTCTAATATTCAATATGGTTTGGATATTTTGAATGATAATGCTTCGTATGGTGCTACTTATGTGCCAAGTAATGATGTTCAGGATGCTTTTGAAATTGGAGATTTAAGAAGAAAAGAGTCTTTTATGGTTTACGGTGATTCTTATCCTAATATAAAAGCTGATGGCGTTGTAGGTTTTGTAATGGATCAGGCTAAATACCCTGATGTTTTGGGCAATACAGGTGCTGCTGTTAAGAAATACGTAGTGGGACAAGCTACTAGCGAAACAGGACCGGTAGATTCATGGGGAGGAATGAATAATACTAATTATATTATGCGTTATGCTGACCTTTTATTAATTCATGCTGAAGCAATTATGGCCGGAGCTGCTGAAACTACTAATGCTTCTGCAAAAGAATCATATAATAAAGTAAGACTTAGAGCAGGTCTTGGTATTTTAGGAACTAATGTACCATTAACAAAAGCGGCTTTATTCCAAGAACGTAGAGTAGAGTTTGCTTTTGAAGGAGAATTTTGGTTCGATTTGGGAAGACTTCCACGTCAGGAAGCAATCAGTATAATCTCTCAACAGGATAGAGGCTTTGATTCTCAGGGAGTAATAAATTATACACCAACACCAACAGATTTTGTTTACCCAAAGCCAGATATCGAAGTTAGAAAAAACCCAAAATTGAAAGAGGCACCAGTTCCTTACAATTTTAACTAATTTTTTAAAAGTAAATCACTATGAAAAATATAAAAAATAGAATGTTATTGAAGTTGTGTTTTTTGGCTTCGATTTCAATTTTACTGTTCACTTCCTGTTCAAATGATTCAGAAGATTCTTCCGGTAAGCTCGAAGTAACAGGAATTAGTAGATCTGTTGTTGACGACCCTTTGGTTGACGGGGATAGAGAAGTTGATGTTCCTACAGATATTATTAACGCAGGAAATTATTACATTATTAGGGGATCTGGCTTTGCTACCTTAAAATCAATTTCATTTAATGGATTAGAATCCTATTTTAATCCGACATTCGTAACAGATAATGTAATCGTTGTGTCAGTGGATCAAAAAACTCCATATTATAACGAAATGGACGAAATGAAAATAGTTACCAGGAGCGGTACTTTGAAATATACTGTGGCTGTCAGACCTCCAAGCCCTAATATTAAAGGATTTCCAATTAATCCTAACCCTGGAGATATAATCACGATTACAGGAGAATATTTTTTACGTCCAGTAGTAAATTTTGGCGAGACAGCAGTTGAACCTATATCTTCAACATTAACAGAAATTAAGGTAAAAGTGCCTAATGATATTCAGTATAAAAGTTTATCAGTAACCAACGTATCTGGAACAACCGTTGCGAGTCAGTCTTTAGGTTCTGCTATTTATGATGATGCTTACACTAGTTTAGTGAGTAATAATGGACTTTGGAGACCGGCAACTAATCATTATGATATTGCTTATGATAAAGACGCGTCACAAGGTACAAAATGTATCAATTGGACTTCAGGCCCAGATTGGGATGGTTTATGGATAAGCATTGATGGATCCAAAGTGGATGTGTCTAAGTATAAAGCAATTCGCATAAGGATTAAAGGTGAAAAAGCAGGTTCAGTAAACGCAATTGTTAATGGTAATTGGGGAGCTACTGCTTCACTTAAATTCGGTACAGGCTGGACTTATTTTGAAATTCTGTTTTCTGGAGTTGGAAACCCGACAGAGTTAACTGAAATAACTTTTCAGGAAACAGGAGGTTTTGGAGGAAACAATTTATTTATCGATGATATTGGATTGGTATTAAAATAATTGTATAGGATTCAAAAAAAATGAGTTTCGATTGTTATGTTGAGTTCATTAATTAGAATCCATTATTAAAAACTAAAAGAGAATTTATGAAAAATATATATAATAAATTAAAGATTGTGGTATGTGCCTTTTTGGTTGCTGCGGTTTATTCTTGTGATAGTGACATTGAAGATGTTGGAGGAGCAGAACAAAATTACAACACAGCATACGGGCTGCTTCAGGCAAATAGTGATTTAACTACTTTTACAAAAGCAATAGAATTAACTGGCCTGGAATCGACATTAAATACTGGTGATGATTTTACCTACTTTGTTCCTAATAATGATACTTTCGACGCTTATTTGGTCGATAACGGTTACGTAAATGATTTAGGGTATCCAGATATTAATTTGGTTCCTGTAGAAGATTTAAAACAACTTGTTTTAAGTCATGTGGTTAAAGGTGTAAAAAAGAGAGTTGCTAAACTTGAAGGTGTTGAAGCTGATTATTTAGAAACAGGAGAGTATGCTACAATGGCAAATGCAGTAAATCCTGATTTATATTTATTGAGTATCAATGTAACCAATGGTGTTCTAAAGGTAAATGGATCTGATAAAGCAGCACCAGGATTAGATTATTACAGTACAAATGGTTTTGTAAATGTTTTAAGTAATGTAATTGAGTTAACCCCTCCGGCTCCGGTAATTACAAGTCTGTCACAAGTATTGGCTTCCTCAGGAGACGTTATTACAATTACAGGACAAAATTTTGTAAAAGTTAAGAGTGTAAAGTTCGGATCTACTGCAGCTGCAATTACTGTAGTGTCTAGAACAGAAATACAGGCAACTGTTCCATCTGATTTTGATTCGTATGCTCTTATTGTTGTAGAGACTGACTTTGGTGTATCTGCTCCAAGTGGTATTGGTCTTAAATATTTGCTATACGAAGACTCATTAAAAGGCACCGGCGGTGGCTGGGGAGGTGAAGTTATCTGGGAAAGTACCGAAAAAGTTAGCAGAGGAACGTATTCAATCAAAAAAGTAATAGGAAGTTGGGAAGGAATTACTATGAAATCTAATATACTTCTAAATACTGCGGATTATCAATTTGTTAAAATGTCTATTTTTTCTACTGAAAGCACTAAGATTTTTGTTAATATAAATAGTGCTGATTTATATAACTCTGCTAAAGGTACGACAGTTACCTTGGTGCCAGGTCAATGGAATAATATTTCAATCCCTATTTCTGATTTGCATCCTGAACTTATAGCTGGAGGAAATTTTGATGAAATACTTATTCAGGAATTTTCGGGAATTACAATTTCTCCGTCTAGTATTATTTATATAGATGATTTAGGATTTTTGTAAAATATGATTTGTTTAATTTGAGTTAGTTCTGGATATTCCCTAATTGAAAAATTAGGGAATATCTTTTTATAAAAGTATTTTTTAAAAATTAATTATAATGAAAAAAGTCTTAACATTATTTGTCTTTAGCCTATCATTAGTAAGCTTCAGCCAGGGAAATACCCATAATCAAACAGGAGGTAAATACGAAGGTCTGGCAATGACGCCCCCAATGGGTTGGAACTCCTGGAATACGTTTGCAACCAATATCGATGAGAAACTAGTAAAAGAAACAGCAGATATAATGGTTTCATCTGGAATGGCTGCAGCGGGTTATAACTATATAGTACTGGATGATGGCTGGATGGCTAAAGAACGTGATGCTAATGGAGATCTGGTTCCTGATCCGGTTAAATTTCCTAACGGAATGAAGCCAGTAATTGATTATGTACATAGCAAAGGTTTGAAATTTGGCCTGTACAATTGTGCCGGAACACAAACTTGTGCCGGATATCCCGGAACCCGAGGTTATGAATATCAGGATGCCCGTTTTTATGCTAAGCTCGGAATTGATTTCCTGAAATACGATTGGTGCAATACTCAGGGAATTACAGCTCCCGAAGCTTATACTACAATGAGTAATGCCTTAAAAACTGCCGGAAGACCTATTGTGTTTAGTCTTTGCGAATGGGGTGATAATCAACCTTGGGAGTGGGGAAAACCTGTTGGGAATCTTTGGAGAATCTCAGGAGATATTTACCCGTGTTTTGATTGCGAATTTAAACATCCTGAAAATTGGTCATCCTGGGGATTCATGAAAATTGCAGATATGCGCAAAGATATCCGCAAATATTCAGGCCCCGATCACTGGAATGATTTCGATATGATGGAAGTCGGAAATGAAATGAACGATACCGAAGACAAGGCACATTTTAGTTTATGGTGCATGCTGGCTTCTCCTTTATTTAGTGGAAATGATTTCAGAAAAATGTCTAAGGAAACACTGGCAATTTTAACCAACAAAGAATTAATTGCGGTAAATCAGGATAAATTAGGTATTCAGGGCTTTAAATATCTGGCAGAAGATGGGTTGGAGGTTTGGGTAAAACCTTTGTCTGACGGAAATTGGGCGGTTACTTTTTTAAACAGAAGTGATGTGGCTAAAAAAATCAATTTTGATTGGAAAAAACATTCCATTAAAGATGCTGACTTTGGTTATGAAGCCGACTTTAATAAAACAGTTTTCAAACTAAAAGACCTTTGGAAAAATAAAGAAGCAGGAAATACGAAAAAGAATTTTACAGCCGATATTGCATCTCATGATGTTATTACGCTCAGATTAATTCCGTAACACCTTTAATATGAGATCACAAATTAAATTTTTTGTCCCTGCCTTATTATTGATGTTTTGTTTTGCCAATGCCCAGTTTGTAAAAAATCATGGTCAGTTAAGTGTTCAGGGAACTCAATTAGTAGATAAAAATAATAATCCGGTAGTTTTGCGCGGAATGAGTTTTGGCTGGCATAGTATGTGGCCAAGGTTTTACAATGAAAAAGCGGTTAAGTGGCTAAAAAAAGATTTCAATTGCAATGTTGTTCGTGCAGCTATGGGAATCGAATTAGGAAAGATGTCCTATATAAAGGAGCCGCAGTTTTCGAAAGATAAAATTGAAACAGTTATAAAAGGGGCTATAAAATCTGATATATATGTTATCATCGATTGGCATAGTCATAATATTAATTTGAATGAAGCTAAAGATTTTTTTGCTGAGATGTCTAAAAAGTATGCTAAATATCCAAATATAATTTATGAGATTTTTAATGAACCTGATCATGAAACCTGGCCTGAAATTAAAGCTTATGCCGAAGAAGTAATAAAAGTTATAAGAAGCAATGATCCAAATAATATTATTCTGATTGGATCTCCTAACTGGGATCAGGATGTAAATCTTCCTGCTGCTGATCCTGTTATGGGATATGATAATTTGATGTACACCATGCATTTCTATGCAGCTACACACGGAAAAGAATTGAGAGACAGAACTGATGACGCAATTAAAAGCGGTTTGCCAATTTTTATTTCAGAATCTGCAGGAATGGAAGCTTCTGGAGACGGACCTCTGGATATGAAAGCATGGCAGGAATATATCGATTGGATGGAAGCACGAAAATTAAGCTGGATTACCTGGTCAGTTTCTGATAAAGATGAAACTTGCTCTATTTTGCAAAAATCAGCGAAATCAGAGGGTAGCTGGAAACAGAAAGATTTAAAGGAATCAGGAATCAAAGTTCGTGAATTCCTAAGGAAATATAATTCGGAAAGATAATACTCCTTTGGATAATTTATGAGAAGCCCGTTCATTTTTGAACGGGCTTCTTTCATTTCAGGAGGTATTAAACATAATAGAGATAGCTTTTTCTTGTTTCATTTAGTTAATTTTTTGTAAGAATTTAGAATTATTCCTTTTTGATTACAGGTAGTTTTGTGCTTCTTGTCTATTTTTTGTTTTTTAAGATATTACCCCTACTTTTTATAGGGGTGATTAGTTTTAATGATTAAAAAAATGCTAAAATCGTGTGTTTTTTAGTTTTTTAATTTAGTGAACCTCATTTTATGTGTTGTATTGGCTGAAATATCGTTGTTGAATTTTTAAAAACCAATCCGTATTAATATGAAATAATGATTATTTTTAATTTAATTTTTGTAATCCATAATTCTTCATCTAAAAAAGTAAAAAAATAGATTTCGATTCTTCTACTCATACAAAAGTTGATAAATTCGCTGATGAAAATGAGGATGTTTTTAGAAAGAATTTGAGATAAGAAATGAATTATATAAATATATAAAGACATAAAAAATTAACTAACCAGAATCAATTAATAACTAAAACCAATTAAAACATGAAAAAAGTATTATTTATTTTATCATTAGCCTTAACAACAAGTTTTGCATTTGCACAAGATGAAGATGCACCAGAAACCACTCCTTTAGAAATTTCAGGTTCTGGGGATGTATATTACAAATATGATTTTGCTAAAGTTGGTAATATTCCAACAAGCTTCGCAACAGATCACAATTCTGTTTCTTTAGGAATGTTGGATATTGCATTGAAGAAAACAATAAAAAATGTGTCTTTTGTAGGTGAGGTTTCTTTTGGGCCTAGAGGTCAATATCAATCAATACCAAATGGTGATGGAACTGATGTAAATTCATTCCACATCCAAAACTTATATGCTAGTTATGCAGTTTCTGATAAACTGAGTTTGACTGCAGGTTATATGGGAACATTTATTGGGTATGAGGTAATCTCTCCGGTAGGTAACTTTCACTACTCTACTTCTTATTTGTTTACCAATGGGCCATTCCAAAATGCAGGTATTAAAGCAAATTATGCCATAACGGAGAAATTTGGAGCAATGGTAGGTTTGTTTAATGACTCTTGGAATACCTATAAAGCTGATTCACAAAAAGGATTAAATGCTGTAGGGGGTCAATTGTCTTTTGTAACAGATAAAGCGAGTGCTTATTTGAATTTTATGGATGGCTCTGTAAGTGGTACTATTGTTGACTTGACTGCAACATTCCAGTTATCTGACAAATTCAAATTAGGTTTAAACGCTGCTGATTTTTCAAACGAAGGTGATGTTGGTTATTCAGGAGCTGCTTTATATCCATCTTTTGCAATTAGTGATGCTTTTGCTTTAGGATTGCGTGGTGAATATTTTAAATTCAAAGAAGGTTCTGGAGATACAAGTGTTACGGCTTTTACTTTGTCAGGAAATTATAAAATAAACGGTTTGACTATTATTCCGGAGTTTAGACTTGATTCTAATTCAAACGAAGTGTTCTTAGATTCAGATTTAGCTCCTGCTAAATCTGCTTCTCAAGTACTTTTAGCCTTGGTTTACGGATTCTAAAGAGCGATGCCTTAGCCTGATTTATTTCTTAGGTTATTGCTACAACATACTCTTTCCAGAGATAAAGATTGATATTTTTTTTTTTTTTGGAAGCTGTCAGAAAATGTAATTTTTTGGCAGCTTTTTTATTGATATGAATTTTATTAAAAAATAGGATTATTTGTCACTTCATTGTTTTTTATACTTAATATCCGAGATTATTGATATATCTGAAATAAATAATTACCTATAAATTCACGGAATTTTTTCTCCATTCTGGGTCTATGTGTTTTTAATCATAATATCACCAAAAGTGGGTATTGTTATGACTGTTCTTTTTATTCAAATTTGCATCAAATTTTAAATTTTATATAAGCAAATCTGAAATATGAAAAAAGAACTACTATTTGTGATACTACTATTTTCCTTTGTAACAAATGCACAACAAAAATTGAGCTTTAGCTACGATAACGCAGGTAATCAAATTACTCGAACTTTATGTTTAAGTGGCTGCAGCGCAAAACCCGCTAAAGAAATTAAAGAAATTGAAGCACTCGTAGAAGAAGACATGCTTAAATTTTCAGAGGAAGATGTTATTTCCTATTATCCAAATCCTGTTAAAGAAGAACTTTACCTCACCTGGCAGCCTGCAGACGAAAATCATATTACTTCTATTCAGGTTTTCTCGATTAATGGTCAGTTATTAAAACAGTACCGGACAAATTCTAAAACAAACAACCAAAATATTCCTTTCCAGAACTATCCAACTGGCATTTATGCTGTTGTGTTGAAATACAATAATGGAGAAGAAAAATCTATCAAAATTATAAAACAATAAGTGCATGAAACAATTCTACTTTACTCTGTTTTTTTTATCATTATGTCTACTTGTTTCTGCTCAGGAAAATGAGGGAATTCCTGCAAAGGATGTAACTATTATAAAAGGGGTTGACGATGGTTTGGCTGGAAAAACAGTTTCAACTTCAAAATCAGCATCTACAGCAAAAAGCCTTACAACGGCTACAGCTCCAACAGGATCTTCTGCTGAAGTTGGTATAACAGAAGGTCAGTTGACTGTATCCTTAAATGGTGCAGCAAACTATTCTGTTCCTATATTGGTTCCTGCCGGTATAAATGGTGTACAGCCTCAAATTAGTTTAGACTATAATAGTCAAAGAGGTTTGAAAGGAACTGCTGCACTGGGTTGGGATATTGGAGGTATTTCTACAATTACCAAAATTCCGGCAACAAAATTTCATGATGGAGTAATAGATCCTGTTGATAATGATAATTTGGATAGATTTGCTCTTGACGGACAGCGTTTGATTGTTAAAAACGGAAATACCGTGACGTATGGCGGGCATGGAGCAGTGTACGAAACGGAATATTTTTCAAATCTAAAAATTACTTCATATACCATGACTCCTACGGGGCCGGAGTATTTTATAGTAGAGTATCCTGATGGGTCAAAAGGCTATTATGGAATTTCTGAACAATCTAGAACTTCTACTGATTGGTCAATTAGCGTTTGGGAGAGTCCACAAGGTGCCAGAATTAGCTACACCTATACTAAGATAAACAACTCATTATATATTGCCAACATCAAATATGGTGCTTTAAAGGATGAAACTCCAATAAATGAAGTACAATTTCTTTATGGACCGAGATCTAGTATAGAATCTGGATACTTTGCCGGACCAACAGCAATAATTAGGGATAAAATTTTAACTGAAATAAAAGTTACAGGTAATGGGTTAGGATTTAGAAATTATGTAATAGGCAGTCCAAATAAAAACCAAATAAAAAGTATTACTGAAAAAAGTGGTGATAATACAAAAAGTTATAATCCTACTATATTTGATTATGGGATTGCAAATAACAATACTGACATAAGTTATTTATCAGTACCAACCACATTGGATGTAGGTAACATTGATTCCAGGAATGCAGCAACAGTTACTGGAGATTTTGATGATGATGGTAAAATGGATTTTTTATTATATCCAACTTTTGGTCCCGATGCAAAGAAAAAATATTGGTTATATACCAATATCGCATCAGGAATGAATCTATCGACAACACATAATGTTGGGGCTTTTGAAAATATTTTTTCAACTAAATGGCTTAGCTGGAATAATAAGGTGATGCCCCAGGGATGGACAGTAGTAAAAAGAACCAGCACCAATTATACTTTTACTGTTTATAGTGCCGGAATATCTAATCCAATTTATGAGCAATATAGTAAGGTTGTTCAGTTTCCTCATGACAATAAAATTATTTCAGGAGATTTTAATGGGGATGGTTTAACTGATGTAATTGCTATTGAAACGTTATTGTTTAAAAAAGTATACTTTATTGACTTAAAAAGAGACGTTACTGCTAATTATTTGTTTGATACCGGAGAATTATCAGTGGCATTAAACAACAATTCTAAAGTTGAAGTGGCAGATTTTAACGGAGATGGAAAATCTGATTTTTTTATTTTTGATAACGGTTCAGTAAGAATTTATACCTTAAGTGCAACAAATACTTTGATCCTGTTGCATCAAATAACAGGTGACGCTGCAATTTCGCTGACAAAACCTATTTTAATTGGGGATTATAACGGTGATGGTAAATCTGATTTTTTAATTCCAAGCAATTATGATAATTCACTTTGGTATAAATATACATCAACAGGATCTGTTCTAATTAAAGAAGGTAAAACATTCCAGCCAAAATTAAAATCAAATACTTCTAAAAGTACTTATGATTTTATTGCATCTGATTATAACAATGATGGGCGAACAGATTTAATTAATATTGAAAGTGGCAGAACGGTTCAAGGCGAAGATTTTGGGAAAATAAATGTAGGATGCTATGAAAATATTAATGGAGATTTTCCTAACCATGCAACCCGGACCACAGCATTTGATTATCAAATTAATATTTATGCGCTTCCAATATATCTACCTCAGAGTAATAAGAATTTATATAATAGTGTCAATCAGGTATATTCAACTCTTGAAGTTGCATTTGTCAATAAGAATAAATTACATTTTTTTTCTTCAGGGTATGATGTTACAAAAGGTAATCTTCTCACAAAAATTACAACTGGCAATGGTGTTCAGGAAGGAATAGATTATGTTCCATTAGATTCACGTTATAAAGAGGATGATTATTCGTATAGCAGTATTTATACACCAAGTACAGGAACAGCTCTATACCCTAATAACGACATTTCAATCAATCCTAATTTTTTTGTTGTTTCTAAACTGGAGAAACAAAGTAAGGATGTTTTTAAAAGGAAACTGTTTAATTATTATGGAGCTGTATTTAATCATGAAGGGCTTGGCTTTTTAGGTTTCAGATCTGTGAGTCAAACAAATTGGCATGATGATGCTACACCTGTTTTTTCTAGTGTTACTAAAAATGATATTGATTTAAGAGGCGCAAGCACCGAAGGTTTTACCGTTGCAAATATGTATTATCCGGGTAATGGTCCAGCCCCTTCAAATTTTGTATCAAAATCAATTACAACTTATAATACCCCAGTTGATGCATTGCAGTCAAATAAAGTTTTTAAACTTAAAATGACAAATGCAAAACAGTTTAATGCTCTGGAAAACACCAGTACAGAAACCAAAAACATTGTCTATGATGCAAATAACAATGTTACATCTTCTGCCAATTTAGTAAAAGAGGGGACATCAACTGTGCAGACTACTACAAATACTGTCACTTACGAGGCTCCAAAAACGTCACCTTATATTGTCGGGCGGCCTCTAAGCAATGAGCAAAGTATATCCGTAACCGGAAGTACAATGACGAGTAAGGAAACCTATACATACAATAGTAAAGAACTGGTTTCCAGAATTGAAAGAAAAGGAAATGGTACTAGTGTCATATATGAAGACAATGAATATGATGGTTTTGGGAATATTATAAAAAAAACAATCACTGCTTCAGGCCTTACACCACGAGAGGCTAAATATGAATATGAATCTACAGGAAGATTTTTGACAAAAATTACAGACGCTGAAAAACTCGTTACAACATTTGTAAATAATCCGAATGGTACTTTAAAATCTGAGACAAATCCTTATTTGTTAACTACATCGTACACCTACGATCCATGGTTTAAAAAATTAACAGTAAAGGACGATAAGCTGGATAAAACCATAACCTATAATTATAGCAGAAATACTGAAAAAACAGTTATCACAACCACAACAGATGTTTTGGATGGTAGTGCCAGCGAAGAGATATTTGACGATTTAGGGAGAAAAATAAAATCAGGTGTTAAAAATCTTAATGGAAACTTCTCTTATGTATCGTACTTATATGATATTTATGACAGGAATTATAAGGTAAGTGAACCTTATTTTGGATCAGCTCCAACACAATGGAATGAAACCAAATTTGATATTTATAGCAGACCTATAGAAAATATCTCGTTTAATACCAGAACCATTACTAATGAGTATTCAGCAAATAGTCTGACGTCTAAGTTTATTGATGGG
Organism: Flavobacterium piscis; assembly: GCF_031457575.1. GTDB lineage: Bacteria > Bacteroidota > Bacteroidia > Flavobacteriales > Flavobacteriaceae > Flavobacterium > Flavobacterium piscis_A. Next base: position 6,693 of record NZ_JAVDWQ010000008.1, on the reverse strand, counting down.
CAGAAAACAAAAACTGCCGTAAAGAACGCAATGGGAAATATCGTTTCTGTAAATGAAACTGTAGGCGGGACCATTAACTACTCTTATTACGCTAATGGAAATTTAAAACGAATCGATTATAATAATGTCAAAATAGATATTGAACAAGATGAGTGGGGCCGTAAAAGTAAATTGACAGATCCCTCAGCCGGTGTTTTTACTTATAAAAATAATGCTTTAGGAGAACTTACGGAAGAAACTAGTCAAAATGGATTAGTAAAAACAATCATTACCCGTGATGTAAATGGCAAACCGATTAAAAAAACGGTACAAGGGGCAGGTACTGATACTGAAACTATTTATAAGTATGACACTACAACCAAACTGCTTACAAGTACAACTTTTACAGACAATAAAGAACCTGTTGGCAGTAATAAAATTACAACAACATATACGTATGATACTACTTTTAAAAGAATTATCAGCATTGTCGAAGATAAACAAAGTGCTTATAAATTTACAACCACCATTGACAGCTATGATGAATTAGGCAGGATTGCTACAGAAACCAAAAAGGCAGAATTAGGTGCAAAAGTCAGTACAATAACGACTACCAATGTTTATAAAAACGGTGATCTGTATCAAATTATAGATGATACGGGCAAGGTATTATGGCAAACGAATACAGTAAATGCAAAAGGGCAAGTATTAGAAGGGATTCTCGGTAATAACATAAAAATGACCAATGAGTATGATACTAATGGCTATTTATCGAAAATAAAATATGATAAAACCACCACGCCAACAAGTAATATCCTGACACTTACCACTGAGTTTGATTATAAAACTGATAATTTGGACAACAGGATGAATAGCGCTTTTGGAAATTATACTGAAACGTTCAAATATGATGGAATAGACAGGTTAAAAGAATTTACAAATAAGCTTGGAGTTCAGGAAACACAAAACTACGAACCATCGGGTAAAATAAAGGATAATAATTTAGGGACTTATAATTATGATGTTACTAAGCCCTATCAGAATAATTCTATAACGCCTAAACCGGAAGCTACCGGATATTATGCTAACAGGGAAGGGATTTTTAATGATAGTATGGAAGATAGAACCGGCTGGGGAACATCAAGATACCCACTAACTGTTTTTTATAGTTATGATAATACAAAAGTACCTCATAATCAGGGAAAAAACACTCTTAAATTAGCAAATACGACTGTAAATGAGCAGTATGTACATTCAGATAAATGGATTGCTATTGATAATACTCAACCGACAGAATATACATATTCGGCCTGGATTTATTCAGATGGCCCACAAGCTGAAATGGTTTTATTTATGAAAACACCGGCAGAAACCGGTTATTTTACTTTTGTCAATAGTATAATTACAACAGATACAGGCAAATGGACAAAAATTGAAAAAACATTTCTGGTTCCGGCGAATATCAAAAAATTAAATATTCGTTTAGATAATAATGGACTGGGTAATGTATGGTTTGACGATGTTCAAATTCGCAGGACAAGCAACCCGGCTACAACAGAGAGAAAATTAGATATTTCTTATAATGCCTTTAAAAGCCCTATACAAATTGAAGAAACCGGCGTAGATAAAATAAGTTTTACCTATAACGATAGCAATCAACGCAGTACAATGTATTATGGCAGTCTGGGCGCTAAGGAATTACGGCCATTCCGCAAACATTATTCTGCAGATGGCAGTATGGAAATTAAACAAAATATCGCTACTGGTGCAATTGAATTTGTTACTTATATTGGTGGCGACGGTTATAGTGCGCCAATTGCTGCAAAAAGCGATGGAATTAATCCATCACAATATCTATATTTGCATCGCGATTACCAAGGCACTATTTTAGCCATAACCAATGGGAATGCAACTGTAGTTGAAAAAAGATTGTTTGACGCTTGGGGAGGTATTATAAAAGTACAGGACGGAGCCGGCAACACATTAGCAGGATTAACAGTCCTTGACAGAGGCTATACTGGTCACGAACACTTACAAAGTGTAGCCTTAATTAATATGAATGCCAGGTTGTATGACCCTATGCTTCATCGATTTTTAGGCATAGACAATTATATTCAGGACCCGACTAATACGCAAAATTTTAATAATTATGGGTATGTCATGAATAACCCGTTATCAAATACTGACATTAGTGGTAATATTTGCGAAGGATGTGGTGGTATAGATATCGATTATGGAGGCGGCGAAGGAAGCGGAGGAACAAGCATTGACGTAGATAAGTGGTGGAAAGATTCCGGCCTTGACAAATGGACGACAAAGAATTTAAACTTTAATAGCTGGGGTAGGACTTGGAAAAAAATATTTGGAGGTGGAAGTTCTGGACCTCCTCCAAATGTTAGTAAATATAAGAGTGTAGGTACCACAGGAAGTGGACAACATTATGGAGGTGACGGCAGTGGCGGTTTTATGGATTATTTTAGTAGATTTGTTTATGAAACAGATCAATTTAATCCAATAGCGCTATTATGGGATGGGGTCAAAGGGAATATTAACGGTACTGACAGATATAGTAATGAATTAACAGGATTTGAGGCTAACATGAAAATTGTTAGTGCCGTACCGATGACAAAGGTAGCGAGTGTTGCGGTCAATGCCAGTGAGAGGGGACTTTCAATGATGGCTACAAAAGCATTGACAAATGGACAACTTGTGGAAATTGCAGCTTTAAAAGCGGAGAGGTCAATTGGCGGTGTAGGGAGATTTGCAGGTACTTCTAAACACAATTACGCAATTAATTTATTGAAACGATATGAACGTAGATTTGGAAGTAGAGGGTTAAGTTATAATAAATATTTTAATACTAAGGCAGGGAGAGGATTTTTAGATATATATGATGAAGCAAATGGAATTATTTATGATTTTAAATTTGGAAAAGCTTTTATGAGTAAAGCTACCTACGAAAAATACTCAGCAAGCTTTAATGGAGCATCAATTTACATAATAAGACCATAAATATATGACAGTAGATAAAACAATAAAAAATGCAGTTGCCTGCGATTGGTTGAATTCTTTTCAAGAGCTTACAATGTATTCTCAAAATAAATTTTATAAAATAGTGGGGTGCTTGGTTTTAGGGATAGAGCTAATAAAGCTTCCGAGAACGGATGAATATAGACCTCATTTTACTCTTTATCCTCTGTGGGAAAAGAATGTAAAAGAATGTCTAAATATACCTATAGTTCTTGAAGAATTTTATAATAGTAAAAAAAACCAATTTAGCATACCATATGAGAAACATATTCAATATTTTGAAGAGGTATCCCAAATTATAGAAAAGCAATTTCCTTTTATATTAAAAGATAACATTCAAACAGATGTAATAACTTCCATGATAGACAATTACTCTCAAAAAAAACGTTTTAGTATCGCTCCAAATTCTTATTTTCAGGCTAATTTTCTCGAAGCAAAATTAAAAATTGCTTTATACACTAGTGTTTCCAAGGCACAAGAAATTTTAAATTATATTAAAAATAGAGATTGGGATATAAAACATTTTCAAGCTTGTGGTGTCGAGGTAACACAATGGGTTAAAGATTTACAAAATGAAACTGATAATCAAGAGTTGTTTTTGAAGCAGATTGAACTAAATAAACAGGACAAAAATTTGGTAAAAATAAAGATGTCTAAATTAATTTAGTTATAAAAAAAAGAAAAATATGTTCAATATTTTTAAAAAAAAAGAAGAAAAAAGATTACCAATAACACAGATCCCAACGCTGGCGCGAGCATCTTGCTCGTGTACGCAATCTAGTTGTGTGAGAAACGTGATTCGATTAGTATATAAATTCAGTTAAATAGGGATAGAATTAGTTTTGTTCCAAGTTATTTTTTGTAAATGTTCAGCACTGAATTTAGCCATACGTTTATAACTCAAAGAATGCAGAGAGCATATAATATACCGAGTGGATTTTTCTAATCATATGAGACCTCTAAATCATAGTGTACCACACTTGCATCAATATCAATATGGGCCTATGTCAAGCTTTGGAAAAGAATCTGTATTTAATTTTTTCGGAAAATGAAAATGATAAAAAAAATAGAAAAAGTAACGAGCGTTTATACTGCTTGGAAACCTTCAGATGTAGCTTTTATAAAAGCACTTGAATGGTCAATTAATAACTTGGTAATAATCTTTTATTGCCAGTTAAGAGGTAGCGTTAATGGATGGCCGGATACGTCAAAAGAATTTTTCGAAATAAAAGTGAACTTTAGTAATGTATCAAATTTTAAACTTGATTTTAGAGGTGCAGGATTGCATCAGATTTCAGGTTTCGATATCTTAGACATTTCGGATAATGGATTGGAGAAAATCAATTTTCAAATTGAAGATTATGAAAATGATAGTATCAATTTTACTTGTGAGCAAATTGAAATCATTGAGGTGTCTAATCCTAAAAAAATGGTAGTTTTTTAGAATGCTGCTAAGGGGGGAAGTAGGGTATTTGAAGTAGGTTCATATAATACCCTTAGAGGTGTTGAAGCAGGATTGGATGCTCACCACGTGGGACAAAAGGCATTGATGAGTAAATTTATTCCAGGCTATAATCCAAATACAGCTCCATCAATTTTGGTGCCTAAGCTAGGACATACTCAAGGTGCAGGTGTTTTATCAAGAGGCACGTCAGGTTTTTCAAATGCACGTCAAATATTAGCACGAGATATTTTTGAATTAAGACGTGTTTATCCAAATGTTCCTAACAGCTCTTTGCAACAATTAATTCAAATGAATAAAACAATGTATCCGGGAGTTTTTATAAAATAACAATTATGAGTTATACAGAATTAATCGAAGAAAAATATGCCGAAGCAGTTAAGGGCATTAAAGAAGAGTGGTTTAATGAACCAAATACAAAATGGTATGAATATGTAATTAGGCTTCCTGCTCAACTACAAATTTGCTATTTAATTGTTGTGTTTCATAATCAGGTTTTTAATGGAGGATTCCATCAGTATTTTGTGAATGGTTATGGACAATTTGCAAAAGAAACTATTAACGCACTCACAATAATAGGTGCTTTTAAAAAAGCTGATTTATTAGAAGAGGCTTTGAAAATTGTAAATTTCGAAAATTATTCAGATGATACTTTTAGAAAGAAGTTATTAGAAAAGCAAATTCCACAACTATTTTCTAAAGATGATTTATTTGAACTTTTGGACAATTTAGATAATAGTTATTACACTGATGAAAATGAGGATATAGAGCAATTATTAGGAAGTTACTTAAGAAGCCGCTAAGACGGGAGGTAGGCTCGGAAATGCAGCTACTAGAACTCAAATAGGTGAAATAGCAACAACTTTAGAAAGTAGAGGCTACACAATTATCAGAGGTGGAGGAAGATTTCCTGAAGAGTATTTGAAACCATTAGGTGGTGGTAGATCAGGAGGCTCTTATCTGGATTTAACGGCAACACATCCAAATTATGGGACATTAAGAATAAATACAGTTGATATTTATAAGAATGGATTACCAACACTTAGAGAATTAAATAATGCTACAAGGATTAGAACCCAAATGGCACTAGGAGAACATTTATTATTAATTCCAAAGAGATAATAAGAATGAAAAGTAAGCAAATATTATTTTTTGCAACTGCTACAGATATTGAGCAGATAGCTAAGTCTATTGAAAAAGATTTTTCAATAAAATATTATGAAATGGGGTTGTTTGACAAGAAATCTAATATTTCTTACGACTCTGTCGCTGAGATTTCAAATTTTGGGTTTCCAAAGATTGGAGATTGGAATAGAGATTTAAGATTAATGATCATTCCCAAAAAAATGACACTTGTTGTTAGAGAGGTTCCTCAAAAAAATGGCGGAATAAAATATGCTATTGATCCTTTAGAAAATCAAACTAGCATTTGCTTTCAATTTGGAGGAATATATCAAGAAGGTATTTTGCTTGGAGGGTCCTGTGGAACGTCTTTCTTAAATGATTTTTCACTAGCTGTATTCAATGGATTTTCGGCAAAAGTTAAAAAGAGTTTTAAAAAGATAGGGACATTTTATGTTGGCAAAGAGGCAGAAGAAAAATTAAGGACGGGTTGGCGTTTAGTTACTAATGAAAAATCACCAAAAGAATATGATTTAGCATTAAGTTGAGAATGCCGCTAAGGGGGTAACAAATGCAAAAGGTGTTGCATATCCAAAAGTTTTTGTTAAAGGGTTTGGTGAGGTACCATTTCCACAAGGGCCATTTACACCAAATAATTCAAAAATACTGAGACCTGAATTTACACCAAAATTAAAAGGCGAATTTAAAGCTTGGTGGATTGAGCAAGGTAGACCTTGGCCCAATGTACCAGAAGGTAGTACATTGAATATCCATCATTATAAACCTCTTGCACACGGTGGAACAAATTCTTTCGATAATTTAATACCTTTAATTCAGCCAGAACAACATCAACCATTTACTAATTGGTGGAGGGGGTTTTAAAAATAATAATGCTATGAAACAATATTTAAAATACATTAAAGAAGTAATCGAGGTAAGATTAAAAGGAACAACATCGACATTTGAAAATTTAGTTTCTCTTTTCATAATGAATGAAGAAGCTTCTGATGATGAAATATCAACATGCGATTTACTATTAAATAAAAAACTGCCTGATGAGTATAAATTTTTTCTTCAAAATTATAATGGAGGAATTCTAT
>NZ_JAVDWQ010000007.1:0-269774 GCF_031457575.1 Flavobacterium piscis | reverse complement strand
TTTACCGTAACTCCTTTTTGCATAAGATTTAGTTTTGTAAAACTAAAATATGAAAATATTTCAATGAACTTATGTCTTCCGAACACCTATGTTTTAAGAACCTGTCGGGTTTGTTTACGATTAAAAACAAAAGACATAAAACCTAAATTTCATGCCTTTCAAATATTAATATAAATTTCTTAAAAAAATCGACTATGCCAGCTGTCTGCAGCAGGAACTTCCCACGATTCATTATATTCTTCGATATTGTTTACCAGATTATTAAAAACAATCGTATTCTCAGATACCGATTTATCTTTAACCATTTTCTTGAAATCGATTAATGGTTTGTGAGCAATATGCTCGCCTAATTTAAAAGTTACGTTCATTTTGTCTAATAAATCAACGTTGTATTTTTTCTCTAAACCCTGGATAAATTCAACCGAACTGTCAATAGAACATCCCGTTGCTGCCTGCACGTCCTGATTCACAGCCAAAATAATAAATCGGTTGTATTTCAATTCATATGAAGCTTCCAGACTTGTTCCGTGTGCAGCCCATCCTTCAATAAAGGTTTTTAAATCGTTTTCTATTTCAGAAAATTCTTCCTCAGAAAATTTTCTGTTAGATTGATAAATCCAAATTCTGGATTCACCAGGTAAATTTTCAAAAGGTATATACATTTTAATTTTTCTTTTAATTTTTTTGTTTCAGGTTTCAGGTTAAAAAACTTAGAACCTTAGCATCTAGAACGTCAGATTAAAGATCCTGCGCATTTGCAATTAGCTCTGCTATATCCATTACTTTAACCTGTCCTTCTTTTTCCTTATTTTTAATACCGTCCGTTAACATCGTATTACAAAACGGGCAAGCAGCTGCAATAATATCCGGCTGTGTTTCAAGAGCATCTTCGGTTCTTTCTATATTTACTTCTTTATTTCCTGGTTCAGCATCTTTAAACATTTGTGCACCCCCGGCTCCACAACACAATCCGTTTACTTTTGAGCGTTTCATTTCAACCAATTCAACATCCAATTTCTGAATTAAATCCCTTGGTGCTTCGTATACTTTATTGGCTCTTCCTAAATAACAAGGATCGTGAAAAGTGATTTTTTTTCCTTTAAACTGCCCACCTTCAACAGTTAATCTTCCATCGTCAATCAATGACTTTAAGAATTCCGTATGATGAATTACATCATATTGTCCTCCTAATTCCGGGTATTCATTTTTCAAAGTATTAAAACAATGCGGACAAGCCGTAACAATTTTTTTAGCTTCGTAGGCATTCAAAACTTCTATGTTCATCATCGCCTGCATCTGAAACAAAAATTCATTACCTGCTCTTTTTGCGGGATCACCAGTACAGCTTTCTTCTGTACCCAATACTGCAAAAGACACATTGGTACGATTTAATATTCGCACAAATGCTTTTGTAATTTTTTTTGCCCTATCATCAAAACTTCCTGCACAGCCTACCCAAAACAATACTTCGGGTTGTTTTCCTTCGGCCAGCATTTCTGCCATTGTTGGTACTACTAAACTTTCTGACATTGTATCTTGTTTAATCGTTTATTCGGTTAATCGTTTATTTGATATTGTTAATTCGGTAAAACGATTAAACAAATAAACAATCAAACCATAATCTTAATTTTCGTTCTTCCAATTCAATCTGTCCTGTTGATTGTATTGCCAAGGCGCACCATTATTTTCAATATTTGTCATCATAGCATTCAATGACATTGGGGCAGCACTTTGTTCCATCACCAAATAACGGCGCATATCCATAATAATAGACAACGGACTGATATTAACCGGACATTCTTCAACGCAAGCATTGCATGAAGTGCAAGCCCACAATTCTTCAGGTGTAATATAATCATTCAATAATGTTTTATTATCGGGAACAAAAACACCCTTATTGGCATCAATATTTCTTCCTACATCCTGCAAACGATCTCTCGTATCCATCATAATTTTACGAGGAGACAGTTTTTTACCTGTTTGGTTTGCCGGACATGCAGCTGTACAACGACCACATTCTGTACAGGTATAAGCATTTAATAATTGGACCCAGTTTAAATCCTGAACATCGCTTGCTCCAAATTTTGAAGGAACAGCATTTTCGTCAACCGGAGCAGCTGCAAATGGGTCTGCGTTTGGATCCATCATCAATTTTACCTCTTTAGTAACTGATTCCAGATTGTCAAATTGCCCCTGTGGTTTCAAATTGGCAAAGTAAGTATTTGGGAAAGCCAAAAGAATATGCAAATGTTTTGAAAAGTACAGATAATTCATAAAAATCAAAATTCCTGTAATATGAAGCCACCAAAAAGCTTCTGACAACAACATAACCAATTCATTGGACATACCGTTGAAAATTGGCGCTATAAACTGACTAACAGGAAAACTTCCTGCTTTTATAAAATGTGAAAAACCTCCCGGGACATTCTGTAAATGCAAATCTGAAGCATTCATTAATAAAAATAAGGTCATCAGAACCATTTCAAAATACAAGATATAATTGGCATCACTTTTAGGAAAACCTTTTAAATCCGAATTAATAAAACGTTTTAATCTTATAATATTTCTCCTGATCCAAAAAGCAGATACTGCCACCAGAACCAATAGTGCCAATATTTCAAAAGACCCAATCAAAACATCATAAACAGGACCTAAATATTCAGCAAAAACCCTATGCGTTCCAAATAAACCGTCAATGATAATTTCCAGTAATTCGATATTAATGATAATAAAACCTACGTACACTACAATATGTAATATTCCGGCAACTGGCCGTTTAACCATTTTAGACTGCCCAAGAGCAATCATTGCCATATTTACCCAACGTGCCTTCGGATTGTCTTTCCTGTCTACATCTACACCCAAATTGATGTTTCGAATGATTTTTTTAACACTGGATGCAAAAAAACCAAAACCAAAAATGAGAAGTACCGCAAACAAAATATTATCTAAATAACTCATGCCTATTATTTTTTAGTAGTCGGACTGTCTTCTTCTGTTGGTGCTACATAAGGCCTGTTTTTCTTTCCAAAAACAGAAACATTAACATAACGTGTTGGATGCAGACGCACATCCTGCAATAATAATTCAAGTTCTTTTGAAGTTTTTGCCAAATTATTATACAATGCATCATCATTTAATAATTTTCCGGCTGTCCCTTTTCCTGAGTTTAAATTACTCATGAGACCATCAACTTTAGCCAGAGTCTGATTTAGATTTCTAACTGTTTTTCCTAAATCGGCTTTGTTCAATGAATCAGATATTTTATTGAAGTTACCTGACATTTTATTGAAGTTGGTAACAACACCATTTATCTGAGTTTTATTAGTATCTAAAATAGAATTGATACTTCCAGAAGCTTTATGAAACTGCTCCATAGTCTCGCTCAGTTTTGCCAATGTTTTTTTGATATCCTCCTGACCTTTTTTATCCAGGACGTTGTTCAATCCGGTAACTAAAACATCAATACTGACAAGCATTTTTTCCAGCTTTTGCTGAATAGGTTCAATTTTTCCTCCTAAAGAATCCCTTAATCCTAACTCTACAACTGATTCCAGGGACTGACCATCTACAGCCAAATCCTTATCTGCAAGATTAGGAATAATTTTTATCTGCTTTCCACCAATTAAACTTGGAGAATATAAGGACGCTTTACTGGTTTTAGAAATTGGAAAATCAGTTTTTAATTGAAGTTCAACTAATAACTTTCCAGTTGTTTCATTGATTGTAATTTTAGTTACTTTACCAATTGAAAGTCCATTTAGGGTTACATGTGCTGATTGTGCTAAATCTTCAACATTATCATATTCAACGTATAATGTTTTGTAATTTGTAAAAAGGTCTTTACCTTTTAAAAAACTATAGCCCCAAATAAATAATAAAATAGATGCAATGACTAAAATAGCCGTTTTAATTTCTCTTGTTAGTTTCAAAATTCTAGGTTTTTGTACAAAATTAATATAAATATTCGAACTTACGGCTATTATTTAACAGCGTCCTGAATACTGATTTTCTCACCATCCTTAGTTGCAATCAGGAATGAAGCACCATATCCTTTACTCTTAGCTTCTTGCAAATACTTTTTAGCAGCTTCATAATCTGAAGTCTCCTCATAGAAATATTTATAAATATTATTCTCATAAACCATAGATATATTTTTTAATCCTTTAAAATTTTTTGGTTCTAAAGGTGTTTTTTTGATACTGGCGATAAGCTGAACCTTAAAGAAAGTGCCTTTTGGAGCAGTCTTAACCACTGTACCAGGTACAGTTGTCTTTGGTTTTACTGGTGTTGAAGTATCCTTTGCAGGTTTAGTTTCATCCATATCAGAAATACCATTTCCAAAATATTCTCTTTTATAACTTAAAATAGCTTGTGCAATTGCTTTTGCGACATCATCCTGTCCTTCTTCAGAATTTAAAATATTTCCTTCTGTAGGATTCGATATAAAACCTGTTTCAACCAATACTCTTGGCATATAAGCTTTATGAAGTACCATGAATGGAGCTTGTTTTACTCCCCCTTGTCTTAGCTTTTTGCCCAGTTTTTCAAAATTATCTTCAATTTTACTGGCTAATGAAATACTATTATCTAAATATTCTTCCTGCATCAAAGTCATTCCAATCATTGATTCAGGTGAATTTGGATCAAAACCTTCATACTTACGTTTATAATCTTTTTCGAGAGTAATTACAGAGTTCTCTTTTTTTGCCGCTTCCAGATTCGATGCAACTTTACTCAAACCCATTACATAGGTTTCGGTTCCGTCGGCAGCAGTATTTTTGCTGGCATTACAATGAATGGAAACAAAAATATTTGAATTAGCCCTGTTGGCAATATTAGCCCTTTCGACCAAATCGATAAAAACATCTGTTTTTCGCGTATAAATAACATCAACATTTGGATTAAGTTCTAATATTTTACCAACTTTCAAAACAATCGCCAAAGCAATATTTTTTTCAATTCTGCCACTGTAAACTGCTCCAAAGTCATGATCACCATGCCCGGCATCAAGAGTTACTTTAAAAACATTGGATTGACTATATGAGCAAAATGAAATTATAGTTAGAAAAAAACTAAATATTAGTCTAGTTTTGTTAAATTTATTCATAAATCTAAAAGTTAATTTTAATAAAATGCAGCTATTATAATTTTATTATTTGATTATTTTTGACAAAAAATTATATGTAAGTTTGACATGTCAAAAAACAGGCCATAATTTTACAAAAATAGCATTTAAACCTTTGCATACAAACTTATTTAATATCGTTTTATTATCATTTTTCCTAACACTAGGATATGGTAATTTATATTCGCAAGATATAAAAACACCAAAAAAAAACTTACCAGCTGTAAAACAAACAGATAAACCAGTAAGTATTGTGAAAGATACTGCAAAAACAGTAACTGACACTATAAAAAAAGATAGTATTAAACCGAAAAAAAGTTTTTTAGACGGAAAAGTAAAATATGTAGCCAAGGATTACGCTAAAATTGACCAAAAAAACAAAAAAATTACCCTTTACAACGAAGCTGAACTCTATTATAAGGATGTGGAACTAAAATCAGGGATCATTGTTCTTGATTATGAAAAAGACGAAGTATATGCTGGCCGAATAAAAGATTCATTAGGTGTTTTATACCAATACCCAAATTTTAAACAAGGCGCAAGTGAAGTCCAGCCAGACTCCATTCGTTTTAATTTTAAAACAAAAAAGGCCTTAATTTATAATTCCAGAACTGAACAAGGCGAATTTAAAATAAAAGCAGCCATAACCAAAAAAGAAAATGATTCTGTCTATTTTTTAAAAGGTGCCCGTTTTACCACTTCATCAGACGTTGACAATCCTGAATATTATTTCCAGACGAATAAAGTAAAATTTATACCGGGAAAAAAAGTAATTACAGGCTTAACCAATATGGTTATTGCCGATGTTCCAACACCTATTGCTTTGCCTTTTGCCTATTTTCCAATGAGTTCAGAGAAAAGTGTTTCGGGTATAATCTTGCCTAGCTACAACGATTCAAATACGCGTGGGTTTTCATTACAAAATGGGGGATATTATTTTGCATTGAGCGATAATTACGACTTAACTGCTCTTGGTGATTACTATACAAATGGTAGTTATGCGATGCGATTTGAATCTTCATATGCCAAAAGATATAAATTTAGAGGGAATATGAATGTGCGTTTTGAGAATTTAATTTCGAGTGAACGGGGCTATCCTGATTATGCGAAACAAAAAATTTACAATATCCAATGGTCTCATTCAAAAGATTCTAAATCCAACCCTAATTCAAGTTTTTCTGCCTCTGTGAACATGGGTAGCAGTAAATATTTCAAACAGTCTATTAATCAGGTAAATGTCGGGTCAAATTTAAATAATACTTTGAGTTCTTCTATCTCATACAATAAAACTTTTAATACCGTACCACAAGCCAGGATTTCCCTGACCGCAACTCATTCTCAGAATACACAGACAGAAGTTATTAATATGACACTTCCTTCTTTACAGGCAAGTATAGACCGTGTATATCCTTTTGTTGGAAAAGATGGAGTAAAAAAAGGATTGATTAAAAATGTCAATTTACAATACAACTTAAGCGGAAAAAACAGTTTTGTTACTACAGACTCTTTATTTTTTAAGCCACAAATGTTTAAAGATGCACAGATTGGTATGCAGCACAGTATCCCTCTTAGTACAAATTTTAAAATATTCAAGCATTTTAGTGCCAGCACATCAGCAAATTACCAGGAAACCTGGGTAACCAAAACAATTGAACGTGACTATGATCAGGACATCAACAAAGTTGTTGACAAAACCATAAATGGCTTTGATGCTTTTAGGACCTACAACTTTAGTTCAAGTTTAGGAACCACAATCTATGGTACTTTTAATTTTGGTGAAACTAAAAAAATACAAGCTATACGCCATGTAATGCGTCCATCTGTCTCCTACTCCTATACACCCAGTTTTGAAAAATATTATGATACCTATGCCATAGATGCTTCCGGAGCTACTATTAAAGATTACACAAGATTTGAAGGCAGTATGTACGGTGCTCCCGGGAAACAAAACTCTAACATAATTGGTTTTGATCTGAGTAATACTTTTGAAGCAAAAATGACAGATAAAGACAGTACTAAAACCGAGCCTAAAAAAATGATGCTGCTTAACAATTTAAACTTTAGCACCAGCTATAATTTTAATGCGGACGGAGAAACAACTTTTGCATTTGAGCCTGTTCGTGTAAGTGGAGGAACCCAATTGTTCGAAAACAAAATGAACGTTAATTTTGCCGCTACCTTAAACCCTTATGCCATTGATAACTCGGGTCAACAAATTAATGTTTTTAACATCGATAATGGAGGAAGCTTATTTAGAATGACGAGTGCCAATATGACTTTAAATTATTCTTTCTCAAACAAGAATAAAAAGGACAACAAAAATGAGCAAAGTGAAAGAAATGGAGGCCGTAGTGATGATTTATTTGGTACCAATACTGAATTGAATGACACCCGAAAAAGTCAGTTTGATGATGACGACGACAATGAAAATATTATATCTGAATTTTTTAATGCTAAATTACCATGGGACATGACAATGGCTTATTCATTAACTTATTCTAATGTAAACCGGGAAAGTAAAATTACCGGAAATTCCATCATGGTTTCTGCCAACATGGATATCACCCCTAAATGGAAAGGTGGAGTTTCTACAGGTTATGACTTTGTACAAAAGGGCGTGACTTTTACACAATTACGTTTTGAGAGGGATTTATTAAGCTGGAGAATGGCTTTTAACTGGTCACCCTTTGGAGAGTATTCTAACTGGAATTTCTTTATTGGAATTAAATCAGGAATTCTTAGCGACATAAAATGGGAAAAAAGAAGCGTCTCTAATCGATAGTTTTAATACAAAAACAATATTATGAAAAAAATAATTTTTACTGACAAAGCACCTGCCCCTATTGGCCCATATAATCAGGCTGTCTTATCCGGAAACACACTTTATGCTTCAGGTCAGATAGCTATAAATCCAAATTCAGGAGAACTCGTTACCGATAATATCAATGATGAAACATCACAGGTTATGCAAAATATTGCAGCAATTTTAGAAGCAGCAGATATGACTTTTGAAAATGTTGTTAAAGCTACTATTTTTATCATGGACATGAACAATTTTGGCGCTATAAACACAATATACGGGTCTTATTTTAATGAAAAAACCGCTCCAGCTCGTGAAACGGTTCAGGTGGCATGCTTGCCAAAAAATGTAAATGTTGAGATTTCTATAATTGCAGTGCAATAGCATTTAATAATAATTGTGCCGTTGCTTCGTTTGTTGCCAACGGTACATTATGTACATCACAAACCCTGATTAACATATTAATGTCAGCTTCATGAGGATGGCTTGACAAAGGATCCTTAAAAAAGAAAACCATTTTTGTTTTTCCTTCGGCTACCCTGCTTGCTATTTGTGCATCACCACCCAAAGGGCCTGACAACATTCTTCTGGTTTTAAAACCTGCAGCTTCCGCTTTTCCTCCGGTTGTGCCGGTACCTATAAGACTTATGTCTTCATTTTTTAGAATAGCTGAATTTTTAATTAAAAACTTAATTAAATCTTCTTTTTTAACATCATGCGCAATAATGGCAATCTCCATACTTAATTTTATTTATTAGCAACGTGATAAGCTATCAAACCGTCAATCGGGCGTCTTAAAACATTCCCTAACTGAAGCTCATATTTATCAAATGTTTCCTGTAATTCATCTTTCAGATAAAAAGCAATTGAACCAACGAAATGTACCGGAACTTCTTTGCAATTGTCATATTGCCTGATGTAATTTTTAACGAAAGATTTCATTCCTTTAAAAATGATTTTTCTGCAAAAATCAGAATCTTTATGCTGAATCAAAAACTTCGCAAAAGTTGCCAGATACGCATTTGGATTTGGCTCTTTATATAATTTATTTTTGATGAAATCAGCATCCAGATTATATTCTTTTTCAAATTCAACAGCCAATTCCTGAGGCATTTTATTAAAATAATATTTTCTGATCAACTCTTTTCCGAAAACATTTCCACTACAATCATCCATAGCAATATAACCTAATGATTGTACCTTTTGATGCAATACTTTTCCATCAAAATAACTGCAGTTAGATCCAGTACCTAAAATACTTACAATAGCCTGTTCTCCTTTTGGAGTAGTCGCATAAACAGCAGCATATGTATCTTCATGAACTTCAACAATAGCGTTCTCAAAATATTCCTGGAATATTTGCGAAAGCGCGGTTTGCATTCTCTCAGTACCACAACCTGCACCATAAAAAAACAAATGAGTAGCTTCTTTTCTATTTTGCAAAATATCAAAACGATCATTTAATCTCTCAATAATCTCAGTACCATCGAGAATTTCAGGATTTAATCCCAAAGTTTGTGTTGTGAACAATACTTTTCCATTATCATCAATTGCAATCCAATCGGCTTTAGTAGATCCACTATCAACTATTAATTTCATTTTATTTCAGTTTTTGGATTAGTTTTTCCTTAATTAAAAGTGTAATTTTTACATTAATTAAAGGTGTAACAAAATAAGAAAATCCCGTTATTTCAAAATAACGGGATTTTCTAAAATTATAAAATATTATTTTAAACCTGCGATATGCACAGATAAATCAATTAATTTACTAGAGTATCCATACTCATTATCATACCAGGATACTAGTTTGAAGAAAGTAGAATTTAAACCAATTCCTGCAGTAGCATCAATGATTGAAGTTCTTTTATCAGAAATAAAATCCTGAGATACAACAGCGTCCTCAGTGAATCCCATAATTCCTTTCATCGTAGTTTCAGAAGCTAATTTTAATGCAGCCATAATCTCTTCATAAGAAGTTTCTTTGGCTACTTTTACAGTTAAATCTACTACAGAAACATCAACAGTAGGAACACGGAAAGACATACCAGTTAATTTTCCATTCAATTCCGGAATAACTTTTCCAACAGCTTTTGCTGCACCTGTAGAAGATGGAATTATGTTCACGCTTGCAGCACGTCCGCCTCTCCAGTCTTTTCTTGAAGGACCGTCAGCTGTCATTTGAGTTGAAGTTGTAGCATGAACAGTTGTCATCAAAGCCTCAACAATTCCAAAGTTATCGTGAATAACTTTAGCTAAAGGTGCTAAACAGTTTGTAGTACATGAAGCATTAGAAACTACAGTGTCTGAAGCTTTTGCTGTTTCATGGTTTACCCCCATTACAAACATTGGTGCATCTGCAGACGGAGCAGAAATAATTACTTTCTTAGCACCACCTTTAATGTGCTCATTCGCAGTTTCAATAGTTGTGAAGATACCTGTACATTCTGCAACTACATCTACATCTACCTCATTCCATTTTAAATCAGCTGGATTTCTTTCAGCAGTAATACGGATATTTCTTCCGTTTACATAAAGTTTTCCTTCTTTTACTTCTACAGTTCCGTTGAAACGACCATGAACTGAATCATATTTTAATAAGTATGCTAAGTGATCTACATCTAATAAATCGTTAATTGCTACTACTTCTACATTATCTCTGTTGAAAGATTCTCTAAAAACGATTCTTCCAATACGTCCAAATCCGTTTATTCCTAATTTTACTTTTGACATTTTACTTGTTTTTGCTTTTATTTTTATTTAACTAATTTAAAGTCTATTTCACTCACTATAAACTTCGTTTCCTTATTATGTTGACATTATATCAGATACTCTTAATAATTCCCTGTCAATCTCTGACTTCCCTTTGATTGCTTGCTCTAATGGGGTTAAAGCTACTTTATCCTGTTGTAAACCAACCATATAATTTGATTTACCTTCAATTAATGACTCTACAGCTTTTACTCCTAAACGGCTGGCAAGGACACGATCAAAACAAGAAGGAGAACCTCCTCTTTGCATGTGGCCTAAAACCGAAACTCTTACGTCATACTCAGGCAAATTAGTTTCAACATAATCCTTTAATTCGAAAACGTTTTTACCAATTTTATCACCTTCAGCAATAACAACTATACTTGATGATTTTCCTGAAGCTTTACTTTTCTGAAGTGAATCTAAAAGTCTTTCTAGGCCTAAATCTTCTTCAGGAATAAGAATTTCTTCGGCACCGGCACCAATTCCCGCATTAAGGGCAATATGACCTGCATCTCTTCCCATAACTTCCACAAAAAATAACCGATTATGTGAACTTGCAGTATCTCTGATTTTATCTATACAATCAACAACAGTATTTAAGGCAGTATCATATCCTAAAGTATGACTAGTTCCAAAAATATCATTATCAATTGTACCCGGAATTCCCATTACCGGAAAGTCATATTCTGAATTAAAAATTAATCCTCCTGTAAAACTTCCATCTCCTCCAATAACTACAAGAGCATCAACTCCATGTTTAACAAGGTTATCATGAGCTCTTTTTCTGCCTTCCGGAGTTCTAAACTCAGATGAACGTGCCGATTTTAAAATCGTTCCGCCTTTGTTTACAATATTATTGACACTCCTGGGTCCCATTTCTTTGAAGTCGCCTTCAATCATTCCCTGGTAACCTCTGTAAATCCCTATACATTCTATATTATGATAAGCGCATGTCCTAACAACCGAACGTATTGCAGCATTCATTCCTGGCGAATCTCCTCCCGAGGTAAGAACACCTACTTTTTTTATTGTTTTTGACATTATTTAAGTATTAAAGTGTAAAATTAGCAAACATTCACCACTTTTTAGGCTATGATTATAATAAATTAATTAAATATGTTAAATGCAAACGTTTTCGTTAATAAGTTTTTACTATGGAAAAAATTCATTTAAAATAATAAAAGGCGCTTTTTTTAATTAAATCCACAATATTAACAATACACAAATGAAGTGTTAGAAAAATATGCAAAACGAGAAATGCTTTCATGGAAAAACAATAAATATAAAAAAAACCATTTTTAAAATGGTTTCTTTTATATTTATTTTAATAGTCATCATCAGGTATTAATCCCTGATTAGTATTCTGCTGTTTTTTTTCTTCTTCTTTTTTATCTGAATTCTTTTTCTTTTCTGACTCTTTTTTGTTAGAAAAATTAATATAATCAGGATTTAAAATAGAATCCTGAAAATCATCCGAAGAATTTTTAAGAGTGCGTTCTAATTTGTGATTTTTAAATATTTTATTAACCAATTCGCTAAAAGTATCAAAGTCTACTTCATAGGTGATACCAACTCCCTGAGTATAGCCAATTCCCTGGCCAACATAACTGATATCATTTTCCTTATTGAATAATCGCAAATTAGCAGTCCCGTCTTCATTTATACGATATTGCACTTCTATATCCCCAACAATAGCTGATTCATTTATTCCGCCAACCGGAACCCCGACTTTTCCATTAATTGTAATACGTTCATTAATTTGTGATGAAACTGTGGCTACAAACTGACCATCAGCCTCCTGTCCTATTCTTCTGTCTGCAGATATATAATTTAATCCTACATTAAATTTATCACTATCCGATTTGATAATATCTCCTAATAAACTGGAAGCCGTTTCTACAAGAGTTCCAGACAAATCGCTTTGGTTAAAACCATCTACACTCATAAATGAACCTGTTGACAATAAATACAAAGCTTGTCTTTGACGAATATCTTTGTCATCTAATTTATATTGAATTTCAGATTTTAAAACGCTGCTGACAGACGGAAACTCTATATCAAAATTAGGCTCCGGACTAGCTAAATCCCCCCTTAAACCAATAACTACTTCTACTGGAACCTTTTTATTAAAAGATGAATTTTCTAATAAAACAGCAGGATTTGCTACTGTTCTATATACAGCTTCTAAATTTAGCTGAGCCCGCATAGGATTGCCTTCCCACACGATTGAACCTCCTTTTCTAACAGCAAATTTTTTATCGATTAATCCGCCATATTTAAAGTTGTAAGTTCCCTCATAAGCCTGAAAATCCCCCCACATATTAAACTTACCCAGAGTATTGATCTTAAATAATAGCGATCCGTGCCCTTTTCCTTTCATACCATGACCGGAGCTTCTGTCCAAAATTACTTCAACCTCAGCATCCGGTGTAATATCAAAATCAAATTCAAGTTCAAGACCATTATAGTTTTTTGTCCTTTCGACAATACCATTGGCTAAATTGTATTTTTCTTTTGGTGTTACAAAATGGATAAAACTTTTCTCGCCTACACTTTCTACATTATTAATAGGTATTTTTATTTCAGTACCTTTTTCAGATTTTGCGTCTACTTTAATAAACAAACCTTCAGTAGGGCCTTTTATACTTGCCGTACCATTTATAAAAGCCGTTCCGTAATAAGCGGCATCATCGCTGTCTTTTGTATCAAGTGCCAGTAAACGCTTTGAGGTTATTTTTAAATCCAGTTTCCAATCGGCAAAATTATTGTGTTCAATACTGCCATTTAACAAACCTTTGGTTCCAAATTTTGTATCTGTTAATTGATTGTTTCTGAATAAAAACTTTTCATTACTTAAATCTATAACCGTACGATCACTTAATTCGTAATCTGTATTGAGATAGGTAACAGTCATTCCTGTTTTCTCTACATATAACCTTCCATTAATTTCCGGTTTTTTAAGATTCCCAACTACAGCAGCATTTCCGGACACATTTCCTCTTATATTAGATAAAACGTTGCCGCCAATAGTTCCCAAAGTAGCTAAATTGAAACCATCAAGTTTTAAATTAAGATCTAAGAAAGTTTCTTTGTTTTGAATTACAAAACTTCCTTCCGCCTTAAATGATTCAGAAAACCCTTTTTCAATAGATGAATTGACTGTAAACTTTTTAAAGCTTTCATCTCCGGAAATATCAAATTTTAATGTTCCTAATTCTATCTTATTCAAATTGAGATGATCAATTTCAATAGTAGCCGTAGGCTGAAAAACATCCTTGTTCTGTTTGTAATTTATATTACCGTTTAAGTTTCCGTTGACGACAAACTTTTTATTGAGAGGAGTAATTTTATTAATATCCACATCTTCAAAATTCAGTACAATATCTTTATAGTCGGATCCTTTTATGACACCATTCAAATCAATTTTCTGATTTTCATGAGATAATATGATGTTATCAACTGTAAAATTCTTAAAATCTTTATCAAAAACAATTTGATTATCTTTCTCTTCGTTTTCATTTAAAAACCATAAATAGTCTTTAAATTTCATTTCAGATTTATGAATTCCAACGATATTATTTTTGTTTTTATCTATTGTATGATATAGATTCAAATTAAAATAATCTTCTCCCTGATCTCCTCCTTTAAACTCTGATCTGACAAATAGGGTATCTTTTGATGTAACGTTGATCAAACTAAAATCACGGACTTTATAATAAGGAGTCTTAATACTGTCTAATTCTACAAAGGCATTATATAATGGGTTTTTATTGTCAATATTAACCCTTACATTATCAAAGGTATTTTTGGAAGCCGTTATTTTTCGTGAATTAAACCTGAATTTAAATTCATTTTGATCCGAATCGATTTTTCCGCGCACAACAGTGCTCGAATCAATTTTTATATCTGGATATAACATATCAACAACTTTGTTGTAAACACGAAAATTGAATCGTAGAAATTGTCCTTTTTTAACTTTATGAGGTTTATAATTAGTGTAAAGACTTCCTACAGAATTCCTAACCAGTTTGTCTAACTGGGCAAACTGGAATTTACCCACTATCTTACCATTTACAACATCAGTAGAGTTAACGGTTATTGTGCGCAGTCTGTCTTCATCAAAACTGGAATTTACATTTAGCTCATCAAAGATGTAAGTTTCTTTTTTATTTTGATATACTGCATCTTTTATATAAATATTTCCCTGAAGATTTTCTATAGAATTTCCCGTTACGGATACAACAGCATCTCCTTTAAAAAAAGAAATTGAATCATTAACTATTTTAAGTTTTTTTAAATCTGCATTTTCAACATTCAAATGAAAATCATATTTATTTTCACGGTTGCTCAAATCAACCAGTCCGTCAAAAGTCAAGCTTAAATTAGGGTCATTTACAGAAAGTTGCCCTTTATAATAAGGTAGTTTAAAATTACCGTTTACTATAATACTATTATAAGTGTAGTTATTATAATCAAATTTAGAAATATCCCCTTTTATAACTGTATTCAGATACTTTTTTGAAAAACCAACACCGTCAATATCTAAATCCAGAGTTGTTTTTCCAATATCTTTCCTGTCCAGTAAAGCTCCAATATTAAAGTTATCTAAAACAACATTTCCGGAATAGGATGCTTTATCAATAAAATCAATATTGTTCATATTTAAATTGACTTCACCATTTCCTAAATCTGTTGTCATTTTGAAGTCAGTTTCTAAAGCAGTGGTTGAAACTTTCGTTTTTCCAACTATAGTAAATCTTCCAATTCTTTTTAATTCTTCAGGCAATTTTTTTCCAAAAACTTCCGGCAATAAAGCAACCAGATTATCATAACTGGAAGTCAGTCTTTCAAATTTTCCATCCATAGAAAACTTTTGATCTTCTTTACCTAACAGGTTTCTGAAATTTATTGTTCCTATTATTCTGGTTCCATTGGTATCACTTAATCTAAGCTTTCTTAAATAAAGATTATTCAGGGTACCATCGATTTTGGTTTTTACTTTAAAATGGAGGTTTTTTCCTAAACCTGAATAGAAATAGCGAATATCATTTGAAGCCAGGGAAGCAGAATCTAATGCTACATCAAATCTTACTTTATCTGTAAAACCTAAAAAATCCTTAACATTATAATTTAAAATAGCTTTTCCGTAAATGTTTGATCTTTTTGTTGTAACGGCTAAATTTTCAAGTTTGATTTGTTTTTTGGTATAACTAAATTTAGAGGCCAGATTAGACACATATAACCCTCTGTGATCTAAAAATGAAAACCTGTGAATATTGGTATTTATATTAGATCCGTATATTTTAAAATCACTGATATAAGCGTTAAAATTTTTTAAGTCCAGAAGCTTTGGATTTGCTTTATTTTCTTCAATTACAGAAAAAGTGCCTTTAGAAATATAGGCGTTTTTTGCCGTTAGTAAAAAATGCTTTTTAGATTTGGAAGGTTGTCCTGATTCAAACAAGCTAATAAATTTATTGATGTTGTTTTCATCCTCGTTTTTATAGGTTTTCAGATTAAATATCAACCCGGTGAGACGAATATCTCCAAAAATTAAATCTCCATCAAGGAGTCTGGTTACACTTAAAATATCTGTTGTAACAATATCTGAATATATTAAAGTTTTTTTATGGTGATCTAAAATTAATACTTTTTTAAGCTTAACGCCTCCAAAAATATTTATAGCAACGCGCTCAACACTAATATCTGTTTTAAAGTCAGTATTTAATGTTTCAGTAATATATTTTGCAATTTTAGTTTGTACTATAGGTAAGGACAAAATGATAGCAAGTGCTAACAAAAGTAAAATTAGCCCAATCAGGGTACGAGATACTATTTTTTTTACTCTTTTGATACTTATTCTATTTTTAGTATTTCTTATTAAATTTATTTTGGACAGACAAAGGGCGACTCTTTTGATAAAAATTCTTTAATTTTGGCACTTGACACAATCAAATAAATTTAAATAATTTTGATTTGTCAAAGATAATTCAAAATTCGTGCCTTTATATGCAAAATTCAGAGGTTTTTATTCTTGCCATCGAAAGTTCCTGCGATGATACTGCTGCCGCGGTTTTACATAACGATAAAGTACTCTCAAATGTTGTTGCCAATCAGTTAATACATAATCAATATGGGGGTGTAGTTCCGGAATTGGCTTCCAGGGCACATCAGCAAAACATTGTTCCGGTCATTGATGCGGCATTACGCAAGGCAAATGTACAAAAAGAGCAATTAACAGCTATTGCGTTTACACAGGGACCTGGATTAATGGGCTCTTTGTTAGTAGGAAGTTCTTTTAGTAAATCACTGTCATTGGCTTTAAATATTCCGCTGATTGCTGTAAACCACATGCATGCCCATATCCTGGCCCATTTTATAGATGAAGAGGGCTTTGACAAACCGGAATTTCCCTTTTTAGCCTTGACCATTAGTGGCGGCCATACTCAAATTGTAAAGGTAAATGGCTTTTTTAATATGGAAATTATTGGTGAAACCACTGATGATGCCGTTGGGGAAGCTTTTGATAAAAGTGCCAAGATATTAGGACTTCCTTACCCTGGTGGCCCTTTAATCGATAAATATGCTCAATTAGGAAATCCGAAAGCTTTTGCTTTTACAAAACCCAAAGTACCCGGATTAGATTTTAGTTTCTCGGGACTAAAAACAGCTATTTTATATTTTATTCAGAAGAAAAAGCAAGAAAATCCAAATTTCATCGAAGAAAACCTAAATGACATTTGTGCTTCTATTCAATATACCATCATCGAAATTTTGATGGATAAATTAAAACTGGCGGTAAGAGAGACTGGTATTAAACAAATTGCCATTGGTGGCGGAGTCTCTGCTAATTCAGGAATCAGAAGCCGGTTAAAAGAAACTGAAAACAAATACGGATGGAAAACCTTTATTCCAAAATTTGAATACACCACAGACAATGCAGCAATGATAGGAATTGTAGGGTATCAAAAATATTTATCAAGTCGCTTTGAAACCTCAGCTGTGGTTTCAAAAGCGCGAATTCAATTTTAATTATGCAATTATTTTACAATCCGGATATTGATGAAACAACTGAAAGCTTTTCTTTTGATAAAGAAGAAAGCCGCCATATCATAAAAGTTTTACGCAAGAAAGATTCAGATATTTTACATGTAACAAATGGTTTAGGTTTTTTATTTGAAACAGAAATTACTTTGGCTTCTGACAACAAATGTATTGTTCAGGTTCTTTCAATAAAAAAAACTGCTGAACCAAAATTTCGTTTGCATGTAGCAGTTGCCCCTACTAAAATGAATGATCGTTTTGAGTGGTTTTTAGAAAAGGCTACCGAAATTGGTATTCAGGAAATTACACCCGTTTTCTGTGATCGTTCAGAACGTAAAGTGATCAATTTAGAACGTTTTGAAAAAATTATTTTATCGGCAATGAAACAATCAAATGAAACCTATCTTCCAAAATTAAATGAAGCTGTTTCTTTTAAAGAATTCATTAAACAAAAAAATGAAGGTTTACAATTGATCGCACATTGCGAAGAAACCAATAAAAAATCCCTGAAAGAAATTTTGAAACCAAACGAAAATGTCACAATACTAATTGGTCCCGAAGGAGATTTTTCGGAAAAAGAAATTGCACTGGCTTTAGAAAGTAATTTTCAGCCGGTTACTTTGGGAAATACTCGCTTAAGAACTGAAACTGCTGCAATTGTAGCTTGTCATAGTGTCGTTTTTTTTAATCAAACTATTAATAATTAATTTATTTTTGTCATTTCAACAAAGGAGCAATCACATTCAATATTCGATAACAGTATGTGCCTAACATGTGTTATTTCTCCTTCATCAAAATAGACAGAAAAACGTTTATTAAAGTAAAATTTCCTGATAATTTAAATTTTTATGAAAAAGCTTTTTCTTTTGTTTTTATTTGTTTCCGTTTCATCATTTTCTCAGGAAATTGCTTTACTAAAGTACAGCGGAGGCGGCGATTGGTATGCCAATCCAACCTCCTTACCAAATTTAATAAAGTTTTGCAATACCAATATTAATACTAGAATAAAAGCAAAACCGTCTACTGTTGAACCCGGTAATCCTGATTTGCTTTCTTACCCATTCGTCCATATGACCGGACACGGAAATGTAGTTTTTAGTGATACTGATGTTAATAATCTTAGAAATTATTTAAATGCAGGAGGCTTTCTTCATATTGATGACAATTACGGTATGGATCAATATATCCGAAAGGAAATAAAAAAAATATTTCCTAATAATAATTTAGTTGAAATTCCTGCCAATCATAACATTTTTCAAAAACCATATCCTTTTCCTAACGGTTTACCCAAAATTCATGAACATGATGGAAAAAGACCAGAGGCATTAGGCATTTTTATTGAAAACAAGTTGGTTTTACTTTACACTTTTGAATGTGATTTAGGTGATGGCTGGGAAGATGCTGAAGTTAACAATGATCCTCTCCCGGTAAGGGAAAAAGCATTAAAAATGGGAGCCAACATCATTAATTATATTTTCACCAATTAATTTTATAAAGTGCAGCTTACTCACGAAGAAAACCAATTTGAGAGAAAAACATTTCCAATAACACTTGTTTGTGACCACATATATTTTCAACAAAATATAGGATCTCTCTTTAGGATATCTGAGGCATTTGGTGTTGAAAAAATCATCTTTTTAGGAAAAGATATTCCTTTAAATTCCCGCAAAATAAATAAAACTTCACGAAGTACACATCTTCATGTTCCCTACATTATTATTGAAGAAACAAACGATTTGATTGATTTATTAGTCCAAAATAATTTTGAAATCATTTCTTTGGAAATCACAAATTCAAGTAAGCCATTACAAGAAGTTATACTTCCTGAAAATAAAAAAATTGCATTAATAATTGGCAATGAAATTAATGGTGTTTCTGAATCCCTCTTGAAGATTTCCAATCAAATAGTTCACATTACAATGTTTGGAAAAAACAGTAGCATGAACGTCTCTCAGGCTACAAGTATATTTTTGTATGAATTTACATCAAAATAAATTAATTATTTTTTTGTAAGAACTAGGCTATACAGGGGTTAGTAATATTCTGTAAAACAATTTTTTATAAAAATTTTGTAAATTAATAAATTTGTTATAAAATTGCGTTAATTATTAACAAAACCAAATTATTGTAACAAAACCCCAAATTATTATGAAAAAGATTATCTTATGCTTAGTTGCAGCAACACTCTTTTTTTCTTGTCAAAATGACCAGAATGAATCTGCAGATTTAGTAACCAGTGCAATTACTCATCGTGGTTGTGCATCTCAAGAAGTTTTAGAAGCAAACATGAAAGCCGATCCTAGTCTCGCTATTCGAATGAATGATATAGAAACTTTCACTCAAAACCGACAATTAACCGGTAAATTGGTAAATGGTAAAATACAAATTCCTGTTATTGTAAATGTTCTATACAGAACTGCTGCGCAAAATATTTCAGATGCACAGATACAATCACAAATAGATGTGCTTAATAAAGATTTTAATGCCGCAAACTCTGACTATAATAATGTTCCTGCATTATTTTCAGGTGTAAAAGCAAACGTTGAAATTAGCTTTGTTTTAGAAAAAATCAATAGAAAATCTACAACAAAAACATCATGGGGAACAAATGACGCCATGAAAAAAACAGCTCAGGGTGGTATTGCACCAACTTCTCCAACAACAAAACTTAACATGTGGTCTTGCGCTATTGGTGGAGGAATCTTAGGTTATGCACAATTTCCCGGAGGAGCTTCGGCTACAGACGGAGTTGTAATTGATCCCAGATATTTCGGATTGTCTGGTACTGCAAATGCTCCTTTCAATTTAGGAAGAACAGGAACTCACGAAGTTGGACACTGGATGAATTTACGCCACATTTGGGGAGATACAACTTGCGGAAGCGATTTGGTTGCAGATACTCCAACACATAACGCCGCAAATTATGGAGTTCCGGCCTATCCTCATTACAGTACATGTTCTGGAACACCAGTAGAAATGACGATGAACTACATGGATTATACTGATGATAGCGGTATGTACATGTTCTCATTAGGTCAAAAAAGCAGAATGGCTGCCATATTTGCTTCAGGCGGACCAAGAGCCGCTTTTGGAATTTAAAAAATAAAAAAACTAAAACTGTTAATAATTATTAAAAGCGAGATATAAAAATCTCGCTTTTTTTATTGTGCATATACTAAATCAGTATTGGCATTTTTTCTATATTTATAGTCTAAAAATTATTCATGATAACATCAAAAATTATTTCAAACGGAATTTTAAGAGCTTTAACAACAATTTTAATTATTTGCTCTGTCTTATATTTTTTATACGAAATACAAACGGTTATTATTTATTTATGCATATCATTAATATTATGTCTGATTGCCAATCCCCTTATTCAATTTTTAAAAAACAGATTAAAGTTTGGTAACTCGTTGGCCGCCGTTACTGCATTATTGTTTTTTATAATGTTTTTAATTGGCTTTATATTACTATTTGTTCCGTTGATCATCTCTCAGGCTAATAATCTATCATTATTGGATACTAATAATTTACAACAGCAATTTGTTTATATTGAACGTGATTTCGAAAATTATTTTAACCTGCAGCATATGGATTTTGGTGCATTATTAAAAAAATCTGATCTCACGTCAAAAATTGATTTTAGTTATTTTACAAGTTTTATAAACTCTATTTTAGGTCTGCTTGCAGGGTTTGGAATGGGATTGGTATCCGTGTTTTTTATCACTTTTTTCTTCATTAAAGATCAGGATATTTTTAAAGAAAAAGCTAAACAACTTCTTCCTGATTCAAATGAAGATAAGATAATCAATTCTATTACAAAAATAAATCACTTTTTAACCCGCTATTTCATTGGATTAATGCTTCAGTTAACAGTTGTTTTTATACTGTATTTTATAGTCTTAATAATTTTTGGAAATAAAAATGCCTTTGTAATTGCCTTTTTGTGCGCCATTTTAAACATCATTCCTTACATAGGTCCAATAATAGGAACTGTTTTAGCTGGGATCCTTACCATGATTAGTATGATTGGCAGTGATTTTCAATCTGAGATTTTACCAAAAACCATTTATGTTATTATTGGATTTTTATTAGTTCAGGCTATAGATAACAACATCAGCCAACCTATTATTTCATCAAAAAGTGTAAATTCGCATCCGTTGGAAATATTTTTGATAACACTAATCAGTGGAATAACTTTTGGAATTGGCGGAATGATAATTGCTATTCCGTTTTATACAATGATCAAAGTAATTTTAAAAGAATTTTTCCCTGACAATAAAATTGTCTCCGTACTAACAGAAAGAATTTAACTTTGGAAACTTCGATATTAAACAAAGAAATCCAGGAATTTATTAATAAAAACATTGGAGTATCGATTGCTAAACTTGCACTCCAAAAAAATCCTTTTCCGGCTATAGACTGGATTTCGCTTCTAAATCAAATTGAAGCGAAAACTAAAGCGAAAGAAAAATTGCCAACCTGGTTTTTGACTGAAAATATTATTTATCCGGTTAAAATATCTATCGAGCAGACTTCTTCTGAAAAAACTGCTCTTTATAAGTCGAATTTAATTTCAGGAGAAAGTATAATAGATTTAACAGGTGGTTTTGGGATTGATGATTATTACTTTTCCAAAAAATTTAAAACAGTAGCACATTGCGAAATTAATTTAGAGTTGTCCAATATCGTAAAGCACAATTTTGAACAATTACACGTTAAAAATTGTATTTTTTATGCCGATGATTCCGCAAATATCCTACGATCAACAGATAAAAAATGGGATTGGATTTATGTTGACCCCTCCCGAAGAAATGATGCAAAAGGTAAAGTTTTTATGTTGAAAGACTGCTTGCCGAATGTTCCTGAATCTTTAGATTTTTATTTTGAAAAAACCAATTCAATTTTAATAAAAACTGCTCCATTATTGGATATTTCTGCCGGTTTATCTGAATTAAAGTTTGTAAAAAACATTCATATCATTGCGTTAGAAAACGAAGTGAAAGAATTGCTTTTTGAAATCGAGAAAAATTTCCCAGGAAGAATAACAATCAAGACCGCTAATATTTTAAAAGAAAAAACAGAAACATTTGAATTTGTTTTGGATGATGGCATTGAATTGCCAACTTATCATCTACCACAAAAATATGTATATGAGCCTAATTCAGCTATCATGAAATCAGGCGGATTTGATCAGGTAAGTACCTTTTTCAAAATAAACAAACTACATAAACATTCCCATTTATATACTTCTGAAAATTTAATATCTTTTCCGGGAAGGGCTTTTAAAATAGAGAAAATCATTTCATACAGTAAAAATGATATGAAAAATGAACTCGAAAACAAGCAAGCCAATATTACAACACGTAATTTTTCTGATACGGTAGAAAAAATTCGGAAGAAATGGAAAATAAAAAACGGGGGAAATACATATTGTTTTTTTACCACTGATAAAAATGACAATAAAATAGTTTTAATTTGCAGAAAAATAATTTAAAATGAAACAACTAATTACTCTAACATTTTTTCTATTAACATTTGTGGCATTTGCTCAAAAACCTTGCGAATACAGTACGAATGTAAATGATTCTATCGGTTCTTATAAGGTAACAAATGAATATTTAGTAAGCGAAAAAAACTTTGGCGGTACTTCCAATTATGTTTTCTTTTCGTTGGCAGAAACTGATGGCCAGCCTTCTTTAAACTTACAATTAATACAAAAAAGTAAAGGTTTTATAAAAGCGAATTGTTTTGATAAAAATTCAAAAATATTTTTACAATTACAAAATGGTAAAATTGTAACGTTAATCCAGGCTAACCAGGAAAATTGCGGGACACTTATTCGTGATGACAAAGGTTTTGATAATCGTGTAAACTCTGGAATTTTTATGTTTATGAAAGATAATTATGAAGAGTTAAAAAAATCTCCTATAACCCTTATGCGTATCAAATATCTTACTGATAATGAGGACTATATCATAAAAAGCGAACTCACTTCAGAAATGAATGGCAAAGTATATCATCCTGATACGTATTTTATTGAAAACATAAGATGCATCGAAAATTAGTTACAATCCCATTTTTGATTCGAAACTTTATCTTTTAAACCAGTTTTTAAATTATAATGCCACCATTCAGAATCAAATGAATTGAAGCCATTTTTGATCATGATTTTTTTTAAAAATTTACGATTCGCTTGCACTTCTTTTGAAAGTTTGGTGAAATTATGACTCGCCTGAGGTCCAAAAAAATCAAAAGGAGTTCCCATATCCAGTTCTTTGCCATTAGCATCAACAAGTGAAATATCAACGGCTCCTCCTCTATTGTGGATGGAGCCTTTTTTTGGATCGGCAACATATTTGGGATCAGAAACAATTTCCCACATCTTATTTTGAATAGATAGAGGTCTGTAGCAATCAAAAAGCTTTATTTTAAAGCCTTTTTTCATAAAATCCTTATTGGCTTCAACAAGTGACTGAACAGTCTTTAAACGCAACAGACATTCAGCGCAATCATAAACTTTCGCTTTCAAAAAATTATCTTCCGTAGCATATTTCATATCATAGATAAAATCCTGACTATATTCTTTTAAATTAACAAAAGTAGTATCAGGTATTGATTCAGTTTTATTTTGGGCAATTATGGTATGAAAATTAAAAAAAATAATTATCAAAAATATAGATTTGGCAATTGAAATCATGAAATAAATTGGTTTTAATTAAAACTATTTTGAGGTGTTCATTTATTTGCTTATTATAATCTCTTGATATAAAACCTTTAGTTCTCATCATTCTGTTTATTAGCAGGTCAAATAGTTTTCTTGTAAATTGACGTATTAATTCGGAACTAAACTGATCTAACCACTTCTGAATATGTTCTTTATATGTCCGGAAAAAAAGTTCTTAACCACAATTTTACTTGAATGAATTATAGTTGCAATTGTTTTGAAAATTTGCCTTAATTGCTGTTATCGAATAAAAAAACGAATAAAATGATTTTTTTCATGTTCTGAATTTCTAATGTGCCTCCAACCAATTTTCACCCAAACCAATTTCAACATCTAATGGTACAGTCATTATAAAAGCATTCTCCATTTCGTATTTGATCATGGGCTGAATTTTTTCTAATTCGTCATTATGCACATCAAACACAAGTTCATCATGTACCTGAAGCAACATTTTTGATTTCCAGTTTTCATTTTTTAATTTTCTATGAATGTTAATCATGGCAATCTTAATCACATCGGCCGCACTTCCCTGAATAGGGGCATTGACAGCATTTCTTTCGGCCGCACTTCTAACTACTGCGTTTGCCGAATTGATATCCTTTAAATAACGACGACGTCCTAAAATGGTTTGAACATATCCTTTTTCCCTTGCAAGCTCTATCTGGTCCTGAATATAGGATTTTAGTTTTGGATAGGATTTGTAATATGCTTCTATCAAAGCAGCACTTTCACTTCTGGACAATGACGTTTGATTGCTCAACCCAAAAGCAGACACACCATAGATGATTCCAAAGTTGACTGTTTTGGCATTACCTCTTTGTTCACGGGAAACTTCATCCAATGGCACATTAAAAACTTTAGCTGCTGTTGCTTTGTGAATATCTTCTCCGTCCTGAAAAGCTTTAATCATGTTTTCTTCGCCACTTAAAGCAGCAATAATTCTTAATTCTATCTGCGAGTAATCAGCAGAAATTAAGGTATGATTTTCATCACGGGCAACAAAGGCTTTACGAATCTGACGACCTCTTTCGGTACGGATTGGAATGTTTTGCAAGTTCGGATTATTAGAACTCAAACGACCTGTAGCTGCAACAGTTTGCATATAATCAGTATGAACGCGCAATGTTTTTTTGTCTACTTGTTCCGGTAAAGCCAGAATATAAGTACTTTGCAATTTTACCATTTGGCGCCAATCCAGAATTTCTTTTACGATCGGGTTGTCATTCGCTAAATAAGTCAAAACTTCTTCACCAGTCGCATATTGACCGGTTTTTGTTTTCTTTTGTTTTGCTCCTCCAATTTTTAGTTTGTCAAATAAAATATCGCCTAATTGCTTCGGAGAAGCCAGGTTGAATTTCTCGCCGGCACTTTCGTAGATTTTTTGTTCCAAAGATTTGATCTCAATATCCATTTCCTTAGACATGGCACTCAGGAATTCAACATCCAGGCGAATACCCTCACGTTCCATATCAGCCAAAACACTCACCAACGGAATTTCGATCTCATCAAATAACTTTTTAGTTTCAGTTTTGTCTAATTCATTGGTAAATATTTCCTTGAGTTGCAATGTGACATCAGCATCTTCGGCGGCATATTCTTTAATTTCTTCTAATGCCACATTACGCATTGAAATTTGATTTTTTCCTTTTTTGCCAATTAAAGTTTCAATTGATTTAGGAGAATATTTTAAATACGTTTCAGCTAAAATATCCATATTATGACGCATATCCGGATTAATCAGGTAATGCGCAATCATGGTATCAAAAAGTTTTCCCTTTACGGTGACGCCATAATTGGAAAGAATTTTTAAATCATATTTTAAATTCTGCCCAATCTTTTCGATATTTTCATTTTCAAAAAACGGAATAAATTTATTGATTAAAACCTGAGCTTCTTCCTGGCTTTCCGGAAACGGAACATAAAATGCTTTCCCTTTTTCATAAGAAAAAGAAATTCCGACTAACTCAGCATTCAAAGCATCTAAACCAGTAGTTTCAGTATCAAAACAAACAGAAGTCTGGTTTAATAAATTTTGTAATAGTAATTTTACCCCCAAATCGCCCTGAACAGCCTGATAAGAATGAGATGTAGTATCTAAAGTATCATAAAATGATGTTCTGGCATTAGGACTTTCGTCTAAGGTTCCGCCACCTCCAAAAAGATCAAATTGATCTTCATTTTTAGGTTGAGGCTTTTTGTATAATTTCGCTTCATCAGCTTTATTTGCCAATTCATTACCGCCGCCAATTTTAAACAAATTATCAAATTGTTCTGCCATTCTTCTAAATTCCAATTCCTGAAAAATAGCATCGGTTTTTTCGATATCCGGACGCGAAAGTTCATAATCGGCTTCATTAAAAATAACATCACAATCACATATTATAGTTGCCAGTTTTTTTGATAAAATTCCTTTTTCTTTATTGGCTTCAATGTTTTCCTTCATTTTTCCTTTCAGCAAGTGTGTGTTATCTAAAAGGTTTTCCATTGAACCAAATTCTTTCAGGAATTTCTTGGCAGTAACCTCCCCTACACCAGGCAATCCCGGAATATTATCGACAGCATCTCCCATCATTCCAAGAAAGTCAATTACCTGCTCAGGCCTTTCAATTTCAAATTTTGCCAAAACTTCAGGAATACCCCAAATTTCGATACCATTTCCCATTCGGGCTGGCTTGTACATAAATATATTTTCAGAAACTAATTGTGCAAAATCCTTATCCGGTGTTACCATATAGACTTTGTAGTTTTCTTTTTCGGCTTGTTTAGCAATTGTTCCAATTAAGTCATCAGCTTCACAGCCTTCTATTTCGATAATTGGAATGTGCATTGCTTTTAATAAATCCTGAATGTACGGAATAGCTATTTTAATGGCTTCAGGCGTTGCATCACGATTAGCTTTATATTCGACAAACATTTCGCTTCTCACATGACTGCCGCCTTTATCAAAAGCAACGGCCAAATGATCCGGTTTCTCGCGTTTTATAACATCTAAAAGTGAGTTCATAAAACCCATAATCGCTGATGTATCCATTCCTTTAGAGTTAATTCGGGGATTTTTTATGAAAGCATAATAACCACGAAAAATTAAGGCATAAGCATCGAGAAGAAAAAGACGTTTTTGAGTTGACATAAAAAAAATATTAGTCTGTAAAAATAAACAATTGGGGTTTAAAAACTAATGTGTTGTTGAAATTATGTCTTGGGTTGAAATAAATTTAAGACAGGAGATTATTTTCATTAAAAAAGCATTGACTTCAAGTTAAATTTTTGATAATAAAAAGCCATAAAATTTCCATTCTTTGTTACTTTGCTTAAAAACTATAACTAATGGCCCTTCGTTTTATAATTCTTTGCGCTCTTTTTTTATGTATTGAGTTTTATTCTTACCAAGCTATCCGTAACCTGATTAAATTAAGATGGTTTCTGATTAGTTATCAGATTATAAGCTTATTTCTTTTAATTTTTATCATCTATTCTTTTACGCAATTTGATCGTTCTGTCGGGCAAACAAAATACACCATGTTTACGATGGGATTAATGCTTTTGGTTTATGTTCCCAAAATTGTAATTACAATTGTTTTACTAGGCGAAGATATTTTTAGGTTAGGAGCCAGTATTTTAAATTATTTCATGTATAATGCTCCTAGATCAGAAATGATGCCTGCTAGACGAAAGTTTGTGAGTCAGCTTGCATTGGGTTTGGCTGCCGTTCCTTTTCTGTCATTAATTTATGGGATTTTTGAAGGGAAATACAATTATAAGGTTTTTAAACAAGCGATTTTTTTTCCTGATTTACCGGATGCTTTTGATGGTTTCAGGATTACTCATATTTCAGATGCTCATAGTGGCAGCTTTGATAATGCTGAAAAAATTAATTATGCTATAGATTTGATTAATGAGCAGGAAGCGGATATGATTTTATTTACCGGGGATATAGTGAATACTCACGCTTCAGAAATGCACCCATGGTTAGATACTTTTAACAGAATAAAAGAATATCAGTATGGGAAGTTTTCAGTTTTAGGAAATCATGATTATGGAGAATATGTTACATGGCCATCTGAAAAGCAAAAAAATGAAAATTTTGAGGCAATAAAAACCCTTTACGACCAAATAGGGTTTAAGCTTCTCCTAAACGAACATACTTATATTCAGAAGGGGAATGATAAAATAGCTTTAATTGGAGTTGAGAATTGGGGAAAAAACTTTAAAATGGCAGGGGATTTAAACAAAGCCTCCTTAGAAGTTGATCAGGACGATTTTAAGGTTTTAATGAGTCATGACCCAAGTCATTGGGAATACGAAATAAAAGAGCATCCAAAAAACTTTCACTTAACATTATCAGGTCATACTCACGGTATGCAGTTTGGCATAGAAATTCCGGGGTATTTCAAGTGGAGTCTGGCGCAATATATATACAAACAATGGGCAGGGCTTTATGAAAATGTGGGTCGTTACATATATGTTAATCGTGGTTTTGGATTTCATGCTTACCCTGGCAGGGTTGGAATTATGCCAGAAATTACAGTCATAGAACTAAAAAAAGGCAACAACGTGGCTTAATTCGGTAAAAATGCTACATTTGTATAAAGTATCATCTCTTTTAATAGATTTAAAAATTTAATTATTGATTTTATGTCAAAATTTGGAGAACTAATAAATGCTCAGGTTCCGGTACTAATAGACTTTTATACAGACTGGAACGAATCGTCAGTTTCGATGCACCCTGTTATTAAGGATGTTGCCGCAGCACTTGGTGATAAAGCCAAAGTGATAAAAATTGATGTAGATAAAAATCAGGAATTAGCCGATGCTTTACGAATTAAAGGACTTCCTACTTTAATGATATATAAAGATGGACAAATGATCTGGAGACAATCTGGAGAACTGGATGCTAATACCATTATCGGAATCGTCCAGGAGCAGTTTGGTTCATAACAGAGAATATTTTCTTTGTTATATGCTTAGCTAAGGACATCAAACACAAAACCGTTTTCTTTTAAAAAACTCAAAGTTCTGGGTAATGCAAATTTTAAATTTTGTGATGCTTTTATACTATCATGAAAAACAATTACACTTCCTGATTTCACATTTTTTGTTACATTTTTTAAGCATTTTTCAGGACTTATCGTTTGATCAAAATCCGCACTTAAAACATCCCACATTATTATTTTATACCCTAACTTTCGAAGAATTTTAGATTGTTCTTTTTTTATTTTTCCATAAGGAGGACGAAATAACAAAGACTTTGAAATGTACTTTTGAGATAGGATTTCAGCACATTTTTTTACATTTCTAATATATTCATTAGTTTCACTTTTCCATCCATTTATGTGGTTCATGGTATGATTTCCTATTGAATGGTTCTCATTTTTTATCTTTTGGAACAATTCAGGATTCGAATCTATATTTTTTCCAATACAAAAAAAAGTAGCTTTTGCATTGTATTTTCTTAATTCAGTCAAAACCCAATCTGTTACCTGTGGAGTTGGGCCATCATCAAAAGTGAGGTATATTTTCTTTTCATTGTTAGGCATGTCCCAGCAATATTTAGAAAATATCTTTTTGATGAATGCATTTGTTTTAACCCAATAAAAACTCATTTGGAAATATTTAGTGATAAGTAAATATAAAAAATGTAGCGCTATTAATCAATAGCGCTACATTTTTTAATTATTATATTTTATGTTATTTATTCTTTTTCCCTGCCAAAACGTTCAAAAACATTTACATATGTGTTGAAAGTCGTTTTATGGTTATTATAAAACGCCAAATCCTTGTTTTCTTTCATAACCTGAAGTAAACTTCTGTAACGTTCAATGTCTGTTATAATATCAATAGCCAGATCAGATTGATCACCAGGACTTAAAGTCGCATAATAATTAAGATTCTCTTTGTATTTCTGAACCAGTTTATTAAGTAAATCCTGTGCTTTGGCTTTTTCGTCAACCTTATAATAACCATCAGCAAAAGGTTCTACTAATGAATAATACCCAAATTTCTCCAAAGGCATTTTTGTTACAGCCAAATTAATAATATTTTTGGCTTTGTCGGTCTTACCTTCAAGGATAAGCTGATACATTAAACGCGAAAGATTGGTACGATAGGTAATACTGTTTCTTCTGGTTTCAGGATCATGATAAATTTTATCGCTATTGCTATTTCCCCAATCCCATTTCATAACAATATCGTACATTTTATCAGCATCAATTTGTCCCATATCCATTGGTCCTCCGTCTTTTGAACGTGTATTTCGAATAGGAACTAATTTATAAACCATTCCGTCCAGCTGTAAGTAATCCTTTAACCACAAATAGTCTTCATCGTCAAAAGCTCCTCCACTAAAATAAATTGGTCTTTTCCAATTGTTGTTAGCAAGGATGTCCAGCATCATTAAACGATTTTTATAAATAGCTCTTCCTTTGATGTTGATATCCATAAAAGGAACTATGGAATCATTGTATTTAGGATTGACTACTTTATTATCTATGATCTTGTTTTTGTCAACTGTAATTCTGATTTTGTTTGTTGGATAAAAGTGAATTATTTGCCCGTTTTGCAAAGGAACCGTTGATTTAGGGTTTTTAATGAAACTAATAAAATCATTAATGTCCCATCGTGTCTCTACTTTCGGAATATGAGCTACATAATCTAATTTGTCTCCAACATATTCATCATGTTTAAATGATATTGGTAACGGATCCGATTCATAGGATTTGGCTTTCATCTGATCTATATACCAATCCGTCATAAAAAGACTTGTATTTACGATCTTAACATCTGTTCTAAAATGCTCTATTTCCTGTGCGTACCATAAAGGAAAAGTATCATTGTCGCCGATAGTGAACAAAATGGCATTTTTATCGCAAGAACTTAAATAAGCCTTAGCCATTGCAAGAGCAGTATATTTGTTCGACCTGTCATGATCATCCCAGTTTTGTGATGCCATTAAAACTGGTGCAGCCAGCAAACTTGCGGCAATGATAACCGGACCGGCAATTTTTGGTGCAATATATTTTTGAATACTTTCGTACAATGAATAAACCCCAAAGCCTATCCATATCGCAAATACATAAAATGATCCTACAAGTGCATAATCTCTTTCCCTTGGTTCAAAAGGTCTTTCGTTTAAGTAAATTTTTAGTGCGATTCCTGTAAATAAGAATAAGGCTAAAAGGACATAAAAGCTTTTAATATCTTTATTGGCGTGGTACATTAATCCTATTAATCCCAAAATAAAAGGCAGGAAGAAGTAAACATTTCTTCCTTTGTTATTTTGGACATCAGCAGGTAAATTATCCTGTGGTCCCAGATGCAGTGAATCCATAAATTTTATTCCGCTAATCCAGTTGCCGTCCAGATTATCATATTTTCCCTGAATATCACTTTGGCGGCCTACAAAATTCCACATCAAATATCGGATATACATGTATCCGAATTGATATTCAAACATGAAACTAAAATTATCAGCAGTTGTAGGTTTTTCAATAATTAAATAATCTTTGTAGCTTTGCAAGAATTTAACGTAGCCTTCATTGTCAATTTGTTTCTGGGCATAAGCCTGTCTGAATTCAGAAATTGTTTTTTCAACTTCATTACGTAATTGTGCGATAGCTTTATTGTACTCTTCTTCACTTAATTGGCTCGCGTCAATTCCATATTTTGCTAAATCATCTTCATAAGGATAATTAGGATTGAGTCTGAATTTTGGAGGATTAGTGAAATTGATATAATTTTGAATATGACCATTATCAGTACTCCACATTCTTGGCAGAATCGTTTTTTGATTATCATCAGAATTCTGATCTGCATTTTTATAATTGTTGGTAATGATGTATTTACCGGTTTCATAATCTCTTTCGTAGTTGGGCTTTTTATCCAGATAAGGTGTTTTTGCATCTAAACCAGCAAAAACTTCTGTGTATTGAGGTCCATAAAATAAAGGATTGACTCCATATTGTTCACGGTTATAATACGCAAGTACTTCAGCAGCATCAGAAGGCTTATTTTCGTTGATAACCGTATTGGCATTTGCACGGACTGGGAGCATAATCCAGGTTGAGAAACCAATTAAAATGAATAAAATGCAAAGAATAATAGTGTTGTAAAATATGAGCTCTTTTTCTTTGGTATATTTTAATCCAAAATAAAAGAATGCAATAAATAGCATGGCTACAAAAACAGTTCCTGAGTTAAAAGGCAGTCCCATGCTGTTTACCATAAAAACTTCTGTTTTCCCAAAGAAAGCCATTGTTAAAGGCAAAAGCAATTTAAAAATAAACAACAAAATAGCAATAACAACAACATTGGCAATAAGGAAGTTTTTAATTGTAATTTTTTCGTAATGCTTAAAATAATATAGAAATCCTATTGAAGGGATTGTTAACAAAGCCATAAAGTGAACTCCAAATGAAAGTCCGATTACAAGAGAAATGATTAATAACCATTTGTTTCCTTTAGGTGTATACATGTCTTGTTCCCAACGTAATCCAAGCCAAAAAAGTAATGCAATCAACAAAGAAGCCATGGCATATACTTCAGCCTCTACAGCATTAAACCAAAAGCTATCAGAAAAAGTGTAAGCGAGGGCTCCTACTAAAGAACTTCCTAAAATAACAATTGAGTTATTTTGATTTATTTCCGTAAACCGGCCAATCATTTTTTTCAAAATCATAGAAGATGACCAAAACAAAAGTAAAATGGTAAAAGCACTGGAAAATACAGACATCATATTAACCATTAAGGCAATATGCTGGTTGTCTATGGCAAACATGGCAAAAAAAGCGCCCATCATTTGGTATAAAGGTGCTCCGGGCGGGTGACCAACTTCCAATTTAGCGGCTGTAGCAATATATTCGCCACAATCCCAAAAGCTCATAGTAGGTTCAACAGTTAATGTATAAGTAATTAATGCGATTGTAAATGCAAACCAGCCAATAATTGTATTCCATTTATTGAAATTGAATTGTGCCATATTTTGGTATTAAAATTTTGTATGTTTCTATCTTACAAAGAAAATGT
Source organism: Flavobacterium piscis (assembly GCF_031457575.1). Classification (GTDB taxonomy): domain Bacteria; phylum Bacteroidota; class Bacteroidia; order Flavobacteriales; family Flavobacteriaceae; genus Flavobacterium; species Flavobacterium piscis_A. Next base: position 236,300 of record NZ_JAVDWQ010000007.1, on the reverse strand, counting down.
TTTTTTATGGAAAGAAACGAGCATTAACAAAAAATTCTACAAAACTCTTTATTGAAAGTAATCAATTGTTTACTAAATACTTGCGATGAAGTTAGCTGTTTTCAAGAAAAAAAAATGAAAAAAAAGTGATTTTTTTTGCCAAAAAGTTTGCGCAAACTAAAAAAAGCTTTAAATTTGCACTCGCTTAACCGCACTACTGGTCTATGGTGTAATGGTAACACAACTGTTTTTGGTGCAGTCTTTCAAGGTTCGAGTCCTTGTAGACCAACTAGTAAAATGAAAAACCCTGTAAATATCAACATTTACAGGGTTTTCTTTTTTGTAGCCTAGCAAATCCCAAATCAAATTCTGGGAAATAACAAAAAGTCAATTTTTGTATTTTAAAATTATTTAGAAATACAGAATTCTTTTATTGACCTTCTCAAGTTGTTATACCAGAAATAATAGTTGAATACTTTGAACTTAACTTCTTATGAAAAAGCAAAAGAGGTTCTTCATTTGCATTCAAAAGAGATTAATTCGATTCCTAAAAATACCGTGATTCTAAATTAAGCTCCAAAGGATTCTTTGAGCAGATGACTATTCAGGATTTCCTATTTGTGGGCATCAGGAATATCTTCTCATATAACTCACAAAAGATGGAGACAGGAAGATACAGGGAAAGTAGTTTTAGAGCTTAAAATTTAGCAGCAACAGAACTTGTGTACCCAGAAGTTTGCGTCTTTTTTAAAAGAGATCAATAGTAGATTCCGTACCAAATGATCGTCATGTTATTACTTCTTTCTATGGTATATCCACAAATACAATATAACGAATCATTATCAAACCATATTAAATTATTTTGACAACAGAAGTACCAATACTTCGGCAGAATCTTTCAATGCAAAAATTTCGTATTGATCCGTTGAATCCATCAATTTTAACGCAGTCAAAAAATCAAACAAAAAAAGCCTTGAATTTCTTCAAGGCTTTAAATTTCTGGGTGGATGACCGGGTTCGAACCGGCGACCCTCGGTACCACAAACCGATGCTCTAACCAGCTGAGCTACAACCACCATTTGCTTAGCGGTGGCAAATATACAACTAATGTTTACTTCTGCAAACAAAAAATTAAAAAAATTACATCAAATTTTCTAAGCTATTGACTGCCAAACATCTTTCTACAGTAAAACCTTCCGCAAAATCTACACCAACCAACCTTCCTAAGTCCTGCGCCCGATAGTTTAAACTTTCCAGAAAATTTTTACTTGTAATGGGTGTTGCAGGCTCTTTAGAATTTGGATCATAAAATTGAGTTTTATAGGCTAAAATGGCTTGTATTTTTTTCTCTTCAAAACCTGTGATATCTACAACAAAATCAGGAGTCAGATTTTTCCACTGAATATAATGATAAACTACTTTGGGTCTCCAGGGTTCCTGTTTTATTCCGTCAATTAAAGTTTCAATTTTCATTAATCCGGATAAAAAACAGGAATCAGAAACCAGTTTACTTCCTTTTCCATGATCTATATGTCGATCATCAACTGCATTGCACAAAACTATCTCAGGTTTATATTTACGAATCATTTTAATAATTTCCAGTTGATGTTTTTCATCATTTATAAAGAAACCATCACGCATAGCTAAATTTTCACGAATCGTAACTCCTAAAATTTTCGCAGCCTCTTTTGCTTCTTCTTTTCTGGTTTCTGCTGTACCCCTGGTTCCTAGTTCACCTCTGGTTAAATCAATAATACCGACTTTTTTGCCAAGCGAAACTTCTTTTAAAATGGTTCCTGCACAGCCTAATTCTACATCGTCCGGGTGTGCACCGAAGGCTAATATATCTAACTTCATATTTTTAAATTTCAATGTCCAAAATCAAATTGATCATTCAATCTCTGGTTTATTTGTAACCTGCACTGTACTCTATTTTATATTCAAAACCCTTTTCATTGTCATTGATTTATTGACGCTTTCCTCCCATTCGTTTTCAGGAATACTTTCTTTTGTGATTCCGCAACCCATGTATAAAGTAGCAGTGTTGTTGTGAATTTGCATACTACGTAAATTTACATACAAATCAGAACTTACGGCATTATGGGCAAAACTGCTGTTTAATTCTCCTAGAAAACCAGTATAAAAAGTTCTGTCGTAATTTTCATTTTCGATAATAAATGCTTTTGCCTTTTTCTTTGGCAAACCACAAACTGCAGGTGTTGGATGCAAGGTATCAATGACTTCCTCTAAAGTAGATTCTTCATTTAGAACTCCCGAAATATCGGTTTTAATATGCCAGATTGATCCCGCTTTGATACTATACGGTTCTGAAACTACAACTGACGTAGCTACCTCATTTAATCTTTTTACAATAAAGTCGGTCACATATTGTTGTTCCTCTTTTTCTTTTTGCTGCCACAAAATCTCAGCTTCTAAATTGGCTTTTTGTGTTCCTGCCAAAGCCGTAGTTTCGAATGAATTTTCCCCCGATTTTAATAATTGCTCCGGCGTTGCCCCTATCCAAAGACCAATTTCAGGATGAAAAAAACAGTACGAGAAAGTTGTGGGATACAAATGAATTAAACGCTGAAAAGTTGTAACATAATCGAAACCGGTTAAATCTACTTTTTCGGATCTCGACAAAACTACTTTTTTGAATTCATCATTTTTAATAGCCTCAATTCCTTTCGAAACCAAATCTTCATATTGAACTTTAGCTTCTGTATCAAAAGGCAAATCATCAATTTCAATCGAATTAAAATTAACTTCAGTTTGTTCGGCACTCATAATTTTAGATTGCTTTTCAGGAATTAAAATTAATTGTGTTTCATCAAAAGAAGCAAAAACGAATCCTTTTTCACTATAATCTGAAACTTTATACAAAATTTCATTTTGCTGTAAAAAAGCAAAAATACTTGATGAATTGGGCTTAGAATAGATCACAAAAGGTAAATTTTGCTCTTGATGTTTTCTTATTGTAGAAAAAAAGTCGTTCATAATTTTATTGGGGGTTCTTTTTCTCTAAAACCATATTAGTGAGTTTGCAAAGTGAAATCAGGTTTCCTTCTTCATCGGTAATTTTAATTTCCCAAAGATGAACACTTCTTCCTTTGTGAATAATTCGTGCTGTACCAAAAACTATTCCTTCGCGAATACTTTTTAAGTGATTCGCCGAAATTTCGATTCCGCGTACTTCCTGCTCTTTTGGATTGATAAAAAAATGTGATGCGGCACTTCCAACACTTTCAGCTAAAGCTACCGAAGCTCCTCCATGCAACAAACCCATTGGTTGATGAACACTTGGATTTACAGGCATTTTCGCCACTAAAAAATCTTCTCCCGCATCTATATATTCGATTTTCAAGGTTTCCATTAAAGTATTTTTTGCAAACTGATTGCAATACTCAATAATTTGTTCTTTGGTATAATTCATCAAAATGGACATTTAAAATCGTAAAATTAAAGAAAAGATGAGATACAAATTCGAAAATACAACTCTAATATTTAAAAATCATATTATAATCAATTTAGTTTTTTGCTATTTTTACAAAAAACAATTTAAATGCGCCATTATTTTACTCTCTTCGTTTTCGGATTACTTTTAGCTGCCAGTTCATGCCGAACTGATTTTGATACTGTTGGCAGTACCGGAGATTTAAAATTTTCAAGGGATACTGTTTATTTGGATACTGTTTTTAAAAATATTGGTTCAAGTACCTATCAGCTAAAAGTCTATAACACGAGCAAAAAAGACATTTCTATCCCAACGATTCAGCTTAAAAAAGGATTGAATTCAAAATACCGAATGACGGTTGACGGTATGGCCGGAAATAATGGGAAAATTTTTAACAATGTAACACTTTTAGCCAAAGACAGTTTATACATTTTTATAGAAACAACGGCAGACATTACTGATGCTGACCCTGCCGATTTTTTATATACGGATGAAATACAGTTTGACAGTGGCGTAAATCTTCAAAAAGTGGCTTTGGTTACCTTAATTCAGGACGCTGTTTTTTTATACCCAAAGCAAAATCCTGACGGAACAAAAGAAAAAATCCAAATTGACGGTAAAGCAATTGATGGTTTTTACCTGGAAGAAAATGATGCTGTAAACGGAAATGAGTTGATTTTCAACAATCAGAAACCTTACGTTATTTATGGATATGCAGGTGTTCCTGAAAACAAAACAGCCACTTTTGAAGCTGGGGTTAGAGTTCATTTCCATTCGAATTCAGGGCTTTTTATAGACAATAAAGCTACACTTCAAATTAGTGGAGAAATATCAACAACTGAAAAATCAGAAAATGAAGTTATTTTTGAAGGAGATCGTTTAGAGCCTGAATTTTCTGATATTCCAGGACAATGGAATTCGGTTATTTTTGCTGACGGAAGCACAAATCATTCGATAAATCATTTCACATTAAAGAATGCTACAATTGGCCTGGATATAAGAAATCAGGACGCTACTACTTTTGAAATTAAAAACACGCAGATTTACAATTGTGCAGAATATGGGATTCTGGCGAAAAATGCCCGTATTAATGGCGAAAATCTTGTCATGAACTATGCCGGTTTCGCAAGCTTATCATGCGTTTATGGTGGAAATTACACGTTTACCCACTGTACTTTTAACAACAATTGGCAAGGGAGTTCACAATTTGCAGTTAACCTGAGCAATAACTTAGCCGGCGCAACTCCTGAAACCAATTCGCTAACTCAGGCGACTTTTAATAATTGTATTATTTATGGTTCAAACTCATATGAATTCAATTTAGACAAAAACACTAATGCTGCTTTTGTCTATCAACTGAATAATTGTTTATTAAAGTTTAGCAGTTCAGGCAACAACCCCCTTTATCAATTTGCTACAGACACAGAGCATTACAATCAAATCATTTTAAATCAGGATCCTAAATTCTATAAAGTTTCTGAGAATAAATTCAATATTGATAAAAACTCAGGCGCTTTCGCGAAAGGAAATCAGGCGTATAGTATTCCGTTTGATATTATTGGAATCGCAAGAACTTCTCCTCCGGATTTAGGGGCTTATCAAAGTCAAGATTTTCCAAAAAAATAAAATTGCTGAAAAGACATTAAATTTTATTGTTTTACAGAGATTTATAAAAAAAACTTTTTAAATGAACATATCTCAACTATATAGCTTAAAAAGTGAACAGTAAGAAAATATATCTAAAATTAAACATCACTTAACATAGTGTATTCATAAAAATAGTAAATTTGATACAATTCGTAGATTAAAATTCTAATAATCAATTTATTGAAAATTAATTTATCGCTATTACTCAACCCAAATTTTAAACAACTTTTATGAAAAAAATCTACTCTTATTTATTGTTGATGTTTGTTACAGTTAGTATTGCACAAATACCTTCTGGCTATTACAATACTGCAACCGGAACAGGTTACACTTTAAAAACACAATTGTACAATATTATTAAAGGACATACCAATAATGGTTATGCAGGCTTGTACACTACTTATCTAACATCTGATGTTGATAATTTTTATGAAAATGACGGAACGATTTTAGACATGTATTCTGAAAATCCATCGGGAACTGACCCTTACACTTATACAACCGGAACTACACAAAGATGCGGAAATTACTCCGTTGAAGGCGATTGTTATAATAGAGAACATATTATTCCGCAATCTGTTTTTAATGAGCAGTCACCAATGGTTGCCGATGCACATTTTATAACGCCTACTGATGGAAAAGTAAACGGAATGCGTTCTAATTATCCACACGGTGTGGTAGGTTCACCAACTTATACTTCGCAAAACGGAAGTAAATTGGGAGGAAATTCAACTTCTGGTTATTCAGGAACTGTTTTTGAACCTATAAATGCTTTTAAAGGTGATATTGCAAGAATGTATTTTTATTTTGCAACCCGTTACGAAAATACTGTTGCAGGTTACTCTTATCCTATGTTTGATGGTACGAGCAATAAAGTATTTACAGCCGCATTCTTAAATATTCTTTTGACCTGGCACGCACAAGATCCTGTAAGTGCAAGAGAAATTACAAGAAACAATGCAATTTATGCGAGACAAAATAACAGAAACCCGTTTATTGATCATCCGGAATATGTGAATCAGATTTGGGGTGGTAGTTCTTCTACAGATTCTCAGGCTCCAACTACTCCAACGAGTTTAGCTTCAACAACAAAAACGTCAACTTCTATTACAGTTGCGTGGAATGCTTCTTCAGATAATGTTGCCGTTACTGGTTATAATGTTTATGCGAATAACGTGCTAAAAAGCACTGTAACTTCTTTAAATTATACCATTACTGGATTAACAGCTTCAACAAGTTACAGCATTTATGTTAAGGCCAGAGATGCAGCAGGAAATACTTCAGCCTCAAGCAATACAATTGCCGTTACAACAAACAGCAGCGGAACAGCAACCGATTTACTTTTCTCTGAATATATTGAAGGTTCAGGAAACAATAAGGCTTTAGAAATCGCTAATAACACCGGAAGTTCTGTTAGTTTATCTGCCTATACCATTAAAAAACAAACCAATGGGGCTGGTTCCTGGAGTACTGGTTTGACATTAAGCGGCACATTGACAACAGGAAGTAAATTTGTAATAGTAAACAGTTCTATTTCTTCAAGCTGTTTTTCTACGAGCGCTGCCAATATTTCGACAACGGCAACGGAATTAACTTTTAACGGAAATGATGCTGTAGGTTTATTCAAAAATGGCGTTTTAATTGATATCATCGGAACTTTTAGCGGCGGAACAGCGAATTTTGCTGCAGATGTGACTTTAAGAAGAAAATCTACTGTAACTTCTCCTTCAACAACATTCAATTTAAGTTCACAATGGGATTCTTATGCCACAGATACTTGCAACAATTTAGCAAGCAAAATGGTTAAACAGGCTGAAGAAGAAATTGTTTCTGATTCCGGTGAAATTATCATTTATCCGAATCCTTCTGATGGAATTTTTTATGTTGGTTTGGAAAATTCAGATACTTCTTATTCGATAGAAATTATTTCATTTGCAGGCCAAAAAGTATTCGAGAAACAAAACACCACAGATTCTGCAATAGCAGTGAATCATCTTGCAAAAGGTATTTATGTAGTTAAAATCACGAAAGATTCTAAAACTCTGATTAAAAAGATAGTAGTCAACTAATTAAAATTAGATTTTTTGTCTGCCACGAAGTCACAATTTTTTTTTATTTCACGCAGGTTTTAAAAAGGTTAGAGCAGATTTATAAATCGTTCTAATCTATATTAAATCTGCAAAATCTGCGTGAAACAAAATCTTTGAGACTTTTTGTCACGCATGAAGAAAACTACCCGAAAAGTGCCTTAACTTTTTTCAAAAGAGTTTGTTTTCAAATTTGCGCTTACTATTTATTTACACTAAATTTGCACCTCAATACAACAAACTACACATCACAATGATCCATTTCTTTGAAAACCAAAGCAAAACTGTTTTTGCCGTACAAACGCAAAACGAAATTTCCGCTCAAGACATTTCAAAATTAAACTGGCTTTTTGCCGACTCTAATAAGATCGAAAAATCCGCACTGACGGATTTTTTTGTTGGTCCCCGTGCCACTATGATCACACCCTGGAGTACAAATGCTGTAGAAATTACTCAGAATATGGGTATTCAGGGCATCATCAGAATCGAAGAATTTCATCCGGCAACAGCTGATTTCAATGATTTTGATCCGATGCTTTCACAAAAATTCAATCAATTAGATCAGGAAATTTTTACTATCAACGTTCAGCCAGAACCCATTTTGGAAATCGATGATATTGCTACTTACAATAAAGTAGAAGGTTTGGCATTAAGCCAGGAAGAAGTTGATTATTTAGATAATCTTGCTGTAAAACTGGGTAGGAAACTAACCGATTCTGAGATTTTTGCTTTCTCTCAAGCCAATTCAGAGCACTGTCGTCACAAGATTTTCAACGGAACTTTTGTAATTGATGGCGAAGAAAAAGAAACTTCTCTTTTTAAATTAATCAAAAAAACATCACAGGAAAATCCTAACGATATAGTATCTGCTTACAAAGACAATGTTGCCTTTGTAAAAGGGCCAAAAGTACAGCAATTTGCACCAAAATCAGCTGATAAACCTGATTATTACGAAATAAAAGAATTTGATTCGGTTTTATCTTTAAAAGCAGAAACACACAATTTTCCAACAACGGTTGAGCCTTTCAACGGAGCTGCAACAGGTTCCGGAGGAGAAATTCGTGACCGTTTAGCGGGTGGCCAGGGTTCTTTACCTTTAGCAGGAACTGCGGTTTATATGACATCTTATTCTCGTTTGAATAATGACAGGAAATGGGAAAATGCAGTTGAAGAAAGAAAATGGCTGTACCAAACCCCAATGGATATTTTAATCAAAGCTTCTAACGGAGCTTCTGATTTTGGAAATAAATTCGGGCAACCACTTATTACAGGTTCAGTTTTAACTTTCGAACATTCAGAAAACGACCGTAAAATTGGTTACGATAAAGTAATCATGCAAGCGGGTGGAATTGGTTACGGAAAACTAGATCAGGCTATCAAAAAGAAACCACAAGAAGGCGACAAAATCGTTATTCTTGGCGGAGAAAATTACAGAATCGGAATGGGAGGTGCTGCGGTATCCTCTGCAGATACTGGTGCTTTTGGTTCAGGAATCGAATTAAATGCGATTCAGCGTTCAAATCCTGAAATGCAAAAACGTGCCGCTAATGCTATTCGTGGTTTAGTAGAAAGCGATCATAACCCAATTGTTTCTATTCATGATCACGGAGCCGGAGGACACTTAAACTGTCTTTCGGAATTAGTAGAAGAAACTGGCGGATTAATCGATTTAGATAAATTACCTGTTGGAGACCCTACACTTTCAGCTAAAGAAATTATCGGAAACGAATCTCAGGAAAGAATGGGATTGGTTATTGGTCAAAAAGATATTGCTATTTTGCAACGAATCGCTGACAGGGAGCGTTCGCCAATGTATCAGGTTGGAGATGTAACGGGAGATCACCGCTTTACTTTCGAATCAAAATCAAATGGTTCAAAACCGATGGATTACGCTTTGGAAGATTTCTTCGGAAGTTCTCCAAAAACGGTTATGAATGATAAAACTATCGATAGAAAATATGCTGATGTAACGTATTCAGCAAATGATTTCGAAAGCTATCTACAAGATGTTTTACGTTTAGAAGCGGTTGCTTCAAAAGACTGGTTAACGAATAAAGTCGACCGTTGTGTGGGTGGAAAAGTTGCCAAACAACAATGTGCAGGACCATTGCAATTGCCTTTGAATAATGTTGGCGTTATGGCTTTGGATTATTTAGGTAAAGAAGGAATCGCCACTTCTATTGGCCACGCTCCTATCGCTGCTTTGATTGATCCGGTTGCAGGAAGCAGAAATGCTATTGCCGAATCGTTGTCAAACATTATCTGGGCGCCTATTAAAGACGGATTAAAAGGTATTTCATTATCTGCCAACTGGATGTGGGCTTGTAAAAACGAAGGTGAAGACGCTCGTTTGTACGCTGCCGTTGAAGGTTGCTCCAAATTTGCAATCGAATTGGGAATCAATATTCCGACAGGAAAAGATTCACTTTCGATGAAACAAAAATATCCAAATGATGAGGTAATTGCGCCGGGAACGGTAATTATTTCTGCTGGTGGAAACTGTACTGAAATTAGAAAAGTAGTAGAACCGGTTTTACAGAAAAACGGAGATTCTATTTATTATATCAATTTGTCTCAGGATAATTACAAATTAGGAGGTTCTTCTTTTGCCCAAATCAGAAATACAATCGGAAACGAAACTTCTACTATAAAAGACGCTTCTTTCTTCAAAAATGCTTTTAATACGATTCAGGAATTAATCGGCGAAAACCAAATTTTAGCAGGTCACGATATCGGAAGCGGTGGTTTGATTACGACTTTATTAGAAATGTGTTTTGCTGATGTAAACCTGGGAGCTAAAATTGATTTCTCTGCTTTTGCAGAAAAAGATGTATTGAAAATCCTTTTCGCAGAAAACATCGGAATCGTTTTCCAGGCAAAAGAAGATGCTGCAGTTGAAGCGAAATTAAGCGCCAACAATATCGAATTTTTCAAATTAGGAAAAGCGACAACTACTGAGACTTTAGACCTTGGACTTTGGACTTTAGACATTCCTAAATACAGAGACATTTGGTTTGAAACTTCTTATTTATTAGATCAAAAACAATCTAAAAACGGAACTGCCAAAGCACGTTTTGAAAACTATAAAAATCAAGCTTTAAATTATACTTTCCCATCTCATTTCACTGGTAAAGCACCTGTAATTGACGCTTCAAAACCAAGACCAAAAGCGGCTATTATTCGTGAAAAAGGAAGTAATTCTGAACGTGAAATGGCAAATGCAATGTACCTGGCAGGATTTGATGTAAAAGACGTTCACATGACCGATTTAATTTCTGGTCGTGAAACTTTGGAAGATATTCAGTTTATTGGTGCTGTTGGAGGATTCTCTAACTCTGATGTTTTAGGTTCTGCAAAAGGTTGGGCCGGAGCGTTCTTATACAACGAAAAAGCAAAAACAGCTTTGGATAATTTCTTTAAAAGAGAAGACACTTTATCTGTCGGAATCTGTAACGGTTGTCAATTGTTTATGGAATTGGAGGTAATTAATCCGGAGCATGAAGTTCACGGAAAAATGCTTCACAACACCAGTCAGAAACACGAAAGTATTTTTACATCTGTGAAAATCCAGGAAAACAATTCGGTTATGCTATCAAGTTTAGCCGGAACTACTTTAGGAGTTTGGGTTTCTCACGGAGAAGGAAAATTCAATTTGCCAATGGGTGAAGAAAACTATAACATTGTTTCTAAATATGCTTACGAAGGATATCCAGCAAACCCTAATGGTTCGCACTACGATGTAGCCATGATGTGCGACAAAACCGGAAGACATCTGGTTACCATGCCTCATATTGAGCGTTCGACTTTTCAATGGAACTGGGCACATTATCCAAAAGACAGAAATGACGAGTTTACGCCTTGGCATGAAGCTTTTATCAATGCCAGAAAATGGATTGAGAAAAACTAAATCTCTCATTATAAAAAATGCCTCAGCTCAATTATAGTTGAGGCATTTTATTTTTTAAATAGCTACAAATTTCTTCTTAATAAATTCTAGGCTTTTGTTGTTCTTCTGCAGAATGTCTTTAATTGGAGTTGGCATTATTTGCTGAGACGAATTACAAATCTCTATGGTTTTTAAATAGTCGATACTTTTTAACCAAAAGAAATCTAATACCATTTAGATATAAAATAATCCGATTTTTTTACTCCTTCTCCTTTGAAGAGGGCTGGAGTAAGGAAAACAAAAAACTGTTTTATATTTAAATGGTATAAGTACTTCTTTGCTAAAATATAGTAAACACAAAATCCACTCCATAATGAATTTGGCTTTTGTGTTTTAACCGCATTGCAAAAGCTATATTTACTCTTTTAATTTTAGGTAGGCACTCGTCACAGACTAGCACCAGTTGGAGAACATAATCAAACGAATATAAAGGTTTAACATCTAAAATTATAACCAAACTTTGTTTTCCTCTTTCATAAGTAAAAATTCTTTCCACGGCTCTTCATTCAAATTTCTAAGAAAGATTAAATAATATTACTTAGTAGATATCCAATTAGTAATCTATTTTTATTACAAAATTCACTTTTATTTTGTTTCGGGCATCAAAATACCTATTGTTTTGTCTTTTGTTAGATATTTTTGGGATACCTTTTGTATGTCCTTGGCGGTGATTTTATTAATTTTTTCTTCGATTTTAAAAACCTCTTCAGGACTTTCGCCATATATAAATGATCCCGTAAAGTTATTGAGCCAAAACCAATTTTCTTTGCTGTTCTTTTTGTATTCGAGCAATTCAGCTTCTTTGAATTTTTTCAGGTCTTTATCTTCGGGACCGTTGTCTATTATTTTTTGCAATTCTTTTAGGGCTGAGGCTATTAATTTTTCGACATTTTCAGGACCACATGGAAATCCAATTGTAAAATTATATTTTCCTACGGGTATTTTATATATACCGCCTTGAGCATTAATGCCATATACTCCGCTTTCATTTTCTCTTAGTTCTTCGGTTAGTTTTATGGCAAGGATTTCGCCAAGTGCTTTTAGGGCTAGTGCTTCTTTGTCTGAATATTTAGTATCTCCATAATAATTAATAGTTACTGTACTTTTAGGATCTGTACCTTTGTTGACTACTTTTTTTAAATCGCCTTTGATCCATTTGTATTTTGAATCGACTGCCTTTTCATGTTTGTCATTATTTGAAGGTAGTGAGGCCAAATATTTACACGAGAAATTTTCTATTGCTTCGCTGTCTATGTTGCCTACAAAATAGAATTCGAAATCGGCAGCATTGGCAAAACGTTCTTTGTATTTGTTATAGGCTAACGTGTAATCGGTTTGTTTCCATGTTGCTTCATTTGGGATTCCAATATATCTTGGATTGTTTTTGTTTAAAAAAGAGTCAAATTCTTGTTGAAAATACACATTGGGCTGTGAGGCGATGTTTTTTAAATAGGAATCCATTTTTTGTGCAAAACCATCAAATGCTTCTTGGTCAAAGTTTAAGTCGGTAAAATAGGCATGAATAATTTGAAACAGGTACTCAAAATTTTCGGAAGTAGTATTGCCTTTTATCCCTTCGGTTATATCTGATATGTAAGGATTGGCAGATGCAATTTTACCAGCCATAAATTGACTGATTTCGTTGATATTCATTCCTGAAAAACCGGCTTGTGTCAAACCAAAATTTGCAAATTGTATTTTTTTTATTTCATCATCAGAATACAAATTGGTTCCTCCAAAACTAATGCCTTCCATGGTAATATCGGCATTTTTAAAATTGGTTTTTTTATAAACAACCTTTGCTCCATTAGATAAAAACAATGTTGTAGTACCCATTTTAGTATTGAGTTCTTTTTTTATGATAGTTCCTGGTTTTACTTCATTTCTCAATAAACTGGTAACAACTCTTTTTTCTGCGGAAGGTGTTACTTCATCTGGATTCACTTTGAGGGCATTCAAAACTTCTTGTTCGGTAACTTTTTTGAGACCTTCTTTTTCTGGTGCTGTAATTACGATGACTCTATTTTCTTCTTTGACATAATCTTTCATCAAGGTATTTATATCCGTCAAATTAATGTTTTGTAATAATTTTTCGGTAGTTTTTGCAGTCCACTCTATACTAGGGATAGGCGTTTGGGTTAAAAAATGGGATTGATATTGCCCTACATAAGTATCCGAATTTTGTTTGTCACGTTCGTTATAGGCGGCATCATAAGAAGCCTTGGTGCTTGCTTTTGCCCTATCGAGTTCGGTCTGGGCAAATCCATATTTTTTAGCTCTCTCATTTTCGTTAATCAATACTTTGAGGCCAGACAATTGTTTGTCTTCTTGCACCATTGCTACTGATTGATAGGTGCCCTTGGTTCTGTTTAATGCTCCATGAAAAGAATATCCGTAAGTGAAAGGAGGTTTAGGAGCGTTTGTTAATTCATAAAAACGAGTATTTAACATCGTTGCTATTATACCTTCGGTTAATTTCTTTTTATATTGACCTACCGTTTTTGTTTTTTCTGGCAATCCATCATCTTTATAAATTAAACTGACCATTGTATTAGCTGCCTCTTTATCACTTTCTATGGCAACAAAGGTTTCGGAATGATTGGGAACATCATATAGAATTCGTTTTTTCTCATTTTTTGGATTTTCATAATTTTCAAAATGTGCTTTTATTTTTTGCTCCATTTGATCTACATCAATATCGCCTACAACAATAACGCTCATTAAATCAGGACGATACCAATCTTTATAAAATCGAATGATTTCATCGACTTTAAAATGTTCTAAAATTTCTTTTTTACCAATCGGCATTCGCTCTGCATATTTGGATTTATAAAATAGTTTCGGCCAGTATTTATCTCGCATTCTTGCGTCAGCTCCAAGACCTAATCGATATTCTTCCAGCACAACTCCCTTTTCTTTTTCTATATCTTCGGGAGTTAAGTTGGCATTAAAGGCCCAATCTTCAATAATATTAAAACCATTTTCTAGTTTTTCGGGACTGTCCGATGGAATAGGCAGAAAATATACCGTTTCATCAAAACTAGTATAGGCATTCAAATGTTGTCCAAATTTTACGCCTATTGTTTGCAAATAATCGACCAATTTGTTTTTAGGAAAATGCTTGGTACCATTAAAATTCATGTGTTCCATAAAGTGGGCTAAACCTTGTTGATTATCATCTTCAAGAATAGATCCGACATTGACAACGAGTCTTAAATCTACTTTATTTTCGGGCTTTCCGTTTTTTCGAATATAATAGGTCAAACCATTTTTGAGTTTTCCAATTTTTACAGCGGGATCGATAGGAATGGAATCGGTTTCTTTTAATTCTTGTCCAATAGTTATTATTGGAAATAGTATTACCAGTAAAATGGTTTTGAATAGGTATTTCATTTTTTTATTTCTTTTTATTTCTTTTTTTAATCGCTTAACCTAATAAACCTAATTTGTTGAGTCTCTTTTTACCATTCCACCACTCAAACGAATTATCCCTTTTACGTGAGCTGCAATTTCTTTTTTCAATTTCATTAAAACCAGAAAGTATACTCAAATAGGCTTAATCATTATCTTCTGTATAAGTACTTTTTTTTTAAATAAAAAAATATATTACAAAACAAACTCAGCAAAAAACTGACCTAATAAATGAATCGAACCTAAAGGAATTACTACTGCTCCTACTGCTTTTAGCCAGTTCATTTTATACAAATATTTGATAATGAAAATTGGAAGAACAAAACAAAGTGTAGAACTGATGGTAATTATCCAATTAATTAGAATCATATCACCATTAGAATTAAAAAATTCTTGTAAATTCTTTTTAGGAAAATCTATATTATCAAATAAAACTAGCGCCACACAAAGACTTATAGCAGGGAAAATATAGCACAGTCCTGTGTATTTTTGAAAATCTTTAAAATTAGCTTCTCCTCCCAACAAAATGGCAAATAAATGAAATATAAAACTAGATATTAGCCATATCACAATAGCTATTAAAACTGTCATTATAAAACTGAAGGATTGAAGATAGGTGAAAATAGGATTGGATATGAGGTGAACATTTTCAATTGTAATTGTTTTCAAATTTATCAGATAGAAATACTCTGCCAGAATCAATCCGTATATTATCATAATACTCATCACCCAAAAGTGAGAAATATTTTCAGGATTTGTTATCGTTTTTTTCATTGTTGATTTATTATTTTGTTTTAGGAATACTAATATATGCTTCTACAAATGCAGCTGCTAAAATTATTAAGACGGTTAATAAAAAGTATTTGCCTATAAATTTGAAATAGTCACTATTTGGCAGCTCCTTTCCTCTCATATAGTCGATTATTACTTTTGCCAGACTAAAACCAACAGCTCCCGAAAGCCAAATACCAACCAGTTCAAAACAATGGGGTAAAGTATAACGAAATATCTGCCCCACTCCCATACCGTTTTTATGAATGGTAGCAAAAGTATCAGCTGCAAAAAATCCGTTTAGTATTAGATTTGATAGCGTAGCTACGCCTAACATTATACCACCACCAATATTAATAAGACAACATTTTAGGTTGTTTATGAAAATTAGACAAAAAACAGACCAAGTATCATTTTTTAGAGCATGTCCTGTAATCTCACTAACTATATCTAAGCTCTTTTCGGAAGGAATATCTTTAATTATAGCAACATCCAAAAAAAACAATCGGATGACAAAAGGTATTGCCCAAAATATAAAAGATAAGAGCAAAAAGTACCTAAACATTCTTTTTGCTCTCAATAAATTGCTATTTTGTAACATTAATTTTTTCATTTATAAAGTCATCTACTTTTTCAGATATTGTTTTATCAAGATTTTTAACCGTTTTTTCTTTACCATCTTTTGACTTTATAGTTAAAGTCCCATTGTTAATTGTATAACTTTTAAAATTAGACCACTTTATTTTCCAAAATATATGATATTGTATTCCAGATGAACTCAATATCAATTTGAGAGGAGCTATCAAAAATAATAACACAAGAATTGAAAGTGCAAATAAAGCAAAATAGATAAAATACTGATTATCTTTCGAATACAAAAAAAATGGAATTAATAATAATGAAATAAAAAATGGATTGATTGTTTTTTTATTATTGAAAATAATTGAGGGAAGCAAACATATAGTATTATCGAAGTTTGTTTTTATTGTTTTCATAGCAATTAATTATTTTGATTTAAATTAAAAAGTAGTTTAAACAACGTCATTATAACGTCATCTAAACTACTTCTTCTATTTTATTATAAGAATAAACCTCCAGTAAGAGCAGCCCCAGCAAGACCAACAGGAGGAACCCAACCAACAATAGTAGTAGTAGTTCCAACAGCACCTGCAGCTCCCATTAACCCTGCCGAAACAACTCCCCATGCACCAGCAGCTCCACCTTCGGAACTACCAGCCATATATCCTGCGCCTACACTAAGTTGTTGCACATTAATATCCTGTTTTGTACTCTTCATTGTATTTCCTTGCATAAAAGCTAACGAAAAAACCATTGCTACTGCAAAACCTAAAACTACTCTTTTATTTGTTTTCATTGTTGTGAATTTAAAAATTAATGGTAAAAAATTGGATTTAAAATTGTTTTTTAGCCCTCGCTGGGCAATTTGTAAAATTCGGATTCCTTTTTTTAGGGACTCATAGCTTTATTTTTAAAGGTTTAACATTCCGTTTACTATATCGATCGATCAATATTTTCATTTCGGTTTTCATTTCAATACCCGCGGTTGTTGATACTTTTTCTTTTGCGTTTATAATAATTTTAGCAGTTTTTATCGCTTTATCTGTTTGCTGCATTTCTATGTATAGCTTAACTAATAGGTATTTTGGATACATTTTTGCGGGAGTTATCCCTGTAACTACACGGTAGGCTTGCTCGGCTTTGTTGTACTGCTTGAGTTTTTGTAAGGCATTGCCCAAGGTTATAAAAGCGTGTGGGTCGCTGTGTAGGCTTACCGCTTTTTGTAAATGAATAACACTTGCTTGATAATCGTGTTTCAGATATAAAGCCGCTCCGTAATAAAACTGGAACTCGCCATTGTTGTTTAAAAACGGAGATGCTTTTTTATAGTCGTTTATTCCGTTCTTAAAATCGTTCTTCAAAACTTTTGCATATCCATTCGTGAAATGATAGATTCCATATACTTGTCTGCTACCACAATAAACTAAAGCTGAAATGGCTAAAATCCAACTGCATACTAGTAATTTGTTGTGTTTTGAGATTGTAACTATTCTGTACTGTCCTATTCTGAAAATGATAAATAAACAAATTACAAAAAGCAATATTATAGGTGTGCTATTGAAAGGATAAGACACCATACTCAAAACCAACAATGCAATTAATGACGATTTTGCTGCGATATAATATTTTGAACTATTCTCGTTTTGTTGTTTTGCTAATGCAAAATAGAGAATGGCTACAAATAGTAAAAGCCCAATGATTCCCAATTCTATAACTATTTCTAGAAACTCGTTATAAGCACAAGTAACATAATCAGCAAGCTGCATTTGACTCGCTGGAATTGTATTAGTTAAGAAATATGCCGCTTGTACTTTGCCGTAATCTGCCCCAAAAGATCCAGAACCGTTGCCAAACAATGGTTTTTCAACAATCATATCCGTACTGATTTTCCAAATAAGCAAACGCCCTTCGGCAGATTCTTTTTTATAATGAAACAGTGCTATGCAAACAACAACGACAGTAATCAATAAAAAAGTACTCGTAATTATTTTAGAAATTTTACTTTTCAACAAATTTCGGAAGGCATTAGTAAACTTATATTTTTGATTCAATACAAATACAATACTTATACAAATAGATACCCAAGCACCACGAGAATCGCATAAAATAATAAGACATATAGCGCAAAAAAAGCTGAATAAAATGGCTAATAGAAAATTTTCGGATTTAAACAGTTCCTTATAAAAACAAACAACAGCCAATAGAAAAGAGGATATAATGGCTAAATAGCCTGCAAAAGCACCTGGATTTCCGAACAAACCACCTACAACAAATTTAGAATCGGAGTTCGGAATAACACCAAACAATTGACTATAGCCTACCATCAGTTCTAGTACAAATCCAGCAAACAAACCCAAAAACAAAAATCTACCAATTTCTTTATCAGTATTGTATAAAAAGACAAAAACGAAATAGAGCAGAAAGAAAATTAGATAGTTAAAAAGGTTTCCATTTCCCGAGAAAGTTGCATTAAATACATTATTTAAACATACATAAACTACAAAGAGCAAAAGCAAAATTTCAGGAATATTTATTTTAAGTAATTTTTCGCTCTTCCAAAATTGAATTACAGATACAATAGATAGCAGTGTAACAACCAAGTATAAAATAGCTGACGACCATACAAAAAGTGCTGTGCCCATAAAATGGCTAACAATAAAAAGTATAACGACCAATATTCTTGCTGTTGTTTTCATTATATTAGTCATTGATTGTTTTAAATTTTTCGTTTTTTTTCAAACCCTTTAATATCTCGATGTTAAACCCATCGGATAGTCCAGTCGTTAACAACCGTTTTTCTTCTTTATTTTCTTTATTGATTACTGTAACATAGGTCGAATCGTTTTGAAATTGGAGGAATTTTTCTTTTATCGCCAGAACATTTTGCTTTCTTTTTAAAATCATTTCTGCATTAGCAGTATATCCAGAGCGTATCACAAGAGAATCATTTTTTAAATCAAATTTAGCTTCTACATAATATTTCATAACACCCTGTTCGCTGAATCCTTTCGAAGAAATTTTATTAACAATAGCTTCCCGTATTTGATTTTTATAAGCATTAAAACTGAGCATAAGTTTCATTCCCTGATGCAAATAAATCATATCTGTTTCGTTAACATTCCCTTTAAAAACAAAGGTATCAAGCCTTGCTACAATAGCGATTGTTGTACCATCATTAAAATTGTTTCGCTCTGTTATTGACGAACCTTCTTTAAGAGGTAAATCAATAATCGTCCCTGCTGCTGTTGCTCTGACAACATTAGAAATAGTAGTATTTTTTACAAAACCTTCTTCAATAAGCATTAGTTGATTTTTTGCTGATAAATATTGTTCCTTACTTAATTCATATCCTTTTTTGTGATTTTCAAATTCAGCAGGAGCAATAATCTGCTTATCAAAAAGTTTTTTGTTGCGTTCAAAATTCTTTTGTTGATTTTCAAAATTAATTTCAGTTGAAATTAAATTACTCTTTGCCGATTCTAGTTTTGATGCGTCTGGAACTAATTTAACTTGGGCTATTTTATCACCTATATTAACTTTATCGCCAATTTCAACAAATACTTTATCCAATGTTCCTGAAATTGGAGATTTAATATCAATTTCAGTTAATGGATACAAATTTCCCGGAATTACTCTTTTTTGCTCTATTGTTGTAATAAATGGTTTTTCTGTTTTTATAAGTAATGATATATCATTCGTCTTGGAATTATTCCAAATAATAAGCCCCAAAATTGTTGCTATAATCACTACTAAAAATATATTTGAAAACTTCATTATTAATATTATATGTTAAAAAGTTGTTTTATTTACTGTCTTAATGCCTCAATAGGATCAATTTTTGCTGCTTTTTTTGCGGGTAAAAAACCTGACAAAACACCCGAAAAGATTAAAATTATCAAGCAAAAAATGATTACTGGAAAATCAACAGTTGCACTAGTAAACAATGAATCTTTATCGGTAAAAAAAGAACTTAACACCCAATTTATTAATTGGATAACCAAAAACCCAAGCAAAAGACCTAAAATACCTGCGACCGATGTAATAACAATTGACTCTGATAATATTAACCAGATTATTGATTTTTGTTTGGCACCTACTGCTTTTCGAATTCCAATCTCAAAAGTCCGCTCTTTGACAATAACAAACATAATATTGCTAATGCCTACGATACCACTCAATAAAAGACAAGATCCGATAAACCACATAAAAACATTAATTCCAGTAAACAATTTATCGAATGCCTTGACTTGATCTTCGAAATTTAAGATAAATAGTGCTTTCTTGTCTTTAGCACTAAATCCTTTTAATTTACCTAAATATGATTTTATTTCATTCTCAAAATTTGATGCGTCTGTCTTCTTTGAAAGTGACAAAATGAAGGTGTTAAACTCTCTTCCTTGACCGAAACAATCATAAAATGTATTGTAAGGTATATATATTACATTTTGTTCATTTTGTGTAAAAATCGAACCTTTCTCAATAACACCAATTATTGTAAAATAGATGCCCGCAATATTTATAGACTTGCCAATAGGTTTTTCCTTTGGAAATAGAACGTCAGCAACCTGTCTTCCAATCATCGCTATCCTCCTATACTCTTTATTGTCTAGCATATTTATCAACCGCCCTTCATCCGTCTTTATTATTTTTACATTGAAATAGTCTGGTAAAACTCCCTTAATTTGTGGATATGTGATATTTTGCTCGTAGCTTGTCAATGAATTTCCTGTATAATTTAACTCTGGTGATATCGATTCAATTGATTTAAATCTATCTTTTAGTATATTAATATCATTAACATCAAAAACTATAGGTTTTTCTGCAACTGATTTTTTCAAATCTGTTTCAGATACCTGCCCTCCATAAATCCAAAGGCTATTTTTAGCAAAAGAGTTGAATAATTGGAATATCCCATTTTTAAATCCATTCCCTACTCCCAATAAAACAATTAAAATAAAAATACCCCAAATCACACCTAAACTCGAAAGGATACTGCGACTTTTATTTTCTTTTATAGATTTGAATGCTTCTGTAATTGGGTTGTTCAAAATATTTTTTTTATCCGATATAGTTTTTTAATAATCTCCAATGCTAATTAACAATTGTACAAATCTTTACCAGAAGTACTGTTTAGTATCGTTCGTATCAGTATCGGTTGAATTTTCGCAAATAAAAATTCTTTCTTGACTACCTTGGCTTAAATTTTTTAATAAGAACAAACAATTGTTAGGTACACTTTCAAAATCAATAAATGAATCCTTGGCTTTTTTTGAACCTAAACTTTTCCAGCCAAAATCGAAATAGAATAATTCATAGGTATCGCCCATTTGAATTAAATTACAGGTACTTCTCGGAATTATTTTTACTGCTTTAATGCTTTTTGATTGGCTTTTTGATCGATCAACCCCTATCCAGTTTTGTTTTGACGATGAAACAAAATAGGTTTCCATATTGTTGTCATACAGATAGTTTAAATTATCAAAACTCGAATCGAACTGGTAGTATTCTTCGGGTTTCGCTTTTTCGTTATCAAACATAAAGTGCAACTCGGCTATGTTTACCTGTCCTGTGGCATTGGGCAAATACCTGTAATGTTTTTGAATTCAACTTTGTCTGTGCTCTCAGGATATGCCTCAAAAGTGAAAAGATCTTGTTTTGTCTTAAAGTTTTTAGAATTTGAACCTTGAATTTTTGCGCCTATGACTTCATTATAAAAAACATCTTCCACAAAACCATTCTTGGGGTATTTTCTAAATAAACGAATACTGCGTACAATATTTTTTGTTGGAGTTAAATAGGATATATTTTTTGTCCAGCCATGCATCATAAAAGGATTTTCAATTGGCACAATAGTATCGCCATCATAATAACCTACAAACAAAATAGACTCGCAATAAGAGACATTGTTGAATACAGCCTTTTTTCCTATAATTTTTGCCTTTTGCAAACAAACAAATTCTTCGCCTATACCAAAGGCAAATAAATATAAATCTTGAGATGGTTTCCGGTTTACTTCAAATATCAAATTACCTATTTTTCTATCCACATATTCTTTGCTAACATCGATAACATTAGGATTAGACATTGGGCCTTTGGCTGCAACATTCAACGAATTGGAATATACATATCTAAAATATTTGACTCCTCCAAATCCAGAAGGTTCCCATTTTTCGCCAGCATTAAAAGAAAATTTATTTTTCTGAATTAGTGTAACCCAATTGTGTGACCCAGGAAAGTTGCCATATTGAAGCGTAAAATCAATAGCAATTGGTAATCCAATGCTTCTTGCCATTGCGGTATATAAAACATATCGCTGCAAACATTGTCCGATTGGGTTTTGATAAAGAGCTATAAGATTCGGGTAAGGCAATTGCAGTTTTTCATAAAATTGGTATCTTTTAAACAAACTGTCATTCAATATTTTGCATACCTCCAAAGGATCGTCAATCTTGTTTTTTAGAAGATATTGTACTAATTTTTTATTCTTTTCCAAATAAAATTTACGCCAATTCGACTTGGGTTCGTCCATAATTTTATGGGGCAAAACAAATTCGCAAAAATCATCAAAAGGAACTTTTTTTGCCCAAGGAAATTGGTAGGCTTCAAACGCCAGGTCAACGTTCTCTATCAATTCGGCTGCCGTAATCATATTGGCATCCAAATCGAGCAAATTTGGTGATTTATAAAGGAGTTCGTGATCGTATTTCTTTTTAAAATCAAAACTATCCGATAAGCTCGACAAATACATTTTCCTGTAAAGAGGCACAATATCTTGGTCTGCCATTGTTGTTAAGCGCGTTTTATTATCTAAATTCTTTATCAAAAAAAGCATGGCTCTTTTTTTCAAGGAATCTTTTGGGGATGAATAATGCTGTACAGCTTTTTTTAGTTCTGGATATTCATTAATTCGCTCACTTACTGTTTTGCTTTTTAACTGCTTATTTTTTTTATTATTTTTACAACTGCCTAAACACACTGTAATTAAAAGTAAAAAAATAATAAAGGCTCTTTTGGTCATTATGTTGATCTAAATAAATTTATAAACAGTTTCTTATTAAACAAATATAAGTAAGAAAAGACTTTATAACAAGACTCTTTTTGTATCAAAAGACGGTATACATTGTATCATTTTGAGTTAATACAACAAAAATTGCTGTTTTTTTAGCAAACATTTCATTTATAAAAATAAAATCATCAAGACTATTTCTCAATTCATCCTATCAATACTTAGATTTCTATATATCGAGCATTCATTTACCAATCAATACTAAGGCAAGCACATTATCCAAAAGACAGAAATGATGAAGTTTCCCTCTGGCATGAAGCTTTTATCAATGCCAGAAAATGGATTGAGAAAAACTAAAATCGCTTTTTTATAAATGCAAAACGCCCGAAAAATTTCGGGCGTTTTTTATATATTTTACAAACGAAATAAAAACTAGTCTTCCTGATTACAATCTATTTTTGTCAAAGTATTTTTGATATCAAATTTCAATGTTTTTTTATCTTTAAAACTTACTTTTCCATTGGCTTCTACAACATCTCCATAACCTTCTATATATGTTCCATCCTTCTGTAAAAAAGCTACTTGTCTAACGGAAGAAACACCTTCTGAATCAAAAGTATAGTCGGCAATCAGGGTATCCCCGTAAATATTACCAATCAGAGTTCCTTCATTTTTATCTTTTCCATAAAGGCTATAACTTAGTTTACCATTAACTTCCTGATTGCTGTTTACATTAAAACTCATCCAGATAGTATTATTATTGGCTGTAGAGGCGTAACATTGATTACCTGATGGATCAGGCTGTGCCGCAGAATCGGGCGCTGTTAGAATTTCTTCTGTTGCTGGTGTTACCGTTGCTGTCTTTTGACATGAAACAAAAACTCCCATAACAACAAATACTACTATTACTATTGCTCTTTTCATATTCTTTTTTTTAATGATTTAGTGGATATAAATGTAACTGAAAAGCAAAAAAAAACCATTCTTTAGAGAATGGCTTTTTTATATAATTCCCATATAACAGGAATATTTTTTCAGGAACTACGCGTCTAAATCAACTTTAGTCCGGCTTGCAATTTCTTTATAAGTTCCGTTTTCTAATTTTTCACGAATAGCTTCAAAAGCAGTAAGTGTTTCATCAATATCATCCAATGTATGTGGAGCTGTTGGAATAACGCGTAATAAAATCATTCCTTTTGGAATAACCGGATAAATTACTATCGACAAGAAAATACCATAGTTTTCTCTTAAATCATTTACCATTACCATCGCTTCCGGTACACTTCCCTGAAGATAAACTGGCGTAACGCAAGTATTGGTGTCACCAATATTAAACCCTTTATTTCTTAAACCACTTTGCAAAGCATTTACATTTTCCCATAATTTGTCTTTCAATCCCGGGTTATCACGCAATAATTGCAAACGTTTCAAAGAACCAATTGTCTGAATCATTGGCAATGCTTTTGCAAACATTTGAGAACGCAGATTGTATTTCAAATAATCAATAATGTCTTTATCAGCTGCTACAAAAGCACCAATATTGGCCATAGATTTGGCAAACGTAGAAAAATATACATCGATTCCATCCTGACAGCCTTGCTCCTCACCTGCTCCGGCACCTGTTTTACCAAGCGTACCAAAACCATGTGCATCATCAACCAAAAGACGGAAATTGTATTTCTTTTTCATTGCTACAATCTCTTTCAACTTTCCTTGCTGGCCGCGCATTCCAAAAACACCTTCGGTAATAAAAAGAATTCCTCCACCTGTTTCCTTAGCTATTTTAGTTGCACGTTGCAGGTTTTTCTCCATACTTTCGATATCGTTATGCTTGTAAGTAAAACGTTTTCCACTATGCAAACGAACTCCGTCAATAATACAAGCGTGCCCATCTACATCATACACAATTACATCATTTCTAGTCACCAGTGCATCAATTATAGAAACCATTCCCTGGTAACCAAAATTCAACAAATAAGCTGATTCTTTCATTACAAAGGCAGCCAATTCCTGCTCTAATTGTTCGTGATATTTAGTGTGGCCACTCATCATACGTGCACCCATTGGGGCTGCAGCACCAAATTCTAAGGCTGCATCTGCATCTGCTTTACGAACTTCAGGATGGTTTGCCAGACCTAAATAGTCATTCAAACTCCAGTTTAAAACCTCTTTTCCCTGAAACTTCATTCTTGGCCCTAAGTCTCCTTCTAATTTTGGAAATACAAAATAACCTTCTGCTTGTGATGCCCATTTTCCTAGTGGACCTTTATTGTTCTGAATTCTTTCGAATAAATCTTTTACCATAATATAGTGAAGTAATAATTTTAATTTAAACAGCGAGCAAAAATAATCATTATTATTTCTAAAAATTCAGACTGTTATTTATTTTTATTAAAAAATATCAAGCATAAAAATATTTAACAAGATTTAACTTTATACCTAAATCAAATTTATTCTATTTATAAACTAATGAAATATCGCTAGTTAGAATTATTAAAAACAGCCATTCAGGTGTTTTTGTACAGAGAAACGAAAAAAAATATATCGAGAACCATTTTTAATGGATATTTTTCTGCTCTTGATACAATTTTCTATCGAAAATCACTCAAACTGACGCAAAATATTCATTTAAAAACTAATTAGACCCAACAGGTTAATGAAATGTATAAATCAGCAAAAATTTGAAATGGGCAGACACTTTTTATTGTTTATAACAGAAGTTATAATTAAAATTAATCCGAAGACAATGAGTACACTAAAAACTAAAATACCCTGAAGATATCCTGAAATCATTCCTTTTCCCAAAAAAAAGAGTCCGCCTTGACAAAACAACAGAAGTTCTGTCGCTATGTAACCCAGAATAAAACATTTCATCCCTAATTTCATTAAAGGCGAATTAACGGGAAGCATTTTATTCTGCAGTAATATTCCAAACAAAAATCCGGTTATAATTCCTAAAGTGGTCAGGTGAATAAAGCCAATAACAAAATTCCTGATTTGATGTGAAACTTCGACAAGATTTGGAAAAAGGGCCAACAATTGAATTCCAATTTTCAAAAACAAGGAACATAAAGCCAAGCCATAAACCATTTTGGCAGTTTTATCTAAACCTGTTTTAAAAAGGCTTCTGTGCGGTTGCAGCATTTTATAGAAATATATAAAAGCAATTAACTGCAGTACAACTCCGAGCGCATTTATCCAATTTAAAATATTATTATCAACGAACCAGCGAATTGGAAATGAAAGCGTTAATAAAGTCGAAATAATTATAAGTAAATAAAATTTTCTAAATATTTTGGTCTCGATAATATTCTGAAACTGTTTTAAAAACAATGCCAAAACAGCAAACAAAAACCATCCGTTGAACTGAAAATGCAGAAAAAACTGAATTGAAATTTGATAAAATGCACTTTTTCCAAGAGTACTTACTGCCGGCCCTAAACACCAGACACCGAAAGTTGACAAAACCATAAACAAAACGGAAGCTTTCAAAAGTGCGTTAGCAGGCATTTTTTCCTTGAAACTGTCTTTCCAGACTAATCTGCAAAAAAAATAACTCAACAAAATATGCATTGTCGAAAATATAATCGAAAACAGCGCATATCCCTGAATGGGAAAGGTAACCATCATTCCGATCACCGAAAATTGCGTACACCAGAATAAACGATTGTAAACAGGTTTTTGGCTTTTTTCTTTTGGAATAAAAAAGTGAACAATCAAAACATATATTATCAGGTAAACCCATCCCAGCATAGCCACATGTGAATGCGCATGAAGCAAAAAACTGTAGTTTATAAAATCTAAAGGAAAAAGGTACATAAACCGCATTAACAACCCAAAAAAAGAGGCAATAAGGAAATTTAAAAAACAGCAAACGATCCAGTTTTTTTGAGAATTCATCTTTAGTACTTCCATTTTAGAATATTAAAAATAATAAATAAAGCACCTCTTCGAATAAAAAACACCGATAACAATCAACATTTTGATCTTTTACCGGTGTTTTTACACTATTAAAATTAATTTTTACTCCACTGCAGCAAATTCCTTTTCCAAAAGGACTGCTTTAGGAAATAAGATATTGTTTTCCAGATGAATGTGTTTGTGCAAATCTTCTTCAAATTCTTTTAGCATGGCAAAAGTTACTTTGTAAGTAGTACAAGCGTCAGTCGGAGGTGTATAATTATCAGTCAAATTAGCAATTTCTCTAAAACGTTCACCCTCGTTATCATGGTCATTCATCATCATGGCAATTGGGTTTGATATCGTTCCAAAAGAAGGCTGTGATAAAACCCCGTCAGCATCTTTTGTTTTTACCATTCTTTTTACAAAAGGAAACAAAACCAATTCTTCTTTTTTCATGTGTTGCGATAATTCACCTGCGCAGCCTATAAACAACTCATTTATCTTGAATAATTCCGGATGATTGGCACCGTGAACTTTGCATAATTTATCCAGAAAGGCGAGCAATACCTGTGATTTTTCTTCCACATAACGATGATGCGTTTTCTCAATATAATCAGCCAGTAAATCTAAAGGCCAGGAATTAAAATCAATTGAATTGTTATTTTCTGATTGCAAAACGTTGTACACATTTTGCAGTAAGGTATCAGAATTAATGCCTTGTTTTTCGCAAACCTCGGTTACCGTTCTGTTTCCTTTACAGCAAAAATCTATTTTATATTTAGAAAATACAGCCGCTGTCCTGAAATCTTCAGCAACAAATGATCCTATTGTTTTGTTTTTTAAATTTTCCATAATAATCATTATTAAGTTTATTTATTTTTATTTTTTAAAGTCAGGTCAAATACAAACCACGCCATTGTTATAAATCCAATCCCGAAGATAGAATCCCCTATAGCGCGAAGCCATTTTAGCGTAATCATTGCCGGTTGCTGCATTAATTCTGATGAACGCGCATACCACATTCCGTGTTCAATACTTTCAATTGCCTGCCAGACACCTATTGGAAGTAAGCTCAGCACAGCCATCAAAAACAAACCGATATTTAACGACCAAAAAGTAATTTTAAGCAGTTTTGTATTCCAGTTTACATTCCTGTATAAACTTCTCAATACAAATAAAACCAATCCAATTCCCAGCATTCCATAAACGCCAAACAAAGCAGTGTGAGCGTGGAGAGGCGTTGTATTTAAACCTTGCACATAATAGAGTGCTATTGGCGGATTGATGATGAATCCGAAAATTCCGGCTCCAAGGAAATTCCAGAATGCCACTGAAATCATAAAATAAATGGGCCATTTATAATCAATAATCCATTGTGTTGATTTTGATATTTTGTAATTCTGATAAGCTTCAAATCCGATTAAGGTTAAAGGAACGACTTCCAGAGCGCTGAACGTAGCTCCGAATGCCATAATTGCTGTTGGGGTTCCGGAAAAATACAGGTGATGAAACGTTCCTAAAATACCACCGGACATGAAAATTATGGTTGCAAATAAAACATTTAATGTTGCGGTTTTAGTTTTCAATAATCCTAATCGAACAAATAAAAATGCCATAACTACGGTAGCAAAAACTTCGAAGAAACCTTCAACCCAAAGGTGAACTACCCACCATCTCCAGTATTCTGCAATGGCCAGATTTGTTTGTCTTCCCCACATTAATCCCGCACCGTAAAACATTGCGATTGCAGCACAAGAGATCAGGAACAAAATGATTAGGTTTTTTTCTTGTGTTTTTTTCTTTAGAATCGGAATTAATGGTCGTACCATTAAAGCCAGCCATAAAAACAATCCTACTAAAAGGAAAATCTGCCAGAAACGACCTAAATCAACATATTCGTAACCCTGATGACCAAACCAGAAATTCTCTACCAGATTTAATTTCTGCATTACACCAAACCATTGCCCGGCCATTGAGCCCAAAACAATAATTAACAAAGCAAAAAACAAAAAGTTCACTCCAAAACATTGAAATTTAGGATCTTTGCCGGATACTGCCGGAGCGATATATAATCCTGTCGCCAGCCAGGCAGTTGCTATCCAGAAAATGGCCAATTGCGTATGCCATGTACGGGTAACGGCATAAGGTAAAATCTGGTCTATCGGAATTCCGTAAAATCCGTTACCTTCAACACCATAATGGGCTGTAATTATTCCGAAAACCATTTGTAGAATCATCAGTAAACTAACAATCCAAAAATATTTCGTAACCAGGCCCATTGATGGCGTTTTGCCCTGTTTGATGATCGGATCTTCTTCAGGAAGCAAAAAATCCTCCTCTTCACCGGATTTGGCATGATAAAAAACCAGAATTCCGATGCTTAAAATCAATAAAATAACACTGACCCCGGACCAAATTAAAAGTTCTTTTGTTGCTTTATTTCCTACCAGTTCATCTGATGGCCAATTGTGCGTATACGAAATATCAGAATCAGGTCGCTGCGTTACCGTTGCCCATGTTGCCCAGAAGAAAAATGCATTCATTTTATGCATCCGCCCTTCCTCTTTTATGGAATTTTTTGGAATCGCATATTCTCCTCTCAGCTTATCAAATTTAGGATCATCTGTAAAAAGCCCTTTGTAATATTTGCTTAAACTTTCGATGGCTGCCACACGATTTTCAGATATCGTAAGAACACCTGAATTGGGATCATATCGATTAGTTCGCAAATCTTTCTGCAATCGGATTTTTAAGGCTGATTGCTTTTCAGCATCTAAATCTTCAAACTTTTTATTAAAGTCTTCTTTTGCGTATTTATCAAGTATAAAAACGGCTTCCCTATGCAGCCAATCGGCAGTCCAGTCCGGTGCTACATAGGCACCGTGTCCCCAAATAGAACCTACTTCCTGCCCTCCTATACTTTGCCAGACATTTTGTCCGTCTTTAATTTCTTCTTCAGAAAAAATCAGTTTACCGCTATCTGAAACAACTTTCGCTGGAACTGGAGGTGCCTGCTGGTAAATTTCATAACCATAGTAACCAAGCACTGCAAAAGAGATAGTCATTACCAAAGCAAATACTATCCATAATTTTTTTTCTCTTGTCATTTTGATTTTATTTAATAAAAGACTTTTTTGTCTTTTATTTATTTTAAAAAAAACTCCAAAACCATTACCAGGAGTGGAGCTAACGTTATTTACTCAACAATTAATACCCCTTTCATCACAGCCACATGGCCAGGAAAAGTACAAAGAAAATTGTATGTCCCTTTTTTGTCAATTGTAAATTCGATTGTATCTTCTTCACCGCCTCCAATTAATTTAGTGTGGGCAATTATAGAAGCTTTTTCTGAAGCCGGAATATAATCAGTGATTTTGGCTTCGATAGCTTTGGCAGCAAAAGCAGCTTCGTCTGTTCCTTCCTGTAAAATAACTAAATTATGCCCCATTGCTTCTTTGGGGATCCTTCCAACATGCTTTAAAGTTAGCGTAATTGGCTTGCCTGCAACAGCTTTCAATTCATTGGCACTAAACTGCATTTGATCATTTCCCTCGATGACTAAAACATTACTAACAACTTCCGGATCCGTTACAGTTTCTCCTTCTGTTTCAGTCATTTCTGTTGATTGGTCTGCAGGTGCTGTTTCTTTTTTTCCGCAAGATGTTATTGTTAAAAACCCCATAAGGATTAATAGTGAAATTTTGGTTTTCATATTCATTTTAGCTATTTATAAGTGTTAATTGTTTGTATTTAATGTTTTTAAATAAAAATCTCCTGCTTTTACTCCTGAAGCGAGCTGTTCTAAAGTCGTTTTTGTGAGCATTTCTAAAAGGATACCTCTTATTTTTTTGAATTCGTGATGAACGGGACAAGGATGGTCCTCTGAACATTGTTTCAGTCCGATTCCGCATCCCCTGTATATTTTATCGCCATCAATAGCGTCTACAATCTGAATTAATTTTATCGATTTTACAGCTTCACTGGAAACTTCAAAGCCTCCTCCCACTCCTTTAGCCGAATGAATGATTCCGTTTTTAGTCAAAATCTGCATAATTTTTGCAGTAAATGGTTCTGGAGAATCGATTTCTTTTGCAACATCTTTTATTCCAACCCTTATTCCTTGTGAAGATTTGGTTGCTATAAATATAGAAGCTCTAATTCCGTATTCACATGCTTTTGAAAACATAACTATTCATTATTTTTTTACAAATGTATTTATTATTATAATAAAAGACAAATTTATCTTTAATTAATTTCCTTCTACAAATTGTTATTTATAAGTAAAATAATTAACTAAATTCAAAAACACATATTTGAGATTAAATCATATAAAAACCCAATTTTAATTTTAACTTTGAATGTACTTAATTCTTAATATCTAAATAATGGCTTTAAGCAATACTAAAGACCTGAAACTTGCCGTTCTAATTGATGCTGACAATGTACCGTACAGCAATGTAAAAGGTATGATGGAAGAAATAACAAAATTCGGCACTCCAACCACCAAACGTATTTATGCGGACTGGACAAAACCCAATTCTAATGGATGGAAAGGCGTTTTACTTGAACATGCCATAACCCCCATTCAGCAATATAGTTATACGGTAGGTAAAAACTCCTCAGATTCGGCTTTGATTATTGATGCCATGGATTTACTCTATTCCGGGAAATTAGATGGTTTTTGCATAGTTTCCAGCGACAGTGATTTTACACGTCTTGCTATTCGTTTAAGGGAATCCGGCATGAAAGTGATTGGTATTGGAGAAAAGAAGACTCCAAATTCCTTTATTGTTGCCTGTGACCGATTTATCTATATCGAAGTTTTGGATGGTGCTATTCAGAAGAAAAAACCAAAACCTGCCACAGCCGATTCTAAAAAACCTGTAGAAAAACCTGCTGCTAAAGCTTTAGCCAAAATTGATGCCGCTACTATTGAACTGATCGAAGCAACAATCGAAGACATTGAAGATGATGATGGCTGGGCATTTTTGGGGGATGTTGGAAATCTTATCGTAAAGAAAAAGCCCGAATTTGACCCAAGAAATTACGGTTTTTCCAAACTAACACCTATGTTAAAATCATTAACCGATATTCTTGAAATTGACGAACGGGAATCTGATAAAAAAGGAATCAAACATGTATACGTACGTTTACGATTCAATTAATTCAAAAAAACAAATTATTTATAAACGTGAGAAAAAAATTCTTTATTTACGGATTCTTATTGTTTCTGATTGTCGCAGCAATATATTATTATTTTAAACTTGGATTTTTACTATTGATTGCTTTACCAATCTTATTGGTAGTCGGAATTTTTAATTCTATCCAGAAAAAACATGCTATTTTAAGAAACTTTCCAGTCCTTGGCTATTTCAGATATTTGTTCGAAATGATAGCTCCTGAAATACAGCAATATTTTATAGAAAAATCTACTGATGGGAAACCATTTTCCAGAAACCAACGTTCTTTAGTGTATCAAAGAGCCAAAAATATAGATTCAAGTACTCCATTTGGAACACAGTTAAATCTTAATGACAGAAATTATGAAGGTATAAAGCATTCTATTTTCCCCACAAAAGTCAATGAGGAATTACCTCGTGTTTTAGTGGGCGGAAAAGACTGTAAACAACCTTATCTGGCTTCTATATTAAATGTTTCAGCCATGAGTTTTGGCTCGTTAAGTGAAAATGCTGTTCGTGCTATCAATATTGGGGCACAAAAAGGAAAATTTTATCAAAACACCGGTGAAGGTGGTTTAACGGATTATCATTTGGAAGGCGGAGGTGATATTACCTGGCAAATCGGAACGGGATATTTTGGATGTCGTGATGCACAAGGGAATTTCAATCCTGAAAAATTCTCAGAAAAAGCAAATCTCCCTAATGTAAAAATGATAGAGATTAAACTTTCACAGGGTGCAAAACCAGGCCACGGAGGTGTGCTGCCAGCCACTAAAAACACGGAACAAATTGCCCGAATAAGAGGCGTTGAACCTCACACCATGATTCTTTCTCCTCCTAGTCACAGTGCTTTTTCTGATGCTAAAGGATTAGTACATTTTATTAAACAATTACGTGGATTATCCAACGGAAAGCCAATTGGATTTAAATTATGCATTGGAAATACTACGGAATTTGAAGCCATTTGTCACGAAATGATCGCAGAGGATTGTTATCCGGACTTCATTACTGTTGATGGTGCCGAAGGAGGAACAGGAGCTGCTCCCTTAGAATTTGCTGACGGTGTTGGAATGCCATTTGCGCCTGCCCTGATTTTCGTCAACAAAACTTTAGTCGGGTTAAATATTCGGGACAAAATTCGCATTATTGGCAGCGGAAAAATCATTTCCGGTTATTCTATTTTGCACGCCATTGCATTAGGTGCCGATATGTGCAACAGTGCAAGAGGCTTTATGTTTTCGTTAGGGTGCATTCAGGCATTACGCTGTCATAATAACGAATGTCCTACGGGTGTTGCAACGCAGAATAAAATGCTGATGAAGGGTTTGGTTGTAACTGATAAATCAGAACGAGTATACCATTTTCATAAAAACACCTTACATGCTGCCAATGAACTTTTAGCTGCAGCAGGAAAAAATAGTTATGCTGATGTTGATATTAATATTTTTATGCGGGGAGATGAATTTTCTGCTCTTTCAGATTCTTATTTCCCTGATAACTTAAGCAATGTTATCAGACATCATTAAACTTAAAAGCCTCTAATTTTAAATAAGAGGCTTTTAAATTATATAATTTGCAAATCTTTCAATTTAAAAAATTCGACTTATTTTTTCGTCAATTCTACTAATCCTTCTTTATCTATAAGTTTCTGATTTAAAATAGTATTGTTGCTGGCTAAAAAATAAACATCAAAAATCACTCCTTCGTCAATTAGATCCTTAGAAATCCTATCACTCTTGATCATTTCAGCAAGGAACTTGGGAAACACCTGATTAGACACTAATTTATTTGACTGGTTTTGCTCTAAATCGGTTTCAATTCTAAGTTCGATTTTATTGTCAGCCAAAAAACCTTTAGCAGTAGTTCCCCTAATGTTTTCTCCTTCAAAAAGTGCTGCAGTATTGTTATAAGTATTAACATGTTCCTGAATTTTTTGCTTGGTATTTTTACAACTTACCAATAAAAACAGAAGAATAATAGTAAACGAAATTTGAGTAATCCTTTTAATCATAGCTCTTAATTTTGAGGTTATTTTGCAAAAAAAGCTTCTTTAATACGATTAAGAAACTTTAATAAAACTTGATATCAAATTATATTTCGACTTTTATCACCATTTTATTCAATGTACCTGTACTAATCATTGGAGCATGAACATCTTCCGGAAAAAGTATTACAAACTGATTTTCTTTTAATTCAAAAAAAGTATCTGGTTGGTCTTTAAAAAAACGCACATCTTTCTCTTCATTGTAGCCTCCGTTTGGCAATACACATTTGGCTCGTGGTTTCCATGCAAAAGTTTCACTTTCACTTATACA
Organism: Flavobacterium piscis; assembly: GCF_031457575.1. Taxonomy (GTDB): domain Bacteria; phylum Bacteroidota; class Bacteroidia; order Flavobacteriales; family Flavobacteriaceae; genus Flavobacterium; species Flavobacterium piscis_A. The sequence continues at coordinate 202,022 of NZ_JAVDWQ010000007.1, read as the reverse complement.
AAACTGAATATCGATATTCTTATCATGACATTCAAAAGTTGCTAAACTTTCTTCTTCAGATTTTCCTTTTCCATTATATCCAAAAAACTTCACTCCTTCAATTTCATGTTTAAAATCTGCCGGAAGATTTTTTAAATCATTTTGTCGTAAATAATCAAAAGCTTTCCTGAAGGAAGGATGTAAAACTTCATATTTACCTGCATTTTCTAACGAATCTAGAATCATAATTGTATTTTAGTTTGAATTTGGTTTATTCCTAATTGTAAAAATACTATATAAACTTATTTGAATGTAACTAAAATTATATGATTATCAAATTAGTTGTTTTTACTTTCCTCATATTTGTAACTTTGGCAATCAAAAAATTCTCATAAAATAATTAAACATTACATTTGAAAAAATACAGAATCCGTTATTTTATCCTTTTACTCTTGATTATTTTTCTTGGAATTATGTCAAGAAAAGCTACTTCGATTCCATTATGTACTGGCGATTTTCTATATGCCATTATGATTTATGTTTTAATCAGAATCATTTTCATTAACAAAAAAGCGCACCAAATAGTTGTATTGTCCCTGATGACCTGTTACGGAATTGAGTTTTTACAGCTATACCAAGGAAACTGGATGTCTGAACTTAGAAAAACGTTTTTTGGAAGGTACGTTTTAGGACAAGGTTTTTTATGGACAGATATTTTAGCTTACACTTTTGGAATTTTGATTGCTTTTATTTCAGAATTTACGTTGAAGTATTTTAATCAAAAGTCTGCGTAATTTTCTCAATATTTAAACTGTTTGCCATTGCCATAAATATCTGATAGTAAGCTCCTTTATTATCATACAATTCATCATGAGTGCCTTTTTCTACACATTTCCCTTTTTCAAGAACAATAATATTAGAGGCATCAATAATTTGGGAAATGCTATGCGATATTATAATCACTGTTCTGTCTTTTTTAATAGCATCCAGTGATTTTTTTATTTGTTCTGTAGCAATGGCGTCTAAACTTGCCGTTGGTTCATCTAAGAATATTATTGGCGGATTTTTTAGAAAAAGTCTGGCAATTGCAATTCGTTGTTGCTGTCCACCGGAAAGTAAATGAGCATCAGAATCATAACCTTTTGGCAATTGCATTACCTGCTCATGAATGTAAGCTTGTTTTGCCGCCTCAATTATTTCTGATTTTGAAGCATCCGGATTTCCGTATAAAATATTTTCAGCGATAGTACCTTTAAAAATATGATTTTTCTGAAGCACTAATCCAATATTCTTGCGAAGGAAATCTGTATCATAATCAATTAGATCCACTCCATCCAGATAAATATGTCCAGATGACGGCAAATAAAATTTATCCAGCAAATTGATGACGGTACTTTTTCCGGCTCCGCTTAGTCCAACTAAAGCCGTTGTTTCATTCGGTTTTACTGTGAAACAAATATTGTAAAGTGCTTTAGTTCCATTTGGATAAGTAAAATCTACATTTTTTACCTCAATCAGCCCAACAATTTTTTCCGGTATGTAATTTCCGCTGGTTTCTATTTCCTGTTCAGATTCTAAAATATCAAAGAAGCCTTCAGAATAAATTAAGGCATCATTTACTTCATCATAAATTCGGTGCAATTGCCTGATTGGCGCCGAAACATTATTAAATAGCATAATATGAAACATGATTGCCCCAATAGTCATAGTATTATTTAGCACAAAATATGCTGTCAGAATAATGATGATTACCATTCCTATTTGTTCGACAAAACTTTTAACGCTTTCAAAAATAAAACTGGTTTTTCTGGTTTCCAGTTGATTTTCGGTCATTTCAAACTGAATTTTCTGATGACGATCAGCTTCTGAAGGTTCACGTACAAATGATTTAATAACGGTTATAGATTCAATCAGACTTATAATCCCGTTATTTTTAGTTTCACGATAGGTTCGCATCCTCCGTCTAAAACCACTTAACTTAGTTGCTTGTAATTGGCTGATAAAAAAGTAAATTGGTATAATGCACAAGCTAACCAAACCAACATAAAAATTGGCATAGAACATAATTATTAAAGCAACAAACGCATTGGCGAACAAAGGCAGAATGTCTATAAAAAAGTTTTGAACCAATCTAGTTAAACTACTAATACCTAAATCAATTCTTGTTTGAAGTTTTCCGCTTTCATTTTCATCAGAAGTATAAAATTCCATCCTATAGCTGAGAATTTTTTCGACGATTGTTTGAGAAATATCACGGGTTATAAAAATGCGGAGTTTCTCTCCATAAAATTTTTGTCCAAATTGAACAACTGAATTTACCAATTCTTTTGTCAGCAATACAATACTAATTATGCCTAATAGATGAAATCCTTTTGACAGAGGTTCGTGGGCTACCATTAGATTATTAATTGTATCAACTGTATATTTTAAAATTAATGCATTTACCTGTGCAGCAAATGAGCCCAAAAATGTAAGTAATAAAGTAGCAATGACCATTTTTCTGTAAGGCTTAACAAAAGGCATTATTTTTTTATACAGAACTGATAATTGCATTTATTTTATTTTAGATACTATATCAAATATAAGAATTCTAAATTTGTGCTTAAAATAGTCTTACACCTAAATATACAATTATGAAACTGGTTTTCGCTTCTAATAATTTAAATAAAATCAAAGAAATTCAGAGTATCCTAAACGGATCGACAGAACTACTAAGTCTCGAAGATATTGGCTGTTACGAAGAAATTCCTGAAACGGCTGATACTATTGAAGGAAATGCTGTTTTGAAAGCCAATTATGTAACTCAAAAATATGGTTACGATTGTTTTGCAGATGATACCGGTTTAGAAGTTCTTGCCTTAAACGGCGAACCAGGCGTTTATTCAGCCAGATATGCGGGAGAACAACGAGATTCTAATGATAATATGAATAAACTTTTAGAATCATTAAACAATAAAGAAGACAGAAGTGCCCAGTTTAAGACAGTTATTGCATTAAATATAAATGGAGAACAACATTTATTTACTGGAATTGCAAAAGGGAAAATTATTTTAGAAAAGAAAGGTAATCATGGTTTTGGTTATGACCCGATATTTCAGCCGGAAAACTTTACGGAAACATTTGCTGAGTTATCGTCAGATATTAAAAATAAAATCAGCCATCGTGCAAAAGCTACACAGCAACTAATTGATTTCCTGAACTCCATCTCATAATTGTTTAAAATACAACATTTAAATAGGTAAAATTTATATTTTCAGACGTTAATTTTAAAATTTCTTATCAAAATCTTTTTACATTAAACATAACTTTTTGATAATCAAATCATAACAAATCCATAATTCTTAAAATAGCATTAGTTTATCTGAATAATTAACAGTAATTTTGCACCCTATTTTAAATACACATATGAATAAATTTGAACAATTAGGATTGAATGAATCGTTACTGAAGGCGATTTTAGATCTAGGATTTGAGAATCCGTCGGAAGTACAGGAGAAAGCGATTCCCCTATTATTGGAAAAAGACACGGATATGGTTGCGTTGGCTCAGACAGGGACAGGGAAAACGGCAGCTTTCGGTTTTCCGCTAATTCAAAAAATTGATGCTGACAACAGGAATACACAAGCATTAGTTTTATCGCCAACACGAGAACTTTGTTTACAGATTACCAACGAACTTAAAAACTACTCAAAATACGAGAAAGGTATTAATGTGGTAGCAGTTTACGGCGGGGCTAGTATTACAGAGCAAGCTAGGGACATTAAGAGAGGAGCACAAATTATTGTGGCAACTCCTGGAAGAATGCAGGACATGATCAACAGAGGTCTGGTTAACATAAAAAATATAGATTACTGTATTTTGGATGAGGCTGACGAAATGTTGAACATGGGATTTTATGAGGATATTGTTTCTATTTTATCCGATACTCCAGATCAAAAAAGTACATGGTTGTTCTCTGCAACTATGCCAGCTGAGGTTGCCAGAATTGCAAAACAATTCATGAGCGATCCTGTAGAAATTACTGTTGGAACCAAAAATTCAGGTTCTGCAACAGTTTCTCACGAATTTTACTTAGTAAATGCCCGTGATCGTTATGAAGCTTTAAAACGTTTGGCCGATGCAAACCCGGATATTTTCTCTGTGGTTTTCTGTCGTACTAAAAGAGATACACAAGCTGTAGCTGAAAAATTAATTGAAGATGGATACAGTGCCGCTGCATTGCACGGAGATTTATCTCAGGCACAACGTGATGGGGTAATGAAATCTTTCCGTGGAAGACAAATTCAGATGCTTGTTGCTACTGACGTTGCTGCACGTGGTATTGACGTTGATAATATTACTCACGTAGTAAATTACCAGCTTCCTGACGAAATTGAAACATACAATCACCGTTCAGGACGTACAGGCAGAGCTGGAAAATTAGGAACTTCTATTGTAATTGTTACAAAAAGTGAGTTGCGTAAAATTTCTTCTATCGAAAGAATCATCAAACAAAAGTTTGAAGAAAAAACAATTCCGTCTGGAATTGAAATCTGCGAAATTCAATTATTGCACTTAGCAACTAAAATTAAAGATACTGAAGTTGATCACGAAATTGACAACTATTTACCAGCAATCAACAACGTTCTTGAAGATTTATCTAAAGAAGAGCTGATCAAAAAAATGGTTTCAGTAGAATTTAACCGTTTTATTGCTTACTACAAAAAGAACAGGGATATCTCTGCTCAATCTGGAGAAAGACGTGAAAGAAGTGATTCTGAACCAAGAGAATTCAATAATAACGGAGCAACCCGTTATTTTGTAAACATTGGTTCAAGAGACAATTTTGACTGGATGACACTTAAGGATTATTTGAAAGAAACATTAGACTTAGGTCGTGATGACGTTTTCAAAGTGGATGTAAAAGAAGGTTTCTCTTTCTTTAACACTGATCCTGAACATACTGATAAAGTAATGGAAATATTAAACAACGTACAATTAGAAGGACGTCGTATTAATGTTGAAATTTCTAAAAATGATGGTGGCGGAAGACGTGACCATAATGGACGCAGTGGCGGTGGTGGACGCAGTTCTGCACCAAGACGTGAGGGAAGTTTTGCCCCAAGACGTGAAGGTTCTGGCGGTGGTTTTAGAAGCGACAGAAACTCAGCTCCAAGAGAAGGTGGTTTCAGAAGCGACAGAAACTCATCTGCCCCCAAAAGAGAAGGTGGCTTTAAAAGTTCAGCTCCAAGAAGCGAAGGTAGTTCAGACAGAGCTCCAAGACGTTCTGAAAGCTTTGGTGATTCGCCAAGACCAAGAAGACCAAGAAGAGATTAATTCTCTTTGTTAATTTTCTGATAATTATATTCGAAGACTGCGAAATATTTAATCCTGATTTACTACTTTTAGTGCTTTAAATCAGGATATGAAATATTTCGCAGTTTTCTTTTTTATATTACTATCAAGTATCAGTTTAGCACAAGAAACTGAATCAACTTTCCCGCAAAGGGTTTCTGGTTATATCATTAATGATAATAGTAAGCAGCCGCTTTCAAGTGTAAATATTATTAACACAAACAAAGTTCGTGGAGCAATGTCTGATGCCAATGGGTATTTCGAAATTGATGTACAGGTAAATGATACACTTCATTTTTCTATCTTAGGATTTCAGTCTTTGAGAATTCGTGTTACAAATGACTGGATAAAAAATAAAGTAACGAGAATTCAGCTTACAGAAAAAGCAATTGCTCTTGAAGAAGTTATTATTGCACCCTTTAATTTAACAGGATATCTTGAAGTCGATTCTAAATTAATTCCAACCAAAGAAAATTACCGTTACAGTATCTCTGGTCTTACACAAGGTTATGAGGCGGGTGAATATTCGCCAAATGCTTTCGGAAAAGTATTAGGGTCTATTTTTAATCCTGCCGATATGCTTTATAATTTTTTTGGAAAAAACGGAAAAGAGCTCAAGAAACTTAAAGAAATGAGGAAAGATGACACTGTTCGAAATCTTTTAGAGACAAAATATGACCGCGAAACTGTATCTGTTCTTTTGGGTGTAAGCAAAGATGAAATTCCTCAAATTTTAGAGCGATGCAATTATTCTGAGTCTTTTATTCAAGGTGCTAATGATTTGCAAATTATGGACGCTATTAGTGCCTGCTATGAACAATACAAAGTACTGAAACGAAAATAATTTAAATCTTTAAAATAAGTATAATCCTCGCTTTTAAAAATTGGGGATTTTTTTGTGCCTTTTAGGATTATAAAAACCTTATATTTACTTGTTATTAAATTGTATAAATAAAACAACATTATTATGGCAAAGAGTCAGGATGCTAAGAAAACAGCAAAAAAAGAACCGCTAAAAACGGCTAAGGAAAAAAAAGAAGAAAAGAGAGAAAAGAAAAATACTCCTAAAAGAGATTAATTTAGTATTCAGTCGCAGTCGCAGTTTTCAGCTAAACTAACTGAAAACTGCAACTAAAAACTGAAACTTTATTTTTACTTAGCCGGTATATTTGAAAGAATTTCTAATACAAATTTCCAGTATTTTTGAGCAGATGAAATACTGGCCCTTTCATCAGGTGAATGTGCTCCATGAATAGTTGGACCGAAAGAAATCATATCCATCTCAGGATAATTGGTTCCTAAAATCCCACATTCCAAACCAGCATGACAAGCTACTACTTTTGCTTTCTCGCCATTTTGTTTTTCATAAATTCCAGTCAAAACATCTAATATTTCAGACTTTACATTTGGTGTCCAACCTGGATACGACCCAGAAAGTTCTACTTCGCAACCCACTAATTCAAATGCAGAGCGTAAAGAATTGGCCAAATCAAATTTTGACGTTTCAACAGAAGAACGTGTTAAGCATCCCACTACTATTTTTCCATCTTTTACTATAACACGTGCAATATTATTTGAAGTTTCAACTAAATCTTCCATATCCGCACTCATTCTGTAAACGCCGTTGTGTGCAGCGTAAATCGCCCTGATGATACCTTCCTGAACACCTAAATCCATTACTTTTTCAGGTAAATCGCATTTTACGATTTCAATTGATAAGTTGGGTTCTGTAGTTTTATATTCCGTTTTTATATCGTTGATGATTTCCTGCATATCAAAAATATACGCTTCATCGAACATTTCAGAAATAATAACTTTCGCTACACTTTCTCTCGGAATCGCATTACGAAGACTTCCACCATTTATTTCTGCTACCTGCAATCCAAAATTTTCAAAAGCATCGAATAACAAACGGTTCATGATTTTATTCGCATTTCCTAAACCTTTATGGATATCCATTCCGGAATGCCCTCCATTAAGTCCTTTTACAGTAATAATATGTCCCACTGATCCTTCCGGAACTACTTCTTCATGATACGTTCTTGTAGCTGTTACGTCAATTCCCCCGGCACAGCCAATATCAATTTCATCATCCTCTTCAGTATCCAGATTCAATAAAATCTGACCTTGCAAAATTCCACCTTTAAGATTCAAGGCACCTGTCATCCCGGTTTCTTCATCAATCGTAAATAATGCTTCAATTGCAGGGTGCGGAATATCTTTACTCTCTAAAATAGCCATAATGGTAGCTACTCCTAATCCATTGTCAGCTCCAAGAGTTGTACCACGGGCACGAACCCAGTCACCATCAACATACATGTCTATTCCCTGAGTATCAAAATCAAAAACAGTGTCTGCATTTTTTTGGTGTACCATATCCAAATGCCCCTGTAAAACAATTTCTTTACGGTTTTCCATCCCCGGAGTTGCCGGTTTTCTGATGATTACATTTCGGATTTCGTCTTCAAAAGTTTCTAAACCTAAGCTGTTTCCAAAGTTTTTCATGAATTCGATTACACGCTCTTCTTTCTTTGAAGGACGTGGAACTGCATTCAAATCGGCAAATTTATTCCATAGTACTTTAGGTTCCAGATTTCTTATTTCCTGACTCATTATATTTTGTTTGAAGTTTAACAATTAAGAGCTCCAAAGTTACAAAGTTTAAATGCTTTTTTAGCCACGAATTGCACGAATTAGCACAAATTAGAATGGGTCTGAAATTGGATTACCGGGTTATTGCTAATTTGAAGGTTAAAGAAAAAATTAATAATTCGTGGAATTCGTGGCTGCCTTTTTTTAATCAATCAATTGTAATTATATTTACATATTTAAATTTATATTGTGAAATCAAAATACCTTCTGCCTATATTTCTTTTAATTCAGATTCTGATTTTAAAAATCCTTCCCTATTTCCCGGAATTTACAGAACGCCTTTACAGTAATGGATTGTATGTAAAAATTTCGCTTTTTTTGAGAATCATATTAGGCAGAATTCCTTTTTCAGTTGGCGATGTTGTTTATTCCATTTTGATTCTGTTTTTGATTCGATGGTTTTGGAAAACACGCAAAACATGGAAAACAAACTGGAAAAATAATCTCTTAAAAGCATTAAGCGTTCTTTCTGTTTTTTACTTTTTCTTCCATTTTCTTTGGGCTTTCAATTATTACAGAGAACCACTTTTTGAAAAAATGAAAATTAAAAGAGAATATACTGATGCTGAACTACTTGTTTTTACAAAGAAATTGATCATTAAAACCAACGAAATTCAGTTTCAAATTACCAAAAATGACAGTGCTAAAATCGTTTTTCCATATTCTCAAAACGAGGCTTTCAAAATGAATTTGAATGGTTATAACAATCTGGCCAAAGAATATCCGTATTTTAAATATGAAATTCCAAGTGTCAAAAAATCACTATTCAGTCTACCTTTAACTTATATGGGTTTTGGCGGTTATCTTAATCCATTTACCAATGAAGCCCAGGTAAACCATTTATTACCCATGTACAATTTTCCGGTAACGAGTTGCCACGAAATGGCCCATCAAATGGGGTATGCAAGTGAAAGCGAATGCAATTTTATTGGCGTTTTGGCTTCTGTTAAAAACGAAAATTTATATTATCAATATTCTGGTTATAGCTTTGCCTTGCGATATTGCCTAAGTATCTGGCAGTTTAAAAACGAAAAAATATTTGATCAGTTAAAGAAAACTGTTCATGTCGGAATATTAAAAAACTATCAGGAAAGTCAGGATTTCTGGAAACAGTACGACACCTTTATCGATGAAGGCTTTCATATTTTTTATGATAATTTCTTAAAAATAAACCATCAGAAAGATGGCATGGAGGGTTATAGTAAGTTTATAGATTTGATGGTGAATTATTATAAAGGGAAAGATTTTTGATTTAAGGAAATTGAAAACCTTAAAATACCTAACAGGTTTAAAAACCTGTTAGGATAGTGTCAAAAAATTATGGTAATACTTCAATTTCTAATCCCTGATTCCAGTTTTTGTGTTCATTTTCATAATATAAATAAGCTGAAGAAGCCACTCCTTTATATTTTCCGGAAATAATTGCTTTTAAATCGATATTGATTTTTCTGGTTTCTCTGCTGTCAAATTTTCTGAAATAAAACACTAATTCGCTATCAAAAATTTCGTAATAATCGATTATATTTTTCTCTACAAGTTCTTTTAACTGCCATGGTTCAGGTGTCATTCCTCCTGGAATTCCTATTCTTGCTATTGGGTTCGAAAGCTGTTCTGTACTTTTATTTTGTATTTCAATTTCGACTCTGGCTGTTTCACTGATTTTCAACACATTGCTTGCTATCCTTGTTTTTAAAACTAACTTACAATCTTTAGAATTGTTAGGCTTATAGGTCTGATATTGCACGTAAAACAAATAAGGCACTGAAGCTTCATCAGGAATTTGAATAGAGAAATTATTATTTCCTGCATTCACATTTAGATTTTTCAAGATGACATTTCCATCTTTTTCTTTCTGAGATGTACCAATGGACTGATTATTCAAATGTAGGATCGCATCCTTCAAAGGCGCCGTATAAGAGGCAATTTTAGTGTATTCTGTAATGGCTTTCAAAGCTAAGGCCGTGGCTTGTGTTGATCCAAATCCATAAACACTTTTAGATGACTGAATGTAATCTAACACGTCAGAAACCTCTTTTGTAATCTTACCTTCTTTCAATAAAGCAAGAGCGTAAAGTGAGGCAATTTCCATACTCATCGATCTGCCATAACTATTGATGATTGATTGTTCTGCTTTTAAATCCTTGAATTTTTGCTTCTCAATTCCAGCTTTAACTAATTTTATCAATTGTTTATATTCCGGCATTTTATTCAAATTAAAAGAAGTCAATGCCATTAATTCCATTCGGTATAAATCTTTACTCTCCAGTGCTTCCTTTAAAGCAGTTTCATATTGTTTATCAAAATGTTTTTGACCTACTTCTGATAAAACATATACGATATAAGCATTATTTACTACATACTTAATTCCTGAGAAACCATATTTTGCCGGGTTTTGATTAAAACCGCCTTTATTATCTTTTCTGGAATTCAGCCACTTTAAATTTCCTTCAATTAAATTTTTATCGATATTGATAAATTCCTTCATTTCGTGAAATTGCAATAATCCATAAGCCGTTAAAGCTTCATTCCCGGGATTACCTCCGTACCATTCATAACCGCCCTCTTTCGATTCATAGTTTCTTAACTTTTTGTATCCAATTTCTAAGTATTTCAAAGCTTTTTCTTTAAATTCTGGCGAAGTATTGCTGAATTTCAATAACTGCATTGCCATTATATTAGGATAATTCGATGACGAAACCTGTTCAAAACATCCGGAAGGTTCCCGCATCATACTTTGCAGCCCATCAAAAATTGAAGAAAATGGATTATACAATAGTTTAAATCCGGCATCAACTGAACCTGGCATTGGATCCGTAATGGTAAAATCTGTACGCTGCGATTTAGTTCCGGCAATATCAACATTCATCGGAAAACCTTTTGCATAAACATCAATAAACTTTAGGATTTTTGTTCTGTAATTTTCTCCTTCTAATGTAATTTCCAAAGGAATTTTTTTACCAATCTTATTGGCTGTTATCGAAATATAAATTGTTTTGGTTTCATTTGATTTTAAATCTACTAACGGATTATTATGCTCTGTTTTATCAAAATCAACTTTGCAATTCAGTTTCAAATTGTTTTCAGAATTATTTTTCAACCAGATTGGTATTCGAATAATATCTTCCTGTGAAGTATAAATGGGAACTTTTACATCACTCTGAATCAATTCTTTTACTGCATAGGATGCTTCTGCTCTTCCAATATCTCCTTTATAAGAAGTTCCTTCTGCTACTATTTTGAAAGAAGTATTGTCATCTGAATTGTAAAATTCAAAGTTAACTTGCCCTTTATTATTTGTCTGTACAACCGAATTCCAGTAAATACAGCTTCTAAAATCTGTTTTTTCTTCGACAATTGTTGATACATATTTTGGCGCATAAAAATAATCTGCTTCATTAAGCTGTTTTGTAGCCGATTTTAAAATGTTCTGAAAAGTGTAATTATACTTTTTCCCTAAAATAATATTTCCACTAAGCAATTTATTTTTTGTTGTCACTAAAATAACGCCATATGCACCGCTTGAACCATAAATAGCTCCAGCAGAAGCATCTTTTAACAGGACAATTGATTCGATCGAATTAGGAGACAACCTTCCCAAAATAGACGAATTTTCATTGTTTGCATAAGGAATTCCGTCAACAACAATCAACGGCTGACCCGATGATCGGCTTCCATAAATTGATGATATACCCCGAATTCTAATTTTATCAGACCCTCCTGACTGGCCAGATCCAGATGTAATTTGAACGCCCGCAGCTCTCCCATTTAATGAAGAAGAAACATCCTGACGAGTAACAACTGACATTGATCCGGTTAGCGATGATCTTCTCTGGTAACCATATCCTACTACTACAACTTCCTGAAGAGAATTATTTTCTGAATCTAATAAAATCGGATTTACAGTTGGTTTTGTATTTACTATCTCATTTTTAGATTTCAAATCATTATAACTTACCTCCAGAATATCTGTATTCGAAAGTGTGTCTTTCATTCTAAGAAAAACAGCTTCGTTTGAAATTGAATTTGTTATAGTGTATTGGCGGCTATTTTTACTTTCGACTGCCAAATAGGCCAAATCTGAAAACGGAATTCTATTAAACTTAAAATAACCGCTTGAATTACTTTTTGTCTCAAATACTTTACCTTTATCTGTAAAAAAAAGAACCTTTGCCGAAACAGGCTTTTGTTTATGGTTTTGCACAAACCCTTCAATTACATTACCCTTTTCGGGTTCAAGGTTTTTCCCTTCAGAAAGTAATTTTTCAAGATTTCCCTGATTGTATTTTCTCCAGCCATGTGTATTTAAAAGCAAATCAATGGCCAGCTCTTTTTTCTCAATTTTTTTGTTATTATCGAAGTAAAATCTTGGTTCATGAATCTTTCCTTTTAACTCGGCCCCAAGAAACATCCATGACAAAATAGTATCCTGCTTATCATCAATATAAGTGAGCAATTTTGAATCGACAACAGAAACTGAAACATTCGATGCAATTGGTACATTGTTTTTATCTTTTGTAACAATAGCAACCTTTACTTTTTCTCTTGGCAAATAGGTTTGTTTATCTGTTTTAATTTCTATTTTGAGGCCGTCCTGATAATTCAAAAACACAAGTCTTTCGGCCACGATTTTATTTTCAACTAATAAAGAAAAAGACTGAATCCCAACCGGAAAATCTTTTGTTTTTATATCCAACAAGTTCCATCCCTGTTTCAAATTCAAATTAATCGACTGATGAATTTTTGCTATATTTCGAACTAAAACTTTAGCTTCAATTGCCAACGGAGCATAAATTTTTAAAGAAACATTTTTGGTGTTCTTCACTGCATTTATCACAAAAACACTTTTTTTGGCTAATGGCAATTCTATTTTTTCTTCGGATTTAAATGGAGAAGTAATTACTGCAAAATATTTTTTGCTCTCTTCTGTTTTCAAAATCACATTGCCCATTCCATCATGAACGCTTTTAAAATCGATAATTTTATTTCCTTTTTCATCTTCAATAAAACCAGCGGCGTCCATTGGCCGTCCAAATTCGTTTTTTGTTATAAAATACAATGTCGAAGCTTCGTTTAAAACAAAATTGCCGCTTTCCGGTAAGAACTGGAGATCTATAAAATTTAAATTTATAGGAATTGAACGCGTCACCGATTCTTTGAAATTATCATAATCCAGCATTACATTCAGTATACCGTCGTTAGATTTTAAGTCATTTGGAAGCCTGAATCGTACCACTGCTTTTCCTGATTTATCGGTTTTTCCATAAAGAGAATCTATTTTTTTTCCGGCAATGAAAATATCATAGTTAAAAGCGTAATTTCGTACAGGCTGACTTTCTAAATTTTTAAGCTCAAAATCAGCTTCACAAATCTCTCCTTTTCCATACGCTTTTTTCTTAAAATCGAGTGTCATCAAAATTCTGGGTGAAACAACCTTCTGTACAAAAAAGGTCTTTTCAAAAATATTTTCCGAAGTCTGATTCTGAAGTCTGGTATAAGCCCTGATTTTGTACATTCCTGCAGCTCCATCTTCAGGAATTTTATAAGAACCTGATACGCTTCCGTGTTCTACTGTATAGTTTTGAGTCGTTATTTTTTTATTGGCACTATCAAATAAATCGATATAAAGGTAATCGCTCAAAGTAGTGGGACTGTTGTCGTTTTCAGCAATGTATGCTTTAAAATAAACAGTTTCGCCGGGAACATACAACACATTATTTAGCTGAAGATAAACTTTCTCTGTAATTGGCTTTTGGTAAACAGTTTCCCAGATATTTTCAATGTTTTGCGCTTTTACAGTCTGAAATAATAGTAAAAACAATATGTATTTTAAGTTTTTCATCTTGTTAAAATTTAATGGTTAAGGAAGAGCCGAAACTTCTCATCATTGGTGCATTGAAATAATCTAATCCGCCTGAATCTACAGAATTAAACATCGAATTACTACTGAAAGCAGTCTTGCTTTTAGACAAAACAAATACGTTATTTATAAAAAAAGAAAGGGTATAGTTAAATTTTTTAAGTTGATAATCTGAATTGTTTGAATAAGATAAACTGATGGAATTCAATCTAAAATATGTGGCATCTTCAATTGCATCTTCTGCAACGCCGTCAATTCCGTATCTTGTCCAGCGATTTTGTCCAGTCGGAAGATTGGCATCATAAAAAGCAACTGTTTTTGTATTTACCGATCCGTCTTGTGTTACACCCTCAAAAACATAATTGGTAATATTTCGCTGCTTTTCCGTCACTTCAGATTTGCCGTAATAATTTAAGGCCTGTTGGGTTCCATTCCACATTTCACCGCCCTGACTCCAATCAAAAGAAATATTTAGTGCAAAATTTTTATATTTTAATGTATTGAAAAAACCAACAACAAAATCCGGATTAGGATCTCCTAAAATTTTCGGTTGTGAATCTTCCATCGGAAAACCATCATCATCAATTATTATATTTTGATTATTATCTCTTAAATAACCGTTACCTACAATAACTCCTAGCGGCTGCCCAACAATATAACTTTTATTAACATCAGCAAAACCGGCAAATGGAATTCTGCTAAGATTATTGTTGATATTTATGACTTTATTTTTATAATGAGTAAAATTCAAATTGAAATTATAGCTAAACCTTCTGCCATAAATTGTTTTTTGTATTTCAAATTCAACGCCATTCTGCTTATAATTTACATCGGGCGACCAATTAACGACATTCAGGTTAAAATTGGGAACGTATAAGTTTTCAACCCTTTTATGATAGAAGGTAAAATTAAAATTCCATTGATAATTTAAGTTATAAGCCAGACCTAAGTTTGTACTGATTTCTTCTGTTGGAATGGCATGTTTGGGCGTTATTAGCTCTAAATTATTCTGCAGCTCTTTAAACTGATTTACATTATAACGTAAAGAATTAAAATTCAAATTGTTATTTTGTAAAGAAGGCTCAACCTGATTATAAGACTGACTAATACTCAACGAAAGCTGCTCATCAAAAAGTCTTTTTATTTCTGCGGAAGCAAGAAAATTGGGCATAAACTTTCCTTTAACAGTTGAAGAATAATTCAGGTTGGCACTTGCTTTTAAAACCAATTCATCATAATAAGAAAGAATATCCTGCAAAGTATAAGATACATTAGCATTGTAAAAAATTTCAAATCGCTGCTGTATAACATTTAATTTATTTTGATTCAAACTGTTTTCAGGAAAATCTTTTGGAGATGTAAATCCGGTAAAATAATTTCTTTCAAATTTTCGTTCCTGAAACCTGAAATCAATTTTTGATTCTATAAATAATTGATTATTAACAGTATGGTTAAAAACATCTGAAGCTGAAAAATTTGTGAATCTTTCGATTCTCTTATTAAAATTAGGAGTAGCAATTCCGGCAAAATAAAAATCCTGACCATTTGTGTTTGTAATTTCAGAAGATTGAAAACTGGTGTTTACAGTATTCAAATTTTCAAGCTTGGCATATTTATGATTAAAATTAAATGAGATTGTTTTGCTTTTATTTTTATCTTCATTATTCTGAATCAAATAATAAGGATTATTTTCAGACGCAGCATAACTTCGCTGTAAACCATTTGATAATGTCGAAGCAAACTGATTATCAAAATGAATGGGCGTAATGGCATTGGCAAAAACAATCTTATTTACTGTAAAATTTGAATTGGGAAGATTGTTTTCGAAATCATCATAAGATAAAATGGTTTCAATTTTGCTGTGTCTGGAAACATTTCTAAAATATTTTACAGAAGTGGCAATTTCATTATTTCTGCTTGTTGGAATCGTGATTCTGCCTGTTTTATAAACAAAATTTATTTTCATAAAATTACCCCTTGACCCTTCAATTTGAGTACTAAGCAAGTATTTATTATCCACTGTATTTTTGAAAAAATTATTCGGATTATAAAGTTGTACTAAATTTCCATTACCAAATGCCTTATTTACAATATTTCCCTGCGGATAATATTCAGATGGATTTGCTGAATATTCTAAAGAATTGACATTTGGTCCCCAGCTGAAAATTTCATTTGTTTCAGGAGATTGATAAATCAATTGGCCATTTTGACTTTTTCCCTGTGCATACGTTTTTTGATAGTACGGCATTCGAATTGGTGATGAAACAACCAATTCCTGACTCGCTTCAAAAGACAATTTATGATATTCGCTTTTATATCTCAAACTATAAACATAATCAGCACTTTTGTCAATTTTCATTAAATGCTGCCCTCCCATGCCTTCCAAAAGATTGAAATCAAAAGTTCCCGAAGACTCCGAAATTTTCACAGAATCTGTTGGCTTCTTTAATTTCTTACTATAATCATCACTTAAAATATGCCATACTGTTTGATCGTTTTTTTGAAAATTAAGATTAGTAATTTTAATAATTTGAGTTTTCATTCCGATAAAAGAAATCTTTAATTGATCACCAATTTTAACTTCGATGGAGTAATTTCCATCGAAATCAGAAGTGGTACATCTTGAAGTGTTTACAACACAGATTGAAGCACCAGGAATTGGCACTCCGTTTTCGCTTATATTACCATAATATAAATTTTGTGAAAATCCGGATATTGTTACAAGAAGAAAGGCTAATAGTAATTGTGGTTTCATAAAGTTGGCTTTTATATAGAGAGAGCGATTCTGGCTAAAAGGTTGGAAAGAAAATTAAAATTCATTAAGATTACTACTAAAATCTTATTTTAATCTAAAATTATTTTTATTTTCACGGTAACAAAAAAGCTTACAATACTACTAATACAACATGAGCGATAATCCAGAACAGTCATTTGTTGCACAATTGCAGGCAAATCAGAATATAATCCACAAGATTTGTAGATTATATACTGCCGGCGAAGATGCTCACAAAGACTTGTTTCAGGAAATTACCATTCAGCTCTGGAAAGCGTATCCGAAATTTAGGGGCGACAGCAAATTTTCGACCTGGACTTACCGCGTGGCATTGAATACCGCCATTACCCTATACCGAAAAACCAAAAGAACCATATCCACTGTAGAATACGAAAGTCATCAGCATTTTGTAAAAGATGTTGATTACAATTATGAAGAGGAAGAACAGATTAAATTGATGTATAAAGCAGTTTATCAGTTAAATGACATCGAAAAAGCATTAGTTTTTATGTATTTAGAAGACAAGGATTATCAGGAAATAGCCGAAACATTAGGGATAAGCGAAGTGAATGCTCGTGTGAAAATGAACAGAATTAAAGGGAAACTCAAAAAAATATTAAATCCTTAAAATACCACCATGAAAGAACTGGATTTATTAAAAAAAGACTGGAAAAAGAACTCGGATTCTTTTGAGCAGATTTCTGAAAAAGAGATTTACAAAATGATACATAAAAAATCATCCTCGACTGTAAAATGGATATTGATTATCAGTATTTTAGAGGTTATATTTTGGACTATTTCTAACTATTTTTCTAGTGTAGATGATATGCTGATTAAAATAAAACATCCTGAAATGATCTTTTTTGGTGATCTTTTAATGTACACAAATTATGTAATTATTTTAGTCTTTATTTATTACTTCTATAAAAGCTATAAAACAATATCAACAATCGAATCTACAAAATTGTTGATGAGTAATATTTTGAAAACCAGAAAGACAGTACAATATTATGTTTGGTACAATTTAGGAATGATTGTTATAACCTCTATATTTAGCTTTTTTATAGGATTTGTATACAATCCGGATATGCAATTTGTTAGGGAAAAATTAGACGCTAAGGGATTTGCCACATTGTTTACAGCGGGAACTTTTCTTTTTATTACCTTAATACTTTTAGGAGTGTTCTGGTGCTTTTACAGATTACTTTATGGAACACTTTTACGCCGATTATATGGAAATTATAAAGAATTAAAGAAAATTGATTTCTAAGAGAGGTTCAAAAATTATGAATTCCAAATTCTGGTCAAATTTTGAAACTTATAATCATTAATAATCCCATTTCCTCAATTTATTAAGTTCCTCTTGTGCTTTTAATTCTTCTGCCGGAATAACTTTTAAAAAGGATGCATGTTGTTCTATAGCGAATTCCACCTTTTCAACAATTTCATCAATAGAATCATTTTCATAGTCAATATCAAGAGGTTCTTTGATGATGAATGACTGGAGAATATTTTTCTTTTTCATTCGCAATCCTTTTTTATCAAAAGAACGACGGAATCCGTCAATTACTATAGGAATTACAATAGGTTTGTGCTGTTTTATAATATGTGCTGTTCCTTTGCGTACTGGCTTAAATGATTTTGTTGTTCCTTGTGGAAAAGTAATTACCCATCCATCTTCAAGAGCAACTCTGATATTTTCTGTATCATTTGGATTTACATCCTTTTTTTCTGTCACATCCACCCCTTTTGCCCGCCAGGTTCTTTCAACGGTAATGGCACCCGCGTATGCCATAATTCTGGGTAACAAACCTGCTTTCATGGTCTCTTTGGCAGCAACATAATACAAATTCATTTTCGGTTGCCACAGATAACCAATATTCTTAATCGTATCCTGACGTCCGCTTAAACTTGCGTTAAACACATGAAACATTGCTACAACATCTGCAAAATAAGTTTGATGATTTGAAATAAATAATACATTCGTATCAGGCAATGTCTTAATTATTTCAGAGCCTTCAATCTGCAATTCATTAAAACCTCTATATCTTCGGTGCGTCATTGCTCCCAAAATACGTATTAACCATTTTTTGATGAATAATATATGTCCAAAAGGATTTCGTTTAAACAATCCCATAACGTATGTATTGTGTTTTTTGTTAAGTTCGCAAACATACAAAATTTATTCATTTAGCAATGACTTTAAACAATTTCAACAACAAAAAGATATCTTAATGAATATCAAATTGTTAAGTTTATATTTTTTGTAGGTCAATTTCAAAAGTCAATTTTAAAACGTCTCTCAATTCACTTAATATCATAGCTGTTGCCCCCCAAACCAAATGTTCTTCAACTTTAAATGCAGGAACCAGAATATTATCTGCATATGAAGTAGTCAACATCGTTTCAATAATAATTTCATCATCTAAAAACATCGATAAAGGCAATTCTATAATATCAGCTACCTCTCTGGAATCTGGATAAAAAAGGAGTTCTTCTTTTGAAACCCCTAAAAAAGGATGCACTAAAAAATTACTGGGCGGAATATACATTGGGGTAAAATGTTTAATAACATTAATTTTTTCTGGAGCGACACCAATTTCTTCCTGCGTTTCCCTCAAAGCTGTTTCTTGAAAATCTGTATCAAAAGTTTCATATTTACCACCTGGAAATGCGATTTGAGACGAGTGAATACCTTTATAAGTATTTCGAACTATCAGTATTAAATGGGTATTTCCTTCTTTGGGATAAAACAACATCATTACCGCAGCTATTCTCGGATTTTTTGCCTCTAAATCTAGATTTTTAAGATCGTTTATCCGTTCTAAAGGAGCCATTTTTGCATGTGCACTTTCAGCTGGCAACATGACTGGAATTATATGCGGTACATATTGCAAAAAACATTGAAAATCCATAAGCAAAGTTTATTTTTGTACTTTCAAATAAAATATAAATATAGTTCAGAAAACACCTTTTTACAAGTTTTCCAGAATTCAAAGCCATAAAAATGTACAGTAAACAAGAATCACAACAATTAAAAAGAGAATTCTGGGTAACTTTTGCCGAAAAATTTCCACGGAAATGGGTGCTTTATGACACTAAGATAAAAGATTTTTCTTTTAAATTTTTTGTTGACAATAAAAAAGCACAGGTTTTAATTGATATTGAACACCGAAACGATGAAAAACGAATTGCTTATTTTGAAAAACTGGAAGCCTTAAAAAATATTCTGGAGGAGGAATTCGTGAAAGATTTGGTGTTTGAAAAAAATCATACACTTGAAAGTGGTAAAGTCATTAGCCGTATATGGGTAGAAAAAAATGGAGTTGGCTTTAGTAATCGTAATAATTGGGATGCTATTTTTGATTTTTATTTCGAAAAAATGAATGCTTTGGAAATGTTCTATCTAGAGTATGATGAGTTTATTAAGGATATAGAAAATATTTAATAAAGAAATACTTATAATAGATGCAAATAAGGACAAAATTTTTATATTTGAAAAACCTAAATCTATAATGAGAAAACTTTTATTGGTGTTTTTATTAGTTTCATTTTCAAAAAACTATGCTCAAACTGATTATACTTATGTTTACAACAATGATTCGATAATTAGAAAAGGTATTAACTTTTACAGTGAAAAAAAATATGATGAAGCTATAAAAGAATATCAAAGAATCACAAAAACAGATCCCAAATATCTTACTGCACAATATGAAATAGGCTTAACACTTAATGCCCAAAACAAAAAAAGCGAACTCAAAACATTTTTAGAAGATTTATATGCAAAAGGAAAAATGCATGAAAATCCTGAATTATACAGAATGTATGCTATCTTTTTGAGTGATGAAAAAGAATATGAATCTTCAGAAAAAATTTTTAAAGAAGGAGAAAAATATCTTTCAAATTCTTCCTCTTATCTCTATAATTTCGCTTTATTATATGTTCGAAAAAAAGAGACACAAAAAGCCATAGAACTACTCCAGCGCATTATCACTAATGATCCTAACCATGGTCCATCCCATTATTTTCTAGGAATCATTGCTTTTGAAAACGGGAAAATAACCGAAGGAACCCTTGCATTGATGAGTTACCTTATTATTGCACCAACTGGCCAATATGCCAATCAGGCCATCTTGCAATTGAATGCCAATTATGGTCAAAATTACTTAACGGAAAATAAATTTGTTTTCTCAAAATCCGGTGATAATTTTGAAGAAATAGAAACGATTTTAAGAAACCAATTGCCCCTAAAAAAAGTTTATAAAGTAAAATCGAGTATTGATGATGCCATTATTCGTCAGGTACAGGCAGTTGCGGAATATGCTGCAGAGCATAAAATGGGTGATGGCTTTTTTGAAACAACCTATATTCCGTGGGTAAAACATCTTATCGAAAAAAATCAATTTGAAGGCTACTCATATTATATGTTACTTTCTATGGAAGATAAAATTGGTAAGGAACTAACTAAACAGAAGAAAAAAATAATTGCATTTCGCGACAATTATATGTTAGGTGATTTTTGGAATGTTTTCGGAAAAAGAAAATTAGATATTTTTGGTAATGTTCAGGATGTAATTGTAACTACAAAAAATGAGAGACCTTATATTATCGGTCCTCAGGTAAATGGAGAATTTGAAGGAAAATGTAAGTACTTAAATGCCTACGGAAATTTAAACGGTGAAATTAATTTCAAAAATGGAGAACTGGATGGATTACAAAAATATTATAATGAAAAAGGAAACCTTATTGAAGAGAAAACTTTCTTAAAAGGAAAATTAAATGGTACCAGAACCACTTATTATGAAAATGGAAATTTAGAGTTAATCGAAAACTATAAAGATGACCTTTTAGAGGGTATCAGCACATCTTATTTTCCAAATGGCGGTAAAAGTTGTGAAATAAATTTTATCAACGGCGAAAGAAATGGTACTCTGATTTGTTTATATCAAACGGGAATCAAAAAAAAAGAAGTGGACTATGCAAACGGAAAACTTTCGGGAAAATTCAATACTTACAATGAAGCTGGTGACCTGACTGAAACCTACAATTGTGCAGATGATAAAATTGAAGGGAATTATTTTGAATTTTATGACGGTAAAATTATAAAATCTGAAGCAGTATATAAAAACGGCCTAATTGACGAAGGATACAAATCCTACTACTCCAATAAAACCTTAAACAGGGAAAATAGTTATTTGTCAGGTAAAATTAAGCAGTCAATTGACTATTATGAGAATGGCAAAAAATCAGATGAGACTTTTTACAACAATAAAGGAGAAATTGAAACTTACAGTTATTTTGACAACGATGGCAACAAATATTTTGAAGAAAAATATAAATCAGGTGAATTAAAATCAGGGCTTCAATTCCTGAAGAATGTTCCAAAACCTACAGAAGTAAACTTAACCAAAAAAACTTTTGAAATAAAAAATTTTGATAATACCCTTAGAGTAAAAGGTGCTTTTGAAAAAGGA
This sequence comes from Flavobacterium piscis, assembly GCF_031457575.1. Classification (GTDB taxonomy): domain Bacteria; phylum Bacteroidota; class Bacteroidia; order Flavobacteriales; family Flavobacteriaceae; genus Flavobacterium; species Flavobacterium piscis_A. Next base: position 179,953 of record NZ_JAVDWQ010000007.1, on the reverse strand, counting down.
GCAAAATCAGGTGAATGGAATTATTTTTATACTTCCGGAGTACAACGCCTGAAAGATTTTTATGTGAAAGGCAAAGCAAATGGATTATCGGCAAATTATAATGTCAATGGTTCTCTTTCTAATATTACAAATTATAAAAACGATACCATCAGCGGTGTTTATGAGATTTATAGTGGCAATAAAGTAAATCAGATTTATAATTATGAGAAGGGCGAACAAAACGGTCCTTTCAAAACTTTTTATTCAGATGGTACTGTCAGCACTGAAGGGTATTTAATTGAAAGTGATGTGTATTATGACAAGTACACTTATTTTCAAAACGGAAATATTTCAATTATTGACCGTTATATTGATGGACAAATGACACTTAGAAAAACATTCAATCCAAAAGGAATATTAGAAAACGAGATTGATTATAAAAACAAGACAGGAAAATTTACCTATTCTTTTAATAATGGTGTTTATACCAAAACTTACGATTTAAAAAATGGATTATTGCATGGTAAATTGATATCGAAGGACAAATTTAAAACCAATATTATGGATGCAGAATACCTTAACGGTGAAATGCATAATATTTATAAATTCTATAGTCCTTTGGGCTCCTTATATATTGAAAATAATTACTATTGCGGTAAATTAAACGGCCTGAGCAAAAAGTATGACCATGTTGGAAATTTAAAACTTACAGGAGAATATACTTTTGGTGTTGAAAATGGAAAAACAATTCGATACTATCATAATAAAGCTAAATTATCAGAATATAATCAGCAAAATGGTTCGGTTGAAGGAGAAAATATCTATTACAATCAAAAGGGAGAAACATTAGTAATAGTGGGATATGAAAATGGAATTGCTAAATATTATATTCAAAAAAGCAAAACTGGAGAATTAAATGAAAACGTAGTGATTGAAAATCAGACTGCACAAATTTCATCTTCTTATCCAAATGGAAAAATTGCTATTCAGTTTAATATTAACAAAGGAAATACAGATGGTAAGTTTATCATCAACAACAATGATGGAAAACCTGAATTTGAGTGTACTTATGACAATAATGTGTTAACTGGGGAGCGAATAGAATATTATTCAAATGGCAAGCCGTATAAAAAAGAACATTTTAAAAATAGCGAATATGACGGACTGCAGGAATATTTTAAAGAAGATGGGAAACCCTGGGCTGTTATAGCTTTAAAAAATGATGAACTTCACGGAAACACCTTAATATACAACGCCGGAAAACTAACACAAACCAAAAAATATGATTCAGATGAATTGGTTGAAATTATTAAATAAGCCCTTTTTTCTGATATTGTTTTTTGTTTTTTATTCTGTATCTGCCAAGGCACAAAAATCATTTCAGGAACTTAAAAATCTTTATCCGGATTATAATGAGATCATTCTGGATAATTTGGAATTTTATGATATTACCATAGAAAATAATGCTTTGAAAATCATACAGGATAATCATTCGGAATCGCTGATTCTTACTCAAAACGGAATACTTAACAACAAGGAATCTTTTTCTTATTCAGATTTGATACAATTAAAAGGTTACGAAGCTTATACGGTTATCAATAATAATGGAAAAGAAAAAAAGATAAAGGTTACACAAAGTAATGAAAAACAATCACAGCAAAGTTCTATTTTTTATAATGATGTAAAAGAGCGCCAGCTTATTTTTCCTAATTTAGAAACAGGGGCAAAAAAAGTATATGATTATCAAACACAATTTGTAGATCCGCATTTGTTGCACAAATTTATATTCGGAAACATTTTTCCTATGCAAAATTCGGCACTTGAAGTCAGAGCAGAAAAAAACATTGTTATTGATTACAAAATTTTTAATGATCCTAATAATACCATCTTATTTTCCAAAACAGAAAAAAAAGGCAAATGGGTTTACAGATGGTCATTGTCTGATGTAAGACCTGCAAAATTTGAAGAGAATTCTCCCGGATACTTATATCAGGTTCCTCATATTGACTTTTATATTAAGGAATATACTATTAATAATAAAACTACACCTGTTTTAAGGGATGTTGCTGAATTGTTCAACTACTATAAAAAGTTTGTACAAAATTTAAACAAAACAGAAGATCCGGATTTAAAAGCATTGGTTTTGGAACTTACAAAAGATAAAATTTCCGAAGAAGAAAAAGTGAAAAGTATTTTTTATTGGGTAAAAGACAATATTAAATACATCGCTTTTGAAAATGGCTATGAAGGCTTTATTCCACGGGAAGCCAATCTGGTATTTCAGAGAAAATTTGGTGACTGCAAGGATATGTCCAGTATTATTTCATGTATGGCACAATATGCCGATATAAAAAATGTGACGCTTGCCTGGATAGGAACACGAAGCATACCTTATACCTACAAAGATCTGGCAACACCAGCTGTAGATAATCATATGATTGCACTTTTTAAAAAAGGTGACAATTATATTTTTTTAGACGGAACTGATAAAGAAACCCGTTACGGAATTCCTACGGCATTTATACAAGGAAAAGAAGTATTGTTTAGCGAAAATGACCAATATAAAATTTACCCTGTACCAATTGTTCCAGCCAGTCAAAATGAGATTAAGGAAACTGTCAGTTTAACTATCGACAACAGTAAATTACTGGGTAAAGGAAAAGTTGAACGTTCAGGTTATAACCGAAGCCATACGCTGATGCGAATTGGAGATGCCTCTAACAAGACACGTTTGGAGATGATTCGGTCACTAGTTTTAAAGGGAAATAATAAATTCAATTTAAAAGATTTTAAAGAAGAGAATCTTACGGATAGGGATTTACCATATACTGTCAATTATCAATTTGAACTTGATAATTATATCGTAAAAGTAGATAAGGAAATTTATGTGAATTTATTTTTGGATAAATTATTAGAAAAAGCCATAATTGCAAAAGACCGTGTTGCACAATATGAGTTTGAATACCTGACACAATTTACAACACAGTATACACTTGCTATTCCAAAAAACTATACCATAAAATATCTTCCTAAGAATTTTGATTTGGATAATGATTACATCAAAGCCCATTTTACTTACGAATTAAAAAACAACATTCTCTATCTAAATGTAAACCTGAGTCATAAAAAATTATTACTCAACAAAACTGATTTTGAGCCCTGGAATGAATCTGTCAAAAAACTAAAGACCAACTATAACGAAACCATAATCCTATTAGAAAAATAATGAAAAAACAGTACCTAAAAACCTTTTTTATTTTTATTGCCTTACTTAGCACATCGGTATTTTTCGCACAGGAATATACTTTTAAAGAGTATAACTGGAATGAATCTGAAAGCAAGATCGATGTTCCTAAAAAATACGCTGATGAAAAAGAGGTGATATTAAATCGTACCTTAAAAATAGAAATAGTTGTCAATAAAAATACGGCAACCCAATATCGCTTAATCCATGAAAAAAAGTACATTAATTCTGATGATGCTATAGAACGTAACAATAAAATTTATATTCCAATCGGACATGGCGAAAACTTCTTAACTACTAAAGCAAGAGTTATTCTCAAAAATGGAAAAGTTATCACCCTGGATAAAAAAGATATCAAGGAAGAAGTAGATGAAGAAAAAGGTGTAAAATATAATTATTTTGCTGTCAATGGACTTGAAAAAGGAGCCGTTATCGAAAAGTTATATGTAGTGGAAGAAGCGCCCGATTTGAAAGGAAACACCATTAAAATGCAGGATGAATATCCGATTGCTGAATACAATTTTGAATTAATTACTCCGGCACACCTTGTTTTTAAAACGAAATCATACAATGGTCTGAGTGAGCCTTTTTTGGATGAAAAGAAATTAGAGAACAAAAAAGTACTGAGCATTACTGAAAAAGATATTATCGCTTTAAGTGATGATGAGGAATATTCTAACTGGGATGTTAAATTAAAACTTTTTCGTTATAAGATGGACGCCAATCTTTATACAGGAAACAAAAACCTTAATAGCTTTAAGGAGTATGCAACAACAACTTATGATCTGATTAACCCTGTTTTAGATAAAAAACAAGAAAAGGCAATTGCTTCTTTTTGTAGTACAATTGCAACTTCCAAAGATGCTCAGGAACAAATATGGAACATCGAAAACAAAATTAAAAAAACAATTAACTACGATAAGTACATTGACTCTAAAGAAACACTGAGCGATGTTATAAAAACAAAACAAGCCAACAGCCTTGACATTTTAAAATTATATACAGCTGTTTTTAAGTATTTTAAAATAGGGCAGAATCTTGTTTTTACCTCAAACCGTTACAAAGTCCCTTTTGACAAAGATTTTGAAAGTCATGAAAACCTGAGTGAATTTTTATTTTATTTTCCAGCTGTTCAAAAATACCTGACTCCAACTGAAATCGAATTTCGTATTCCTCTTTATCCCAATTATTTAGGAAATAATAATGGATTATTTATCAAGGAAAAAGTGTTTGCAGGCGTTCCGATGGGAATTGGGGAAATTAATTTTATTGAATTACCCGGAACAGAGATTACCCATGATTTTATGGACATCACTGTTGATTTCACCAAAGACCTTGAAAATCCTTTCATTACAAGTCACCTGACATTTGGAGGGTATTCAGGACTAAATTTTCAGCCAATAAAAGATTTTGTATCAGCTGAACAATACCAAACGATGCTAAAGAGCATTTCTGAAAATTATACTTTACAAAGCGAATATAAAACCCTAACTACCGAAAATGATGGTTTGGATTTTATTGGAAAAAAGCCATATATCATGAATCTGACCTTTGATGGAAAAGACATGATCCAGAAAGCCGGTGGAAATTATTTATTTTCTGTAGGTCAAACCATTGGAAGACAAATGGAATTTTATCAGGAGAATAAAAGAATGCTACCTGTAGAGATTCACTATCCACATCATTATACCCGAAAAATCAAAATTATATTGCCCGATGGAGCCACTATCAAAAATCTGGATAAGTTTGTAATGGATTTCAAAACACAGCTTAACGGAAAAACTGAGGCAGCCTTCACCAGCAGTTTTAAACAAAACAAAAATGAAGTTGTTATTGAAAACACAGAGTTTTATAACGTTACCAATTATCCGTTAGCTAATTTTGAAGAATATAAAGCAGTGATAAATGCCGCAGCCGACTTTAATAAAATTGTGGTTATTGTGGCACAGTAATTTCTTAGCAAAATATTCAATATTAAAGTAATCCGACAAGTAAAAAACTTGTCGGATTTATATTTTTAAAATTCTATCGTCTTTTGCCTTTAAATATTATTTTTTGAATAAGCTCTTCTGTAATGAGTAGTAGGCTCTTTATTGCTAATAATTAATTAATTCGAAAATTTCTTCATACATATTTGCCTGCATACAAATAACTAAACACTAAAAATATTGTACACAATAATTCTATTATCATAATTAATATAAAGTTGCTTCCGGTAGTCTTGTTTTTTACGGGTAATAATAGAAAGCTTACAATCGTTTCCATCGTTATCTCTGCAGATAAAGGAATACACAATATCTGTATCATTTTCTTCCCTTTCGATATAATCTATAATATTAAAAAGCTGAATTTCCTGAGAATATACTACAATCCTGCTTTTATCTGTATCCAGAATTACTGAAAGATTGACCAGGTCAAGTTTTGACCATTCGCCCCATTTTCCTCTTTCATTTTTTGCTAAAACACTAAAACCTGATGTTCTAAAACGATAGGATTGACTGTACGATTGCTGCAAACCAATTCCTAAAAAAAGAAATAATATATAATAGGTGCGAATAATATTCATAATGTTTATTTGTGCAATTAAAATTCAAATTTACCTTTTTCCCGGCATGCAGCTTCAAAATCGGCTACCATTTCCTGAATAATTTTTTCGGCTGGCAAAATTTCATGGATTATTCCTGCAATTTGTCCAATCTCGAGTTCGCCCTCTTCAAGATTTCCTTCAAACATGCCTTTCTTGGCTCTTGCTCGACCTAAAAGCTGTGTTAAATCTTCTTTAGTCGGACATTTTTCATATAAAGCCTGAATATCTTGAAAGAACTTATTTTTAATCAATCGGACAGGAGCTAATTCTTTTAAAGTCAGTTGCGTGTCACCTTCTTTAACCTCTGTAATTTTTTGCTTGAAATTATCATGAGCTGATGATTCTGACGAAGCTGCAAAACGGCTTCCTACCTGAACACCATCAGCCCCCAGAATCATGGCTGCCAACATTCCTCGTCCTGTGGCAATACCACCGGCAGCAATAACCGGAATCCGGATTTTTTCTTTTACTATTGGTATCAGGGTTAATGTTGTGGTTTCTTCACGTCCGTTGTGTCCTCCTGCTTCAAAACCTTCGGCTACAACTGCATCTACACCTGCCTCCTGAGCTTTAAAAGCGAAAACACTGCTGCTTACCACATGAACAACTTTAATGCCTTTTGACTTTAAAAAAGATGTCCATGTTTTAGGGTTTCCTGCCGAAGTAAACACAATTTTCACACCCTCCCCGACCACGATATCCATAATTTCTTCGATATTGGGATACAGCATCGGAATATTAACTCCAAAGGGTTTATCTGTTGCTTTTTGGCATTTTTGAATATGTTCCCGTAATACTTCAGGATACATTGAACCAGCACCTATAAGTCCTAAACCTCCTGCATTGCTAACTGCAGAAGCCAGTTTATAACCACTATTCCAGATCATTCCTCCTTGAATTATGGGATATTTTATATTAAAAAGTTGTGTGATTTTATTCATTCAAAAACTGTTATTGCTTGATGATTTTTCCGGTTTTATAAACACCATTTGCTTCAAAAGTATAAAAATAGAGTCCACTTTTTAGGCTTTGAATCTCAAGAACTGAATCTTGACTGTTAAGTTGTTTTTCGGCTACTTTCTGTCCTAACATTGAATAAACAGCTACCCAAGCATCTTTTACTCCATCAAAAAAAGAAAAGGTAATAGTCGTTTCTGCAGGATTTGGATAAACTGTAAAATCAGTAGCATCAAAATTTTCCATTCCTAAAGCTGAACCAAAATTAGGGATCCCATAACCATAATTATTATCCGGATTTGAAAATTTATCCGAAGATTGTAAAATCATCTGCCGAATTTCCTGATTAGTTTTATTGGGAAAAGCCTGCCACAAACAAGCAATCATCCCAGCCATTATAGGGCAGGAAAATGAAGTACCGTTAGCTACACCAATATTCCCCGAAGTATCCGAAATTACCGCTGATGAACCTTGTGCCATAACATCAGGTTTTATTCGATTATCAAAACTTGGCCCTATAGAACTAAAACTCGATTTTATTTTTGCTGCTGTAACTGCACCAACAGTAATAACCGAAATAGCATCTGCTGGTCCTCCAATGTGTTTTTCAGTTGTATTACCTTCATTCCCGGCAGAAGCAACAACAATTATTCCTTTGCTAAAAGCGATTTCGGCACCACGCGAAATAAAATTAGTAACTCCGTTCATATCGCTATAAGCATGGCTATAATTGGCGTTATCATAACCAAAATAACCAAGTGAAGTAGTAATTATATCGACTCCTAATCTATCCGCTTCTTCTGCTGCTTCTACCCAAAGTGATTCTTCGACAGGGTTTTCAGAAGCATCATTTTCGGTAATAAACAAATAATAAGATGCAGCAGGAGCAGTTCCTACCAATTGGTTTTCTTTATAACCTCCCATTGTAGAAAGCACCATCGTACCATGACCATCCCCGGCATAGAAATTTTGATTTCTGGAAACAAAATCATAACCTCCTAAAATCTGGTTATTAGTGATAAGATTTTGAAAAGGCTGGGCTGTATTCACTCCAGGGAATCCGGCATCTAAAACAGCAATTATTTTTCCAGAACCTGTATAGTTTTGTTGATGCAAAATATTTCCGTTAAGCATCTGAATCTGATTTGCGGAATTTCCATAAGCATAATCAATGGAAATTTTAAGCTTGTCTGTAGTTTGATAAACTTTATTCTGCGAAACTTTTTTTCCGGTTAAATTCAGCGTTTTATCTGCAAAAATTACCTTATCAATAAAAGACAATCCTTTTAAAGCCGAAATATTAGCCTGTGTTCCTCGAATGTGAAGAGCATTTAACCATTTTGACTGTGCCATAACAGTTATGCCCGTACTCGTTTTTATCTGATCAACATACGTTGTTTCTAAAGGAACATCAGTAAAATTTAAACCTATATTTTGATTGGTTCTCCTATCCAAAGCACGCTGGGAAAGCATTAGTAATGGTGAATCCAAATAAATTTGTGCGGCTGGTTTGGCATTAAAGTAAACCCAGGCATCTTCTTGCTGCGAAAACATTGCAGTAGAAATCAACAAGAAAAAAAGAATGCAATTTATCTTCATAACAATTTACTTTTTAAGGGTGAGAACCCCAATAAAAGTATAAAGCTAAGAAATAACTCCCGAACCAACTAATTCATTATCGAAATACCAGGCAGCAAACTGCCCTTCAGTAATAGCTGATTGTGGTTCATCAAAATAAACGTACATACCATCTTCAAACTGATGCAAAGTCGCTTTTTGTAATGGTTGACGATAACGAATTCTTGCCATGACATCCATCGTTTCACCGACTTTTAAAGTCAAATCAGTACGTATCCAGTGTACTTCTGATTTTTCGATAAATAAGGCTCTTTTGAATAAACCGGGGTGCTGACTCGTTAAGCCTGTATAAATAGTATTGGTTTCAACATCTGTAGCAATGATAAATAAAGGATCAGTTGTTCCGCCAACATTCAAACCTTTTCTTTGTCCTACAGTAAAATAATGGGCACCCTGATGTTTTCCTACTACTTTACCCATTGTTGGAAGATAATTTCGTTTTTGGGCTTCCAGTTTCAATGCTGACTCTAATGACAAACCGGATGGTTTTTCAATAGCATATATTGGATCGTTTTTATCTATCTGAATAATTTTGCCTTCTTTAGGCTGTAATTTTTGTTGCAAAAATTCCGGTAAACGTACTTTTCCAATAAAGCACAATCCTTGTGAATCTTTCTTTTCAGCCGTTACCAAATCCATTTCAGCAGCAATTTCGCGTACTTCCGGCTTGGTTAAAGCACCAATTGGGAATAGGGATTTTGCCAGTTGATCCTGAGATAACTGACATAAAAAATAAGATTGGTCTTTGTTGTTATCTGCCCCGGCGATCAGTTGATAAACCGTTTTTCCGTCAACTTCAATTTCGTTTTTTTGACAATAGTGTCCAGTAGCTACATAATCAGCACCAAGACTTAACGCAATTTTCATAAAAACATCAAATTTGATTTCGCGGTTACAAAGCACATCAGGATTTGGAGTTCTCCCTTTTTCGTATTCGTTGAACATATAATCAACGATTTTTTCTTTGTATTCTTCGCTTAAATCAACGGTCTGGAACGGTATTCCGAGTTTTTCAGCCACCAACAAGGCATCATTGCTGTCTTCTAACCACGGACATTCATTTGAAATAGTAACCGAGTCATCGTGCCAGTTTTTCATAAAAAGCCCAATAACTTCGTATCCCTGCTGCTGTAATAAATAAGCCGCAACACTCGAATCTACTCCTCCGGAAAGTCCAACAACTACACGTTTCATTCTAAATCATTTATATTTTTACAAGGGTGCAAAGATACAAAAGATTTATAGAGTTAAAGCTTTAGGAAATGTTATTTGAATTTCGGTTTAGAGTCCGCCTGATAGTTGCTTTTAGGATCGCTCATATTGACTTCTTTCATTAATTTTCTTTTTAGGAAAAACTCCCACATCCCCACTTTTTTTCCGTTTAGAAATTTACCTTTAGATGCCACTACCCCATCTGAATCATAAAAAATGGCATCTCCATTATATTGGTTATTAGTGTATGTAGTTTGTTCTAAAATGATCCCGTTTTGTCCAAATTTTTTATAAACGCCTTCTTTTACACCATTTTTATAAGTCATTTCTTCGGCAATTTTCGAATTTGGATAAAATACCGTCCTTAAACCTTCTAATTTACCATTCTTATAGTTCTCGGTAATCATTATCACTTTTGATGCCTTGTGATAATATTTCCATTCCCCTTCATAACTTTTTCCAATAACTTTTCCTTCGCTTACTATATTTTTACTTTGGTCGTAAAAAATAGTATAAGCGCTTCCGTCATTAGCGCTAAAATCACGAGTAGCAATGACATCTCCTTTTTTGGTATCATCAAAAAACTTAAATATTCCGGTTTCTTTTCCGTGACTGAAAGTTCCTTCATAACGTGGACGTTTGGAAACTTCGTAGGTTCCTTTCCATAAACCATCTTTTTTTTCGTCTGCATCCAGTTTATTAAACTCCTGAGCAAAAGTAACAGTACTTATCAAAAATAAAATCCAAAAATTTTTCATCTTTTTCTTTTTCTATATAACAACAAAATTTATTTTTTAGTATTGCAAATGTATAACGTTTCAATAGAAATACCGCTATCTTACTTCTATAGTACCTGTAACGGGTAAAATTTAAAATCAATTTATACAAAAAGGGTTTTCTATTTTAAAAAGCTTTTTATTTTAACTTATATTCGCAAAAAAATCACAACAATCAATTTTAAACCCCACTTAAAAAATTCCTATTAATGAAAAAAAAATTACTCTTCCTGACACTTTTTTTTGGATTAACTCAATTACATGCTCAAATCCATGTTGATCAAATCACTCATAGGGACCTTGATCATTTTATTACTACAACTATTGGGTATCCTGTTCCCGGTTTATTTTTGTTTGAAGGAAAATCGGAACCGTCAATTTTACTAAATGCAAACGGAACAGGTGTTTTTCAATATGAAGACCTATCCAAAAAAAATATTACTTGGGGAATTGAATGTACTGAAGAAGGAATCCCTATTTTTAAAGAAGGTTTCAATAGTGCTTCTTATACTTTCTGGTACAAGACAGATGACAATGAAAACTGGATTTATACACAACTCTCTATCCATTACAACAAGAAAAAAATGTTCATCATGGGAGAGCGTGTAAAAGATTATGCAGATTACAACGACTTAAAAAAGCCTGCTAAAAGCAGATTATAACTATTTTAATTAGAATTTCAGCCTAAATAAGAAAACGTTTTCGTTAAATTTCAATTGTGCTTATAAATTTTGCCATTTAATTTCACAAAATTAAATATTATACCTATTTTTTATTTAATTTGCGATAAAATTCAATATATCACAACATGGTTACAATAACACGCCTTTTTGATTTCCCTTACTATCAACAAGAAACTCATAATCTTGAAGTCGCATTAGCTACAAAGCAAAATGACGTTTGGGAAAAAACATCCACCCAGGAATATATTGCAAAAGCCAATGCCGTTTCGAGAGCTCTGCTAAGAATGGGGGTGCAAAAAGATGATAAAATAGCTGTCATTTCAAGTAACAACAGAACCGAATGGCATATCATGGATATAGGTATTTTACAAACTGGAGCACAGAATGTTCCTATATACCCTACCATAACTGAAGAAGATTATGAGTATATTTTAAATCATTCTGAAGCAATGTATGTCTTTGTTTCGGATTTTGAATTATATAATAAAATCAATACCATAAAAGCTAATGTTCCTTCTTTGAAAGATGTTTTTTCTTTTAATGAAATTGATAATTGCAAAAACTGGACTGAGTTATTAAAATTAGGTGAAGATACCAGCAACCAGGATGCGGTTGAAGAACGAAAAAACAATGTTAGCACAGAAGATTTAGCAACAATTATTTATACCTCAGGAACAACAGGAAGACCAAAAGGCGTAATGTTATCCCATAAAAATATTGTATCCAATGTTTTAAACAGTGCCGATAGAATTCCTTTTGAACCTGGAGTTAGCCGAGCTCTAAGCTTTTTACCAATTTGCCATATTTATGAGCGAATGGTAACTTACATTTATCAATTTTATGGCTGTTCTATTTACTTTGGAGAATCTATTGAGAAAATCTCTGATAATATAAAAGAAATCAGTCCAACAGTAATGACTGGTGTTCCCAGGCTTATTGAAAAAGTTTACGAAAAAATTATTGCCAAAGGCGGTGAGCTTACCGGAATCAAAAAGAAACTTTTCTTTTGGGCTGTTGGAGTAGGTTTAAAATATGAACCTTATGGAGCGAATGGATTTTGGTATGAATTGCAATTAAAATTAGCCCGAAAATTAATTTTTAGTAAATGGAAAGCGGGTTTAGGCGGAAAATTAGATTTAATTGTAAACGGAAGCGCAGCTCTTCAGCCAAGATTAGCCAGAATTTTTGCAGCAGCAGAAATATACATCATGGAAGGTTACGGTTTATCTGAAACTTCCCCTGTTATTTCAGTAAATGATTATAGAAATAAAGGATTCAAAATTGGCACCGCCGGAAGAATCATTAACAATGTAGAAGTAAAAATTGCCGAAGATGGTGAAATTCTTTGCAAAGGACCTAACGTAATGATGGGCTATTTCAAAGATCCTGAAAAAACAGCTGAAGCCATTATTGACGGATATTTTCACACCGGTGATATTGGTAATGTAGATAAGGATGGTTTTTTATCGATTACGGACAGAAAGAAAGAAATGTTCAAGACTTCCGGAGGAAAATACATTGCACCTCAGCTTATTGAAAATGCAATGAAACAATCCCGTTTTATTGAGCAGATTATGGTAATTGGTGAAGGTGAAAAAATGCCGGCTGCTTTTATTCAACCGAATTTTGAGTTTGTAAAAGAGTGGGCAAAAATTCATAAAATAACTCTGGGAAGTACAAATGAAGAAATAATTGCAAATGAGCAGGTCGTAAAACGTATTGATGAAGAAGTTGAAGGAATCAATACTAAATTTGGTCATTGGGAAAAAATCAAGAGATTTGAACTGACTCCGGATGTTTGGTCTATCAATGGCGGACAGCTTACTCCTACTTTAAAATTAAAACGTAAAATCATCAAAGAAATCTACAAAGATCTTTACGCTAAAATTTATGATCACAATTAATCAAAATAATATAACCAACGAAAACGGCTGTCTTTTATGAGACAGCCGTTTTTTATTTGCTTCATTTTCAACTTACACAAAAACCTTATCAATCTGACTTAAAATTGTTGGATCCTGAATTTCATCGTCTTTGGCAAACAACAAAACTTTAGACATAACCTCAGCCGATTTCGGGTCATCATCTGCAAAAGGAAGGAACAAACGCCCTCTGTGCTGCGAATGAATTGGCAGTACCGATAAATATTTTCCCGGAAGCTGATGTACCACTGCACTTCCTAAATGAATACTGTATTCACCCATTTTTCCCTTTATGATGGCATGGTTTCCGGTAATTTCTACATTCTTAATTTTGAACAGTCGCAATGTTTCCCTCAATAGAACGGCTCTCATTTCGATAGAAGAATGACTCGCTTCCGGATCGACACCTCCAACGTGGGCAACACTTACGACCAAATCAATATCACGCATGACTTCAGAGAAAATCCTCGGATTTACGTCTTCAAATGCAATGTTTTTATAATCTTTGAGCGAATGGAATTCGATTGTTTCTAAAGTTGGGCTCTCAACATCGGCTGGTGAAAACCAATCTGCCATTGCATACATTTTAACCTGATACCCTTCTTTATGAAAAACTTTCTGCAATCCTTGTTCATAATCTACTTTCCAGCCTCTGGTTTTTAACAATGCTAAAGTCTGTTTAGGCTGCACCTGATGTCCGGTGTATCGTCTTGAAACCGACTTTTCTTTTAACTCATCCGGCGTTGGAACATATAATTCCCTGAAAACCTGTTTAAACGGCTGTTGTAATTTGTTATCAAAACAATACGTTTGATAATCTGTCCAGACGCTATTTTTATGCAAATCGAAACAATGTGCAATTCTAAAAGTCTGTTTTTCGTTCAGTGAAATAACTTCGCCTAAAGCTGTTACCAGATTTCCATCAATATAAAAACCAATTTTATCATCGTTGGAGATTAAAACCAATTTTTCAAGATGCTTCGAAATTATCGGATGTCCGAAAAGGTTTTGCATTTCGGCATACAAAAATTCGTCTCCTCGAATCATGCTTTCTTCCAGTCCTTTTCTCGAACGTGTCCATTGTTCGCGCATTGTTTTGCGGCAATTGGTCAATTCCAAAACTTCTTTGTCTTTTTTGTATTTTGGCGGAATCGCTTTTAACTCTTTGTCGCCTTTAGCAATCAGCAAATCTGCTTTTCCTTCCTTATTGATGACCAGACTTACCGTTACATCATCAAGTGTAATTTCAGTTTCTTTTGATAAAATATTTTCTATCTGTTTGGTTTCCATTGCCCAGGTCAAACGCACCGGATCCGGATAACCTGCATTTCTCGCTAAGTTTTCTAAGGCTACCCGAATTGCCAGAGCTTCGCTTGCCTGCTTCATCGAACCGAATTCCCTGCTTTCTTTTTTAAACTGCTGCAAATATTCATAACGCGCCAGAATATCTTTTTCAGGACTTGTTTTGCTCAAAGGCACTAAACCATAAACCCGTAAATAATCCTGATCACGTTTGTCTTTTACTTTTGCCGTCACTTCCCTAATTTTCAAATCTCCGGTAATCGTGTCCGCATATAATCGGGCGCGTCGGTGTCCGTTTCCATCGGTTACGTATTTTGCGGCTTCGTAGAGCATTTCCCATTTGGCTTTGCCTAATTGTTTGTATGCCGATACGAACCAGTCTTTATCGACTGCCCCATCTTTAAAATCCTGCAGATCAATTGATGAAAATTTAGCCATTTCACTTTCCAGTTCTGAATTCACGGCACTGTAACTCGCCGTTTTGGTATGGGCGTGAAACCACCAGATTCCTTCGTCTAAACCATTCCAGTTTAAATAATTGCTGATAAACTTTTGCCATTGTGGCGCATAAATCGCAGCCTGAACCAATCTTTCTTCTGATATTTTGGCTTTCTTTATAGCTTCATTAAAAGCCTCCTGTGTATCTGAAGCCAACGGATAACATCTTTTCAATAAATAGCTAAACAGTTTTTGCTTCGTTAATTCGGTATAACTCCACGAATAAATGTAGCCTTTGTACAAACTCGATTTTCCAAGAGCCGTCAACATTTCGACTAAACGATTGATTCCGAATATCTTCTGGAAACTCTGCACAAAATGTGTCACTGCTGTATTCGAATCGCCTCTCTTAACCTCAACATCCAAAAAGGTTTCCCGGATTTTATCAATCATTGGAACCAAAAACGGAAATCTTTTGGTTAAATCTTCACTTTCAGAATGCCTGTAACGTTTTGTTTCGCCCGTTAAGACAGATATTCTTTTACTTTCTAAAATACCTTCGTACAATTCCCCTTCGGAAATTAATTCTTGCTCAAAAGCGATACAGTACAAATATACTGGAGGTTTATTGTAGGGTATATTTTTCTTTACTCCATTTAACTGTCTCCATCTGTATAAATACCAAACTTTCCTGTTTTGTTCTTCAGTTAAACTTTCTAAGTTTATCTTGTTTAAAAAAACATCAAAGAAAAGCACATTTTGCCAGCCAATACCGAACTCTGAATCATTATAATACTCTTTCTTTTCTGGTTTATATTCATATTCCAAAACAGATTTTGGTAAATCAGCATATAAAGCACTACAGGCATCAATTAAAAAATCCTGCTTCTCTTTAAATTCATATTTCAACTGCAAGGCATTCAAAATGTTCAGGATAGCATTATCCCAATCATAACCTCTTTTATTTTGATGGGGCAATAGCTCCTTATAATAAAAAACATGTTTTTCAAGAAGGTCACGCCAAATTTTTCGGTCACAATCGCTTACTAGTGTAAGTAAAAACAAATCTCTTTCTGTTAGCCCTGAATTTTCAAACCAGCGCGACCAAACTCCGTACAAAGGATAATTAGTCGCTTCTATTTCAGCATCTTTTTCGTCCTTCAGGTATTTTACCTGCCTAAACGTATTGCCAAGCAAAACGGTTGTTTTGCTGTTGTCATAGTTTTCGATTTCATATTCGTAATTTCGGTTTTCTTCATACAATTGATAAAGCTTAGCAATTTCGGTTTTAATATGAGACATCGATTTGGAAAAACCATATTGATGCTCTTTAACCGATTTGACATATAAAGAATCGACCTGTGGTTTTGGCAACGCATAAGGCGAAACTTCATTGGGCTTGTAAAATCCGAATCCGTTTTCTGCGCTAAGTGTGTCTTTCTTTTTGGAAGGCTCTAACTGCTCGATAAATTTAGTTTCTTTCTCGGTGATTTTTGGCCTTGCCGAATAGGCTGCTACCCAGTCATTCACTTTGTCAGTCAGTTTGGCATTTTTCTGTAATTGCAGCATCAAATCCAAAACCGACATACGCTGTTCCAAATCGCCTTTTTCTAACGTTTTCTCTACAAACGAAGCTATTTTATGCTCTTCCTGTTTGAGTAAAATTGCCGTTAGGTTTTTCTTTAAACTAGAATTTTTACGCTTATACAGTTCCTGAAAAGTCAACAATTCTTCTTCTGATAGACTCAGATTATTTAAAGTGCAGATAGCCGAAGCCACAAGTGCTTCTCCTCTGTCTTTTAAGATGCGAAGGGCAAAATTTCTTTGAAAATCGGTTGGGTCTTTTTTAGTTTTTGCGTCATTGTTTTTAAAGCTGTAAAACGAATAACAGTAGAAATCGCCCAAAATTTCCCTGGTCAGTTTTTCTCTTAAAGCAAGCGAAAAACTTTCAAAATGACTTAAAATACGTTCTAGTCTTTCGTTATTATCGCCTACTAAATTGATGGCGGCTGCATAGAGCGAATCTTTGTCAAACTTAATATTGAGCCAGGAGAACACTTTACCTCCAAACGTTTTTTCTTTTACTGTTAAAGTCTGGGCGAGATGGTACACTTTATCGAAGAAATTAGGATAATCTGCATTTTCGATATAATATTTCGATTTTGCATTGGCGTCTAAAAGCGCATTCATCCTCGGAAGCGCAAATGCCAGAACCTGCAGGTTTTCATCGTCTAATGCTTTAAAATACAATGGCATTTCGATATAAGGATCGTTGGTTTCCCCAGCAAATTTTAGTGCCAGCGATTTCTTTTCGACCGAACCTTTTTCGAGTAATTCGTTCAGGTACGGAACTGTTTTTTCGACATCAAAAACGCCCTGAACCCAAAGCGCCATATACACTTCATTGTTATTTTTGCTCTGAATTCCTACCGGAATCGTTTCCGGATTCGAAAAATAACCCGAAGCGAGATTGATGATGTTTCGAACCGTAGTTTCTTTTTCTGAATCCCAGCCCAAACCGGTCCACGTATCTATACTGCGTACCACTGATGAAAAACGGGTTAATTTGTTATCGATAATAACCTTAATCATATATTGTAAAGCGCCGATACTGGTTTCGTCCAGTGCTTCCAGAACCGTCTGGCGCAACCCTTCCTGACGCTGTGCCACCAATAATAGTTTTTCGACCAACTCCCAGCTTTCTTTTTTCTCGCTATTTAAAAGTGCTTTGATGATATTGCGGGACACTTTTCCTCTTGGGTCTTTGTTGAAAATAATATCCTCAAATAACTGAAACAGATTTTCTTTGTTCAAATCAATCGCTGCCGACCAAATCATAAACTGATTGGTTGAAGCTGTAATCTCGGTATCAAAACGAATTTGATCTTCGATACTTAAATCGTAATGTACCGTATTGTTGTCGTGGTAATTGTAAGTCTTCAGTCCGTTAAGCAGCGAACGCAGAAAATTAACCTGATTGACCAGTAAGTATTTTTTATTGTTCGGTGCCCTGAAAGAACGTCTGGTGTAGCCGTCCTGATACATTTTTTGAGGCAGTCTGTTCCACGCTTCTTTTACATAAACAGCATTTTCAGCACCAAAAAAGAAAACCAAAAGATCGTTATAATTTTTATCTTCCCATTGATCCTCTTTGATCCATTTTTCAAATATCACACATTCTTTAGAACCTAAAGAAATATAAGTACTGTAATAATTGTCCTTTAGTTTTAAAAGCTCCAAACCAAACTCGGCGACTTCTTTTTTAAGCTTTGTTTTTAATAATAATTTCGAAACCAAATTGCTGTTTACAATTTCTTCGAGTTCTTTTTTAAATCTTATAATTGGATTTTCAATTACCTTATGTTTCAGAAGATCTTCTATCGTCATGTTTTTTTGAAGTTAAAAGTTATGGGCTTTATAAGTTATGGGTTATAAGTTAGGAGTTAGGAGCTGCTAGATATTTTGTTGAAATAAACCAGATATCAATTGACAAATAACACAAACTTATTTAATTGAATTTTGATTTTGAAATTACCATTTATTTATATTGAAATTGAAATTGATTTTTGACATTGCCATTGACCTACCAGTAGCTTCCCGCCAAAAATGTCAGCCTGATAAATGTGATGGATTTGTTTTGGGATAAATCGATTTCCTCACTTAAAGATTCGAGTTGGTCGTCGCCTTGAAAAAGGGCGTATAAACCGTCTTCAAAAGCTACTAAAGCATTTTCCTGAGCTTTGGCAACATCTACTTTGTTGTGGTTGTAAACGGCTCCGAAACCTACTTTTCCAGTATCGGTTAAGATGGGAAGATAATTTTCTTTTGGAAGATGAATCGTATCCTGGTCTTCCCACTCAAACGAAGCGGAATGGAATAACCCGACCTGATGTTTTACGATTAATTCGATGAAAGTACGAACGGTAACAACTGGTGCTGAAGTATCTAAAGAAATACTTTTTTCCTGAAGTATGGGATGCTTTTTCCCTAATTGCTTTACGGATATGCTTACATTCATTCTGTTTTATTTGGTCATTGCAAAATAATAAATTAAATTATAGGATAATACTTAAACAAGTAATTAAATGTTAAATTTTCCGCTACGCCTGACTATAAATGTAGCGTTTGATTTTAAAAAAATACCCCGCAAATTGGTATTTGCGGGGTTTGGGTTTTTTATTGGTATAATTTTTCTCTGATTTGATAGGATTTAAGTGTTTTTTTACCTCATCTGCCTTTTTCCGGCAAGTTGATTTTGATAATGATTTTGATTGAAGTGATTAAATCATCTGTCATTTCTGGTCAAATAATCGTGTTCTTTTTTACTTTTTAAATATATATTAAAACTGGAAGTAAATTCTGTTATTAAGGCTATTTCTTCTTTGTCTAATATGATGTCGTAAATTCCGAAATCAACTTCACCGATAGAAAATCCAATATCGTCATTTTGGAATGAATTGCTTTTTTCAAGTAATTTTTTCTTAATACTTGTAATACTATCGGTAAAATCACGTGTGGTTTGTTTTTTAATTTCATTAATAATTAAAGGCTTAAAGAGTGCCGATATCGTTGGATAAAATTTATTATCTACTGTCATGCTAAAATCCAAGTCTTGAAGTTCGAATTTCTTATTACCCGTCATAACTGGTTTGCCTGTTAAATAAACCCATCCCGACACTGGTAACAGGTTGCCTGGCAGTTTTGCTTTTAGCTTTACTCCTACAACAATTTCGTCTGCATTTGGATAAAAGCTCATTTCAATTAACTTCACTTTAGCTTTCTTTTTAAGAATAATATCAGGTTTTAAAACCACATCATTGTCTTTTAAATATTGATTAGCAGTATGCTCGATATCTTGATATTTAATATGCAAAGGAAGAAAGGCTTTAACTTCGCTTGCTGTTTCAGTCTGTTCTTCTAATAAGGGAATTGAACTTGTTGTGTTGACAATGTTATCATTAAAACTAATATTTCCTTTTATTCCAACATATAAAGCTAATGTATCTTTATAAACTTTTAAGCCGGACAATGCTACTTTTGAAGGATTAATATTCAATTGATATTGCGTGCCATTTGCCAGAGCTGGCAAACTAACACCATAATATTTCCATCTATCTTTAACAATATCCCTAATCATTTCACATTTGACTTGCTTACTTATAATATTGCTTACATCTTTTTCAATTTCTTTTAAATATTTGTCTGTCAATCCAGTCAAGGAAATATTAATATTATCCATAATCTCAATCTGTGGATTTGTTATCCATGAATGTGTTACATTTAATCCTATCTTGGGACACCAATCTGGTGTGATGGAAAAACTTGTGTTAACGAAAAATTGAATCTCCCCGTCAAAATTCTTTTTATTTAATGTTAATGCCGCTGGTACGTTTCCTTGTAGACCTGCATTTCCTTTGAATGAAATAGGAACAGCTATTCTTAAAGTATTATCATCAACATAGGATAATGTGATTTTTTCTTTTTCTTTCAGTTTCAAATCAACATCATATTTATACCCTACCGCTACTGCCGGACCTTTTGTTTCTATCCACTCGTTTGGATGATACAAAGGATTATTTGTCTCTATCCATTCATTTGGATGATATGATGGGTCTTTGGTTTCTATCCATTTGTTTGGGTGATACAAAGGATTTTTTGTTTTCCAAAAAGGTCCTCTAAGCCATTTTTTTGGATTATATAATGGATCTTTTGTTTTTATCCATTTATTTGGATTGTATAAAGGATCTTTCGTTTTTATTAACTTATTCGGATTATAGAGAGGATCTTTTGTTTTTATCCAGGATCTATATTGAAATGTGCCTTCATCAGAATTACTATATCCATTTTTTAATGCATCATTTAATTTGCTCTCCAAGCTGGATAAATCAACCTTTAAAGCAAGCGCAAAACTACTTTCATAGGTAGGCAATTCTACATTTTCATGTAAGCGTTCCGGTTTTTTTGTTATCTCTTCATAACTTTTACAACTTGTAAATGCAATTGCCACTACAAGTATCAGAAGGTATTTATTGTATTTCATAATAAATTGATTTTAATGATTAGAAATTTGTCTGTTGTTTTGAAAACTTATTCGCGACAATCTACTTAGCAGTTTTTTAATCGCTAATGATTTTTGCAGTACCTAATTTTCTTCGATTCCTTTATCCAAACTTATTTTCTTAACCTTAGATAAATTGTAGGTTATCCCGAAAAAATGTCCAAATTTAAATTGACTTTGTGTAGGTATAGTTCCAGAATCACCTAAGTTATAAGAGCCACCAACCTGATATCCATCTGCAATTCTATCCACTTTTCCCATAGAAATACCTGTCGAAAAAATAATACGCTCCTGTTTTCCTAATATAGCTCCACCGCCCAAAAGTATTTGCAGCTTCTCATTTTGAGTTATTACTGCACCGAAATTAAGGGTTGGAACAATCCATGAATTCATTCGAACATACGTATTAATTGTAGAACCAAATGCTATATCATAATCGCCACTATTTTTTAGCGTGATTATTTTATTGCCTGCAGTTTCAGGATCATCTCTTTTATCATATTGTGAATCATAAAGTGACGTAAAAAATATTCCGGCACTAACATCTATTTTTAGGCCATTTTTTATCCAGACATTGTAAGGTTTTGAAGCGAAACTAAGATCCTCTTTATCTGTATCTTTATAAAATCTGCGTAGTTTAAATTCTACTGCATCGATATTTTTACCTTGTACGTCAATTGGTAAATTATAAACTTCCAAATCAATTGTATATAGTAAGTGTACAATTGTTTGAATGCTCTGTATAGCTTTTTCTTTCGTTGCAAGTAAGCTTTCTTTTGTACTAAAGTAATTAGTTTCTGTTCGTTGTTCTTCTAAATTTATTAATAATAGAAAAACCTCAGCTAAATATCCTTCTGCACGATTACGTAATCCTTGTCTATTAGCATAATCGGTTCCAACAAAGGTGTTTTTTTGTTTCAAGGTTTTATAAAAGTTATCAACATCTGTATTTAAAAGATCTAAGTTATAATCTAAGTTTTCATTGTCTAATACAATCTTACCAATTGTAATTGAATCAGGAGCAACCCCCATTTTCTTATTTGCTGCTTTTGCTGCTTTTGCTTTAGCAGAAGCATTATCTGATGATGCATCCATCTCAGCTTTTTCATTAAAAAAAGAAATGTCATTCGTATCAATTTTATAAGTATACTTAAAAGGGTTTCCATTTATTAATTTAACAGCAATCATCTCACTACATTTTGCAGAAAGCCAGTTTCTTTTTTTTACAGGCTTACATCCTACATCATTACACATTTTAATACTATTTAAATTCGGATCGCTTAAATCGATTTCAATAATTTTAGTAACTATTCGGCTGTCCTTATCTTGGCTATAGCCAATAAAGCCAAAGAGTAAAAAATAAAGGATAAATAATGTTGTTTTCATGATTTCTATGTTTTTAGTTATGTCCCAAATGTATTTACAGAACATCATATCAATCAATTACCCGTTTGGGTGATATTTTATTTTCTTATAATCTTATCTTTTTTTTTGTAAGTTTATTGAATGTTAAATTTTATATTCAGGTTCATCTTAATTCCAAATATCACCCAAAAGGGTAATTGCGCTCAATGGGCTTATATCCCAACTTTGTAAAAGAAAATGTAACACCATGAAAATAAGAGTAGCCATAGTAGAGGATGATAAGAATTACAATCAGGCGTTGAAAAACATCATCGACTTCCAGGAAGACATGGAATGTGTAGCTCAATTTTTTAATGGTAAAAATGCTTTGCAAAAATTGGAAGCCATAGAACCAGACGTGGTTTTAATGGACATTCAACTGCAGGATTTATCTGGTATTGATATTGTTTTTAAACTGACCGAATTAATGCCAGGTACTACTTTTATAATGTGCACCAGTTTTGAAAATGACGAAAAAATCTTTTCAGCCCTGCGTGCCGGTGCGAGTGGTTATCTTGTAAAAGGAGATCCGCTGGACAAAATTATTCAGGCAATTCTGGAAGCGCATAAAGGAGGTGCCCCAATGAGTTTTTCTATTGCCAAGCGTGTTTTACAACATTTTCAGGAATCAAAAGTACAAGTACAAAGTCTAGCATTACTTACCGTAACCGAAAAAGAAGTTCTTGAATTACTGGCACAAGGACTCCTCTACAAAGAAATTGCCGACAAGAAAAATGTCACAATTGATACGATCAAAAAACACATTGGCAATATTTACAGAAAATTACAGGTAAGTAATAAAATTGAAGCAATTAATAAATTTAACAACAAAAATTAGAAATCATGGGTAAACAAAAATTACAGGAAAAAGTTGACAAAAAAGCTTTTTTAGAAAGTTTCATAAAATTAGGAATTGACTTTCTTAAAACTATGCCAGAAGAGGAAGTTAATTCAAGAAATAAAGACTTAAGAAAATTAAATCTCACTACTAATATGATTTATGATTTTTCTATCGATTCAGAAAATTTCATTTTTGAAATATATAATTCTTATGAAAATAAACCTACAGAAATAAAGAGAAAATTAGATTACTTTAAAATATACTTCATACAAGATGACAATGATCTATTTTCAATTTGCTTTTCTTTATCATCTGAAGAAACCGAAAAATATGAAGATAATGATTCTTTTTTCAAAATTAATTGTAAAAATGAAATAGAAAAAATGGAGAAAGATGAATTTATAAAATATAGTAAAAACTATAGAGACAAACTACTTCAAACAATCAATTCACAAACTATGATTGATGGTGTTGAAATCAAAAATACTGAAGCAATTAGTTATAAACTTAAAGATCTTTATTTTTTTATTCTCAAACATTTTTTAATTAAACCTATATCTGATTACTCAAAATTATCCTTTCAAATGATTAAATTCGAGGAAAACGTGGAAGAGCAAAATAATCGAAATAAACTGAGTCTTGTTGTTCGAGCAGAAGACGACACAAAGGGTAAAGGAGATGCTTACAACTTCGGAACCGTCTATCCTTAAAATATGGAGATACTTCTACTCTTGTATATAAGTTGTTTAGTTATCACAACAACCAAAGCTATAGTTTTGGGTTCTAAGTATTCATTTAGAGCTCAAAACTATTTAGTATTTTATTTAATTGTTACTCTTTGTTTAGAAATTTTCGGAATAATTAAAACGCATTTGAAGCAATTTGACTTTGCAGTTTATTTCAATGTTTATGCTATACTATGTATTCTCTTTTTTGGAATTTACTTTTCAAGAATTTATGTTGGAATTTTTAAGCGAATTGGAATTTTCGTTTCTTTATTTCTTCTATTATATCTTTTACTTTTTGTTGATTTTTTAAGTAGACAATTTTTACCTCAATTAGGAATTTTAGTCGCTCTGTTCTATATTTTCAGTTCAATTTTGTGGTTTTTCCAAAAATTAAAACTTCCCGTTCAGGGCAAAATCACTAATGATCCTAATTTCTGGATTTCGACGGCTTTACTTTTTTGGAGTACTTATATCATTTTTAGATTTACACCAATGTATTTATTCGAAAAAGAAGATCAATTCTTCTTAAGCATTCTAAGAAAAATAGGTTCTGTAGTAAATTTGATTATGTATGCTTTATTTTATTATGCTCTTTTGAAATACGAAACAATTGCAAAAAATCTAAATAAATGAGCCAGCTACCTCACGAAATAAAACTCACCTATATCATTGCCATCATCGTGATGCTGCTTTTTGTGTGTTTCATTATTATGGTGGTGTTTATTTACAACAAAAAGCAATTGATTCAGCAGCAGGAGAACCAAATAAAAGAAAGCGAATTTAAAAATGAATTGCTGCAGAAAGAACTAGAACGCCAAAAAGCGATTCAGTTAGAAAGAGAACGTATTTCGCAGGATATGCATGATGATTTGGGTGCCGGAATTTCTGCTATAAAACTTCAGGCTGAGTTTTTAAAATATAAAATGCCTAAGGAAAGTTATTCAGAAGATTTAGAAGCAATTATCTCTACTTCAGAAGATATGAATTTAGCCATGCGGGAAATTCTTTGGAGTCTGAACTCGCAAAATGATACTATTGGAAATTTTATAGACTATACGAGTTTGTATGTTAAACGTTTTTTAAACAAAACCACAATTGGCTCTCAGTTCATCTTAAATATTTCGGAAAAAGAAACCAATTTATCTGTAAAAGCAAGACGAAACCTTTTTTTAGTGGTTAAAGAAGCGGTTCATAATGTATACAAACACAGTGAGGCAAATAACCTCCTTATCGAATTTGAGAAAACTGACACTTATTTTCAAATTACAATTACCGATGACGGCATTGGACTATCCGAAACGATTCAAAAAGGAAATGGCTTAACCAATATGTCTTTGCGAATGGAAGGCATAAATGGAACTTTTGAGATTGTTCATGCTCAAAAAGGGTCTTGTTTATTGTTTGTGTATCCATTACAGTATTAAAAATAAAAATAAAGGTGTGCAAGGACTCGAACCTGCAGCCTCTTGCTTGCAGAGCAAGCGCTCTTCCAATTGAGCTAACACCTTTTTTATAGCAGTATTTATTTTTAATTGACACAAACTCTTAAAACTTCGAACATCTGCATCTCTGCGTCTTTGAACCTGAAAAATAAAGGTGTGCGAGGACTCGAACCCGCATCCTTCCCCCTTGGTGGGGAACGCTCTTCCAATTGAGCTAACACCTTTATAATATTTATTGCATCTGTCACAATTATTCTAAATAATTTTAAAAAGCTCTGAACCTTTATCTCTGTGCTTTTAAACCTTAAAAATAAAGGTGTACAAGGACTCGAACCTGTATCCATCTGTTTAGCAAACAGCTGCTCTTCCAATTGAGCTAACACCTTTGTAGGATAGTTGGGATTCGAACCCAAAACTACTACAGTGGCAGAATTACTTTTCCAGTTAAACTACTATCCTGTTTTTTTACCATTGAGAAACTTTATAATTTTTCAATAAAACGCCAAATATACTTTTTCCTTTGATTCCCGCAACAATTGGATCAAAAATTCTGCTGGCTCCGTCTACAGAATCCAAAGGTGGAATATAACCTTCTTCAAATTGCTTTTTCCGAAGACTTTCTTTGGCGCCTGTCGAAATCCAGCCAACATCTACACTTGTCATAAAAATACCATCAGCAGCAAATTCTTTGGCAGAAGTAAGCGTCATCATATTCAGTGCCGCCTTTGTCATATTGGTATGTGGATGAAAAATGGTTTTATTGGTATAACTAAAAATCCCTTCTGATGATGTGACGTTTACAATAAAACGTTCTTTAAAAGCTGAATTCAGAAATAGCGGTTTTAATTCTTTTATCAAAAAATAAGGCGCAATCTGATTGATCAAATTTACCTCAACCAATTCATACATACTGATTTCCTCTAAAGTCGAATTCCAGCTTGTTTTTTCGCGATTGTCAACAGGCTGTCCAAAACGGGTAAGTGCTATTTCGGTTTCTTCCTCCACACCATATTCCAGCGCTTTTATCTCTTTTGAAACTGCAGTTTGATTCGCAATTAGATTTGGCTTAAAAACTTCTAATAATTGGTCTTCTTTTTTAATGAGAGGCACATAATATTCGTCCGGATATTTTATGGTTTGCGCTGCATTGTTAATCAGGATATCCAGACTGTCAAATTTAGATTTATAAAAAGCAACAAACTCATTTATAGCATTTAAGTTTCTTAAATCTAAACCATAAACAATCAGGTTTTCTTTCCATTCTTCAAAATCAGTTTCTTGTTCAAACTGTTCTAAAGCCAAAGCCGGAAAACGTGTTGTGAGTACCACATTGGCATTATTTCGCAATAATCTAAGTGCGGTTGCAAAACCAACTTTTACCCTGCCTCCGGTTAAAATTACGTTTCGGTCTTTTAGATCAATATTCTCAAAACGTTTTTCATAATTTTCTTCGGCACATTCCGGACAAAGCCTTGTGTAAAAACTATGCGCCAGCTTGTACGATTGATTACAGCAATAGCAATTTTTAGGCAGGTTTAATGGAGTAAACTGCTGATCGTTTGGATTTTCATTTTCCGAAAAAGAGGTTTCTCCGTTTAAGGCTTTCAATACCAATTCGGCATTTAAGTTTGTTTTAAGATCTTCTTGTTTTTTTGAAGAATAACTTGCGCTTCGGATATTCTTTTTTGCATTTTTATGAATTTTCGTAATCAAACCGGAAAACAAATTGTTATCCGGATTTTGAAACGGAGCTTCTTTCAACGTGTTTAAAACCTTAATACAGGCTTTCCATTCATCTTCGCTAAAACTATAATCATTATCTTCTTTCATTTCTTATTTACTGTATATTACAGTTTCCCAAATATCTAAATCAGCTAAAACATTGGCGATCAAATTAAAATTAGCCGAACTATTATCCAAAATCCAGGCATCAGATGTTACGGCAATTAAATCACTTTCGGCAATTATTTTATCCGGATTATTAACAAGTTCTGCTTTCCAGTTATAGCCTTTTTCTAAAGCCGTTTGTTCAATCAGTTGTTTTAACTGACCGCTGTTTGAAACCGGTTTGTCAAACAGCCAATGCGCTTTTGTGATTTTTTCTTTTATAAAAAAGTCACCTATAATTTCAATTGCCTGTGGAGCTTGCTTTACTTTTTTGTACGTTCCGTAAACGCTCGATAAATCCCTAATGAAACCGTCCAGTCCTTGAAAAATATAAGCACTTGACAAAATACTTTCCAATAATATCAGGACATTAAATCCATCTATAATAATTTCTTTTCCTTCGAGATCGTGACTTTCAACCTCTTTTAATTTCCGAATTTCAATTTGATTTTGAGAAGCACTCATTCCGCGAACGGCCTGCTGTTGACGGGAATTTAAACGATACTGGTTACCAACCAAAGTTAATGTTGCTTTTTCGCCATAACCTCTGCTCAAAAAATAATGCATGTCTGCAACAGCTTCTTTCAGTTTTGACTGCATCTTTAAAGTCCCAAATAAAACATCGTCACTGGCTTCCTTACCTCTGTTTTTAAGATTTGTCATTTTAGCTAGGCGTGAGTGGTTTTGTTTACTTATGCTGGCGACTTACTTCCTGGTAAAATTAATAAATCCGAATCATATAAACTAAATGAAAACGGCTGTCGATTGACAGCCGCTTTTATTGGTACAACTCTTCCCTAATTTCAATCAAAGTCTGAATAGCTTTTGCCTCATCCGGTTTTTCCGGAAGTGTTGAGGTTTGATAATGATTTTCGATTGAAGCAATTAAATTATCTGCCATTTCGAGCAAATCATCGTATTCTTTGTTTCCGGCTTTTATGTCGAGTAATTCCTCCCGATTGGAAACCCGAATATTTAATTTTCCGGTTGACAAAATCTGCTCTGCGGTTTGCAAAAGCCTGATCGTGTGCATCATGTTTTTGCTGTCGTAATTTTTACCGTGCTTTTGATTCGTTTCGTAGCGATCTTCATTTCGTTTCTCGATCCAGTTCCAGTATTCGGTGTATTCTTTGCAATATTTTGAATAGCCGTCCTGATTGCAGGATAAATAACCGATTAGCTTTTCACCTTTTGGAATCGACGAAACCGAAACTTCATTGGAGCTTTCCTTTTGAATAATTCCCTTATAACCTAACGTTTTATCTGCATCATAAAACAGGGCAAACATATCCTTTATATGCGGCATTTTTGCTAATCCAATGTGTGATGCCTGAAAGGAATGCTCTATCAACCAATTTTGAACAGGAATTGCTCCCAGTACGGACAAGTCGCGACTTGTCCCTGTCCCTGCGCGCAATACATAACAAAAATCCAAAAGGCTTTTCTTGTCCTTTGGCATTGGGTTTACGATTTTCTTCTTTAACCTCTCGCCTTTTTGATTTGCGTTACGGCATAACCCGCAAAAGAATCTTTGCAGAGTTTCGATAGAAAATCTTCTATTTGCAAATGCTCCATTAACGGATGTTTGTACAAAATACAATCTTCCGGCGAAGCGAGAATCTCCAGAATATTAGGATTATTTTTAAGCAGTAATTCTACAAAACGGCCAATTTCGTAATACACCTCATCATTGGTTTCATTACTGATCTGCGGAATATAATCTAACCCAAAGAACTTTTCTTTTGGCAAATAATAAACGCCTTTGATATCTGTATCTGATGTTGGTGTATGTAACCCAAAAGATTTACTTCCCGAAATAACTTCGAAAAGGATTAGGTTTTGGGATTTTAGGTATTGGATGGTCATTTAAATTGATTTCTTTTTTTCTTTTGATGTACTCACTTCGCTAAGCCATTTTGCCTGTGCTCTAGCTTGTTCTAAAGTAACAGGTTTCTGCTTCGCTAGCATTTTCATGCCTATCTCGGCTCTTTCCTTAAATGTTAATTTGCAGTTCATGCGCTGTTAAGTTTTGGTGACTAAGATATGGAAATTTAAAGTTTCTATTTACCCGGTAAAATACCCTCCTGCCGAAGTTTTCCAAAAACCGAAAAAATAACGCTTTAATCAAAGTAAGAAAAAGCATATATTTATACCGCACAAAAAACAACCCAACAATATTTTACCAAATCAATCGTGTTTTTTGCGGATCACTATTTTTTTAAAAAAAATTAAATATCTTTGAATTATGAGCACAGCAACAAAACCAAAACACATTGGCCGAAATATAAGCCGAATCAGAGAGCTTCGTGGTATGAAACAAGAAGCGCTTGCAGAAGCTATTGGCATAAGTCAACAAACTGTTTCCGGAATTGAAGGAAGCGAAGAAGTTGATTCTAAAAAACTGGTAGAAATTGCAAAAGCACTTGGCGTTACGGTAGAAGCTATTGAAAACTTTTCGGAAGAATCTGTTTTTAATTATTTCAACACTTATTACGATACAAGTTCTAATAATGGTCCTCAAGGAACTGGAAATACTTGTAATTTCAATCCTCTTGATAAAGTTGTGGAACTTTACGAACGTTTGGTTCAGGCTGAAAAAGATAAGGTTGAATATTTAGAAAAATTGCTGAAAGGGAAATAAGGATTTTTCTTTTTCTTTATATAATTGAAAAAGCGCAAACATTTTATAAAGGTTTGCGCTTTTTTTGTTTTATTCAAATGTACATGAAAAAAATTATTACTATTGGTATATTAATTCTTTAATTACATAATACAAACCTTAATATATTGCTTAACTACAAATTGAAATAATACATATTTTGACTATGGAAATACTATTTTTATATATAGATGATTATAAAATCCTTAAAGAGGCAAACATAAATTTTGGAGGTGAATATCTATTCGAATATTCTAAGAAAACAAATAAATTATCGTATATAATTAATAAAAATTATATTGAAGGATTTTACAGTTTAGATGATAGTCAAGGAATAACAAATTATTCATATTTAGTTGGTAATAACGGAGCTGGAAAAAGTACAACTTTAGAATTTATAAAGGAAAATCTGGTTCAGGGCAGTAATCTTCGCAGTGAAGCAATCATCATCTATAAGATCAATAATGGGTTTAAAATAGAAACAACCTTTAACATCAAAACTGATTTTAACTTTGCATCCCCAATAAAAAAACTAACCAAACCTAAATCTCAATTAGATTCTGGTTTCGATTTCGGTTATCCATTACGAGGTATTGAAAATTTAGATATAATTTTCTTTTCAAATATTTTTGATGGTAAAATTGAAGGAGGTATAAAAGGTCTTCATAATATATCTACAAATTGTCTGATAATTGATGATTATAAGTTTTATGTTGAGCAAAAATTAATTAAACCAAATGAAAACCCCATAAACATTCATATCTCAGAAGAAGTATATCGGCAATTTAATTTTCTCACTTCTCAATTTAAAGAAGATTTTAATTTATTTAATATTTCTAAAGTTCTCTATCTCAAAGTCTCTTTTAACACTGAAGCAACCCTTTTAGTAGAATTTTCCGATGAAAAATTATCTTCACAATACAATTTATGGAAAGATATCCTTTTAAATCATATAATTAATTTAAGATCAGAATTAAATGACTCCTTAAAATCTTATATCTGTTTTCTTATTCTGAATTTAATTAAAGAAATATTATCATATAATAATAGCAACATTGATATTAATATTCAAATTAAACATCGTTTTCCATATAGTTCAGAAGATGGATTTTCAGATATTCTAAATCGTATATTTCAAAATATTAATGAAGAAGCAAAAAAAAATAAGACCTTTTATCATTTAATTGAATCAGATATACAAAGGACATTTGATTTTATCGAATTCATCATTGTAAATAATGAAAAATTAATTAATAGAATTGGTAGCATTAATGATCCCTCATTTTATATATCAATTGAGGAACAAATATTGATAAAAGAAATATTTAAACTATACAATAATTCAGTAAAAATAAATCCTCATAGTTTTTTCAATTTTAGCGGATTAAGTTCTGGTGAAAGGGCAATGTTAAATATTTTTTCTAGATTTTATAAAATTATAATGGATAATAATAAATACGGAAATTTATCCAATAATGTTCTTATTTTAATGGATGAACCTGACTTATATCTTCATCCATCATGGCATAAAAAGCTTAATTACTTCTTAATTAAATATCTACCAAAATTATTTTTTAATACTAAAATTAATTCAAATAGAAATATACAGGTAATTATTACGTCCAATTCGCCAATTCCTCTGTCTGACATCACTTCTAATAATGTTAGTTTTTTTAAAATAAGAAATATAAACTCTGAAAATGAAATAAAAGAACTTGAAATTTCAAATTTTGAAACAAATAATACTCAAACATTTGCGGAAAATATTTATAGTTTATTTAAAGATTCTTTTTTTATCGATGATGGAATGTCAGGTAATTTTTCCACTCAGAAAATTACCGAATTAATTACTTTTTTAGAAAAGGATCAAGAAAAATCTTCATTTTGGGAAAAAAATGCCCTTAGATTGATAAACATGATTGGTGAACCAATCGTTAGGAATAGTTTAAGAGAATTATATTTTAAAAAATTTCAAAACCAAATTGACGATGAAATTAAACGATTAATGAAATTAAAATCTACATAAAAATGGTTCAAATAAATGAAAAGATACTAATCGCTAATATTGTAAAGTTTGATAAAGAAATAACCATATTAAACAAAAAACTTTACAGTAAGCTTATTAATTTTAGAAAAAACCATTCACACAAATTAGATATTCAACAAACAAATTATTTAAATAAATTAATTAGAATCTTAAAAAATGAAAACTTCATTAAACTAAATAAAAAGAGTATTAAGAACTATAAAACAGCTATTGGAAAAGTTCCTACTGGCATTTTTTTTTACAAAAAGAAAAATGAAGATTTTAAGGAGGTTATCAAAACAATTTTTAATTATTCTGATTTAAGAAATGAATTTTTACCTTCATTTTTTTATTCATTAAATATAAAAGCTTGTGTCTACTGCAATGCTAATTATACTACTGCAATTGAAAAAGAAAAAAATGTATTTGAAGCTAGATTTCAATTTGATCATGTCCTTCCTAGTTCAGAATACCCTCATTTTTCAGTATCATTAATTAATCTTGTTCCTGCTTGCTTCAAATGCAATCATAATAAATCTGATCGTCCAATAAAATTTGATTTTTATTGCGAAACTCTTCCAAAAAATGAATATACTTTTAATTTAGATAAATCAAGTGTAATTAATTTTTTTAATAGTTTCAATAACAATGATTTAAAAATTATTTTCAACGATCCATATAGAATAACGCACAAAAAAACTTCTATTGATAACAACTTTCATATAAATAAAATTTATAATGAACATAAAGATATTGCTGAAGAAATCATAATTAAGTCTTACATATACAATAATTCATATTTGGACGATTTAAAAAAATTTTACGCAGAAAAATTACCTCATAGCAAAGTACCTTTTGAAAGATTAATTTCTGGAAATTATATGACTGAAAATGATATTCTACTAAGACCTATGGCAAAATTTACGCAAGATCTATATAAAGAGATTAAGCTTTTAAAGAATGATATTAACAAAATAATAGATTAGACATTCTTAAATCCCAAAAAAGATTTTAGCATTCTTCGCCGTTTCCTCCGAAACCTTATCCAAAGAAACCCTTTTAAACTGCGCCACAGTTCCTGCAACAAAAGGCAGAAAAGCAGGTTCGCATCTTCGTTCGTGGTATTTCTTTAAAAGACTGTTTGGAACATTTTTCGGCAGCATGAATGGCGCATCAGTTTCGATCATCATTCGGTCAAGCGGAACGTATTGAATCACTTCTTTTAAATGAGCGAAACGTTTGCTGTCTGAAATCGCTCCGGTAAAACCAAGATAGAATCCGTTATCGAGATAGGTTTTGGCTTCGGACAGACTTCCGGTAAAACAGTGCACAACAGCTTTTGGCAATTGTGGCAAATAGTCTTTTGTAATTTCCATAAACCTGGTAAAAGCCGCTCTTTCGTGCAAAAACAAAGGTTTCTGAACTTCAATCGCTAATTCTAATTGCGCTTTGTAACACGCTTCCTGACTATTTCTGGGCGAAAAGTCACGATCAAAATCGAGTCCGCACTCGCCTACTGAAACTACCTGTTTGTGTTTTAATAAATTCCGCAGTTTTGAAATGCTCTGTGCATCAAAACTTTTCGCATCATGCGGGTGAATTCCGGCTGTGGAATATAATATTCCGGGATATTGTTTTGCGATTTCTAATGAGGCTTCGCTGTTTCGTACGCTTGTTCCGGTAAGGATCATTTGCGATACATCTGCGTCAAGCGCGTCTTGTACGACATCGTCTATGTCGTTTTGGAATTGTTTATTGGTTAAATTAATTCCGATATCTATATATGTATTCATTTTTTTAAAGTTGCTAAGGTTCTAAGAGGCTAAGATTCTAAGTTTTTTTTCCTCTTTGTATCCTCTATTTTATTGTTTTTTTTTGCCACTAAGGCACTAAGGGATAAAGATTTTTAAGCGCAATATTGTCATTTCGACAGAGGAGAAATCACACGCGGGATTCGACAATGATTGACACTTTCGGTACGGAACTTCTAGTGTAATTTACTACGCCTGTTCACTATCGCTCAAGTCTCCTTACGTCGAAATGACATAAAATCAGGATAAAATTTTCTTTACATTGTGTTAGACGCACTGCTGTGCGCCTCTACACTGAAAACTGTGACTGTGACTGATACTAAAAACCGACCACTGACCACTAATCCTCACGGCTCCCATCATCCGCCATTCTGACCATTTTAGGCGTAAACTTCGCAACGACATCCACCAAATCCTGTTGTGCTGCCATCACCTGATTGATATCCTTGTAGGCCATTGGCGCTTCGTCCAGACCTGCACCTATTAATGTTACACCATGGTCTTTTAAAATGGTTTTCATTTCGTTTTTGGTGATTGTTTTGATCGCCTGAGTTCGGCTCATTTGTCTTCCTGCTCCGTGGGAAGCCGAATTAATCGCATTCTCCTCGCCTTTTCCTCTCACCAAAAATCCCGGTGCGGTCATACTTCCCGGAATGATTCCCATCACGCCTTTTCCGGCCGGAGTGGCTCCTTTTCTATGCACGATTACTTCTTCACCATTCCAAACTTCTTTCCATGCAAAATTATGGTGGTTTTCGACTTTGGCTAAAATAGTTGCGCCTAAAGCTCTTTCCATTTTGTTATGGATAATCTCATGACAGGCCGAAGCGTAATCTCCCGCCAAATTCATCGCCATCCAGTATTCCTGACCCAATTGTGTTTTCATATCCAAATAGGCTAAATTTTTAGCCACCTCCGGAAGTTTACAAACATCTTTGGCAATTTTGGTGTAATGTCCGGCAATAGTCGCACCCATTCCGCGTGAACCGGAATGTGTTAACAAAGCCACATATTTTCCTTTTGGAATATTCAAAACCGCATCGTCTTTGGCAAATTCCATGATTCCGAATTCAACAAAGTGATTTCCACCACCCGAAGATCCTAATTGTGACCAGGCTTTATCTTTCAAATTCTTCACAAACGGATTCATATTAAAAGTATTCTCTTCCAAAACCCAGTGATCTGATTTGTATTGCCCCTGAAAACCATGACCTGCACCAAACTTAGTATGTGCAACTAATTCCTGTTTGAATTTGGCTTCGTTTTCAAAATAAAAATCCTCCGGAATATCATAAACCGACAATGCCATTCGACACCCAATATCAACCCCTACACCATACGGAATAATGGCATTTTTGGTAGCTAACACCCCGCCAATTGGCAATCCGTAACCCTGATGTGCATCCGGCATCAAAGCTCCTGCAACGGTAACGGGCAATTGCATGGCAACTTCCATTTGTTTTCTGGCTCCGTCTTCGATATGCTCTGCTCCGTACGAAGCATACGCATTCGGATTTTGGTTTAAAGCGATGAAATCTTCTGGTTTTTCATTTGCTTTTTCAATTAACGCAATTGCCAGTTTGCTAAAAATAGCGTCGTCTATATAATTTTCCGGTGCTGCTAAAACGTTTTTGAAATAGGTTATCATTTCATCACGTGTGAAACCGTTTCTTTTGTTGTTTATCTTTAATGCGATTCCGATTATTTTTCCTTCAGGGAATCCTAATTCTATTAATTCAAATCCGTTGATTTGTGTTTTCATGGTTTTTGTATTTTGATAGTACAAAGGTTATATTGTACTGCGCAGTTATTTCGCGTAGATTTATTTTTTATTTAATTTTCGCGCAAAGACGCAGAGACGCAAAGTTTTTTTGTTCACGCAGATTTTGCAGATTTTTTTTATTTGTGTCATGTATTTTATGTCATTTCGAAGAATGAGAAATCTCCGCGAGAAGCTCGACAAAGATTGGACTCTCGTTACGGAGTTACTTGCGGAGATTTCTCATTCTTCGAAATGACAAACAGAATTCAAATCCTTACAAATTCATTCTTTAAATATTCTTTCAAATTATTTCCATATACAATTATATCAGAACCCCAAACTGAAATAACGGGAGAAAGATATTTATCTGAAAAAACAACCAATGCTCTATGACTGTAAATTGGGATATAACCAACAATTTGAGAAACATCAAAACCGGCTTCTGTTAACGCAGCTTCAGCATCATTTTTAAATACATTTATATCTTGAACTAACCATTTTGATTCCTTAATATCTCTCGGATATTGGTAAAAAAGATTCTTAAATTTTATTTCATCTTTTTGGTCTGGATTGATTGAAATTTCTTCAGTATCCAATCCACTAATAATTAAAAGCATCTCTCTATATTCCCAAGGAAAATCAAACCCAAATAATATTTGTAATTGATTAATTTCTTTTCTGCTAATACCTTTTAAAAATTTAATATTGGGCTGAATTTGAAATCCCCAAACATCATTTCTAAGTTCTATTCTTTTAAACTTTTTTTCAGCTTTATATATTATTTCTTTGATTGTCATAATCTAAAATGTTTTTTATTTCTCATAATCCCAAATAGCATTAAAGTATAATAATTAAATGATTTTCCGCGTTTTATGTCAATTTCGACGCAGGAGAAATCACACTAGAAACTCCTCAAACAAAATCGCCAATCTTTGTCGAGCCACGCGTGTGATTTCTCCTCTGTCGAAATGACAAACAGTACGTTACTTTGATAAAAACTTTGCGAAGACGCACAGCAGTACGCCTCTACAAAAATCTTTGTTCCTTTGCAACTTTGAACCTTTGCCCTTTCCTCTAATCAATTAATAATTGCGTAACTGCCGCAGCATTTATCGCCCATTGCGCTGTATAAACCTCATCGGCAATTTCGTTTTCGGTAATGGTCAAACCTTGTGCTTCCGCTTTAAGCTGCAACAAACCACCAATATTCAATTTGCTGTTTAATTTTGCCAATAATGCCTGAACTCCTTTAAAATCCAAACCTTGTATGACCTGACCTCCAAAAGTCATCTCTAACCAAACGATTTCTCTTTTGGCTACATCCAAAACTCCGAAAACCAAACCTTTGGCAATATTTTGCGTAACGCGAACCTGATGATCTACACACGACGGATCGTAGGCAACTCCGGTTTTCTCAGAGATTTTCATTGGGTATTTACTGTTCATCCAACCAACCACAAGATTTGGAGTTATACTTCCGTTGCTGTAGGCATTGCAGGTAAAAGTTACAAACTTGGCGTCGGCTTTCGCCAAATCGTCGATGTTGATGTTGATGTATTCAGCGGTTCCAATTTTATTTGGAATACTTCTGATATCACCACTATGCTGACAACCTGTTGTGGTTAACCGACTGAAAGAACACATATCTGATTTGTCTTCGTACGCAATATGGCAACTCAAATCCATATCTAAATGCTGTGCCGGCAAATCTTTTCCCCATTGCATGAACAATCGCACTTCGTTACCTTCAATCGGGAAACGTGTTCCCATTAAAGCAACCGGTAAATCCTGAACGGTATCGCTTCGATCACCTATAGAAACCGGCATATTAAACAATTGCGGGTCGATATAAATCGTTTTGTTTGTATTAGCAACCGCTGCAAATCGTTTTTTCATGGCCAAAAGGCACAATGCTTCGATTTGGTTTTTCATTGCTTCCAATTGTGCTTCGTCGTACAAATTCAATAATGCATTTGGCGCAATTCGTTTGTTGGTTCCACCCAAAGGTTTCACGCTTCTTTGCATGTTTTTATCAAAATAATTCTGAGCGTACATATTTAAAGTGAATACCAATCTGGCCGGAACTTTAACGATAATTTCTTCAAAATGTGCAATTGTTTCTTCAGCTCCAAACCAAAGCATATTCGAAAATAAAGAACGTGCGAACAATCCAGGACGCTGTTTTAACAATGCAAATGTTTTATCGGCATCAAATTTCAATCGCGATGTGTTTACTTTACTTTGCCAAACGTCATACACCTGATTGTAAAATACATCCATCAAAAAATTCAATTTCTCGAATCCTTTTCTTTTGCTATATTCTGCCAAACGCAACGCCCGGATAAAACGAACCCACATTCCCCTTTTCGGATGCATGATTTCGCACATGGTCTCTACTTCCATATCCATATTATTCAGCCAATTGGCCACCATTAAACATTCTTTTCGGGAATATTTAAGTTTCAAATCTTTTTGAGATGCAATTTTGGTTTGTGCACTTGTATCCAAAACATGGTAGAAATGCTGTGCATTTTTGGATGTTCTCTTTATAATCGTTTTTGGTTCAATAATTTGAAGCATTCCTGTATTCTTAAACCATAAATAGCGTAAGATATCGGTTGGTGTTTTTAAAAATTGAGATGCTTCGGCTTCATTACCATTTTCAATCAAAAGATCTATTACCAACATTAAAGTTTCCTTCATTGCTATATCAACTTTTGGTAAAGGCAAATTTTGCATCGACGTTTTCAAACTATCTACCTGAGTAGCGTCTAAAGCCGTTTTTGACTGCAATAATGATAGATAGAAATCATTTAAATCTTTTTCTGTCCACAATTCGAGTATTTTTAATTTGCTTCCGTGACCGAAGTTTTCGATTTTACCAAATTCAAACGGAGTTCCGCAAAACGGACAGCCATTGTATCTTTCTAATGGGAATGTATTATCCGGAATAATATGTCCGCATTGTAAAGTCGTTCCGTTTTTGGTTTTAAAAATATTTCCGAAATAAGTCACGATATGATCTAAAACTGATTCTCCCGTTGGAATATTCCATTCTTTCACCAAAGGTGTCCAGTTTTTATCTGTTCCCAAAACTTCTCTTAAGACCTCTAAAACTTCAATTTTATATGTCGGGTTTACATTATTTAAAGCGTGCAATAACGATTCGGAAAATGTAAATCCAAGTTTTGAAACATTGGCCACTAAAACCGATGTTGTTCCTGATAAATTTTTGTTATCATTCGCAATCATTTCTGTTGGAATGAAAATCGCGTTTTGACTCAAACTGATTTTTAATAATTCTTTTGTTTTCATTTTTTTTAATTTTTAAAATTTAGATAATGGTGTTTCTGAGTTCTACCTAAAAGATTTTGAAGTAAGAAACACTTGACCTGAAATTGGAGTGTAATGGATTAACTAAGTTTGTCTGGAGGCGCTTCCGCCGAGAAGTAAGTTAATCTTGACCCTCATTTTTATTACTGATAATTTTAAAACTTGTTCGGACTCGAACCGAAAGTTACCAATTGTCTGAAGTAAGTTTTAATTGACCATTAATAGTGAAGCAGGTGGGATTCGAACCCACGACCCTTGGTATCCGGTGAAGTAAATTTTGATTGACCTGTAAAAGATAATTTCAAAACTAACATTACCAATGCTCTATCCGACTGAGCTACTGCTTCAATTTAAATTGTGTTTACCGATAATGGTATAAGTGTGTACGTGGAAAGTGTTTTCGAAGTAACTTATACTTGACCTTGTTAACCCAATTTTTTATTTCAATGAACTTGTTTTATTTCCTGAGCAAAGATTTCGGAAATACTGCGCAGTTATTTTGCGCAGTAAATAAATTATTTTTAAAAACTAAATTCGAAGCTTAATTAACTAATTAGAACGCCACACAACAATACAATTCTTTCCTGCTATTAAAATCATCATATTTAATGATTTAATATTACCATTGCGGTTATCTTCTGCGCAATTATTTTACGCAGTAAAAAAAGAATGTTATTTTTGAGAAAAAACATCATGGATCTTAAACATAAATATTCTGAACTGCTTTTGAATATTGGTTTCAATGAAAAAGAGATACAGCAGAATTGGCTTGATTTAGAAAAAGCGTATTCCAAAAAATCCAGGCATTATCATAATCTCATTCATATAAAGGATATGATTGAATGTTATGACTTGTACTTTGATCAGCTTAATTGTCCTAATGAAGTTTTGTTTGCTATTTTTTATCATGATTACGTTTATATAAGCAGTAAGAAAGATAACGAACTCAAAAGCGCCAAATATGCGTTGGCAATTTTGCCTGAGAATGCCAATTTAAATAGACAATTGGTTTTTGATGCTATTGTTGCCACTCAGCTGCATCAGCACAATGAAATTGAAGACATTAACTGGCTGATCGATTTTGATTTGAAAGTTCTAGCCCGAGCTTGGGACGATTATAAAATCTATTTTGAACAGATTCGGAAAGAATATCGTATTTATCCTGATTTCCTCTACAAACCCGGAAGAGTCAAAGCCCTTAAACATTTTTTGGAGAATGAATTTATTTTTCAGACTGATGAATTTAGGAATTTATACGAAGAAAGAGCTAGGAAGAATATTGAAAAGGAGATTTTACTGCTAAGTTGAATTGATAATTTTTATAATCGCGCAAAGACGCAAAGTTTTTTTTCACGCAGATTCTGCAGATTTAAACAGATTTTAAATGTTTTATCTGTGTATTAAATAACCGATGTATTAGGAATTTATATAAAAAACGAGGAAGAATATTGAAAAGGAAATTTTACAGCTAAGTTGAATTGATGATTTTTATAATCGCGCAAAGACGCGAAGACGCAAAGTTTTTTTTCACGCAAATTCTGCAGATCTGGCAGATTTTTAAATGTTTTTTATCTGTGTATTAAATAACCGATGCATTAGGGATTTATTTAAAAAAACGAGGAAGAATATTGAAAAGGAGATTTTACAGCTAAGTTGAATTGATAATTTATAATGATAAGCAATTTTTTTCTCGCAGATCTGGCAGATTGAGCAGATTTTAAATGTTTTATCTGTGGATTAAATAATCGATGCATTAGGAATTTATTTAAAAAGCGAAGAAGAATATTGAAAAAGAGATTTCTCTATTAACGTAATTGCGTGAGGGATGGAAACGGCATCCTTTTGTGGCGGGGTTCGCCACAAAAGATATAGTGTACAGCCCGGCCCTTGGGACACGCCCAAAATAAAATAAGCCAAATTAATCTCGCAAAGACGCGAAGTCGCAAAGTTTTTCTTTTTAGCCAAAGATAGAAGATTGAAAAAAAATCTGCTAAATCTGCGTGAAAAATTAGTGCCTTAGCGCCTTTGTGGCAAACCCAAACATATGTCACAAAACAAAAATGCCTTAATTCGCTACAAAACGATTGACAAATGCCTGCAGAACAAATACAGGCAATGGACATTGGAAGATTTAATCGAATGCTGTTCTCAGGCTTTGGAAGAATATGAGGGACGTAAAATTCCAATAAGCAAACGTACGATTCAGATGGATATCCAAATGATGAGGAGTGAAAAACTGGGGTATAATGCGCCGATCGTTGTCTATGATAAAAAGTATTATAAGTATGAGGATGAAGATTTTTCGATAACGGATATCCCGCTGACGGAAACCGATATGAATGTTTTGACCGAGACGGTTTCGATGCTGAAACAGTTTAAGGATTTCTCTTTATTTAATGATGTCTCAGATATTTTGCAGCGTTTGGAGGATAAAATCTACTCTGAAAAGTCACACACAAGGCCTGTAATTTATTTGGATAAAAACGATAACTTAAAAGGGCTGCATTATCTGGATGAAATTTATCAGGCAATTATCAAAAAAGTGGTTCTTGTCATTACGTATAAATCGTTTAAGTCGAGAGAAGAAAATAAGTTTCATTTTCACCCGTTTATTTTGAAGGAATTCAATAATCGCTGGTTTTTGGTGGGAAAGAAAAAAAGTTCGCAGCCTATTACGAATTTGGCTTTGGATCGAATCATTTCTATCGATTATGATTTTAATCTTCAATATTTAGAAGAAGATTTTGATGCAGAATCTTACTATAAAAATATAATTGGTGTTACTGTAAATTCAGGTTTACAGCCAAGAAAAATTGAACTTTGGATTGATGCTGAAAATGCTCCTTATGTACTGACCAAACCTTTGCATCATACGCAGAGAATGATTACAGAGAATGAAGACAAGAGCATTATTGTTCATTTGTTTATCGCACCTAATTACGAAATGGAACGCCTTTTATTGGGATTTGGATGCGGGATTGAGATTCTGAAACCTGAAGGTTTGCGGAACAGAATGAAAAAAACATTGGAAAAAGCATTGGAAAAGTACGTTGACAAAACGGAAGAAGGATTTCATTTACAGAATTAAGGATTTGTATATGACTTTTATTGAAATGATAGTTTTTACCTCTAAAAATCTTTTAAAACTTAAAAAAAGAGTAGTATATTTCAATTCTAAACTAACCCATAAATCGCTCTTTTTCAGAGAAATTTATTTACTAACCAAAAAATTATCATAAAATTATATGCATGCATAGTATTTTTTGATTATATTTGAAATCGATATAGTTACAATGAAAGACAAAACAATAGATTATATTTTGAGAGCGACATGGCAGGCTGTTTCCAGAATGTATAATGAGGAAGCTGCCAAGTACGATGCCACAATGGCGACCGGATTTGCCCTGTTAAGTATGGACAAAGAAGACGGAACTCCATCGACAGCTCTAGGTCCAAGAATGGGAATGGAAGCCACAAGTTTGACCAGAACATTAAAATCGATGGAAGACAAAGGTTTGATTGTTCGCAAAAAAAACCCAACTGACGGCCGCGGTGTTTTGATCTACCTGACCGAATTTGGAAAAGAAAAAAGAGAATTATCAAAAAATACAGTTCTGAAATTTAATGAAACGGTTCGAAAACATGTTTCGGACGAGAAACTAAAACATTTTATTGAGGTTTCGGAAATCATCAATGAATTGATTCAGGACAAAAATATATTTAATCACACGAGCGCCAGCGAACTGGCGAAGCAAACAGAAAAATAGAAAATGAATAACCTCATTTTATAATTAGGAAACTTCAAATTCAAATAAAAAACAAAATAGTAACAAATATGAAACGCACAATTAAAAAAGTTGCTGTAATTGGATCCGGTATTATGGGTTCAGGAATAGCTTGTCATTTTGCCAATATTGGTGTTGAAGTTTTGCTGCTTGACATCGTTCCCCGCGAGTTGACAGAGGCTGAAACTAAAAAAGGATTAACGCTGGAGAGTAAAGCTGTTCGCAACCGTTTGGTAAACGAACACCTGGCGAATTCATTAAAATCGAAACCATCCCCTATTTACAGTCAGAAATTCGCAAGCCGAATCACGACTGGAAATACGACTGATGATATGGCAAAAATTGCCAATGTAGACTGGATTATTGAGGTTGTTATAGAACGTCTGGATATCAAAAAAACGGTTTTTGAAGAAATTGAGAAGTACCGCAAGCCGGGAACTTTGGTTACATCAAACACTTCCGGTATTCCAATTCATTTTATGAGTGAAGGAAGAAGCGAAGATTTTCAACAACACTTCTGCGGAACTCACTTTTTTAACCCTGCACGTTACTTAAAATTATTTGAAATTATTCCTGGTCCAAAAACTTCAACTGAAGTATTGGATTTCTTAAACGAATACGGATCTAAATTCTTAGGAAAAACTTCGGTTGTGGCCAAAGACACTCCGGCGTTTATTGGAAACAGAATTGGTATTTACGGAATCCAAAGTTTATTCCATTTGGTTAAAGAAATGGGATTAACAATTGAAGAAGTGGATAAATTGACCGGTCCGGTAATTGGCCGTCCAAAATCGGCTACTTTCCGTACTGTTGACGTTGTGGGTCTGGATACTTTGGTACACGTTGCCAACGGTATCTACGAAAACTGCCCGAACGACGAACAACACGAATTGTTTAAACTTCCTGATTTTGTCAACAAAATGATGGAAAACAAATGGCTGGGAAGCAAAACAGGACAAGGCTTTTATAAAAAAGTAGATAAAGATATATTGTCTTTAGACTTAGATACATTAGAATACCGCGCTGCTAAAAAAGCAAGTTTTGCTACGCTTGAACTAACAAAAACTATCGATAAACCAATTGATCGTTTTAAAGTTCTTGTAAAAGGAAAAGACAAAGCAGGAGAATTCTACCGTAAGAGTTTCGCCGGAATGTTTGCTTATGTGTCGAACAGAATTCCTGAAATCTCAGACGAATTATACAAAATTGACGATGCGATGAAAGCCGGTTTTGGATGGGAAAATGGTCCATTCGAAATTTGGGATGCGATTGGTGTGGCCAACGGAATTGAAATCATGAAAGCAGAAGGTTTAGAACCAGCTGCATGGGTGAATGAAATGTTAGCTTCCGGAAGTGAGAGTTTTTACTCTGTAAAAGAAGGAGCGACTTATTTCTATAATATCCCAACAAAATCACAAGTAAAAGTTCCTGGACAGGATTCATTTATTATTCTGAACAACATCCGCGAAAGCAAAAAAGTTTGGAGCAATAGTGGAGCAATCATTCAGGATTTAGGTGATGGAATTTTGAACTTAGAATTCCAATCT
The DNA here is from genome assembly GCF_031457575.1 of Flavobacterium piscis. GTDB lineage: Bacteria > Bacteroidota > Bacteroidia > Flavobacteriales > Flavobacteriaceae > Flavobacterium > Flavobacterium piscis_A. Next base: position 135,932 of record NZ_JAVDWQ010000007.1, on the reverse strand, counting down.
AAAATGAATACTATTGGTGGCGATGTACTTCAGGCTATCAATAAAGCAATTGACTTATCTGAAAAAGAATATCAAGGTTTGGTTATTGGAAACCAGGCAGCGAATTTCTCTGTTGGAGCTAATATCGGAATGATTTTCATGATGGCTGTTGAGCAGGAATATGACGAATTGAACATGGCTATCAAATTGTTCCAGGACACTATGATGCGCGTTCGTTACTCTTCTATTCCAGTTGTAGTTGCCCCTCACGGAATGACTTTTGGTGGTGGATGCGAAATGAGCTTACACGCTGATAAAGTGGTTGCTGCTGCTGAAACCTATATGGGATTGGTTGAATTTGGTGTTGGTGTACTTCCTGGCGGCGGCGGATCTAAAGAAATGGCTTTGAGAGCGTCTGATTTATTCCGCAAAAACGATGTGGAGTTAAACGTTCTTCAAGAGTATTTCTTGACTATTGCTATGGCTAAAGTATCAACTTCAGGTTACGAAGCTTTTGATACCGGACTTTTGCAGCATGGAAAAGATGTTATCGTAGTAAACAAAGACCGTCAGATTGCAGAAGCTAAAAAACATGCTTTGTTAATGGCAGAAGCAGGTTACACACAACCTATCAGAAGAACTGATGTGAAGGTTTTAGGTAAACAAGCATTAGGAATGTTCTTAGTTGGAACTGATCAAATGGAAGCTGGAAAATACATTTCAGAACATGATAAAAAAATCGCAAACAAACTGGCGTACGTAATGGCAGGTGGTGATTTATCCGAAGCAACTTTAGTATCTGAACAATATTTACTAGATATCGAACGTGAAGCTTTCTTATCTCTTTGTACAGAAAGAAAAACATTGGAGAGAATTCAGTATATGTTAACTAAAGGGAAACCACTTCGTAACTAGATTGTATATTGTAAAATGTATATTGTATTTACAGACTGCATTTTACAAATGAAAATAATATATACATTTTTTAAAGATGAATTATTTTAAAGAATTGAAAGTTTGGCAAAAAGCAATTGAGCTAGTAACCAATACTTATTTAAAAACTCAAAAATTTCCGAAAGATGAAATTTATGGCTTGACTTCACAAATTAGAAGATGTGCAGTGTCCATTCCATCAAATATAGCGGAAGGTTGTGGACGAAAATCTCCTAAAGATTTCAATAACTTTTTAGGAATTTCATTAGGATCAGCATTTGAGTTTGAAACACAGTTAATTATTTGTAAAAATATTGGATATATCGAGCAGGAGGTTTTTAATTTTTTAGAATCTGAAATTCAGCATATACAAAACATGCTTATTAAGCTTCAGGCTTCACTAGATACAAAATAAACATTTTACAACTTACAGTATACAATAATACAATATACAGAAAAATACAATTATTTATGAAAACAGCATATATAGTAAAAGCATATAGAACCGCAGTTGGTAAAGCTCCAAAAGGAGTTTTTAGATTTAAAAGACCTGATGAATTAGCTGCAGAAACCATTCAGTTCATGATGGATGAACTGCCTGATTTTGACAAAAAACGTATCGACGACGTTATGGTAGGAAATGCCATGCCGGAAGCAGAACAAGGGCTAAACGTTGGACGTTTAATCTCATTGATGGGATTAAAAGTAGAAGATGTTCCTGGTGTTACTGTAAACCGTTATTGCGCATCGGGATTAGAAACGATCGGAATGGCAACTGCTAAAATCCAGTCTGGAATGGCAGATTGTATTATCGCTGGTGGTGCAGAAAGTATGAGTTTTATTCCGATGGGAGGTTACAAACCAACTCCGGATTATAAAGTTGCCGCTGCAGGTCACGAAGATTACTACTGGGGAATGGGTTTAACTGCTGAAGCGGTTGCCAACCAATACAAAATTTCAAGAGAAGATCAGGATGAGTTTGCTTACAACTCTCACATGAAAGCCTTGAAAGCACAAGCTGAAGGAAAATTCGACAAACAAATCGTTCCGATTACTGTTGATCAGACTTTCATCAATGAAAGCGGAAAAAAAGAAACTAAATCATACGTTGTAAAACAAGACGAAGGTCCAAGAGCCGGAACGTCTGTTGCTGCATTAGCAGGTTTAAAACCAGTTTTTGCTGCCGATGGAAGTGTAACTGCAGGTAACTCTTCTCAAATGAGCGACGGTGCAGCGTTTGTTTTAATCATGAGCGAAGACATGGTTAAAGAACTGAACCTTGAGCCTATTGCCAGACTGGTAAACTTTGCTTCTTCTGGTGTTGAGCCAAGAATTATGGGTATCGGTCCAGTAAAAGCAATTCCGAAAGCATTGAAACAAGCCGGTTTAGAATTGAAAGATATTGACCTGGTAGAATTAAACGAAGCTTTTGCTTCTCAGTCTTTGGCTGTAATTCGTGAGTTAGGTTTAAATCCTGATATCGTAAACGTAAACGGTGGAGCAATCGCTTTAGGTCACCCACTTGGTTGTACAGGAGCTAAACTTTCTGTTCAGTTATTTGATGAGATGAAACGCAGAAGTAATAAATACGGAATTGTTTCTATGTGTGTGGGAACTGGACAGGGTTCTGCGGGGATTTATGAGGTTTTGTAAAAAGAGAGAATAGAATATAGAGAATAGATTTACGCTTATAAGAGAATGAGACATAATTATAAGAACTTAAAAATTTGGCAGATTGGGATTTCGATTGCTAATGATATTTCAGATTTATTATTAGAATTTCCAAAGCATGAAAGATATGATTTGAGTTCTCAAATAAGCAGATGTTCTGTTTCAATGCCTAGTAATATTGCTGAAGGTTCATCAAGAACGGATAAATCTTTCAGTCATTTTTTAGACATTTCTCTAGGTTCTTCATTTGAACTCATTACACAGTTATTGATTGCAACACATAGAAGATATATAAACGAAACACAATTTAACCAATTAGAAATTAAAATAGAAGAATTTCAAAGAATGACAATGGGCTTCCAGAACGGATTGAAGTAAAGTCTGTTTTCTATTCTCTATATTCTATTTTCTTTCATAAAAAACAAAAAGCAATGGCAGATACAATCGAAAAAAACGTAACCCGTGGTGGTCAGTTTTTAGTTAAAGAAACAAAGTGCGAAGACATCTTTACACCAGAAGATTTCTCGGAAGAGCAATTAATGATGCGTGACTCTGTTAAAGAGTTTGTGGACAAAGAAATTTGGCCTAACAAAAATCGTTTTGAGAAAAAAGATTACGCATTTACAGAAGAAAGTATGCGTAAAGCGGGAGAATTAGGACTTTTAGGAGTTGCGGTTCCTGAAGAATACGGTGGATTAGGAATGGGATTCGTATCTACAATGTTGGTTTGCGATTACATTTCCGGAGCAACTGGATCTTTCTCTACTGCTTTTGGTGCTCATACCGGAATTGGAACTATGCCAATCACCCTTTACGGAACAGAAGAACAAAAGAAAAAATACGTTCCTAAATTAGCTACAGGTGAATGGTTTGGAGCTTATTGTTTGACTGAGCCAGGCGCAGGATCTGATGCCAACTCTGGGAAAACAAAAGCAGTTTTATCTGAAGATGGAACCCATTACAAAATTACAGGACAAAAAATGTGGATTTCGAATGCCGGTTTCTGCAGCGTTTTCATCGTTTTTGCCCGTATTGGAGATGATAAAAATATTACAGGTTTCATCGTAGAAAACGATCCGTCAAACGGAATCTCTATGAATGAAGAAGAGCATAAATTAGGAATTCGTGCTTCTTCTACTCGTCAGGTCTTCTTCAATGAAACAAAAGTTCCGGTTGAAAACATGTTGTCTGAAAGAGGAAACGGTTTTAAAATTGCGATGAATGCACTGAATGTTGGGCGTATTAAACTGGCGGCTGCCTGTTTGGATGCACAACGTAGAGTAACTTCAGGAGCAGTAAAATATGCTAATGAAAGAATCCAGTTTAACACACCTATTGCAAGTTTTGGAGCTATCCGTTCTAAATTGGCTGAAATGGCAACCAGTGCTTACGCCGGAGAAAGTGCTTCTTACCGTGCAGCAAAAGATATCGAAGACAGAATCGCTGCTCGTGAAGCGGAAGGAACTTCTCACCAGGAAGCTGAACTGAAAGGTGTTGAAGAATATGCAATAGAATGTTCTATCTTGAAAGTAGCTGTTTCTGAAGATGTTCAGAACTGTGCTGACGAAGGAATTCAGATTTTTGGTGGAATGGGATTCTCTGAAGACACTCCAATGGAAAGTGCCTGGAGAGATGCCCGTATTGCTAGAATCTACGAAGGAACAAACGAAATTAACAGAATGCTTTCTGTTGGTATGTTAATCAAAAAGGCGATGAAAGGTCATGTTGATTTATTAGGACCAGCGATGAACGTTTCTGAAGAATTAATGGGAATTCCATCTTTTGATGCACCTGATTTTTCAGAATTATTTGCTGAAGAAAAAGGAATCATTGCTAACCTGAAAAAAGTATTCTTAATGGTTGCCGGAAGCGCTGTTCAAAAATATGGTCCGGATTTAGATGCTCACCAACAGTTATTAATGGCTGCTTCTGATATCCTAATCGAAATCTATATGGCAGAAAGTACTATTTTAAGAACTGAAAAATTAGCCAAAAATCAGGGAGAAGCAAAAGTACAAGAGCAAATTGCGATGGCAAAATTATACTTGTACAAAGCAGTAGATATTGTTAACCAAAAAGGAAAAGAAGGAATCATTTCTTTTGCCGAAGGTGATGAACAACGTATGATGTTAATGGGATTACGCCGTTTTACAAAATACACTAACATGCCAAATGTAGTGGCATTAAGAGAAACAATTACCTCAAAATTAGTTGCAGAAAATGAATACTGCTTCTAATAAAAAATAGTTTTTAGCTTTTAATTTGTTAAACCCGCACTTGTCCGAAACTGTGCGGGTTTTATTTTTTTGCTTTTCCACAAGTTCATTTACAAATGCCCTACTTACCTTTCCTTACATTATATGGTGGAAATATTATTTACCTGGTTCGGGAAAATCGATGTTGAACTTTCGCTTCTAATGTTTTATATTTAACATTAAAAAAACTCAAAAAACATAGAAATGAAACAAATTAATCTGCTAATCTTATTAGCCTTGTGTTATTGTACTACCAGTACTTTTGCACAAAATAACAAAAAATTTGATGTAATCGCTTATTATACGGGTGATGAAAAAATGATTAATGAATTTGAAATCAAAAAACTGAATCAAATTATTTTTAGCTTTTGTCATTTAAAAGACGGTAAACTAAGTGTTGATTCTGCAAAAGATTCTACTACCATTAAACATTTGGTTTCTTTAAAAGCAGCAAATCCACAACTTAAAATTATATTGTCATTAGGTGGCTGGGGTGGTTGTGAACCATGTTCTTCTGAATTTTCAACAGCTGAAGGAAGATTAAAGTTTGCTAAATCAGTAAAAGAAGTAAGTGATTATTTTAAAACAGATGGTTTGGATTTAGATTGGGAATATCCTGCCATTGAAGGACTTCCGGGGCATTTATTTCAACCTGCAGACAAAACTAATTTCACAGAACTGATCAAAATATTACGTGCTACTTTAGGCAAAAAATACGAACTGAGTTTCGCAGCAGGTGGATTTCAGAAATTCCTGGATGAATCTATAGAATGGAAAGTTGTAATGCCATTAGTCAATCGTGTCAATATCATGAGCTACGATTTGGTAAATGGATATTCTAAAGTTACCGGACATCACACGCCATTATACAGTACTAACAAAACTGAAGAATCAACAGACAGAGCAGTTTCGTATTTATTAAAATTAGGAATACCTGCTGAAAAATTAGTAATTGGAGGAGCATTTTACACAAGAACATGGAAAAATGTGGCAAATACTAATAATGGTTTATATCAGGCAGGTGAACACACTGAAGGTGTTTCTTTTAAAAACTTTGAGAACATTTATACTGAAGCCAACGGTTGGAAATATTTCTGGGATAAAAAAGCCAAGGCACCTTACTGGTATAATGAAAAGGAAAAGACATTTGCAACAGGAGATGATATTACTTCAATAAAAGCTAAGACTGAATATGTAAAGTCAAAGAAACTTGGCGGAATTATGTTTTGGGAATTAGTCTTAGACAAAACACAAAACGGAATGGTAAACAGAATTTATGAAATAAAAACAGCTAAGTAATTTTTTTAAAGAAAAAACGGCAATTATTAAAACAGTTGCCGTTTTCATTTTAGTTTGTCTTAATCTTATCTTTTTCCGATTCCGTTTTTGGTTCCCTTATGTATCCATCATAAGAAATGGAAGCCCTTTTGTTACTATTGATTGAAAGTGTCGCCCCTCCATGATAAAAAACAGAAAACATAAGATCATAAACGTCCTCTTTGCCTTTTACAATCGCCCTTATAATATACGATTTTTTCTTTTTTTCTATTTTAACATTTTCAGGTTTACCTTCAAACTTAATGCCTCCGTCAGATCCATACCCTACATTAAAAGCACGTCCAAAAAAAGGTACATCACCTACTACATTTTCTGAATTAAACTTTACAAAATAGGTATTATAGTCTAAAACAAGCATTCTTCCTCCCTGAGGCATCACTCTTTCTACGTCAAAGACAAAATTTTTAGCTTCAATTAAAGCTTCTGTTTCTTTTTGTTTTTGAAGTTGGTTTTCAGCTTTTAATTCTTTTTTTGTTTTTTCCTGAGCTATTCCATCAAAACTTACCACAGAAAACAATATCAATAAAACATATAATTTAGTTTTCATAGTACATCTGTTTAATAATTAACTAAACCAAAGCTATGATTTTTAGTCGGCAAGGTCACAACACTTACTTATTAGCCACAAATTACACGAATTCATTTGCGAAAATTTGTGTAATTTGAGCCTGCTTTTTTTTGAAGCTAAAGAAAAATGCGCTAAATGTATAGTTTTAAACTATATCTGAGGCCAAATAAATAAAATTGAATTTTATTTTTTAGTAAACCGCATCATGGCAATATCGCCAGAAATAAAGTTCAATGTTTTACCATCATCAGAAATAGAATAGGTATTTATTTTTTGCAAAGTATTCATAAAAACCTGTTCTCCCTGACCATCCATGCACATCATTTTTGTAGTAACCATAGGTTGTGTAAAATCAATTTTATGACCTTCTACTACAAATTTACCCATAAAAGAATTACAACCGTTATTTCCTGAAATCTGATTTTCAACTAGACTAAAATTAATAACTGGTTTTTTATCCGGATACAAACCATCAAATGCTATTCTGGGTCCGGAAATATAATTAAGTTCCCAACTTCCTTCAAGTTTAGAAGTATCATCCTTTTTTTTGCATTTAAAAACATTGCAGGAAGTCACAAGAATTGCAACCATTACTAAAATTGAAATATTTTTTATCATATCACTAAATTTTAAATTAATCCGATTTAAGAATTTTTATGTTAAAAATCCTTACTAATTTACATATTTTTTCTTTGATTGGACGCGATAAAATTCTAAAAATTATAAGCTTTAGTTTGTGCTTTTTTTAACTTCACACATTCTCTAATTTGTTTAATTTATTCTAAATTTACTTTTATTTAATTTTAAAAGCCTCACACATGAAAAAATTAATAGCTTCTTTTGCAATAATTACAGCTTTAATAATTGGCTGTAAGACCAATACAAAATCAAATGACGCCAAGACCTTAGCTGTTACCCTTGAACCTAAAAGCAACAGCACAGTGGCCGGAACTGCAAACTTTACAGAGAAAAATGGCAAGGTAACATTCGTTGCAAAAATGTCGGGGCTAACACCCGGAGTACATGCCATACACATACATGAAAAGTCGGATTGTACCGCAGCAAACGGAAGTTCAGCCGGCGGACACTGGAACCCTACTTTTAAAAAACACGGAAAATGGGGGGAAGCTGAATATCATAAAGGAGATATTGGTAATTTTACCGCAGATGAAAAAGGTAATGGAACTATCACCCTAACTACTGATGAATGGTGTATAGGATGTGAAGACGAAACTAAAAATGTTTTAGGAAAAGGTTTAATTGTACATCAGGGAGTAGATGATTTTGTAACACAGCCTACCGGAGATGCTGGTGGCAGAGTTGCTTGTACAGGAATCATCAAATAAAAAACAATAACCACTATTTCACAAAATTTAGTGGTTATTTCATTTAAATTAATTTTACAATAAGAAAAAGATATAGCTTTGCATCCTCAAACTCAAGTTAATGATTAACCCGTCTGCATCAGGTTGGATAGATAAATTTTTTAGCGAACAAAAGTTTTCAGAAGCTATTCCTTTTGAAACTATTGATTCTTTTTACAATAAAGTAAGAGAAACGGGGTTTATCTACGGGCACATTATTTCCATAGATTCACAAATTCCAATTCAGATAAAGGGCTGGTTTAAAACTGAAATTTCCAAGGTTGCTTTATTGAATACGCTTTATGGTGTTTTTTGTTTAGAGAAAAGAAACTCGGAACCCAATAATTTTATCACGGAAGTTTTAAAATTTTACAAACAGATGAACCCTGAAGGATTTAATCTATTTAAAATCTTACTTCCTAAAGATACCCCTTCATTAGCATTAGAAAATATTATAGATCAAAGGGTACAAACCAACGATAGTATAATTAGCAAAAACTTTTCGCATCTGGTAACAAACGCTTTGTTATTTATTGATGCTTTGGCTTTTAGTCAATATCTTGTCCACGGTGAAATCCCTGAAAAATATTTAAAGAAAATTGAAGACAGCGTTCTTGGTATTGTAGGTTTGGCTTTAAAAACCAAAACTATAAAATCACAGCATGATGATTTGTTAATTAAACTTTTTGAAGCTTCAATACGATATACTAAATTTTCAAAAGTTACTGTTGATACTTTAGAAACTTTGCAATTAGATTATTTTAACAATAAACTGGAACAATATTATTTAATTGATATGGCCGGGATGGCATTGTGGAGTGATGGTGTCGTAGAAAATGAAGAGGCTTATTTTTTATATTCTTTAGCTTCCATGATAGGCGTGCCTGATGATTTTGTAACCAAAAGCATTGCAACAACAAACAATTTTATTTCATTACACAAAAAGAAAATTCCCTATTTTAATTATTCTAATCCTGTCAAACATTTTTATGATCAAATGACGCACAGTGTAATTAAATTAATTATAAGAAACAAAAACAGATTAATAAAGGAAATTGTCCAAAGCAAAGAGTTAATGGTTTTATTAGCTCATTCTACACACAGGGATTTAGATGTAAAAGAAAAAAAGAAAGTAAAAAAACAACTTTTAGACATTTGCAAAACTATACCGTCACTTACTATCTTTTTACTCCCTGGAGGAAGTCTGCTTTTACCAATTTTAATAAAGTTTATTCCTACTCTGTTGCCATCTGCTTTTAATGAAAACCTTGACGAAAACGAATAAAAAAATCGCCCTTTTGGGCGATTCATTTTTATAAATTTAATTGATAAACATCATCCAGTTCATCATTAGAACTAATATTTACATTTAGATCCGTGACAAAACCAGAATTCAATCCATAAACCCAACCATGAAGTGTTAAGTCCTGTCCATTTTTCCAGGCACCTTGTACAATTGAAGTCTTAGCTAAATTATAAACCTGTTCTTTAGCATTAACTTCAACAAAAGCATTAAATCGCTCAGTTTCGTCTTCAATAGAATTTAAATATTTATCATGTAAACGGTATTCGTCTTTAATATGGCGAATCCAGTTATCAATAATTCCAACAGACTGATTGCCCATAGCCGCTTTAATACCTCCACAACCATAATGTCCACAAACAATAACGTGCTTTACTTTCAATACGTTTACAGCATAATCTAAAACACTTAACATATTCATGTCAGAATGCACAACCATATTGGCAATATTACGGTGTACAAAAACTTCACCCGGTTTTGCACCAATAATTTCATTTGCAGGAACACGACTATCAGAACAGCCAATCCACAATAACGGAGGTGTTTGTCCTTTTGCTAAATCTTCGAAAAAATTAGGATCAAGTGCTAACGATTTTTCAACCCACTCTTTATTGTTTTCTAATATTTGTTTATAAAAGTCTTTCATGTTTTTTTTAATTTTTTAATGGCATTTCTGTCTATTTAGAATATCAAATAGAACTTAGAAAGTTTATTTAAAAATACTCCCGCATATTTCAGAAATACCTTAATTTATATTATTAACTTTTTAAAAATCTTCGTTTCTATTTTCTTTTTTGACCAATACTCTTTTAGCGACATCATAATAATGTTCTATAGAAACATGATTATTAACTTCAGGGGTATTTTCTAAATCATAAGCTTCTTTGAAACCTTTTAATTTTACTTTGATATTTTCATCAATAGCACGGGTTTCCTTAAACTCACGAATTAAATCTAAAACATCATGTGCGATATACTCTGTATCATCAGCATTGATAATAACTTTAGAGTTTTCCGGAATTTCACTTAATGTTTGCTTTATAGCCGCTTTATTTAAAAAGGAGACTTCTTGTGCCAGATCGATATGAATTATATCTCCATCTTCGTATTCTTCTTTTTTAAAGTTGTAAGCTCTTTTTAAATTCCCTCTCAATACAAAAATAATACTGATGATAATTCCCAATGCAACTCCTTTAAGTAAATCTGTAGCTACTACAAATACCAGTGTTGCAATAAACGGTACAAACTGATATTTTCCTTTTTTCCAAAAGTGCTTGAAAGTTGCAGGTTTTGCTAACTTGTATCCAACTAAGATTAAAACAGTAGCTAAAGTTGCCAATGGAATTTTGTTCAATAATGTCGGAATTGACAAAACACTAATTAACAAAAGTAAGCCATGGATAATTGCAGACATTTTAGATTTTGCACCAGCATTATTATTAGCTGATGAACGTACTACAACTGAAGTCATTGGTAAACCACCTATAAGCGAACTCATAACATTACCAATTCCTTGTGCCCTTAGCTCTACATTTGTATCTGTATAACGCTTTTGGACATCCATCCTGTCAGCAGCTTCAATGCACAATAAAGTTTCAATAGAAGCAACAATAGCAATTGTTATAGCTACAACCCAAACTTGTGGGTTGGTTACTGAAGCAAAATTTGGCGTAATGATAATAGACCTGAATTCATCAAAAGAAGTTGGGACTGGCAATGAAACCAAATGTTCTTTTGCAATTGCCAATGAACTTCCTGATGCAATAAATATTTCATTTAAAGCAACCCCTACAATAACTGCAATAAGGGCACCTGGCACTAATTTCAATTTCTTTAAGAAAGAAACCTTGTCCCAGGAGATTAATATTATAAGTGAAATCAGCGAAATCACTACCGCTCCTAATTGGATATGATTAAAAACATCAAATAGTGCGGAAAAAGAGTTATTTCCATCGTTTTGAACAAATGCCTGATCACCTTCAAAATTAGCATCATAACCAAAAGCGTGTGGCAATTGTTTCAGAATAATGATGATTCCAATACCCGCCAGCATACCTTCAATAACATTGGTCGGAAAATAATTTGAGATGCTACCGGCTTTTAAAAACCCTAATGCTAATTGAATTAATCCTGCAATAAAAACAGACATTAAAAAAACATCAAAAGCACCAAAATCCGTAATGGCTGTCAAAATAATAGCTGTTAAACCAGCAGCAGGACCAGAAACACTAATGTGCGACTGGCTCAGATACCCCACTACAATACCACCAATAACACCCGCGATAATACCTGAGAATAAAGGGGCCCCCGATGCCATTGCAATACCTAAACACAATGGAAGAGCCACCAAGAACACCACTAAACCTGAAGCAAAATCAGATTTAAGGTTAGCAAAAAGATTGATTTTTTTTGTCATAATACAATACTAAAAAATTATTCATTAAAGAATTACTACATGATTAAAAATGCAGTTTTGTTCAAAATAATCGGAAGTATTATAAGAAGTTGGGAGGAGGGGCAAAAATACTAGGAGAAATATTATCTAATTTTACAATATTTTCTGATGCTATTAGTTTTGATTCTATATATACAGGAAAAAACAGTTCGTGATCAAAAACAGGCGGATAAACCGCAGCTTTAATTTCTTTATGAGATTGTTCCTCTTCAGAACAACTGAAAAACATAGACACATCGCTACTTTTCTTTATCACCGTAACAATAGCGGGTGTAGATAAGAAAGCAAAAAATATAAATAATAATATGCGAGCTATTAATTTCATTGCGGCAAAAATAGAGCTAAACGGACAAAATCAAAGCAACTTAGCCAAAATTTTTAAAAAAATTTAACATAAATAAAAAACAGAATGTAATTATTATATCATTCTGTTTTTTTAGAGTTTTGATAAACAACAATTTACAATTCTTCCTCCAGCCAGGCATTCATCATCCAGATGGTTTTTTCCTGTTCAGCAATAAAGCCACTCATCATAGAATTAGTACCTTCATCGTTTATTTCTCCTGATTTAGTTAGAATTACTCTTTCAATTTTTAATAAATCGGCAAGTGATTTTACAATTAAATGAACTGCTTTTTCATCGTTTGAAATATTTTTACCAACTTCAAGTTTATTGTTTTTAATATAATCCTCAAAAGTATGCAGGGGTGATCCGCCGATAGTTAAAATTCTCTCGGCAATCATATCTATTTTTAATTGTGAATCTGTATACAATTCTTCAAATTTGACATGCAGATCAAAGAAACGTTTTCCTCGAATATTCCAATGGATTCCTCTTAAATTTTGATAGTAAACCTGAAAATTAGATAATAAAACATTTAATTCCTTTACTAATAACTCTGACTCTTTAACGGGTAAACCTAAAATATTTGTTTTCATATGATTCTTTTTTATACTATGTTTATTACAAATTTAAAATAAGTTCATTAAATAATTATAAAAAAAAATTATATTTACTTATTTTTGCATCAAAAAATACTATCAAAATGACGATTACTCAATTACAATATGTTTTGGCGGTTGCTGAATACAAAAATTTTACACTTGCAGCCGAGAAATGCTTTGTTACTCAGCCTACCTTAAGTATGCAAATTCAAAAAATTGAAGAAGAACTCAGTATTTTAATTTTTGACAGAAGTAAAAAACCTATTCAGCTTACTGACATTGGTCAAAAAATTGTAAATCAGGCAAAAAACATCGTAAATGAAGCAAGTCGAATTCAGGACATTGTAGAACAACAAAAAGGGTTTATTGGAGGTGAATTTCGCTTAGGAATTATTCCAACCATAATGCCGACACTTTTACCTATGTTTTTAAATAATTTTATCAAAAAATATCCAAAAGTAAAGCTTTTAATAGAAGAACTCAATACAGATGAAATCATCACAAAATTGAAAAATGGTCATTTAGATGCAGCAATAGCAGCAACTCCATTAGAAGATGAAAAAATAAAAGAAATCGTATTGTATTTTGAACCTTTTGTGGCTTATATTCCGGAACATCATACCCATTTTCAAAAAGAGGAAATTGAAGTCTCTGATTTGAACATAAATGAAATTCTGCTTTTACAGGATGGGCATTGTTTTAGGGATGGAATATTAAATTTATGCAAAAACGGTTCTGATATTGAGCAGAACAATTTTCAGATTCAGAGTGGTAGTTTTGAAACCCTTATAAAATTAGCTGATGAAGGTTTGGGTACGACACTACTTCCATATCTTCATACTTTAGACCTGAAAGAATCTGACAAACTGAAATTACGCAACTTTAAAGAACCAAAACCAGCGCGTGAGGTAAGTTTAATTTACCCTAAAAGCGAATTAAAAATGCAAATTATTGATGCTTTAAGAAGCACAATTGCCGGAGTAGTAAAAGGGGCTATTGTATTTCAGAATGTTCAAATTATCAGTCCGCTGCAAAAGAAATAATAAAAATGATAAAAAAGGCAATATCTCAACCAGGAATATTGCCTTTTTTTGTTTCGGTATTACAAGGCCAAGGCATTTTTACTTAATGCTCTTTTTAAGCTTTTCAACTGATGAATCCTCTAACAGTTTAATTTGATTGACAACAATTTGAGCAATTTCAGTCGCTCCTTTTTTTGATAAATGTGTGTCATCTGCTTTGTCCTCTAAATAATAAGGATGCTCTCCTTTTTTGAAATGCAAATGCAAATTCTTTGATTTTTCAGGACCATATGATTGTTCGAGCAACTCTGTATAATATTCCAGGTCGATAAACGGAACTTTATATTCCTGCGCAACCAATCGGGTTTCTAATGGATATTCGCCATGTGTGCCCACTAAAACACCTTTGTCATTAAAATTACGTCTTGCAATTGAAGTCAATAATATTGGAATTGCTCCTTTTTCCCGGCTTTCTTTCACAAACTTAATTAAATTGTGACGGTAACTCGTATGTGGATTGGTATATTTTGTAGAGTCTCCAATCTTTTCATCATTATGACCAAACTCTATAAAAACGTAATCTCCTTTTTTGAGTTTATTATTAATGGAATCCCAACGTTTTTCATTGATAAAACTTTTAGTACTGCGTCCATTTACGGCTTTGTTTACGATAATAATATTATCTTTAAAAAAGGGCTGAAGTACTTGTGCCCAGCCATGTTCCGGATTTTTATCCGAATCTTTTTTATTAGCCATTGTCGAATCGCCAATAGTATATATTGTCGTTTTTTGAGCTATAACGCTCATTGAAATTAAAGAGAAAATTAAAAGATAATATTTCATTTAGATTCTTAATTATTTTAGATTAATAAACTTGCTCTATTAAAAAATGCAATGTTAAAACTTATTTAGCTGCCGAAGGAACCGTTGCTTTTTCACCAATAAAAACTTCGTTCATCAGGACATTTTCGGCATTTTCACTCGATATGGCATTTTTAGCCCATTTGATTTCGATATTATTTAAAGATATATTTTTGATTTTTTTATCTGGAAATCCCTGAATTACTATTCCTGAAGCCGTTGCTTTATTACAAGAGATATCTGAAAATGAAATATTAGAGATTTCAGACTGGAAACCTTTTCCTTCTCCATGATAATTGGCCGTGATATAAATACAATCCTCTACTTCGTCTAATTGTATATTTCGAACAAAAATATTTTTTATAAAGCCTCCTCTATCGGCATTTGTTTTTAAGTAAATCCCTCTTTTGAGGTAGCCAACGGTTTTACAATTTTCAACATACACATTTTGTACTCCAGCTGACATTTCACTTCCTATGACAACTCCGTGAAGTCCTTTGAAATTGCAGTTTCTGATTACAATATTCTCACTTGGTGTGGCTGAATTGGCTCTTCCTTCATGATCTCTTCCTGCTTTGATTGCCACATTATCATCACCGTTGTCAAAAGTTACATTCTCAATCAAAACATCTTTGGCATATTCAGGATCAATCCCATCATTGTTATGATTTAATGATTTATAGCTAATTCCCCTAATTGTAATGCTTTGGGACTTTAGCAGATGTAAACACCAAAAAGGTGAATCCTCAATACGAATGTTTTCAACCAAAATGTTTTTACAATTAAAAAACTGAATCATTTGAGGGCGTAAAAAATAACCTTTCCCAAATTTCCTGTCTTTTAAAGGGATATTGTTATGATTCATTTCGCGACTTAGATCTTTACCCTTGCCTTCTTGCGATTTAAAGCTTTTCCACGTCTTTCCGCCTTCCCCATCAATAGTCCCTTCTCCGGTTATAGCAATGTTAGTACAATTATTGGCATAAATTAACGGACTGTAGTTATAAACCATCGTTCCTTCCCAACTGGTTAAAACCATTGGCAAATAATGTTCCGGTGTATCACTGAATTTAATTTTTGCTCCTTTTTCAATTTTTAAATTGACATTGCTAACAAAATGAATGGGACCATTTAAAAGATAAACGCCTTTCGGAACCACAATAGTTCCCCCATTATTTTTTTTGCATAACGCCATCGCCTTATCAAAAAAAGGTTTGCTATTGGTAATTGAATCGCCTTTCGCACCTAGTTTCTCAACATTTATCTGAAAAGAAGAAAAAACAGGTAATTGAATTCTATTGACAATAGAATCTGCTTTTGCTGTTGGAAAATTATTCTCCTGAGCAAAAATGACAGGAGAAAACAATAAAAAGAAAAGAAATCTAAAGTTCATGTTTTTGTTTTTTTGAAAGTCAAATCTTTATCTATTGAAATAAGTTGTCTAAAACGAATTCGTTCCATTAAAAATTTAGGTCTGGAAGAAATTTATTCTCCATATTTCTTAAACCATTTTTTATATTTTTTAAGAACTTCTTTAGGTTCATTAGAATACCATGAATAACCGTTTCTTCTCTCTTCTCCTATGTCGGTTATAAATTTCTTTTTAATTCCGTCCCGATCACAAAAAAACGCTTCATTCGTGTCAAGCTCTGCGAACCTTGGCCAAATTGGTGCGACATCTTCCATAGGATACATTTTTTTACCAATAACTTTTCCGTCAGCGTCATATATACGCTCTTCTTTAAGATTAGTAATTTTTGTTTTTTCAAACCAATCATAAGCACTTTTAACTGCAGTTTTAATTTCCGGTGAAGGATTATCAATGGACATTAATAACAATGTTACTTTGGCAGATTCTTTTCCGCTCAACGAAGCAAGTTCATAAGCTCTTGCATTTGCCGGGGCAAAAGTAACTTCATCATGTTGTGCACACCAAACCGTTAAAACACCATTTTGTTTGTATTGCGTTTTTAAAATACAATCAATTCCTTTATCAAAAGCAATTTTAGCTTTTTCAACAGTTTCCTTTGGAAGTTTAATACTATAGTAATTTGTTTCATTCCCTATTTCTCTCAATACATTCAAAACATCCACCATCGAATTATCATTATAAGTGATATGCGTATAATAACCCTTTTTTAATGGAAAGTATTGAGGCCAGCCACCATTAGCATATTGTGCTGACAGTAAATAGTTTACTGCTCTTAAAAATGAATCTTTATATTTTTCCTCTTTAGTCTGCGCATACATTTTAGATACAAAAAGTATTTCCTGTGTTGTCGCTCTGTTGTCTATTGTACAATCTTTTCCTGAAGGTTTTAGTGCTGTTAACTTACTCTTCTCATCCTCTGTCAATTCTTTTAACATCGGGATATTCTTTGGCCAGCCACCAATATCTCTTTGGTAAAGCAACACGTTGTCGGCTATTTTCCTTCCTTCTTCTGAACCAAACCAGGCAGAATAACTTTTCATTATTAAGTCCGGCCATTTTTTACTTTTTTCCTGTGCATTTACACAAAAGCTAATACTAACTAAAAGTAATAATGCTGTTTTTTTCAATTTAATCATTTTCTATCTATTTAGTAATTCTGAACCAATCTATTGCGACACTCCCTGCATCGTTTATAATTCCCTCCCTAAGTGCTAAAAACCCTATTTTTGCACCAATCCATTTTCCTTCTCTGGCAGTAAAACTTTCACCGATTGGGTTGAATTTCTGGCCATCTTCACTATAGAAAAAATCACAAACCCCGCCTGCTTTAACCTTCACCTGTAAGTAAACCGTTTTATCTTTTATCGCAATTCTCTTACTTTCAGATTCAATTCCTTTTTTATCAGCTTTTAAAGTTATTTTTTGTGAAAGGAATAATTTTCCTTCTTCTTGTTTCAGACATAAAAAACTATAATCCAATCCCATAATTACCAATCCGGTATATTCGCCATCAAATCTGGAATTAAATGTAATTTTTGTAGTTGCAGTAAATTCATTTGCAGGAAGTTTTTGCAAAAGTAAATTTGGAACATCAAACAGATTGTTATAATCTTTAGGAGTAGGGATACAATTCAAATTATAATAGCCCATTGTCGTTGGAAGTCCCCATGTTATTTGTGGATTTGCATGCCACTGCCATTGAAGCCCAAGTTTAGGATTGTTAAACTCATCACTTTCAGGTGGTGTTTCAACAGGAAATGATTTCTTACCTACATTTGGTTTTTTATAAACCACAATAGGCTCTCCAATACCATCGTTATTTTCATCGGTTCCTATTACTGGCCAATCATTCTGCCACTTCATAGGCTGTAAATGAACTACCCTTCCGTATGCAAACTGATCCTGAAAATGAATAAACCAATCTTCTCCCGTTTGAGTTTGAACCCAGGCTCCCTGATGTGGGCCATTGATAGTTGACTTTCCCTGATCCATCACTTTCCTTTTTTCATAAGGCCCAAAAACATTTTTAGATCTCATAACAGTTTGCCATCCTGTTGCAACTCCACCTGCAGGAGCAAATATGTAATAATGGCCATTTCGTTTGTAAAATTTAGGTCCTTCAATAGTGGCTTCATCAGCATGACCATCAATAATCATAACATCATCATTATTTGCTAATGTACCTTCAGCATTCATGGTACATACAGCCAAAACGCTTTTTATTCCGGCACGGCTTCCTGCGAAAGCATATCCTAAATATACTTTTCCGTCATCATCCCATAACGGAGCTGGATCAATCAATCCTTTACCTTCCTTTACCATGACAGGTTCAGACCATGGACCTTCCGCTTTTTTTGACTTTACGAGATATATACCGTAATCAGGATCAGGATAATAAATGTAAAACTCATTTTTATAATATCGAATACAAGGAGCCCAAACACCATTTCCGTGTTGGGCTCTGTTATAAACATCTAAAGGTTTTTGTTTTGAAAGCGCATATCCTGTTAATTTCCAGTTAACCAAATCTTTTGAATGAAGAATAGGCAAACCAGGAATACAATTGAATGATGATGCTGTCATGTAATAATCATCTCCAACGCGAATGACATCCGGATCTGAATAATCGGCATATAAAATAGGGTTTTTATATGTTCCGTCTCCATTGTCCGCTACCCAAACCTGAGAATAATTACTTTTATTTTTTTCCTGACCTATTATTGTTTGAACAACAATAAAGGATAAAACAAGAGATATTGTTTTTATAAATTTCATTCGAATTAATATTATTTTATCTGTTTAATTTTATCTGTTTAATTCTAAAGCAGCCAAAATGAACGGACCAGTTGCTTTAGGGTCATTGTCTTTTTTTCTTTCATTAACATAATACTCATAGGAACCATCACGATAAGGGTTTCCGCCTAAACCAGCCACCTGGCAAGCCTGAGTTAATGTAATTCCTCCATCAGTATCAACTTTCATTAATTGTTGAGTTAGACCATCAAATGCTTTATTGGCTAATTTTTTATATTTAGAAGGCAAATATCCTTTATTTGCTCCTTTTGCAAAAGCATAAGCAAACATTGAAGATCCTGAAGCTTCTAAATAATTATCTTTTTCACCACCCTTATCCGTTACCTGATACCATAAACCTGATTTATCCTGATACTTCGCTAAACTTTCCGAAACATTATTTAAATAACCTACTAATTCTTTTTGTTTTGGATGATCTTTTGGAAAATAATCCAAGGCATCAACCAAAGCCATTACATACCAACCAAGAGCTCTTGACCAATAATTTGGAGAGTTTCCTGTTTCCTTATTAGCCCACGGCATTTCTTTGCTTTCATCCCAACCGTGATATAATAATCCTGTCTTTGGATCAGTTGCATGCAATTGTATTTGTTCGAATTGATGCGCAACATCGTCCAGATTTTTTCCGTTTTCAAAAGTAACAGTATATGCTGCATAGAAAGGTTCTCCCATGTATAATCCGTCTAACCACATTTGATTCGGGTAGATTTTTTTATGCCAGAATCCACCACTTTTAGTTCTTGGATGATCTGTTAACTGTTTACGCAATAGTTGCATTGCTTTTAAATATTTTTCTTCTTTCGTTTTATCATAGGCATTAAAAAGTAAACGTCCAGCCACAATCATATCAATATTGTATTTTTCTATTTCATACGTTTTGATTGTTCCTTCGCTTTCAATCAATGCATCTAAATAGCCTTGTACATACGCAGCATATCTTGGATCTGGATTTTTTTTATATAATTCTTCGAATGAATATAAAACAAGACCATGAACATAGTCCCATTTTGGAGCCTTAGAATCGTCTATCTGCCAGGATTCCGGATGACGTTGCATTAAAGTTAAAGCCATTCTGTCAGACCATTTCAAATTTTTAGGAATTACTGATTGATTTTGCGTATCAGCAGTTTTTACTGGTTGCAGCGAAGCGGTTTTACAACTAAAAAAGGTGAATGAAACAAAAAGTGCTGCGACTTTTAAAGAGTTTAGTGTGTTGTTTAACATAGTAATTTATTTAACTTATTGAAAATTCTATTTATCTAATTCTATTGCTGCAAGCAAAAAAGCTCCTAATCCATGTGAATTATCGGTTACAATTTTTTCGTTCATGTAATATTCAAAAGAACCATCTCTATATGGATTACCCCCCAATCCTGCACTGCCACATACCTGAGTAATATGGATTTCACCATCATTATCTACTTTAATACGATTTGTAATTAATCCATTAAAACCTTTATTAGCTACTTTTTCAAATTTAGTTGACAAATAACCTTTATGTACTCCTTTTGCAAGTGCATATACTAACATTGAAGAGCCTGAAGACTCCAAATAATTTCCTTTTTGCTTTTGCAAATTTGGAATTTGATACCATAAACCGGACTTATCCTGATATTTGGTTACTGCAACTGCTAATTCATTTAGATATCCAATCAATTCATTTTGTTTTGGATGCTCTTTTGGAAAATAATCCAATGCATCTACCAATGCCATACCATACCATCCAAGGGCTCTCAACCAAATATGGGGAGCTGTTCCCGTTTCCTTATTAGCCCATGGCATTTGTTTGCTTTCATCCCAAGCGTGAAAATACAAGTCGGTTTTTTGATCAAATGTATGTTTGTGAAGAAGTTCGAATTGGTGGGCAACATCATTCCATTTTTCTCCCCCCTCAAATTCAGCAGTATATCTTGCATAAAAAGGTTCTCCCATATACAAACCGTCTAACCACATTTGATTAGGATAGATTTTTTTATGCCAAAAGCCCCCAGATTGGGTTCTTGGATAATCATCAAAATTATTTCTTACTATTTTTAAGGCTGTCAGATATTTTTCTTCTTTTGTTTTATCATACAAATCAAAAAGTATTTTTCCTGCATTTATATTATCAAGACTATGATTTTCGGGATCAAACTTTTTAATTGCCCCAGTTTCATCAATGAATACATCTGCATACCCTTTTACATAATCATAATATTTTGAGTCATTGGTTTTATTGTACAATTTCTGGTAAGCAGTCAAAATCATACCAATTTTATAGTCCCATTTTGGCGCTTCGTGATCATCTATTTTCCAGGCTTCAGGATGTCTTTTAATTATCGACAAAGCCATTCTTTCCGACCATTTTAAATTATCCGATATCCTTTTTTGACTTTCAATATCCTGAGCAATTGTTTTGCCAGAAAAAAAAAGAAGCAAAATAATTGCAATTTTATAGAAATTAGTTTTTACAGGGATCTTCTTAGTCATCAAATTTACATTTTTAGCTTTTTGTTTAATAACTCTAATTTTAGCTTTTTCATCTCTTAATTACTTTGCGAGTTATAACCTGAAAGTCTTATTATTTTATTACTTATGATACTTTATTTAAAAGTTTTATCCAAAAATTGAGTAGTATAACGAATCATTTCGTCAAACCAGGGGTCAAAAAACCAAAATGAATGAGGAGAGTCCTTAATTGTATGTACCTCATTATAAATATTATTTTGGTTTAAAACCGTAATCATATCATCTCTGCCAGCATGAAACCTAGGAATACTGCTATTAATAAACAATGTTGGCGGTGTGTTTTTGTCAGTGTGTGTTAAAGCCGAAGCATTTTTCCAATTTTCCGGATTCTCAGCAGAAGTCCCTTTTAGCCAAAAAGCAGCCATATCTCCCTCAGAAGATTCAGGATGTTTAAAAGCTAAAACGCCGTCAATATTAATAATTGCATTTACTTTTGATGAAGATTTACTTTTATTCTGAACATCATCAAAAGCTGAATTTTCATTTGTTGTACCAATCAAAGCAGCCATTTGACCTCCTGAAGAGCATCCTAAAACAGCAATTTTGCCTGGATCTACATTGAATTTTTTGGCATTATCTTTTATAAACTTAATTGCATTTTTAACATCATAAATGGCTTCCGGATATTTAGCTTCTGGCGACAGTCTGTATTCTATTGCAAAACAAGAATAGCCTTTTGAAGCTATTTCCTGTGCCATTATTTTCATTTGATTCTTATTACCTGATCTCCAGCCTCCGCCATGTATCATGATTACGGCAGGATTTCTTTTTTTTGTTGTATTAAAAAAAGCATCCAGATGCAATGCTCTGTTTTTATCCTGACTATAAACAACTTCAATAATTTGTGAAACATTGTTGTTTTTTGCTTCTTCAACAATTTTTATAAAAGGATGCTTTTTTATTAATTTATTATATGTTGCTTTTATAGTATAGGAGCTATCTATGCTATAAGTGCTTTGTGCAGAAATAGCATTTGATAAAAAAAACAGTATTAATAAAAATATATTTTTCATTCCTAATAAAATTTAAACTTAGTTAAGAAAGGAGTTCGACATACAATCGAACTCCTTTTTAACTAATTCAAAAAACAAAATATAAATTAATCTCTTTATACTAATATCCAGGATTTTGTGGAAAATCTTTATTTCTATTTAAATCCAAAGCTGTTTGTGGAATAGGTCTTAAAATTTTAAGGGCTCCACCCACTCCGACAAAATTACTAGCCTCAATTTTATAATTATGTGCAGAAGCTCTTGCTACAAGAGTACCTGTACGTTTCAAATCAAACCAACGTTTATACTCTCCAACTAGCTCTCTACCTCTTTCGTCTAAGATATAATCAATATTAAACTGTGCTTCAGTTGCATTTCCAACTCCCGCTCTTCTTCTTACTTCATTTAAACGAGCCAAACCTGTTGTTGGGTTACCTGCTTTTAAGTAAGCTTCAGCTGCTACTAAATAGGTTTCTCCAAGTCTTGCTAAAATAATATCTCTTGTACTCACGTTTCCAGTACTTGCTGGTGTTGATGGATCTGGATCATCGAATTTTTTAACTGGAATAGTTGCGTAATCAAGATTTTTAATTAAAGTATGTTCTGCGGAATATTCTCCCCATGGATGATACTCAAAATCAGCGGTTAGTTTACCGGCTTTTGAAGCCAGATAAGCTACTTTATCATCAGCAGTAAACCATTTAGGCTCATAAAAATCTTTTATTTTTAAGTTGGTTTTATCTGCAACTCTAAAGAAATCATAATAGTTTTCATAAATTTCATGCATAAAAGTGGCTTCCCATCTTTTATCCCCTTTTTCATACAATCCTAAAGTATATCCTGTTGGCAATAAATTATAACTTCTTAAAGGTGAACCTCCTTTAGTTTCACTACCTCCTAAATAAGAACTGAAATAATAAAACTGGTTATTTCCTAATGTTGTAGGAGAAGTACTAACTGAGTTTTTATCATATTGAACAGAAAAAATAGTCTCAGCATTCAAATCATTTTCTGGTTTGAATAATTGGTCATAAGCTATATTTAATGCTTGTCCTGCAATAGCAGTATCTGCATAAGAAGCCGCTTTAGTAAAATCTGCAATAGTTCCAAATGTTTCATAACCTCTTGTTAAATAGACTTTTGCTAATAAATCATTTACGGCTCTTTTGTTCACTTTCCCACTTACTGCATAAGTATTTGTACCAACATTTGTCAAAGCAAATTCTAAATCATTAATAATTTGAGTATAAACTTCCTCTGCTGAGTTTCTTGTAAAAGACAGAACCGGACTTGTAATATGCTCGTTAACAATTGGAACACCTCCATAAGTTTGTACTAATAAAAAATAAGCGTTAGCTCTCAAAAATCTTGCTTCACCTACAAGTATACTTACATTTGGTGTTTGCTCAGTAATTGTTGAATAATAAACTGTTTTGTTTACAGACTGAATTAACTCATAACAAGATTTATATAATGGAACAATCTCTGTTGAAGAAGGAACTAATTGACTGTATTGACTTAAACCCGCAGGTTCTGGTGTTCGGCCTTCTGCATACATATCAGTACCTGATTCAAAGATGAAAGGTGCACCACCATAAATTCCTTTTAGCCATGCGTAATTTGTATTTACTAATAACTGAAATCCTGATGCTGTTTTATACGATGCATCTGCAGGAACACTAGTACGGCTATCTTCTTCAATAAAATCACTGCATGAAGTAAAAGCAGTAACAATTATTCCTAAAATTAATATTATTTTTTTCATTTGATATCTTTATTAAAATTTAACACTTAATCCCAATTGGGTCGTAACAGATGCCGGACGGTTTACACCAAAATTTGAACCAGCCCATTCTGGATCATATCCATCGAAATCTGTAAATACAAACGGGTCTAAAACATTTACATATATCCTAAAGTTACTCATTTTTAACTTTTTAATCAACTCAGAATTAAGTGTATACCCTAATGATATGTTTTTAATTTTTACATACGAGACATCTTTGTAAAAAGCAAAATTAGAAGCCCAAAACGTACCTGCACCTGTAGCTGCTGGCCCTGGACGTGGGTTAGTGTTTGAAGCATTAGCCTCGATACCCGTACCATTTGTTGGAATAAAGTAGTCCATTGCTATTTTTTGACGACCTCTATCGGTTACGTCAGCAAAATTATCATGGAATGAACTCAAAACTGTTTGTTCCTGGCTTGTAAGTACTGAAAAATTAAAATCAAATTGACCAACCGTTAATTTAGAGTACATACTTCCTTGCCAATCAGGATTTGCATTACCAATTACGGTTCTGTCATCCTGGTTAAATTTACCATCACCATTCAAATCTTTTGGTTTTGCTTGTCCCGGAGCCTGCCCATAAGATGCTGCTTCAGTAGCTTGACTTTCTTGCCAGATACCATCAAAGACATAATTATAATTAGGATTTAATTCTGATCCCAAAATCAAGGTATTTCCAATATCACTTACTTTGTCCTGATTGTAAATTGACTCTAATTTATTCACGTTTTTGGTAAACGTAAAAGTAGTTTCCCAAGTAACATTATTTGATTTAATATTTTTAGTAGTTAACAAAACCTCAACTCCTTTATTACTTACCGAGCCAACGTTTGAAACTGTTCTATCCCTACCTGTCTCTATAGCTAATTGTTGTTCGTAAATCAATTTATCAGATAGTCTGTCATACACATCAACACTACCTGTAATTCTATTATTTATGAAACCATAATCTATACCAATGTTAAATTCTCTTGTTTTTTCCCAAGTCAACATTTGATTGGCGAGAGTCCCAGATCTCCAACCTGCCACTACTGCAGAACCATTTGCATAAAATGTTTGACTATCTAAAAGCTCTTGTGAAGTATAAGGCTGAACATTGTTATTACCAGTATAACCAATACTTGCTCTTAATTTTAAATCTGAAACTGTTGAATTACTTTCTAAAAATGCCTCCTTACTGATTTTCCATCCTAAAGCCAAAGAAGGGAAATTTTCCCACTTAACACCTTCTGCCAATACAGAAGCTCCATCCCATCTGTTTGACGCTGTTAATAAATATTTGTCTTTATAAGTATAGTTTAAACGTACAGCATAAGAACTTAGACTGTTTTTTTCATACAATGATTTTACATTAAAACTTGTTTGAACGCCTGAACCAATATTATTTTCACCAGTGTCAAAAGGCTGCGTATTTGAATAAAGATAAGATGACTCACTAACATTAGAATACAAACTTTGTAACAATAAAGCACTTAAATCATGCCCACCATCAAAGGAATGTTTCAAATCAATTTGATTATCCCAAGTATAATTGAAGTTATCATAATTTTCAAGAGATGAAGAGTTTTTGTTATTTAAAGTAACTCCTGCATTAGATTGTGCTCCATAAGCAGTACCATTAACTTTATTTATGATACCGGCAGCAAATGTTGTTTTAAATGATAGCCATTTTAAAGGCTGGTATTGAAAAAATGCATTTCCTACTGTTTGCCAAGTTCTTTCGGTTTGAGATGAATTAGCAATTTCTACTAATGGATTCACACTACTTGTTTTATTAATTGCCCAGGAACCATCAGGATACGTTAATTTCCCTGGCAAGAAAAACTCTTGACCTATCAATTCATTTCCAGCAGCATCAATAGACCACGGAGACATAAGTGGACTTAATCTAAAAGCCTCCTGCATTGCCAAATCACTCCCTAACTCTGTATTAATACGTGCTATAGTAATATTAGCACCAGTTGTGAACTTGTCGTTTATTTTATGATTTAGACCTAATTTAAACGAATATTTATCTGTTGAATCATTGTCAATAAGTCCTTCATCGCCTTGCATACCAAAAGCCAAATTATAACTTAAGCCAGAATCCGAACGACCAGAAATATTTACATAATTATTTTGCGTCATCCCTGGTTTTAATACAGCATCATACCAATCAAAATTATACCCGCTGTTAGCTCTAGAAACTAATAATGGACTTTGATTTCCTGCCAATGCAGCCAGTTGTGTTGGGGTCTGTGTTAAAGGTGTGGCACTCATATAAGCAACTTGATGAAATTTCCACCATTCCGCACCTGACATCATTTCTGGCAATCTGGCAGCTGTTCTTGTACCGTAGGACGTTTCTAATGACACACTAATACCGGATTTTGCCGAAGTACCACTTTTAGTTGTAATAATAATAACCCCACTTGCACCTCTAGAACCATAAATTGCTGCCGAAGAAGCATCTTTTAAAACGTCCATTCTGGCAATATCTTGCGGATTCAAAAAATCAATTCCGTCAGTTGGTACACCATCTACTACATATAATGGAGAGCCTCCTAATAATGAATTATTACCTCTAATCACTACATTAAATCCATCACTTGCACGTCCTGAGGCCGATGTAATTTGAACCCCAGGAGTACTTCCTTGAATTGCCTCTACAGGACTTAATACGTTTCTCTCGGTTATCGTTGCAGAACTAATCGTACTAACAGAACCTGTAAGATCACTTTTCTTTACGGTACCATAACCTACTACTACAACTTCATTAAGTGCGTTCGAAGCTTCACTAAGACTAACATTTACCTTTGATTTCCCAACAATACTAACTTCCTGAGTTTGAAATCCTAAATAAGATATTACCAAAATTGCCTTAGTATTTGAAACATTTAGTTTAAAGCTTCCTTCAAAATCGGTAGAAGTCCCGTTTTGAGTTCCTTTTTCCAAAACGTTAACACCTGGTAATGAGAGTCCGGACGCATCTGTTATCTTTCCTTCCACAACACTCGACTGAGCACTCATGCTATTGATCAGGAAGAAATTCATAAAAAATAAAAACACAAGATTGTATTTTATTCTTTTCTTTAATAATTTAATTTTCATAGTTTGGTTTTAATAGTTATTGATAGTTTTCTAGTTTTTAATCGATTCTATCTTTTTATTATTGATGTAGGTATATATAAAATTAAAATTCTTACTGTTTTTCAATAAATAAATTGAGTCGGTTTTTTCGATAATAACATTTTTAAGTGTGATGTTCTCGATCGGGGACTCTTTGTATCCTTCCGCCCAAATACCATATTTGCCTCCATTTTTCACCCTTACATTTTCAAGACTTATATTTCTTATTACTGGTATAAAATTTCCAGTTTGGGATCCATATACATTATAAAACATATTTAACTTTAAAACACATTCTTTAACAGTACCCACTTCCAGATTTCTAACATACACATGTTCAATAATGCCTCCTCGTTTTGAATTAGTTTTAATACGGATAGCCCTGTCAAGATTTGGGCTGTCCATCACACAATTCTCAACAAAAACATTATTGACTCCCGCAGATATTTCACTTCCAATTACAACACCACCATGACCATCAATCATTTTGCAATTTTGTACGATTATATTTTTACTTGGTATTGCAACTCTTCTCCCATCAGCATCCCTTCCTGCTTTTATCGCAATGCAATCATCTCCTGTATTAAAAACACAATTTTTTATTAATATATTTTGAGAGTATTCCGGATCGCAACCGTCATTATTAGGCCCATGACTTTCAACAGTAACACCATCAATAATTATGTCATTAGATTTTATAGGATGTAAAATCCAGAAAGGGGCATTAATTATCTTAACATCTTGTATCAAAACAGTATTACACTCAAAAAACTCAATAAAATTTGGTCGTAAATAACGACCCTCACCGAAAATCCTTTCAGCAACAGGAACCTTTTTTTCTGCCATATCAACTAATACTTCACGGTTTTCCGGATCATTTTGAGATGGGAGTCCTTCCTTCCAGCCATAACTTTTACCGCCTGACCAAAACCACCAATTATCATTATTAGCCTGACCATTAAGCACTCCTTTACCCGATATAGCTACATTCGTTTTATTTTTTGCATATATAAGTGGTGAATAGTTCATTAATTCCGTTCCTTCAAATGAAGTATGTACCAAAGGATATTCTTTAGGATTTGTACTAAAAAGAATTTCAGCTCCCTCCTCTAAATGAAGATTCACATTACTTTCTAAATGTATTGGCCCGGTTAAGTATTTTCCCTCAGGAACAACAACTCTCCCGCCTCCATTTGCAGCACATGTTTTTATTACTTTTTCAAAAACCAACGTATTTGATGTTTTACCATCACTTACAGCGCCAAAATCTCTTATATTATAATTTTTATCTAAAAAGTGAGTACGGATAATATTTTTTTCAATTAATTCTTTTCGATCCCAGGGATTTTCAACCGAGGTATTCACTACACTGCTTTTACATGACAAAAACAATATCACGCAAACGCCCACAAAAGCTAATAATTTACAGTTTAATACCTTATTTACAATCATTTATGTTTTATTTTGAATTCAGTCTTTAAAAAGTATATTTTATGTAATCGATTACACGAAAATAGAAAATTACTTCTAACACTCCAAATTATTTTAGAGTTTATTTATACATTTTATTTTTATTGTGAATTTTAATTACATTTTGTTTAAAAAAACATAGAAATTATTATTATTGCATAATTTTAATTATCAATAAAAAGAATTATGGTAATCGATAACAATTATATTGTCATAATCCAAAAAAAATGTATTTTTGTGTTAAATTAACCTAAACCCTATCTACTTAATGAGCGAAAAAACAACCATTTATGATATTGCTAAAAAGCTTAACATTACGGCTGCTACTGTCTCCAGAGCTTTAAATAACAACCCCAAAATAAAAGAAAGTACCAGGGAACTAGTTGTTGAAACAGCTGCTTTGATGAACTATAAACAAAATAAACTTGCTTTAGCATTAAAAAGTGGACGTAGTAACAACATAGGGGTTATTGTTCCTCGTATAGACAGTAATTTTTTTGCATCAGTCATCAGGGGAATTGAAGAAGAGTTATACCCTCATGGTTATCAGGTTATTATTTGCCAGACTCATGAGAACCCCAAAAGAGAAAATGAAAATCTTTATACTTTAATAGATGCGCAGGTTGATGGTATTCTTATGTCTGTTACAGATGTGACAAACGAAAATGATAGTGCTTTTCATAATGTATTAGAAAAAAATGTCCCTTTGATATTTTTTGACAGAAGCAAGCATATAGATGGTGTAAGTTCTGTTACAATTAACGACTTTAAAGGTGGATACATCGCCACAAAACAGCTAATAGATCAAGGGTGCAAGCAAATAGCTCATTTGTCAGGAGATCAGTCACTCGAAATTTTCAAGAACAGATTTTTAGGATACAAACAAGCTTTATTGGACAGCGGGATTACATTCGACGAACAATATGTTATCCGATCTAAAAGTAGCGTAGAAGCCGGAAAAGAAGCGATAGATATTTTATTAGCGCTTGAAAATCCTCCGGATGCTATATTTTCTTCCAGCGATTTTGCTGCATTAGGAGCCATTCAGGAATTAAAAGAAAGAAACATAAGTATTCCTGACAAATTTTGTATAGCCGGTTTTAGTAATGAACCTTTTACCAAATTTATGGAACTCTCCATAACTTCAGTAGACCAATCCCCTCTTGAAATGGGAAGAATGTCTGCACGTGTTTTCTTAGAACAAGTAGATAAAACAGACACCATTAAAATCGAAAAAAAGGTAATCCTGGCACCCGAATTACACATTCGTAAATCTTCATCAAGAACCATCTTTTAATTTCTTTAACGATATAAGTGATATAAATTGCATTTAAAACATGAAACAATTAAAATGAAATTACACCCTTATCACATAGTTAAATCATTGATTTACAGAAAATAAAATCATTTTTACTTACTACATTAGCCAGAACCTCATAATAAATTTAGCTTTACAAAATCTACACTATCATTATTAAGTTTGTGAAAAGCATAATCTATAACAAACGTTTAAATTTCCTCCTTCAAACTGAATTATTTTATTTTTTGGTGATTTTCTAATCCCGTATTTTCTACTAATTTCTTCAATGGGTATAATTCACATTTATCCTAAAAAAAAGTATTTTCGTAATCGATAACAATTTATATTGAATTATACAAAAAAAAGGTATTTTTGTGCTAAAATAATCAAAATAAATTTTTTGGATGAGCGAAAAAACAACTATTTATGATATTGCTAAAAGACTCAATATTACTGCTGCTACAGTTTCCAGAGCTTTAAATAATAATCCGAAAATAAAAAAAAGCACTCGTGAGTTGGTTCTTGAAACGGCTGATTCAATGGGTTATAAACAAAATAAATTAGCTTTGGCGTTAAAAAGCGGGAGAAGCAATAATATAGGTATTATAGTTCCTCGTGTTGATAATAATTTTTTCGGTTCAGTAATTAGAGGTATTGAAGAAGAACTCTATCCTCATGGTTATCATGTTATTATTTCCCAAACCCATGATGATCCAAAAAGAGAAAATGAAAATCTTTATGCTTTAATAGATGCACAGGTAGATGGCATTCTAATGTCTGTTACGGATGTTAGCGATGAAAACAATGATGCATTTCAAAATGTATTACAAAAAAAAGTTCCCTTAATCTTCTTTGACAGAAGCAGGCATATTGATGGAGTTAGTTCCGTTACCATTAATGACTTTAAAGGTGGATATCTTACCACAAAACACTTAATTCACGAAGGTTGCAAACATATCGCTCATCTATCCAGAGATCAATCCCTTGATATATTCAAAAACAGGTTTTTAGGTTATAAGCAAGCTTTACTGGATAGCGGTATGATTTTTAAAGAGGAATATGTTATTCCTATTAAGAGTAGCCTGGAATCAGGAAAAGAGGCAATAGACATTCTATTACAACTCGAAACTCCGCCAGATGCCATCTTTTCGTCAAGTGATTTTGCCGCATTGGGAGCCATTCAGGAATTAAAAGAAAGAAACATAAGCATTCCTGACGAATTTTGTGTAGCTGGATTCAGTAACGAACCTTTTACCAAATTTATGGAACTCTCCATAACTTCAGTAGACCAATCCCCTCTTGAAATGGGAAGAATGGCAGCTCGGGTTTTCTTAGAACAAGTAAAAAAAACAGACACTATTAAAATTGAAAAAAAGGTAGTCCTGGCGCCAGAATTACACATTCGTAAATCTACATCAAGAACTACCTTTTAATAGGTTTCTTAAAAATATTTTATAGAGAAACTCCTCTTTTCCAAGGAATAAAATCGTTTTGATTTAAAATTGCTGCTTTGGTTTTAATAGTACCACTTGCAACATCTATAATAAATTCTAACATTTCATCTGCCATTTCATTAATTGATTTTTCGCCGGTAATAATTCCACCAGTGTCAATATCGATAATATCAGACATTTTTTGTGCCAATTGAGTGTTAGAAGATACTTTTACAACCGGTGCAATTGGGTTTCCTGTTGGAGTTCCTAAACCTGTTGTAAACAATACCATATTTGCTCCGGATCCTACCATTGCAGTTGTACATTCTACGTCATTTCCAGGAGTACACAACAATGTAAAGCCTGGTTCATTAATATATTCTCCATAATCGAAAACTCCGACGATTGGTGAAGTCCCTCCTTTTTTGGCAGCACCTGCAGATTTCATTGCATCTGTAATCAAACCGTCTTTGATGTTTCCCGGAGATGGATTCATATCAAATCCTGAACCTGCATCTACAACTGTTTTTTCATACCATTGCATTAATTCCAAGAAACGTTTTCCGTCTTTATCATCCACACATCGGTTTACCAATTCCTGTTCTACACCACATAATTCCGGAAATTCAGAAAGAATTGTAGTTCCTCCTAAAGCAACCAGTTTATCAGATAACACACCTAATGTGGGGTTAGCAGAAATACCTGAAAATCCATCAGAACCACCACATTCCAAACCAATTTTTAATTTTGATAATGGAGTTGGAGTTCTTTCAATTTTATTAGCTTCTTTTATAGCAGCGAAAGAGTCTTTTACTACAGTATTCAACATATCCTCGATAGTTCCAATTTGCTGTTGGTCGTAAATCAAAACAGGTTTGTCGCTGTTTGGATTGATAGCCTTCATTGCATCCTGAAAAATAGAGATTTGCAAGTTTTGACAACCTAAACTCAATACAGTAGCACCTGCCACGTTTGGATTATTTACATATCCGGCCAAAAGTTTAGCCAAACTATGTGAATCCTGACGAATTCCACCACAACCACCCTGGTGAGTAATGAATTTTACTTCAATATTTTTGAATAAATCAACTTCATTAGATTTTGCAACTGCATCCTCAGCACCTTTTTCAGAATTTACCAAAGAACGAAGCAAAAGTTGATAATCATTTTCTTTAGGCTTCATTAATTCCTTCTCAAAAATACCTTTTAGGATTTCGATGTTTCTGTTTTCACAAAATACTAATGGAAAGAACAACCATACATTTTCAGTACCTACTTGCCCGTCTGTTCTTTGATATCCATTAAAAGTTCTGTCTTTCCATTTATCAACATTAGGAACTGTCCAACCTATAGATTCGGTTTTGGCTGTTACCTTTGCACTTTCGTGTTTCACATTTTCAGTAGAAAGCAAACCTCCTTTTGCAATTGGAGCACTTGCTTTACCAACTAAAACTCCATACATAATAATGCGTTCTCCTGCTTCAAAAGGATACATTGCAATTTTATGCTTCATTTTCACATCAGTTTCGATAGTGATATCATCACCTTCAAAGCTAATAACCTCACCAGCAGTTAGATTAACTAATGCTACTGCAACATTGTCTGAAGGGTTTACTTTTATTAATTTTTTTTGCATGATAATAATTTTAGAAGTATGTATTCTAATTAATATTGTTTACCGAAATTTGCGAAACCTTTTTCAATACCGCTTTCTTCAATTTCGTTCAAAGCTACTACTAAAGCCTCTGATAAACCTTTAATTTTTGTTAAATCTTCACCCCAGAATTCAGTGTTTCCTAGTGTTTGTTTTACTACAGTTACAGTATCGTTTGACCATATAGCCTCAAAAGCATCGGTAATATCTTTGCTGTCATCAACTGGCAAAGTGGCTCCGTTCCAGGTTCCTTTGTAGAAACGAATTAAAGCAGCAAATGCAAAAGTTAAGTTAGTAGGTACTTTGTCAAATTTTTCGATATAAACTAAAATACTTGGTAATACTCTTACTTTAAATTTTGAAATAGAATTCAAAGCAATACTGGAAAGATTATGTTTGATAAATGGATTTCTAAAACGATCCAGAACATCTTCAGCAAAAAGATCCAGTTCTTTTTTATCCATATCAATAGTTTCATTAATCTCGTCAAAAATAGCTTTGTTGATAAATGAACCTGTAAAATCCCCATCTACTGTTTCTTTTACAGTCTCGTTTCCGAACATTAATGAAAAAGGAACCATTGCAGTATGGGCACCATTCAGGATTCTTACTTTTCTGGTTCTGTAAGGCTGCATATCAGCAACGATTTTCACATCCAAATTTGTTTTGTGGAATGGTAATTTTGCTTTCAAATCTTCTCCGCCTTCAATTACCCAAAGGAAGAAAGTTTCAGCAGAAACAATTAAATTATCTGAATAATCTAATTGTTTGTTGTATTCGTCAATTTCAGCTCTTGGGTATCCAGGTACAATTCTATCCACTAACGTATTATGGAAAGTATTGCTTTCGTTAATCCAGGTTACAAAATCAGCCCCTAAATTCCAGTCGTTACTGTATTTAAGGATAATTTCTTTTAAAGTATCAGCATTATAATTAATCAATTCACATGGAATGATCGCCAAACCCTTAGATTTATCTCCGTTGAAATGCTTGAATCTTTCATGTAAAAGAACAGTTAATTTTGCAGGATAAGAACTTGGTGGCTGCATATCAGGTGTATCCGTGCTTACATAAGCAATACCGGACTCTGTTGTATTTGAAATGATGAATTCTAATGCTGATTCTTTAGCTAAAGCCAAATAATCACTGAAGTTAGTATAAGGATTGATTCCTGATACAAGATTAGTAATCAATTTCTTTTCCTGAACTTCCTGCCCTTTAGACAATCCTTTCATAAACAAAGTGTACAATCCGTCCTGATCGTTCAACATGTTTACCATTCCGTTTTCAATTGGTTGCACAACTGCAATTCCTGCATTGAAATCTACTGTATCGTTCAGTTCCTGAAAAGCATGATCTATAAAAGCCCTTAAAAAATTACCTTCACCAAACTGAATTACTTTAATTGGTTGTAATTTTTCTAATCCTGTATTTACTCTATTTAATTTTTTCATTATATTTTCTTAATGTGTTATAAATAACCCACTTCAATACCTTATCCGTTTTTATTAAAATGGATCTTCATTATTGTAAAAGAAACATTACACTTAAGAGTAAAATAAAGCTTGCTGTGAGGAGTGACAAGATTTATTTTGAAGTGTAATGTTCAATTACAACCTTTAAAATCTAAAAAAACTGCCTTGAAATAAGGAATTAAAAATTGATTATTCCTTATTTATTTCTAATCTCTTTTATGATGTTTAAAACATCACTTATTTTATTTTTCAAACCTTCAAAATCCTGATTATCTAATAATTCTTTCGAAATTAATTGTGAACCAAGACCAACACAGGCGGCACCTGCATTCAACCAGGAAGACAAGCTTTCTACTGTTGGATAAACACCGCCAGTAGGCATAATATTTGTCCAGGGACAAGGTCCTTTTATTGCTTTGATAAACTCTGGTCCATAAATATCAGCTGGAAATAATTTTACGATTTCGCAGCCTAATTCTTCTGCTCTGGCTATTTCTGTAAGTGTACCGCAACCAGGTGACCATAAAACTTTACGACGATTACAAGCAATCGCAATATCTTCCCTAAAAACAGGTGTTACAATAAAATTAGCACCAAGCTGCATATACAATGAAGCTGCTGCAGCATCTGTTATTGAACCTACACCCAACATCATTCCCGGCAATTCAGCCAGTGCATATTTATTTAATGCTCCAAAAACCTCAAAAGCAAAATCTCCTCTACTAGTGAATTCCATTAATCTGGATCCACCATCGTAGCAGGCTTTTAATACTTTTTTACTGATTTCAATATCTGAATGAAAAAACAACGGAACCATTCCATTATCTTTCATCGTCTGAACTACTTCAATTCTTGAATACTTTGCCATACTTATATTTATCTTGATACTAATCCGGCAGAATTTCCTCCTGCCATATTTTCAACTTCTTGTAATGTAACTAAATTATAATCTCCGGCAATTGTGTGCTTTAAACAACATGCTGCAACTGCAAAATCTAATGCCTTTTGGTTATTACCTGAATATTCAAGCAAACCATAAATTAGTCCACCCATAAAGGCATCTCCGCTTCCTACTCTGTCAATTACAGGAGTTACTTCTTGTACCGCCGCATTGTAAACAGATTTTCCGTCAAACAAAATACCACCTATCCTTTGGTGAGAAGCACTTACTGAATAACGTAATGTTGTCGCTACCGTTTTTAAATCCGGGCAAAACTCATACAATTTAGAATATAATGCCGGTAATGATTTTTCATCCTGATAATCAGGATTTACTTTAGGGATTCCCAACATAAAATAGGCTGTGTCAATATCTCCTAAAATAACATGACTATATTTTAATAATTCCGGCATCACCTCACTTGGAGTTTTACCATATTGCCATAATTTTGATCTGTAATTTAAATCACATGAAATAGTCAGTCCTAATTCGTATGCAACCTGAACTGCTTCCAGACAAGCTTCTGCTGCACTTTGAGAAATTGCTGCTGTAATTCCACTAAAGTGAAACCAAGTAGCTCCTTCTAATATTTTTTTCCAATCAATATCTCCTTTTTGAATCGTTGCCATCGAACTATGTGCCCGATCATATACAACGTTGCTCCCTCTGGTTCCTGCTCCTGTTTCTAAATAATAAGTTCCTAAACGTTCTCCGCCGTAAACAATATTTTTAGCTTCAACATTCATTTTACGCATTTCCTGTACTGCGCAAGCACCAATTTCATTCTCAGGTAATCTGGTTACAAATTCGGCATCAATACCATAATTAGCCAAAGAAGCACAAACATTAAATTCACCTCCGCCGTAAGACGCTGTAAATGCTTTAGCCTGAGAAAATCGCAAATGTCTTTCTGTCGAAAAACGCAACATTATTTCGCCGAATGCAACTACTTTACTCATTATCAATATTTAATTAAAATTTGAAATACTCTTTGGCATTATTATAACTGATATCAGATACCATTTTACCGATCCATTCCATGTCAGCAGGAAGTTCACCTCTTTGAATTTCATCTCCTAAAAGATTACAAAGGATTCTACGGAAATACTCGTGCCTTGGAAACGAAAGGAAACTTCTTGAATCAGTTAACATTCCTACGAAACAACTAATTAATCCCATGTTTGAAAGTGCATTCAGTTGTTTGGTCATTCCATCTTTCTGGTCTAAAAACCACCAACCGGAACCAAATTGTACTTTTCCTCTAACGCTTCCGTCATTAAAGTTTCCAATCATCGTAGCCATCACTTCGTTATCAGCCGGATTTAAGTTATAAATGATTGTTTTTGTCAATTTATCTTTACTGTCCAATGCATTTAAGAAAGAAGATAATTTTTGAGCCTGTGGATAATCCCCAATAGAATCCCAACCTGTATCAGGCCCTAAAATTCTATGCATACGGGCATTATTGTTACGCAAAGCTCCTAAGTGAAATTGTTGTACCCAGCCCAACTCATGATAAGATTCACAAAGAAACAATAAAATTGCACTTTGAAATTTTAATGCTTCTTCAGAAGTAATAGTTTGATTTTCTCTTTTCTTTTTGAAAATTGAATTTACTTCAGATTCTGTAAAATTTTCAAAATAAATCTGATCCAAACCATGATCACTTAATTTACAGCCATTTTCATTAAAAAACTGAATCCTTTTTTTCAATGCATCACATAAATCAGCATAGGTATTAATTGCTGTTCCGGCAACATTTCCTAATGTATTAATGTAATCATTATACCCATCATTTGAAATTAAGATTGCTTTATCAGGTCTGAAGGCAGTGCTCATCTTAGTTTCAAAAGGATTTTTTGACAATTTTTGATGAAACTCCAAAGTATCAATTGGATCCTCAGTAGTACAAACCAATTCAGCATTTACTTTTTTAAGCAAATTTCGGGTACTATAAGCCTCTGAATTTATTTTTTCAGAAGTCTCGATATATATTTTCTCAGCCGTTTTTTCATTCAATAATTCATGAATATCAAAATAGCGTGCCAATTCTAAGTGTGTCCAGTGGTATAAAGGATTACGCATTGTATACGGAACCGTTTTTGCCCAGTTTAAGAATTTATCCTTATCTGAACCATTTCCTGTAATAAATTGTTCATTAACCCCCAATGTACGCATGGCGCGCCATTTGTAATGATCACCGTTTATCCAAACCTGTGTAATATTGTCGAAAATTTTATCTTCGGTAATAAACTGAGGATTTAAGTGATTATGATAATCAATTATAGGTTGGTTTTTAGAGTAATTGTGATATAATTCTTCCGCGAATTTATTTTCAAGTAAAAAATTATCGTTTATGAATGTTTTATTAGAGCTCATGATTTAAATATAATAGAAAATTATTCGTTTGATGGTTTACCAATTGTTGCAAGAATTCCTCCGTCAACATACAAAATATGACCGTTGACAAAATCACTTGCTTTGGAAGATAAAAATATTGCTGCACCGGCCAGGTCACCTGGATCTCCCCATTTAGCAGCAGGAGTTCTGCTTATGATAAAATCGTTAAACGGATGTCCGTCAACCCTGATAGGTTTTGTTTGTTCTGTTGCAAAATAACCAGGGCCAATTCCGTTGATCTGAACATTGTATTTAGCCCATTCCGTAGCCATGTTTTTGGTCAGCATTTTCAAGCCACCTTTAGCAGCAGCATAAGCACCTACTGTACTGCGGCCTAATTCGCTCATCATTGAACAAATATTGATTATTTTCCCTTGTCTTCTTTCAATCATTCCTTTAGCAACATGCTTGGAAACAATAAAAGGACTTACCAAATCGATATCAATAACTTCTTTGAAATCGGCAACTTCCATTTCTATTAATGGAATTCTTTTGATGATTCCGGCATTGTTAATCAGAACATCAATTGATCCAACCTCACTTTCAATTTTTTTGACTGCATCGATAACTTCTTGTTCATTAGTTACATTAAATTTATAACCAACTGCTTTAATGCCTTCACTTTGAAGTTCATTAACAGCATCATCAATTTTTTGCTGAGAAGAATTTCCGTTTATAACAATTGTCGCTCCTGCTTGTCCTAAACCTTTTGCCATTGCCATTCCCAATCCGTGGGTACTTCCTGTGATTAGGGCAATTTTTCCTTTTATATCAAATAAGTTTGTCATAATTCTTATCTTAATTCAGTGATTTTACAAACATCCATATCACCGTAATCCAAATTTTCACCAGCCATTCCCCAGATAAAAGTATAATTACTGGTTCCTGAACCAGAGTGAATAGACCAAGGCGGAGAAATAACTGCCTGGTGATTGTTCATCCAGATATGCCTTGTTTCCTGTGGTTGTCCCATAAAATGACAAACTGCCTGATTTTCCGGAATATCCAAGTAAAAATAAACTTCCATTCTGCGATCGTGAACATGCGCAGGCATTGTGTTCCAAACGCTTCCCGGTCTTAACTCTGTCATACCCATTTGTAACTGACAAGTAGTAACCACGCTTCCAATAATCATTTGATTTACGGTACGGTGATTTGCCGTTTCCATAGTTCCTAATTCTAATTTATTTGCTTCTGCCAGACCTACTTTTACAGTTGGGTATGTAGTGTGTGCAGGAGCAGAATTTAAGTAAAATTTCGCAGGATTATTTTTATCATTGCTTTTAAAAACAACTTCTTTATTACCACTTCCGATATACAAAGCATCTTTAAATCCTAATTCATATACTGTTCCTTCAACAACCACAGAACCGCTACCACCAACATTAATAACACCTAATTCTCTTCGCTCTAAAAAGTAAGGTGCTTTAAGCGGATCAATTGTTTCTAATGTCAAGTCACTTTTTACAGGAACTGCAGAACCGGTAATGTATCTGTCATAATGAGAATAAACCAGTACTACTTCATCTTCCTGCATCAAATCATCAATCAGAAACTCATTTCTCAATTCCTGAGTATCATATTTTTTCACAGCTTCTGGGCTCGATGCGTATCTGGAACTATATTTTGTCATAATTTTTATTTTAATGTAATCGATTGCACAAAATTATATTTTTATATTTACTTTTCATAGGCGAAATTAAAAATTATTTGTGTTCTTTTCACACTTACACTTTTTTATTTAATTTTTTTTGAGTTATACACTTAGTTATTATTTGGTAATCAAACACTTATGTTTAAATTATGAATTTAAAAAGCAAAACTTTTTTAGAGATTAGCTCTAATTATAATCCTTAAAAGCATAAATTATTGATTATTAACAAAATATAAAATTACTTAAGCGTATAACTCAATAATTTTTAATGCTAAAGATCAGTAATTGGGGCATATTTAGGAACCAGAGATTTCATAACGATCCAGCCAGTTAAATAACATACAGCACAAATTGAAAAAATAATAAAATATCCGGCTTCAATTCCCTGAAAACCCATAAAGGACATATTGGTATCTTTACTATAATCAAATAATAAACCCGAACCTTTATTTATCAAAGTAGAACCAATACCTCCGGCCAAGCCTCCTATACCTGTAATAGTTGCAATTGCTTTTTTGGGAAACATATCTCCAACTGTAGTAAAGATATTGGCTGACCAGGATTGATGTGCCGCACCTGAAATACCAATTATAATTACAGGCAGCCAATAGCTAATATATCCCAAAGGCTGTGCAATTAATGCCAATAACGGGAAAAATGCAAAAATTAACATAGCTCTCATTCGTCCTTCATATGGGTTCATTCCTTTCTTTTCAACAAAATAAGTTGGCAGCCATCCGCCTATAATAGAAAGAAGCGTAATCATATACAATACAAATAACGGCAAAGCTGCTTCAGTAGAATCCATTCCGTAAACCGAACTTAAATAAGCTGGAGTCCAGAATAAGAAGAACCACCAAACACCGTCCGTCATAAATTTACCAAAGGCAAAAGCCCAGGTTTGCTTATATTTAAAACAATCTAAAAGAGAAACTTTTGTAGTCGTTTCAGGTACATATCCTACTAATTTACTATCTGCAATATCATCTTGTTGAATGTATTCTAATTCAGCAGCACTAACTTTTGGGTGTTTTTCAGGCTTATCATACATAAACACCCAAAATCCCATCCAGACAAAACCTAATGCACCAATAATAATAAATGCCATTTCCCAACCAAAAGATTTAGCGATAAAAGGA
This sequence comes from Flavobacterium piscis, assembly GCF_031457575.1. Taxonomy (GTDB): domain Bacteria; phylum Bacteroidota; class Bacteroidia; order Flavobacteriales; family Flavobacteriaceae; genus Flavobacterium; species Flavobacterium piscis_A. Next base: position 95,130 of record NZ_JAVDWQ010000007.1, on the reverse strand, counting down.
ATTGATATTGGGGCAGCCAATGCACCAACAGTAGCACCTGCATTAAATATACTTGTAGAGAAAGCCCTGTCTTTTTTAGGAAAATATTCTGCTGTGGTTTTAATAGCGGCAGGAAAATTTCCGGCCTCACCAACTGCCAAAACAAAACGAGCAAATATAAACAAGGTAACACTAACGTTAATTACCATACCTGTATCATTTACAGTACGAATTGCTTCTTTAGCTCCCTCAAAACCAACAAACCATTCTCCAGTTATTATTCCTGAAGTCGCAATACCACAAAACGCATGTAAACATGCACCTATCGACCATATCCCTATAGCCCAGAGAAATCCTTTTTTAGTATCTAACCAATCTACAAATCTTCCTGCAAACAATAATGAAACTGCATAAAAAATAGAAAATAATGCTGTAATATTTCCATAATCATTATTAGTCCAATGGAATTCAGGGGCAATAAAATCGCTCCATGTTAAAGAAAGTACTTGTCTGTCTAAATAATTAATAGTAGTTGCAAAAAAAAGTAGTGCACATATACTCCAACGATAATTTCCAGTAGATTTTTTGGTTTGATTCATAGTAGATAGTTTGTTTGGCTTGTAAAACCGTTTAATAATTTTAGAACGAAGATAGCTTTTAAAAGCTGGTAAATTTAAAGTTTACTTTTAACTGAATAATCACATGAACTAAAATTAAACGTAAAATTCAAAAATGTAATCGATTGCACAAATATAGATTTAAATCTTTATATTCCAAATAAATTATTTAAAAAAATATTTTAACTGATTAAATTAAAGCATATTGTAAAAATACTTGTATAAAATTACACAAAAGATAATATCCCTGTTAAATACTCAGTAATTAAAGCTTACAATAAAGAACTGAATAGCAAACATATAAAAACTATAATAATAGTTTTATCAATATAAAAAATTCTAACAAATTCATGTCGAAAAATTATGAATGTAATTAATGTTATAAACAATTATTTAAACACTACACTTATTGACCATAAATCAATATTATCTAAATATTATTATATATTTTTTGAAGACAGATTGGCATATCGGGAAAAGTCGATATATTTGCAATATGGAACATATAGAACTTTTTAAGGCACTCTCCAATAAATCCAGATTACAAATGCTGGAATGGCTGAAAGAACCCGAACTCAACTTTCCAGAACAACTCCAACATGCAGGATTTGAACACGGAGTATGTGTGGGGCAAATTCAGGCAAAGGCTGGCTTAACACAATCTACAGTTTCAGAATACCTGTCTATTTTACAGCGTGCGGGATTTATTGAAGCCAAACGTGTGGGACAATGGACATACTACAAACGCAACGAAAGTGCCTTTGAAGCACTCAGTAAATTAATTCAATCTAATTTGTAAATTACTATGAGTACAAACAACCTGTTTTCGCCATTTAACTTAAAAACGTTAAATCTAAAAAACCGAATCGTAATGGCGCCAATGACGCGCTCATTTTCTCCAAACGGAATTCCAACTGATGAAGTAGCCCATTACTACCAAAAAAGAGCTGAAGGTGAAGTTGGATTACTATTATCCGAAGGAACTGTTATCGACAGACCCTCATCATCAAATGATGCCAATGTACCTCACTTTTATGGAAGTGAATCTCTAAAAGGATGGAAAAAAGTGATCGATAAAGTTCACGTTGCAGGAGGTTCTATGGGGCCACAAATCTGGCATATGGGAATTATGGACAACCACCATTCAGGATGGATTCCTCCAGTTCCTTTTGAAGGACCATCGGGATTAAACAGACCTGATTTCAGAAATGGGGTTGCAATGTCTGAAAAAGATATCGAAGACACTATTATTGCTTTTGGTCAAGCTGCTGCTGATGCTAAAAGATTAGGTTTTGACACGATTGAAATTCACGGCGCACACGGCTATTTAATTGATCAGTTCTTTAGAGCTGAAACTAATTTACGTACTGATATTTATGGTGGAAAAACATTACCGGAACGTAATCGCTTTGCTATTGAGGTAGTAAAAGAAATCAGAAAACAAGTAGGTGAAGATTTCGCTGTTATCATGAGATTCTCTCAATTTAAACCTTCTGATTACAATTATAAGCTGGCAAAAAACCCACAGGAATTAGAAGCATGGCTTACTCCTATTGTCGATGCCGGAGTTGATATTTTACATTGTTCACAACGTCGTTTCTGGGAACCTGAATTTGAAGATTCTGATTTGAATTTTGCAGGATGGGCTAAAAAAGTGACAGGAGCTCCAACTATTACAGTTGGTTCAGTTGGGCTTTCCGGAGATTTCTTTGGCGCTTTTGCCGGAGAAAGTTCTCAACCCACTTCTTTAGAAGAGCTGAACAGACGTTTCGACAGAGGTGATTTTGATTTGGTAGCGGTTGGAAGACCTCTTTTATCTGATCCGAACTGGGTGGCAAAAATCAAGGCTGGTAAAACAGATCAATTAAAAGGTTTCAGTAAAGAAGCTTTGGCAGAATTGGTTTTAGAATAAAAATCGAAATCGGATAAAATTGTAGACATGCCTAATTGTAGAGACGCACAGCAGTGCATCTACACAATGGATATTAATAAAGAAAATAGACAAAAAGGGATGAAAACATATAAAAACATTTTCATCCCTTTTTTATTTAATCATCATCTTCATCTGATTCAAAAAAATCGTTTGGATCAAAAGGAATATCTTCATCAGGATCTTTATCATGTGCATTTACACCCGGTGGATTAAATAATCCCCAACTGTCTTTAATATAATTCCACACGTCAAAACTTGCTACCCAATCAATAAATAATAAGCGAAATTCCTCAATTGTATTGCGCAATAATTCAATATAATCTTTATCTGTAATGCCTTCTTCATAACGTAAACTCCCAGCCTGAACATATAATTCTCTGGCAGCTTTTCGAATTATAGCCGCATTTTCCATTCGAAGATCATATAAATCTGTACCTTCTGCTCCAGCAATTTTTACAGGAATAATCATTGCGTTTTCTAACATAAAACGAACGGTAGTTTCTTGCAAAAATTCATTTTCGACAGGAATTATATAAATCAATCCTTCTGTTAACCTAAAAATTTGTTCCGCCTTTTGATATATTGGCATATTATGGGTTCTGTCTATTTCTGACATTATTTATCATTTTTATAGTTCATAAATTTAAAATATTTAATGATAATGTATGAATTAAATTACTTCTATTTTATATTTTCTTAAACGTTTGCATTTTTGTCAATATACTGGGTCCAGATGCGCTGCTGTGCGTCTCTACTTAATAATTATTAAAGAGAAAAAGGATGAAACACAATCGTTTCATCCTTCTATTTGAATAACTACAACTAACAAAATTAGAAATTCGACATTGTTTATTCCGTAACAATCGTTTTTCTCTTTTGAAATTTATTCTGAAGCCAGTTTCTAACCGGTTCATCGTACAATTTCAAACACAAATAAGCCATTACAATACTGACAATTAAAACTCCGATTCCAACTCCATATCCATCTGCCAGAGAAACTTTGTTATCTACAACCCAGGCGGTGTACCAATAAATCAGGGGATAATGTGTGATATAAAGCGGATAAGAAATGTTACCTAAAAATTTACATATTTTTAGTGAAAATGAATTCATTATTTCTCCTCCTGCACCGATTGACACTATTAAAGGAAACATCAGAATAATACAAAATGATTCATATAAACCGTTCATCCAAATACTATTTTCGTCTCCAATTCTTGGTATAATCAGTACTGCCGAAATCATTAAACTACAAATCCAGAAAGCACCTTTTACATGAATTAGTTTTCCTAAACGAGAAAGCAAAATTCCGGCAAAAAAAGGATATAACAAACGCGTAAAACCAACATTCATCTGCTCAAGGTTTAATGACCAGCCTCCAATAACATCGCCTTTTGGTCCAAAAACGGTGTAATTGATCAACATTATGGCAAATATCAAAACAAAGAATCCAAGGAGTTTATTTGAGAATTTTCTAAAAAATAACGCGTAGAGAATATTAGCGATATATTCGAAGAAAAGAGACCATGCCGGGCCGTTAAGCGGATGCATTTCGCCCCATCCCCTAATTTCCATTGAGGGCGGAATTGGGAGCAACGTGAAACCAATAATCATGGTTAGAATTACTTTCCACACTTCCATTCCGGCAATCATCGGAAACAAAATACCCGAAGCCTGGAAGTAATAGAAAATGGCTCCGATAATCATTCCCATAATTACCATAGGTTGCAAACGGATCAAACGTCGTTTGTAAAATTCCCATTGCGACATTTTAACCCAGCGATCATCATATGCATAAGCCACTACAAATCCGGATAAAAGGAAAAAGAAATCTACGGCCAGATAACCGTGATTGATGATCTGTACAAACCGATTCCCTCCTGAAAAAGCTTCAAAAACATGAAAAGCAACGACTAATATCGCCGCAACTCCACGCAAACCGTCTAAAATTTCGTAATGTTTTTTTGGTTGAATTTCAATAGAAGTTGAACTCATAAAAATGGTTAGTTTTTTGGTTGAAATTATTTAACCGCAAAGATTGCAAGGTTTACGCAAAGATTGCAATGAAAATTTTTGAAAAGTTCGCAAAGCTTTAAGCAAAGCTAAACAATTATCTAATTAAATTATTCCTGATGATTCTTAAGCCATTCCAATCTGCGCTGATCCGGCAAATGCGTTACTTTGAAATTCTCGAATTTGGCTTCAAATCCTTTCCCGTCCGGAGATGCAGCCATCAGGCCAACCATAACTGGCACATTATCCTGCAAAGGTGCATTTCGGGCTAGAATATAATTTTTATCATCAAAGGAGTAAAAAACTTCAATTACATCTAATCGTCTTACTACTTTCATCCAGACAAATGGTGGTGCTTTTTCAAGAGTTGTGACACTCCAATCGCTTTTATCATGTGTTACAACAGTACTGATATTAAATTTCCCGTCCACAAATTCAACTCCGGTTTTTATGTAGTTTTTTTCATCAACGCGAATCATCAAGCCCATTTGATCAAAACGTGCAATATAATTTCCTGTCAACTTTACTTTGGCTTCAAATTCTCCGCCATAAGTCGCATAATAAAAAGGCGCATCATCGACGGTAAATCCGTAATGCGAAATACGCCAATAATCACTATTTGCTGTAACATTCATAATTAAGGCATTGTTTTTAATTTCCCATTTTTCAGGTTCATTAAACCATTGCATTTTATTCAGGCTTTGTGCTGAAAGGTTTTTCACTAAAAATAAAACTATAATACTAAGTGCAATTTTTTTCATATTACTTATTCTTTTAAAAACAAAGCTGCAACTTTTCATCATTGCAGCTTAACTCACAACCAATTTAACTAACAAAATTTATTTAAGCGAAAAACTCACTTTAGACTTTATATCTGTAGAAGATGCTCCAATTGTGGCTTCAAAAGCTCCCGGCTCAGCAACCCATTCGTGCTTTTTATCATCAAAAAAGCTTAGTGCCGTTTTATCAATTGTAAATGTTACAATTTTTTCTTCTCCTGCTTTAAGCGAAATTTTCTCAAACCCTTTTAATTCTTTTATCGGACGTGGCAATGAAGATTTCAAATCACTAACATAAAGCTGAATTATCTCTGATCCCTCACGGCTTCCAGTATTTTTTACTTTTACAGAAAACGTAATCTGATCTCCTACTGACATTTGTTTTTTATCAGCAGTCACTTTTCCGTATTCAAAAGTCGTATAACTTAAACCGTGACCAAAAGAGAATAATGGTTTTGCTTTTTGTTTGTCTGCCCAACGGTATCCAACAAAAATGCTTTCTTTATAGGTAACCTCATCTCCGCCAGGAAATTCTCCTAAAGCATGTGCTCCATTATCATTTAATTTTACCGGGAAAGTAAAAGTCAGTTTTCCTGACGGATTAACATCCCCAACCAAAACATTCGCCAAAGCAGTTCCGGCTTCTGTTCCTAAAAACCATCCCTGTACAATTCCTGGAACCTCTTTTACCCATGGCATCGCCACAGCATTTCCGGATATATTTATAAAAACCACATTTTTATTTACCTTAACCAATTCAGCTATTAATTTATCCTGATTGTACGGAAGTTCTAATTCTTTACGGTCGTTTCCTTCTGCGTCCTGATGATCACTTTTGTTTAATCCTCCAATAAAAAGAACCACATCAGCATCTTTAGCAACTTTTAAGGCTTCAGCAGATAATTCAGCAGCAGAACGTTTGTCTTCTAAACTCACTTTTGCCACTACTCCGTTATAATTACTGGTGGGATCTCCCACATAACCTCGGGCATATATAATTTCAGCCTGATTCCCTACTCTTTTCTTCAGCCCTTCAAGAGGTGTAATTTCATATCTTGCTTTTAATGAAGAACTTCCCCCGCCAACAGTCATCATTTTAATGGCGTTCTCTCCAATAACAGCAATTCTCTTGGTTTTAGAAAGGTTGATTGGCAGAATATTGTTATTGTTCTGCAGCAGTACGATTCCTTCTTCAGCAATTTTTAAACCTGCCTTAGCGTGTTCTTCTGTACCAAAAGATCCAAAAGGTCTATTTTTATCCATATTGGTTAAGAAAGACAAACGCAAAATACGACGTACTTTTTCATCTAATTCTTTAGTTCCAATTTCACCTTTCGCAATCATAGCGGAATATGGTTTTGCCAAATAATAGTTATCATAAGCATTGCTGGTTCCCCAAGAAAGTCCGTTTGTCCAGGAACCAAATTCCATATCCAATCCATTATGAATAGCTTGTTTCGTATCATGAACACCTCCCCAATCTGAGATTACAACTCCTTTAAAACCCCACTCACCACGAAGAATATCATTCAGTAAAAACTCATTATGGCAGCAATGCTGTCCTTTATATTTATTGTAAGATCCCATAATTGCCCAAGCATCACCTTCCTGAACAGCTGCTTTAAAGGCAGGTAAATAGATTTCGTATAAAGCACGATCATCTACAATTACGTTTACGGCATTACGATTGGTTTCCTGATTGTTTAGGGCGAAATGTTTTACGCAGGCCGCTACCCCATTTGACTGAACACCTTTGATATAAGGAACTACCAGTTCTGACGCAAGAAAAGGATCTTCTCCCATATATTCGAAGTTACGACCGTTTAATGGCGTTCTGTAAATATTGACTCCGGGCCCTAATAATACATTTTTATTACGGTAACGCGCTTCTTCTCCTAATGATTTTCCATATAATGAAGCTAATTCCTTATTCCATGTTGCAGATAAAGCCGTCAAAGCCGGAAATGCAATACAGGAATCATTTGTCCAGCCTGCCTGATCCCATTCGTCCCATAGAACTTCGGTACGTATTCCGTGAGGTCCGTCTGTCATCCAGTTTTCGGGAATTCCTAAACGCGGTACTCCTGGCGAACTGAATTTAGACTGCGCATGAATCATGGCAATTTTTTCATCGATTGTCATTTTAGAAAGTGCATCTTCTACACGCTCATTGATTGTTTTGTTATCATCCAGATAAACCGGAACCTTATTTTGTGCATTCAAACCGAATGAACTCAATACAACTAAAACAACTACTGTTTTCAAGTTTTTAAACATAACTATTAATTTATTAAAGCTTTTAATTTTATAATTAGGTGCGTATGCAGATATAATAAAAAGCACCAATTAATAATTGTAAAACTAAAACGTTATAGTTCGCTTACGATTTCTGAACGAAAAAAAGTAGTAAAATAAAAAAGTAAGATGTTTATTTACAATAGTTTAACAAAATTAAATCCTAAAAAAAAGTAGTGGTTTTAAAAAAAAGAGTTAAGCTTTCAAGGATAATAAACCAATTTTCATGACCATTTCTTCAAAATCATTTCGGGAAACAACAGCTTTATTTCGGGCTCTTGTGCGATAATTATAAATAGTGCTTAATGAGTAGCGAAGAAAAGCCGCAATTTTTACACTATCCGTTATCCCGAGCCTGATTAATGCAAAAATACGGAGTTCTGTATTGAGTAATTCCCCTTGTTTTAATATAATTTGCTCCTCTTTAATGAGCAAAGCATTGAAGTCTTTTACGAAAGTGGGATATAAGCTTAAAAATATAATGTCGAAATTCTTATACAATTCTTCCAGTTCATTATCAACCAGAGTAGTCGATTTCAACATTCTGAAAATCTCATCGAACTGTTTGGCAGTTGCTTTTTTATTTAGGATAACACGGTAGTTCTCTAATTTATTGATGTAAGCTGAACACAAACTAAAAAAATGTGCAATATATTCTTCTTTGATATGATTGGATTCTGACAGCTGTGCATTACGTTCCTGAAGCTGGTTATTTGCTTCGGTAATATCTTTGTTCAATTCGGCTAATTTTTGACTGGTTTCATAAAGTTCTCCACGAATTCTGGACACTTTTTTCATTTGTTTGTAAACATAAATTATGGCTACAATCAAAAAAGCCGAAAGCAGGCTTATGCACAAAAGATAAAACTTAAGCTCACTTTTTCTCTGGGCTTCACGTTCTAGATAAGCCGTATTGATAATTGAATACACCTGAGACATGAGAAGTGTTCGAAATTGTACATTGCAATACAATGCATCTTCTATGGCTGATTGTGTGAGTTTATATGCCATATCAACATCTCCCATCTCATAAAAAACCAATGCCAGTTCCTGTAGCGAGGCATTATCTTTTATGGCTTGTTTAATATCTGAAATAGCTGAAAGGGCATAATATTTTTTGACTGAATCTGTCTGATGTGTATTTTTTGAAATATTGCCTAAAAGATAAGTAATCATCGCGTATTGCGGATTATCATCTTTTGTAACTTTCAATAAACTCAATAGTTCCTTTTCTGCACCAGCAAATTCTTTATGATAAATATTTTTCTGGATTTGATTGATTTTATAATCTAAAGAATTAGGTTTTAAAACACCTAATAAAGAATCACGGTATTTTCCAATTTGCCCGATATAATGTTTACTATAGCTATTTGCATTATAATGCTCGAAAAATTCGCGATATGCAATATAATAATTAGGCAGTAATGATTTATGAAGTTCTTTTTTCCTGATACTTTTTAAAATGGCTTCAGATTCACGATACTTTCCTGATGAAGAATAAAGGTTCGCTAATTGCAACTGTGCCAAATTGAGCAAATTTTTTTTATGAAGGCCCTCTGCGATTTTAAGGTTTTTCTTTACATATAAAATTGCCGAATCGGAATTAAACTTTTGATATTCTGCATATAACGTTTTATTGTAATTGTATTCCTGCTCTTTTGATAAATCTTCCGGTTTTAGTTTTTTAAAATTTAAAATACGCTCTTCTTTTAAATGAACATAATGCTGTTTATTTTTAATGGCATCATTTAACCTTGTCAGAATTGTATCCGTATTATCCAATGAATAAACAGGAAAGCAAAACAAAACAGTTAGAAGGAACAGAAAATAATTTTTCAAGCTGGTAAAGATAAATTGAGACAGACAAATATGACAAAGTGACCTTATAAATTTTAATTACTGAACAGCAATTGGTGCTGCCAGGCAGCTTTCAGGAATATCGAATGCATTTACCAATGAAACCGCATCAGGTCTGATATCCCAGCAAAGCTGATTGACCATTTTACGAATTGCTTTGGTTTTTACAGCTTCCATATAACCATCTTCCAAATACCAGGCTTTATTTTTTTCTATTTGAGAAAGCGCATATAATTGATACAATTTTACCAATATCTCTTTAGTACGTTCATCCTGAATAGTTTCAATCGTAATTTGAAATTGCTCCAGCACAACTCGTTCCAGATATGCCTCGGCAACATCAATCATTTGGTGTTGTACAACATTAAAGGCATCATACGCTTCCAGACCGCTGTCAACTAATTTTTTGATACGCTTTGCAGCCGATGCTAAAATTGTTCTCTCCCTGTGCTGAAAAGCCTGAATATGAAACTGACTGTCCAGCAAATGTTCATCATCCGTTTTTCTGGTTACTATTGGATTTTTTTCGGCAATAGCCAGTTTTGCATTTTCATATACATAATTGATAATTCCAAAAGAGCCCATTTCACCAAATGCTTTTCTGAATTCAGACAAGCGGTTCTTTGCTACCAGTTGCATCAAAACAGTATTATCTCCCTCAAAAGTGGTATAAATCTCCGTATCATTTTTTAAGGCATCAATTCGGTTTTCAGACAAATACCCTTTTCCTCCGCAAGCTTCACGGCATTCCTGCAAAATATCCCTTGTACTCCATGTTGAATACGATTTCATTCCGGCTGCCAGTGCTTCAATTTCCTGCATTTCTGCTTCGGTCCTGTTCAAAAAACGGCTGGTAAGATATTGCAGACCAAAATGTACTGCATAGGTTTTTGCCAAATGCGGAAGTAATCGGCGTTGGTGCATCCTGTAATTTAAAATTGGGACTTCAGAGCCTCCTTCAGGTCCAAATTGTCGGCGTTTGTCACTATATCTGATGGCAATCGTAAGCCCTGATTTGGCAGCTGCCAAAGCTGAACGCGGGATTCCGATTCGCCCTCCAACCAAAGTGCCTAACATCGTAAAAAAACGTCTGTTATCGCTTGGAATCGGGCTTTCAAATTCTCCGTTTTCATTTACCGATGCAAATCTGTCAAGCATATTTTCTTTCGGAATTACCACATTATCAAAACTAATAGTGCCGTTATCTACGCCATTCAGTCCCATTTTATGCCCACAGTCACCAATCGTGATTCCGTTAAGCGTATTTCCGTTTGTATCCCTTAAAGACACAATAAAGGCATTAACACCATAATCATGACCATCAATAATTAATTTCGCAAAAACGGTTGCCATTTGTCCGTGAACGGCTGCATTTCCAATATATTCTTTTTGCGCTTTCTCATGAGGGGTATGAATTGTAAAAGTCTTATCCTTATGATTGTAAGTAGCTGTTGTTTCCAATCCTTTTACGTTAGAACCATGATGTGTTTCGGTCATGGCAAAACAGCCTGGTATTTTTAACGATCCAATATCTTTTAAATATTTTTCATAATGTTTTTCAGTTCCCAAAGACTGAACGCTCATTCCCCAAAGCCCAAATTGCACACCAAATTTTATTACCAGGCTCAAATCGTGATAACTCAGTGTTTCCATAATCGCAAAATAATCGGCAATGTTTTCGCCTCCGCCATATTGCTTTGGATAAGCCATGTTGCCTAAATCTTCATCAGCCAGGATTTTACACCATTCATACACTTTTTGCCTATAAACATTTATATCTGTAAAAGTTTCATAAGCAAAATCTGGTCTTGTGATAACCGATTTTACTTTTTTAATAATGGCGGCCTGTTCCCCATCCAAAATTTCAGTTAATTTTTGAATGTCAAAATTATCGGTAGTTTTAGTTGTAGCCGTGAGTGAATTTCCTATAGTTTTAAAAGTAGTAATCACTTCTTCTCCTAAAATTCCAAGATCATTTTCGAGTTTTACGAGCGGTAATTCAAGTGCTGTAATATTTGCATCGTTATCTGAAAGCAGTAAAGCGATTTCAAAAATTGAAGTAATAGAAGTTTTACTTTGGATTGTTTTCTCAATTTCGGATTTCCAGCCAGTCAATTCTTGTCGGGAGGGTGGATTTGCAATATCTATTTTTGAAAGAAGGATTTTTTGCTCTTCGGAAGTAAGCCAGTTCTGCGAAACGATGAATTCTTTTAAAGTCGTAACTTCTTTTTGATTTAAAAGATCATCCGACCAAACAACATATAAAAATGGTATAAAAGCTTTAATTTTTGAATTCTCCATAGTAAATTAAATTATTAATTTGTCTGTGGTTAAATTACTATAATTAATTGACCTGTTCTATAAAATATCTTCAATTAGGATTTTTTTCACATTTTTAAAAAGAGAAAAAGTCAAAACCAAATCTCCATTATGGTAAACTCCTGATTTAATTTACTGAAGGTTTGAAAAGTATCTTTCATACCCAACTTTTCATAAAAAGATTTTTTGTTGCTTCTGGCATTGCACCAGATTCTTTTTAAATCCTTTTTTCGGGCCAATTCAAAAATATAGTATAGAAGTTCAGAAGCTATTCCACGACCTTGATAATCTTGTAAAGTTGCCAGTTTTCTGAACTGCAATTCATCATCCACAATGAAACAGGAAATTATTGAAACCAACTTATCTTCTATAAAAGCACCAAAATGCAGCCCAAATTCGTCCTCTTTCAATTGGACAAATTCGAAAGGCTGATCCGGCCACATTACTTTGTGCCTTATTTCCCAGGTGTCCGATGCATTGATTGATTTTATCATCATTGTAAATTTAAACTAAAGCAAAATGCACTAAAGTACATAGTTGTAAACCAGACATGTGACCAATAAAAAAACCGTCTAATCATTATGATCAGACGGTTCTAAATTACTTCAATTTTTTATTTATTTGATAGGATTACCTATTTAATTTCAGATAATCCACGGGTCAGCCAGCCTCTTTTATTCGCTGTAACAATTGCGTAGGGCGCAATCCAGAATAAACCAAAAGTATACAAAATACTATAGGAATAAGCCCAGAAAGCCTCAGATAAACTATATCTTTTTGCATAAAATATAACTGGGAAACTGGATATTATCAATATTCCTAAAAGTGTTGAACTTAAAAATAGTAATGGATGTGTAAGTATAAGAAACAACATAAATAGCAGAAACGGAAAAGTCATAACAATCCTTAGCGTCTGATTCACAAATAAAAGCCTTGCTCCAAATTTAGATTCTTTTCTAAAGTCCTTGAAAACATATTTTGCCATCATGATATTCTCACGAACATTGCTTCTGCCCCATCTGATAAACATTTTATACAAACCGGTATACTCTTCCGGCACGCTCGTTAATACTACTGCGTTTTTTTGAAACAAAACACGAAATCCCTGTTTTAGTATCATATTGGTCATTGCCCTGTCTTCACCAATATCCGAAGGTTCGCCCATAAAGGTTTGGTTAATCCATTCGTCAAGACAACCAAATACAGCCGTTTTTCGATAAGCTGCTGCTGCTCCTGGTGTACACAATACAGATCCTAACATACTCTCTGCAGAACGAACAAATTCAAAACTCATTACAAAACTTACATTTAACATTTTTGGAAGCAGCGCTTTTTTATTGTTTAAAACATGAACATTTCCGGCAACAGCGCCACATTTTTCATCAACAACAAATGGACTTACTAAATTTCTTAGAGTATCTTTTTTTACAATTGAATCACTATCAACCGTTACAAAAATCTCACCTGTTCCAAGTTCGAATCCGCGATGAAGTGCATGACGTTTTCCTTTGTTTTCAGGCTGCTGAAAAATAGTTAAACGATCTCCTAATTTTAATTTAGCCTGTTGCATCCAATACCATGTATCGTCCTTGCTTCCATCGTCAATGGCCAGTATCTGCATTTTTTGCTCCGGAAAATCGCTGTCTGCCAGACTCAATAAGGTATCCCAAACCAGCTTGCCTTCATTATATGCAGGAACAATTATAGTACAAGTTGGTAACAACTCATCTGAAACAGATTCGATAGGCTTGTAACGAAAGTACAGGTATAAATTATATAGAAAAACACCTGTTTGAAAAAAGAATAATAAAACAGTCATAATTAAAAAGGGAAAACCCCATGTAGAATTTATCCTGTCAATATGAAACTGATCAAAGTCAGGCTGAAATTCATAGACAAAAAAAGCACCTGTAATCATTAATATAAAAGTACCTATATGCACTGCAATACCTAATGGACCTGAAGATCTTTCACTCTGTATTTTTGATGATTTACTGTGAAAATTAAAAATAGAACTATTTATAGAATGTTCGTTATATGTTTCGTTAAGGCTTGAAGAATAAAATTGCTTCGAAGTAATTGTTTCACTTTTCATTTTGGGTCGTATTATTGATTTCTATCTAAATGGCTTATATTTCTAATTCCCTCCTTAATTATTTATCTTTTTAAAAGAATAAATATTAAAACCGATAAGAGAATTAATATAAATCTAGGTTAGCAAGGCTTGTGCCATTCCAATTTTGAATTGATAATAAACGAATTAGGATATTTCAACCTGTTTAAAGTGTGTATTTATTACACACTTGTGGAAACACTATACACTATTTTATGTTTTTGTAATCAATAAAAATTGTAATCAATTTGAAAAATACCCAAAAGAAAACCGTCTTAATCAGAAAGAAAAAGACGGTTTCGGAAATTAATATAACCTTAAAAACTATAAAATATAATCGGTATTAATAAAATTCGATTCTTTGCTGTTCAGCAATTCCTGTAAAATTTCATTATTGTAAGCAATATCTTTTGAAGCCACGAATGTACGGATTGAGAATGAACGCAAAGCATCCGGAATACTCAATGTTCCTACAGCAGAATCTTTACGTCCAGTGAACGGAAATGCGTCAGGCCCTCTCTGGCACGAACTATTCAGGTTTACCCTGCACACTAAGTTGACCAAAGCATCAATAAGTGGTGCCAGTGTCTTAATGTCTTTTCCAAACAAACTTACTTGCTGACCGTAATTTGATTCGGCCATATCTTCAAGAGGTTCGTTGATATCCTTAAAAGAAATAATAGGCACTACAGGTCCAAATTGTTCTTCATGGTATACTCTCATTTCTTTATTTACAGGATATAAAACGGCTGGAAAAATATAATTCTCCGTATGTTTCCCTCCTTTTTCATTTAATATTTCAGCTCCTTTACTTTTAGCATCATCAATTAATCCCTGAATATATTCAGGCTTTTCAGCTTCCGGAAGCGGTGTTAATGAAACTCCTTTTTCCCATGGATTTCCAAACACCAAAGCATCCACTTTTTCAGAAAAACGTCTGTTGAATTCTTCAGCAATAGATTCATGTACATAAAGCACTTTTAAAGCCGTACAACGCTGACCGTTAAATGATAACGATCCGGTAATACATTCCTGAATAGCCAAATCCAAATCGGCATCCGGTAAAATAATCGCAGGATTTTTAGCTTCTAAACCTAAAATCAAACGCAATCTGTTTTTGTTTGGATGCTGATCCTGCAATGCAATCGCAGACTTACTATTTCCAATTAATGCCAGAACATCAATTTTTCCTGATTTCATGATTGGAGAAGCCACTTCACGACCTCTTCCGTATACGATATTGATAACACCTTTTGGAAAACTGCTTCTAAACGCTTCCAACAATGGCGAAATACATAAAACCCCGTATTTAGCCGGTTTAAAAATTACGGCATTACCCATAATCAAAGCTGGAATAAGTAATGAGAAAGTTTCGTTTAAAGGATAGTTGTAAGGTCCAAGACACAAAACAACTCCAAGAGGACCACGGCGAATCATAGCGTTTACACCCTGCACTTTAGAAAAGCGTGAACTGCGTCCGTTTAATTCTTTGTAACTGTCAATCGTATCCTGGATATATTCTACAGTTCTGTCAAATTCTTTTTGAGAATCGCCAAGGTTTTTTCCAATTTCCCACATCAAAAGCTTCACCACTTCCTCACGGGTTTCCTTCATTTGTCTTACGAAATTTTCCATGCATTTGATACGGTCAACTACTTTCATCGTTGGCCATAAACCCTGACCTTTATTATAAGCCGCATTGGCAGCCTCAACCACTTCATCAGCTTCCTTTTCAGCCATGAACGGAATCGATCCTAATAATGTTGGAGTATATTTTTCTGTAGAAGAGATAGTAGAAAACACAGGGGTCGTCTGGCCTGACCATTGTCTTAATTCTCCGTTTACAAGATATGTATCCTGATTGATAAGCGTTTTAATTTGATATTCTTCGGGTATAAAACTCATAATCTGGTAATTTTAGTTTGGTTATTTAATAGTTTTAAAAGAAAAAAGAGGCTTTTCGCCTCTCTTTTGATGTTATGGATTTAGAGTTTCGCCTTCCCAGTCCAGGATTCCACCCAATAAATTATAGGCATTTTCAATCCCTAACTCATTCATGATCTGGCAAGCTTTTGCACTTCTCGCTCCGGAACGGCAATACACGTAATAGTTTTTATTTTTGTCCAGTTCTTCTATTTCATAAATAAAAGCCTGGCCTTTATTGATATCAATATTAACAGCATTTTCAATGTAGCCATCGTTAAATTCGTCTTCAGTTCTTACGTCAAGTATAACTGCATTTTCGTCAGCTTCATACTGAGCAACCCAATCTTCTTGTGATAAATTCATAGTATTGTGTTTTTTGTAAAATTAAAGATTTTTGCTAAATAAAATACTTCCAGAATACGAATTCGATTATTATTCTCAGAAAACGTTTTAGGGAACATAAAATTGTCAGCGTTTTACAAATTTACTCACTATTTTCAAAAAATCACTCTATAAAACCGATAGAAAATAGGATTTTTTCATTTTAATAATAAGCATTTTAAAAATAGTTTCCTTCCAATTAATCCCATTTCAATCTCCTATCTTTGTATAAAATTATTTGTTTTTAATTTTAATTTGGTAAAAAACGCCAGCCTCTAATTTCACGAATCTTCATAAATTAATTAGTGAAAATTAGGGCAATACAGGGCAAAAAAATAAAATTAAAATCACAGCACTTTAAACGTTTACCACTAAAATATTTAAGTTTCATTAAATAGTAAAACTTAATTTTTCTTAATCTCTTAATGGTAAAAAAATTAATTTAATGTTTAAAAAAAAATGCAAAATTCATTAAAAAACATATTTCCTAATTTCTCCGGTGAACTTATTTCTACTATTGAAGAAAACGGAAGCGCACAGGATTTTAAAGCCGGAACCATATTAATGCGAACCGGCCAATACATCAAAAACACCGTTTTGATTACCAAAGGTAAAATCAAAATTTACCGTGAAGGCGAAGACGGAGGCGAATTTTTAATGTATTATTTATTGCCCGGGCAAGCCTGTGCCATTTCGATGATCTGCACTGCCAAAAACGAAAAAAGCCAGATTATGGCTAAAGTAGTCGAAGATGCTTCGGTAATGATGATTCCGCTAAAGATGATGGACAAATGGATGATGGAACACCGCTCCTGGTATGAATTTGTTATAGAAACCTACCGAAGCCGTTTTGAAGAAGTTCTCGAAGTAATTGATAATATCGCGTTTAGATCGATGGACGAGCGTTTGGAATTTTATTTAAAACGCCATTCTGATGCCTGCGGTTGCTCTGAAGTAAAACTATCACATCAGGAAATAGCCACTGAACTTAATACCTCCAGAGAAGTGATTTCCAGATTGCTCAAAAAAATGGAACAACGCGGTATGGTCAAGCTAAACCGAAACCAAATCGAGCTTTTGAAATAGATGATAGCAAATATATCTCAAAACATAGCTCTTAGTGTTGAATAAAAGTCATTTCACTTTTTACATGAATTCACATGCTCTGTGCAAATAATGTGTTATTTTATTTTAGTTTCAAAAATTAGAAAAAAATCTATGTTTCTCCTATAGTTAAATTAAATGCACAAAGAAAAGAACCTTCTGTGATAAATGTTACTGTAGAATTCTAATTTACAAAGCACCTTTGCATAAAAATACTGGCAATGGAATATTTAGGTTATTTTGCATCCATCATTATCGGAATCTCACTGGGCTTAATTGGCGGTGGCGGTTCTATACTAACCATCCCTATTTTGGTGTATTTATTCAGGGTTAATCCCGAGCAAGCCACATCGTATTCCTTATTTATAGTGGGATTAACCTCAATGTTAGGAAGCTACAGTCATTATAAAATGGGCAACCTGAAACTTAAATCGGCCTTCTATTTTGCAATTCCATCTGTGATTTCAATATTGATTATCCGCGAAGTTATTTTTCCGGAAATTGCCACAACACTCTTTTCAGTAGCTTCCTATAAAGTTTCAAAAGATTTTCTTATCATGATTGTCTTTTCGTTATTGATGATTATGGCAGCGATTTCGATGATCCGAAAAAGCAGTCCCGAGCTCAAAATTACCGAAACCAATTACCTGCAATTAAGCCTCATAGGTTTTGTAGTTGGAATTGTAACCGGATTTCTGGGTGCCGGAGGGGGATTTCTCATCATTCCTGCCCTGCTCTTTTTCGCCAATTTACCCATGAAACAAGCTGTTGGCACATCGTTATTAATCATCACCATCAATTCTACAATAGGTTTTGCAGGCGATTTATACATCGGAACCCCAATAAATTATCCCTTTTTGTTAAGCATTTCTGCAATGGCACTTATCGGAATGTTAATTGGCAGCCAGCTTTCCAAAAAAATAGACGGCGTAAGACTAAAACCTGTTTTCGGCTGGTTTGTTTTGGTAATGGGATTTTATATTATTACTAAGGAAATTTTGTTTTAAAAATATTAGTTTCACACAGATAAAACAGATTTTTTTGATGCTTTAAATTTACTTAGGGCGTTGCCTACGGCCGGGCTATCCGCTATATCTTTTTGTTTTTAAAGGAAAAACAAAAAGGATACCGCTTCTATCCCTAACGCAGACCTGGGTAAACTATAAATTTTGTTTTTAGGTTTTATTCAAATTTGTACTTTTTAAATAAAAGCATAAAATTAGAATTATTTCAAATTTCCCCATATTTTTCTTTATATCGTCCAAGTTCGATTTCTGTCTTGTTTAAAAGTTTTTCTAATAGTCGGATTTTGTCTTCGTAAAGTTCTTTTAGTATAGAAGTATTTTCTGTGTTAATCAAAATACTTCCGTTGTTATTTCCAGTGACCCTGTTAAAATTATTAAAATACTTATCATAGTCAAAACTAATGATGTCTTCAACGGTCACATCAAGAATCCTTCCTATTTCAACTAATTTTTCATAACTCAAAGAAGTTTTTCCTTTTTCTATTTTACTATAACCTGCCTGAGTTACACCTAATTTTTCTGCCATGTATTCCTGAGTGTAATTTTTCAACTCTCTAATGTTTTTTATTTTGTTTTTAATTGTTGTGGGCATATTTTTTTTAAAATTTGGGGTGGTATAGTTAAACAGCCCGCCATTAAACTTTTTAACAGCATAACTATACCTATTTTTGGGTATTCAAAAATTGCTTTATTGTTAGGAATATGTAAAGCAGTTTTTTTATCATTTTTTTCTAGTGGTAATAATATAACCATACATCAAAGCCACCATTATGAAAACTAAATCATAATGGGAAATTCCGAATAAAACCATCTAATCTTTTTTATTTATGCAGTCTTTTTTATATTTCTTTCAAACTGAAGATCTAAATAGTGATCTATCTGTTTACCAATCAGGAGACGGTCTTTTGATGCAATTTTGATTCTTATCTCTTTTTGATAAATATCTTTAACATGTACGAAATATACAAACTCTGAAGGATCATTAAATCTTGCGATTATAATAAAAGGGTAACATAAAAGGGTTGGAATAATATAATACAAGTCCATCAAATTAGAGAAAATCATACAATAATAAGCGACGGCGGTTACAGCAATAAAAGCACCGTTTTCCAGAAAATACTGTTTCTTTCTTTTGAGCAGTCCAAGCTCTTTAATTTCATCAAAATGATAGTGCCAGTTTTTAGATTTGTAGTGAAATTTAATCTTGTCGGGAAAAATTGTTATAAACATAATAATCAATAAATTAAGTTAAGGGTTTGCGTAGAAAATCATCATTTAAGAATCTTGGGGAAAAATTCTTAGATACGCAATATTAAGCAATAACTTCTTTTTTCTCTTACCCCTCAAATTATAGAATATAACTATCAGTTGTAATTAAATACATTAGAAAAAAATATTCAAAGAAAACGGAATGCTTTTTATTTTTCATTGTCTATTGAATAAATATACGCTGTGAACGTTACCTATTGCCGGGTTATCCGTTATATCTTTTTGTTTAAAAAAAAATAAAAGATATCGCTTCTATCACTGATGCAAACCCGGGTAAACTAGAAATTTTGTTTTTTCTTAAGATTACTGTTTTCTTTGATAAAAGTGTTTCAATCAAAAATAGCTTTAATACATACCAAAAACGATACAAAAACAACTAACTTTAAACTAACAAAGCTTAAACAATTTAGTCAAAGAAATGAAATAAATAAAATGAAGAACAGTAGCCGAAAAGATGGGTGTCAAAGAAAACAGTAAAGCAATTTTATTTAATTCTGACGAAGAAGCAATCAAAAACATGAAACTTCCGTTACTTGACATTTCTATACAATTAGATACTGAATTTGATTACATTCATCTGTTCGTAAAAAAGCAATCCGAGTTTATACAACACTTCCCTAAAGGCAAATGTCTCCTGACTTTGCACCCGCAACGGTAAAACACAAACAAAATCAATCATAAAAAAACAGGCAAATTGCCTATTTTTTTTATAACCTGTTTTTATTCTCACTTGAGGTCACGAGTTAGAAACTCACGATAGCATTACCTAATGCACGAACTATTGGAGGTATTGTTTTTTGTTCCCTTTTTGATGCGTAGGTACAAATCCAAATTCCAACAACGGTTCGCTTCCTTCAGTACGTGTCTCAAAACAGACCACCTTTCAACGTACTAATGATTCGGGGTTTTCAATCCGCTTATACGGGAATTCCACCCTATGGGAAAATAACACCCTGTAAATTTGTTTTCTAAACCGAAATTTGTATTTTCAATTTTTAATCAAACTTACTGAATGTTTCCTGCTCATGCAGGGCACACACTTGCTACTAGTGATTTGGGCAATTAGCTTAATGGAAAGACTGTAGTACCGGAACATTAGCGGGTCAGGCAGCAACACCACTACTTATTAGGCAAAGTAAATATGACAGAATGGTAAACAGAAATTTTACACCTTTTCCAATTTTGACAACTGGAAGGTTAACTCTTAGACAATTATCAATTGATGACAAGCAAAATATTTTTGCTTTGCGTTCAGACACAGAAATAAACAAATATCTTGACAGAGAACCAAGCAAAACAATTGATGATGCAATAAATTTTATCAAGAAGGTTAATGATAACATTAAAAACAATAACTCTATTTATTGGGTAATTAGCTTGACAAGTACAAAAACATTTGTTGGAACAATTTGTCTTTTTGACTTTTCAAACGAAAAAAATAGTTGTGAAATCGGGTATGAACTTATAACAAAATTTCAAGGGCAAGGAATAATGAAAGAAGCTAGTCAAGTTGTAATTGACTACGTGTTTCAGACTTTAAAGTTTAAAAAAATACTCGCCTTTACACATTATGAGAATCTGAATTCAACCAATCTACTGTTAAAATTCAATTTTGTAAAATCATTAGAAACGGGCAAAGAAAATCCTAACTTAAATATTTTCACTTTGGCACAATAACATTCACAACAAGAAAGCAAAACATATTAAGAACAAAAGTCCGAACCTCTTGTAGTAAGGAGACATTATAGGGCAGTTTAACAGAACCTACAAAACAGAAAAGAATCAAAATCACATAATTGACAGAAGTTTTTGATATAAGCAAAATGTTCATTCCCATACAATGAATTTTGAAAAAATTCCAAACCCCAAAAATCATTAAAAGTAACGCTGTCTCTTTTTTTATGTTTTTTTTGGACTTTCATAATCCAAGAAATTCATGTTTAAAGAATACAATCAAAAAAAGTATTAATACACTTATTACAATTTTAATCTTCATGTACTTTATTATAAAAATTGTAATCAATAAAAAAAGCTAAAAATAACATTTAGCTTTTAAATAAATTAATCTAATGCTCCCCATACCCAACCTCATCCATCTTCCCACTAAAAACGCGATACTGAACAATCAAATAAATAATCACCAAAAATAAAGCAATAAAAAACCAACTCATTCCGGCATAAAGACCATATTCGCCTGCGGCAGTATTATAAATTGTCAGGGACGGATTTACTTTATTGGTTGAAGGCAAAACATTTGGAAAAATCGAAACGGCGGTTGAGGCAAAACCTCCCACTAAAAACAAACTTGAAAACAAAAACCCCAAGCCGTCTTTTTGGTACGAACGTACTTTAAACAATCCTACAATTCCAGCAAAAGCCATTAAAGGAAAAAACCAAAGAATCGGATTTTTAACAAAATTATGAAACGGTTGCGGCTCGATAAAATGCCAGATCTGCAAGGAAATACAAACCAAAACCAACAAGACAATATTCAGTTTAAAAACGACATTTTTCAGTTTAGTATTCAACGTCGAATTGGTTTTAAAGATAATCCAGTTTGCGCCGTGAATCGTCAGGGCAACAACGCTCACAATTCCCAGGAAAAGCGTAAACCAATCGATAATCCCCAATTCATTCGCCTGTGGACTAAAAGTCGGATTCCATAAAGGCAAAAAGAAATAATGTGCTTCCTGAGTCGAAACGCCATTGATTACCATTCCGAGATTGACACCGCGAACAATATTCCCTAAAGCAATTCCGAAGAATAAAGCCAAAAGTAAACTCGCAATTCCGAAAGCCTTATCCCAAATCGCCTCCCACATAGGGTGATGCACCTGACCGCGCATTTCCAAACCAATGGCACGGAAAATCAACAGCCATAAAATCATAATCAACGGCAAATAAAATCCGCTGAAAGAAGAAGCGTACAAAGTTGGAAATGCAAAAAACAAAACACCTCCGGCGGCGATAATCCAAACCTCGTTGGCATCCCAAAACGGGCCGATTGCGCTTGTAATTGCTTTTTTATCTTTTTCGGTTTTGGCCAAAAACAAATGAATAATTCCTGCTCCAAAATCGTAACCGTCCAAAACAATATAAACGGCTAAAATTCCCATTAAAACTACGTACCAAAAAAATTCCATATTTATATATTTTCAGTTATGACTTCATCATTATGAGGCCCTTTATTGATGATTTTTCCAATCAAAAGCAAAAACAGCATACCCAGTAAAAGATACAACCCTATAAATCCAAGCAAAGTAAACAAGGTATTTCCGGATGAAACCGTTGGCGATGCACCTTCGGCAGTTCGCAATAAATTATAAACAAGCCAGGGCTGTCTTCCTAATTCGGCAGTATACCAGCCAGCCGTGTTCGCGATATACGGAAATGGCATCATAAAAAGAAGCGACCACAACACCCATTTGGTCTCGTATAATTTCTTTCTGAAAAGCTGAAAAACAGCAAAAACCATCAAACCAATAAATACAGTTCCGAGTCCCGCCATAATATGATAGGAATAATATAATCCGGAAATATTGGTAGGATGAACATCTTCATCAAACTGATCTAATCCTTTAATTTCCCTGTTCCAGCTTCCGTAAGTCAGGAAACTCAGGATATTGGGAACTGCAATTTTATTGTCCAGTTTTTTATCTTTTACATCGGGCTGACCAATCAAAACAATTTCAGAACCTTCTTTTTCGGTATGAAAAATTCCTTCCATAGCGGCAAAAGTTACCGGTTGGTATTTCACTACATTTTTAGCCAGTAAATCTCCCGTTGGAACAGCAACAACAATACTCGAAATCAGTCCGAAGATGACTCCGGTTTTCAGAAATAATCTCCCGAAAGAAACATTCTTCTGACTCAGAATATAAAAAGCTCCAATTCCGGCTACAATAAAAGAAGCCGTTACCAAAGAAGCTGCCTGATTGTGCAAATAAGATGGCCACAACCACGGATTTAGAAATAAAGCTTTAAAATTCGTCAGTACAAATTTTCCATTTTCCAGAATTTCATAACCCACCGGATTCTGCATCCACGAATGTGTTGCTATGATTAAATATCCGCTGGCCCAGGAACCAATGCAAATCAATAGTCCTGTTACAAAGTGCCATTTATGTCCGATTATCTTTTCTCCAAATAAAAAGATGCCGAGAAAGGAGGATTCCAGAAAAAAGGAAAACATGCCTTCCATCGCTAAGGTCTGACCTATAATTCCGCCAGTCAGTTCAGAGAATTTCGCCCAATTAGTTCCAAACTGGAACTCCATCGGAATTCCGGTTACAACTCCCATTGCAAAATTCAGGGCGAAAATCTTCATCCAGAAGTGCGTAGCATGATTATATTGTATGTTTTGAGTACGAAGATATTTCCACTTAAAGTAAACAATGATCAGGGAAAGTCCCATTGTGAGTTGCGGAAAAAGATAGTGAAAGGTAATGGTGAAGGCGAATTGCATTCGGTCATAAAAGAGCATTTCTTCCATAGAGCGGTATTTGTTTATGAAGTCCCACAAATTTACCTATTAAAACCCAAATTGCTGTCCTTAAAAATGACTTTATTTTTTTAAACCATATAAGAGTGATGTAAGTAAATAGTAGTCTAATTCTAATGTGCACAAACCTAAAATGAACTTACATCACTTATATGGTAAAATCCTCAACATTTTTTCATTTAAAACCTGTTTCTATAACATTAGTCACTTACTTTCCGAAAAAACAGGATTATCTTTGTGAAACATTCTTTTAGATTTTTTATCATGAAAATAGAACAAATTTATACTGGCTGTTTAGCCCAAGGTGCTTATTATATTACTTCGAATGGCGAAGCTGCCATTATTGATCCTCTTAGGGAAATCCAGCCTTATCTGGATCGTTTGAAACGTGATGATGTCAAATTGAAATATATTTTTGAAACACACTTTCACGCTGATTTTGTTTCGGGGCATATCGATTTGAGCAAAGAAACTCAGGCTCCAATTGTGTACGGGCCTAATGCAAAACCTGAATTTGAATGTATTGTTGCCACAGACGGTCAGGAATTTAAAATTGGAAATATTACCATAAAAGCGTTGCATACTCCTGGTCACACAATGGAAAGCACCACCTATTTATTGATTGATGCAAACGGAAAAGAGCATGCTGTTCTCTCAGGTGATACGCTTTTTATTGGCGATGTTGGTCGTCCGGATTTGGCACAAAAAGCTGCCGGAATGACACAGGATCAATTGGCCGGAATTTTATTTCATTCCTTAAGAGATAAAATCATGACTTTGGCAGATGATGTTATCGTTTATCCTGCGCACGGTGCGGGAAGTGCCTGTGGTAAAAACATGAGCAAAGAAACGGTTTCGACAATCGGAAATCAAAAAGAAACCAATTATGCTTTACGGGCTAATATGACGGAAGCAGAATTTATTACCGAAGTTACCGATGGATTATTGCCTCCTCCTGCCTATTTTAGTATGAATGTAGCAATGAATAAAGGCGGTTACGAAAGTTTCGAATCAGTTTTACATAACGGAATGAAAGCTATTAATGTAAAAGATTTTGAGGCTGTAGCTGAAGAAACCAATGCACTCATTTTAGATACCAGAAATAATTCAGAATTTTATAAAGGATTTATTCCACAGTCTGTCAATATTGGCATCGATGGTGATTTTGCACCCTGGGTTGGAACTTTAGTTGCCAATGTAAAACAACCTATTATATTAGTTACTGAAAATGGGATGGAAGAAGAAACCGTAACGCGTTTAAGCCGGGTGGGTTTTGATTCGATTATTGGACATTTGGATGGCGGTTTTGAAGCATGGCAAAAAGCTCGTTTTGAAATTGATACTATCAATAGAATTTCGGCAGAAGAATTTGCCCAAGAATTTAAAGCCGAAGAAGATAAAGTAATCGATGTTCGCAAAGAAACAGAATACAGCGCCGAACACATAGACGACGCCTACAACAAACCGTTGGCATATATAAATGACTGGGTAAAGGATATTAATCCGAATGAGCATTTTTATCTGCATTGCGCAGGTGGTTATCGCAGTATGATTGCAGCTTCCATTTTGCAGGCTCGTGGTTTTAGGAATTTTACCGAAATTGACGGTGGTTTTGGAGCGATTACAAAAACGGATATCCCAAAATCAGATTTTGTTTGCCAGAGTAAGGTTTTGAAAGCATAAACATTGAACATAAATTTTCACCATATAAGATTATAATTATATAAGTTCATTTAATTTCAGCACGATTTAAACTCTGACTTGTAATTATTTAAAGTAGAAGTTGAATATAAAAACATATTCTTTTACCTTATAACTTATATGAGCTCATATAAGTTCAGCGCGATTAAACTTCAACTTTATAATTACTTACATCACTTATATGGTGGAAAAACACTTTAAATTTTAATAACATGAGTATACTAGAAATTTTAAAAGAACCTTGGCCCTGGTACGTTGCAGGTCCGTTGATTGGATTAACCGTCCCTATTTTGTTGATTATCGGAAATAAATCTTTCGGGATCAGTTCATCGTTGCGTCATATTTGTGCGTCTTGTATTCCTGCCAATATTTCTTTTTTTAAATATGACTGGAAAAGAGAAAGCTGGAATTTATTCTTCGTTTTCGGAATTTTCCTTGGCGGTATTATTGCTGCTTACTTTTTATCAAATCCAAGTGCAGTTAAAATTACGCCACAGCTTTCAGAACAGTTGGCAACTTATGGCATTACAGATCATTCAGGATTATTGCCCGCACAACTTTTTTCATGGGAAAGTTTATTTACATTCCGTGGATTTATCATGATTGTGGTGGGTGGGTTTTTAGTTGGTTTTGGAACCCGTTATGCCGGAGGATGTACGAGCGGTCATGCGATTATGGGAATTTCAAACTTGCAATGGCCTTCATTGGTAGCCACCATCTGTTTTATGATTGGCGGTTTTATTATGGCGAATTTGATTTTGCCACATATTCTTTCACTTTAAAATTTAGAAAATGTCAAATTCAAATTCAGAAAATAAAAATACAGATACGGAAGGTATCAATGGAAGTCAATTAAAGGATTCCACATTGTCCCATCTAAAATATCTTGTTGTTGGAATCTTTTTTGGAATAATATTCGTTAAAGCTGAAATTATCAGCTGGTTTCGTATTCAGGAAATGTTTCAGTTACAATCGTTTTTTATGTATGGCGTAATTGGCAGCGCTGTTGTGGTTGGAATAATTTCTATTCAGATAATTAAAAAATTTAACATCAAAACCATTCAGGGCGAGAAAATCGAGATTCAGCCAAAAACTTTTAATAAAGGTCAAATTTATGGAGGATTGCTTTTCGGATTTGGATGGGCTATTACCGGAGCTTGTCCCGGGCCTTTATTTGCTCAGATAGGAACCGGAGTTACAGTAATTGTGGTCACTTTAATCAGTGCTATTCTGGGAACCTGGGTTTATGGTCTTTTTAAGGATAAATTGCCTCATTAATATATATACGTATCAAACCGTTTACCCGCCGCATGAGGGATTACTTCAGTAAATAATTGTTTTTATAAGAGTTCAATGAATTTCATTTGCAACAAACTGCCAAAACAGTGCAAATAGCCCGATAGCATTTAAGAAAAAGCCTAATGACTACAAAGTTGATTAGGCCTTTTTTAATGGTGGCACACCCAAATGTAAAATTTCATGTTTTCTTTAAATGGTTTGCAGGTTACTTTTTGAGTTAAAAAAAAATAGAAATTCAATTTCAAATCATTATTAAACCACTAAAAAACAATGATTTACATTTAAAAATGCAGTATTTTTATTAGTGCTTTTATAATTATTATAAGCGTAGACTGTTAGTTTACTTCAATTAACAAAAAATTAACACAACACTTGTATATACAAATATTAAAAGCTATACATTTGTATATACAAATTATACACTTACGACTATGACGATTGAAGAGGTTATAAAAAGTACAGTTAAGATGGATAATGCGAAAAAAGTTATTCTGAACATCATGTATACACAAAATGTGATTCAGGATCATTTCAACGAGTTGATTAAACCGTATGATTTGTCCGGAGAACAATATAATGTGCTGCGTATATTAAGAGGACAAAAAGGAAATCCTGCCAATATGTGTGTGATACAGGAGCGTATGCTCGCAAAAACAAGTAATACGACACGATTAGTAGACAAATTGTTATTGAAAGAATTCGTTACACGAAATGTTTGTCCTGAAAACCGACGAAAAATTGAGGTTTTAATTACCCAAAAAGGATTAGACGTTTTAAAAGAATTAGATCCGAAAGTAGATGCGCATGAGCGTGCATTTGCCCAGAATATAAGCCCCGAAGAATTAGAATTATTAAATCAGTTATTAGAAAAATACCGAACCCAACAAAATTAATATTTATGAGTACATTCTTAGAGAATCAAAATTGGAGATATGCAACAAAACAATTTGATGCAACAAAAAAAATCTCTACTGAAGATTTAAATACTATTAAAGAGGCCGTTAGACTGAGTGCTTCATCATACGGATTACAACCATACAAAATTGTAGTAGTTGAAAATCCGGAATTAAGAGAGAAATTGAAAGCTGCTGCATACGGACAGACTCAAATTACTGATGCTTCGCACTTATTCATTTTTGCAAATGATTTAAATCTTGATACAACCTCCGTTGACCAATATATTAGCAATATAAGTGCAATAAGAGGCGTTCCTGTTAATGCTTTGGCTGGATTCAGTGATATGATGAAAGGCATGATTGAAAATTTACCAAATGATGCAAAAAATACCTGGACTGCAAAACAGACTTATTTAGCTTTAGGAAATTTATTAAATGTAGCTGCCGAATTAAAAATTGATGCAACACCAATGGAAGGATTTAATGCTGCTGCATTCAATGAAATTTTAGGCTTCGATAAACTAGGTTTGAATGCTGCTGTTATTGCCACTGTAGGTTACAGACATGGCGATGATGATACACAACATTATATTAAGGTTAGAAAATCTCAGGAAGAATTATTTATCACACTATAATTATTAATAACAATCAAAATCAATTTTACAACATGAAAAATTTAAAAACAATTGCAATAGCATTATTTGTAGCAGTAGCGTCAGTTTCAGTAAACGCACAAACTAAAACTATTGACGTAAAGTCAAGTTCTATTAAATGGTTAGCAAAAAAAGTAACCGGAGAACACTCTGGAACTGTAAACTTTAAAGACGGAGCTGTAATTTTCAAAGGAAAAAAATTAGCTGGCGGTAGTTTTACAGTTGATATGACTTCATTAACTGCAACTGATTTAACCGGAGAATACCAAGAAAAATTAAACGGTCACCTAAAAGCTGATGATTTCTTTGGAACTGACAAATATCCAACTGCAAAATTAGTTTTCAAAAAAATTGGTACTACTAAAACTGCTAATGTTTACGCAGTAACGGCTGATTTAACTATTAAAGGAATCACTAAACCGGTAACTTTTGACCTTACTGTAAATCCAAACAGTGCTACAACAGCATTCAAAGTTGACAGAACAAAATATGATATTAAATACAACTCTGGTAACTTCTTCGAAAACTTAGGAGACAAAACTATCAATGATGATTTTGAATTAACGGTAGCTATAAAATTCTAGTATTTTAAGCTTACTAATTTTTAAGTATTATAAAACCCCAATAGTTCAAAACTATTGGGGTTTCTTGTTCTTTATTTATTTCCAAAAACATAACATTCATAATACTAAAGTAACGCTTTCATAATATATACCCGGAGTTTGATTAACATTCGGCTTCTAATTTTGATCCAATATAAAATCAAAAACTAGAAATCAAAATCATAGTTATGAAAACAAAAATTAATATTGCCATTATTACTTTCCTAAGCACTTTTTTTCTACATGCTCAACAACAACCTAAAGGAATTATTGGAACCTCAAACTGGATGACCAACTGGACCAATTTTAAACCAGCCGCAGTAGAATATAATGAAGCAACCAACATTATCGCCGGAATAATCGACAAAGACACCAAACTTTATAAACGCAATACCTATCAGCTGGTTGGAATTGTTTATGTAACCAACAATGCTGTCCTGACAATTGAACCAGGAACCGTAATTAGAGGAGATGATAAAACCTGTGGAACATTAGTTATTACAAATGGTTCTAAAATTATGGCCGAAGGTTTAGAAACAGATCCAATAGTTTTTACTTCAAATAAAGAAAATACAGAGAGAAGACCAGGAGATTGGGGAGGGATTGTTATTTTGGGAAAAGCTCCAATTAATAAATTAGGAGGTATTGCAACTTTGCCTTTTAATTTAGAGCCTATGCTGAATCATTACGGTGGTCAGGATGCAGAGGATAACTCAGGAATAATAAAATATGTTCGAATCGAATATTCAGGCAGAAAATTGAGTGCTTTAAAAGAATTAAACGGACTTTCACTAGCAGGAGTTGGTAAAAAAACTATTTTAAGCAACATTCAGATCAGCTATTCCAATGATGATTCTTTTGAATGTTATGGTGGGGATTTAAATATGAACAACCTAATTTCTTATCGCACTACAGATGATGATTTCGACTTTACTCAAGGTGCCCAAATCAATATCAGCAACAGTATTGCCATACGTCATCCTTTTTCATCTGATATTTCAGGATCAAGATGTTTTGAAGTTGATTCGTACGATAAAATCGAAAATACCGATATGACAAAAAAAATGACAAAAATAAACGCCAATACTATTACTTTGATAAATTTGGAAGAAAACAATCAGGGATTGGTTCGTGAATCAATTCATGTAACAGAAAATACTTTTTTTAATTTAACCAACAGTGTTGTTTCAGGCTTTACTCCTTTCGTGCTTTTGGAAGGAAATATCGGTAATGGTGAGGTTAACTTGTCTAAAATTTCATTGAAAAACGTAATGGTGAACAATTGTAATGGTGGAATTTTAAGTGAAGCTTCAAGCAATGATAGTATAATTAAAAATTGGTACAGTAAAGCCGAATTCGGAATAGAATTTACAAAAATAAAGAACAGCGAATTGTTTGAAATGCCAAATATAAAAGGGAATCCCGATTTCAGGATAAAACTTAATAACACCGTTGCAAGTGGTAAATAAATTGCTAAAACGTGTAGTTTTTTTGAAATTTAACAAATTTATATATATAGAAAAGTTTTTTTTGAATTTTTATGTAATGTAATTCAAATTACATTTATATATTTGCCGTATCAAAATAAATTATGAAAACAACAATGAACAATACTTGGTGGTGGAAGAATTTACGTCAAACGTCGTGAACAAAGCTTCCTGTAGTATTGTAAAAAACTATAAATATAAAAGGCTTGTCATCACGACAGGCCTTTTTTTTTGGTCAAAATTGAATCAACTGAAATATTAAAATTAAAAAGAAAAAACATTGAAACCTTTTATACTCAACACACATTACAAACAAATTCTGGCAGATACCATTACGCCGGTAAGTATTTATTTTAAAATAAGAGATAAGTTTCCGAACAGTTTATTGCTTGAAAGCAGTGACTATCACGGAAATGACAACAGTTTCTCCTATATCTGCTGCAATCCGATTGCTACGATTAAAATCGAAAATGAAATTATCTCGAAAACTTTCCCTGACGGCACAACAGAGCAAATAGCAATTGAGTCAAAAACCAATATTCCGGAAGTAATTCAGGAATTTTCAGGTCAGTTCAAATCAGAGAAAAATGATTTTAAATTCATCAATAATGGTTTGTTTGGCTACATTTCTTACGATGCCGTTCGTTATTTCGAAAAAGTTTCGATTTCCAAAAAAGATACTGCAACCTTAATTCCGGATGTTTTTTATGCGGTTTATCAAAATATTATTGCAATCAACCACTTCAAAAACGAAGCGTATATTTTTTGCCATAGTTTAGATGGAAGAAACAACATTTCTGAAATCGAACAATTATTGCAATCCAGAAATATTGCTTCGTACAAATTTACAAAAGAAGGCGAAGGTTTTTCTAACTTAACCGATGATGAATTTAAACATAATGTGGCTTTGGCTAAAAAACATTGTTTCCGTGGAGATGTGTTTCAACTGGTTTTATCACGACGTTTTACGCAGGGTTTCAAAGGCGACGAGTTTAATGTATATCGTGCTTTACGCAGCATCAACCCATCTCCGTATTTATTCTTTTTTGATTATGGGGATTTTAAAATATTCGGGTCTTCTCCCGAAGCACAAATTATCGTAAAAGACAGAAAAGCCGAAATTCACCCAATTGCCGGAACTTTTAAAAGAACCGGAAATGACGAACGTGATGCTGTTTTAGCAAAACAACTTTCAGAGGATCAAAAAGAAAACAGCGAACATGTGATGCTTGTTGATTTGGCCAGAAACGATTTAAGCAGAAACGGGCATGATGTAAATGTCGAAAAATATAGAGAAGTTCAGTTTTTCTCTCATGTAATTCACCTGGTTTCTAAAGTTACCGGGCATTTACACGATAAAGCAACGACTATGCAGGTTGTTGCCGATACTTTTCCGGCAGGAACTTTAAGCGGTGCTCCAAAACACAGAGCCATGCAGTTAATTGAGGATTACGAAAAAACAAATCGTAACTTTTATGGAGGAGCAATTGGCTTCATGGATTTTGAAGGCAATTTTAATCACGCGATTATGATTCGAACTTTCCTAAGCAAAAACCATCAATTACATTATCAGGCCGGAGCCGGAATAGTCGCCAGTTCTGATGAAGAAAGTGAAATGCAGGAAGTGTACAATAAATTAAGAGCATTGAATACGGCTTTGGAAATGGCTGAGAAAATATAGTTTTCAGTCGCAGTCACAGTTTTCAGTTTTCAGTGACAGAACTTTAAACTTGAAAAAAATAAATTAATCAAAAAACCAATGAAAAATATTATTCCTTTTGTTATTGCAATTTTACTTTTTGCTTCTTGTGAAACTAAGAAAGAACCAACAGTACTTCCGTTAATCGGAACCTGGCGTCTGATATCAGCTGAAACGACAGAAAAAGATTCGACTTTCTCGACTTTCAATCCAAAAACAAAAATGATTAAAATTATAAATAATACCCATTTTGCTTTTTTCAATCATGATTTGAATAATGGAAAAGACAGCACTGCAGCCGTATTCTTTGGCGGAGGCGGAAAATATACTTTGAAAGACAGTGTTTACACCGAGAATCTGGAATATTTCAATAACCGTCAGTGGGAAAACAATAAATTTGAATTTGTGGTAAAAATTCAAAACGATACACTCATTCAAAAAGGAATCGAAAGAATAGAAAAATTAGGCGTAGATCACATTATAGTTGAAAAATACGTTCGGGAAAAATAAAAAATCAGTTTTCAGTCGCAGTTTTCAGTCACAGATTAAGAACTTAGCAACTCAAAACCTTAGCAACTTAGTATTAAAAAAAATGAAAAAAATATTAGTTATAGACAATTACGATAGTTTTACTTATAATTTAGTGCACTATTTAGAAGATTTAAATTGTGAAGTTACGGTATACAGAAACGATGAATTCGATATCGACGAAATCGCTTCATTCGATAAAATCTTACTTTCACCCGGACCCGGAATTCCTGATGAAGCAGGCTTACTGAAAGATGTCATCCGCAAATATGCCCCAACAAAAAGTATTTTAGGCGTTTGTTTAGGACAACAAGCTATTGGAGAAGTTTTTGGAGGAACACTTTCCAACCTTGACAAGGTATATCACGGTGTTGCCACCAATGTAAAAAAAGCGGTTACAGACGAATCCTTATTTGAAGGTCTTGAAGATGAATTTGAAGTAGGCCGATACCATTCATGGGTTGTTGATGCTGATCTACCGGATGTTTTAGAAGCTACTTCGTTTGAAGAACACGGTCAGGTAATGTCTTTACGTCATAGAACTTATGATGTACGCGGAGTACAATTTCACCCGGAAAGTGTTTTAACTCCTAACGGAAAAAAGATTCTGGAGAACTGGATTAAGGATTAGTTTTTAGTATTCAGTTGCGGTTTTCAGTCAACAGCTAAGACCGCATACTGTGACCGGGATTTGAAAATTAGAACCTCAGTATCTCAGAACATTAGCATCTTGAAAAAATGAACATAGAAATTTTAGACACAAAACAAGTCAGCCTTGAAGACATATTAGTTCTATATACAGAAAACGATTGGAGTTCAGCCAGTAAACCAAACGAGTTGTACAACGGACTTCTAAATTCTGAAACTTTGATTACAGCCTGGGAAGGAAAAAAATTGGTTGGACTTGGAAATGCGATTTCTGATGGATATTTAACCGTTTACTATCCGCATTTATTGGTGTTACCGGAATATCAGGGAAAAGGAATCGGAAAATTGATTATGGACAAAATGCAGGAGAAATATAAACATTTTCACATGCAGATGTTAACTGCTGACGGAAGATCAGTTGATTTCTATAAGAAAAACGGATTTGAAAGAGCCGGAAAAACAGAACCCATGTGGATTTATCAGGGAAATGAACATTAAAAAAAATAATTTTTAAAATATAAAATCATAAAAATGAAAAAACAATTACTATTATTATTTATCCTTATATCCTCTTATACATTTGCCGCTGATGTATCTGGAAAAGTCTATTTAGACAATACAACAAATTTTGAAAACTGCACTATAACATTTACCCCCGTATCTCCAAGTGCCGTTTTTGGTCAAACTACATCGCAAATAAATGGTGATTTTACAATAAATACCACCAATGGAGTTTATAACATTAAATATGAAAAAAATGGTTTTCAAACTTACGAGTTATTAAATGTTTTCATAAACGGAACAATGATTCTGGATAATGTTACTTTATCATCTAATAACTTAGTCTTGATTAATGGTGATGTTAGCGGATCATGGACAAAGGGCAATACATATCGCGTTACTGGCAATATTACTGTACCATCAGGTCAAACTTTAACAATTGAGGAAGGGGTTGAAATAAAATTTGACGGTTATTATTCATTGACTGTGAATGGTAAATTATTAGCCAATGGATCTCCAAATAACTATATTAAATTTACTTCAAATAAAACTTCCCCAACAAATAAAGATTGGAATCAAATATTAATTTATAGTAATGAAGGTTCAAAAATGGATTACTGCATTATTGAATATGGCAAAATGCAGAATGATAATAGTGAAAGCTTTTTAGATATAAGAGGGAACTTTAATTTATCTAATAGTATAATAAGATACTCTGATGCAACAGGTATAGGAATTCAGGGCTCTGGTAAAGCTGACATTAATAACAATAAAATTTATAACTGTTTACATGGAATTGGAACAAGTGCACCTGGAGCGATAAATATACATAATAATGAGGTATACAATAATACATTTTATGGAATAAGCGTTGGTATGGGTGGTAATTCAACAATTGTAAAAGAAAACATTATTTACAATTGTAATTATATTGGATTAGGTATTGGAGCGAATATAAAGGCTGAACGAAATATTGTTTTCAATAATAAATTTTATGGAATATTTGTTTCTTATAGTAAACCTACAATTGTAAACAACACAATAATGTCTAATGAAAATGGTATTGGTTTATATGTTAATGAGACTTATATGATAACAAATCCTATTATTAATTCTAATATAATAATAAATAATTTATACTACGGGATACATTCACAAGGCGTAAACAAACCAGATTCCGTTGCATATAATTTATTTTATAATAATGGCTCTGGTATTGGTAATTTATTACCTGTAGGTGTTGGTCCTGTAATTTCAGTAAATAATAATAATACACCTGCAGATGCTTATTACAATATATTTGTTGATCCTAAATTTGAATCGACTGTTTCAACAAATAGTAGTTTCTGCGTTTTAAAAAACGATTCTCCTGCTGTTAATGCTGGTGATCCATCGATAATTGTATTGAATGGTACACTCCCAGATATTGGTGCAAAAGAATTAGGCGGAAATTTATCTATTGGAGAATTTACAAAAACTAAACTAATAAACGTAAAAGTTTTCCCTAATCCAACAAGTGATTATTTATCATTTGAAACAGATAAAAATCACACATTTGATTCTATCAAATTTTTCGATATAAATGGTAAAAATATTGATCAAATTCAATTAAACGAATCTAGATCAGATTATCAGTGGAAAGTATCAAATCATTTTAACAAAGGTGTATACATGTATGTAATTATGAATGGAAATTCAATTATTGATTCAGGAAAATTTATCAAAAAATAAAAATAAATTCTATTTTGAACAGAATTTTAAGGAATTTAAAAAAATGAAAACTATATTAAATAAATTAATCAATCACGAAATACTTACCAAGCAGGAAGCTAAAGACGTTTTGATTAATATTTCAAGCGGAAACTATAACCCAAGTCAGATTTCTGCTTTTCTAACTGTCTTCATGATGCGTAGCATCACAATTGATGAGCTTTCCGGCTTTCGTGAAGCTTTATTGGAATTATGCATTCGCGTTGATTTATCAGCTTACAACACCATCGATTTATGCGGAACGGGCGGTGACGGAAAAGACACTTTCAACATTTCAACTTTAGCTTCATTTGTCGCTGCAGGAGCCGGAATAAAAGTAGCCAAACATGGGAATTATGGGGTTTCATCGATTTCAGGATCAAGCAACGTAATGGAAAAAATGGGAATTAAATTTAGCAACGAACCTTCCTTTTTAGAAAAATGTATCGATCAGGCGGGAATTTGTGTTTTACACGCACCGTTATTTCACCCGGCAATGAAAAACGTTGGGCCAATCCGTAAAGAACTGGCTGTAAAAACATTCTTTAATATGTTGGGGCCAATGGTAAATCCGGCGTTTCCACAAAATCAACTAGTTGGAGTTTTTAATTTAGAACTGGCTAGAATTTATGCTTATTTATACCAAAGTACCAATGTAAATTTTACAATTTTACATTCACTTGACGGTTATGATGAAATTTCTTTAACGGGTCCAACCAAAACGATTTCAAATCACATGGAGGGAATGCTAAACCCTGATGATTTTGGTGTGCGCCTTTTATCACAAAGTGAAATCGAAGGCGGAAAAACCATCGAAGAGTCAGCAGAAATATTCACCAGCATTATTTCAGGAAAAGGTACTGAAGCACAGAATAATGTGGTTTTGGCCAATGCTGCAATGGCAATTTCAACAGTAACAAAATGTTCACCATTGGAAGGATTTGAATTAGCAAAAGAAAGTTTATTATCCGGAAAAGGATTAGTAGCTTTGAATAAATTAATTTCTTTATCCAGCTAAAAAATGAAATTATGAGCTACGAAAACAAAAAAGCTACAATTGATTCTATAAAATCACAGGTTGCTGCTTTTGGAGAACTGACTATTGAACAAAAAAAGAAAATTAATTATAAATTCAGGCTAGAATGGAATTATAATTCCAATAGTATGGAGGGCAATACACTTACCATCGAAGAGACACGTAGCGTGATGGTAGGAAATGTTACGGTTAATGATAAACCCTTAAAAGACATTTTTGAAATGCAGGGTCATGATAAAGTGATTACTGAAATCTTAAAAATTGGTAAAGGCGAATTAAGACTTTCCGAAAAAAGGATTAAAGAAATCCATTCTGGCATTATGCATGAAGAAAATCCAGAATTTCAAAACAAAATTGGACAATGGAAAGAGCAAGCTAACGAAATCATCAATTCTAAAGGAGAAAAATATTTATTTGTTACTCCAGAAGAAGTACCCAATAGAATTCATAAACTTTTAGATAAAACCAATGCCTCCATTGATGCTATTAAAGGAAATAAAAAAAATGCACCGCATCCTATAGATGTTGCGATGGAATTTCATTTGGAATATTTAGAAATTCATCCTTTTTATGATGGCAATGGCAGAACAGCCAGAATTCTAACAAATCTGATCCTTATCTCTTTAGGCTATAATCCGTTTTGGATCAATGAAAAAGATCGTGCCATTTATTACAACTACATAAGCGATATTCAAGGATATGGAGGTTCTAAAGAATTGTTTTTTGAATATTGCGCAGGATTAATACAACGTTCTGAGCAATTGGTTTTAAATGCAATTCAGGATATTGACATTGAAGAAGAAGACGATTTGCAAAAAGAAATTTCTATATGGAAGAAGCAATTAGCTAAAAAAGATGAAGTTTTTCTACGATCCAATTATGCAATTGCAGAGATTTATCAACGAACATTAAAAAAATTATTTACAGCTTTTTTGAAACAAATATCCTCTTTTGATGATTTGTTTACAAGAAAACAGATTACCAATCAAATTAATTCTAAACTCTTAAATTCAATTCAACTTGAATATTTTGACGAATTGTTCGTCGATATAATCAATCGTTCGAAACTTTCAAAAGAAGAATTAAATGAATTAGAATTAAAACCAATTGAAGCGATTAATTCGATTGAGCTTAAAGTATATTACAGTGGTTTTAAAAATGACGGATTAAATACATTTAGTACTTACTCTTATATACACATTGGTTTTAATGAATACAATTATATTATCAATGATCATGGAAAAAATGATGATAATAATTTTACAAAAAAATTATATTCCGAATTACTTACAGACGAAGAAATTAAAACTATTGTAAAAAAAATTATCTCGAAAGAATTTGAAGCTATTAAAGCATCTGTAGCAAATAATAAGACTATATAACATCTTTCAAAACACTAAAAAGCTTTAACAATAATATTAAAATGAATATACTAGATAAAATCATATTTGACAAACAACGAGAAGTTGTGCTTAAAAAATCAATCATTCCGGTTTCACAATTGGAAAGCTCAGTGTTTTTTGGAAGAGAAACAATTTCTTTAAGCCAAAAATTAAAAACAAGTACAACAGGAATTATAGCAGAACACAAACGTCGTTCACCGTCAAAATCGGTTATAAATCACAATTTTACAGTTGAAGAAGTCGTTAAAGGATATGAAAATGCCGGAGCTTGCGGAATTTCAGTTTTAACCGACGGAAAATATTTTGGAGGTTCATTAGACGATTTACTTTTAGCAAGGGCGAGTGTGAATATTCCGCTTTTGCGAAAAGAATTTATTGTAGACGAATACCAAATTCTGGAAGCAAAAGCCTTTGGAGCCGACTTGATTCTACTGATCGCTGCGGTTTTAACCCGTGAAGAAATCAAATCATTATCTGAATTTGCGAAGAAATTAGGTCTGGAAGTTTTACTGGAAGTGCACAATCAGGAAGAATTGGAAAAATCGATTATGCCCAGTTTAGACATGATTGGAGTAAACAACAGAAACCTAAAAACTTTTGAAGTAAGCCTGGATTTCAGCAAGCAACTGGCATCACAAATCCCGGATGAGTTTGTAAAAGTTTCAGAAAGCGGAATCTCATCAATCGAAGCCATTTCAGAATTACGACCTTACGGTTACAATGGTTTCCTAATTGGAGAAAACTTCATGAAAACCGATAACGCCGGAAAAGCTGCAACAGAATTTATAAGCAAATTAAATATTTAAAAGTTGCCACGACCCGAGCGATAGCGAATTGGCGAAGCAATTTCACGAATCAGCACGAATTAATTTGAGAAAATTTGTGCAATTCGTGGCAAAAAAAACTTTGCGAACTTTGCGTTTTTTAGACATTAACGAAATAAAAAATCTTTGCAAACTTTGCGGTTAAAAAGACAACAAAATGAAAATCAAAATCTGCGGAATGAAATATCCTGACAATATTCTCGAAGTGGGAGCGCTCCTGCCCGATTATATGGGATTTATTTTCTGGGAAAAATCAGCTCGGTTTTTTGATGGTGAAATTCCTAATTTGCCAGACACTATTAAAAAAGTTGGTGTTTTTGTAAATGAATCTGTAGAGAATATAGTTGCGAAAATCAACAAATATAATTTACAGGCAGTTCAGTTACACGGAAAAGAGTCTGTGGAATTTTGTCAGGATTTGAGAAACAAAATTAATACTAAAATCGAAGTCATAAAAGTATTTTCAGTTGGAGATGATTTTGATTTTGATGTTCTGAAACCTTTTGAAAATGTCTGCGATTACTTTTTGTTTGACACAAAAGGAAAACTACCAGGCGGCAACGGAACCACTTTTGACTGGAAAATATTAGAAAAATACAAATCTGAAAAGCCATTTTTCCTAAGTGGCGGAATCGGAATCGAAGAAATTCCAACCATAAAAAATCTCAAATTGCCTATTTATGCCATCGACGTAAACAGCAGATTTGAAATTGAACCCGGATTAAAAAATATCAATCTTGTACGGACAATTCCCGAATTGTCCCTACGCGAAAACAAAAAAATAAAATAAATTATGTCATACAACGTCAACGAAAAAGGATATTACGGAGAATTTGGAGGAGCTTATATTCCCGAAATGCTCTATCCAAATGTAGAAGAATTACGCCAGAATTATTTACAAATTACAGCTGAACCTGATTTCAAGGCAGAGTTCGACCAATTGCTAAAAGATTACGTTGGACGCCCTAGCCCTCTTTATTTTGCAAAACGTTTGTCTGAAAAATACAATACAAAAGTCTATCTAAAAAGAGAAGACCTAAACCATACAGGCGCTCACAAAGTCAACAATACGATTGGGCAAATATTAGTCGCAAAACGTTTAGGCAAAAAACGAATTATTGCCGAAACAGGCGCGGGTCAGCATGGTGTGGCAACGGCTACTGTTTGTGCTTTAATGGGAATGGAATGTATCGTTTACATGGGCGAAATCGACATTGCTCGTCAGGCACCCAATGTGGCACGTATGAAAATGTTAGGTGCTGAAGTTCGTCCAGCTCTTTCAGGTTCCAGAACTTTAAAAGACGCTACAAACGAAGCCATTCGTGACTGGATTAACAACCCGGTTGACACCCATTATATTATCGGTTCGGCAATTGGACCTCATCCATATCCGGATATGGTGACGCGTTTTCAAAGCGTGATTTCCGAAGAAATAAAATGGCAGCTAAAAGAAAAAGAAGGACGTGAAAACCCTGATTATGTGGTTGCTTGTATTGGTGGAGGAAGTAACGCTGCCGGAACCTATTATCACTTTTTACACGAGCCTGAAGTTGGTATTATAGCTGTAGAAGCTGCAGGAAAAGGTGTCGACAGCGGTTTTAGTGCTGCTACCAGCAAATTAGGGAAAGTGGGCGTTATTCACGGCTGTAAAACCCTTTTGATGCAAACTTTGGACGGACAAATTACAGAACCGTATTCTATTTCTGCAGGATTGGATTACCCCGGAGTTGGTCCAATGCACGCGCATTTGGCGCAAACAGGCCGTGGTGAATTCTTCTCTGTAACCGATGATGATGCGATGAATGCAGGTCTTCAGCTTACGAAATTAGAAGGCATTATTCCGGCGATCGAGAGTGCGCATGCCTTTGCGGTTTTAGATCAGAAGAAATTCAAGCCCACTGATATTGTGGTCATCAGTCTTTCCGGTCGTGGTGACAAGGATTTAGATAATTATATCAAACATTTTAAATTATAATTTAAGAATAATCTGGGCGTTCCCTAATCCCGATAGCCATCGGGAGAGCTGTCCGCTAAATCTTTTTCGTGACAGAAAAAGCTACAAAAAAGGATATCGCTCCCATCCCTAACGCAAATGAACAACGAGAAAAAAACAGTATTTATGGAAAAGATATTCTCTTACGGAACCTTACGATCAAAAGAGATTCAGATGCAGGTTTTTAATAAGCTATTGACTGGAACACCAGATCAGCTCACAGGTTATAAAATAAAAGATCTTCAAATAGAAGAAGAATTTGGAATGGAAGATTATTTTGTGGCAACACCAAGCGAAAATCCTTCGGATGCAATAGACGGAATTGTTTTTACTGTTACGGGTAAAGATCTGGCAAAAGCAGATTTATTCGAATCTAATGCATACAAAAGGGTTGAAGTAACAATGAAATCTGGCACAACTGCCTGGATTTATGTTGAAAGTTAATAATCTTGAATATAAATAATGGAACTGATTTCCAAAGATCTTCATCAATAATTAATAGTATAGAAATAAAAAATGATTTTAGCAACTGCACAAACAAAGCCTAAAAGAGGAGATATAGATTCTAATTTAAAGGACCATTATCGTCTTATAGAAATCGCTGCGCAAAAAGGAGCTGATTTAATTGCATTTCCTGAATTATCAATCACGGGTTACGAAAGAGAAAATGCAGCACAATTAGCCTTTTCAAAGGATGATTCCAGAATAAATCATTTAAGAGAATTAGCTGTTGACCATAATATAACCATTATTGCAGGTGCCCCAATTCAAATTGAATCGGAATTGTTTATTGGTGAGTTTATTATTTTTCCGGATAATTCGGTTACTATCTATACCAAACAATTTTTACATGAAGGGGAAGATG
The DNA here is from genome assembly GCF_031457575.1 of Flavobacterium piscis. Classification (GTDB taxonomy): domain Bacteria; phylum Bacteroidota; class Bacteroidia; order Flavobacteriales; family Flavobacteriaceae; genus Flavobacterium; species Flavobacterium piscis_A. The sequence continues at coordinate 53,135 of NZ_JAVDWQ010000007.1, read as the reverse complement.
CTTTTTTTCAATCTTCATTCGATTATAATCCAATAATTACAATCGAAAATCAGAAAGTTTCATTTGCTATTTGTGCTGATATTGACAATCCGCTGCATCCTGAAAATGCCTGTAAAAGAGAAACCGATATTTATATTGCCAGTATTTTCTTTTCACCAAACGGAATACCGAATGCTTACCGGGATTTAGAAAATTATGCTCAAAAACATAAAATGAATGTTTTAATGTCTAATTTCAGCGGGGAATCCTGGGGATATCCTTCCGGCGGAAAAAGTGCTTTCTGGAATAACAAAGGAGAACTTATTGCTCATATGAATGATTCAGATTCTGGGTTGTTGCTTGTGGAAAATCAAAATGATAATTGGACTGGTACGCTTGTGAAAATTTAAAGAAAAATAATACCCGAGACTGCACAGATTCACAAAGATCTATTAAAATAAAAAACTATAAAAATCTTTTAATTTGTGGCAAACAAAACTTAACATACCTAACAGGTTTAAAAACCTGTCAGGATAAAAAATAAAAACAATGAACAGAATAACTCAAAAATTACAAGAAGATAAAAAAATCCTTTCAATTTATTTCTCGGCTGGATATCCTAACTTAAATGATACTGTACAGATCATTCAGGATTTAGAAAAAAATGGCGTTGACTTAATCGAAATTGGTTTGCCTTTCAGCGATCCTTTGGCAGACGGGCCAACCATTCAGGCGAGTTCTACTCAGGCGCTTCACAACGGAATGACGACCCAAATTCTTTTTAACCAGCTGAGTACTATTCGCGAAAGTGTGAGTATTCCATTGATTATTATGGGATATTTCAATCCGATGTTACAATACGGAGTCGAAGAATTTTGTAAAAAATGTGCCGAAATTGGAATTGACGGATTAATTATTCCGGATTTACCAGTTGATGTTTACGCCGACCAATACAAAGCTATTTTTGAAAAATACGGATTAATCAATGTGTTTTTGATCACGCCTCAAACTTCAGATGAGCGTATTCGTTTTATCGACAGTGTTTCAAACGGATTTATTTATATGGTCAGTTCTGCAAGCGTTACGGGTTCTCAATCCGGTTTTGGCAATGTTCAGGAAAGTTATTTCGAAAGGATTTCAAAAATGAACCTGAAAAATCCACAAATCATTGGTTTCGGAATTTCGAATAAAGAAACATTTAATCAGGCAACGAAATTTGCAAAAGGTGCCATTATTGGAAGTGCTTTTATTAAACATCTAACTGAAAGCGGTTCAGGAAAAATTAAGGAGTTTGTTGGGGAGATTTGTTAATTCAACTTTTAGAAATATTTGTACATTTGAATAAAATCAATTATCATGGATTTAGAAGCCCGCAAAATATCATTCGTTCAGGAATTTCTAAGACTCCAAAGTGAGGAAATTGTAATTCATCTTGAAAATTTACTTCATAAACAAAAAGTTGAATTAATTGACCAGGAAATGAAATCAATGAGTATTGATCAATTTAATAAAGAAACTGATCAGTCCATAGATGATGCTAAGAATGGCCGAATTATATCTGCAAAAGATTTAAAATCTAAAATTCAAAAATAGGATTAACAGTTTATTGGACACAATTAGCTGAAGATAAACTCGATGATATTTTTGAATATTACAAATTTAAAGCTGGAATTAAAGTTGCTCAAACTTTGGTAAATGGAATAATTGATGTTTTGTTTCATTTACTTTAGAATTCAATGCTTACGGTGGTCAAAAAGAAGAACTTTTATCTGAAAGAATTCAGGATTTCAGATATCTGGTTTTTAAGAATTATAAAATTACTTATTGGATTGATGGAGACAAACAAATAGTGTTTGTCTCTAATATTTTTGACACCAGACAAAACCCCAAAAAACTTATATTTAGAAGAATAATTCCCGTTCTAATTAGAACTATATAATAAACCACTACATGACTTTTTGTTAATATTATGTTAAACAAAAATTAAACAAGTGTTTAATTTAAACACTTGTTTAATTTTGTGTCCGATTAGAAACACTACCATGTCAAACATCGAATTAAACGAAAAAAAGATTCAGATTCTTGAAGTGGCTGAAAAGCTTTTTTCTGAAAAAGGATTTGAAGGAACATCAATACGGGATATCTCAAAACATGCAAAAATTAATATTGCCATGGTTTCGTATTATTTTGGTTCAAAAGAAAGATTGCTTGAAGCCCTGATTCTTTACAAAACATCTGATTTAAAATTACAACTCGAAAATTTGTTGCAGGAAAGTCTGGATCCTTTGGATAAAGTCAATAAATTAATTGAAATCTACATTAACAGGATCAATTCTAATAAAGGCATTTTCAGGATTTTGCATTTTGAATTCACTTCTAAAAAAAAGGAGCAAACTTTAAAAGCATTTACAGAGCTAAAAAAAGGGAATTTAAAATCGCTTGAAAGTATTATTCAGGAAGGTCAGTCAAAGGGGGTTTTCAGGAAAGATGTTATTATTCCGCTTATAACGCCCACTATATTAGGCACTTTTTTTCACTTTCACATGAACAAAACGTTTTTTCAGGACCTACTGCATTTAAATACTGAAGCACTCTACAACGAGTATATAAAAACCAGTCTTACAAAGCACATTCAACAAACTATAAAAGCATTACTTGTTTATGAAAATTAATCAATTTATCTTCTTTGGGATTTTCTTCATCGGAATTTCATCAATAGAAGCACAAGAAAAAACAAGTTTGACCCTAGACGAAGCCGTTAAACTGGCCTGGACAAAAAGCAACGAAGTTACACTTGCCGATACTAAGGTAAACTCTAAGAAATATGAATTACAGTCAGTCAAAAATAATCAGTATCCTGATTTTAAAATTTCCGGGCAATATCAGCGATTGACAAAAGCATCTGTAGATATTCATATTAATGATGAGGCCAGTTCTGAACCTATGCCCACACCAGAGCAGATGATGTTTGGGCAGGCAAGTCTGAGCTTACCGATTTTTTCAGGTTTCAAAATTCAGAATAACATTAAATTATATGATAACCTGTATCAGGCAGAAAGTGCCAACTCTGCTAAGACAAAAGAAGATGTGGCCATGAGGGTAATCAATTATTATGCAGACTTATACAAAGCCCAGAAAACAATTGAATTACTTAATGAAAATCAAAAACAAGCAAAACAGCGGGTTACGGATTTTATCGAGTTAGAAAAAAACGGGATTATCCCGAGAAATGATTTATTGAAATCACAATTATTAGTTTCCAGAATACAGTTATCTATTGATGAGGCAAATAAAAATGTAAATATCCTGAACTATTATTTAACTACGCTGCTAAAATTACCAGCAGGGACAAAATTAGTCGTTAACGAAAATGATTTTTTTGCATTAAAAACAGACAATGCCCCAATGTCAGATCAGATGGCATTAGAAAACAGAAAAGATCTGGAAGCGATTCGGCTTCAGGGCAAGGCAAGTGAGGCGAATATAAAAATAGCGAAATCAGGATATTACCCTTCGATTGCCTTATTGGGAGGTTATACTGCTTTAGACCTAAAAGATATTATTACAGTAAAATATGCAATGAATTTTGGAATTGGATTATCTTATGACCTGTCAGGAATTCTAAAAAACAGTGCTTCTGTTAAGGCAGCAGAAAGTAAATCCCTGGAAGCAAAAACTTCAGAAGCCATCTTAACAGATCATATAAAAATAGAAGTTCAAAAAGCTATCGAAGATTATCATTTGGCCATCAACCAAAGCGTTGTTTATGAAGAAGCAGTCGAACAGGCTACAGAAAATTTTAGACTGGTAAAAGACAAATATGATAACGATTTAGCTGATACTAATGATTTACTAGAAGCGGATGTAGAACAGCTTAGTACACAAATTAACAAAGCAGTTTCAAAAGCGAATATTATTCAAAAATATTACGAACTACTATCAGTCTCAGGACAATTATCACAATCTTTCAATCTTTCTAAAATATAATCGACAGCTCTCATGGAAAAGAAAAAAACAAATACCAGATTCATCATTATAATAATCGTTTTAGTTTTGGCTGGCGGAACATACGGAATATCAAAATATATACATTCATTAAATCACGAAGAAACTGATGATGCCCAGATAGAGAAAAAAATGAACCCAATTATTCCGAGAGTATCAGGGTATATTAGTAAAGTGTATGTGAAAGATAATGACTTTGTAAAAAAGGGAGATACTTTATTTACAATCGACAAAAGAGATTACCAATTAAAAATTGATGAAGCAACCGCTACCCTATTAGGTGCCGAAGGTCAATATGAAGCTGCAAAAGCTGATATTGGAAGTGCGTATGCCAGTATCTCCGTATCTGATGCGAATGTTAAATCGGCAAGCGGATCTATCGAAAGTGCTAAAATCAGATTGAAACAAATTACCAGCGATTATAATCGTTACAGCAATTTATACAAAAGCCATACAATTACAAAGCAACAATACGAAAAAGCTTTGGCGTCTAAAGATGAAGCTGAAAATCAGGTTCGCATTTTAGAGCAACAACAAAGAGCAAGTTCTTATCAGAAATCAGTTATTGAATCTAAATCAAGGGCTTCAGACAAACAAACTGAAGTAGCTGCAGCCAACATCAAAAGAGCAAAAACCATGTTAGAAGTGGCAAAACTTAATCTTACCTATACGATTGTTACAGCTGCTATTGACGGTCAGGTTTCTAAAGTTGACATTCAGCCGGGGCAATTGGTACAGCCGGGACAGTCTTTATTTTATATCATCAACAATAATGAAGCCTGGGTTGTGGCAAATTTTAAAGAAACACAATTAAACAAAATGATTGTGGGCCAAAAAGTAAGCCTGAAAGTTGATGCCTATCCTGATTATGAATTTAAGGGAACGCTAACCTCATTCTCTCCGGCCACTGGTTCTCGTTTTTCATTGCTGCCACCTGATAATGCAACAGGTAACTTCGTAAAAACAATTCAGAGATTGCCGGTAAAAATTAGTTTAGACACCACCAACGACCCTGAGAAAATAAAATTATTGAGACCAGGAATGAATGTTGATGTAGACGTACATTTAAAATAAAATGACAGCAGTACAAGGAGAAGACGATTTAGTTGAATACGGTTACAGGCGTGTCATTATTACGATTACTGCAGTGCTTTGCGCCTTGCTGGAAATCGTAGATACCACCATTGTAAATGTAGCGCTAACACATATGCGAGGCAGCCTTGGCGCTACCCTAAATGATGTAGCGTGGGTAATTACGGCATATGCAATTGCAAATGTTATTGTAATACCAATGACCAGCTGGCTGTCGCAGCAATTTGGAAGACGTAATTATTTTGTGGCTTCTATCATAATATTTACGGTTTGTTCCTTTTTGTGCGGTAACGCCACTAATATTTGGGAATTGGTCGCTTTCAGGTTCGTACAGGGTATGGGCGGAGGTGCCCTTTTAGTAACAGCACAAACTATTATTACTGAAAGTTATCCGGTCGCAAAACGAGGTATGGCACAGGCCATTTACGGAATGGGTGTAATTGTGGGACCAACTTTAGGGCCTCCATTGGGAGGATATTTGGTAGATACCTATTCCTGGCCTTACATATTTTACATTAATATTCCACTGGGAATTATTGCTACTATCTTGGCAATTACATTCGTAAGAAGTCCAAAATATGGAGAGAAATTAAAAGCCAATCAGGTTGACTGGTGGGGAATTATACTATTAACCGCTTTTATTGGATCATTGCAATTCGTATTAGAACATGGACAACAGGACGACTGGTTTAACGATTCGCTTATTGTAACTTTAAGTGTTGTATCAGTTCTTGGTTTAGTATTATTTATCTGGAGAGAACTTACTTACAAACACCCGATTGTAAATTTAAGCGTTTTAAAAGACGGGAATCTTAGGATAGGTACCATAATGTGTTTTATTCTTGGTTTTGGTTTATATGGCTCTACATTAATTATTCCGATTTATACACAGTCTATTTTAGGCTGGACCGCAATGGATGCCGGATTATTACTTATTCCAGGTTCTATTACTACAGCTATAATGATGCCTTTTGTGGGAAACATGATACAGAAAGGTGTTCCGCAAGCTTATATGGTGGGAGTTGGATTTTTAGTTTTTTTCTTTTTCACCTTTATGATGCAGACACGTATGACACCTGATACAGGTGTAGAACATATGTTCTGGCCTTTGATTTTAAGAGGAGTGGGTTTAGGTTTGCTTTTTGTGCCTATTACGACACTTTCGCTTTCGACCTTAAAAGGAAAACACATTGGGGAAGGTGCTGCTTTTACCGGAATGATGAGACAATTAGGAGGGTCATTTGGTATTGCCATTATCACCACTTTTATCACACGTTTCAGTCAGGAACACCGGGTAAATTTATTGACAAATTTAGATCCTGCCAAATATGAAGTACAGCAGCGTCTTTTAGGAATGCAGAAAGCTTTTATGTCAAAAGGATATAGTGCTGAAGTTGCGCTTAAAAAAGCATATCAGGCCATAGACTATGCTGTTTTAAAACAGAGTACTGTAATGGCTTACATAGATATTTTTATGTATCTCGGAATTATGTTCTTATGTTGTATTCCCATTATCTTCTTTATCAAAAGAGGTAAAAACAAGATTAATCCTGCTGATGCAATGCATTAATAATAATTGATTTATAATACACAAAACGCCGAATTTTAAATTTAGAATTCGGCGTTTTGTGTATTGTGATTAATCTATCTCAAAATTTGGCTAAAGCCTTCTAACAAACTACTTGTTTCTCCAGCTAAAGCAGGAGGCTATTCAACTGCTTGAAATAAAAACCTCTGAACCTTTGTTACTTTGAACTTCTGAACCTTAGTCCCTTATAAGTTACCTCGTAAAAACCAAATGATTTCCTTTGGAAAGATTGGCATCAAATTGATATCCATCGTAATTGAAACCTTTCAAATCATCTATTGTTTCAGCATTTGTATCGATAATATAACGCACCATCATTCCCCTCGCCTTTTTCGCGAAGAAACTGATCATTTTTAATTTTCCGTCTTTGTAATCTTTAAAATCAGGCGTGATTACCGGAACTTTTAAGGCTTTTACATCAACTGCAGAGAAATATTCATTGCTGGCCAGATTCACAAATAATTCGCCTTTTTTCAATTCTTTATTTAAGGCTTTTGTGACGGTTGGCTTCCAAAATTCGTGGAGATTTTTATAATCCCCAACAGGCAATTTAGTTCCCATTTCTAAACGATAGGCCTGCATTAAATCCAATGGTTTTAAAACACCGTAAAGTCCTGATAAGATTCTAAGTTTATCTTGTAGAACTTCTAATTTTTCCAAAGGAATTGTATAAGCATCCAAACCAGTATAAACATCACCATCAAAAGTATAAACAGCCGGACGCGCATTTTCAGGAGAAAAAGGCGTTTTCCATTTTTGATTACGTTCCCAGTTTAAATCTGATAATTTATCTGAAATCGACATTAATTCTGATAATTCAGCTGGCTTTTTAGTTTTTAATATTTTATGAACCTGACGTGCTTCTTTTAAAAATGAAGGTTCAGTATACTGTGTAGTTGGCAATTCTTTTTCGAAGTTCAGCGACTTCGCTGGCGAGATAACAATTTTCATTTGTACGTTTTTGTATGATTCAAAAATACAAATTGAAATTATAAAAATAAGCGATATGAATTGATTTATTCGATAGTGTTATAAATGTTTTTCGCCACGAATTACACGAATTATCACAAACCGTACAAATTAATTTCAAAAAAATTAGTACAAATTCGTGAAATTCGTGGCAACTTTTTTTATTTCGATAAATTTCAATACTATAAACTATCAATTTGTTCAAAAAAGTGAACAATAGATTATAAAAGGCATTTTCTATGTTGTAAATTTGCACACGTTTCGATCTCTTCAAGAATAGAAATGATTATTTAAAAAATTTGTGAATTCGTGGCTATACAAACAAACTATAAAACAGCTTTACAACATAAAATCTTCGGAATTATTTCGCAGGCATCTCAGGAACTCAACGTTGACAGTTATGTCATTGGCGGATTTGTTCGCGATTTGCTTTTAAACCGTGGTTCTAAAAAAGATATTGATGTGGTTGCCGTTGGCAGTGGAATCGAATTGGCCCTGAAAGTTTCTGAATTGCTTCCAAAAAAACCTAAAGTACAGGTTTTTAAAACGTACGGAACCGCCATGTTACGCTTCGAAGACACTGACATTGAATTTGTTGGTGCCCGAAAAGAATCTTATAATTTTGACAGCAGAAATCCTCTTATTGAAAACGGAACTTTAGAAGATGATCAAAACCGTCGTGATTTTACCATCAATGCATTGGCTTTATCTTTAAACGAAAAAACTTTTGGAGAGCTTTCTGATCCTTTTGACGGATTGGCTGATCTTGAAAATAAAACGATTAAAACACCTCTAGATCCGAGCATCACCTATTCTGACGATCCTTTACGAATGCTTCGTGCCATTCGTTTTGCAAACCAATTAGGTTTTGAAATCGAAAAAAAATCTCTTGACGCGATTACCAAAAATGCAGAGAGAATTAAAATCATATCAGGAGAACGCATTGTTGATGAATTAAACAAAATTCTTTCTACAGACAAACCTTCGATCGGATTTTTACTTTTATACCAAACCGGACTTTTAGATATCATTTTACCTGAATTAACAGCTTTGAACCAGGTGGAAGAAATTGAAGGTCATACCCATAAAAACAACTTTTATCACACATTGGAAGTGGTTGATAATATTTGTCCGAATACCGATGATGTCTGGTTACGCTGGTCTGCTTTATTGCATGATATTGGAAAAGCACCTACAAAACGTTTCAATAAAAAACAAGGGTGGACGTTTCATGGGCATGAATTTCTTGGCGGAAAAATGGCTAAAAAAATCTTTGAACGCCTGCACATGCCATTAAATCACAAAATGAAATTTGTGCAAAAAATGGTGATTATGAGTTCCCGTCCTATTGTTTTGGCGCAGGATCTTGTAACCGATAGTGCTGTTCGTCGTTTGGTATTTGATGCAGGTGAAGATGTCGAAAATTTAATGACTTTGTGCGAAGCCGATATAACAACCAAGAATCCGTCGAAGTTTAAAAAATACCATAAAAACTTTGAAATCGTCCGCAAGAAAATTGTTGAAGTGGAAGAACGCGATCATGTTCGTAAATTTCAGCCGCCTATTTCTGGTGAAGAAATCATGGAGATGTTCGATTTGAAACCTTCTCGTGAAATCGGGGTATTGAAAGAAGCCGTAAAAGAAGCCATTTTAGAAGGTGATATTCCTAATGAATACAATGCAGCTTATGAATTTATATTAAAGCGTGCTGAGAAATTAGGACTTAAAAAAGTTTAAGCTTAGGTTTTAAAAAATTGTAAAAGATTTTATTCTAATTTTATAAAAATTTATGAGTTATGACAGCTTCCGAATTAAAACTTTATTTAATACGAAAAATAATAAAAACTGACGATAGTGATTTGTTGTTAAAAATAAAATCTTTATTGGAAGAAAATAATTATTTGATATCCGAAGAAAATTCATCTTCAGTAAATGAACCTGCTCTAAAATATGAAAATTTAGAGAATTCAAACATCCGAATTTTTACTACTTCAGAACAAAAAAAAATAGATCAGGCTCTAAGAGAATACGAAAACGGAGAATACATCTCTAATGAAGAAGCTCAAATCGAATTAGAAAAATGGTTCAAAGAACAAGAAGAATAGTCTGGACTACGTTTGCAAAAGAGTCAAAATACACTATTTTTTTGTATTGGAATCAAAGAAATAAATCAACAGCTTACAGTAGAAAATTAAACGTTTTATTTCAGGAAGCTTTAAACCAAGTTTTGAAATTTCCTGAAAGCTCAATTGAATCAGATAATTTTAATATCCGCCTTAAAATTGTTAGTCATTTTGAAATAATTTATAAAATAACTCCAAACGAAATAATTGTTCTTGACATCTGGGACACTCGACAGAATCCCAATAATTTTCCAATAAAATAAAACATAGAACCTCAGCAACATAGAATCTTAGTCACTCTAAAAAGAATGAAAAAACATTTCCCTACAATCGCAAAAACAGCCTTAGTTTTAGTTTATTTAGTAATCGTTGCAGGTGCTTTGGTTCGTATGACAGGTTCCGGAATGGGATGTCCGGACTGGCCAAAATGTTTTGGATATTATATTCCGCCAACCGATTTAAAAGAATTGACCTGGTCGCCAAATCGTGTTTTCGAGAAAGGTCAGGTAATTATTAAAGATGAAACACTTTTGGTTGCCAAAGATAATTTTACAACCCAAACTTCTTTTGATGCTTCTTATTGGAAAAAATACACCAAACACGATTATGCGATTTTTAATCCGTTACATACGTGGATTGAATATATCAACAGATTGTTCGGTGCTTTAGCAGGAATAGCTTGTTTTATTATGGCAATTGCTTCATTCAAATTTTGGAAAGAAAACAAAAAAATCACACTCCTTTCGTGGCTGGTTGTATTTATGATGGGCTTTCAGGCATGGTTAGGAGCAAAAGTCGTTTATTCTGTATTGAATCCAATAAAGATCTCGGTTCACATGGTTATGGCTTTGGTGATTGTTGCCGTAATTTTGTATATCATTCAATTAGCGAGACCAAGATTAGCTGCCGTGCGATACAATACAAACTTTAAAAATGTACTGTTATTTTCACTTTTACTAACTTTAATTCAGATTGCAATAGGCACACAAGTTCGTCAATTTGTAGATGAGCAAGTGAAAAACGGCTTAACTGAAAGCATTCTCTGGTTACAAAATCCCTCGGTTACTTTTTACGTTCACCGCTCGTTTTCAATATTGGTCTTACTTGTAAATGTCTATTTGTATGTTAGAAATACAAAACTGGGCTTAGGCTTTTCAAAAATAAACTGGGTACTTATTTTAATTGGATTTGAGATTATAACCGGATTGGCTATGGCTTATTTTGATTTCCCTGCTGGAAGCCAGGCGATACATTTGGTAATAGCCTCTATCCTATTTGGAATTCAGTTTTATATGATATTAGAAGCTAAAAAAGCTAGCCCAGCCAACTCTTAAAATCCTGTACTTTTTCACGGCTTACAATAACCTCATCTTCTTTATAAGTAGGTAAAATTACTTTTAAGCGTGAATTGGTATACACCTGAATTTCTTTGATTGCCTGAAGCGGCACAATGAATTTTCTGCTTACGCGAAAGAAATCCTTCATATCTAATTCCTGCTCCAGAATTTCCAATGTCGAATCGATTAAATAGTTTCTGTTATCGAAAGTATGAATGTATGTTCCTTTGTTTTCACTGAAGAAACATTCAATTTCATCCGTAGTAATAACTTTTAAATGCTGACCGATTTTGACTGTAAAGCGCTTTTTATAATTCTTCTCAAAAGGATTTGAAAGCATTCTTCGGATTTGTTCAAAATCAAGCTGAAGATTTTGATTCTGTGAATTTGATTTTGGTAAACGTGCTCTAAATTTAGTAACGGCCACTTCTAAATCATCTTCGTCAATTGGTTTCAGAAGATAATCTATACTGTTTAGCTTGAATGCTTTTAAAGCATATTCATCATACGCTGTTGTAAAAATGATAGCGCTTTTAACATCAATTTTTTCAAAAATTTCAAACGACAAACCATCGGATAATTGAATATCCAAAAAAATCAAATCCGGATGCTCGTTGTTCTCAAACCAATGAATTGATTCTTCTACAGAGTGTAACATGGTTTCTACGCCAATCTCTAACTTTTCCAGCTTTCGCTGCAATAATCTTGCTGCCGGTTTTTCGTCTTCTATAATTAATGTGGTCATGTACTAAACTGAAAAAATTGAAAAATAATAATTTAAAATCACTCCCATTTATTGCCATTCGAAGCTTCCTTATCCATGTATTTCCTGATTTTTCTTTGCTCCCAATCCCCATTGAAAAATAAATCTGGTCCAAAAACTGTAAAGGCGTGAATTGATAAACCTATACCCCAATAAAATGCTGTAGAATAGGTATGCCAATTTAGTAAATCATTCTCCTGAAATCTAAATCCAGCAAAATCCCTATTTAAATTTGAGATGATAATTATAATATTTACAATAATATAAACCTTCAAATGCGAGTAAAAGCCTTTTATTCTTTTTACTTTTTTGAATGCCATTTCAAAACGTTCGTCATTATTAAACTCCTGTCCGTAATCTTCGTACATACGTCTTCTGTAGTTTCCCATTTTATTCCTATTTAAAAATTATTGCCACTTTCTTTGGTTCTCTTTTTCTTTATCCATAAGCTCCCTGATCTTTCTTTCTTCCCAACCTTTACCTAAAACCGGAAATACGTTAAAAACCTTCAACCCATGAAAAACAACGCCCAGTCCCCACCAAATTAATGGCCAATAAAACCATAAATGATGTGGAGTCGTGTATAAATTGATAAAAATCAAAACTATGTTAACACCAATGTAAGAAGTTAAATTACTATAAAAACCTTTTATATTTTCGACTTTCTTTTTTGCCAGATAGTATCTGTCCTCTTCGTTATAATTTATTTCCATGACTACTCCCATTTTTGTGTTGTTGTTTTTTTCTCTAAGATGTCTTTCAATTTGCGTTTCTCCCATTCTTTTCCAAAGATGTTATTGTAAGTGAATAACTCTACTGCAGATACTAAAAATACAGTTGTCCAGATACACATTACAAACCAGTTAAGGTATTGTATTGGAAAAAAATTAAAAGGAGCCCCAAAATATTCTTTTAATATGTAGATTATAACACCAATAATATAAATAAAAGCGTGTGAATAAAAAGCCTTCAGTTTTGCAACATTTTTACTGGCTAATTTATGCAATTTTCGTTCTAGCTCTTTCTGATCATTATCAAGTTTTGTTTGCATAATTATTTCCATATTTGCTTTACACTTTCTTTTTCTTTATCCATCAACTCTTTGATCTTTCGTTCTTCCCAATCTTTATTAAAAATCGGTGAGATTCTAAAAACTTTCAATCCGTGCATAACAATTGCAAAGCCCCAACCAAATACACACCATATAAACCATAAATAACCCGGTGATGTCATAAGGTTTACCACTATTACAATAGGGTTGCAAATAAGATAAGCAGTCAAATGCTCGTAAAATTCCCTTATTTCTTTTACTCTTTTTTGAGCTTGATAGTAACGTTGTGCTTCTGCATAATTAGGCTCCATAATTACTTCCATGTTTGTTTGTTGTTTTCTTTTTCCAGAATCTCTCTGATTTTTCTTTCTTCCCAATCTGAGCTGTAACCAAAAACTTTAAAAGCATGCATTACAACTCCAAATCCCCATCCTAAAGCCGAAAACCAAAACCACTGAAATCCAGAAGAATACCTCAAATTTATAAAAACTAAAAAAGGAATCACACAGCAATACGAAATTACATTTCCATAAAATCCTTTTAATTCTTCTACTCTTTTTTTAGCTCTGAAATAAGCTTTATTTTCATCGCTATAGTCTGCACTTGTTTCCATAACTGTTATTTGTTTTGTTAAAACCGGAATCTTAACTGTGAATGTTTGTTCATTTTGTTCAATCAATACTTTTCGGTTGGTTACAATTCCGTAACGGTTTACAATATTTTGCAACCCAACTCCCTGCCTGTCTTGTAAGACTTCTTTCTTTTGATAATCATTTTGGATAGCTAAATAATCCCCATCAATAAAAATTCTGATATGCAATGGCTTTTGTTCGCTTACGACATTGTGCTTTACGGTATTTTCCAGTAGAAGTTGTAATGACAACGGAACTACTTTTGCATCCGGATTAATCTCTGTTGTTGGTAATTCGTAAAACAAACTATTTTCGAAACGCATTTTCAGCAGGTTCATATACGTTTTAGCGAACGACAATTCATCTTCAACCGAAACCAGTTCTTTATCTTTTTGTTCTAAAACATAACGGTAAATTTTTGATAAAGAAGTGGTAAATCGCTGGGCATTATCAGGATTTTCTTCAATCAAGGAACTTAATACATTTAGGCTATTGAAAAGAAAATGCGGGTCGATTTGATTTTTTAAACTTTCGAATTTAGCATTTGCCGTTCCCGCAATAATCTTTTGTTGTGTAATTTCAAATTTTGATGCCTGTTTCCATTTTACCATAAAACTTCTCGCCTGCATGAAAGTGGAAACTCCCAACGATAAAATAACATAAAACAGATGTACCCAAATCATTCTTTCGCTGAAAAATTTTTCTAAAGGAAGATTTTGTATCAATACAAAAACTATATAGTTTACACCTAAAACAGCGGGAACGGTATATAAGATAGTAACCAAAATTCCGAAATAGACCCGTAAATTGGTTTGTTCAAGCCAGTCCCATTTTTTATCCAGAAAAACATTGATAAAACCGTTGCCGAAACCAAGTCCAAATGAATAGAGACAGCTTAATAAGAACGTAATTACGACATTTCTTAAGGTTAAGTCTGCACCTAAAAAGGCTGAAAATATAACCGTAAAGATCATAGAAATCTTGAAACACACTATTGTTCCATTCTTTAAATCTGAAAATGTATTTCTATGATCTTTCATTGTAATCAGCTTAGATTGGTTTTATTTTTTGCAATTTTTCTGTGCTTCCAACGCTCTTTCCAATCCCCATTTTGGAGAGAAAGCAGTTTCTGGTTTAAAAGTAGCAAAAAGTTCGATAGCTTTATCAACCTGCACGCAAAGAGGTTTGGTATCAACTCCTGTCCATTTTGCTCCGCCTAACTGATAATCTGCTTCACCAAAAACGGCTCTTGGGTTATTCGCGTCTATTGCTTTTGCTTTTGCGTAAGCTTCCATTACTTTAGACGAATATTTCATTCCGTTGGTCATAGGATCAGCCACTACCCAGGCTGTATAAATCAAAGCCTGCAATACATTTAATTCTGCATTGTTCTGGTCTTTAATTAATTCAATATCTAAAGCATCCTGCGCTTTTACCAATAACAAATCGATTTTCGTTTTATCCTTTTCAGTAAATGCTGATGTAGTATTGATTAAGGCTACATAATAATTTGGCAAATAACTTGTTTTGTCTGCCGAAGCAATTCTTTCGAACATGGCCGAAGCTTCATCATTTTTCCCTTCTTTCCAAAGCCCCATAGCTTTTTCCATTCCTTGTTCAAATTGTGTCTGGGCAGATAATAAACTGCAGATAAATAATGTAATCGCTGTAATAATTTTGGTCATGATTTCTTGTTTTTAGTTATTATTTTTTGATGATTGAAACTTTATTTATTTTATACTTCAAAAGTATATTGGTTTTAGCTGTTTTAAAATTAAATGATACTGAGTTGTCGAATTTGGTTACTGAATTGTTTTTTCTTGAGGCTCAAAGGTTCAGAGTTACAAAGGGATAAAGATTTTTCTCTAAATTCTGCGAATTTTAGAGGTATTAAAAAAGCTAAAAGAAACCTCTGTACCTCTGCTACTGTGAACCTCTTTTCTAAAGATTCTTCAACTGATTCTCATTTTTATTCTGACTAATCGTCCAGAAGAAACCAACGAAGAAAAAACGATCTGCGGTTGGTATAACGGCTTGTCTATTGTAAGTCCCATTTGCATCTGGTGTTCTTGCATAATCGTATCCAAAAACATTCTGGCTTCCTAAAATATTTGAAACTGAAAAATAAAGGATTTTTTGAGTAGTTAATAAATACGCCCAGTTAAAACTTAAACTGTTGTATGATTTCGTTTTACCGTTCATGAACTGCGTTTGATTCGGGTCATTATAAGGACGTCCTGAACTATAACTGTTGGTGAAACCAATTTGTGATTTCCAGTCGGTGATAAAATATTTAGTTACAATAGATAAACTATGATTGGCAATAAAATTTGGGGTCGTCATAGTTGGAAAATTCTTGTACTGCCTTTCTGAATCAATATAGGAATACGATATCCAATATTCCAGATTTTTATACAAATTGCTGTCTCTCCAAAATAAATCCAAGCCTTTGGCATAACCTGATCCATTATTATTGAAAACCGAATTGTATTGAATATCCTGCGTATCGTATTGTACAAGATTGCTGTAATCTTTATAATATGCTTCTGCCCTAAAAGTTTGCCCTGGTCTTGTAAACTGGTAGTTCAGGATATAATGACTTGCTTTTTCACTTTCAAACTGATGGAATCTTGAATATTTGATATAATCAACCACCGGCGTCTGTGTAAAATCTCCATACGCAAAAGAAAACTGACTTCTTTTAGAAACTTTATAAGCAATTGAAGCTCTTGGTGCAATATCCGTTTCGTTTAACAAACTATTATTGGAAAGTCGGAAACCTACTTTTGCTGCCAGATTTTTTGAAAATAAAATATCTCCTTCAGTATAAAATGCGGTTATATTTGATTCGTAACCAGTTGCTGATTGAATTAAATCATTATCATCAAAATTTTCATTGAATTTGGTTATGAAATAATCGGCTCCAAAAGATAATTTAAAATAATCTGAGACATTTTTTCTCAACTTTAATTTTAACTGAGCTGCGTTTTCATCATTATCAATATCACTTACATTAAATTTGATTTTGTTTTTACTGTATCCGTAGCTCATCCCTGAAGTTAATTGCCAGCCAGTTCCAAAAGTTCCTTTGTAAGAAGCATTCATATAAAAATTATTGTTGTTCAGATCGGTTCTTATTTTATCCTCGAAGTTGATGTTTTTTTGGTTCAGATCAAATTTAGAAGCATCAAAAGCAGCATACAGTTTAAAGATTCCATTTGTAAAATGATAACGATAAACGGTTTCCCCTGACAAAGACTGATACGGTTTATTCCAATCTACATTTTGTGGAATTACCGCCTGATAAGGTGCCAGATTAATATAAGCCGTATTCACACTTAATGAACTTTTTTCCCATTTTTGCGTATTCCCTAAACCTAAACCAACTGTCATTAAAGCAATTTCCGTTTTATTCATATCCGGTTCATCTTGTGTATTCAGCAATAAAACACTTGATAGCGCTTCACCATATTCAGCTGAATAGCCTCCTGTTGAGAAAGCAATTCCGCTAAACAAAAAAGGAGAAAAACGGCCTCGTGTCGGTAAGTTATTGGTTGTTGCCCCATAAGGCTGTGCAACACGAATTCCGTCAACAAAAGTCTGTGTTTCGCTGGCTTCTCCCCCGCGTACAAATAAACGTCCGTCTTCACCAACCGTTTGTGTTCCCGGTAATGTCTGCAGTGCGGCAATGATATTCCCGGCAGAACCTGCTGTAGTGACAATATCTAAAGGTTTTAAAACTGAAACTCTTGCTTTATCTCCTGATTCTAAAGTTCCGGCAGTAATTACAACGGCATCGAGTGCATTGACATTTTCTCTTAGTTTAACCGTTTGGTTTTTAAAATTCGTAACGTCTATTTCTTTTTTGAATGTTTCATAAAGTAAAAAACTCACCACTAAAAATTGATTACCTGTGGATGTGCTTTCAAAAGAAAATTCTCCTGTTTCAGAACTTGTAGCTCCATCATAAGTCCCGTCTATATAAATATTTGCACCCGGAACCGGTTTTCCCTTTTGATCAACCACTTTTCCTGAAATGGTATTTTGAGCAAAATTTAAAGTAGTAAGAAATAAAAATGTAATCGTAAAAAGTAGTTTGGTTTTCATAACATTTGGTTTTGATGAGCCAAATGTATTTTAACAATCGTAGCTAAAAAATATTAAATAACCCAATTGTAGAAAATCAAGGATGAGTTGTAAATTTCTAATTTGTATCTTAGCTATGAATTGCAAAACCACTAATTATGTCAGAAAGCAAAAGAATTTCAAATCTGTATCAATCCATTTATAATGGAAATCCGTGGCTGGAAGTAACTTTAGCAAATACACTAAAAGATATAACTGCAGAGCAGGCATACCAAAAAACAAATCCTAATTTAAACACGATTTGGGAAATTGTCAACCATCTTATACAATGGAGAAGAAATATTTTAAGACGGGTTCAGGGAGAAATAATCACAACTCCTGATCATAATTATTTTGTACCTGTTTTAGATTCATCTGAAGCAGCCTGGGAACAATCACTACAAAGTCTGGCAAAATCACAAGAATTGTGGAATACCTTTTTCGATGATTTTAATGATGCGGATTTTGAAAAAATATACGCTAACAATAATCATACATATTACGAACATATTCACGGAATTATTCAGCATGATGTTTATCATTTGGGGCAGATTGTTATTTTGAAAAAGTTACTTTAAAACATTTCACATGAAAAAATCAATAGTATTATTCGTGTTTTTATTCATGAATGCTATCGGAATTTCACAGGAAACCGAAGCAAAATTTGACGAAAAACTGGCCAAATCCTTAAATGCAGACCAGAACGGAATGAAAAAATATGTATTCTGTCTTTTAAAAACAGGTACCAACACAGCTGCATCAAAAGAAGAAACCCAAAAATTATTTGAAGGTCACATGGCGAATATCAGCAAATTAGCCAAAGAAGGAAAATTGGTTGTAGCCGGGCCTTTCATGAAAAATGACCGAAATTATAGAGGAATTTATATTTTTAATGTAGAAACTGTTGAAGAAGCAAAAGTACTCGTAGCAACAGATCCGGCAATAAACGCTAATTTACTTGAAGCCGAATTAACGCCTTGGTATGCAACCGCAGCTTTGGCAGAAACCTTAAAAATACACGAAAAAATTGCCAAGAAAAAAATGTAACGCATTATATGAAAACAGAAAAAGAAAAAATGATTTCCGGTGAATATTACATTGCGGGTGATCCTGTTTTAGTAAAAGAGCGCCGAAAAGCAAAAAATCTATTGCATCGCCTGAATGTCACGGAATATCGTCTGACTAAAAAAGCCAAAGAAATTTTGGCAGAATTAATTGCGAATACAGGCAAGAGTTTTTATATTGAACCCCCATTTCATTGCGATTATGGATATAACATTACTTGTGGTGACAACGTTTATTTTAATGTAAACTGTGTGGTTCTGGATTGTGCACCAGTAAATATTGGCTCAAATGTGTTTTTTGCCCCGAATGTGCAAATATATACAGCAACTCATCCCCTTGACGCTGAATTGAGAAAAACATTAGAAAACGCCTTGCCTGTTTCAATTGGAGATGATTGCTGGATTGGCGGAAATTCTGTTATTTGTCCAGGTGTAACGATTGGAAAAGGATGTGTCATAGGAGCAGGATCTGTTGTTACCAAAGATATTCCGGACAATTCATTAGCCGTTGGAAATCCGGCAAAAGTAATTCGAAAATTAAATCAGGAACCTGAATCAAAATCATAATGCTTACCTTAAATAAAGTTCACCATATTGCTATTTTATGTTCTGACTATCAGAAATCCAAAACTTTTTATACCAACGTTTTAGGACTGACTATTATTAGGGAAATCTATCGTGAAGAACGTCAGTCATACAAACTTGATTTAGCATTGAATGGAATTTATATAGTCGAATTGTTTTCATTTCCCAATCCGCCTGAACGTCCGTCAAATCCAGAAGCTGTTGGTTTACGTCATCTCGCTTTTGAAGTAACAGATTTAGACGAAACAATTGCTTTTTTGAATTCTAAAAAAATCGAATCAGAACCTATCCGAATTGATGAAACAACACAAAAACGATTTACTTTTATCGCTGACCCGGATTTACTGCCAATAGAGTTTTATGAAAAATAAGTATTTATTTACTGAGAACTTCGCAAGATTAGCTATCAGTGTATAAATCAAATACATAAAAAATCATATTCATAAATTTAACATTTTATGTAGAGCAAATATTAATATAAAACCAATTTGATTCTTTAATTTTGTGAAATCGTAAAAACTCTACGGTTCAAAAAATTAAAAAACCTGATGAACAAAACGGCGCAAATCAAAAAAAATCATCAATTTATTGTTCTTCAAAAATTAGTTATTGTATCAATTTTAATTGGTTTTTTATCTGCCTTTTTAGGAATTTCACTTAAAAAAATTACTGAATATTACGAAGAAATCTTTTTTTATGAAGTCACGGTAAATCCTCTTTATTATATCTTATTTCCGGTTTTCGGATTATCCGTTATTTATTTCCTTAGGCAATATCTTTTTAAGAAAAAAGAAAACAAAGGTATCAAAGAAGTTTTTGAGAGTACACAATCAAAATCAAAAAATCTGCCTTCTTATAAAATTCCATCTCACTTTATAAACGGATTACTGACTGTTATTTTTGGTGGTTCAACCGGAATCGAAGTATCTACAGTTGTTGCTACAGCCACAATTGGCTCTGTAGCGCAGCAAAAAGAAAACGTATTTCGTAAATACAAAACAGAATTAATTTGTGCCGGAGTTGCAGCTGGAGTTACCGCTTTGTTCAGCAGCCCGATTGCCGGAATTTTATTTGCTCTTGAAGTGATTTCCAGAAAAGTCACCCGGGCTTTTATTATTTCAAATATCATTGCAGTTTCAATTGCCTTCGGTTTACTTTCTATCTTAAAAGAAGAACCTTTATTTACAGTTTCTATCACAACCTGGCATTTAAAAGCGATACCATACTTTATTCTTTTAGGAATTTTGGCCGGAATGAATTCTGTTTACTTAACCCGCTGCGTATTATTTTTTAAATCCCAATTTGGAAAAATCGGAACTCATTATTACAAAATCATACTAGGATCTGCTGTATTGAGCATTTCACTCTTTATTTTTCCGCAACTGTACGGAGAAGGATATCATGCCATTAAAGTAATTTTTGGTAATCCATCTGAAATTCCATTAACTGTAACTTTAGCTTTTACCTTTATTGGAATCTTAATTTTGAAACCAATTGTAACATCAATAACGCTTGCTTCCGGTGGTGACGGTGGTGTTTTTGCTCCAAGTCTTTTTATTGGGGCTTTTCTTGGCTTGTTGCTTGCTTCTATTTTAAATACCTTTTTTCAGGTACATGTAATTCCGGTTAATTTTATGATTATCGGAATGGCAGCGGTTTTAAGCGCCAGCATCCATGCTCCATTTACAGCTATCTTTTTAGTTTGCGGATTAACAAACGATTATACTTTATTTTTGCCTATCATGGTGGTTTGCCTAATTTCAAAATATACTGCAAAAATGATTTATCCGTTTACGGTTTATACTTATTCTCCAAGTTTATTAAAATAGAAAACCATGCCTGTTCAAAAAATAAAAAGAGGATACCGCAAAACACGTTACATTCTTTACAAGGAAACTTTAATAGATTATAAAGAGCAATTTTGGTCTTTTTTAGGTTCTTTTGTTGGTATCGGAATTTTGGCTTATATTCAGTCTATTCATTTTTCAGGAAACGATGCTGTTTATTTAATTGGCTCATTTGGTGCGTCGAGTGTTTTGGTCTATGGTATTATTCAAAGTCCATTTTCGCAACCCAGAAATTTAGTTGGCGGGCATTTAGTTTCTGCGCTCATTGGTGTTACGGTACACAAACTGGCTCCTGATATTATCTGGATTGCAGCACCGCTCGCTGTTTCACTCTCTATAATATTAATGCAGATTACCAAAACTTTACATCCTCCCGGTGGTGCGACAGCCCTTATTGCTATTATTGGTTCAGATAAAATTAAGGATTTGGGTTATATTTATGTCCTCTCACCAGTATTAATTGGCGTTTTAATTTTGCTTTTTACAGCTTTAATTTTTAATAATATGACTTCCAGCAGAACGTATCCAAGTCATAGCACCTATCATAAACATTATCACAAAATCAGAAAAAGACTGACTGGAAAATAAGTTTGGTTTGTCATTTCGACGTAAGGAGAAATCACACGCGTAACTCGACAAAGATGGGCGATTTTCCTTACGGAGCTTCAAGTGTGATTTCTCCTTACGTCGAAATGACATGCAAGCCGAAAATTTATCAACTAAAATCTTTTCAACAAATCGTAATTCCTAATTCGTAAATCATAATTTATATTTTACCTTTGGCTTTTCAATAAATACAAAGATTATGGTTTATAAATTTAGAGTAATTCTTGACGCCGAAGAAGATATTTTTAGAGACATTGCAATTCTTGAAGACGATACTCTTGAAGACTTACACAATGCCATCTTCAACGCTTTTGGTTTTGACGGAATGGAAGTAGCTTCGTTTTATACTTGCGATGAAACCTGGAATCAGGAAGATGAAATTCCACTTTTTGATACCGGAGATATTCCCGGAGAGCAGCGAACTATGAGTGATTATCCGCTATCTTCTATCTTAGACAAGGAAAACACCAAAATAATCTATGTTTATGATTTTATTAATATGTGGACATTCTTAGTCGAATTGGCTGCTATTGAAGATCAAATTGCCGGAGCACCATATCCTGAAACTTTATTCTCTCATGGAGAAATACCTGAAGATTCTGGTGAAAAAAGTTTTGAAGCTGATATGCATGATGATATCTACAGTGAATTTGAAGATGACCTTGACGAAGAGGATCTGGATATGCTTGAAGGCGATGACAACTTTGAAGATTTTGGTTTTGAGGAGAATTGGAATTAGACATAACAAATTAAGAATCAAGAGCCAAGAATAAAGACTTCAATGCTGTCTTTCTTCTTGGCTCTTTCATCTACAAAATACTAAAAACATGATCAACTTATTCAACACCCACATCGAGACGCTTGCCATACACCGCGTAGGAAACAAAAGCAGAAACGAAGCAATTTTTTTATCAGAACAGCCTTTTAATTTGAATGATGAAATTGTGCCTTTAATAAAAGAGTATTTTTTTAAGCCTTTCAGAGATAAGGAGGAAAACTATTATCAGTTTGCACACGAAGTCGATTTGGATTATAACGACATGTTTAAATATGCTACTGAAATTTTTGACAACCCGGCTAATTTACAGGAGATTTCAAAAAAAATTACCACACATTTATTCGAACAATCTAATCATCCGCACATTAAAAATGGGGAAGTTTATGTAACATATCTAACCAATTTAAGCATAGACAATAATGTGGTTGATGCTATTGGAATTTTCAAAAGCGAATTACAATCTGATTTTTTACAGTTTGAAGAAAAAAACAGCAACCTGGAAATGATTTTACAACAGGGAATCAACCTTAGTAAATTAGACAAAGGGTGTTTAATTTTTAATTACAAAAAAGAAGAAGGCTATAAAATTTTAACTGTTGACAGCAACCGATATGATGCGCGTTATTGGTTAGAGCACTTTTTATCTGTTGATGCTTTTGAAGATGAGAACTTCATCACAAAAAAATACCTTAAATTCTGCCAAAACTTCGCAAAAGATGTAGTTTTACCGGCAGAAGACAAAAAAGAGGAAGTAATGTTTATGAACCGGTCTGTGAATTATTTCGCTAAAAATGATCAGTTTGAAGAGCAAAATTTCTTAAATGAGGTGTTAGATAATCCTGATTTAATTCCGGAATTTAAAAACTATAAAGTTGATAAGGGAGAAAAATACAGTATTGAAGATATAACCTCATTCCCAATTGCCAACGCAGCAGTTTCTGACGCAAGAAAATCGATTAAAAATGTGATTAATCTGGATACTCATATTCAGATTAAAATGGATTTCATTAATCCGGAAAGTGCCGAGAAATTTGTTGAAAAAGGCTGGGATGAAGAGAAACAAATGTATTATTACTTGGTTTATTTTAATAAAGAAGAAAAAAGCTAATTAATTATTATTCATTTTCTCTATTGAAAATAAATTAAAAACCTCAATTACTTTTTGCAATTGAGGTTTTTGATTTATACCCCCATCTTGTTTTTTAAATATTCCAGCATTGATTTTGAAATGGGTTTTGAAAGAAAATCAATAACTACAGGATATTTCTTTGCTTTTGCTAAATCTTCCGGATTAATTGTAGAAGACAATACAATTATGCTTATCGAATTAAATTCCTCATAATCAACAGAGGTAAAATGATCTAAAAATTCCCAGCCACCCATAACCGGCATATTTAAATCAAGAAAAATAAGTTGTGGTTTTTTAGCTTTATTTTTACTATACTTCAGTTCATTAAAAAACCGTAAAGCTTCTTCCCCATTTTGAGCTGTAATTATTTCTGTAGAAAATGATGCTTTTTCAATTACTTTTTTACATAACATTAATGTAATAGGATCATCATCAATACATAAAATCTGTTCAAGCATATAATTAATTTTTAAACGTTAAGGTAAATAGTGTTCCCTTATTCACTTCACTTTCAATACTGATAGTCCCTCCCATTGATTCAACTTGAGACTTCACCAAATACAAACCAAGTCCTTTACTGTCGGGATAATTATGAAATCTTTGATATAATCCAAATACCTTATCCTTATTCCTCTCCAAATCAATTCCGATTCCATTATCCTTAAATGTTAAATGAATATTTTCACCAATTTGTTCAGCAGTCACAGTTATTTTTAACTTCCTGTTTTCTGATTTGTATTTAATGGAATTGGTCAGTAAATTCAACAATATACTTTCAATATAGGCTTTATTAGTCTCCAGCAGAGGCACTTTATCTAATTTTAATTTTATAATAGGCTTATGCAATTCAATTTGAAAAGATAGCTGGCTAAATACATTTTCAAAAACTTCATTGAGTGAAACTTTCTCTTTTTGCATCGAAGAGTTGTCCTTAATGATAATTACTTTTACTAGATCATTAATTGTTTCATTTAGTAAATGAGTAGATTTATGAAAGCCATTTAATATTTCTTCCAGTTCAGCATCCTCAATAAGAATATCTTCTATTAAATTCAACAAGCCAATTAAATTAGACAAAGGAGCCCTAAGATTATGCGATGTAATATATGAAAATTGTTTTAGGTCTTTATTGTTTTGTGTTAATTCACGTATCAAATGTTCTTTTTCTGTCTCCAGCTTCTTTTCTTCACTAATATCCCTTTGTATAGAAATCCAGTGAGAGATATCGCCTTCTGGATTAAAAATGGGTATCATAGACAAACGAACCCAATATTCATTTTGCGATTTACTGTAATTTATAGTTTCAATTAAGCACTCTTCACCTTTTTTGATTGCATTTAAAAGTTTTTTTAACTCTGTAGCATTGGATTTGGGGCCTTTAAAAATATTTGGTGATTTACCTAAAACTTCCTCAGAAGAATATCCGGACATTTTTGAAAATGCAGGATTTACATAAACAATTTTTGGAATTTGACCATCTACTGAATTAGCTTCGGTGATAACAATTGAATCTTTTGATTGTGTAATTACCGTTTCTAAAAGCTTTAGACGTTGTTCCTCTTCCTTTTGTTTGGTAATATCCTGAATAGCCCCAATCATCCTGATTCCTTTACCGTTTTCATCTTTTAAAAGAAAACCTCTGTCCAAAACATATTTATACGTCCCATCTGCACATCTGAAACGATATTGATCCTGCCAATTTTGGGTTTTAAGCTCAATAAAAGAATATAATCTGACTGACATTTTTATTGAGTCCTCCGGATGAATTTTATCAAACCACCAACTTGATGTTAATCCCACATCTTCATGTGTATAACCAAAAACAGTTTCAATTCCTTTATTCCAAATCATGTAATCTTCTTGAATTTTCCAGTCCCATATAGTGTCACTCGTTGCTTTGGCAACTATATCGTACTTTTCGTTTGATTCTTTAATTTCTTCGTTGGCAGCTTCCATTTTTTTCAAAATAGCAACATTTCTGCTTTCATTTTTACTTAGTACGAAATTAAAAATCAATCCGGTCAAAAGAATAAAGATAATATCTTTTACAAAACCAAAATAATAGTATCCGTCTTTCAAACCACAGTTAATAAGGAATTTATGGCACAAAATGGCCATAAATAACGAAATGACAATATAAATCAGTGTGATTTGTTTTGGTTTACTTTTCATTACTCAAATATAAGTATTTTAAGCAAATTTTAATAAAATGATACATTTTTAAAAGCTAACTTGAAACTGTTTTTTTAAACTAATTGGTTGGCAGTACGTAAACTATCTGTAAAAGGTTTTTTATGTCAAAATAAAGTGTACCTTTGCACCCATTAAAAATCTCAGATGGAATCTATTAGAAACATTGCAATTATTGCCCACGTCGATCACGGTAAAACCACTTTGGTTGATAAAATTATGTATCACTGTCAGTTATTTCGTGATAACGAAAACACAGGTGATTTAATTCTTGATAATAACGATTTAGAGCGTGAAAGAGGTATTACTATTACTTCTAAAAATGTCTCAGTTCAATATAAAGGAACAAAAATCAATATTATTGACACTCCAGGCCACGCGGATTTTGGAGGTGAAGTAGAACGTGTATTGAACATGGCCGATGGTGTATGTTTATTAGTGGATGCTTTTGAAGGTCCAATGCCACAAACTCGTTTCGTATTACAAAAAGCGATCGACTTAGGTCTTAAGCCTTGTGTTGTTATCAATAAAGTTGATAAAGAAAACTGTACTCCTGAAGAAGTTCATGAAAAAGTTTTTGACTTAATGTTTGAATTAGGTGCTGAAGAATGGCAGTTGGATTTTCCAACAGTTTATGGTTCTGCTAAAAATAACTGGATGTCTGATCATTGGGAAAACGTAACTGATAATGTTGAAGCATTATTGGATATGGTTGTTGAAAATGTACCTGCTCCTAAAGTTTCTGAAGGAACACCACAAATGTTGATTACTTCTTTAGATTTCTCTGCATTTACTGGCCGTATTGCTATTGGTCGTTTGGAAAGAGGAATTTTGAATGAAGGTATGCCAATTTCACTAGTAAAAAGAGATGGTACTATCACTAAATCACGTATCAAAGAACTTCATACTTTTGAAGGACTTGGCCGTAAAAAAGTACAACAAGTAATTGCCGGAGATATTTGTGCTATTATTGGAGTTGAAGGTTTTGAAATTGGAGATACTATCGCTGATTTTGAAAACCCTGAGGCTCTGAAAACAATTGATATTGACGAGCCTACTATGAGTATGTTGTTTACAATTAATGACTCTCCTTTCTTTGGTAAAGAGGGTAAATTTGTAACTTCTCGTCATATTAGAGACCGTTTAACAAAAGAATTAGAGAAAAACTTAGCAATGAAATTGGGTGAAACTGATTCTGCTGACAAGTTTATGGTTTTTGGTCGTGGTGTACTTCACTTGTCTGTTCTTATTGAAACAATGAGAAGAGAAGGCTATGAATTGCAAATTGGTCAACCACAAGTTATCATCAAGGAAATTGATGGTAAAAAATGTGAGCCTATCGAAGAATTGACAATCGATTTGCCAGAAACACTTTCGGGTAGAGCGGTTGAGTTCGTTACTATGCGTAAAGGAGAAATGCTGAGTATGGAAACTAAAGGTGAACGTATGATTGTAAAATTTAATATTCCATCACGTGGAATTATTGGATTGCGTAACCAATTGCTTACTGCTACTGCTGGTGAGGCTATTATGGCACACCGTTTTATAGGATATGAGCCTTACAAAGGAGAAATTGCCGGACGTAACAAAGGTTCATTGATTTCTATGGAAAAAGGAAAAGCCATTCCTTATTCTATCGATAAATTGCAAGATCGTGGTAAGTTTTTTGTTGAACCAAATGCCGAAATTTACGAAGGTCAGGTAATTGGAGAAAACTCCCGTGGTGATGATATGTGTGTAAACGTAACTAAAGAGAAAAAACAATCTAACGTTCGTTCATCTGGAAATGATGAAAAAGCAAGGATTATCCCTCCGATTATTTTCTCATTAGAGGAAGCTTTAGAATACATTCAAAAAGATGAATATGTAGAGGTTACTCCAAAATCTATTCGTTTGAGAAAAATTTATTTGACAGAAACTGATAGAAAAAGATTCAAATTCTAATAAGTTTTAAATTTCAATATATAAAAACCCAAATTCCTATTTTCAGGAGTTTGGTTTTTTTTTGTTCTAAATTTAGCAGAATTGGGATTTAGGTTTTTGAATTTGGAATTTATAAACACCATTATCTTTTCAAGCTAAAATGTCCTTTTGCTTCTCGCCCATCTTCAAATTTTGCAGTATACCAATAATCGTCAGCAGGTAACGGATTACCTTCAAATGTCCCATCCCAGCCTGAACTTAAAGGAGAAATTTGTTTGATAAGCTTTCCAAACCTGTCAAAAATATAAATGATTGATTTAGAATAAAAATCTGCATTTACACCTTCAACATTCCAGGTATCATTATAACCATCACCGTTTGGAGTGAAGAATTTTGGAGTTCCCAGAACTGCAATTGTTTTTTCAGTGATACCACATTCATTCAAATCTTTGATATAAACGGTATGAAAACCTACAGCAATATTTTCGAACAAATTTGAATCCTGATAAGGTCCATTTGAATCCGTGAGACTGTAAACATACTGTCCGGAACCCGTAACATTTATTAAAACTGAATTATTATCGCTTAAATCCCTAACTTCAATCTCTTTAATTTCAGCTACATTTGATGCCACAACTTTTATAATTCTCGTTCTGGAACAATTATTTTTATTTATTACATCAACACTATATGTTCCTTCTGCATTAACCTCTATAGAAAAAGTTGTTGCCCCTGAAATCACATTTCCATTCAAATACCACTGATAAGTATAATCATTTATGGGTATACCATCATTAATTCCTGCCTCAAGTGTAATCAAAAATTCAGGCAAATTACTACAGATAATTTTATTTTCGCTTCCGTCAATATTTAGATTTATATTGGGAAGTGGATTTACGATTAAATTAAAAGTAGTAAATCCAAAACAATCATTAGATAAGGAATTTTCTACTCTTACCCATATTTCTTGATTATTTGGATGTTCCATATTTCGATAATCTGAAATATTTGGAATCGCTAATGAATTTCCGGAAGCATCTGTTTCAGCCAAAAAATCAGCTTTGCTTTTATAATAGCTTATTGTGTAATTTGTTGATGGAGCCGGAAGTGTGTTTTTGATTTCCTGAGTTACATTACTAAAATCAAAACTCGAAATACCGTCTTTATCATTGTTTATCTCATCTATAAAATCATCACACATCTGATAATCAGGAATTTGAAAACTAGTAGGGATTTGGGTTACAGAAACAACAAGATTAAGCTGTGAGATACTAAAACAGCCATTTGCATTTTCAATACGCACATAAATTGTTTGGTCTGAAGAAGTATAAGCCAGTGGATTCGCAATTAATAATGAACTATCTTTTAATTCTGCTGCTGTCCTGGTTGTATAGTAACTAAAACTTTCAAAGGCTGAATTCGCAGAAATGCTATTGTTTTTCTGTGTTAGATTGAATGTCGAAATCCCATCTGTATCATCATCACATTGTACCAGAGTTACTACTGAATTGATTGTTGGCAATGCTAGTATTGTCAATGTTGCAGCATTAGAATATAATCCGCATGAATTGCCTGTTCGACTCAAAAATATTCTATATTGGTACATATTCATCGACCTGGAAACATTTGATACTGTTAACATTAAGGAATTTACTCCCGAATATGTCACATTATTAACCAAGTCAGTCCAACTAGCACCATTGTTGCTGGAAACCTGCCATTGATAACCTGAAACTGAAGCAGCAACAACTGTAAACGTTGTATTTTGTAATTCACAAATCGATTTATTTTCTGGCTGATTATCAATAATGATTGGTGCGGCAATAGTATAATTTAAGTTCGGATTTGTATAGCCGATTCCGCTTGTCACAACACCTTTTAAATTTACTGTTGGAGGAGAAACAGCTCCCAGAAAATTATCATTGTTACTATCAACGAATCCTGCCTCTATTACATCTGAGCACAAATCATTATCGCTGTCAAGCTCCATATAATTATAAATACCGTCTGAGTCGGTATCCAGGATACTATAATTCAATTTTCCGCTTTCAGGAATAGTTTCCACTGAATTTGCCAATCCGTTTATTCCAAAATCATTCCCATCAATTATACCATTTAAATTCGTATCTGCAGCATTACTTCCTGATTCTGTTAGATCGTAAATTCCGTCATTATCACTATCCAGATCTAAATAATTAGCAACATTATCATTGTCAAAATCTGCAGGTATTAGACCGTTTTCATAAGCGTCATCAATCCCATCATGATTAGCATCAATATTTGTCATAACCCTAAAGTTTGCACCTTGTGCTTCAATAGAATCCGGAATACCATCATTATCACTATCCAGATCTAACTGATCTGAAACCCCATCATTATCAGAATCTCTAGGAACGCAAACCAAATAGAATTTTAAGGCTGTTTTATTTAATGCTGTATCGGAAAGGTTTTGATGCTTAAAACTAATCATTTTAGACTGATTCGTTAAAAACTTAAAAGCTCCTGTACCAGCTGTTAATGGGACAGCACCATTTAACCGGAAACGAATTTCAAATGATGAAAATTCAGTTACACCACTTTCATAAAAACCATCATAATTAGTATCAATCAATAATTGATTATTCGGATTTAATACGGTTATAGTTTTGTTTATTTCTGAATTCACAACATATTCAGCTGTAGAATTCAATAAATCAGTAGTATTTCCTGTTGAAATATAATCCAATCCAATTGAAATGGGTTGAGCAAAGGTCATAGTATATTTCATCCAGTTTGTTTTTCCTGCAGGTACTTCACTAACAAAACTTCCGTCAGCATTCCCTGAAAAAGGCACACTGCTTGCTATTGTCGAAGTAGCGATCGTTTGTATAAATGAATTAGTATAAGTACCAATAGAAATAGTTTTTGAACTTACCTCAGAGACATCAATACTTTGATTTCCAAATGATTCAGTACAATTCGTAATTCCGTCCCCATCGTTATCCAGATCTACATTGTCATTAGTCCCGTCATTATCCATATCTGCCGGACAATCACTAACAGGAATTTCATCAGAAAACAATTCTATACCACAAGTCGACAATGTCGCTTTTACTTTGTAATATCCAGGTTGTGTTGGTAAGTATGTATTGGAATTAGCGTGGGGAATTTCAACATTATTAAAATACCACTGAAATATATCAAAACCTGTCAAGGAGCTCACATTAAGCTGAACATTAGGTATACAGCTAGACTGGGTTACATTCAATTGTTGGAAATTCACTTCTGGTTTAAAAGTAAAACCGGAGTAGTACCCTCCAAATGTTGCTGCCCCATCGCTGCCATATGCTGCTAAATACAATTGAGAAGTAGAAAAAACAGATACATTTCCAGTTAGTCCGGTTAGAACATAACATTCATATTCTGCATTTCCGGTAACAGTAGTCGGTCCTAAAACGGTAACATAGGAAGGCAATGTAGCCAAAGTATAAGGAATCTTATCAATTATAAAACTTAAATCTGAACCCGTTTTAGTCGTAAGCGTAACCCTTCCTGTGAAAACACGATTTCCAATTGACTCAATATGGGGAATATTGTCTATTGATTTTGGAGTCTGACAACTTAAAGGCGGTACAAAAAACATTTCCTGATTGGCTTCATCAGGTCTTGAATCATCACCCACACTCTGATAGGCGAAGATGTTTTTGTTAGAGCGTACATACAAATTACCCTGAGAATTATAATCAGAACCTAAAAACGAAACGTATTCACCAGCATTAATGGTATAATTTGGAGTTACAGAACCATTTAAAAATATCTCCGTATTAACTTCATGGGCAATTAAAATTACTTTTTCTACATTTTGAGAACCCGTACTTTTAATAAAAATATAATCAGTTCCTGTTCTTTCTGCTGAAACAATCTGGTCGAATCCTAAATCTACATTATTTCTTATTTCACCATTCGAGCCTGCAAAGGAGCCACAATTTACAGCTATAGGTTTGTTCGACGAAATTAATGCCCCAATAAGCGCATCATTATTAGCCGGTACAGGACCTTGTACTGCAATAGTATAACTCTCCCCGCTATTTAAGATAATACTGGGTGCCGAGTTTCCTGTAAGGGTATTATTAATCAAAACTGCCCCTGCTTTGATGTCTCTAAAATTGATGACTGTGTTGTTTTCAGTTGCTAAAACAGATGCGAATGTCAAATGCCTGTCAGAATAACCAGTATTAAATTTATTTGTAAGACCATTAATTCTAAACTGAGTTCCCAATGCAGCTAAACCTTTAGAAACTACTTCACTTGCTTGATTCCCTGTTCTGTCAATAACCCTAACTGTAGCATAAACAATATCTGCTGCTTCAATAATATAGCCTCGATTAGATTTAACGCTGCTTACTTCAAATTCATCAAGAACCAATTGATTTGCATTGTGTGCATTAATGTCAAAAATATAGGGAATATCCCTGGAAACTGTTCCTGTAATAATTGATCCGCCAATTTCGTTTATGCTAAAGCTTACAGGAGTTAAGCTTGGAGTAGAAATATAAATATATTGCTCCCCTACAGGCATACCACTTGAAGCCACTATAGGCGGAATATAATGAGTTTTACTAAATTGCGAAAAACCAAAAAGTGGTAATAGCAGTATAGAAAGATATAAAAGTATATTTTTTAGCATATTTTAAAAGTAATAATTTTTACATTACCTTTTAAACTAAAATAATCTTTTACATATTTTAGAAAAACTCCTGTTCAGATCTCCTAAAAGAAATTACAACACCAAAAAAACACTATAAATCCCTATTTTTCAACAATTTATACGAGAAATAAACAAACAAAAAAGTCCATACTAAAACAATCACAATTGAAAACCAATGCACACTGTAATCTTTCGCTCCTGCAACACCTATTTGATTACCAATGGTTTTTATTACAGATAATCTGGAAAAGGGTTCAATAATTAAATTTGACATTGCCTCTAAAGGAAGAAATTGCATAATATAATCATCTGTATTGCTATCCGGAAAGATTTTAAACGCTAAAATCCCTTTTATAATCCCTTCAACAATACTCCAAACCAAGAGAAAACCTAATGCAAATGCAGAACGTTTTACCAAAATACCCAAAAACAAACAAAAGGAAAAGAAACCTGTCAGCTTTACAAAAAAAGCAAAAAGATATTCTAAATCAGTAAAAACGATTCCAATTTCCGTGTAAGATGAAAAGCACAATCCTAAAATTAAGCTCATCACAAATACAAATATAGTAGAACATAAAGCAAATAATACAACTGTTAAGAATTTTGATAAAATGAATTCTTTTTTGCTTAAGCCATCAATTAAATTTTGTTTTAAAGTCCCATAACTGTATTCATTTGCCATCATGGAAACAATAACTATAGCCAAGAAAAACTTTAGAAAAGCAGCGATAAAAGTATTAAAATGCCATATAAACGGAAAATTGAAGATTCCCATTTCAGCCAAATGAAATTTAAAAATTCCTAAATCAAATTTTATGGAAGCAATTAAAGCGATAAAAGAAAGCAGGATAAAATAAGTTAATGTAAGTACTTTACTGGCTTTGTTTTTCCAGATTTTTTGTAATTCTATAGAGATAAGTCTGTTCATGGTTTAGTTGTTTTTGGGAGTTGCGTTTTTGGTTAATTCTAAAAACTGGGCTTCTAGGCTATTTTTACGTTTCACTAAATGACATAATGCAATGTTTTTAGAAAATAAAAATTGATTCAGTTCTGAAGCTGATAAATCTGATTTTAAATAAACCAGGACTTTCCCTTCTTCTTCGGTGATTCTATCAATGGCTGAATGCTCCTTTAAAACTGTTTTCAAAGCTACATTATCATCAGCCTGAAGTTCAAAAAAACCTTCATTAGCTGACATTCCATCAACTGAACCTGAATATAGGATTTCTCCTTTTCGCAAAACAATAACATGCGAACATACTTTTTCAACTTCATCCAATAAATGTGAAGCTAATAAAATAGTAGTTCCCTGTGAAGCAATTTTCCTGATAATATCCCGAATTTGATGAATTCCCTGTGGATCTAAACCATTCGTAGGTTCATCCAAAATTAAAATTTCGGGATCGTTTAAAAGTGCCGAAGCAATGGCCAGACGTTGCTTCATTCCTAACGAAAAAGTACTGAATTTACTGTGTTTTCTTTCGGTTAAACCAACTAAATCCAGCTTTTCGTTTATTTTAGAATAATTGATGCTTTTTATTTTACAGACAAGTTTCAGGTTTTCTTCTGCCGTCATGTAAGGATAGAAATTTGGTCTTTCTATAATGGCACCAACTTTTTTTAAGGCATCATGCGTTTGCATTGTTCCGCCAAACCAACTGTAATTTCCAGATGTTCTGTTTACAACATTCAGTACAATTCCCAAAGTAGTTGATTTCCCGCTTCCGTTTGGCCCCAGGATGCCATAAACACGGCCTTTTTGTATTTCAAAAGATACATTTTTCAAGGCCTGAATTCGCCCGTATCTTTTATGAAGATTCTCAATAGTAAGTATGGTTTCCAAATTATTTCGTTTTTAGTTTTTAGTAAGACGTTTCAACTTGATTTTTGTTACGGTTGAATATAAATTAATGTAAATTTGCATTAAAGATATTCAAAATGAGCGAACCTTTAATGGTGTTAAAAAAACCTTCATATCCTTTAACACAATCCCTTTTAAATTATTTAGAACGATACGAGCGAATTTCGAAAGTATCTGTGTTCTATGATGATTTATTGCGCTTTTCGGGATCTGTAAATGTATATGACAAGAATAACACTGATACCTTATGGATTAGGGTTTATTATAATGAATTTGAAAGAAATGAAATCGATTTAAATCTTAAAAAAATATATTCCCTTTTACATTCTGATGGAAACAGCGAAATCATTCAGTTTCTCAATATTGATGCGATTGATTATTGTACGTTTGGAAACTCAAAACCTTTCCGAATAAAAGTCAGGAATATCCTGAACGACAACTATGTTCATTTTTATATCAAAAAGGCTGATGCATCGAGGATTTACGGTCTGGAGCTGGAAGATATTCTTTCACCGGATAAAATCAATTTTCTGGTTTATAATGATACTTTAATTGAGGAACATATTATCGGAATTCCCGGAGATGTTTTTATGGATACTTTACTGGAAACCTGCACCGAAACCGAAAAATCCCAGATAGCTAAAGAATTTGTAAAGTTTAATGAACGCTGTATGATTCGGCTTTTAGGCGATATGCGTGCCTATAACTACGTAATTGTCCCCATACATGATTTTGATCAGGTAGTCTATAAAATTCGCCCGATAGATTTTGATCAACAGTGTTATGAAGGCAACTTTAAAGTGTATCGCCCTCAGTTTTTTAAGGAAAATTATCCAATGATAAAATTAATTAAGGAAAAACTCGAAGAGCGTTCAATTGTTCAATATAAAGATGAAGAACGGGCCATTTTAGCAAAGCGAATTCACTCTGCCGAAAACAGAGTCAATAAATTATTGAACATTATGTGTCATGACACTATTTCAACTGATGAACATTTAAATCAACTAAAAATGGAATTGTACCGTTATACAAATGATATGAAGTTTAAAAATGCAAAATCAATGGGGCATGTTATGTTTGCTGCATTTGAATTTATAATTCGTAATTTTAAAAACACTATTTAATTGATTTACACATGAAAAAGCCTTTTTTATTAGCCGTTTCTGCTATATTATTAGCTTGCCAACAACAATCAAATGCTGATTTAAAAACATTGTATTCACTTCCTAAAAAACTAAAAGAAGTTTCCGGAATCACCTATTTCCCGGAATCTAAACTGATATATACTCTGGAAGACAGGGGAAATCCTAATAAAATTTACGCATTGAATTCTGAAGGTCAATTAGAAAAAATAATTACCATTACAAATGCCGAAAATATTGACTGGGAAGATATCACAAAAGATAAAAACAATAATTTATACATAGGCGATTTTGGCAACAATGACAATAAACGTAGGGATTTGTGCATTTATAAAATCAATAATAATGAATTAAATAAAGAAAATGCAGTAGCTGAATATAAGATTTCATTCTCATATCCGGAGCAAAATGAGTTTCCTCCAAAGAAAAAAGAAATGTTCTACGATGTCGAAGGCTTTTTCGAATACCAGAATTACTTTTACCTTTTTACCAAAAACCGAAGCAAAGGTTTTGACGGAACTGCTTTTATTTACAAAATATTAAATGCTCCCGGAATTCAAAAAGCAATTAAAATGGGCGAATTCAAAACTTGTGATAATTATAACCACTGCGTTTTAACCAGCGCCACAATTAGTCCGGATGGTAAAAAAGTAGTAGTATTAAGTCACGATAAAATTGTTTTATTTGAGAATTTTCAGGATGATCAATTTCATAAAGGAACTCAAACCGAAATCAGCCTGAATCATTTTTCTCAAAAAGAATCTGTTGTTTTTAAAGATAATAATACTTTGCTCATTGCTGATGAAAAGACAAATAAATTGAATGGGAATGTTTATGAATTTAAGCTGAAATAACGATAAGCCTTAAAAACTATAAGCAGCACCTAAAACAACCCGCCCTACTTCATCCGGTGATTTGAAATAAGAAATCCTTGCGGTTATTACGTTGATTCCGTTAAGCCAGATTCCGCCACCAAAGTCATTGTGCCATTTTTTTGAATCCTCACCATCTAACCAAATTCGTCCATAATCAAATCCGGCTAAAATTCCATAAGTTAACGGAACGATAGTCTTGCGAATTTTACCAATGCTATAACGCAAATCACTGCTCTGCGAATATGAAGTATTTCCTAAAAATCGTTCGTTTCTATATCCACGTAAATCTTTATCTCCACCTAATGTCACACCCTGATAAAATTCATAATTATTATTTAAGATAGCTTTGGTTTTAAAAATTGTGGCAAAAACGAATTTTCCTTCTGAATCAATTTTATGAACAAAACTTAAATTGCTTTCTAAAGCAGGAAAGTTTTGTTTGGTGTCATTCAAGTTTGTAGTCCAGCTTCCTGCAACCAAAAATCCCATTCCTAAAGTTGGTTTTGAATTAAAATCGGCATTTTTAAAACTATATTGCATTTTTGCACCACCATATTGTTGGTTTCCAAAAATTTTTGAATTCACAATTCCGGGTGAATTAATAAATCGTCCTTCTGTATTTTCCACTTCCATCTGATCAAAAACCGTCTGAAAAGCAAATTCACCTCCATGGCGCCCTACATGCCTGATTGCTGGTGCTACTTTTAATTTCTGGATGCGAACGCGGTTATAATCCATTCCCAGATCCTGATCATTATTTTCGGTTTTATTTCCATATCCAAAATAATTAATGGCGAAATTGGGTGTTGTATATTTTGCTTCAACATCAATTACCCAATTTCCTAATAAGCCAGGAAAATGAGAAGTGTAATCTAACTCAAAGCCTCCGGTTGCAAAGTAATAATATGCATTTACGACATGTCTTTGGGTATAGGGATTTTGCTTGAAATTGTTTACAGTATAATTAATATTGACCCCTAATTTTACGCCATCATCAGGATTAAACCCCGCTGTTGGCAAACCTGAAAATACATTATATTTTGGTTTTTTAAAATTATACAAGTTCACATCGTAATCATCCGTAAGATTGGTTTGTGCTTTCTTATCCAGATTATAAGTATTTATTTTTGATTTAAAATCATAAATCCTCACTCTTTTTCCATTCGCAATGGTATACAAATCATTGTTTTGCCCCCCAATCAATCGAATTAAAATTTTGGATTTTTGATCTCCATTCACTTCATAAACATCATCACCATCTAATCCGTAAATCCAAAGGTTTTTGGTTGTTTTATCACTATAGGTCTTAGTATAAATTAATTCCTCGCCGTCTTTTTTGATGCGATAAACTTTTAGTTCGAGACTTTTTTTTGCATTATGATTTAGCACAAACTTATCTTTTTTGTCTGTTCCGGCTATCATTACAGTGCGTGATAAAACATCAGAATAGACAGCTGCATATTTTTGAAGCTCTTTCTTTCTACTTTTCAATTTTTGTATAATTTCCTCAATAGTTTCATCCTGAACCTCTTTAGGCAAATTATCAAAAGCTTTGTCTATCTCTTGATCCGAAAGATGCTCCTGAATATATTGAGCCTGAGCGACCCAGTCATTTTTATCAGAAGTCCTGACAAAAGCCAAATCTAATGGATAAGGTTCCCGATTCAGCCATTTTACGTTATCGATTTCTTTTTTAAAAGTTCTCATGTGTCTCAACACAGGAATATTCATCAATAATGAAAGTAAAGTTCCGTCGTATTTGGTAAATGCCTGATCACGATCACGCGGAATAGGTCTGTACACTACTTTACCTCCTTCTTTATATTCTCCCCATCGCCATTGGTCTTCGTGCCTGTCCCAATCCCCAATAAGCATATCAAACAAACGTGCTTTCATATATTCCTTTTCATCGACTATGTACTTTTCATCCTTATGAAGATTTTTCATCATATCT
Organism: Flavobacterium piscis; assembly: GCF_031457575.1. Lineage (GTDB taxonomy): Bacteria > Bacteroidota > Bacteroidia > Flavobacteriales > Flavobacteriaceae > Flavobacterium > Flavobacterium piscis_A. Next base: position 14,830 of record NZ_JAVDWQ010000007.1, on the reverse strand, counting down.
TCAGTACTGATAATATCAGTTGGTTTTCCAAAACTTTTAGCATCAAGATGATTATCAGCCGGACGTTCTTCAATCATATATAGTGCATCTCCAAAATTCGAATTAAACTCCTTCAATGCATTTTGTTTTGGAATATAATACAATACCGGATTTGTATGTGCAAGACCTAATTTATCCGCCATATTACCAACTGCAAATGGTGTATAAGGATGTGATGTAGTATAAAAATCCAGTAAAAATCCTTCGGCATAAGTATCCTGAAAATCATTTACAACATATTGATCCTTAAAAGCAACGGTTTGTAAAAATTGAGTAGCGCTCTTTTTTAAAGCACGCATTACATATTCCCTTTTCTGAGAATCAACCATTCTTAACGATACAGACTGATGCCCTCCTCCTTCTCTTACTGGTTTAAGGCCTCCCTTAAGTGTATCCAGATCTGCTGTTTTTGCTTCAATAGGCAAACTGTAGTATTTTCTATAATGATTTCCAAAAAGAAATCTGTGAAACCCGTTTTTTTGGGTCATTTCTTTTGAATAGATAGAAGTCGTCACTGTTTTAGGAAAATCATTCGAGGCATTTTTTACCCAGTTGATTTCTTTGGCTTTTATAATTTCACGTTCAAAAAGCAATTTTTCTTTGTTATTCTCGTTTCCGAAAAAATGCACTTTTGCATCTCCGCTTTTAAACAGGGTTAATGTTGCATAACCATTTCCGCCATACGAAAAATCATTTGGGTTTACAGCTCTGGCAGCCTCAGATTTTGACCCCGCTCCACTAATAACTTGATTAATATTCTCCTTATTAATAAACTGTAGGTTATGATCGTGACCCGAAACAACAATTACATTTTTTTGCCCCTGAAGCAAAGCTTTTATTCTTTTTGCGTAAATGGTGTATTGTTTATTTTGAACATCCTGAGGACTTACGCCAGATGTTTTTCGTACTAAATTGATAAATGAACCTATAACCGGAAGCGGTATTTTTTGCTCTAAAGGAAATAATTGCTTTTCTAAAGAAAATTGTCCTCCATGGGTACCATTACTCATTAAAGGGTGATGAATCGCCACTACAACGGTTTTTTCCTGGTTTTTATTTAAGATATTTTCCAGTCTATCAAAAAAATCTTCACGGGTTTTAATATCGCAATTGTCATTAATTGTTGGGTGTTTGTCCCAATCCTCTAAAAACCATTCACTGTCAATAGTCACTAAAGTAGCTGTACTGTCAATTTTTACATCTTCAATGGCACATCTTTTTGAAGGTAAGAAAGCTTTTTTATTATTAAGATAGTTAGATACAAATTCCGCTTGACTTTCGAGTCCTTTTATACCACTATACCAATCATGATTACCAGGAATAAAAATTGTTTTTCCTTTAAACCTTTTTGTAAGTTTTAATTGATTGGTAAGTTTTATTTCTGCCTGTTTTATAACATCAGCATTATCCGTCTGAAAACCCTTGGGATAAATATTGTCTCCCAAAAACAACAGAGTGGCATTTTTGCCTGACTTTTTTAATTTTTTATGCAATAACTCAAGCGTTTTTTGAGCTTGGTCTTCATCAGAATTTCCCGCATCCCCCACTAAATAAAAAGTATGTGCAATTTTTATGGTATCTGTAGCGTTTTCGTTTTCGTTAATACTAATATTTTTCCCAAATTGAGCACGATGTGTGGCACAGGAATAGATTAAAAATAATAAGATTATTATTGCGGAAAAGGTTTTAATCTTAGCAATAAAATGATTATCCAAAAACAATTTCATAATTTAGTGGTATAAAAAAATTCTCCATGAATCTAATTAAACAATCCGAAGAATTCGTCAGTAATTTACTCAAAGATAAACTATCTAATTTATATTCTTATCACAATTTTAATCATACTCAAAGTGTGGTTAATGCAACAAAAGAACTTTGCGATAATGAAAAAGTAAATGCAGACGAAAGAGAATTGCTTATAGTAGCTGCCTGGTTTCATGACACTGGCTATGTAAAAGGTTTTGAAAACCATGAAAACGAAAGCGTAAAAATTGCCTCAGAATTTTTAAAAGAGAAAAATCAATCAGAGGAATTCATTGCTAAAGTCTCAAAATTAATTACGGCTACTGCCAAAGAATATCTACCACAGTCACATTTAGAAAAGATAATAAAAGACGCTGATTATATTCACATTATTAGTGCTGAATATGTATCCACATGTGAATTATTACGCCTTGAATTGCAAAACATCGGAAATATTAATTTTTCTAATTTAGAATGGGCAACAGAAAATTTTGATTTTTTACTAAATAAACACCGGTTTTATACTGAATATGCTCAAAAAAACTGGCAACCATTAAAAGAGAAAAACCTCATTCGCATTCAGAAAAAAATAAAAAAACAAAAAACAAAAGAGACTGCAAAAATTGAAGAGGAAAGCAAAAAGAAAGAAAAAACAGAAAAAACTGATCGGGGCGTTGATACTTTATTTCGTGTAACATTAGGAAATCATACACGTTTAAGTGGTATTGCTGATAGCAAAGCCAATATATTGTTATCTGTAAATGCCATTATTATTTCGATTGCACTTTCGTCAATTATTCCAAAATTAGACAGTCCGAAGAATACCCATTTGGTAATCCCTACTTTTATTATGCTGATGTCCAGTGTAATCACAATTATTTTCGCCATCCTTTCAACAAGACCGAAAGTAACTTCAGGTTATTTTACCCGTGAAGACGTTGAGGCTAAAAAGGTAAATTTGATGTTTTTTGGAAATTTCTTCAAAATGCCCTTAAATGAATACGAATGGGCAATGAATGAAATGATGAAAGATCGTAATTATTTATATTCTAATATGATTAAAGATCTATATTACCTCGGCTTGGTTTTACAAAGAAAATACAATTTATTACGTATTGCTTACAACCTGTTTATGGCCGGAATCATTATTACTGTAATAGCTTTTGTAGTCGCTTTTAAAACGGCCGGGCTTTAATTGAGTTCATCTAATAAATCCTGATATGTAATAATTTTTTGAGAGGCTAAATTTATTGTATTATTTACCACCTTTACCCGAATTGCCCTTAATCCGGAAACGCCCTGTAAATCTTCAACTGCAAATTGCTCTATTGAAGGTTCCAGTATTTTTTTATGCTGCAAATATTTGATATACTTTAAATATTCTGCCTCTTCGCTATTTTGAGAATAAACAATTGTAATTTTTTCTTTTTCTGTAATTCGCTCTTTTGATCCTTTTATATTAGCCTTATCAATACGTTTTTTTACAACTTCATAACGTGCATTGTAAGTTCCGTCAACATCAAAACGTTTTTCGTCCATTCTAAAACGAATAGAAAGTGCTGAACTGAATACTAAAATTAACGAAGTCACGTCAAGTTCATACGGCAATGACGATTTTAGCTGATGATGCTCTAATTCCATTTCGCATAAAGTTTGTAATTGCCACAAACGAAGATTATGCAAATACATAATATCAAAGGGCTTTGTTGGCGAAATAGAAGCTCCTATATATAAATTATGTTCCACACCATCCGTTTTAAAACGCTCATAATAATGTGGGTAAATCTCTTGTGCTTCTAATTGTTTTCTGTCTAAAATTGTGGCCAGTTTTTTATTGACGATAGACATTGCATTATCAAATTTCTTTCGGTCTTGATAGAACATTCCTGTTTTTTCATCCAGGCTCTCAAAATACAACCGTTCTAATTTTTCGTTTTTAGCAGTATCTTTGGTGTTTTTTAAAATTGGATGAATTTCCTCTTCAATGTAGCGTTGAATATGTTGCTCAGTATCAGCTTTCAAAGGAAGATCCAATTCTTGCCGCATTGATTCTAATTCAAATTTTCGTTGCTCAAGAAGCACCAGATTCGTATTTGCATCCTGGTTTTCAAAAATACGCAAAAGAGCCGTTAATTGATTTTTTAAATCATTTTTTACTGTTTCATTTCGATGCTCAGAGGAACCCTTGATGTCAATTTGCCCATACAACGGAAATACATTTTTAAATACAATTTCCTTAAAAATATAATCTTTGGAATGGTTAATATTTTGAAAATAGCTCTGCGCTTCCTTTTTAAATTTCCAGTAAACACTAGGGTGTATTGTAGTATACTCCCGTTGGATAATAGCTTCTACCTGATGCTGCATATCCGTATTATAACGATCGATCGTATCTGTTAAATAAGGTAAAATCAACTCAAGCTTTGTTGCGTTTACACTATTCAATTCTCTTGGGTTGTGAGATACTATTTCCAGTACACCTAATAAATGATCATCTTTGATAATAGGGGCAAAAATACAACTGCCAATATTTTGAGCCAGTAAATGTTGACCCAGTCTTTCATTTCCTGCTTCCTGAGAAAATTTTTCTACATTCGAAATCACAAAAGGTTCTTTTTTATCTAATAAATTTTCAAAAGAACATCCAAATAAGGCATTTTTACAATGTACTTCATGATCATTCAAAAGTAAAAAACTATGCATTTGGGTATCAAATTTGGCAGGTCTGTTGAATTTCTCTTCTTCAGGATTGTAAATTATAAAGCCGAATTTTAAGCCCGGAATTTTAAATAACGATATAAAAATAGATTCTATAATTTCGGTTGGGGTAATTGTATCTTCTGGTTTTAATAAATTACTTTTTAAATTTGAAATAGCATTTTCGGTAGTGGCATCAAATAAGGAAACAATTCCGAAACCTTTTAGAATCCAGCTTCCTGCCGGGAATTTTGATTTCCAAAGTTCAATATCATTATAATTATCTATCAGCAAATCAATATCATCTTTAGTAAGTTGTATTGAGTTTTCAGTAGGAATTATTTCTATAAAATCTGCATTATACAAGATGCGATAATGCCTTAGCACCCCTATTTCATCTGGAATATCATAGAAAAAAGGTTTATTAAAATCAATTTTTTGATTATAATAAGTCGCTAAAATCAAACAGCAATTATTGATATAAAACTGATCTTCATCAAAATCCCGAATTTCCATATCAAATTCTGAACCTGCATTGCTCAAAATTTTCCTGAATCGCTCTGTATAATTAAAAGTTAAGTTCTGAAAAGGAATTGTAACTGCTTTTATCTCGTTATTCGTTAAAGCAGTTGGAAACAAATCTGCCAGTAAATTTTTTATCAGAACTTCATTTTTTTGAATGAATTTATAATCTTCAATACCAGTTCTGAATTCCGGCAAATGGTCAATTTCTTTAAGAATTGCTTTTGCATAATTAGAACGGTAATCAACATCTGACAAGGCAATTTCTTCGAAAGATTCAATTAGTTTATGGAACGATATTATAGTTCTGAAAGGACTTTCTTTAAACAAATGAGTATTCATCTGAAATGTAGTTTAGATTTACAAAATTAGTAATTATGTCAATCTAATAGTTCATTTAGCTTATTTATTTCTTCTTATTATAAGATTCAGGAAGTGAACTGTATTTTTTTAAACAAAAAAAGTCCTCAAAAGAGGACTTTTTATATATTTAGGAAATTGCAATTAATTACAATTTAGCAACATGTTTCGTTAATTTAGACTTCAGGTTTGAAGCTTTGTTATCATGAATGATGTTCTTTTTAGCTAATTTATCAATCATAGAAATTACAGTTGATAATTTAGAAGCAGCATCAGATTTCTCAGTAGCTAATCTTAACGCTTTGATAGCATTACGAGTAGTTTTATGCTGGTATCTGTTAAGAACTCTTCTTTTTTCGTTACTTCTGATTCTTTTTAAAGCTGACTTGTGATTTGCCATTTTATTATTTTTTACCTTTTTTATAATTCTTTTTTGTAGTCCGTAAGGGAATCGAACCCCTGTTACCAGGACGAAAGCCTGGAGTCCTAACCCCTAGACGAACGGACCAGTATCCTTCTAAGTTTTTTCAATCTAAATAAATTGAATTTTGTAGCCCGTAGCGGAATCGAACCGCTCTTACATGGATGAAAACCATGCGTCCTAACCGATAGACGAACGGGCCATTTTTAGTTCAATGAACATTATCTGCAATAAAAGTAGTAGCCCGTAGCGGAATCGAACCGCTCTTACATGGATGAAAACCATGCGTCCTAACCGATAGACGAACGGGCCTGCTTCTCTAATGCGGATGCAAAAATACAACTATTTTTAAGATGTACAATAGTTGATGTAAAAAAAAATCATTTTTTTTAATATGCCTTAGCGAACAATACTCTTTTTGAAGAAGGATTCCCAGTAAACACACAGGTTCCCGCCTCTTCTACATGACTCAAAGGTATACAACGAATTGTTGCTTTAGTTAAGTCTTTTATTTTTTCCTCAGTAGCTGCCGTACCATCCCAATGAGCTGACACAAAGCCTCCTTTACCATCTAAAACTTCCTTAAACTCCTCAAAATTATTTACCTCTGTAATATGCCTATTACGATAATCTAATGCTTTGTTAAACAAATCCGATTGAATCTGTTCTAACAGGTCGTTTATATAAGTCACGATTCCTTCTCCTGAAACAATCTCTTTAGTCAGCGTATCACGCCTTGCAACTTCGAAAGTTCCATTTTCTAAATCTTTTGGACCAACGGCAATTCGAACAGGCACACCTTTTAATTCCCATTCAGCAAACTTGAATCCTGGTTTTTGAGTTGTTCTGTCGTCATATTTAACTGAAATTTTTAGTTTTCTTAGTTTAGCCACTAATTCATTTACAGCAATACTGATCTCAGTAAATTGTTCATCGGTTTTAAAAATAGGAACAATAACCACTTGTACAGGTGCCAGATTAGGAGGCAAAACCAATCCGTTATCATCAGAGTGCGTCATAACCAAAGCACCCATTAAACGGGTCGAAACCCCCCATGAAGTCCCCCAGACATATTCTTGCTTTCCTTCTGCATTTGCAAACTTCACCTCAAAAGCTTTTGCGAAATTCTGCCCTAAGAAGTGGGATGTTCCAGCCTGCAATGCTTTTCCATCCTGCATTAACGCTTCAATACAATAGGTTTCATCTGCTCCGGCAAAACGTTCTGTTTCGGTTTTTATACCTTTAACTACAGGAATAGCCATGAAGTCTTGTACAAAATCAGCGTAAACATTCATCATTTTCTCAGATTCTTCTATTGCTTCAGCTTTAGTAGCATGAGCCGTATGACCTTCCTGCCACAAAAACTCTGCAGTTCTCAAAAACAATCTTGTACGCATTTCCCAACGCACTACATTAGCCCATTGATTAATTAGCAAAGGCAAATCCCGATAAGACTGCACCCATCCTTTATAAGTAGACCAAATGATTGCCTCACTTGTTGGACGAACAATAAGTTCCTCTTCCAGTTTAGCATTTGGATCTACCATCAGTTTACCAGGTTTATCCGGGTCGTTTTTTAACCTGTAATGTGTTACGATAGCACATTCTTTTGCAAATCCTTCTGCATTTTTTTCTTCAGCCTCAAACATGCTTTTTGGAACAAATAAAGGGAAATACGCATTCTGATGTCCGGTTTCTTTAAACATTCTGTCTAATTCAGCCTGCATTTTTTCCCAAATAGCATATCCGTAGGGTTTAATAACCATACATCCTCTAACTCCTGAATTTTCGGCTAAATCTGCTTTTACAACCAGTTCATTATACCATTTTGAATAATCTTCTGATCGTGTAGTAAGGTTCTTACTCATATTGAATAGTTTGGCACAAATTTTGTTTTATTTTTTTTAACTAAATAGTTACGCAAAACTAACTATTTTTGTAATGTGCAACAATAAAAAACACCACAGATATGAAAACTTATATTTCCCTCCGACAAAACACAACTCATTTCTACTTTATTGGATTACTGAGTTTTCTCCTAACATCGTGTGGTTCTTACCAAAATACTTCCTATAATGATAATGATGGAGTTTATGGTAATACACGAAGTTCCTATACTCAATCAACAAATACTGAAACAAATAATCAGTACAAAGACTATTTCAGATCGTTACAAGATGATAATCAGCCAACTGAAATTTTTACAGACGTAGATTCGTACGGTAATTATGCCGAAAATGACAATACACAAGCTACAGCTTATCCCGCCTGGGGAAGCAGTAATTCAGAAGTTTCCATAAATGTTTATTCTGATCCAACCTGGGCAATGGGATTTGGTTTAGGATTTGGATATCCTTATTATGGATGGGGTTACGGCGGAGGTTGGGGATATCCCGGATACGGATGGGGCTACCCATATTATGGATACGGTGGTGGTTTTTGGGGTCCTGGATACGGTTGGGGATATGGCGGATATTGGGGATATGGCGGAAGACCGGGATATTCACATTATGCTTACAACTCAGGACGCAGAGGTTCTGCTGCATACTATAATGGAAGAAGTTATGCTACAAACAGAAACTATTCTACTAACAGAAGCAGTACTAACAATAGAAACTATACAACAAACAGAAGTTACAGTACTAATCGATCAAGTAATTTTACAGATAGAAGAAGCAGTACTATAAATAACAGAAATTCGACTTCAAGCCCTACTTTTACTAACAGAAGAAGTTCTAATACTCAAAACAATAACAGTACTTATAATTCATCAAGAAGATCATCATCAAATAACACAACCACTACCAATCGTAATTACAATAGTAACAACAATTCATCTCAAACCAGAAGTTACTCTCCTAGCCCATCACGTTCATCTAATAGCGGAGGAGGAAGCATGAGATCATCCGGTGGCGGTGGCGGTGGAAGATCTTCAGGAGGCGGTGGAGGAGGCAGACGATAATTTTCTTTCATCAAATTTCAAACTCAATAAACCTTGAACAATGAAAAAAATATTTTTCCTAGTTATAACAGGACTGACTTTTAACAGCTTTTATTCGCAAGAAATCTCAGATGCCATTCGTTATTCACAAGATGACCTTACAGGTACTGCCCGTTTTAGGGCCATGAGTGGTGCTTTTGGAGCTGTAGGGGGTGATTTATCTTCAATAAATGTTAATCCGGCCGGTTCAGCAATATTTTCTAATAATCAGTTTGGTGCTACATTAAGCAATAGAAGCATAAAAAATAATTCAAATTATTTTGGCAACCAAACGGAAGATTGCGACAATTCATTAATTATGAATCAGGTTGGTGGTATCTTTGTTTTTAATGACCGAAATCCAAATAGCAACTGGAAAAAAATTGTTATTGGGGCTAATTTTGAAAACACAAACAATTTCAATAATAATATTTTTTCTGCAGGTACCAATCCAACTCATTCTGTTGATGATTATTTTTTAGCTTATGCTAACGGAATACCATTAGGTGATATAAATGGTTTTAGCTACAGAGATTTATTTTATGATGAACAACAGGCTTACTTTGGAGTTAACGGAAGAGTAATAAATCCAGTTACAAATACCAATGCTAACACTCAATATACTAGTAATGTTCCTGCCGGCGGTAATTATTATCACGAAAACGAGGTTTACACCAGAGGATACAATAGTAAGCTGAGCTTTAATGCAGCAACATCATTTAAAGATATTCTTTACATTGGCGCAAATTTAAACGTTCACATTACCGATTACAGAAGATCGGGCAGTTTTTACGAGTCTAATTTAAATGCACTTCAGCCAAATGAAACCATTTCAAATCTGCGCTTTAACAATGAATTATATACTTATGGAAATGGATTCTCTTTTCAATTAGGAGCTATTGCTAAAGTGACAGAATCATTTAGAGTTGGTTTAGCATACGAATCGAACACCTGGTATGAACTTTATGACGAAGTCTCACAAAGTTTATATACAACTACAGAAAATGATGCGAATCAGGCATTTGACTATGATGTCAATCCAAATATAATAAATATTTACGACTCATATACCTTACAAACACCTGGAAAAGTAACATTTAGTGCTGCTTATGTGTTTGGAAAATCTGGGTTAATCAGCATTGACTATGCAATTAAAGATTATGCAAGTACAAAATACAAACCAACAAATGATTCTGGTTTTAGAAATCTAAACAATGATATTAGCAATGAGTTAACCAATAATGGAGAACTTAGAATTGGCGGTGAATATAAAATAAAACGACTAAGCCTTCGCGGTGGATATCGTTTTGAAGGAAGTCCTTATAAAAACGGAACAACAATTGGTGATTTAAATAGCTATTCTGGTGGTTTAGGCTTTAATTTTGGCGCTACCAAAGTAGATTTAGCTTATTCTTACGCGGAAAGAAAATCGAATCAGGGATTTTTTGCCAGAGGCTTCACTGACGGAGCAAACATATCTTCGAAACTAAATAATGTTTCGTTGACTTTATTATTTGAATTGTAATTAAGAATAAATAGATGAATGAAAATTTCCGTCAGGTTTTTGCTTGACGGATTTTTTTTAGCCCCGATAGAAGTGAAAATCCTTTTGTGCCGGTGTTCGGCACAAAAGATTGTAACGAATAGCGGGAAATAGCTCCTGAAAAACACCTAAAACAAACCTAAACAGACGGTGTTTGGATAAAAAAGTGTAATTTTGCACTCCAATTTATAAAAGTATGAGAACCAAGTCTTTAAAAAAGAACAAAATTAACGTAATCACTCTTGGGTGTTCGAAAAATGTGTATGACAGTGAAGTCCTGATGGGACAACTTCGCGCCAATGATAAAGATGTACAACACGAAGCTCCAGCAGCTGAAGAGGGAAACATTATCGTAATCAACACTTGTGGTTTTATTGATAATGCAAAAGCAGAATCGGTAAATATGATTTTGGAATATGCTGATAAAAAAGACAGAGGTTTAGTTGACAAGGTTTTTGTAACAGGATGTTTATCTGAACGTTACAGACCTGATTTAGAGAAAGAAATTCCGAATGTAGATCAATATTTCGGCACAACAGAATTGCCTCAATTACTGAAAGCATTAGGAGCCGACTATAAACATGAATTATTAGGAGAGCGTTTAACCACAACTCCCAAAAACTATGCTTATTTAAAAATTGCAGAAGGTTGCGACAGACCCTGCAGTTTTTGTGCAATTCCGTTAATGAGAGGATCCCATGTTTCACAATCAATTGAAAAATTAGTAAAAGAAGCTCAGGGTTTGGCTAAAAATGGCGTAAAAGAATTGATTTTAATTGCTCAGGACCTGACTTATTATGGTCTTGACATTTATAAAAAGAGAAATCTTGCCGAACTTTTGGAAGCTTTAGCGAAAGTAGAAGGTATTGAGTGGATCCGTTTGCACTATGCTTACCCAACCGGATTTCCGATGGATGTTTTGGAATTAATGAAACGCGAACCAAAGATTTGTAATTATATCGATATTCCGTTGCAGCATATTTCGGACTCTATTTTGAAATCAATGCGCCGTGGTACAACTCAGGCTAAAACTACTCAATTATTAAAAGATTTCCGTGCTGCTGTTCCGGGAATGGCTATCAGAACTACTCTGATTGTTGGCTATCCTGGTGAGACTCAGGAAGATTTTGAGATTCTTAAAGATTTTGTTCAGGAAATGAAATTTGACAGAATGGGTTGTTTTGCGTATTCTCACGAAGAAAACACTCATGCTTTTTTACTTGAAGATGATGTCCCGAATGATGTAAAACAAGCCAGAGCCAATGAAATCATGGAATTACAATCACAAATTTCATGGGATTTGAATCAGGAAAAAATAGGTCAGGTTTTCAAATGTATTATCGACAGAAAAGAGGGTGCGCATTTTATAGGAAGAACTGAATTTGACAGCCCGGATGTAGATAATGAAGTTTTAATAGATGCCTCTAAACATTACGTAAAAACGGGCGAATTTGTTAATATCAGGATAATAGAAGCAACAGAATTTGATTTATACGGAGAACCTGCTTAAATTTACAATACCTTTTTTTACTAAACTTAAAAAGACGCTTTATGAAACCTATCCACTTTTTCTTTATTTTGGTTTTCTCCCTATTTTGCTTTAACTCCGTTTTTGCCCAATACGGAAATGGGTACAATAATGGTTACGGAAGAGGCGGCGGAATGGGAAGAGACAGAAGCATGATGGATCAGGGTAGTCAGCAACCGAGTAAACCTAAAGAAATTCCGGTTGAAGAAACTGCAGCGAAAATTGTGGAGCAAATGAAACCCGAAGTAAATCTTGATGAACTGCAGGCAATTGCCATAACGAATGTTTTGGCAGACAGCATGAGAGAACAAGGAATATTATTAAAAAACGAAAACAGCAATCAGGAACAGAAAATGGAGCAAATGAAAGCGCTTCGGGAAGTAACTACAAAAAGAATAACCGCTTTTTTAAACCCTGACCAAGTAGAAAAATACACCAATTTTATGGCTAATTTCAAAGAAATAAAAAAAACAAAGTCAAAAAAGAAAAAAGATTCTAAAGAAATAAAAGAAGAAGCAGAAACAATAAAAGCAACAGAATAACTGTTTCAACTTAAATAAAATCACACAATATAATTCACCACCATGTTAAAAAGATCTCTTTTTTACCTGATTTCAGCAATTATTATTACTTCCTGCGCTACAAAAAACCCTTACAAGGCTACTGAAAAAATTTATGATCAGCAATTAAAAACGTTAGAACAACAAATTACAAGCAAGGAAGTAGAACCTATACCGCCTGTTGCACCTTTAAGTATTGACAGTTTATATGCACTACAATTGCATATTATAAAAGATTCTTTATCTAAAACCGGCTCAACACCATTATTAAATGGGATTAATACCGAATGGATTGGAACAGTAAATTTTAATTTAAGAAAACCTAGTTTTATTATTATTCATCATACTGCACAAGACTCTTTACAACAAACAATCAGTACTTTTACAAAGACCAAAACACAAGTAAGTGCCCATTATATTATTTCTGACGACGGAAAAGTAGTTCAAATGCTTAATGATTATTTAAGAGCATGGCATGCCGGCAACTCCAACTGGGGAAAAACCACAGATTTAAACTCTTGTTCTATTGGTATTGAACTTGACAATAATGGTTTTGAACCTTTTTCTGAAGCACAAATCAGCAGTTTAGTGGCTTTATTGACCAAATTAAAAAAAGATTACAATATTCCTACTCAAAATATATTAGGCCATTCTGATATTGCACCAGGAAGAAAACAAGATCCAAGTGCTTTATTTCCCTGGAAAACATTAGCAGAAAAAGGATTTGGAATTTGGCCAGATGAAATATTAGAAGAAGCTCCATTTGATTTTAAAATAGAAACTGCTTTGCGTATTATTGGATACAACACTAAAAATCTTTCTGCGGCAATAATAGCATTTAAACTACATTATATTCAAACCGACATGAGTTCAACTTTAGATAGAAAAACAATAGATACAATCTATTCGATTTATAAAAAGCAATTGCAATAAAAGTTACTTACAATTAATAAAATCGCATTTCTAATTTTAATTTAGAAATGCGATTTTATTTTATAATGAGGCATTAAACCAAACTATTGGGTACATCTTACAAGTGATTGATAAAGATAAAGATTAAAATCACCCGCTCCATCCTATACTTTAATCAGACTTCCCCAGGTATCAAACAGTCGTTTTCAACATAGCTGTATTTTCATCGGTTATGGTTAAAATAGTTCCCTGATAATCCCGATTAAATATAAATATTTTGACGGATTACATCATCGCTTTTCAATGTAATTGGAGCATTGTATCATCCTTGCTAATTCTCCTGCACTTAATAAGCTCTTCCCTCCTTTAAGGATATTCCTTAATCCCTTAACGGTTAACTTTTCAGCTCCAACTTCCGCACCCGCCGGCGACAAAAATGTAAGAGCCATAGCAGTATAATAACCTGCTTTTTGATTATCTGTAGGTCTTAAATTAAGATAATCTGTACCTCCAAACTTATCAAAAGTTGAACTAAAACCTGGCGATATTAAATCAAAGCCATCAATCACAGTTTGGACACCCATCTTTCCAAAACCCTGTGCGAAATCAGAGACTGAATTCAGATTCACATAACTACTCAAATTAGGAGGTGGCGGAGGCGGAGCAGAGTTTTTATTACGTCCGCCAAAGATATTTTTAAAACTTACTTTGCTTTTCCACAATTCGCTAATCTTGTCTCCATTAATATTTCTGTTAGCCCAATCCTTAATTCGCCAATATCCCAGTTTTGGCCTATAGTAGCAATAGCACTACCAATAGCTACCCCCAACCACAATCTACACAATCTTTGCCAGATCCATTTGGTTGTGTCATATTGCCACTTGGGTCTATATATAAAAGCGGAGCAGCTTTTGATTAGGAAGACTTTGGAGGGCAGGAGACTAAGTAGTATTCTTAAAAATAATTTCTTAATATCATTTCAACTTTTTGTTCATCTGATAAATCCCAATACCACCATTTACCAGAATTATTTTTCTCTTCAATAAATCTTCTCTGATAGGCTATTCTAAATAAACTCATTAGTAACATCAAAACCTTTTCTAATTCAGTTTTTGGCAAATTGATTATTTTTTTTAAATTATGATTTTCAACTCCTTTTGTAAGTAAAACACATGGTGTATAAGTTGCCTTTAATTGGCTTTCTTTTATTGCAGTCTCTATATCATTATTGTTTGGCTTAGATTGTAAAATAAGAGATGCTATTTCTTCAAGATAATCTCTCTTTTCTTCTACACTAAAACTTTTAAATAGACTTAAAATGGGAGAAATATCAGTTATTCCCTGCCCATATTTATTAATAAGTATTGTATCTTTTATTTTTAACATTTTAAAAATAATTATCGTGGATAAATTGTTATTGATGGTGATCCAGTTTTAATTTAGATGTCTAACTGTTGCGGGCACGGAAAGAATTTCCGCGCTAACTTTGCGCATATCCGAGCTGTCGGGCAAGGACTGTTAAACC
>NZ_JAVDWQ010000006.1:0-273286 GCF_031457575.1 Flavobacterium piscis | reverse complement strand
ATAAAAGAAATAGTGGTAATCTGCGATGGGGACCCAAGCAAATCACCACTATTTAATACAACTTAGATAACTTCCGAACACCTATGTTTTTAAAAACCTGTCGGGTTTATATAAATTATAATTTTATTCTAAGACCTAAACCAACCAGCCACTAATTCATCCTCAAACGAATTAGCATTTTTATGAATAAATTCATTCGTGTTTTTATCATACGAATAATCCAGTTTCCATGTTTCATGGTTTTTAGCCATCTCCTTAATACTTTCACAAACAAAAGCAATCTCTTCGTTTGTAGTTGTTGGATGAATCGACATCCTGATCCATCCCGGTTTTTTGATTAAATCACCAATGCTGATTTCATCAACCAGTTTATTTGAAGTTTCCTGATCCACATGCAGTAAAAAATGCCCGTAAGTTCCGGCACAGCTGCATCCGCCCCTTGTCTGAATTCCAAATTTGTCATTCAGTAATTTTACACCCAAATTAAAATGCAAATCTTCAATAAAAAATGAAACCACTCCCAAACGTTCCTGATGTTGGCCTGCCAGAATTTTAATATTTGGAATTCCATTCAATTCTTGAAACACAAAATCTATAATTTCATGCTCGCGTTGCAGGATATTTTCAATCCCCATTTCTTCTTTCAGCTCAATCGCAAGGGCAGTTTTAATCACTTGTAGAAAACCCGGAGTTCCGCCATCTTCACGATCTTCAATATTATCGATATATTTATGTTCTCCCCACGGATTGGTCCAGCTTACGGTTCCTCCGCCAGGACAATCCGGAATCATATTATTGTATAGTTTTTTATTAAAAATCAAAACGCCGGAGGTCCCGGGACCACCTAAAAACTTATGCGGCGAAAAGAAGATCGCATCCAGATACGCTTCCTGATCTTCAGGATGCATGTCTATTTTAACATACGGCCCTGAACAGGCAAAATCTACAAAACAAACACCATTATGCTGATGCATTAATTTGGCAGCTTCATGAAAAGGAGTTTTTAGACCCGTGACATTTGAACACGATGTTATCGAAGCTATTTTTATTGTTCTGTCTTTATATTTTTCAAGTAATTCTGCTAAATTCTCCAAAGAAAAAAGTCCTTTATTGCAGGACGGAATAATTTCAACATCAGCAATCGTTTCAAGCCAAGAAGTCTGATTGGAATGATGTTCCATGTGCGAAATAAAAACGATTGGTTTTTTCTCAGCAGGAACATTTGTAAAGGCTTTCAGATTCTCAGGAACTTTCAATCCTAAAATACGCTGAAATTTATTTACAACACCCGTCATCCCGGTACCATCTGTAATCAATACATCATCCTGATTAGCATTAGTATGGCGTTTTATAATTTTTCTGGCATGATGGTACGCTTTTGTCATGGCAGTACCTGACACGGTAGTTTCAGTATGCGTATTAGCTACAAAAGGACCAAAATTATTTAGAAGTTTATCTTCAATCGGGCGATACAACCTCCCGCTGGCAGTCCAGTCTGTATAAATAATCTGTTTTTTACCGTAAGGCGAAGTAAATTCCTGATTAATTCCAACAATATTTTTTCTGAAATCGTTAAAATAAGCTTCTAAAGTCATGGTATTATTTTTGCTGTACACGAATGTACTTTTTGTTTGACAGCAAATATATTATTTTTTAATAAAATTGCGGATTTATCAATTACAAACTTCAAATTTTAAATTACTTTTTAATATCTTTAATCAAATAGACTTTTTACAAATAATTTACTATAATATTCTATATAACTAATAGGATAAGTTGGTAACTAAAAAATAATAAATGAAAAATTTATCAGTAGCAACCTTTGGAGGTGGCTGTTTTTGGTGTATAGAAGCTGTAATTCAGCGTTTAAAAGGAATTGAAACTATAAAATCAGGTTATTCTGATGGGCAAATAAAAAATCCAGCCTACAGGGAAGTGTGTACAGGAAGAACCGGTCACGCTGAAGTTATACAAGTTGTTTTTAATCCTGACATAATTTCATACCATGACTTAATTACTGTTTTCATGACAAGTCACGACCCCACAACATTAAACCGACAAGGCGCAGATAGCGGAACACAATACCGATCTATCATTTTATATCATGATGAAACTCAGAAAACAATTGCTGAACAGGTTTTTAATGAAATCAGGTCGGTTTTTTCAGATCCAATTGTTACACAGTTAAAACCTTTTCAGGTATTTTACGAAGCTGAAGAAGATCATCAAAATTATTATAATGATAATCCGGAAGCGGGCTATTGCCGAATGGTGATTGACCCAAAAGTGTATAAATTAAAAAAAATGTACGCTGATAAAATAATTGAATAAATCAGAATGAAAAATTTAAAAACACATAACCGATTTACTGCTGAATTACCAGCTGATCTTATTGAAACTAATGAAGTACGTCAGGTTTCGAATGCACTTTTTTCGTATGTAAATCCAACAAAACCTTCCAATCCTAAACTAATTCACGCTTCCGAAGAAGTAGCTGAACTGGTTGGAATCTCAACAGATGAAATTCAATCAGAAGAATTTCTGAATATTTTTTCAGGTAAAGAAATCTTATCCGAAACACGTCCGTATGCGATGTGTTATGCAGGACATCAGTTTGGAAACTGGGCAGGGCAATTGGGTGATGGCCGTGCGATCAATTTAACTGAAGTTGTAAATGACGATCAGTTTTTAACTTTACAATTAAAAGGAGCTGGAAAAACACCATACTCGAGAACTGCTGATGGCCTGGCTGTTTTACGTTCATCAGTAAGGGAACATCTGTGCGCTGAGGCCATGCACTATTTGGGAGTACCTACTACCCGATCGCTTTCACTGATGTTGTCAGGTGATGAAGTACTTCGTGATATTTTATACAATGGAAATCCTGCCTACGAAAAAGGGGCTATTGTCTGTCGTGTCGCTCCCTCTTTTATTCGGTTTGGAAGTTTCGAAATGCTCACGGCCAGAAATGAACTGAAGAATCTAAAACAGTTTACAGAATACACTATCAAGCATTATTTCCCCGAAATTAAAGGCGAACCAAAAGAACAATACCTGCAGTTTTTTAAAACCGTGGCCGATACAACCCGCGAAATGATTCTGCATTGGCAACGTGTAGGCTTTGTTCATGGCGTAATGAATACCGATAACATGTCGATTCACGGCATAACAATCGATTATGGACCTTATGGATGGCTGGAAAATTACGATCCCAACTGGACGCCTAATACAACCGACAGCCAAAACAGAAGATACCGTTTTGGAAACCAGCCTCAAATTGCCCAATGGAATTTGTACCAATTAGCCAATTCTCTTTTCCCTTTAATCAATGAATCGGAGCCTTTGGAAAAAATATTGGAATCATTTATGATTAATTTTGATTCTGATTATAAAAAAATGATTTTAAGTAAATTAGGACTTACTACTTCAATAGATAATGACGATGAATTAATTGCGTATTTAGAATCCAATTTGCAATTATCAGAAACCGATATGACTATTTTTTATCGCAATCTGAATCGGATTAAAAAAACTGATTCTCCCGAAAAAGCTTTAAAAGCTATTGAAGATGCTTTTTATAATCCTAAGGAAATCAAGGACACGATTCTGGATAATTGGTTATTATGGTTTACCGATTATTTAGAAAGACTGAATCAGGAAAACACTTCAGATGAGGAAAGATTTATATTAATGAATTCAGTTAATCCAAAATATGTTTTACGAAATTATATGGCGCAACTGGCAATTGATGATGCCGATAAAGGGGATTATTCGCTAATTACTAAGTTGCACGAGTTACTCAAAAAACCTTATGATGAACAGCCAGAACATGAAAAATGGTTTGCAAAACGACCGGATTGGGCTCGTTCAAAAGTAGGATGCTCGATGCTTTCCTGTAGTTCTTAATTATTTTTTTTGCCACGAATTCCACTAATTTGCACAAAACGGATTAGATTAAAAATTGAATTTTACTAATTTCAACTACATATACAATTATTTTTTAGTGAAAATTCGTGAAATTCGTGGCTAACATTTATTTTGAAGTAATATAATTCACAATCATATTAGCATGGATGCGTGAATTTTCAATAAACCATTTATGGGTTTGCATACCGCCACACACCACTCCTGCTAAAAATAGTCCTTCTACATTCGTTTCCATAGTTTCTGGATTGTATGCAGGAATTTTCAATTCATCGCCTGATAACTGAATACCCATTTTTTCAAGAAAAGACAAATCCGGTTTATAGCCGGTTAATGCCAAAACAAAATCATTTTTGATGCCTACTTTACCGTTTGGAGTTTCAATTTCTACTTCACTTTCGCGAATTTCAGTGATATTCGATTCAAAATAAGCTTTTATGCTTCCTTCTTCAATTCTGTTTTCAATATCAGGTTTTACCCAATATTTCACACGGTTATTGATTTCATTTTTACGAATTACCATGGTTACATTTGCCCCTTTTCTCCAACATTCCAAAGCGGCATCTACAGAAGAATTATTAGCTCCCACAACCAAAACATCCCGAAAAGCATATTCATGAGCCTCTTTGTAATAATGGCGGACTTTAGGTAATTCCTCCCCTTTTACACTCATTTCTATCGGAATATCATAGAAACCAGTTGCTATAATAACGTTTTTAGCTTCGTATGAGTTTTTATTTGTTTTGATATTAAAAAGTGAATTTTCCAGCTTCTGGACCTGAGTTACTTTTTCGAATAAGTTGATATTGAAATTAAAATAGCGATGAATATTTCGATAATATTCCAATGCTTCCTGACGACCAGGCTTTGGTGCCAGACAATTGAATGGGATATTACCAATCTCAAGCCTTTCTGCCGTAGAAAAAAAAGTCATATACAACGGATAATTAAAAATACTATTGACAATGGCTCCTTTCTCTATAATCAAATAATTCAGGTTTTTATTTTTGGCTTCTATTGCACAAGCCAGTCCAATTGGACCACCGCCTACAATAATCAGATCGTATGATTGTGTCATAAAATTATTATTTTCCCCAGTCTTTAAAAGGATTTTTACTTAAATAAGCATTGTAGTAGCGCTCATCATTGGTAATTTCTTCTCCTAGCCAATCCGGCTTTTCAAATGAATCGGTTTCTGATTGCAATTCAATTTCTGCCATGACCAAGCCTTCATTTTCTCCATAAAATTCATCTACTTCAAAAATATGATTGCCTGATTTTATTTCGAAACGCGTTTTCTCGATTTTTCCCTTTTCACACAATTTAAGTAATTGCTGTGCTTCGTCAAGCGGAATTTCATTTTCCCACTCGAAACGGGACATTCCCCCCTGTTGTCCTATTCCTTTTATCGTGATAAAACCTCTATTACCTTTGATTCTGATACGGACAGTTCGTTCAGGAAGTGAACTCAAATAACCCTGGGCAATTTTGTTTTGAGCAAAAGCCTGTGATTTGAATTCATCTGATTTTACAAGAAACTTTCTTTCAATCTCAATCATTTCTTCTGATAATTAATTTGAATGCAAGTTACTCAATTTAAATCAGAGATAAATTCAAAATTCTAATTTCAAGACTGAAAATTACGTCCAAATAAAGATTTTATTTGTGAATTTATAAGAAAAGAAGAATCCCAATCTTTAGAAGTATTGTACCACAACTGTCCATTTGAAACTTCCAAAGGACAATCAAAATTATTGGTATAAAGTGCTCCGGTACCCAAACCCTGAGGCATATTGGAATTTTGCAAAAATGTCCATTGCGCAATTGCATTAAGACCAATATTACTTTCCAATGCTGAGGTAATCCACCAGCCAATATTATATTTTTCTGCTAACGTAATCCATTCCTGAGTTCCCCTAAAACCGCCAACAAAACTTGGCTTCAAAATGATGTATTGCGGTCTGACTTTTTGCAGCAATACTTCTTTTTCTTCCAGGGAAAATACTCCAATCAGCTCTTCATCCAAAGCAATAGGAAAAGGAGTCATTTTACACAGTTCTGCCATACTGTCAGTGTTGTTTTTCTGAATAGGCTGTTCAATACTATGCAATTCAAAACCAGATAATTGATTTAATTTATCTAAAGCTTCATTTAAATCAAAAGCACCATTAGCATCGACACGAATTTCTATTTGATCAGGAGTAAAATGAGTACGAATAAAGCGTAATAAGTCGAGTTCTTTCTGAAAATCTATTGCCCCAATCTTCAGTTTTATACAGGTAAATCCCTGAGCCAATTTCTCTTCAATCTGCTCTTTCATAAAAGCTTCCTCTCCCATCCAAACCAGTCCATTAATGACAATTGATTTGGTATTATTAGTAAAATCTGAAGGAAATAACAAATACGGATTTTCACTTTTCAGAGATAAAAAAGCCATCTCGATTCCGAATTGAATTGAAGGAAATTCTAATAATTTTTCCCAAAGAACATCTTCCCCTAAATGAATATTTTGGCAAGTCCAATTCAATTTCTCTTCATAATCCTCTCTGTCATCAGCGCTCAATCCTCTTAAAATTCCACACTCTCCTATTCCTTTTTTACCGTCTTTTTCAAGTACTATAAACCAGGTTTCTTTTTCGGTCATAATACCACGTGAAGTTCCCGAAGGACGCTTAAATTCGAGCATATATTTGTGATAAGTAGCTTTCATGCATGATGCTTTTTTAAACCATATAAGTGATTATAAGAAAATTTAAGCTCAGCTTTGGGGCAAAATTTAAATGAACTTATAATCACTTATATGGTGAAATATTTTTTTAATTATACAATTTCAAAACCCTCTCAAAGTCTGAAGATGGCAATCCTGCTTTTTGAAAAAGGGCAAAATCCTGTTTGGTTTTATCAATCCAGCTAAGGCTGTCGGTAACGTTTTGAGTTTGGTATTTTTTATAAATGGATTTTGCCGTACTATAATCATCACTAACCAAATAGGTATGTGCCAAATACAGTTTTACTAATAATTCGGTATCATCCGATTTTTCGCCTTCTTTTAAGAACTTCAGAGCTTTTGCATATTGTTTGGTCAAAATATAACTGTAACCAATCGAAGCGTAGTCCAGCGCAGTTGCTTTTCCCGAAGTGATTATCGTATTTAACTTCGGAATCGCCTCATTGTATTTTTGCAGTTTTATTAAGGTGTTGGCCTGTGTTCTTAAATCATTAAAAACATTTTTAGAAATATTGGCATCATTGTAACAGGCATTTCCAAAATCTTTATAAACCTTAGTTTTTTCTATGGCAAGTAATTTTTGAAATTCACCATATCGGTATTGCTTCATGGTTTTATCCATAATGCAAACACAAAAATCATCTGAATTAGCCATTTTTTGTGCCATTGTAGAGGTTTTGCACAAACTGATAATTTCGTTTTTATTATCCAGATTCCAGCCACGGTTAAGCTTTGTATCAACCCAGGGCACAACCTCTAATACTATTTTTTGCTTTAAAAACCAATTTTTGCTTTCAAATCCAAACCAAATGGTGGTTGTATTTTGTTTTAAACAGGATGATTTATCAATTGATAAACGTTTGGCATCCTTGCTTAATGGATCAGCCTGTAAAAAACAGGCATCATCAATTTTTCCGTTATCAACATATTTTTTTGCATTGGCATCAGAAGTAAAAAGTGCATACGTACATTTATCATCGCCCGATATTTTTGACATCAGGAATACAGCTCCTGCAGAGCCCTGACCGATACCATAAGGATCTGGAATAGCTTTTAATACTGAAACCAGACTATTGGCCATTTGCTGATTTTCATCCAAAAGAGTTATCCGGTAAACAATTTCGGTAGTCCCAACAGGTAAATCTTCTGTTTTAACAGTGATTCTGTCACCTGCTGAAACAATGATTTCTTTTGTGGTCGCACGATCTTTGTCCCAGTATCCGTCTTCTTTTTGTGCAAAAGCGTTATAAAAAGAACCAACTAAAAGGAATACAATTATTTTCTTCAAATTCATCTTTTCTCGTTTATTACGTTTTAGCCCTGATGGAAGCGGCATCCTTTTTATTTTTTCTTTAAAAATAAAAAGATACAGCGGACAGCAGGAAACAGCTCCAATTATTCAAAATTTATTACTTATTTCTGACGTTTTTTCAAAACATCGACTACATCATTAAGTTGAAAACCTTTGGCCTGCAGCAGAATAAGATAATGAAAAAGCAAATCGGCACTTTCGCTCAGGAAAAGGTCATCGTTATCATCTTTGGCTTCGATCACCACTTCTACTGCTTCTTCACCTACCTTCTGAGCAATTTTATTGATTCCTTTTTCGAATAACGAAGCTACATAACTTTTTTCTGAATCAGCATTTTCCCTGCGGATTTTAATCGTGTTTTCTAAACTGGAAAGAAAGCCGAAATTTTCTTTGTTCTCTTCCTGCCAGCAAGTGTCTGCCCCTGTATGACACGTAGGACCAACTGGCTTTGCCTGAATTAACAACGTATCGCCATCACAATCATTTTTAATATCCACAAGATTCAAAAAGTTGCCACTCTCCTCACCTTTTGTCCAAAGTCGTTGTTTGGAGCGGCTGAAAAAAGTTACTTTTTGTGTTTCAATCGTTTTTTGAATCGATTCTTCATTCATATAACCCAGCATCAGGACATTTTTAGTTTCTGAATCCTGAATAATTGCCGGAATCAATCCGTGTGAGCTTTTGATATTGATGTTCATATATTTTATTTAAAGATTGAAAAATTTAAAGATTAAAAAATTATCTATTAGATTTTCTTTTCTCTTTATTCTTTACTCTATTTTCTAAATTCTTACTTCTATATTATTATTTTTTAGTTCTTGTTTTAAAGTTTTGATTTCGATTTCCTTGAAGTGAAAAACGCTCGCAGCCAAAGCAGCATCAGCTTTTCCTTCCTTAAATGAATCTACGAAATGCTGTATATTTCCGGCGCCACCAGAGGCTATGATCGGAATATTAATTAAAGTTGATAATTTCGCCAAAGCTTCATTGGCAAAACCATTTTTGGTTCCGTCGTTATCCATTGATGTGAATAATATTTCTCCAGCACCGCGTTTTGCAACTTCAACCGCCCAATCGAATAAATTGAGTTCTGTTGGTACTTTTCCGCCTACCAAATGCACAATCCATTGTCCGTCAATTTGTTTGGCATCAATAGCAACGACAACGCACTGGCTTCCGAATTTCTGAGCTAAATCATTTATTAACTGTGGATTTTTTACTGCCGATGAATTAATCGAAACCTTATCAGCTCCATTATTCAAAAGGACTTCAACATCTTCAACAGATGAAATTCCACCACCAACGGTAAACGGAATGTTGATTTTCTCCGCAACACTTCTCACCATCTTTACCAAGGTTTTTCTGCGTTCTTCCGTTGCCGAAATA
The DNA here is from genome assembly GCF_031457575.1 of Flavobacterium piscis. GTDB lineage: Bacteria > Bacteroidota > Bacteroidia > Flavobacteriales > Flavobacteriaceae > Flavobacterium > Flavobacterium piscis_A. The sequence goes on along the minus strand of NZ_JAVDWQ010000006.1, from coordinate 263,936 downwards.
TCCAGGAAAACCAATTCATCCGCACCTTCCGCCGAATAAATTTCTGCCAATTCGACCGGATCTCCGGCATCACGTAAGTCTACAAAATTAACACCTTTTACGGTTCTTCCGTTTTTTATATCAAGACAGGGTATGATTCTTTTTGCAAGCATGTTTTTAGTTATTTCACAGAGATTCGCAAAAAATCCACAGAGATTCACAAAGATTTTTTAGTGAATCTTTGTGTTTTACTTCGTGCAACTTTGCGAAATAATCTATTTATTTAAAATATAATTCTCTAATTGCTTTAATGTAATTCTTCCTTCATAAATCGCTTTTCCGATAATCGTTCCTTCGCACCCTAATTCGGCTAATTTAGGCAATTCATCGAAAGTTGAAATTCCACCCGAAGCAATTAGTTTTATCCCTTTAGCTTCTGCTAAAATCTTGGCATATAAATCAAAACTTGGACCTTCTAACATTCCGTCTTTCGCAATATCGGTACAAATAACGTACTGGATTCCTTTTTTTTGATAATCCTGAATAAACGGAATCAAATCTTCATCTGAATCTTCCAGCCATCCTGAAACTGCTACTTTTTCATCTTTGGCGTCTGCACCTAAAATAATTTTATCCGAACCGTATTCAGAAATCCATTTTTCGAAAATGATCCTGTTTTTTACCGCAATACTTCCACCGGTAATTTGATTGGCACCGCTTTCAAAAGCGATTTTTAAATCGGCATCCGATTTTAAACCACCTCCAAAATCAATTTTCAATTTCGTCTGTGTAGCAATTTGTTCCAAAATTTTATAATTGACAATTTTGCTTGATTTAGCACCGTCTAAATCTACTAAATGTAAATATTCAATTCCGTGTGCTTCAAATGATTTCGCTACTTCAATCGGATTTTCATTGTAAATTATCTTAGTGTTGTAATCCCCTTTTGATAAGCGGACGCATTTCCCGTCAATGATATCTATGGCTGGTATTATTCTCATTTATTTAAGTCTTAAAGTTTGAAAGTCTAAAGTCGTAAAGTCTTGATTTTGATTGTGAACGATTTTTGACTTCAGATTTTCTAAAATTGATATTGATTTTTGATATTGCTGAACTTTTACAATTTCAAAAAGTTTTCTAGTATTTTTTCTCCAACTGCACCGCTTTTTTCCGGATGAAACTGTGTTCCGTAAAAATTATCTTTTTGTAAAGCCGATGCATATTCTAATTCATAATTTGTTGTCGCAATGGCTTCAGCGCAATTTGGAGCGTAAAAACTATGTACCAAATACATGAATTCGTTCTCCGGAACTCCCTTAAACAAATCCGATTTTAAATCATAAATCTGGTTCCAACCCATTTGTGGTACTTTTACTTTTGGTGTGAATTTAATCACATCCACATCAAAAATCCCCAAACCTTTGGTATTGCTTTCTTCAGACGAATTACACATCAATTGCATCCCCAGACAAATTCCTAAAACAGGTTGTTTCAAATTCGGAATCAAGCTATCCAAACCACTTTCTTTCAGTTTTCTCATGGCATAACTCGCCTCGCCAACACCAGGGAAAATCACTTTGTCAGCAGCCTGAATTTCTTCCGGATTATTACTTAAAACAGCTTTAAAACCAAGCCTTTCAATCGCAAACATAATGCTTTGAATATTTCCTGCTCCGTAATTTATAATAACAAGCCCTCCAGCCCCCGAAGGGGAAGTTGAATTTGAATGCTTTTCAATTTTATTCATCTACTTATAATTTTTAATCATTTGATTCCCTTTCGGGGGTTAGAGGCTACAACATTCCCTTTGTACTTGGCAATATCATTTTCTCAGTATCTCTTTTCACCGCTACTTTTATTGCTTTAGCGAAAGCTTTAAAAATAGCTTCAATTTTATGGTGCTCGTTATCACCTTCCGCCTTGATGTTGATATTGGCTTTGGCTCCATCCGAGAACGATTTAAAAAAGTGATAAAACATTTCAGTAGGCATTTTACCCACCATTTCGCGTTTGAATTCGGTTTCCCAAACCAGCCAGTTTCTTCCTCCAAAGTCAATTGCAACCTGCGCCAAACAATCATCCATTGGCAAACAGAAACCATAACGTTCGATTCCAAGTTTATTACCTAATGCTTTTGCAAAAACTTCTCCCAAAGCAATTGCAGTATCTTCGATTGTATGATGTTCATCAACTTCTAAGTCGCCTTTTACCAATATCTCAAGATCCATTTGACCGTGACGCGAAATCTGATCTAACATATGATCAAAGAAAGCGATTCCGGTGTCTATTTTACTTTTCCCTGTTCCGTCTAAATTTACATTGATAAAAATATCCGTTTCATGTGTTTTACGGGTAATCGAAGCAGAACGTGCCTCTAATTTCAAAAACTCATAAATTGTTTTCCAGTCTGTTGTCTGCAAAATAATAGTTTCGTCTAATTCTTCACGTTTCGATGAAATTTCATTCGTTCCAACTCCATCAGTCATATTCATGAAAATGGCTTTTGCTCCTAAGTTTTTAGCCAGCTCAACATCTGTCAGGCGATCGCCCAAAACAAATGAATTTGCCAAATCATAATCCGGATTATTCAAATATTTGGCCAACATTCCGGTTCTGGGCTTGCGTGTTGGTGCATTATCTGCTGGAAACGATCGATCAATAAAAATATCATCAAACAAAACGCCTTCGTTTTCGAAAGCTCTCAAAACAAAATTCTGTGTTGGCCAAAACGTATCTTCCGGAAAACTATCCGTTCCCAAACCATCCTGATTGGTTACCATCGCCAATTCGTAATCTAATTCATTGGCAATTTTAGCCAGGTATTGAAACGCCTTTGGATAAAATTCAAGTTTATCCAAACTATCCAATTGCAAATCTGCAGGTTCTAAAACAATCGTTCCGTCACGATCGATAAAAAGTACTTTTTTCATATTTTATTTTTTTAGAATAAAGAAAATAGAGTAAAGAGAATAGATTTAATTCAATCTCAGCTCTACAATTTTTCTTTTTTCTTTGCTCTATATTCTTTTCTCTATTACAGCATCTTCAATTCCTTAATCAAAATAGCATTTTCCTCCGGAATTCCAATTGTCAGACGCAAACAATTTTCGCATAAGGGCTGGGTTGTTCTATTACGAATCACGATTCCTTTTGCAATCAATTCGTTGTATCTTTTATTGGCATCATCTACTTCTATCAATACAAAATTAGCTTCCGTCGGATAGATTTTTTCAACAAAACCAACCTCACCTAATACTTTAAGTAATTGTTCTCTTTGCTCAATAATAGAGGTTATTTCAGCTTTTATTTTTTCCGAATCATTTAAACGAACAATGGCTCTTTGCTGAGTCAGTTCGTTAACATTATACGGAGGTTTTATTTTATTCAAAACTGAAATTACAGCCTCAGAAGCATAACAAATTCCTAATCTGATTCCGGCAAGACCATACGCTTTAGAAAGTGTTTGGGTAATCACCAAATTTGGATATTCATCAATTTCTGTCAACCAGCTTTCTTTTTCCGAAAAGTCGATATACGCTTCATCAATTACGACCAGACCTTTGAAGTTTTGTAGCAATGTCACCACACTTTCGTCTGAAAAAGAATTCCCTGTTGGATTATTTGGTGAACATAAAAAGATGATTTTGGTATTGTCATCAACTGCATTTAAAATCTTTTCTACCTGTGGCTGAAAATCGTTTGAAAGCAAAACTTCCCTGTTTTCTACTGCATTGATATTTGCTAAAACACTATACATTCCGTACGTTGGCGGTAATGAAATGATATTATCTGTTTTTGGTTCACAGAAAGCCCTGAAAAGTAAATCTAATACTTCATCGCTTCCGTTACCTAATAAAATCTGACTAGATTTTACGTTATTATTCTTTGCCAAAATTGCTTTAACCGAGTTCTGCTGTGGATCAGGGTAACGATTTACGCCATTTTGAAACGGGTTTTCATTCGCATCCAAAAAAATCATTTCGGCAGTATCAAAATCTTCAAACTCATCACGAGCCGAAGAATAAGGTTTTAATGTTTTAACGTTTTCACGTGTTATGGTGTTGATATCGAATTTCATTTCTTCTTTTTTTAATCAGAGGATAGAAAAAAGAGTAAAGAACAAAGACTTCTCACTAGTCTTTAATATAATCTATATTCTTTGCTCTATATTCTTTGCTCTTTATTCTTTTTCCTTTAAACTATTTAGTCGAAGTGTTACAGCATTCTTATGTGCCTGCAAACCTTCTGCTTCCGCCATAACTTCAATGGCGCGTCCGATATTCTGAATTCCTTTTTCTGATATTTTCTGAAACGTCATTGATTTCATGAAACTATCCAGGTTTACACCACTGTAATTCTTGGCGTAGCCGTTTGTCGGTAATGTATGATTTGTACCAGAAGCGTAATCGCCTGCACTTTCCGGAGTATAATTTCCAATAAAAACAGAACCTGCATTCAAAACGCCATTACAGTAAAAATCATCAAACTCTGAGCAAATTATAAAGTGTTCCGGTCCGTATTCATTGATTAATTCTAACGCAATTTTATCGTTTTCAACAAAAATTAGTTTAGAATTCGCTATCGCTTTTTTAGCAATTTCCTTCCTTGGAAGTTCTTCTATTTGTGTCTGAATTTCCTTTTCAACGGCATCAATCAGTTTTTTTGAAGTTGAAACCAAAATCACCTGACTATCCGTTCCGTGCTCCGCCTGAGACAATAAATCCGAAGCTACAAAAGCAGGAACAGCTGTATCATCTGCCACAACCAACAGTTCTGAAGGTCCGGCCGGCATATCAATGGCTACTCCAAATTGTGTCGCCAGTTGTTTTGCCACGGTTACAAACTGATTTCCGGGTCCAAAAATTTTATACACTTTCGGAATCGATTGTGTTCCAAAAGTCATTCCGGCAATCGCCTGGATTCCGCCAACCTTCAATATTTTGGTTACGCCACATAAATTAGCAGTATATAAAATTGCAGGATTTATTTTTCCGGTTTTATCAGGTGGCGAACACAAAACAATTTCATTACAGCCTGCAATTCCAGCAGGAACTGCCAGCATTAAAACCGTTGAAAATAAGGGAGCTGTTCCGCCGGGAATATACAAACCAATTTTTTGAATCGGTCTTTTTTCCTGCCAGCAGTTTACACCTTCAATTGTTTCAATTGAAATTCTTTCTGTTTTCTGTGCTTTATGGAATTTATAAATATTTGCTTTTGCCAACTGAATCGCTTCTTTCAATTCATCAGAAATTGAATTAATAGCTTCTTCAATTTCCTGTGAAGTCACTTCATAATTTTCTAAAGCAATTCCATCAAAAATAGAAGTGTATTTTGCAACCGCTTCATCCCCTTTTTTCTGCACTTCCTTAAAAATTTCCTTGACCGTAACTTCGATATCATCGATAGTTTTGGTTGGTCTTTTTAATATTTCTGACCAGGTATCTGGTTTTGGATTGTCTATTTTATTCATTGTTTTTATGCTTTAAGCTTTAAGCTGTAGGCCATAAGCTTTATTAACTTTATGTTTTTTTGGCTTAAAGCGTATTGCCTAAAGCCTAAAGCGGACGAAGTCCTAAAGTACCATTTTTTCGATTGGGCAAACCAAAATTCCTTCGGCTCCGGCTTCTTTCAGCTGGTCTATTACATCCCAAAAAGTGTCTTTATCAATTACAGAATGTACGCTGCTCCAGCCTTCCTCAGCCAATGGCAAAACGGTAAGACTTCGTAAAACCGGTAATATTCTGCCAATTTCATCAATTTTTTCGTTGGGTACGTTCATTAAAATGTATTTTGAACTTCGGGCCCTTAAAACCGATTGGATCCTGAACTTTAATGTATCGATGTGTTTTTGAATTTCAGGAGAAACTTTCGGTGAAACGGCTAAAACAGCTTCACTTTTCAGGATTACTTCTACTTCTTTCAAATTATTTTTAAACAATGTACTTCCGCTTGAAACAATATCCACAATCGCATCCGCAAGGCCAATATTAGGCGCAATCTCTACTGATCCTGAAATTTGGTGAATATCAACTGTTAATCCAAAAGAACCGAAATATTCAGTAACTGTATTGGGATAGGAAGTAGCGACCCTTAAGCCAGCTAAATCCTGAATAGAATTGTACTCAAAAGTTTTAGGAACTGCTACAGAAACCTTGCATTTAGAGAAACCCAGTTTTTGAATTACTTCAATATGCTTCCCTTTTTCTACTAATAAATTATCTCCGACAATAGCAAGATCCACTACGCCGTCAATTAAATATTGAGGAATATCTGAATTTCTCAGGTACAGAACTTCTAAGGGAAAATTGGAAGCTTCGGCTTTTAGCTGATCGTTTCCGTTGTTGATTGAAATACCGCAATCCTTAAGAATTTGAATGCTGTCTTCGTTTAAACGACCTGATTTTTGAATTGCAATTTTTAAAGTACTCATTTTTCTTTTTTTGTTTAATTAATAGTTTGAGTACAAAGAATAGGTAATAAAAAACCCGTTTGATGTACTCAAACGGGTTTTAAAATATGATGATTTACATGCATATCATTAACACATCGCCTGAGAGCAATTATGAAAATGATGATGATGTAATTGATTTAAAAACATTGTTGGTTGATTTTTTATTCTTTGATTCGGTTGCAAATATAGTAGTAAATTTAATAAAAAAGCAATTTTTAATTTAACTTAACGATAGTTTATTGTTAAAAATATTTTCTAATTATTAAAACCACAATGATCTTGTTAAAATCAGAGCCCTGACCCTGATGGGAGCGACATCCTTTTTCTGCCTTTTTTGCCGGAAAAAGATACAGCAGACAGCAGGAACAGCTCCTGATACTACACTATCATTACTACTTTTAAATTATTATATTACAGCACATTAGATTACAGTATTCTGGTTTAATCTGATACAAATTCTCTATATTTGAGAAAAGATCTTATTAATAAAACTTGATTAGAATATAATGAGGACAATTTTAAAAAAATACAGTAATAAAACAAAAGCGGCTTTTATTTTACTTGTTATTATGCTGATCATCATATTGAGTAATTTTAATACGCTGCAGAATTCAAAAAATGCAAACGAAAACATCAATACCATTTATAATGACAGACTGGTTGTGGCTTATTATATTTTTCAATATGCTAATGAGCTTCATTTAATAAAGGCAGAAACTCAAAAAGCGATTTTAAATGATGCTTATAAAAAAGGCAAAATAGAAAATGCTTTACAAACCATCCATACTATAGATAATTTGTATGTCAAAACAGTTCTGACCCCAAAGGAAAAAAGTCATTTTGATGCTTTTTTGGTATCCTGTTCAGAGATTGACAAACAGGCGCAAAATAAGAACTGGAATTTAGTAATGGAATCAAGTAATAAAGCCTTAAAAACACTAAATCATCTTTCTGAAATTCAAGTCAGGGAAGGAAAGGAAAAACTGGCCAGTGCCAATGCGATGCATAGTGGCAATAATACACTTGGACAGCTGCAGATTGCTTTGCTTGTTGTTTTGGGAGGGATTACTTTTTATCTTCTAATTATAAAAAAGCCTAAAAAAAATATCAAAATTCCGGAATCGCCAAGCCTTAATTAAAACAAAAATCTGTGAATATTGGAGCATTTGCTAAGTCTTCATTTCAGATTCTTTTCATTATTTTGGTTTAACTAATTTTTACATTCATAATCCTTGCTTCTCACTGAATAAAATCTAAAGTATTATTTTTTTATCTTTTTCCACCACATAGGTTAACTTTCAAGCGGCCTAATTCTGAATAACCTTCTTCTGAAATTTTCAGCTTCAGACTTCTCACAACTCATTTAACACTAGTCAATTGTATAGTAAAATATTACCTCTCTTATATTTTTTTATTAATTACTCAATCCTAAAAAAATTATCTTCTAATTTTTTAGGATTGAGTAATTATTTATTGACAAAACTACATCAAAATATTTTTAATTTATAAAACTATTTTTTAGTTAAATTATTGAACTTATTCAACTTTTTTGTAGTTAAAATTGATTAATAGTTATTTTAATTGCGTTTTTTTAAGTAATATTTAATTTATTATTAAAATTTTACATAAGTTTGTCAAAATTATTAACAACTGATAATCAGTTTTTTAAAATATATTTTAAGCATCAAAAAAACAGCAACACGTTTTATTAACTAAATAACCAAACCCAAATTATTATGAAAACAAATTTTAAATTACTCGTCTTATGTTCCATCGTCTCTTTTACTGCATGTGAAACAAATGACACTCCATCAACTACAAGTGAAACCGCAATTAAAAATGAAGAGATTACAACTGGAAACAGTTCTCTTACAGCCAAAACAACTACTATAACCACTGAATCCGGATTGAGATCTGCAGTGGCATCAGCTGTTGCCGGTGATATTATTAAAATTAGCGGTACAATTAATTTAACACAAACTCTGGAACTTGCTAAAAGTGGTACTTCCAGCGCAAAAATAAATTTGACAGGCGGTGTTTTAAACTGTTCAGGCATGCCGTCAGGAAGCTGGGGAGTAAAAGTAAACGGAAGCTACTGGAATATTACCAATATGACAGTCAAAAATGCCCCTGATTGCGGTATTGTTTTCCAACATGGCGGAAATAATTACGTTTACAATGTAATTACTTCAAACAATGGAGATTCAGGTTTACAAATTTACAATGGATCACATGACAATTATGTCTACTCGTGTAAATCAAACGACAACTATGACGCAGCAAATGCCGGTGAAAATGCTGATGGATATGCCTGTAAATTATCTGCCGGAAAAAATAACGTCTTTGATAGTTGTAGTGCCAACCACAACTCTGATGATGGATGGGATCTTTATGGCCAGCCCTATACTGTAACAATTAAAAATTGTACTGCAAGTAATAATGGTTTCGGATCTAATGGAGATGGCAACGGATTTAAATTAGGGAGCGCGGGACAAAAAGTTGCCCATACCGTAACCAACAATACTGCTACAAATAATTTAGCCTGGGGATATGATGGAAATGGAAACACTGGTCGTATTACTATTACTGGCAGTGGAGGTTCTGGAAATAAAAAAGGGCTCTTTACGAGGCTATACTAATTTCACAATTCAAAATATTTAGAAAAGGCAGTTCAAAATTGAACTGCCTTTTCTATTTCTATTCGAGAATTAAATTTATTTAATCATTTTGATTTTGCATTCCGAAAAGATTTCCTCTTTGAAATAATTTTAAATCCTGTTTTAAAGCTTTGCTGTTGCGTTTTGTAAGTTCTTTTGAATCCAAATCACTTAAGTCAGGTTTTCCAGCATTAACCCAGGCCGTATACCAAAAACTGGCTGTTGCTGTAATGGCTTTTTTCATTTGGTTTTCTACCATTCCGTTTAATTCTGTATGTAATTTGGCAGCGTATTCATCAGAAAATCTGGCTGAATTGTATTTACTCTTTACAATTTTACCCTCCGCATCAACGACAAAAACCTGATTTTCAGGAGTCGAAGTTCTTAGTTTTTTATCAACTGCCAATAATGGCTGAACCAGACTGTGCGTATCTTTGATCATGTCCCAGGTTGCTTTGTGGACATCTTCGTAATATTGAGCTTCCGGTACATTTAACTTGTAATTTTTAACGAATAATTCCGGTAATCTGCTTTCCCAAAGTGAGTGAATTCCTTTTTGGCCGGTTAATTGTCCGTCATGGTTGGCAGATGTGTGTAACGGCATATGGGCATCTCCGATATAATGTCCTAAATCTGCAGCCAGAAATAAAATTTCAGCTCTGTTTTTTTCTTTGAAAGCTTTGGTTAATTTTACCATCATGTCTTCTATATACCAAGGCAAGATTCCGTTATCGTTCAGGAATTTAGCATCGTATTTTTTATTTACTTCTTCCAAGTTTTTAGGCAAACTATCAATAGATTCTGCAAAGTTCTCCAGATCAATGTAATGTCTCGGGTTTTCTTCTTTGTATTTTAAAGCATATTTACGAATGTCCGGGACTGAAGCTTCCTGTGTAATAAAATCGATATGATTATAAAAAAACACTTGTAACGACTGAGGCAAAGCCATTACTGCCGCTTTATTAATGCGTTCATGGCCTACGATTCCCCATGACAAGGTCAAAAATCCAATTGCTATCACTACAAAAGCGATTAGTTTTGATTTGATTTTAAAATTTTTCATTTTGAAGTTTTGTTTGAAGCACAAATTTATTTCATTTAAGGATAATTCAAAAGAATACTAATTAATATTGTGTTAATTTAACTTTGTTCAGTTTTTAAACCATATAAGTAATATAAATTCATTTAAAAATTTCTTTGTAAATTCGTTTCGGTTATACTTTAAATTTTTAAATATATGCGCCTAATTTATTCGGGTATTCTCTTTTTTATCATTTCTCTTTGTACAGCACAGAAAGATGAAGATATTATACAATTAAAAAACGTTAGTGATACGATTCTAAATACCAAACGAACATTGAAAATAAAAGATCCGCTGGATGGAATAAAAACAATGCAAAAATTATTTCCCGGTAAACTCTATAAATTATCAAATCGTAATACTTTTATGAGCTGGAAATGCAAAAATTGCAAACCTACTCCCTACACTGATGCTAATGGTATGGAAGGTGATCAGCTATTTCCATACACAGAGGGTATTGCTACGAGACTTGACACTACAATTAATTATACCGATTCTAAAGGAAATGAATTTAAAATGTTGGTTTTTAATCATTCCGTTTATGATGAGGATGGTTCACAGACCGGTCGTTTTAGCGGAGGGCTTTTAGGATTAGCCAAATTTTCAAAAACTGGAAATGTGTGGGAAATGAAGTCTTTCCAACCCGCAATTGCCGCTTTTGGTGCTTTCGCCAGGATACCTGCTTTGAAAGTTGTAGCAATTGGAGAAGATCAATATGCCTTTACATTGATACATGCCAATGGTGGTGCAGGCGGTCCCTATAACGCATACCTCTATCTAATTGCAGGCTTTAATGGAAAATACCAGCCTTTGATGGAACTAGGAGATTACAGACTTTCTAATAATGCCGAAGGTAGTACCAATTGGTCAAGTACTTACACAGTTGTTAATGATGGCAAGAAAAAGTTTTTTAGGGATTTTGCCGTTACAACAACCGGATTCTATAAAAAAGCAAAAGGCACGGAAGATGACTTTGAAGTAGATTTACCAATGGAAGTCAGCGAAATGGCCAAAACGAAAAAACAATTTAATTTTACAATTGAAAAACGTCTTTCGTTTAATGGAAAATGGTACAACATTACAGGCAAAGCTGTTGTGAAATATTCTAATGTTAAATAGCTCTTTATTTGAGATAAAAAATTGATACTAAACTTAAAGCTGCAATAAATATCCAAAGAAAAACTCCTTGAAGCAAAGGCTTCACTCCTACTGATTTTAAGGTATTTATATTCAAGGTTGCCCCAATTAAAAACAAAGTAATGGTCAATCCAATTTTGGCAATATTTACGATATGGGGCGCAATAACAGCAGTCGAAGGCACATACGTATTAAAAAGCATTGCCAAAACAAACAATCCTATAAAGTAAGGAATCTTGATTTTAGAATTTTTATTTTTGAAAATCACTGCTGTTAAAATAGAAACTGGAATAATCCATAATGCTCTGGCCAGTTTTACGGTTGTTGCAATCTGTAAAGCTTCAGCACCATATTTGTTCGCTGCACCCACAACGGAACTCGTGTCATGAATAGCAATAGCACACCATAATCCAAAATCTTTTTGAGATAAATCAAGCTGATGCCCGATGAACGGAAAAGCAAATAATGCAATTGCATTTAAAATAAAAACCACACCCAAGGCAATGGATGTCTGATTTTCATCTGATTTAATTACCGGGGAAATGGCCGCAATGGCACTTCCACCACAAATGGCTGTTCCGCATGAAATTAAATGTGATGTTTTTTTCTCGGTTCTGAACCATTTACCTAAAAGAAAACCGAAAATCAATGTGCTTAAAATTGAGAATATCGTCAATAAAAAACCTTCTTTTCCTGCTGAAATTGCGTTGTTGGTATTTATTCCGAATCCTAAGCCTACAACTGAAAATTGTAATAAAATAGTAATTGCTCTATTGTTGAATGCTAAAAACGGATTTCCAAAAACATTCACTAAAACTACTCCTAACAATAAGGCTACCGGCGGAGAAATAATCGAAAATAAACACAAAATAATCACCAATGCAAAAATTGCCTGCTGAAAATAAAGGCTAACTTCTAATAAATGTGCTGAAGAATGTTGTTTTGTTTTCAAAATAAAGGTAATTGGTATTTACCTCACAAAGGTCGGTCTTTTATATTGGGTTAACCAATCGTTAAATACAATCGGCTATAACTTCAGATTATAATAAGATGCGATATTTTGAATAAACAACTCAGATAACGGGTCTGATTTTCCTAATAAAGTAATAATGTAAAAGTCTCTTTCGATAGCTAAATTTTCAACATCCAGTACAATCAATTCTTTATTCATAAGTTCCTTATTTACTGCATGTATGGACATAAACGCAAAACAATCTGAATTTAATAAATAAGATTTTATACTTTCGGTACTTCCTAACTGCATTTCGATTTGTAGATTGGTTAATTTTACGCCAACTTGCTTTAGTGCATATTCTATAACTTCAAGTGTTCCAGATCCGCGTTCACGTGTTATGAATTTCATTGATTTTAAATCTTCCAATGAAATTTCAGCTTTCTTTACCAATGGATTTTTGGTATTGCAGACCAGAACCAGTTCGTCTTTTAAAAACGGAATGTATTTTATGGATTGATTTTTAGATTGCCCTTCTACAATTCCGATTTCGATTTCCTTATTGATTAAGGCATTTTCAATTTGCTCTGTATTTCCGTTTAGCAAATTGACTTTTATATCCTGCTGTTTTTGATGAAATCGTGCTAAAACAGGTGAAATAATATATTGCGAAATGGTTGTACTTGCTCCTAACCTTAATAAACCCTGACGTTCATTGATAAACGAACTCATGTCAAAATCGATTTCACGATATATTTCGAAGATGTTTTTGGTGTGTTCCAACAGAATTTCTCCGGCAGGCGTTAAGGCAATTTTAGAACCATTTCGCTCAAAAAGCTTAGTTTTATAGGTTTCTTCGAGTTCCTGGATGTGTTTGGAAACGGCTGGCTGGGTAATATACAATTCTGTTGCCGCTTTAGTAAAGTTAAGGCGGAGCGCAACGGTGTAGAAAACTTTTAGCCTGAAATCCATTATTTATTTTATTAAAGGTGAAACACAAATTTCACGAATTATCACGAATTTTTTTAAACCGTGACAATTCGTCACCGTTTAAGTTTACTTATCATTTAATTATTTGTAAAATGATATTTAATCTGATTTAATCCAATCTAAATAACCAGTCGAAGACATTTTTACTTGAAAAAAATTACAATTAGTGATATACACATCTTGATTAGAATAAATCAGATTAAATATTAAAACACAAATAACAAAAAACTATAATAAACCATTATACTTCCTAACAAACCATTCCGTCGTCAATAAAGCAGCAATTAAAATCAATAACCAAACCCAATCAATTAATGGTGTTTTGGTTGAGACATTCTTCTCTATCGATTTGTATTCCTTATTTTCTAAAAGTGCGTGAATCAAATCATCAACCTGATCCTGAAAAAAGGCTTTTCCATTAGTTTGTAGTGCTAATTGCTTCAATTTTTGAACATCCGGATTTACAAATTGCTTTTCTATATCAAAATCCAAAATCTCAAAACGACTTGAATAAACTGTGTTCGTATTCAATTCTTTTACTATAAAACTATATTTTCCGGCTGCTAAACCATCTAAATTTGCTGAGAAAGAATTATTACCTTTCAATAAATCGTAATTTTTAGTTTGTTTAGTTTCAGCATTTGTAACTGTAATTGTTAATCTGGCTTTTTCGTCAAACTCGTAATTTTTATTGAAATACTGGGCGTTAATTACAATTGCTTCTCCCGAATTGTAAAAGCTTTCGTGTTCTACAACTAAAGATTTTTTTGAAGCTGATGTTGCCAAATACTGAATAATCTTATCTATAAAAACATCATATTTTTCAAAAGACTGATTGTCTATATGACTTTGTAAACGCCATTTCCAGCTGTTTTCCCCTAAAAGAAAAGCGGTTCGTTTGCCTTGATTTTCGGCGAAAGCCAATAATGGCGCATTGGTAGAAACATTTCTGATTTTAGAAGAAAGTAAAACCGAGACATTTCCGTTTACGGTAATTGTTCCGAATAGATTTTGCAATGGCGGGAAATTTTCAAAACCAATGTTTTCAATGGCAAACAAATTAAACTGTGATTGAAATTCGTTTAAAAAATCTTCCCTTTGATTACTCATTTTAAATACCAAATTATTCTGTTTTTGGTTCAGAAAATTAAAATCGGTGTTATTCCCTGTAATGATAAAAGTATTTGTTCCTGCTAATTTGTTATTATCAAAAATAGGTTTAAAAGCACTTGTTGGCTGATATAAAACCAGAACAGAAACATCTTGTAATTGACTAATATCATTTGGTTTAACCAATATCACTTTACGCTGAGCATTTGTTTCAATCGCACGTTTCAATGCTCCAATATCAGGATGATTTATTGCCGACACTATTGCAATTGTTGACTTTTGATCTATTACTTCAACTGCAAAATTCTTACTATTATTGTAGCTGTTTTTTTCTTTTAAATTTGAAGAAATACTGGCTTTAAAAATTTGCAGACCTATTTTATCAGCAGGTAAAAGCAAATTTAAAGTGGCCGTTTTTTTAGATGGAGAAAAAGCAACTTTTTCTTTGACTACAACTGTACTTCCTTGCGAAATTGTAAAATCAGCTGTTGTATTTTTATCTCCTGCATATTGCAGAAAAACTTCAACCGGAAATTTATTTTTATGAAAAGCGTATTTATTTACGTTGAGCTGATTGATTTTTAAATCAAAAAAAGTGGTTGTATCCCCTACAACTAAAGGATAGACTTTATTAACAGGATCAAAACGATAGACATAATCGTTTCCTGTAGTCTGATTTCCGTCAGTAATGATAACCGTTGGAAAAATCAGGTTTTTATTGATGCTCTTTAAATTCTTTGCAACTTCATCAAGATTGGTTTGTTTTCCTTTAAAATCAAATTGGTCAGAAGGTTTAAAATCTGTATCAAATTGATACGACTGAATTTCGAATTTATCCTGAAGTGCAGGGTTTGAAATTAACTTCTGATATAATTCGGAAACCTTTTTATCCGATTTTAAAACCGTAATTGAACTCGAATTATCTACCGCAATTGCCAAAGGCGTTTTGGTTACTTCCAGCGAATTCTTAGTCATTATAGGATTAATCAATAAAACTAATAATCCAAAAATGGCTAAAAAACGCAAAAAAGCCAAAAACAGATTCACTTTCGAATCGTTTTTGGCTTTATAAAAATATTGAAAATACGACAATCCACCAGCTATTACTAAAGAAAGTAATAATAATAGAATCGTGTTTGTAGTCATATATATTAGTATTCAGTAATCAGTTTTAAGTGATCAAAATTAGAAATCAATTATAATAAGATACCCAGCATTTATTATTTATCCAGTTTAAAAACTGAATACTAACAACTGAGCACTGAAAACTTTCTAAGTAAGCATTCCTCCACAAACATTTAAAACCTGCCCGGTAACATAAGCGCTCATATCAGAAGCCAGGAAAAGACATGCATTGGCAACATCTTCGGTAGTTCCTCCACGTTTTAACGGAATTCCGTCTCTCCAGCCTTTTACTACATCTTCAGGTAATTTTGCAGTCATTTCTGTTTCAATAAATCCGGGGGCTATTGCATTGCAACGAATATTGCGCGAACCTAATTCTAATGCTACTGATTTTGTAAAACCAATTGCACCCGCTTTAGAAGCTGCATAATTGGTTTGTCCTGCATTTCCGGAAACCCCTACTACAGAACTAATATTGATAATTGATCCTGCACGTTGCTTTAAAAAGGTTTTCTGAATCGCTTTTGTCATATTAAAAACCGATTTCAAATTGACATCTATAACCAGATCAAAATCTGCTTCAGACATACGCATCAAAAGGTTATCTTTTGTGATTCCGGCGTTATTAATTAAAATATCAACTGTTCCAAAATCAGCCAAAACAGCATCAACAAAAGTTTGTGCCTCATTAAAATCCGCCGCATTCGATTGGTATCCTTTTGCCTTAATACCTAAACCGTTCAATTCAGTTTCTAAAGCCTGAGCTGATTCTACAGATGAACTGTATGTAAAAGCAACATTGGCACCATGTTTAGCAAAAACTTCGGCAATTCCTCTTCCAATTCCACGACTAGCGCCTGTAATAATGGCCACTTTTCCTTCTAGTAATTTCATATTCAAAATTAATATTAATAATTATTTGTAGCTAATCCTGCTATCCGTTGCAATCTTTTATGTTTTAAAGAAAAACACAAAAGGATTTCCACTTCTATCAGGGCTATGAATGACTTGTCAAATATAGAACAATTCCTTTTTTTAAAAAAATAACAATTGCAATAACCTTCAAATTGCTAAAAAACTGCGTATTAAAAACAGAGAAAGCAGCTCTAATTGAACTGCCTTCTCTTCAAAATAAAAAACGAAATTAAATCTATAATCTATAATTTGTCATTCTAAATGGACTAGCCGCACTTGCATAAGTGTAAATCACATTTGAATAGAAAATGGTAAAACTTTCTTTTTTGATATATAAACCTTTAGGATTTGTTATTTCATCATCTAAAATTTTTAAAAATGCTCTTGCAGCAGGAGTTCCTATCCAACCGTCATCACTTAAGATGATGGTTTTATTTACAGGATCCTCAGTAGTTGTGAAAAAATGGTAAATAGTTGCTTTTCCTCCATTAAATGCATATGCGATATAATTACCATTTAAAGGGTCGTTAAAATATATTTGAACTCTGGCTAGTTTTTGATTTGCAGCCAAAGTAGCATTTACGTTATCTAAGATAGATTTGGCATAAGGAGAAGTAGATGCTGCAGTATATAAATTAGCAGCTATATATGATATAACAAGTTGAGGATTTCCTTCTAAAAAAAGTTTATAATCATCAGTTAATCTAGGTGGTGCATTTGAAAATTTAATTTTCGCTGTCACTCCGTTTGTTCCGGCAACGAAACTTTTATCAGTTTCATTATAAACAAAATCTGTTAAACTTTGAGTTCCAACAACAACTGCAGGTTTTACAGTTATTCCTGCAGGAGTATAGGCAACAGCCAACTTAAGTGATTCAAAATTTCCTTCCTGTAACGGAATTGCTGTTCCAAAACGTGTTACAGAATTAAAATTCAGTTCAAAATTCTTAACTGCTCCTTCTTCTGTAATTTCAAGTATGCGAAATAACGGACTGGAAATATTTCCTGTCATATTCTCGTTCATTATTGTATTTTTCTTTAAGTCTGTCCAATCTTGCGGAGTTGCTTTTACAAAACGAACTTCTTTTACCGTTCTGTTTGTTCTAAAAACAATATCTCCGTCTTCCTGACCGTAGTACAAAAACTGAAAGTCTCCTAAAAAACCTTTTCCAGCAGCAAGAGGCGAATTATTAGCATCTGATAATAGATGGATTTTATTTTGAGTAGTAAAAACTAAACTAACAGTACTTCCTAATTGTACTTCATATTGACTATTATGAATTTCTGTGTCATCATCAAAATCAGAAGCCATATCTACCTTGCCATTTGGCAAAAATTTAAACAAATGAGTAAATCCTCCTAATTGATTATCATCTGTATAGTAAACAGCTTTCCATCCATTTTCAGAAGAAAGTAACAAATCATTCAGTTCTTTTTTTTGTTTATTTAAACGTTCAGTAGGCGATTCATCAAACTTTTGTTCAGCATCTGTGCTAACGCAACTATTTAATTGCACCGCCAAAAAGATAAGCATCAAATACTTAAATATATTTTTAGTTTTCATAATTTTATTTTTTAAATTTTTAATTATTCAGAACAGCAGTAGTATTCTTTTGAGCCTCATCTCTCAACGCATAAAAATCTATATTAAAAGCATCTCTGTAATACTGAACTACAAGAGCTTCTTTTTGTTTAAGAGCGGCAAGAGCTGTTGGGTTTGTTACACTTGCAAGTAATGCCGCATATTCTGCTTTTGATTTAAGCAAAATTATTGCTGCAGTTTCTGCAAAATCCTCTGTATAATTTGATCTAGCATAAGCACTTATAAATCCAAGTTGCTGTGCTTGACCATCC
This sequence comes from Flavobacterium piscis, assembly GCF_031457575.1. Lineage (GTDB taxonomy): Bacteria > Bacteroidota > Bacteroidia > Flavobacteriales > Flavobacteriaceae > Flavobacterium > Flavobacterium piscis_A. The sequence continues at coordinate 245,682 of NZ_JAVDWQ010000006.1, read as the reverse complement.
GTAATACTAAACGGATTTGAACTATAGTCGTTCGGTGTTATTTTAGCCCAGGATTCTACATCAAAAGTTTTAGTCTGATTTAAAATATGTATATATTCATGTTGAATGGTGTGAACAAATTGTGTGACACTTTGTCGATTTTTATTATCTACGTAATCTACCTGAAAAAGAGAGATCCTTTTTCCTCCTTCAGCTAATCCTAATGTATTAGAAATATTATCAGGATTTACATTTACTCCTCCTACCAAAACAAAATCCCTTGGCGCAATGATTTTAACAAAATCTTCACCTGCAATAGTCGTATAACTGTCTATCCATATTTTTTTAATCATTTCAAGTGCAGGCTGGACATTCTCAATTGCTGGTGGGTACAAAAATCTATTGTTTTCGACTACATTTTGGTTCCACTCATACTGCACACTAATATTGTAGGGATCTATATAGTTTTGATCGATCCATTTATCTAAATCAGTTTTTACTTTTGGAGTGAAATTTAATAAACTTTCATTTGGCTGATCTTCATGAGCACATGATATAAGTGTCATAATTCCAAGTGCCAGCACTATAATTTTATATTGTTTAATTACTTTCATAATAATTTAAATTTATCTCGGATTTTTTTCAATCCCATTATTAGACGCATTTAGTGGTATTTGTACAGCACGACGCTTATCATCTTTAACCAAAATATTATTTTTGATTATTTGTCCTTGTTGATTGAATGTATTATGCTCTACAACGAGATTAAATCTTTTGATATCAAACCATCTTAGTCCTTCATGTAGAAACTCTCTTCTTCTTGCTTCTGTGATTGCTTTGATATAAGATGTCTGCTCTGGTGTAAGGGCGTAAAATGGGGTGTATTCATCAGCAACAACCGGATATTTTGCATATACTTTTTCTTTTGTCAATACATCTGAAGCGGCATATCCATCAGTTCGGATTGCTAAAAAGTATTCCAGCTCTGCATTTGCTATATCTAATTGATTTGTCATAACATGAGCTTCAATACGGTTTAAAAACATTTCATCATTTGAAAAAAGCACAACTCCAGTATATGGAAGTCCAATCTGTGCTGTTACATTTGTATATTTAAAATATTCATCAAATTTATATATGGCTACATTTGCTCCGCTTGCCCCCTGTATTACGATATCAATCAACCAATCTTTATTGAATATATTGGTCTGGCTTCCAAGTATTTCATCTCTCTCTTTAGCTCTTGTAAAGAAAAATCTATTATTCCTAATCCCTCTGCCCCAAATTGAACTGGGAAATCCAACTAATAAATTTGTAGGCTGTGTATTTTTTGCATATTCAATTGGTTTACTTGGAAAATCATAAGCATTATAAGCTGCCCAATCCCTAAGTTTTCCAACAGGAGCATTTCCTAACCCCTCGGTAAGCTCTAATACTCTGTTCCAATCTCCTTTTACAGTATAAAAACGGGCTGCAAATGCTTTGGCTGCTTCCTTATTAAAATGATATTTCAAATAATCTGTTCTGTAATCATTAGTAACATGCTTTAAGCCTTCCTCAATATCAGATTGTAGTAAGTCAAAAACTTCTTTCATTGAATTACGCTTGTAATTTCCAATCAAAACGGTTTCTGTTTCTGTTACATAAGGAATACCTAAATCAGTCGCTGCTGTAGCAGGATTGTAACGATTAGACCATAAAGAAACCAACATAAAGTGAGCGTAAGCACGAGCCAATAAAGCCTCTCCTTTTTGTGGATTAAGATTAGGAGCGTTACCCAATTTTTTTATAGCTTCCAACGCATGATTAGTAGTAGCAATTGCCTTGTAACATGCATTCCAGTAAAACCCCTGAGTATCTCTGCCTGTTTGATCATCTTGCAAATCCCAATTGTAATTTTGTACATTATTTAAATTGACAAGTGACGTTTTATTATCAGATACATTGTCAGACATAGTTTCTGCAATTTCCATATATGTACCATCCGGGTATGCATCTGCCAACAACTCTGAAATTTTTTCCGGTGTATCAATTTGTAATCTATTATCTGGTGTTTCCGAGAGGAAATCATCGCAACTGCTAACACCAATAAGCAGCAATAGATATAAAAGTATTTTTATATTTTTCATAATCAATAAATTAAAATGAAAGGTTTATGGCAAAAGTGTATTGTGATGTAATTGGAAAGGCTACACCTCCTGTATTACGGAATTCCGGATCCTGACCGTTCAGTTTTTTATCAGAATAAATCAACCAGGGATTTACCGCAGATCCTTTTAGAGTAAATGTGCCTACTCCTAATCTTTCCTTGAAATCTTTAGGAAATTCCCAACTTAAGGATACATTTTTTAATCTTACGAAATCACCATCGGCAATTCTGACATCAGAGTAATTATAGGTATTGTAAGCCTTGGCTAATGTTCGTTCACCACCATTATTCTCTATTAATCTTTTATCAGCAATAACCGGTATATTCGTGATATTTTCATCTCCAGGATTTATCCAGCGATTTGTAAAATCTTTTGTAAACACTGTCAAATCATCATAAACACTATCATATACAGGATTTAAACGAACTTTATTTCCTCCTGAACCAACAATAAATACATATAATGACCAGCTTTTATAAGTAAAAGTATTAGCTAGACCTATTGATTTATTTGGTTCAATAGAACCCTCATATTTCAAGTATTTGGTAACATTCTCAGTATCTTGAAAATTGGCATCAGTCATATTATTCTCAGCTCCGTCCTGCAATTTAAAAGTGGGTAAACCTTGATTATCTAAACCGGTAAATTCATAGGAATAAATTGAATTTCTAGGGCTTCCCAATGCGTTTCCACCGTTACCATTTACCAAGCTAAAAGCTGATGGTTTATTTTGCAATTTTTTTATTTTTTGATCATAAACAGAAAAATTAAGTGTTGACGACCATTTAAAATTATCAGTTGTAATATTCTGAGTGGTAAATCCTACTTCAAGACCTTTAGTTTCCATATCAGCATTGTTACCTTGCTTAATACTTTGACCGCCAACGCCTGAAGTTGTTACAAAATCCACCAAATCAAAAGCTTTGCGACTATAGATATCTGTTACAAATTGCACTCTGTTATTAAACATTCCAAGATCCAAACCTATATTTGTTTCAAATTGTTTTTCCCACGTTAAATCACCATTTTGCAACTCGTCAATTGATATTGCAGATTCTCTGTTTGCCAGAAAAAGACGATTCGTAATGAAACTTTCGTAAATCGCCAGTGAATTTGTAGCTGGTCCGGCGGTTGCTGTAAGTCCGTAAGAGGCTCTTAATGCTAAATTGTTTATAGTTTTAATATCTTTCATGAAACTTTCTTCAGTAACATTCCATTTTCCACTAATCGTATAAGTTGGTAACCATCTGTTTGAGCCACTATTTCCTTGTCTGTTAGAACCATCATAACGACCTGTAATAGAAGTAGTATAACGACGATCATAAGTATATCCTACTTTTCCAAAAAAACCAACTGTTCTTTCTCGTTCTGCATCAAATCCGTAATATGAATCCCCATCATTTACAATTTTTGAAATCAATCTTGGATCAATAAATGGAGTAAGTCCTCTATCAAATTGAAGTCCTGCTGCTATAAAATTATCACTGCTTCTATCTACCGATCTAAGTTCTGTACCAAAAAAACCTTCTAATTCATGCTTATCATTAAATGTATTTCTATAATTAATACTATTTCTAATATTATAAGAAGTCATATCATTGGTGAATTTTCTTAAGAATCCGCCATTTGGAAGTACTGATACTTTTGGCGCTGTCAAATTATCCGGATCACGGTATAAAAAAATGTTTGCTTCCTGAACGATTGAATTTTCTCCTTCCGTACTCAAAGCAGTACCCGCTTTATAAGCAGCAGCTACATTTGAATCTTCATAAATTTTATGCTCTCTGGAGGTATTTGCATAACGTGCTGAACCTGTCAGATTATAAGTTAAATGTTTATTTATTTTATAATCTAAATCTAATTGGAAGCGAATGTCTTTAACTTTTATATCTAATGAATTATTTTCTAATTCGTTAATAATATTCATTGGAGCCCAATTGTTTCTGTAATATTCTAAATTGCCATTCTCATCATACGGTCTTAAAGTTCTGCTTGTATTCAGAACATACTTAAAAGGATTAATATCAAACTCTCTGTTTACACTTCCGTATACAGGATCTGATTTACTCTCGTAACTACCCGGAGCAGTTTGATTTCGCACTGATCCCACAGTAGATAAGGTTATATTTAACTTTTCATTTACAAAAAAGGTTCCTTTTAAATTAGATGTCAATTGTTTTACATTATCAGCTATAGTCCAACCCGGATCAGTATAATAACCTAATGATGCATAAAATGTATTATTTTTTCCACCACCTGAAAAGCTTAGGGAATGATTTTGAGTGATAGACGGTCTAAATAAAACACTAAACCAATCAGTATTACCCAATTCATATTTCTTTAAAAATTCATTACGACTAACTTCATCATTTCTAACTCCAAACTGACCGTTTGTTCTATTGTAAGTATCAATTTGTTTGGACATAATATTATATACGCCCCCAAATCTTCCATTAAGCGATGATGCTATTTCCAAAAATCCTTTACCATCTCCATTAAATCCCTCTAATTCTTTTAATATACTCATTGATTGCTGAGAATTAAGAATATCATATTGAGAATAGTTAGGTACAGTTCTTACAGTGTTTTCAACAGAATAGCTTACTTTTAATGGCGAATCTCTGCGCCCCTGTTTTGTAGTTACAACAACAACTCCGTTCAATGATCTTGAACCATAAATAGATGTCGCTGATGCATCTTTAAGAATTTCAATACTTTGGATATCATTTGAATTTAATCCTGCCACAGAGGAACTTAATAAAGTTTCAGAATTTCCTGAAGCCAAATCAGCAAATGAAATATTGATAATATCTTCCTGTACAACACCATCAATTACCCATAATGGTTTTGTATCCCCAAAGATAGAAGAAGATCCACGAACAGTAATTTTAGGGGCAGTACCAAATGTGCCGGTTACGTTTTGAACCGTAACCCCAGCGGCTTTACCTTCAATCATTCTGCTTATATCTACAACACCATCGACTTTTAGTTCTGTTCCCGAAATTTTACTTATTGCACCGGTAAAAGTTCTTTTTGACGTTTTTTCGTAACCTGTAGTAATAACAACTTCTTTTAAATTTTGCCCTAATTCATTTAAAATTATGGTCGGAGAAGTATTTTCTATACCAATTTCTTTGGTTTCCATTCCAACATAAGAAATAACCAGACCGGTACTATTAGCTGGCATTTCGATAGAAAAGTTACCATCAAAATCAGTTAATACAGCTATTTTAGTTCCCTTTGCCATTACAGTTGCCCCTGGTAAAGGCACACCACTTGGATCTGTTACTTTACCCCTGATAATAGGACCTGCAGACAATGCTTCAAATAAAGGATTATAGCTTTCATTAGTAACAAAGCCATCTAACTTTGTGCTCTTTTGCAAAACAATCTGGTTACTTATTTCGGCATATGTAATATTGAAAGGTTTCAAAATCCTGCTAAGTATGCTGGATAATGTTTCCTGATTTGCCTCAATACTCACTTTTTGATTTAGCTGCGGAAGTCTTGAATTGTATGAAAATTTCACCTTTGCATACTTTTCAAGTTTTGACAGTGTATTGTCTAAACTTAAATTTTCAATAGCAATGGTAACTTTTGTATCTAGCTTTCTTTGTCCATTTACACTGTTTGCCATAGTAACACTGGAGAACACTAGTGCTAAGACGAACTGAAATAGCGTTATTTTCATGATTCGATGGAGTAATCGTTGTTTAACAACTGGTTTTTTCATAATTTTGGTTTGTTTTGATTAATACTGTTCAAGTGTATTTTAGAAACATAATTAATAACTCTTTACAGAGAGCTATTAAATTTTTTATTAAGTGTCGAATATGTTACAGCATTTCGGCACTTTTTGTATTTTTTACATAGGCTACTAAATGATTTAATTTATAATTTATTAATATCTGATTATTAAGAACTTAAACAATATGTATTCAATTACAACCCTGTGACAGTATTACAATCTGATTCCCATTCATTTCGAAATTGGTATCATTACCAATACTTTTGCAAATAATTTTAAGTTTTTCGGTTAATGGCTGATCACTTAAAGAAGTTGTTAAATGACAATCCTTTAATTTTCCTTCAGGAAAATCAATATTAACTAAATATGCCTGTTCTATTGTTTTCAAAATCTGCTCTACAGGGATATCAGTAAATTCAAAACTTAGTTGTTCAATATTACCAATACTCCCTACCAATGTCTTATCTTCTGTGATATTAGTTATTTTATTAAAACTTAAATCACGTCTAAAAAACCGTAATGCCTGATTAGGTAACAAAACAACCTCTTCCTTTGTCGGGCTTATTGCAAGTTCATTTGAAATTACCCTTACTTTACCGGTGCGAACAAGAACTTCTACATTTGGTTCGTCTGAGTATGCTCTTACCCGAAAACTAGTACCAACCACTTTTGTAATAATTTCATTTGCGTAAACTAAAAAAGGCTTTTTTGGATTTTTACTAATTTCAAAGAAACCTTCGCCGGATAAATACACCTTTCTTTCGTTTCCGGTAAAGATTTTAGGATAACTTAATTTACTATTAGGCTGTAATAGTACTGAACTGCCATCTGATAAAGTAATTATTTGCGACTTGTTAGAATTATTGGTTTGTTCAACCAGCCCTTCATTATTATCATCAATAAGTTCATTATACGTTATAACAGTATTACTCTTTATACTATTATTTTTATAAATCCAAATTGAAAATAAACAAAATAACAGCGAAGCAGCAACACTACTTAACCAATACTTTTGGATAAATATTATTTTTGATTTTGTATAATTTTTTTTACGGCTTTCTTTTTCTTGAATTTTAATCCAAGTTGATTCTAATGCTGAATTAATTTCATTTTGAGATAAATTAACATCTGAAACTTTCATTGCTAACAATAAAAGCCTCGCATCTTCAACCAACTTAGCACGCTGCAGGTTTTCTAAAGTCCATTCTTCCCATCGCTGCTCATCAATTTTGGATAAAATCCATAACTGAAATGATTCATCGGCTAAAAAGTCTTCAATTTCGGTATAAGTATTGCGTTTTTGCATCTAAAAATAAGGTTACAAAAACATAGAGGACAGTTTTCTAATTGTATACTCACTTAATTATGATTATTTTTAAGTTTTTTTTAAGAAAATTGAGAAAGCCCCAAAAATAGTAGGGTGATATAGGATAAGCTACCTTTCCATTCTTTACGCAGTTTTAATAATCCGCGATATAGTAAGTTATTTGCTGATTGATAATTGACATCAAGTAATTCTGCAATTTGCTCTACAGTCAAACCTTGATGATACCTAAGATACAAAGCTTCTTTTTGACGACCTGGTAAATCGTTCAGCAATTTGTTTAAATGCAATACTTGTTCTGCGGTTACTTCATCCTGAACTAATTCATTTTCTATTGAAAAGTCAAAAAGAAATTCAATTGATTCAGTTGAAGTTGTTTTGCGAAAAATATGATCTCTTTCAAACAAACGCGCAATTCTTTTTCTGACACTGGATAATAAGTAAGCTTTTACAATAACATCTTCCTGTAATGAGTTTCTATAAACCCATACATTTGCAAAAACATCCTGTACACAATCCTGTACTTTTTCTTCGTATGGAGAAAGAGAATTTCCATAACTAATTAAATCCTTATAATATCTGTTAAAAAGTAACGAAAAAGATTTTTCATCACCCGCTTTTAGATTACTCCAAAGAGTAATATCGCTAGATGTTTTATTATTTAAAATTTGGCTATTCATGATTATTTGGCGTAGAATAATTATAAAAAAAAATATAGCTTAATGATAAAATGACTTATTTTTAACATTAACTCCATGTTTTGTTTTATAAATATATATTATGTAAATATATAAACCAATATTTTTTACAAAAAAGAGGAAGTTTCTTAATATCAAAAATGCTTGTCAGGACTGACTGAGTCAATGTTCTTAATGAAATGTTAAAAAATAAAATCAAAGTAGATATTAAATTTTTGTAAGGTTTAACTTTCGTTAATCAAGACCAATTCGTTAATAAACTTTAATACTGAAATTCCTTTATTATTTTTAATTTTCGAAATGTTATTTCTCTTTAATTTTGAAACACCAATAACTAAAACTTTTTCTGCAACCGATATTGGTGCTATCTTCCCTTTCTATCCAACATTCAGGATTTCTTTTGGAGTAACGGGATAAATATTAAATTAGCAGAAATCATTAGTTTCTAAGTTTTAAAAGTTGAAAAACACCTAATGTTAACAAAAAAAAAGCCCTGCTAAAAAAGCAAGGCTATAATAAAATTTTATTTCTGTATAACTTAAAAAGCTACATTCCATCTAGGTAAAGTACTATTCTCATCTAAGAAATTCTGCAAAATTTTTCCCTCAATAGTGGTTGGGATTAATTTTACATCGCCATTGAATGTTTCATACCATGAAACTTCCAATCTTTCAATATTTTCTATTTTCATTTGTGCCGGCCAGGAATATTTTCTACCCGTTTTTGCAAATTGGTGACCATTTACAATTTTATCATACAAACCACCATTTTTAATTTTTAAAGTTCCGTCATTTTGAATAGTTCCTGTAGATGCTACCATAATCAATTCTTTTTCATCACCAGTAACAGCATAAACCACAAAAACACCGCTTCCGGTTTCCGGAGCATTGCAAACTTCTTCTAAACTGTCATTTTGTGTAAAAGTAAAATTTCCTTTTACTGTAAACTTTTCTAATTCTTTATACATATTTCTTTTATTTTGTCACGAAGGTCCTAAGATTCTGAAGAACTTAGTTGCTAAGTGTCTATTTACATTCTATTCCATACATTCTATTAATGTAAAAAAAGTCCCAACAAGATATTGAGACTTTTTTTGGAATTTATTATTTTAAGTATTGGAGATTATCCAAGAACTTCTTTTACTTTTTTACCAATTTCAGCTGGTGAATCAACAACGTGGATTCCGTTGTCTCTCATAATTTGTTTTTTAGCTGCTGCTGTATCATCAGAGCCGCCAACAATAGCACCTGCGTGCCCCATTGTTCTACCAGCAGGAGCAGTTTCTCCGGCAATAAAACCAACAACTGGCTTACGGTTACCATCTGCTCTAACCCATTTAGCAGCATCAGCTTCTAATTGACCACCAATTTCACCAATCATGATGATAATTTCAGTTTCCGGATCATTCATCAATAATTCAACTGCTTCTTTTGTTGTAGTTCCAATAATTGGATCTCCACCAATCCCAATAGCTGTAGTAATTCCTAAACCTTGTTTTACAACCTGGTCAGCAGCTTCGTAAGTTAAAGTTCCAGATTTAGAAACGATACCAACTGTTCCTTTTTTGAAAACAAAACCTGGCATAATACCAACTTTAGCTTCACCAGGAGTAATTACTCCCGGACAGTTTGGTCCTATTAATCTTGAATTTCTTTCTTTAACATAATTATTTGCTTTAATCATATCTGCTACAGGAATTCCTTCTGTAATAGCAATAATTACTTTGATTCCAGCGTCAGCAGCCTCCATAATTGCATCAGCAGCAAAAGCCGGTGGTACGAAAATGATAGATGTATCAGCTCCAGCCTGGTCAACAGCATCTTTTACTGTATTAAAAACCGGACGATCTAAATGACTGGTTCCCCCTTTTCCAGGAGTAACACCACCAACAACATTAGTACCGTACTCAATCATTTGAGAAGCATGGAAAGTTCCTTCGCTTCCTGTAAATCCTTGAACAATTATTTTGGAATCTTTATTAACTAAAACACTCATGATATATATTTTATGTAGTTTTTAAAATTGTGATGCAAAAGTAAGGTTTTGTAACTTATTTTCACCTTTTTTATTGGCAAAAAATATTAAGAAAATTGACTCATTTGATAACCCCGGTACAATTTATCATCTTTTATCTGCCAAATCACAAAAAAGTGAGCCAACAACATCTCTTCTCTTGGATTTTCAATCGTCTTTACAAAGTGGGAATATCGTACCGAAACCAAGTCATCTTCGGTTATAATATGACTAATTCTTACTTTTGAACGTACATAGGCACGATTTAATTCATTAGCCATTTCTATTATCGAATCATAATTCATATGAATTAATCCTTTAGTACTATTCCATTCTATAGTAACTTCAGGATGCAGATAGGTTTTCATAATTTCACTATCAATCAAAGCATCCGATTTATAAAACTTCTGAACAAATTCTTTAATAGACATATTATTTCAATTTATTTAAAATTTCAGGAATCTTTTTGATATTGGCCAATTGCTTCAACTTTTCTCTTGATTCTTCGATTGGAGTTCCAAAATAAGATTTTCCGCCTTCAACCGATTTTGTAACTCCGGTTTGCCCCATAATAACAGCCTTCGCTCCTATTGTGATACCGCTGGTAGTTCCTACCTGTCCCCAGATAGTGACTTCGTCTTCAATAATTACACAGCCTGCAATACCGGTTTGTGAAGCAATAAGGCATTTTTTACCTATTACAGAATCATGTCCAACATGTACCTGATTATCGATTTTTGTTCCTTCACCAATAGTAGTATCACCTGTGACACCTTTGTCAATGGTACAAAGAGCGCCAATTCCAACATTATCTTCAATTACAACTCTTCCACCTGAAATTAACTGATCGAAACCTTCCGCACGCTTTTTATAATAAAAAGCATCAGCTCCTAAAATGGTTCCGGCATGAATAATTACGTTATCACCAATTACAGTATGATCGTAAATAGAGACATTAGAATGTATTAAACAGTTTTTACCGATTTTTACATGGTTCCCAATAAAACAATTTGGCTGAATTAATGTGCCTTCACCAATACTTGCAGAAGTTGCAATAGCTACATTCGCAAACTCAAAAGGCTTGAAATGTTTGGTTAAAGTATTAAAATCCCTGAAAGGATCATCAGAAATTAAAAGAGCTTTACCTTCAGGACAATCTACTTTTTTATTAATTAAAACAATAGTAGCTGCTGATTGTAAAGCTTTTTCATAATATTTTGGATGGTCGACAAAAACGATATCTCCAGGTTCTACTACATGTATTTCATTCATGCCTAAAACCTCAAAATTCTTGTCACCAATAAATTCGCAGTTAAGCAAATTTGCAATTTCTTCTAAAGAGTGAACTTTTGGAAATTTCATATTTTTATTTAGTTTTTGTCTCAGTTTTCAGTCTCAGTTTTCAATCTATCAACAAACTGCTAACTGCGACTGAAAACTAAAAACTTATAAAAACTATTCTTTTACACGCTCCATATAAGAACCTGATGCGGTATCAATTTTAATTTTATCCCCTTCATTAATGAATAAAGGAACGTTTACACTTGCACCAGTTTCTACCGTAGCCGATTTAGTTGCATTTGTAGCCGTATTTCCTTTTACTCCCGGTTCTGCATAAGTAACTTCAAGAATTACTGATGCCGGCATATCAACAGATAAAGGTAAATCAGTTTCTGTATTTATCTGAACCATTACATTTGTCCCTTCTTTTAGTAACCCTGGATTATCCAGGATGTTTTTGTTCAGAGAAATCTGTTCGAAAGATTCAGCATTCATAAAGTGAAAATCATCACCTTCAGCATATAAAAACTGGTATGTATGTGTCTCAACACGCACATCCTCAATTTTATGTCCAGCAGAAAATGTATTATCCAACACTTTTCCTGTCGTTAGACTTCTTAATTTAGTTCTTACGAAAGCTGGACCTTTTCCAGGTTTTACGTGAAGAAATTCGATAATTTTATATATATCGTGATTGTATTTGATACATAACCCGTTTCTAATATCTGATGTAGATGCCATTTTATTTAATTTTAGATTTTAGAATGTAGATTTTAGATTTCTAAAGAATTAATAATCTACATTTTATTATTTTTTATATTTATTTTAAGCTTTAATGATGAAGTAAGAAATCTAAAATCAGAAATCGAAACTCTAAAATTAATAGTTCCCTGAATAACCCTTCATAATTCCTCTTGATGAATTTCTGATAAAATCTAAAATTTCATCTCTCTCAGGAGTTGCTTCCATTTCGGCTTCTATAATACTCAAAGCCTGTGTTGTATTGTAATTTTTTTGATATAAAATTCTATAAATTTCCTGAATTTCCCTGATTTTATCTGTACTAAAACCTCTTCTTCTTAAACCAACAGAATTAATACCAACATATGATAACGGTTCTTTCGCAGCTTTTGTAAAAGGGGGTACATCCTTACGGACTAATGAACCTCCGGAAATCATGGCGTGATCACCAATATGAATGAATTGATGAATGGCTGCCAGGCCTCCAATTACTGCATGGTTACCAACAACTACGTGTCCAGCAAGTGCAACACCGTTTACAATGATAGCATTGTTTCCTATTTCACAATCGTGTGCAATGTGTGCATAAGCCATAATTAAACAATTGTCTCCCAGTTTAGTTTGTCCCGAAGCAACAGTTCCTCTATTGATCGTTACACATTCTCTGATAGTACAATTATCTCCAATAATGGCAAGGGAATCTTCCCCTCCAAATTTTAAATCCTGTGGTACGGCAGAAATTACTGCTCCTGGAAAAATATTGCAATTTTTACCAATACGGGCACCTTCCATAATAGTTACATTTGAACCAATCCATGTACCATCGCCAATAACGACATTGTTGTGAATTGTTGTAAAAGGTTCAATTACAACGTTTTTAGCGATTTTAGCGCCAGGATGAACATATGCTAATGGTTGATTCATCTGTATGTTTTATATTTTAAAATTAAAATAATCTAATTTGGGGCACAAACCTAAACAATAAAATTGATTATTTATTATTGTTTTTTTGCAATTTGAGCCATTAATTCAGCCTCAGCTACTAATTTTCCATTAGCGTAAGCATTTGCCTGCATATGACAAATTCCTCTTCTGATAGGAGAAATCAAATCACACTTAAAAATTAAGGTATCCCCTGGTAACACTTTATGTTTAAATTTAACATTATCTATTTTCATAAAATAAGTCAAATAATTTTCAGGATCCGGAACTGTACTTAAAACCAAAATTCCACCAGTTTGTGCCATCGCTTCAACAATTAATACACCCGGCATTACCGGGGCATCAGGAAAATGCCCAACGAAAAAATTTTCGTTCATGGTTACATTTTTTAACCCAACCACATGTGTTGACGACATTTCAATAATTCTGTCAATTAACAAAAATGGGGGTCTGTGTGGCAAAACAGCCATAATTTTATGAATATCCATCAGTGGTTCCTGATTCAAATCATAAACCGGAACATAATTTCTTTGCTCTATCTTAATAATTTTTGCTAACTTTTTTGCAAACTGTGTATTCACATAATGCCCTGGTTTATTAGCAATGATTTTTCCCTGGATTCTAACGCCTATCAAAGATAAATCACCAATAACATCCAGAAGCTTATGTCTTGCTGCTTCGTTTGGATAATGCAATGTTAAATTATCAAGAACACCGTTTGGCTTAACAGAAATCTGTTCTTTGCCAAAAGCTTTCTTTAAATTTTCCATTGTAGATTCAGAGATTTCCTTGTCTACATATACAATTGCATTATTTAAATCACCACCTTTAATCAATCCATTTTCTAATAAAGATTCTAATTCATGCAAAAAGCTAAAAGTTCTTGAATTTGCAATTTCTTCTTTAAAATCAGCAATACTTTTTAAAGTAGCATTTTGGGTACCTAAAACTTTGGTGCCAAAATCTACCATTGTTGTAACCTGATAATCATCACTTGGCATAACCAAAATTTCGCTTCCGGTAGTTTCGTCAGTAAATGAAATCACTTCTTTAACTATATAGACATTTCGTTTTGCTTCCTGCTCTTCAATTCCTGCTTTTTCGATTGCTTCAACAAAATATTTTGAAGAACCATCCATAATTGGAAGTTCTGAAGCATTTAATTCAATAATAACATTATCTAAATCACAGCCCACCAATGCGGCTAAAACATGTTCCGGAGTTTGAATTTTTACACCTAATTTTTCTAAATTGGTACCTCTTTGTGTGTTAACAACATAATTGGCATCAGCTTCAATTACTGGTTGACCTTGCAAATCTACTCTCACAAAAGTGAAACCATTATTAGTTGGTGCTGGCTTAAAAGTCATTGTAACTTCTTTACCGGTATGCAATCCAACTCCTGTTAGTGAAATTTCATTCCTGATGGTCTTCTGTTTAACCATTATTTCCATTTTTTGGGTTTATTATTCGTTTTTTTAGTTCTTCTATTTCAGCTACAATTTTAGGCAGGTTCTTAAAATGGACATATGACTTACTAAAATCACTATAACCAAATGTTGGACTTCCCTGCAAAACTTCATCATCTTTAATGTTTCTTGCGACACCTGATTGAGCCTGTAGCCTGACATTATTCCCTATTGTTAAATGACCTGCTATTCCAACTTGTCCGCCAATCATACAGTTTTCTCCAATTTTTGTAGAGCCTGCAACCCCTGACTGGGCAGCAATTACTGTGTTTTTCCCAATTTCTACATTGTGTGCAATCTGAATTTGATTGTCTAATTTAACACCTTTTCTAATAATTGTAGAACCAAGTGTTGCCCGGTCTATAGTCGTATTGGCTCCTATATCTACATTATCTTCTATAATAACATTCCCTATTTGTGGCACTTTATTGTACTCACCATCTTCATTTGGCGCAAAACCAAAACCATCAGCTCCGATAATAGTTCCTGAATGAATCGTACAATTGTTTCCAATTATCGTTTCAGAATAAATCCTGGCACCTGCAAAAATATACACATTATCACCAATAACAACATTATCACCAATAAAACTGTTAGGATATATTTTTACATTATTTCCTAAAACCACATTTTGCCCAATATAACTAAAACTCCCTAAATACAGATTCTCACCGTATTTAACTCCTTCAGAAATAAACGTCTGAGGTTCAATTCCGTTTTTGTTTAATTTTACCTGATTATAAAATTGTAAAAGTTTAGAGAACGATACGTAAGCATCTTCAACTTTAATTAAGGTGGTTGTAATTTCAGATTCAGGCACAAAAGAGTCATTAACAATTGTTACAGAAGCTTTTGTGGTATAAATGTGATTGATATATTTTGGATTTGCCAAAAAAGTAAGAGAACCTTCCTCTCCTTCTTCTATTTTAGACAGTCGGAAAACCTCGGCATTGGGATTTCCAACAACTTCTCCTTCTAAAATTCCTGCTATTTGTTCTGCTGTAAATTTCATCTTATCTGATTATATTTTTTTTATAAGAATAAGATGGAACTCGCTACATAACGTTCTGCTTATATTCAAAAAAAATGTACTGGTTCGTTTCATTCCGACAAAAATATAAAAAATAGGTTTTAAATGTTAATTTTAAATAAGTTGTTTTGGATAACAGATGTAATATTTTGTAACCAATTTAGATAATGATTTCAGATTCAGCTGATCCGATGCTTCCACAACATCTTCAATTGTCTTATCTTTTTTAAAAATTCTTATCGGTTCTGCTTCTTTACTGTATGCCTGATTTTTAATTTTCCCTTTAAATATAAAATAATCCGCCTCTAATTGTGATATGTTATGTTCTTTAGCAAATTTTTCTTTTAAATCCTGAAGTTCTTCTAATGGAATTTTTTCTCCACTTAATTTAATTTTCAATAAATCCCTGTTGATAATCATTTTGCTCAGAGTGGAAAGTATAAAGTCATCCTGCTTTTGCCATGCTTTCAATGCACTAATAATATCAAAATCATCTAATTGAGAAAATAAATCTAATCTTTCAGTATCAAAATCTTCTAACGTAACTTTATTTTGCATAAAATACAAAAGAGGATCACTACAAGGTAAAATGATTCCTTTTAAAGTCAGTTCCTTCGCTCTTTTTAAGGCTTTCATCAAAATTAATTCGGCCACCAAACTGGTTTTATGCAAATAGGCCTGCCAATACATCAGTCTTCTGGAGAGCAGAAATTTTTCAACTGAATATATTCCTTTCTCTTCAATGACCAGAACTCCATCTACCACATTCATCATCTGAATCAATCTTTCCGAATTGACGTTTCCTTCTGCCACACCTGTATAAAAACTATCACGTTTCAAATAATCCATCCGATCCATATCTAACTGACTGGAAATTAGCTGTAACATGAATTTTCTGTGATAATCACCTTTAAAAACCTGAATAGCCAAACTTAACTTTCCGTCAAATTCGTCATTCAACTGATTCATAAATAATAGAGAAATAGCTTCGTGGTGAACATCTTCTACAATGCTTTTTTCCATAGCATGCGAAAAAGGCCCGTGTCCAATATCGTGTAACAAAATAGCGATATACAACGCATTTTCTTCTTCTAAAGAAAGAGCAACTCCTTTAAAACGAAGCGTTTCAATTGCTTTTTGCATCAAATGCATACAGCCCAGGGCATGGTGAAAACGAGTGTGATTAGCTCCCGGATAAACCAAATACGATAATCCCATTTGTGAAATACGGCGTAAACGCTGAAAATACGGATGCTGAATCAAATCATAAATAAGCTCATTCGGAATTGAAATAAAGCCATAAATGGGATCATTGAATATTTTTAACTTATTGATCTGAGTCACTATTTAGTTATTTTTTAGGTCAACAAATATAAGTAATTAACGATAAAGAGCTTTAGGTTTTTTCTCTAAAAAATCAAAACAGTAATCTATTCTGAATTTGAAAGGCTTTTAAAATCAGTGAAATGTTAATAACTAAAGATTAGTTTTTGAATTCTTATAAAGCCAGTCGTTTTCAAAATTAATATATTTGAGAGTATCAAAATTTAAAAACCATGAGAATAGAAACCGAACTTAAATTAGGGTTTAAAGATGTGATGATCAGACCCAAAAGATCTACTTTAAAAAGCAGGGCTGAAGTCTCACTGGAAAGGAATTTTAAATTTTTGCACAGTACAGCTATCTGGACAGGAATCCCAATTATGTCGGCTAATATGGATACAGTAGGCACTTTTGAAATGGCAGCTGTTTTAGCTAAAGAAAAGCTATTTACAGCTATTCACAAACATTATACACTTCAGGAATGGAATGATTTTTTGCAAAATGTATCCCCTGATTTCTACAATTATATCGCGATTAGTACAGGAACAGGAAAAGAAGATGCTGTTAAAATTGCTGCAATTATTGCTGCAAATCCGTTGCTACGATTTATTTGTATTGATGTAGCAAACGGCTATTCTGAGCATTTTGTACAGTTTTTAAAGCAAACCCGCAAACAATATCCTGACAAGGTTATTATTGCAGGGAATGTAGTAACAGGCGAAATGGTAGAAGAATTACTATTATCCGGAGCAGATATTGTGAAAGTCGGAATTGGACCGGGATCGGTTTGTACTACTCGTGTAAAAACCGGGGTTGGATATCCACAACTTTCGGCCATCATAGAATGCGCAGACGCAGCTCATGGTTTGGGCGGACACATTATTAGCGACGGAGGCTGTAGTACTCCCGGTGATGTTGCCAAAGCTTTTGGTGCCGGTTCTGATTTTGTAATGCTGGGCGGGATGCTGGCAGGTCATACCGAAAGTGGTGGTGAATTAATTGAAATTGATGGTCAGCAATTTAAACAATTTTATGGCATGAGTTCAACCACAGCCATGGACAAACATGTTGGTGGTGTAGCTGAGTATAGGGCAAGCGAAGGAAAAACGGTTCAGGTACCTTTTAAAGGAAAAGTGATCCACACCGTTTTGGATATATTAGGAGGCTTGCGCAGTACCTGTACGTATGTTGGTGCTTCAAGACTGAAAGAATTGACCAAACGAACTACATTTATCAGAGTCAGTGAACAGGAAAATCAAGTTTTTACTAAATAAAAAGCATTTTAATTTCATGATTACAATTTTAGAAGCAACAGTTGAAGATATCAAAACCATTCAGAAAATAGCATATACAACCTGGCCCATTACATATGGTAAAATTTTATCTCCAGCTCAGTTAGACTATATGTTGGATTTAATTTATTCTGATGAAACCCTAACCTGTCAATTTGAGAAAAAAGAGCAATTATTTTATTTGGTTTTGGATACAAATTCTACATTAGGCTTTATCGGAATTGAGCATAATTATAAAGGTGATGCGGTAACACGAATTCATAAAATATATCTTTTACCGGAAACGCAGGGAAAAGGTATCGGGAAAAAAGTGATTGAGGAAGTTGAAAGATTGGCTTTAGAAAATCATTCAGAGGTTTTATCCTTAAATGTAAACCGATTTAATTTGGCTTTAAATTTCTATAAAAAAACAGGTTTTGAAGTTATAGAAGAAGTAGATGTTGAAATTGGAAACGGGTATTTGATGGAAGATTATGTAATGGAGAAACGATTGTAATCAGCTTACAATGACATCATGTTTAAACAACAAGCCTTTTACATCTTTTAAGGCAAAACTAGCTTTCTTCAATTTTGTTTTGGATGGATCAATAGTATAATTATAGCTGGTTTCAAAATTGGCTTTGTTGGCAATTGCTTTATTAAACTCTGACCGATACAAATCGCAATTATCAAAAACAACACTTGTAAGGTCCGTAGCCATAAAATCAACAGCTGCCAAACTGCAATTTGTAAACGTAGTTCCCTTTATTTTTAAAGTATAAAATTTTGAGAAATCCAGAATGCAATCATTGAAATGAATCTCAAAAATGAGTTTGTCACACATAGCGAAATTCACCTCTTTGATTTCACAACGATTAAAAGTTGCTGTTCTAAAAGCCACATAATTGATTTTTGCCTCATTAAAAACACAATCATTAAACACACAATCTATAAAAGTAACGGCTAAAAAAGTGCAGGCAGAAAAATTACAGTTATTAAAAACACAACATTCAAAATCCTTGAAATTCGCCCCATCCCTATCATAAATTATAGTATTATATTCTTTATCAAGAAAATATTCGGTTGTCATTAAGGATTCAATTATTGTTCGATTTAAAATAAAAACGCAAAAATCAAATGTATGATAATTGCGTTTATTATTGAGAATATAATTTATTAATTATTTTTTGTGCACTCTTCTTAACAGGAAAATAGCGGTCACAAAAAAGAGCCCTAAAAATACAATAGCCAGGCGCGGACTTCCGGTTATCTGATCAATAATACCATAAAGGCACATTCCGATTACGATTCCGATTTTTTCGGCAACATCATAAAAACTGAAAAATGAAGCAGTATCTTCTGTTTCGGGTAATAGTTTTGAATATGTGGAGCGTGATAAAGCCTGAATTCCACCCATTACAAATCCTGCTACTGTTGCCATAACGTAAAAATGCATCGGTAAGGTAATGAAAAAAGCCAATGCACAAAAGACTGCCCAAATGCTATTGATTACTATTAAAGTTGGAACATTTCCAAATTTCGCTGAAGCCCGTGAAGTTAATACAGCTCCTACAACTGCAACCAATTGTATTATTAAAATACAGATGATTAATCCTATTGTACTTTCTTCTTTAGAAGCCCATGTAATTTCCTGAGCGCCAAAGTATGTAGCCACAAGCATTACGGTCTGAACAGCCATACTTGACACGAAAAATCCACCCAAATATCTTTTCAAAGGAATATTATCTTTCAATATAGCCCAAACCTTCTTTAATTCTTTAAAACCATTAAATACAACATCATTGGATAACTTTTTATTGGTTTCCTTGCTTCCTTTAGGTAAAAAATAATAGCTGTACTGACTAAATAAAATCCACCACACTCCTACCATTACGAAAGAATATCTCATAGCCTGCATTTTTGCTTCACCATCAGCTGCCCCCATAATCATTATCAAATTAATAATCAGCAAAATAACACTTCCGATATATCCTAAAGAATATCCTTTGGCACTAATTTTATCCTGTTGTTCCGGAAATGCGATATCCGGTAAATAGGAATTATAGAAAACCAAACTTCCCCAATAGCCAATTAGTCCCAGAAAGTAAAACAATAATCCAATGTAAATATTTTCAAGATTGAACCAATACAATCCCATACAGGATAAAGCTCCAACATAACAGAAAAATTTCATGAACGATTTTTTATTCCCAACATAATCAGCAATACCTGATAATAACGGCGAAAAAAAGGCTACAAATAAAAAGGCTAAGGCTGTAGTAAAACTAATCAGGGCTGAATTTTTAAGCTCCAATCCGAAAATTTCTATATAATGGCTTCGATCCGAAAATAAAGCTTCATAAAAAATAGGAAAGACTGCTGAAGCTATTGTAAGGGTGTAAACGGAATTTGCCCAATCATAAAAAGCCCAGGCATTCAATAATTTTTTACTCCCTTTTGGTAGATTTGTCATGGTTTTGGTTTTGAAGGCTAATTTATTTATTTTTTCTTATAATCATAATGAATCTTTCATTAATAAATAATCAACGATTTATTCGTTTTGAAATTCAAATTAATAACCTAAAATCTTTTATTGATGGTGATACGGCTCATTCCTTAAAATGGTAAAGCCACGGTATAACTGCTCTATAAAGAACAAACGTACCATCTGATGTGAAAATGTCATGAGCGAGAGTGAAATTTTACCTTGCGCCTTAGCATAAACCGTTTCCGAAAAACCATACGGACCGCCAATTACAAAAACCAGCGTTTTGATTCCGGAGTTCATCTTTTTTTGCAATTCTTCTGAAAAACCTACACTCGAAAAGTTTTTTCCATTTTCATCCAATAAAATCAACTGATCCGTTGGCGTTAATTTTGAGAGAATCAATTCGCCTTCTTTCTCTTTTTGCTGACTTTCAGATAAATTTTTTACGTTTTTGATATCCGGAATAATCTCTAAATCAAATTTGATATAAAATGATAAACGTTTAGTGTAATCATCGATTAAAGCTTGCAATGATTTATTATCTGTTTTGCCAATGGCGATAAGTTTGATGTTCATTAGTTAAAGTTTTTGCCACAAATTTCCCGAATTATCACCAATCTTTAAAATATAAAATTTGTGTAAACCCGTTTTATCCATCAAATCTGTGAGCTATTTTTTATTTTCAAAAACATTTTCAAAATGTTCTACAATAGGAAAAGGTTCGTAATAATGATGCAAAATCTTCTTCCATTCTAAATAAGCATCAGAGTTTCTAAAACCAACAGTGTGATCTTCAAGTGTGTTCCAATCGACTAATAAAAGATATTTGTTTCCAACTTCCAGACATTTTTCTAAACGATGTCCCAAATATCCGTCAATTGATGAAATAAATTGACTTGCTTTCGCAAAATCAACTTCGAACTGAGGTGCTAAATCAGGTTTTACAAACAAAAATACAGCTTCTAAAATCATAATGATTACAAATGAATTTGACCTGCCCGATCTGCTAAATCTAAATTTTTACGCAGATTTAGCAGATTTGGCAGATTTTATTTATATATTAATTTTTAGAAAATTTAGCCTCAAAGGTTTTAAATCTATTATCTAAATCTTTCAATAATTGCTTTTTTACGGATGCATCCTGAATAAAACTGTAATTGATGCTATTGTAAACGTACTGTTTTATCGTTGCATACGAAACATCAGGGTATCTTTTTGCCAGTAAAACATATTGTTCCGTCATATTGGTTCTTAAAATCCCTGCATCATCTGTACTGATTACGATTGGCACATTGAATTCTTTATAAAGTGTAAACGGATGCCTGTTTTCCTTTACTTTCAAAATGAATTCGTTACTGGCTAAATTGATCTCAATAGGAATATTATTTTTTGACATATAACGCAATAAATCATACGAATTTGCTTCATAAGCAATATCTACTCCATGCCCTATTCTATTGGCTCCAGCTACATAAATAGCTGAATTAATATGCCAGGTTAAATCTTCGGGCTGAACCAATCCTAAGGTCAATTCACCTGCATGAAGCGTATATTTTACATCCGGAAAACGCGAATGGCAGTATTTAAACATGACCATATGCAGCCAATAATCTTTCATCGAATTTTCGCCATGCTCCGGAGAAACGATGTTTACACCTGCAACCAATTTACTTTCGTTAGCCGAAATAAAAGCAATAACCAGATTTTTAAATAAATCAACTGGTTCCATAAAACGCAGTACAAAATTCTGATAACGCATTGTAAAACAGTCATCATCTATTTTTAAATCCTTGTGCAGTTTTGCTATGAAATTAGTATTGAAATCGGCTGCATATTTTTTAGCATCTTTCTGTTGAATTGATTTATACAAATCATCTAAAAGTTTTAAAACAGCCTTCTCCTCTTTTTGACTGGCAGCCTGACGAAGTTTCAGATTAAAATCCGTAAGATCATTTACCTTCATCTCACAAGGAATAATCGATAATTGTGTTTCAATATAACTCACGTTTTCAGAAAGTGCACGTTTTTTTAATTCCAATAAACCCTCTGCAAAATGACCGTCAATTACGGGAAAGAATTTATCAAAAGAATCAAAAAACAAATCATCTGAAGGAACTGATACACCGTTATAATCTTTGGCCGACCAGGTTTGCATGACTTGTTGTTCATAGAATGCCAGTTTTCCTTTATTGTTAAGAGATGAAAAAGTTTCCCAATTGCCTTTGGAAGGTTTCGTTTTTGAAACTTCCATAGTTTCCAGATTCAGGTAAAAATCTTCTGTAATAGCTCTTTCCAAAAGAGGTTCTGTATAAATTGATCCCGAAAAATGATGGTGTAAATCGCCTCCTTTTGGCATTTGCTGAAAAAAAGCTGTTAGGGCAGCTTCGTTGTTTCTGATTTTTTCTAAATAATTTTCGGCTGATTGAGAAAAACCGATTTGTATTGTCAAAAGACAGAAAAGTGTAATTATCCTCGTCATAGTCTAAGTTTAAATTACATGCAAATGTAGTTAATTTTGAAGACTTTTTTAAAGCTTCTCTAAAAATTGACTTCTGAGATGATAAAAGTATAAAATAGATATTTTTTAGGCATTTTCAGCATTTTATTATTGAAATAAAAAACCAAATAAATAGTTTTTATTATTCATGATTTTAGAGAATTAATAAAAAATCAAAAATTTAGGCAAAACTATTACGATTTCATTTTTTATTCTTTAAACAGATTTCCTTTTTTGAACATAAAACAAAGGCTTTTCTGAATTT
Organism: Flavobacterium piscis; assembly: GCF_031457575.1. Classification (GTDB taxonomy): domain Bacteria; phylum Bacteroidota; class Bacteroidia; order Flavobacteriales; family Flavobacteriaceae; genus Flavobacterium; species Flavobacterium piscis_A. Next base: position 222,463 of record NZ_JAVDWQ010000006.1, on the reverse strand, counting down.
TAATATTCTGCATTTTTGTTTCAATTTGTTTGTTTAACTTTGTTCAAAAGATATAAAAATGAAACAATTAGTTATATTACTTATTGCTTTTGCTACATTTTCATGTACAAAAGCACAAAAGAGCAATTTTTCGAAAGAAGCTTTATCTGAGAAATTATTAGCTGTTGATGAAAGTCAGGTTGCATTTAAGGACATTTTAAAAAAATACAAAGGACAAACTTTGGTCATTGAAGTTTGGGCTTCCTGGTGTGGTGATTGCGTAAAAGCCATGCCTAAAGTAAAAGAACTGCAAGCGAACAATCAGGATGTTTCTTATTTATTCATATCGGCAGATAAAACTGCTGATAAATGGAAAACCGGAATTGAAAAGCACGAATTAAAAGGCGACCATTATATGATGAATGACGGTATGAAAGGCGTTTTTGGAAAAGCAATTGACTTAGACTGGATTCCAAGATATATCATTGTTGACAAAACTGGCAAAATTGCTTTATACCGTGCCATTGAAACCGACTTTGACAAAATTAATGAAACATTAAAAAACCTGAAATAGAGTGAGGCTCCGATTTCAATTCATCAAAATCTAAAAAACAAAATTAATAACTACCCAAAAATGAGAAAACAAATTGTTGCAGGAAACTGGAAAATGCATAAAAATGCTGAACAAACCGAAGAATTATTAAACGAATTAATTACAAAAATACCAGCAAAAACTAATGCTCAGGTAATTGTTGCACCAACATTTATCAACCTTGCAGCTGCTGTTGCCAAATTAAAAAACACTCCTATTGGTGTTTCGGCACAAAACGTTCACCAGGCTGAAGGCGGGGCTTTTACAGGAGAAATTTCTGCTGACATGCTAAAAAGCGTTGGAGTAAATACTGTAATATTAGGTCACTCAGAGCGCAGAGCTATTTTTAACGAAACTGATGCTTTAATTGCTAATAAAGTTGATACTGCCTTAAAACATGAAATGACTGTAATTTTCTGTTTTGGAGAAGAATTAAAAGACCGTCAATCTGATAATCACTTTAATATTGTTGAAAATCAATTGCGTGACGGATTATTCCATATTTCAAAAGAATCATGGTCAAATGTAGTTTTGGCTTATGAGCCGGTTTGGGCAATTGGAACTGGTGAAACAGCCTCTCCTGAACAAGCTCAGGAAATGCATGAATTTATTAGAGAAACTGTTCGTAAAGCTTTTGGAAACGATATTGCTGATGACGTTTCAATTTTATATGGTGGTTCAGTAAAACCTGAAAATGCCAAAGAGATTTTTTCTAAACCTGACGTTGATGGTGGATTAATTGGGGGAGCTGCTTTAAAAGCAGATGATTTTCTTGCAATTGTAACTGCTATCTAATTATTTTAGATATACTAAAAACAACCCGACATGTTAACCATGTCGGGTTTTGTTTTATAAGATTAAATTATTCTGTAATATTATAATCCGTTACATAAAAATCTTTATTAACTACTAATGTTGATTTTTCAGCGGTTACTTTTTCTTTCTTCCATTCCGGTATTGGTTTCAGCCAGGCTTCTATTCCATTTAAAGTCACTTTTAAAGGCATATCAAACTTCTCAACACAATTTGACCAACGGTATTCTAAATAACCATTTTTAAAATAATATTCAAATGTTGGAATTTGGGTTGTTCTTAGGTATTGGTTAAAAATTTTATCCAAATCCAATCCTGCCTCAGTACTCATATAGTCCTCAATTTGTCTGGTGGTTACAGTCTGGTGATAAAAAGTTTTGTTCAAACCTCTTAAAATCGACTTCCATTTCACATCATCATTCAAAATCTGGCGAATGGTGTGCAGCATGTTGGCGCCTTTTGGGTACATATCTCCTGAACCTTCAGTGTTTACATCATAATGACCAATAATGGGCTTGTCATTATCTATGTTTTTACGACATCCCCTAACATATTTCGCACCGGCTTCTTTTCCATAATAATATTCCACGAAAAGACTTTCTGAATAATTGGTAAAACTCTCGTGAATCCACATATCCGCTATATCTTTATAGGTAATATTGTTGGCAAACCACTCGTGGCCTGATTCGTGAACAATAATGAAATCAAACTTTAACCCCCAGCCCGTTCCGCTTAAATCAGTTCCTAGATATCCATTTTTATAGCGATTCCCATAGGTTACACTGCTTTGGTGTTCCATTCCTAAATATGGTGCTTCGACCAATTTATAGCTGTCTTCATAAAAAGGATAAGGCCCAAACCAATTTTCAAATGCTTTTAACATTCTTGGCACTTCTTTAAAATGTTCTTTAGCTACAGCCAGATTGTCTTTCAAAACATAATAATTGCAATCTAAATCCCCTTTTTCACCTTTGTATTTTTCAGAGAAATTAACATAATCCCCAATATTGATATTGACACCATAATTATTAATTGGATTGGACACATACCAATTAAAGGTTTTCGTTCCGTCTTTGAGTTTTTTAATGCTTTGTAACCTGCCATTTGAAACATCTGTTAAATGCCCGGGAACATTTACGCTGATCAGCATATTTTCGACTTCATCATACATATGATCTTTGTTTGGCCACCAGACACTAGCGCCTAAACCCTGACATGTTGAAGCTATAAAATCGTTTCCGTTTTTATCTTTTTTCCAGGTAATTCCACCATCCCACGGTGGTTTGACAGCTTCTTTGGGTTTTCCTCCAAATGAGATTAGAATTTCTTTAATTTCCCCTATTTTCTGGATTGCTTCTAACTGAATAAAAAAGGCGTTTCCGTTTCTTTTAAATTTCAATTCCCTGCCCTCCTGCGATACTTTATATATCTGCATAGGTTCCTGCAAGTCGATTTGCATGGTATTATATTCGCTCAACACAGTATAACGAACAGTATTAGTTCCTGTAATGGTTTTTTCTGAAGGATTTACTTTTACATCCAAATGATAATACTTTAAATCCCACCATGTTCTTTCTTTTGTGAGACTTCCGCGTAAAGTATCCTGATGCGTAAAAACCGTGGCTGACTTATTTAGCAGTCCTTGTGCATTGGCAGCAAAACAGATAAAAAACACAATAAAAATGATGGCAAAATATTTTTTCATTAATTTATAAATTTGATAATACAGGCTTTTTAAAAACAAAACGAATCTTTAACAAAAGTAAACAATCCTATCATTTTTTTAATAATTTAATAATTCATGTTCTAAAATCACCCTGTTAAAATTCATTATTCTCTATTTAAGCATCTAAAATCTTCTGAAATATTTTATGAAAGCCAGCCCAATTTTCTATTTCTTATGCTTAGTCTGTTCTATGGTAATTCAGTCCCAAACGATTCCGATTCATAAAATGGCGGGTAAAATTACGGTTGATGGCGACTTATCTAATTGAAAAAAACTTTTTCAACACCTTTTGTTGTTCATAATTCAGGGGCAACTGCTTCTCAAAATACTATTGTTTCATTTTTATGGAATGATAAAAATCTTTATATAGCATATTCATGCCTTCAGCAGAAACAAAATGGAAGGGAAATGCTTTTAGGATAGATTACGGGAACACAACAGAATATCTGGCCTTAGAGCCTTATACAACCACTGATTTCGGTTTTCATCAGCCTGAAGAATTTATAACTTTTGAGTTTGTGAAGTAAACTATCCAAAAGTGAGTAAAACCTAAATCAGTCCCTGAAGTGGTGCTTTTTTATAATTACGATACAAAAATATAATATATTAGCAATAAATATAAAGCACGCTAATGGATACTACACTTTGGTCAGAAATTCAAAAATTTAATTTAGACAATCCAAATGATCAATATGGATTTTCAACAAGATTGGCATTTGAAAATAACTGGACATTGTATTTTACAAAAACAGCAATTCTTGAATATAAAAAGTTCATGTATTTGGCAGCAACATACAACGAGATGGTATCGCCATCAGAGATAGTGGATATTGTTTGGCATCAGCATTTGATTTTTACAAATTCTTATTCTGAATTTTGTCTTTTGCTGTCTAAAAGAATTGAACACATTCCTTCCACACATAACCGGTCTGAAATCGAAAAATTTCAAAAGGCTAAAGAAAAAACTAAAGAATTATACGAAATCAACTTTGGAAAACAACTGGATGCAATTTGGGGTCATATCAATGAATTTAATGCCCTGAACCTAAATGAAAGTTACCTAAAAATTACATTACTTAAAAAAATATTTTTATTTTTATTTATACTTTTAATCCTTCCTATTTATTATATAGCTAAACCTATTTTAATACAGATTCAAAATCCTGATTTTTTAATTTATTACGTATTGCTATTTGCCTCATTATTTGCTCTGTCAGAATTTTTGACCAAGGCAATTTTTAATTCGATTTTCAATAAAATAAAGTCTTCCATTTTATTAAATTTAAGTCCTTTCGAGTTGATTTTTCTTGAAAAAGGCAAATTAGAATTTGTTGTTCATGGAGTGGTAAACAATTTAATCAGCAATAAAAAAATCGAAGTATTAAATAACAAAAGATTAAATCTGATTGATGATAACTTAACTGATAATCAATATGAAAATTGTATCATCGAAATCATGAAAGAATACGAACCAATTCCTTATCCGCAATTATATAAAATAGTAATAAAGAAACCACTATTCGAACAATTACAAAAAGCTGTTACAAGAATAAAGGAAACTATTTTCAACTCAAAACAATTTATAATAATTTTAATCACCGGAATGGTTGTTTTGGGACTGGCGTTAAGCATAGGTTTGAGCAGAATTTTTTCCGGGGTTTCCAGAGACAAACCTATAGGTTATTTATTATTTTTGATAATTGTTTTAGTATTATGCTCTAATTTTTATTTGAAAAGAATAAAAAACTATATGTTCACCTACACAATACCTCTTTTTTTCAAAAAAGAAAAAAGCAATACAGAAGCTGAAAAAGATTGGGAGTGGAATTATTTTCTCTATGGAAAAGTAATCCTGGTAAGTTCTTTTATTCCGTTAACCAATTATTTGAACAGCAGCGGTATTGATTCCGGCAATAGCTGGACAAGCTGTGGAAATTCATGCGGCAGTTCTTGTGGTAGTTCCTGTGGCGGATGTGGTGGCGACTAGTCGTGTAACACTGCCACAATTGAAAGATCATTTAGCCATAAATGATTTGCTTTTTTTTAACGTATAAACATCATAAAAAACAAAAGCCTGCTCCCGGGAAGAAGCAGACATTTTGTAAAAAAAATAAACTAACACAAAAACTTAATTGTATCCTTGATATTGTTGAAAACCGGAAATCACATCCAGAGAGCAGCGCTCTGTGTGGATGCAGCGCATGTGATTTCTCCTTCGTCGAAATGACAATATTGGGGCGATTAAAATGTGAAATTTTGATAGTGAGATTGCTTCGTTCCTCGCAATAGCTCCTTATTGAGACTTTTATCTACATAAAGCTTTGTGCACTTTGCATAAATCTTAGTGTTTGCGGTAAATTCCGCCCGTTTTCAAATCATAAGTAAAATGATCTGCCGGAACTTCGTGCATGAATTTATTGAAGATGATCAAAAACAATCGCATTTGGTTTTGCAATGGCTTTTCTTTTGAGGAATCTTCTTTATGATTCCCAAAGAACAATTGCGATAATACTTTATATTGTCTGGCTCGTGCTTCTCCAACATCTACTAAAGCCAATTCATCAGCACTTCTGAAACGGTAAAAATCAACAAGAAAATCATAACCTGTCCAATTAAAATCTTCTCTTTTAAGATTATTTTCAGCTAAAACTTTCTCCATTTTATCTTCTGCTTCTTTCCATTCTTTTTTTAAATTATTTCTGTTTTTCAGAACCATATCAAAATCCTGATCCGAATTTATATTTGCCAAAACCAATAAATCTTCGCCTGAAACATTCAGGATAAAATCTTTAAAAGATGATGGCCAGTCATCGGCTAGAAAACGCAAACGAACTAATTCCTTCAAATGAAAATCAGTAAAATCGTGATAATTTTTGGTTTTTAGGATATCTATATTCCAAATGTCCTTTGTATTTTGGGTTTCTAAAAACTGATATTCCATTTTATACAAATCGAAAAGTTCATTATATCTCGGAACTTCATTAATTGTAATAGTTTGAATATCGACTAAATTCTCTTTTTTGATCGTTAGTAATTTATAAGCAGGAATATACGCCGCCAATGATGGCGTTTGAATATTCACTAGAGTATTACCTTTTGCTGTTGTTCTCATTCCCGTATCATTGATGTGCATGTGACCACCAAAGTGAATCTTTAAACCTGCATCAGCAAAAACCCGGGCTACTTCTTCAACCGGAACACGGTTTAACTGCCATTTGTTTGTCCCTAATAATTCTTTTATTTCTGCGGAAGCATCATCGTTAAAATCAATCATCGGAAAATGACTGAAAGCTATCAACGTTTTACCTTGTTGCCTCGCTTGCGCCGAAATAACCTCAACCCATTTTATAAGATGTTTTTTATTCGAAAGCACATTGTTATACCCCGTACTTGCTTCTGAATAATTTTTAGGGTCTTTAGTATCTGCCGTTGCATTTTTCTTCGGAATATAAACGTTACCATCAATCGCCATTAACCATAAACCTTCAACAGGTTCAACGACATAACTTACGTCCGGAACTTCGTATCCCGGCGCAACATCATAAACCCGGTTTGATAATAAAGCGGCTTGAACAGCTTTATCATAACTATAATTTTGACTGTTATATGTTGAAAAAGGTGTTGCCCAGAATTTGTATTTTTTGTTTGGATAAAAACCGAAATTTTTTAACCCTTCTGTGATTCCTAAATAACCCATCTTAGCAATATCAGCGGTTACAACTACTGGCTGTTCTAAATTTAAATTCGGCTTATACAGATCTGTTTTGCTATAAATGGGCTGACTTTTACCGTCCTTTCCTAAAAAATCTTCTTTGCCTGATTCCTGTGCAAAAGGCCCAACAGGGTCATGATTTCCTGTTGTGATAAAAAATTCAATGTTATATTTTTTTCGGTATTGATCCAGAATTTCTTCTAATCCACGCACGTGTATTGGCTGACCATCATCGGTATAATCACCGGGAAGTGCTACGTATTTAATTTTTCGCTTTGCGATATCTTCTAAAGCGGCAATAAAAGCAAAATAATTTTCATTAAAAATTCGTGTTGAATGCAATTGAGACGCCATCGTTCGCATCAAAGTATATTTTCCGTTTTTTGGATTTAGGATTCCATGGTAATCATTATCTGAAAATGTCCCAAATAAATCCTGCAAATGCACATCTGATAAAAAGGCAACCTGCACACCTTCGAGATTAGCTTTTTTTTGGGCAGTTGCTATGTTAGTATTCAAGACAAGGAACAATAACAATCCCAGACGAATTAAGGAAATGTCCTTAAGGTAAAAAGAATATAAAATCATAAAATGTATTTATCTTATAAAATGCCGAATTTTGTAAACGATTGCAATTTTACATATTAAAATATGAAGTTAGTTTATGCTATTGTTATGTAACAGTCATATTTAAAAGAGATTACCACAAGCAATATCATTAGGCCAATATAAGTAAACCTTTTTTTAACCACCGATACTTGCAAAACGATTATTTTTATTTATTTTTGCAACTCCTTATGAAAAATAGCACTACTACATACTTCATTAAAGTTACCCCGCCTTGATTTTAGCCTTTAAAATCGTCGGGCAAAGCCTAAAATAATACTACCGATTACTTATCTGTATGTTTTTCTGTTCACTATTATTAACAGATACATACTCTCATACTATATACATGAAAAAAGTTTACAATTTATTTGACTTCTCACAGAAAGTCAATTATAAAAATGAAATATTAGCAGGTTTAACTGTGGCTATGACCATGATACCTGAATCTCTTTCTTTTGCCATTTTAGCCGGTTTTCCTCCCTTGATGGGATTATATGCCGCTTTTATAGCTGGACTGATTACAGCTATCTTCGGCGGAAGACCCGGAATGGTATCAGGTGGTGCCGGAGCCACTGTAGTTGTCCTTATTGCACTAATGAAATCTGATGGCCTTGAATATGTATTTGCGGCAGTAGCCCTGGCAGGAGTTTTTCAAATTCTTATTGGTATCTTCAAATTGGGTAAATTTATACGATTGGTTCCACAACCCGTAATGTATGGTTTTGTGAACGGACTGGCTGTAATTATTTTTATGTCACAATTAGAACAATTCAAAACCTTAATTAATGGAGAAAGCACCTGGATACAAGGTTCCAGTCTTTATATCATGCTTGGTTTGGTTGCCCTGACTATCGCTATAGTCGTTTTGTTTCCAAAAATAACCAAAGCAGTTCCTTCGTCTCTGGTTGCTATAATAGTGATTTTCGTACTAGTACTTGTCTTTGGTATAAATACCAAAACCGTGCAGGATATTGCCTCTGTCGATGGTGGATTTCCCCCATTTCACATTCCAAATATTCCATTGAATCTCGAAACCTTAAAACTCATTATGCCTTACTCACTTATCGTGGCAGCAGTTGGTTTAACCGAAGGATTACTAACACTAAACTTAGTCGATGAAATAACAGGTACGCGGGGTAATGGCAATAGGGAATGTATTGCCCAGGGAGCTTCCAATATTACTAATGGGTTCTTTTTTGGTATGGGAGGATGTCCTATGATTGCACAAACATTAGTTAACCTTTCAGCCGGTTCAAGAGCAAGGCTCTCCGGAATTATAGCTGCAATAACTATACTGCTGATTATTCTTTTTGGTGCACCCGTAATTGGGAGACTGCCAATGGCAGCATTAGTAGGTGTAATGATCATGGTAGCCTTCGGAACGTTTGAATGGGCTAGTTTTAATATTATCAATAAAATGCCAAAACATGATATTTTCATTGGAATATTAGTCGCTATAATTACTGTTTTATTGCATAATTTAGCCTTAGCAGTATTGATTGGTGTAATTATCTCAGCACTGGTTTTTGCCTGGGAAAGTGCCAAACGCATTCGCGCCAGAACCTACATTGATGAAAAAGGAATTAAACATTACGAAATTTACGGACCTCTTTTCTTTGGATCTGTAATGAATTTTACTGAAAAATTTAATGTTGCAGCTGATCCAGAACAAATAATAATTGATTTTAAGGAAAGTCGCGTTAATGACATGTCAGCTATTGAAGCTTTAAATAACCTGACTAAGAAATATTCTCAGGCAGGTAAAACAGTCGAATTAAAACACCTTAGTGCTGATTGCAGGGAACTTCTTAAAAATGCCCAGGCAGTAATAGAAGTAAATATTATCGAGGATCCAACTTACAAAGTAGCAGTAGACACTCCATAAAAGATTTTTTTTCATAAGGTTAATTCAAAAAAAGCAATAACTTTTAGTCGTTATTGCTTTTTTATTTTTTAAATTAAACTTATACCATTTAAACATATATAATGGTCTATTTGTTCTTTTGAACTATATCTGAGACCATTAAAATTAATTCTAATCTGTTTTGATATATTTTTAAATGGGCAGTATAATATGAAATTCAGCCCCAATGTTTTCTTCTGCCCTGGAAAAAATAATCCCCTTATGATTTTCTACAATTTTTTTACCGATCGAAAGTCCGATACCAGTACCGGTATACGCTTCAGTATTATGAAGTCTTTGAAAAATTGTAAAAATCTTATCTTTAAATTGTTCATTAAAACCAATTCCATTGTCTTTAATCACTATTTCACAATAAGCAACAGCAGGGTCTAAAGATAAATGTTTTTTAACCTGGGCTACAGTAAGTTTTTTCGAACTAATTTCTATTTTACAAACCGAATCGTCATTTTTACAAAACTTAAGGGCATTACTAATCAGGTTGTAAAAAAGCTGATTCATTTGTAATGAAATAGCATTAATAACCGGTAATTTCTCCAGTTTTATTTCAATATTACGCTCTTCAATCATTAATTCAAAATCAACGAGGATATTTTTAATAATCAAATTTAAGTCTGTTGAAACAAATTGTCTATCGGGATTACTAAGGTACGAATAGGCCAGTAAATCTTTAATAAGGGTATTCATTCTTGTAGACGATTTACTGATTTTTTCTAATAAGACAAGGGCTTCTTTAGAAATATTTTCTTCCATTCCTAACAATCTGCTTATAAACATCAATATCTTACGCAATGGTTCTTGCAGATCATGACTTGCTACATAGGCATATTCTTGTAATTGAACATTGGCATGATGCAGGTGTTTGATTGTGGTTCCCAGCTCTGTGTTAGAGGTAAGCAAATCTAAAGTTCGCTCTTGTACTTTGGCTTCAAAACCATCCGAAAGTACCTGTAATCTCTTTTCGATAATTCTTCGTTCTGTAATATCTTCAATAGCCAGCAAAATCAATTGTTCTTTACTGGTTTCATTAGTAACTTGCCTGGCATTAAGTAACATAATACTTTCGCCGTAAGGCAACAGATTTACTGATATCTGATAATCATCCAGCTGCATTTTTTCAGGAAGTACTTTTTCAAGCATTGCGCGCATGGGTATATTATCAAAAAGATGGTTCTGAATTTCATAGATCAGTTTACCAGCTGCTTCATCTTTGGCTATATTATATTTTTTAGAGAAAGCCCTATTAATGTTTTTTATTCTCAGGTTAATATCAAGCACCACAATAGGTTCTCGAAGCGTAGCAACGATGGCCTCTGTATAATTTTTGGAAATATTAATTTGCCGCTGTTTATTTAAAAGTTCCTGATTAATTTGTAAAAGTTCCTCGTTGCTGGATTGTAATTCTTCTTTAGAGGTTTCTAATTCTTCATTAAGACTCTGCAGCTCTTCACTCCCACTTAATAATTCTTCATTGGCACTTTGTAACTCTTCTTTAGATGCATCCTGTTCATCACTAATGGCATTTACGTCATCATGAATTTTTGCCAGTTCTTTTTCAAGCTGCACAATCCTCCTTAAGTAAACATTATCACGCATTTCCTCAGCAGTAAACTCATTTGAGATTATATCTTGTTTCTCGTTGGATGTTTTGTAAAATAAGACTAAAAAATAAGGCTCTGATGTATCCGCAAGAGGTTGTATTTCAATAGTTATTTCGCTAATATTTCCTTTATTTTTAATCTGAATTCCTTCTTTTACAATAAGTGATGCTGTTTCCTTTGCTTTATGCCAGGCATTACGAAGTTCAAAAGCCAGTCCTTCACGGGCCATTTTTAGAAGATTAAAAGTGGGTTTACCCTGCGAAAGTTCAATAAATTCAGCAATTGTTCCGTTAACATGCACAATATCCATTTGCTCATTTACAATGACGCTGGCGGGTGTGTATTTAGAAAGTAAAAGTGATTCTGCGCTTTTTCTAAAATCTTCCTTAATAATTTGTTTTCCTGGAATATCTGCTCTTAAATTTGCCGGCTTGCCGCTTGATCCCATACCTGAATGGACAAACCTGCCTGAAACAAGTTTACGCGTATAAATTTTACCTGCTTTTTCAAATGGTTGAAAAAGTTCACCCGCCGGAACAGCTGTTTCTGATTTTCCTAAAAGTAAAAAACCATTTTCTTTTAAGGCATAGTGAAAAGTCGTAAGTGCTTTTTTCTGTAAAAATGAATCCATATAAATAAATACATTTCTACACGCAATTAAATCCATTTTAGCAAAAGGAGGATCTGTCAAAAAATTGTGAACTGCAAAAATGCACAAATCCCTTATTTGCCTTTTAATTTTATAACCATTTGTATTCGCTGTAAAATATTTGGTCAGAATAGTTTCAGATACGTTTTTCATCTGAGACTTTCTGTAAAATCCAGTCCTTGCTTTTGCAATTGCTACTTCTGAAATATCCGAAGCAAAAATTTGAATTTCTTTTCCTTCCAAATTTTCCCCTAAAAATTCATGAAGGGAAATAGCCAGTGAATAAGCCTCTTCGCCAGTAGAACATCCCGCAATCCATATTCGTATTACGTTTCCTTCGGTTACATTTTTACTTAGCAAAGGATAAACTTTTTCACGTAAGGTTTGAAATATTTTAACATCTCTAAAAAACTCCGTAACAGGGATCAGGAGATCATTAAATAAATCTTCTGTCGCTAATTTATCGTCTTGCAATATTTTAAGATAATCCTTTAAACTCATAATTCTATTCAAAGACATTCTTCGGGCGATACGTCTGTGTATTGTGGTTTGTTTATAATAACTAAAATCAACTCCACTGTGATGGTGCAAAATTTTAATTATTTCTTTAAATGCGTGCTCCTCATTTCCATCACTATTTTCAATACTACTGGATTTTTTTTTAGATATCTCAATTAGTTTTTCTACTATTTTTGAGGGTGACATTACAAAATCAACAACATTCGCATTGATAGCATTTTGAGGCATTTCATTATTAGAAGCGTCAAGATTTTGTGCAAACGTAACACCTCCATGCTCTTTTATTGCTCTTAAACCAATTGTTCCGTCAGATCCATTACCTGAGAGTAAAACACCATAAGCCAGATCAAGATGGACTTCGGCCAAAGAATTAAAAAATATATCTATTGCCTGGTTTTTTGTATCTTTTATTCGGGGACTTAATTTTAAAACCCCATCAAAGGAAGTAAGTATTTTATTCTCAGGAATTACATAAATTGTGTTTGGAGCCAAATTAATATCATCTGTAATTTCGTTAATGGGAATTTTGGCAACACCGGAAAGAATTTCTGTAAGCATACTATCATGCATGGGATGCAGATGCTGAACAATGACATAAGCCATTTCTGAATCATCAGGAATTGCATTTATAAATTGCTTAAAGGCTTCAAGTCCTCCTGCAGAAGCTCCAATACCCACAATGGGAAAATCCTGGCGTGTCGCCTGTGGCAAGATGTTTTTTTGCTTCTGCATTATTTCTTATTGATTTCTTATTTAGTATTTGATCGTACAACCTGAGGTAAATCAATACACCAATTATAAGACATTGTATTACAAACACATAATTCCTTTTAATCTAAGTCGTAATAATATAAGATTCCATTTCAGAACTCTTAGATTTTTCTCCCCAATCCATTTCAATTACCTTTCTTAATAATTTTTTTAAATCCTCAAATGAAACTGGCTTGACCAGGTAGGCATTGGCACCTAAACCAAAAGTGCTCTTTATACTATCTGAGGTTGCAGAGGTTGAGTAAATTGCAATAACCGGAATATTTTTAAATCGAATATCTTCCCGAATTTGCTGTAATGTTTCAAAACCTGACATTCCTGGCATGTTTAAATCTAAAAAAATGATATCCGGAATATCAAGATCTTTATCGTACAGACGATTTAAAAGTTCTAAACCATTTTTACAAAACTCAACTGGAAAATTAAGCTGAAGATCAACAATTGCATCTGCAAAAAATTCTCTATCATCTTCATCATCATCCGTGAGTAAAATCCTAATATTCTTTTTTTTATTCATTGTTACATTACCATTTACTTCAAATATAAGCTTTAATAGAAGGTAAAAGATTAATATTATAATTTACTTAATATTTTATAGTCCTTTTGAGTTTGCCAATAGGCCAGAATTAAATTATAAGACACCAATATCAGTGATAAATTTATTTATTCTTTCTTATATAAAGCATCTGTCAAAACAATAATTAACAGCTTTTAACCTATTTTTTATTTGATTACACGTATTTTTTGCAGCAAAGACATAAAACATTTGGAACTAAAAAGTAATTCGCGAATACTACTATACCGAATTGATAAAACTGTAAACATTTCATCTAAAAACAGGGACTTTTAGTCAGTAATTTAGTTGGAGAGAGTTAGCATTGGTAACTTCCTGTCATTTTCTTTGTAAGAAAAGAACAAATACATCATTGGGAATTACTAAATGAACCCAAAGGACATGTAATAATCTTAAAAAAGGCATTTATTGACAAAAGTTTCGATCGTGAACTTAAAGTATTGCTGGCCAAAATAAGTAGTTTATCTTATTTACATATAAAAGATAACAATACCATTGAATTGCTCTTTGAACTACTTACAAAAGAAAACGAAACTATCAGCGAAAATAGTTTTTCTATAATTGAAGGATTACTAAAGGCATTATTAAGCAAACTACCAGACCAAGCAATACCTCAAATAAAACAATACTATTTCAGATATTTCATATTCACTAGAATTTAGACACCCTTCACATTTTGTAAAATACTTTAAACGATATACCGGTCATACACCTCTCATGTTTCGTAAACAATAAATTATGATACCATGTTATTTTCAAATATACCGCAACAGACAAATCTTATTGTACGATATTTGTCCCTTGATTCGTTTGCATTTTATAAAACAATAATTACTATGAAGAAATATCTTTTTATTCTCTTAGCAGTTCTCATTCTCACGTCTTGTAATGGAGAAACAAAAAACAACACTATTCAGGGGAATTGGATAAAAGGAACACAGTCAGAACAAATTAAAACTATCGAAAAACAGTTTAGAGGTTTTGATAATACAATGGTTGAGGTAGGTTATCGCTATCAGGAATTATATTGGGCTGGTCAAGACCAAAATTGGGAATACGCAAATTATCAGTTAGAAAAAATCAATACTGCCATTGAGAATGGATTACAGCGAAGACCAAAAAGAGCCAAATCAGCAGAATATTTTTTGACAAATGTTTTACCTCAAATGAAAGAAAGCCTTAAAAATAAAGATAGAAAAGTATTTGATGAAAATTTTGAAACAATGACTATAAATTGTAATGCCTGTCATGCTATGGAAAAAGTACCTTATTTTTCAGTAAAAACACCAACAGTAAGACAATCACCAATACGTTAGTAATATAAATGAATGGTAATCATACTCCTTTTTGGGTGAGGTAATGTGGTTTGCAATCGGTAAATTACTTGGTTTCCTCTTTATTTGCTTTTAATAGTTTTACTTCACACAAGTACAAAAGCAAATCAATGAGCATGCTTATTTTAATTGGAATTAGTTACTTTGTTATTACCGGATTTTTTAAACCATTGATTGAACGTTTATGACCAGGTCATGAGCCTTTTCCAGGAGGAATACGCCATTATATTAATGATTATAAGGGGGGCTAAAAAAAATAATTAAATAAATGATTAACATGAGATTTTATAAATTAATAAGTACAGACAATTCCAAAACTACTATCCTGATCAGACTAATGACAGGAGTAGTATTTCTTTCTGAAGGAATTCAGAAATTTTTATTTACTGAAACCCTTGGTGCTGGTCGATTTGCAAAAATTGGATTACCTGCCCCTGAGTTTTTAGGAAGTTTTGTTGCAAGTTTTGAAATTGTGTGTGGTGTTTTGGTCTTACTTGGTTTGTTTACAAGGCTTGCGAGTATTCCATTAATCATCATTATGCTTGTTGCCATTGCTACAACAAAGGCAGAAGTTTTAGCCGACAAGGGTTTTTGGGAAATGCTACACGGAAGCAGAACCGACTGGGCAATGCTTTTAGGCAGTATTTTTCTTTTAATAAAAGGCGGTGGCTTATGGTCACTTGACAATCGAATGACGAAGAATGAATAGCAACGCTGAACTAAAAGATATTGCTAAACTTTTTCTAAAACTTGGCGTAATTGGTTTTGGCGGTCCTGCGGCGCATATTGCCATGATGCAGCAAGAAGTGGTTGCGAAGAGAAAATGGCTGACCGAACAACACTTTCTTGACTTAATAGGCGCAACCAATTTAATTCCCGGACCAAACAGTACCGAAATGGCTATCCATATCGGACATGAAAAAGCGGGTTGGAAAGGTTTAATTGTAGCAGGACTTTGTTTTATTCTGCCAGCGGTTTTCATTACAGGCATTTTTGCCTGGCTTTATAAACAATACGGACAACTTCCTCAAGTACAACCTTTCATTTATGGCATAAAACCTGCAATCATTGCTATTATCCTTGGTGCAATTTTTCCTTTGGCAAAAAAATCAATAAAATCAATTGAATTAGCAATCATTGGAATTTTAGTTTTAATCAGTTCCCTGTTGCATTTCAATGAAATTTACCTGATGTTTGGAGCTGGTTTCCTCGCTTTATTTCTGGCTTTTATTCGAAACAGAAATTTAAACACTGCCAATAGTATATTTCCATTGACATTTTTGCAATTGACTAACACCACAATTCTCTCTGCAACTAATTCTAATCTATTTTGGATATTTCTAAAAATTGGCGCAATACTTTACGGCAGTGGTTATGTTTTGTTCGCTTTCCTTGATACGGAATTAGTTTCGACAGGACTTTTAAGCAGACAGCAATTAATTGATGCAATTGCTGTGGGGCAGTTTACTCCTGGCCCTGTCTTTTCATCTGTAACATTTATTGGGTATCAAATCAACGGGCTCACCGGTGCAATTGTTGCAACAATCGCTATATTTTTACCTTCTTTTGTGTTTGTTGCATTGTTGAATCCAATTGTAAAAAAAATGCGGAACTCAAAACTATTCTCTGCATTTCTTGACGCTGTTAATGTGGCTTCGGTAGCCATTATTGTAGCGGTTTGTTTTGATATGGGCAAAGACACTATTACAGATTGGAGGACAATATTCATTGCGATTTTAAGTATTGCAATTACTTTTAGGTACAAAAAAATAAATAGTGCTTTTATTGTTTTGGGCGGTTCGCTTATTGGGTATTTATTGACATTAATATAATAAGTGCTAATATCACATTAGACCAAAATGAATTTTATTAGCCACAAATTACACGAATTAGCACTAATTAATTTGTGTAATTTGTGGCTAATTTTTTTTAGAAGCGAAAGAAAACGCACTAAAGAAAGTACCTGCTTTTAAACTAAAATCTGTGACCAATAAAAAAACTGCAAATCCAAAATTGCAGTATTCTTAAGGTCATGGAATTTTATAAAATTATTCCTGAAATAGGTGGTAGTCCTTACGCCCCTTTTTACCAACTATTTTCTCCAGGATTTAAGGAAACTTTCCCGAAATTTATTTCCGATATTCATTTAAATACTTGAAAATACAAATAATTTATATTAAGGATAATTCTTATATTTGCTAAAAATCAGAACTCGATTTATGAGGTAAGTTATATAAGAACCCTATGAGACATACATGTAAATTAGTGGCAATATTACAGCTGAACGTTATAACCGACACAGACCAATTCATATCAAAAATTTGAGCACTTAAATGAAACATTTTTTTAGACTAACCTGCTTTGCCATCACGATTTTATTTACTTCCTATAATTTCGGACAAAAAAAAGACAACTATACAACAAAAACAGACCGCTTAATTCAGGCAAAAAATCCAAGAAGTTTTAACGGGGTGGTTTTCATTCAGCAAAACGGAAAAACAAAATATGCAAAAGCATACGGTTATTCTGATTTCAACAAAAAAACACTATTAAAAATTTCTGACAGGTTTTCTACAATGTCAATTGCCAAACAAATTACGGCTGCGCTTATTTTGCAAGAGGTAGAAAAAGGAACGATTGATTTGCAAACACCTATTCGGAAATATTTACCAGATTTTAAATATTCCTGGGCAGACACTATTACTGTTCATCATTTACTTAACAATACTTCGGGATTGAATAGTGAAAATATGGATAAACCTTTAAAATTTACCCCAGGAACAGCTTTTAGTTATTCCAATGTTGGTTATTATGTGGCAGGGCAAGTTCTTGAAAAGCAAAGTCGCAAAAGTTTTCAGGAATTAGTAACTTCTTTATTCAAAAAATGTAACATGAATAAAAGTTACTATCCTAACGAAATCAATAATACCTTTTTAACAAAAGGACACACCATAAAAAAAGACGGATCATATAAATTCAACGAACAATTAAGTTTTGATGCTCATAATTATTTTGGCAGTCATTTAATAGTAACAGCTCCTGATTTAGCAAAATGGAACGAATGTTTACACAATGGCAAATTACTAAAACCAGACACTTATAAATTGATGACTAACTACTCTATAACCAATGCACACCAACTTTTTAGCGAAAAACCTATTGGGTATGGGTATGGATTAAGAATAAATGATAAAGATGGCATAATGGAAATTGGACACACAGGTTTTCATCCCGACGAAGGATTTACTGCCGTCAATTTATATTATCCTAAAACAAAAACCAGCGTTATTGTTATGGAAAATCAAGCAAACGAAAATTTTGACATTGCTTATTATTTTGAGCAGGAAATTAGAAAAATCATAAAAGAAAGTAAACTTTTGAACTAAACCACTCTGCACTGAAAGTGCAGAGGTTTGGTTGGCAGACTGAAAGTCTGCAAGGTTGCAATACTTATTTATTAACCACAAATTACACAAATTTTCACAAATTAATTAGCGCTAATTTGTGTAATTTGTGGTTAAAATATTTTTAGAAGCTAAAGCTAAATGCACTAAAGTGCATAGTTTTAAACTATTTCTGAGACCAATAAAACTTATATGAAAAAAATTGTATTTCTGTTATGTATTTCTCTTTCTTCGGTTCAAACATTTGCTCAAACTCCATCAGGACTTCGGCAAAAAATAGAGCAAATAATTTCGACAAAAAAACTAACCGCTGGAATTTCCATCAAAGGAATTGAAGATAAAGACACATTAAGCATCAATGGAAATTTAGAAGCTCCGATGATGAGCGTTTTCAAATTTCACATTGCGTTGGCGGTTTTAAATCAGGTTGATAAAGGAAATTTGAAATTAGATTATAAAATTTTCATCAAAAAAGAAGATTTACTTCCTGAAACATGGAGTCCGATAAGGGACGAATTTCCAAATGGAAATATGGATTTGACTTTGGATCAATTGCTAAAATATACAGTTTCGCACAGCGATAATAATGGATGTGATATTCTTTTGAAAATTATTGGAGGAACTGCAACAGTTCAAAAATTCATTCATAAACAAGGTATTAAAGACTTTGTCATAAAAGTCAATGAACAGGAAATGTCAATCTGGGGAAATCTTTATTTAAACACAACAACGCCTTTGGCAACAACAGAATTACTTGAAAAATTTTACAAAGGGGAAATCCTGAAAAAAGCCACCACAAGATACCTCTACCAAATAATGACAGAAACTTCAAGAGGAATTACCTGGATGAAAGCCGGACTTCCCGAAAACACCGAATTGGCGCATAGAACTGGAATTTCAGGAACTAATGATGAAAATCTGAGGGTTGCGTTGAATGATGTTGGTATTGTGAAACTTCCTAATGGAAAACATTTTATTCTTTCGGTTTACCTGAAAAATATTACCGAAAAAAAAGAAGATACCGAAAAAATAATCGCAGATATTACAAAGGCAGTTTGGGAGTATTATGTGAAAAAATAAAAACTGCAATCAATATTGTGACTTCACTATCGGATTATTTTCAGATATGCGCTATAGACGTCGTCCTTAATAGAGGTTCGCAGATAAATTTCGTTTTCGTCTCGTGTCTTAAATTCAAATTGAATTAAAGCAGCATCAGAATAATAAAACAAGAAATCATCATCCGCAAATTCAAGATTTGAAATAGGTTTGGTTGTTAATTTTACTTCAAATGCTATTTCACCATTCGCTATGTCTAATTGAAAAAGTTTTCCTTTACGGGTATATCCCCAAACATTATCACTTTCCTCTGTGAGGTATTCGATATTGTCATCTTTAAAATCAGTTTTCCATAGCTGAGTTCCTGTTTTTGTATCAACAGCATATACAGAAGAAACTTCTGAGCCTTGTGCAGCAAAATATATTTTTTTGTCTTTGCAAAATATACGTTCCTTGATATTATGTTGGTTTTCATCTAATTTAAATTGCCATATAATATCTAGTTTATTAGGAGTTAGGGCAAAAAGCACATCTTTTTCATTTGCTATAAATACATTTTCACCATCTGTTACAGGTTTTCCGTGCATAGCTTCCTCAAAGGTTTTTTGATTAAGAAGTTTTCCGGTATTTGCGTCAAAACTATAAAAATTGGTCCCGCTTTGGGTAAAAATTTTGTTGTCAAAATAGAGAACCGGAATATCATTATTGGGAGAATCCAGCTTATAGTTCCATATTAAACTGCCATCTTTTATATCAAGAGCGTAAATGTTTTGATTTTGAGCAGTTATATATAGTTTTCCATCATTTATGATCGGGATTTGATCTTTTAGTATAATTTGATCTGTACTATTACCTATCCTTGATTTCCAAAAAACAGCACCGGTTTGGTTATCAATTGCGAAAATTTCACCGTTAATAAACGGAACGTATATAACTCCATCATTTAGCGTTACTTTATTTGCGCACATTTCAGTATGGAAATCTGTAGCTTTTACAGTCCAGCTAATTTGTTCGGATTCTAAATCAAATGAAAAAAGAGAGCCGTCGTAATCATAAATTAGAATTAATGCTTCATCTAATGGGACTTTTTTAAGCGGATTTATGACTTTATTAACGATCTTATCATTAGGAATTAAAACTTCATTATCAGACTTAGTTTTGTCAAGGTTTGACGTGGTTGGTATTTGCCCTGACATATTGATAACAGTAAATACAAATAAAAGAGTTATTAGTTTTTTTTTCATTTTTAAATTTTGATTGATAATTTGATTCTTTCTTAGTAATATGAAATTACTCTTTCAAAGTAACTGCTGCTACCATCTTATTTTACTTATTTTATACTTTTTTTGGTTATCAAGTTACCGTATTTGTTTTTCGTATTCATTTTTGCTTCTGATTAAATTCTTTTTTTTTATTTTATAAAGAGACTTCACAATATCGGCATGTTTAACCCCATGGTGCAATGTTTAAAGCAAAAATATAACTATTTAAAATAAAAAAGCCTGATAAAACACTTGTCAAAGTACTGAAAATCAATATATTTAAGTCAATAAACAAACCAGCGCCTATGTCAAATATAGTAAAAAATTATTATAGCGTTTTAGAAATTATAAGTTCTATGAATTGTGAATTAGTGTTGAAACTGGAATGGGCAGAAAAGAAAAAATATCTGATTTAGAGATTGTTGCATTTAGTTTAACCGCTGAATTTATGTCTATTGATAAGGAGAATTCCGACAGCTACCCAAATTAAAAAAGAGGTGTCCATACTTTTCGGATAGCCTCTTCCCTATCTTTAATTAAAAGTTTCATCATCAAAAAATATTTCAACGTGATATTTAGCATTTTACAAAATTTCTGAATAGAATATACGGTAACACCTCTTATTTTTTATACTTTCCCATCGATTGATAACCTGTCTGCCGATAGGATGTTTTTGAGCAAAATCCGTTTGCGAGAGCCCTGTTTTTAAGCGTAAAAACTGAATTCTTTCTGCAATTTTTATTTGTAGTATAGTATTTTCTTTAGTCAATTCTGCCCTACTGCAATTTTGATAATTTTTCAGAATATATTGTAATCCACTTGGGCTACAGGTAGTGTTTTGTATCTTCGATTAAGATTTAATTTTTAGTCTCAAAAATTAAATCTTATTTATTAAGCAACAAACAACCGAAAAAGACAATTGTGCAAAAGATGATGCTTTTAAAATAAATTCGGAGAAAAATCATTAATCAATTCTAAAACCAAAAAACTCTTCAGTTTCCCGAAGAGTTTTCATTAAAATTCAAGTACACGCTTTAAGTTTATTTCAAATTCGCTTTGATAACAGCTGCAGCTTGCAAAATAGCAGTTTGAACTGCAGGAACATTGGCAATCGGGTTCAACAAGCCATAATCGTGTATCAATCCGTTGTATCTTGTCAAGGTTACAGGAACTCCGGCTTGTTCTAATTTTCTTGCATAAGCTTCGCCTTCATCTCTCAAGACATCGTTTTCGGCAGTTTGAACGAGTGTTACAGGCAGACCTTTTAATTGTTCCAATGAAGCTTGTAGTGGAGAAGCATATATTTCTTTTCTTTTTGAAGTATTTGGCAAATAGCTGTCCCAGAACCATTTCATCATATTTTTAGATAGAAATCTTCCGTTTGCAAACAGGTTGTAAGATTCTGTTTCAAAATTTGCATCAGTAACAGGCCATAACAAAACTTGCAATTTGATTTTAGGTCCGTTTTTGTCTTTTGCCATTAATGCTGTTACCGCTGCCATATTTCCACCAACGCTGTTTCCCACAACGGCAAGGTTTTTTCCATCAACACCAATTTCTTTTCCATTTATAGAAACCCATTCTGTAGCAGCATAAATTTCGTTGATAGCGGTAGGGTATTTGGCTTCTGGAGAAGGAGAATAATCCGGGAATACGGCTACAGCTCCACTTTGAACAACTAAATCACGAACCAATCTTCTATGAGTTGGATAATCGCCTAAAATCCATCCCCCACCGTGAACGAAAATAAAAACTGGTGCATTAGCTTTAGCTCCTTTTGGTTTTGTAATATGAATTTTTACAGTATATCCATTTTGAGAAATGGTGCGTTCTGATTCTTCAATTCCTGAATAATCTACTTCAACAGATTTTTGTGCTCCAATCAAAACCTGACGAGCATCTGCAGGACTTAGTTGTTCCAATGGTTTTCCATCCCCAGAGTTCAATGCTTTTAAAAATGATTGAACAGAAGTGAATACCTGAGGGTCGTTTTCTCCTTTGAAAGGTCTTTCCTGTGCCATGACAATTGTATTTAATGTTAGTATTAAAAGTAGTGCTATTGATTTTATTGTTTTCATTATGAATGTTTTTTAATGATTAATTTAAATGAGTTTCTAAAGTGATTTCAAGATTATATGCCTTACTTACGGGACAAGTTTCTTTAGCTTTTTGTGCGATTTCCAAAAATTGTTCTTCCGAAATGCCATCGATTTTCGCATATAGTGTCAAGGCTGATTTTGTGATAACGCCATTGTCTAATGTTACGACTGCTGTTGTTTCCAAAGCTTCAGGATTGAATCCGGCGGTTGTCAGGTCTAAACTTAACTTCATCGTAAAGCAACCTGCATGTGCTGCCGCCATTAGTTCTTCCGGATTAGTTCCTTTTCCTTCGTCAAATCTTGAAACAAATGAATAAGGTGTTTGATCTAAGGTTGTACTTTGAGTAGTCAGGTTTCCTTTTCCTTCTTTGATTGTACCGTTCCAAACGGCTTTTGCTGATCTGTTCATAATGTTTATTTTTAAATGATTAATTTTAACACTACAAAGTTGCGACAGTTATACGTTCGGAAACAGAGTCATTATTCCTTAAAGATTGTATATTTTTCCCTTCAAGGTGATTTTATATGATTTAGATACGATTTTGTAAGCTACTGGGTTAAAATTTGAGCAAAAAAAACCAGTCAAAAGGCTGACTGGCTAAAGTTTTTAATTGTTTCCACTGTATTTTTTCCTGAAACTCCCCGGACTATCTCCTGTTTTTAGGGTAAAGAGCCGATTGAAATAGGCAGGATCTTCATATCCTAATTGATACGCAATTTCCTTTGAAGTCTTATTGGTATGAATGATCAGCCGTTTTGCTTCAAGAATAATTCGGTCTTTAATAATGTCATTTGGTTGTGATAAACCTAATTTTTTGAATTTATGGGTAATGGTTTTCGGTGCCAGATACAGTAAATCGGCATAATCGGCTACGGTGTGCTTTTCTTTATAATGAATTTCAACTAACCTGCTAAAATGACGAAAGAACTCCATTTCGCTATCCTGAGCAAGCATTTCCTGTCCTAATTGCTGCTTTTTCCAGGCACGAGCGGCTCTTAATAATATTTGCTTTAAGCAAGTCCGAATCATTTCCTCTTCAGAAGAATCTTTTAAATCCAATTCTTCATTGATTTGCAGGAATAGATTTTGAATCAACTGTTTGTCTGCATCATTCAAAACCGTCATCGGCATATTGTAGATGTTGTTGAACAGCAATCCGTCACAGGCTACTTCTTCGTCGTGAATCTGAATACAATAGAAGTCGCGGTTGTAAAAGATAAAATAGCCTTTCTCATTTCCAGCTTTTTGAATTTGTAAAAACTGATTGGTATTTACAAAAAACAGACTGTCTTGAGAAGTGGTATAGTGATTGAAATCAATGGTGAGGGTATAGCCTTTTGGAAGATAAAGTATTTTTATCAATGCTTTAAATTGTGCATCATTATTGATTTTTGACAGACTTTCTTCGTCAATAGGAAGTAAGCCCAGTTTTTTATAATTTAATTCAAATACTTTTTGCAACACCATATTATAAAAGGTATAATTGATGGTAAAAGTAATAAATTTTAAAGAATAGAAATTTTTGAGAAAAATTTTAAATACAAGGTAAACAAAACTCCAACATTTCTGTTGAAGTTTTGTGAAGTGTCAGGGGTTACACAATCGAACACTTGATTCCTTTTTTTAACCCTTTTTTAAGTATATAGAATAAATATTCTTATAGAGTTTAGAAGATAAAGGTTAGGCCTATACACGTAAAAATAAAATCTGGAAAGAAATTGGAATTTCAACGCGGAATTGATAAATAGCGAAGTATTAAAACAGCCTTTCATCATTCATCATTTATTATTATTTTTACAGTATCCGCTAAGCAATCCAAGGCATGCCGGATTACTTGTACAACATCAGTATAAAAATAATAAGCATACAAATAAATCACTGATGGCATATAGTGAAGTGAAACCTTGTTATGGCCTACAGCCTTTCATCCATTCCTACTGGAGTCTTGAAGGAAGTTTGGATGACAACCCAATGGGAACGTATATTTCCTGATGTATGCGCTGGTCTTGTCGTAAATCTGGGCGATGATTGCCTAACCGATAAAGGGCAGACGAAAATGGAGCATAGTAAAACCTACGTAGTTGGAGTGATGACTTCCTTTAAGGAAAGTTATATAAAGCCCAATACAAAACTGCATGGAGTTTGTATTAAACCCGGTATGTTTTCATCCCTGTACACATATACATCACAAAAAGAACTTACAGACACAACAATTGAATTTGACAAACGTCTTTCTTTTAATACTTCGAGCCTATCAAAAGATTCCGAGATCTATCTTGATACTTTTTTTACCAGCAGGGCAAAAGATATAGATTATAGTTTAAGGCGCATATTAGTCGATATTGCTCTATCAAAAGGTATGCTCAGCATTCGCGAAGTTGCCTCAAAAAACTGTATAACCGTTCGGCAACTCGAACGTAACCTAGTGTATAAAGAAGGGCTGTATTACTGCATGTGGGCTGGCGGACGCTGTGACGAAACAAGCTATAAAGTTCGATATGCAGTATCAAAAAATATTGAAGGGCCTTATGAAGAAGCTGCAAACAGTCCGATTTTAAAAACAGATGAAAAAGCAGGGATTTCAGGTCCGGGACATCATTCGATTACAGAAATCGACGGCTGTTCTTTTATGTTTTATCACAGGCAGGATCTTATAAGAGAAGCCCGACATGTGATTATCGTTTTCCTACGGTTTCGGAAGTCGAATTTAAAAACGGCAGAATAAATCTGATCTCTTATGTTGATGATTTAGGCAAAATTTTAAATAAAAAAGGCAAATACGTTAATCTGGCTTTAAATAAAAATGCCTTCGCGAGCAGGGAAAATGCAGGTTTTGAAGCAAGTAAAGTTATTGATGGAAGATACGACACACGCTGGACAACTGCTGCTGTACCAAGTGATGATGTTACAATAGATTTGGGGCAGGAATTTTCTTTTGATGCTATTCGTACCAGATAAATACGTCACTTTCAAAATAGAAACATCGACGGATTATCAGAACTGGCAGTTGTATACGGATCATAGTCATGAGGCAGTTCAGGGATACAAGCAAATGCTGCATCAAAAAGCTGTAAAAGCGAGATATGTAAAAGTTACCGTAAAAAATTCAGAAGACAGAAATGCCTCTCTTTGGGAAGTACAGGTATTAAAAGCAATGTAAAAATTAAGCGAAAATCCACCACAGCATAGAATAGTTTTCGATGAATAAGATCGAAATTGTACCGGCTGCTTCTTTCCTAGGCAATTTGGCACTCTCTTGGTAGTGCATTTAGGCAATATTATTTTAGTAGGTTCTGGGGGTTTCCCAATCAATTAATCTAGATTACCGTAATAGTTTTTAAAAGCATATATCCATCTGTAATGTTGCCAGTAACGCTATCAGCCATATTTTGGCTTAAACTATTTGAAAAGATACTATCCTGTGTGTTGGATCTATCAGGAGCCCCATTATAACCAGATGTTTCATAAACAGCTGCGTATATAGTTGTAGGAAATGCAATTTGTGTTACCAAAAGAGAAGTTCCAGTTGTTGTTCGTACTTCTACGTGTATGTGTGGCGCACGGCCTGGATACCATCCTGGAAATATACTGATAAATGACACTTGCCCATTTGCATTTGTAGTTTGTCTTCCTCTAAGAAAATTTTGGTTAGTATAATTTGTTGTTTGCAGTGAATTTCCTCCATACTGAGAATAGTTACCATCCTTATCACATTGCCAAACATCTACATATACGCCTGCCAATGGAGTGCATCCGTTACTCTGATCTTGAATTGTTAAAGTCATCAACAGAGGTACGCCTGTTCTGTCACCTATTATGCTGGCTCTTATATATTCCAAAGGAGTGAGAATGGGAAAAGGTCCTATAGTTTCAGTTGGAGAAACCGCACAATTATCTGGATTATCAGGAACATTTGCATCTCTTTCATCATCATTAGAACAAGAGGTAACAACTGTAGGTAAGGCTACTATCACACCTAAACCAAGAAGACCATTTCTTAAGAATTCTTTTCTATCCATAATTTTATAAATTTTATGTTTTTGTCAAATACGAGAGAATTTTAGCATAAAAACATTGACATAATTAAATATCAATACGTCAATTTATTCCAATTCAAACTTTACAGTAACATTTCCTGTTCCCAAGGCAGCTACCAATCCTGATGTGTTATTAATTTTTCCTAATCTTGTGTAGCTGTATGAGGTATTAAAACCTTCGTAAAATAATACCAAGCAGTTGTTTCCATAAAGCATCAAATCGCCATTCTGAATAGTTCCTCCAGGTGTTGCATTGGTAGGCAAAGTGCCCGAAAAGTAAAAATATTTTTCATTGCCATTCAGTTCGCTCATATTAATTGTTAGTGGCAATATTGCTTTGAATGCTATAGCCGAAGAATTGTCATAAAGTGTGGCTGTAAAAACAGCAGATCCGACAGTTATTTTCATGTTGCTGCTTGTTGGGTTATCGTTTTCTACACCATTGCCATCGCTTGAATTGTTTGGTGATTCATCGTTTGCACAACTGGCAATACTTATTGTCAACGAGATTAGAATCATCAAAGTAGTACTTAAATATTTCATAGTTTTTTTATTGATTTAGAATGTTCCAGCTTCAATTACATATCTGTACCTCGCTTCTCTATTTACGACTTTATCCCAAGCGTTATTAATTTCACTTGCATTAATCAAGCTATCATTCTTATTCTGATTTTTTTATTTTGTGTATTCTTCTATTGGCGGTCAATACGGTACAACCTACCTTGATCTGTAATTGTATAAAGAGCACCATCAGTCCCTTGTGTTATGTCTCTGAATCGTTGGTTTTGATCTGCTAATAATCTTTCCTCACCTGTTACAAGGTTATTTTCAATTACAAGTCGAACAATGTGCATACCACTAAGTGCTCCAATAAACAAATTATTTTGCCATTCTGGAATGCGGTTACTAGTGTAAAAGGTCATTCCGCTTGGTGAAATTACAGGATCCCAATAATAAACGGGTTGTTGCAAACCTTCTTGTTGTTGAATTCCTTCACCAATAGGTTGCCCACCATACTCAATACCGTAGGAAATAATAGGCCATCCAAAATTTTGTCCGGCAGTAAGACGGTTGATTTCATCACCACCTCTTGGCCCATGTTCGCTTTGCCAAAAGTCACCTGTTATGGGATGTATGGCCATTCCTTGAGGATTTCTATGTCCAATACTGAATAATTCCGGAAGTGCACCTGGTTGTGAAAAAGTAGGATTTCCAGTAGCAGCCTGACCATTTGTAGTGATTCGAATTATTTTGCCTAATGCGACAGTAACGGATTGCGCAAGTGGCCGTGTTGAAATATCTGAACCTTCGCCTGTGCTTACCATTAAGTTTCCCGTTTGATCAAAAAGGATTCGTCCTCCATAATGTGCACTACTGGAACGTGCGGGGTTAGCCCTGTAAATTACTGTAGCGGATTCAATAGTAGTTTCATCATTGGATAATCTTCCTTTGGCTACTGAAGCAACATTGCCTCCAGAAACTACTTCTGAAAAAACCCAATATACCATTCGATTTGTGGTAAATTGAGGATCGATACAAAGACCGAGTAATCCGCCCTGTCCTGCAGCATTTACAGCGGGTATTCCGCCAATAGGATTACTAACTACTCCTTCATTGGTAACGATACGCATGCTTCCTGCTTTTTGGGTAACTAATAATCTACCATCAGATAATGCAGTTATACCCCATGGACTAGTAAGTGCAGTTGTTAGTATATCCGCTTGATAGGCAGAAGTAGCCTGTACAGAACCTATCCTGGTCTGACCTTGAAAAGCTGGAGTATAATTAGTGTTAGCGGCATTAGTTTCTACAGGTTGCGAATTATTAGTAGGATTTGAGTTGTCGTCATTATTTTTCGAACAACTACCCAATGCTAGAATACTAAAAACAATTAAAGAAGTGAGAATTACATTTTTCATACTTTTATTTTAAATTTTTATTGAAGAATTCTGCTAATTTGTCAAAAGGTATCATATCTACTTTATCATACAAATCGCAATGTGTAGCACCAGGCACAATTATTAATTCTTTTGGTTCTGATGCCATTTTGTAAACATCTTCAGAATAGTAGCGAGAATGTGCTTTTTCTCCAGCAATTAGCATGATTGGTCTTGGCGAAAGCAAATCTAAATTTGCGTGCATTGGAAAGTTAAAAAATGAAATCGGCGTTGTAGCAGTCCAAGCTGAATTTGAATTTATTGATCTTGGATGATAACCACGTTTGGTCTTGTAATATGCATAGAAATCAGCCAATACTAGATTTGGATTTTCTGGTAAGGTATCTGGTAAAAGTTTTGTTCCTTTTACAATATTTCCTTTTTCGTCAAACGGAACTTCGTGATATCCTAGAGCATAAGTTCCTTTTTCTGCATCCACCCAACGTTGCTGGCTTAGATAGTCGATAACTTTATGGCGTTGTTCGTTGGTATAGCCGTCCATATAGCTTTTGCTGATGCTACGAGACATATCATACATTGATGCGGTTGCTACGGCTTTAATTCGTGTATCACTTACAGTTGCTGTAATTGCCATTCCGCTCAAACCACATACGGCTAAGGCACCAATTTTGTTTCGGTCAACGTATGATTGTAGACCAAAGTAATCTACTGCAGCACTAAAATCTTCTGTAAAAATATCAGGAGAAGCTACATTACGAACTTCGCCACCACTTTCGCCTGTAAACGAGGGATCGAAAGCCAAAGCTACAAACCCTCTTTTTGCCATTTCATGGGCATATAAACCCGATGATTGTTCTTTAACCGCACCAAATGGACCGCTCAATACTAGAGCGGCATATTTTTTAGCTTTGTCCATATTTTTCGGCATATACAAGTGACCTGCAATCGTAATTCCGTATCGGTTTTTGAATTGCACATTTTCTTTTATCACTTCTTCGCTTAGTTTAAAGGTCAAACTATCATTATTTTTTTTAGCTTCCATTTTATCAGTTTTTGAATTTTGATTACAGGAGTAAGTAATCATTACTAGTGTTGCAAAAGCAATTAATTTTATGTATTTCATTTTTCTAATTTTTAAATTCTAAGTTTTTTAAAATTTTAGCTGGAATTCCCCCAACAATAACATTATCAGGGACATCTTTAGAAACAACAGCACCAGCAGCAACTATCGAATTAATTCCAATTGTAACACCTGGTAAAATTGTTGCCCCTACGCCAATCCATGCACCTTTTTTGATGATTATTGGATTTGAAATAGTAGCTCTCCTTTCGTTGGGATTTAAAGGATGATTGGTCGTAATAAGATTTACTTTTGGACCAATAAGCACATTATCTTCGAGGGTAATTCCACCACGATCCATAAAAGTGCAGGCGTGATTAACAAAAACATTTTTTCCAATAGTGATATTTTCTCCAAAATCTGAATAAAAAGGAGGAATTATAAAAAAAGTATCATCTACTTTTTTACCAATAAGTTCACTAAAAACACTGTTTATCTCTTGTAAATCGTCTGTGATAAGACTATTAAGTTTTGTAGTCGTCCTTATGGCTTTTTTAATAACCTTGAATAAATCTGAATATTTAGGATCATCAAGCTGTATAGTTTCACCTGTTTTGTCTCTAGTAAAAATATTTGTATTTGGTGTTTCCATCTCGTTTATATTTGATTTTGAAAATTTAATGATACTTCATTATTATCAAATACAAAATTACTGCTAACATCAATTAAGATGTTAACAACAATCAAACCGATAGTTAAGAAAATCAAACCTCGGTTGAACGAAAATTTTTAGGATTAGTATTTGTAGCCTTCTTGAAATAGTTGTTAAAGTAGGACGGATATTCGAACCCAAGAGCATAAGCAATGTCGGCTATATTCCAATCGGTGTGCTGTAATAATGCTTTTGCCTCACTGATAATACGCTCTGAAATATGTGTTGAAGTTGATTTTCCAGTGGTATTTTTTACAGCTCGGTTGAGATAATTGACATGTATAAAAAGAGCAGAAGCGTAATCTTGTGGTGTTTTTAATTTTAATGTTCGGTCAATGGTCTCAATTGGAAACTGTCTTTCCAATAATTCAAGGAAAACGGATGCAATACGAGAATTTGCGTTCTTGGTATTTGAATAGTTTTCAGACGGTTGCATTTTTAATGCTTCATGAATGATTAGTTGAAGGTAGTTTCTAATCAAATCATCTTTATGATTATATGTGGTTTCTTGCTCATCAATCATTTTTTCAAAAAGCAGGCTTATGGCTTTATCCTGTTCTTCGTTCAAAACAAGAATTGGTGTTCCATCTATCTTAAAAAGAGACGATTGCAGTAATGAGTCTACACGATTGCTCATTTGGAAAAATTCTTCAGAGAAAAGACAAGCATAACCGCTAAATACAGGTGAAATTGTTTCCCAGGCATATGGAATATTTGGATTTCCAAAGAAAAGAATGGTTTCGTTGGTTTCAAATGTGCGGTCTGCATAATGGATGATATTCTTACCTCTGTTTAGACAAATCTTATAAAAGTCTTTTCTATTGTAAGATCTTATTACGTATGTTGAACTTTCAAAACTATAAGCACTAAATCCTTTTAATTTTAATTCAGGGTCTAAATCTTTAAAACTATTGATTTCTATTTTTTCCATGTAGCAAAGTTATGAAAATCAAATTTATATTTGTTGTTAGATATTTTGTTTATGAAGATTTGCTTTTATAAATACTGTTTGGAATGCTTAATTTTACTTTTAGTGATTTCATATCCTCACTCACCTTTCTATCTAATACTTTTGCGTAATGTTGAGTTGTATGCAGGTTTTTGTGGCCAAGCATTTTACTAACCGTTTCGATGGGTACTCCATTAGTGAGTGTTACAGAAGTAGCAAACGTATGTCTGTCCATATGGAAAGTTATTTCTTTTGGAAAATCACATAGATCACCATTTCTTTTAGATAAGCATTCATTTTTTGGTTAGTAAGTATGGGTAAAATACTATTTTCGTTTAGATATTTAGGGTGATTACTATATTTTTCAATAATTTCTTCAGCTATTGGTAAAATTGGAATTTTAGATTTTGTTTCTGTCTTTTGACGGTTTTTGAAAATCCATTTTTCGCCGTCAATGCCTATACCAATATGGTCTTTTTTCAGTCCTTTTACATCAATGTAAGCTAAGCCGGTGTAACATGAAAAGATGAAGATGTCTCTTACTAATTGTAGTCTTTCAGACGATATTTTTTTGTTATAGATTTTCAATAATTCCTCTTCGGTTAGAAAATCTCTTTCAACTTCTTTCATTTTTCCTTCATATTGAGTTGTTGGGTCTTTATCCAACCAATCTAGTTATTTAATGACCTGGCTTCTTCTGAGTTGCCTTTCATTTTTGATTGTTCCGAAGACCATTTTGATTTGTCAATGAATTTTTTAGTGCTGAATTCAAAACGTTCTCCGTTTACAGTTAGCCTGAAATAAATTGGCAATTGACCGTTTTTATTTGCTTTTGAAGATTTTGCATAAATATGCACAGTGATTTTTGCTTTCATGGTGGTGACCTTTTAATTAGTATTCAATTTAATTTTTAAACTTTTAGCAAACAAGATGTACACTTTTTGAACCAGCATTAAACTGGTTTTTAGTACAGTGTTTACAAGGCTTAAGGGAATTTAGCGAGGCCCAAAATTGTAGAATTTTTTAGGGTCTAGATTTTGTCCCTTTCGTATTAAGATTGAATGAATAATTTGGTATATGCCCCAAAGCAAAAAGCCGATAAATCTTAAGATTTATCGGCTTTTGTGACCATTTTTTTTTAAATGTGTGGAGTGCAGGGACAGCAATCGAACACTTAATACCAATTTTGACGTTTTTCGAAAATATAAAATTAGAATAAGAGGACGTTAAAAATCGCTGTTGTATTTCCATGTTTCTTTTATTAGTGCCAAGTTATTGTTAGTCTGTTTGTTGTATTTTACATTTATAATCTAAAATATAATGTCCATGGAGTAAAATCTAAAAGCTATTGTACCGGAATAGAATAACATGATCTGAATTTAATTAAAGTCTTTTATAGATTCATATGTTTATTTTTTTGCTACAATCTTTATATGGAATTCAATGGAATCAGATATAGTTTGATCGGCTAAAAGATCATAGAATTTTCCTGATTTATAACGGACATTCCATTTTGTTCGATCAATGACCAGCTTGCCTTTCACTTTGACAATTCCTTCCTTAACTTCCATTTTGGCAGGAAAAATAACTGGGTGTGTGATACCTTTAATGGTCAGGTTGCCAGCAACTTTCTTGTTCTCACCATTTATTGATGCAGCCTTAGTAAGTACGATTGTAGAAAAGGGAAATTTTTTAACATCAAAAAAATCAGGATCTTTTAAGTGATTAACAAGTCCGCTATTTCTCCCATGGTTTTCATCTTCAATTGTATTCATGTCGACTTCAACTGTACCACCCATAAGTTGACCGTTTTCAATAATCAGTTCTCCTTTTGATATATAGACATACCCTGTGTGACTGTTTGAACCAATTAGATTTGAACCTTTCCATATTACAGTACTTTCCTTAGTATCAATTACAACATATTTTTCATTCCCAACATGTAAGGATAAGGAGCTTGCCGGTGCATTATTTTTATTTTCCTCTTTTACAGGTCCACGGCAGCCGAAGAAGAAAGGAGCAATAATTAAAATTAAATAAGTGATTGTTAGCTTGTTGTTCATACTATAGAAATTATATTGATTAATAATAATTGATTAAATGATTTTTAAATCAGCAATAAACATTATTTCTGACCAGCTGCACCTTTAAAGTCCGTGATGGTCTTTCCATCATAACGACGCACCCCATCGAAATCGCCAAACCAAATATTTCCTTTATCATCTTCTAAGATCCCGAAGATCATTGGTTTATTTATTATTTCAGTTACAATTGGGGCTACATCGGTCAATGTCTTTTCATCATAGCGCGAAAGTACCCAACCCTGAACATTAGCACTTTCTGAACTAGTCCAAATATTGCCTTTTCTATCTTCGTAGATATAACCAACAAACTTCTGACTAAAATTGGTAAATGTACTGCCGTCATAGCGCCAAAGGCCATCATAACCACCCAGCCAGATATTGCCTTTTTTATCTTTGATTATCGAACGGACGTTGGCAAAAGGTTTGCCGGCTGCATTGGTTATAGTGGTAAATGTCTTTCCGTCATAAACAAAGGCATAGCCCCTTGTACCAAACCAAAGTTTTTTTGTTTTGTCTTCAATGATAGCATTAACATCATTATGCATCCAACTAACTTCTGGAAGCGAATGTTGGTAAACTGAACTATGCAGAGAATCAGCAGGAGTAACGGCGGGGGCTTCTTTCATTTTAAAATTCCGAAAGGATTTCCCATCGTAACGGCTTGCTCCGTTTTCAGTACTGAACCAAATAGTACCGGTTTTATCTTCATAAATATCTCCAACCCGATCACTCGCTAGCCCATCCTTAGTTGTAAAATTTTGAAAAGATTTCCCATCGTAATAATAAACACCTGAGCCAACAGAAGTGAACCAGAAATTTCCTTTTCTATCTTCTAAAACAGAAAAGAAGCGGGCCGCACTCACTTTACTGGTGATGTTGGTAAAAGATTTTCCATCATATTTAAAAACACCCTCCCATGAAGCAATCCAAATATTGCCCTTTCTATCTTGCTTGATGGTACGAACAATGCTGTTGGGTCCTTGAGAAGTGGATACGTCTTTGGTTTCAACGGCATCCTGAGTGCCATTTTTTTGTTGCCCTTGTACGGGAAAATTGACTACTCCTGCCAGCATGATAATCAAGCTGTATAAAACATTTGTTTTATTTTTCATATATGTAAAATTTATTTGTTAGCGGTCATATTGGTATCACCTTTTACTTACTGGTGTTTGTTTGCATAAACTTGTTCTTAGTGACGATTTCATATCTTATCCAATTGTTTCAGCGAATTTAATTTGATATTTTTCGGCTTGAGGGATTTGAATTGTAAATAAAAATGTAAACTTTGTAAATAAAAACTTGACATTATGCATTTTAGTCGAAATCTCCTCTCCGGAAAACGCAAATACCTGTTAGGGTTGATACTACTCTTATCGATCTCTTTAATCTGCGTGGCTTTCAGTACAGAGGATGGTGATGACTTTGCTATCGCAAGAAGGGAAGTTTTACTCCGCAGGATCGGACATGAGATACTCTTACAATCGGAGGACAGTACATCAAGGGTGCTTCCGGTAAAAAAGATTGCAGAAAATGAATACCAAATCAGGTTTGAAAATGATCTTACTTTTCAACCGGACTCTCTGGTGAATACGGCCAGGCGTTTGTTGGCCAAAGACCCGCTCGCACATAATTATATTGTTAACGTTCTGAACTGTGGCAACTCTAGTGTAGCCTATGGATTTGCCGTATCCAAAAATAAGAAAGAAGATATTGTAGCCTGTATAGGAAGAAAGCAGCCCATAGCATGTTACATGATTAACATTAAATTCAAACCGAATGGGTTGGCTACAGTAAAGAATGAATATTTTTTGGGTGGTCTGTCATTTTTAGCATTTATTGGTTTTATTTTTTTGAGATCTGTTAAGCCACGAAGAGATTTACCTGACAGTCAACATACTAATAGGTTCACTTTGGGTTCAGTGTTGTTCGATGCGAAGAATCGGAAGCTTATCATGAATGAAAAGACAATAGATCTGACCGCAACGGAAACCCGTGTATTGCTCATTTTTGCATTGTCTCCCAACGAGACCATAGAGAGAAGCCGGCTGCAAAAAGAAATATGGGAAGATGAAGGTGTTATTGTGGGGCGTAGTCTGGATATGTTCATATCAAAACTTAGAAAAAAACTGGAATATGATCCGAACATCAAAATTGTTGTTATACGTGGCAAAGGATATAGGCTTGAAATCAGCTCTTAAGAAAAATTTGTTTCGTAAGGTTTAAGATTAAATGAATAATTTGCTACTTGCCTAAAAACAAAAACCCCACAAACTGTAAGATTTGTGGGGTTTTGAAACTAATTGTAGTAACTTGTGGAGTGTCAGGGACAGCAATCGAACACTTAATACCAATTTTGACGTTCTTTGAAACTATAAAATGATATTT
This sequence comes from Flavobacterium piscis, assembly GCF_031457575.1. GTDB lineage: Bacteria > Bacteroidota > Bacteroidia > Flavobacteriales > Flavobacteriaceae > Flavobacterium > Flavobacterium piscis_A. Next base: position 186,713 of record NZ_JAVDWQ010000006.1, on the reverse strand, counting down.
TAAAATTGAGGATCTTAAAAAATATGTTCCCAAGACTTATGTGTGTCGTATATTTCTAAGGCTGGTGCAAAAAACAATTAAAAACAAGAGAAATAATTATTTATTAACTTTTTTACTGTCATTTGGTGCTTCATTTCTATCGAACATTCCATAATCTCGAATAACCTGAGCAATTCGTAAATGGTAGTCTTTAAAAATAAATTCTCGCCCTTTCGATTGTGCGTTTCTATGCATTTCAAGATTTCTCCATTCCCGAATCGCCTCTTCATCTTTCCAAAAAGATAAAGACAATATTTTTTTTGGATTATAAATACTTTGAAATCTCTCAATGGAGATAAATCCATTTATTTTTTCTAATTCTGGTTTTAAACTTAAAGCAATATCCAAATATTCCTGTTTATGATCACCGCTTGGAATTACCTCAAAAATCACTGCAATATTATGTTTATTAATTTCTTTAAAATTAATTCCTTGTTTTAAAAAAGAAAGTACTTCATCATATAAATCATTTCTGCTTTTTTCTAAATGCAAAACGTGAGTACCTTTTTCAATAACAACATATTTTTTTGACTGCACGTTTTCTAAAGCAGTAAATAAATTTCCAGCATCAAGATTATTTGGGTATTTGTCCCATTCGCCTCTAATAATTAATGTTTTTGATTTAATATCTTTAGGATTAAAATACGGTTTATTGTGCATCAAATCTTCAACATCCTGTGAAGGTCCAGATGGAAAACGAATGCTTTCGCTTTTAAATTTTACTACTAAAGGATCATTTTTTGCCCAAATGCTTCCCCAATTCTCGAAAATTTCAGGTTCTAATCGACAAATTTTACCATTTGGAGTTAAATTTTTCATTCTCTCAATTCTTTCTTTTGGTGTCATTTCATTATAAGAACCTTCAATGTTTTCAATTGCAGAAGTCTCATTTCTAGGCGTTATTGTTGCAAACAGCACCAATTTCTCTATTCTTTCTGGGAATTTTGTTGCAAACAATCCAGCAACTGTACCGCCCCAGGAATGTCCGATTAAATAAATTTTATTTTTACCTGTTTTCTTTAAGATCATTTCAACTGCTTTTTCAACATCTAAACAAACATCAGTTGCCCGCCCGACAACTTTAGTTCTTTTAGAGGTACTTTCCATTTCGGGATAACGGTCAGAATTTCCATAGCCTAGAAAGTCAAGTCCGTAAACATCATAACCATTAGAGGATAAACTGCTCATCCAGGAAACATTATTCATTTTAAAACCAAAAGAAAGTGCAGTTGGAAATGTTGAACCGTGAAGAAAAAGAATTGGATAGTCATTTGAAACAACATTTGGCACAATATGATTTATAGCTATTTCTAAATTTGAAATATGACTTTGAGTTTTTAAAATTTCCATAGTATTGATTTGATTAAATTGAGAGATGTCATTTTTGTTTTGTGAAAATAATGGAACAAAAGTCAAAGAAACCAATAATAAAGTCAGTTTTGTATTTTTCATTTTGAATAAGTTTTTCACAAATATAAAAACGCATTATCTTTAACACTTAAATTTAGACTTAACAATGCTTGTAATAGTATGAATACTGAAATAAGTGAAATAAGCGCTTTGATAGGCAATCCAATGAGGTCTGTAATTTTATGGACTTTGCTTGACAATAGAGCCTACACTGCAATCGAATTATCCAATATAGTAGAAACTTCAGCTCAAAATATTAGTATCCATTTGTCAAAATTGGTAAATGCCGAACTTTTGAGTGTTGAAAGTCAGGGAAGACATAAATATTACAAAATATCAAATCAAGAAGTGGCTTCGGCAATTGAAGGAATTGCAAACTTAATCCCTAAAGATAAGCATAGAAAAATTTTCACTAACAATTCCGATATTAAACACTGTAGAACTTGTTATGACCATTTGGCTGGAAAAATTGGTGTAGAAATTACGGAAAAATTGCTCTCAGAAAATTATCTTAAACTAAAAAATAAAGTATATCTAATTACAGAAAAAGGCGAACTATTTTTCAAAGATTTTGGCATTGACCTTTTGGAATTAAAAAAGCAAAGAAGGACATTTGCAAAACCTTGTTTAGATTGGAGTGAAAGAAAACATCATATTTCTGGATCACTGGCAACGGCTATTTTAAATAAAATGTTAGAATTAGATTGGATTAGAAAAATCGCTAACTCCAGAGCAATAATGATAACATCTAAAGGGAAAAAAGAATTTAATGAAAAACTAAATTTAAATATTCAAAACGAGACTTAAATAAAAAACAAAGCCACTGTCTTCCAGTGGCTTTGTTTGTCTTTCTGTGGGCTGTCAGGGATTACAGTCGAACACTTAATACCAATTTTGATGTTTTTCGAAAATATAAAATGAAGTATTCGGTAAAACAAGAGGATGTTGGTTCGTTGCTATTTTTCCGCTCGTTCTGTCAGTACTTCTTTCAGTGCGTTTGTTCCGTTAATTGCAGATGGAAAACCAGAATAAACAGTCATTAAAAGCATTATTTCTTTTATTTCAATTTCGGTAAGTCCGATGTTCAGACCTGCGTTAATATGAAATTTGAGTTGTGGTTGTGCTGTTCCTAAAACCGTTAATGCAGAGATGGTTGCAATTTGTCTGTATTTGTTGCTTAAATTATCTCTTGAAAAAATGTCTCCGTAGCCGTATTCCAATGTGAATTTTAACAATTCAGGCGAAAAATCATTGTAAGCTTTTTTTAATCTGTCCAATTGAAAACTGTCCAATTTTGACAATTCTTGTTCTCCTAATTTTAATCTGTCTGATTTTGTTTCTGTAGCCGATTTTCCGATTTTGTCTTTAAGTCCGTGTTTTTGTCTTTCTTCCAAAACTTCTTTCAAAGTGTTCATTGCATTGATACAACTTGGGAAACCCGAATAAACAGACATTTGCAAAATGACTTCTTTCAGTTCGTTGATTGAGCTTCCTGTATTCAAAGCTCCGTTGATATGTACTTTTAACTGTGGTTGAGCGGTTCCCATCGCAGTTAATGCGGCTACTACTGCAATTTCTTTGGATTTTAAATCTAAACCATCTCTCATGTAAATGTCGCCAAAAGCATATTCAATGATAAAAATTCCCAAATCGGGAGAAATATCTTTCAAACCTTCAATTACTTTTTCTCCTGCTTCTCCATCTATTTCTTTGAGTTTTTCCCAACCTGTTTTAAATCTTTCTGATCGCATTGTTTTTGATTTTATTTGTCCGCTTGCATTGATGCTCAATACTAAGAGCGAAATAATTGCAACTAATCTCATCTTTTTTACAGACAAAATTAGCTTCAACGCCACCTGTTTTGTTAGGACTTTTTTTCTTTTTTTAGGTACTTTTTCTGAAACTCGGCAGGAGAATAAGCAGTTTTCTTTTTGAAAATTCGTGAAAAATAAGAGTTGTCTTCAAATCCCAATTTAAAAGCAATTTCACTTGTATTTAACGAAGAATACAACATCAATCTTTTTGCTTCGGTTATCTTAATGTCTAATTGAAGTTGCTTTGTGGTAAATCCTGTTTCATCTTTGCAGGTCTGGTTTAGGATTTCTGTAGTAACACTGAGTTTTTCGGCATATTGTTCAATTGCCAGGTTTTTATCTAAATTTTCACTAACCATTTTTTTAAATTTCGTAATGGTATCGCTTTTTTTTGATGTTTCAGAACTACTCAAAAGTGAAAATAAATAAGGAATTGCTGTCCGTTGATTATTCTTTGACAACATTCGTTTAAAAATTTCTTCAATGAAATTATAATCGTCTTTTTCTATGTCAACAAACGGAAATGAAAAGTCAAGGTTTAGCTGTTTTGCAAGCGGTTCTTCAATAAGCAAAAAATATCCGCAACTGTCAATGGAGTAGTTCCAATTGTGGATTTGTTTCGGGTTGATGGTAAAAACTCTGTTTTGCTGAATTTTGTATTCGTCAAAATCAATTACATTAATTCCGCTTCCTTGCGTAAACCAAACTACCGAATAAAAAGCGTGTCTGTGAGGCCATTCAATTTCGGGGTCTGGTGTATCTTCAAAAACGCCAACAGAATATTCAGTCGGTTTGGTTAGTTCGGGAATTATGTCAGTTATTTGATAGACTTTCATTTAGCACGGAGTTTGGTTTCAATTACCGCTAATTTATAGCACATATTAACCTCTTTATATATCATCAATATCGTATTTAAATTTAATAAATTCTTTTATATGAGCTTTGGTTATCTTGTAGCGAACGTATGTTGCTTTAGCAAATTCTTTCGGGACTAAGGCGTAAATTTCATTATTATGCATTTGGAATTCTTCCAGTACTTTAGCCTTTGACGCTATTTTTCCAAGTATGCAATCAATAATCTTTTGGGAAGTAATCGTTCTGTCGTTATACATCAAATCCATTCTAAATTGATTGATCTTGATTACCAAAAAGTCTAAAAATAAGTTAATAGTCCTTGCATCTTCTTTAGTACCGACCGCTCATTTTGTTTTCTCATCCCATTTATTCATATCCCACTTACGTTTTGTGGAGATTTCTTTAGGAATTCCATCAACGGTAATTCTCAGATAGATATACCTATTTGCTGGTTTCCGCGGGGTTTTCAAAAAGAAGATTATTCCAAAACTAATTTCTAGCATAGTTCAACAGTTTAAATTTCATAAATGTAGAACTCTATAACCCAAAAAACAAATCATCAACAATATATAACACTGATTATCAAATATTTAATATGATTAAAATGCGTTTTCGAGTAAATATCAAGGTGACAGAAATTTCTCCATTTCCTAGATTTTCGGTATTGAGTTATAAAAACGAAATGATTATAAACTTAATTCACATAGTTTAAATCTAAATATTAGCAAGAGCCAACCCGTATCCAGTAGCTATTAATGATTACATACATGTTTGCCTGAATACAATAGTCGACTACCTGCTTTGATTAATTCTTTCATTTCTACTATTTATTTACATTTTTTGCAGTCTTTGTGATCATCCTTTTTATTTAAAACCTATAGCACCTGCAACATTCTGTCATTTTAATTTTTAATTATTTTTATAATATTCGTTCATAATGTACCAGGCTTTTTTCTTTTCACCATTTTCAGAGATTAAACCTTTCCTATTATAGCCCTTCTGATACATTGGATTCATTCTTCCCAACGATCTGTAATCATATAATATCCAAGGACAAACACCACTTAAATTAGGAATGGTGTTAAACATTTCTATCTGATTCTTATAAATCTGCTCCTGATATTGTTCAGACCAGGAAGAAGCTTGGTCTGGCGGATCATTTCTGTTTCCATATAATGCTTCTCCTCCAAACTCAGAGATAAATACAGGTTTATTAGAAAAATCTATTTTCCATTTCACTTCGGAAGGTTTTCCCTGCCAGGGAATATACCAGCCTATGTACTCATTAATAGCTATTAAATCGGAATAATTATAAAGTGGGTCCCATACATTGAATGAATTGTTTGTATAACCTTGTGTATTTATAACGTGGGTTACCAATCTGGCAGGATCAATTTCCCTGCATTTTTTAGTTAGGTCAATAAGTGCTTTATCCCTGTTTGGAGTGCCAGAGTACGTTTCATTTGAAAGACTCCAGATTACAACTCCACATCGGTTTTTATCTCTGCTAATCATTTCCTGCAGCATTAGTTCTATCTTTTGAGGAACAAGACTGTCATCAAATTTAATATGCTGGTAGACCGGCAGTTCGCTCCACACCATCAGCCCCATTTTTTCGGCTTCCTTAATCATATTTTCACTGTGCGGATAATGCGCTAATCTAACCATATTACAACCCAATTCTTTAGCTGAATTCAACAATATCCTGACATCTTCCAATGAAAATGCTCTTGCTTTTTTCATTGGATTTTCTTCATGAATATTTACTGCCTTAAGAAAAACAGGCTTTTTGTTCAGTAAGATTTCACTTCCTTTAGTTTCAATACTCCTAAAACCAATTTCGTCAACAATAGAATCAGTTTCACTTTCTACAATTACTTTGTAAAGTTTAGGCGTTTCAGGTGACCAAAGCTTGAATTGAGAGGAAAACTCAAGCTTTGCATAACCACTGTTATTCGTTTTTGTTCTGTAAACAATATTTAGTTCCGGTATTCTTACCGTAATCTTTTGGTTTGGTTTTTCGCCATTTAGCTGAATCCATCCCGAAACATCATTCAAACTGCCTTTTTTCAATTGAATAAAATAATCGTGGATGTAAGTTCTTTGGGTTTGTATAATTTCCACATCGCGTGTAATGCCTCCATAATTCAGCCAATCATAGCCGTAACCAGGAATACCGTTCCCTAAACGACGGTTATCAACTTTTATAATTATTGTATTATCGCCATCTTTTAGTTTATCGGTAACTTCAAATTGAAACGGTGTGAAGCCTCCCTCATGACTGCCCAATTTTTCTTCGTTCAAATATACATCTGCAATATAATTTACTGCACCAAAATACAGAAACTGTCTTGAATTCTTCTGCTTCAAAACGGTTACCTTTTTTTTGTACCATACAGTACCTTCATAAAAAGTCAACTCACACAGCTGCGAGTTAAAATCACCCGGAACATTCAGTTCTGGTGCACCGTCAAATGAATATTCGAAAAAATCCGTTTTTTTCTCGGGCTTTGGTTCTATCCAAAATTTTTTCCAGTCGCCAATGTTTCCCTGATCAAGCATTATCTTCCATTTCCCATTCAAACTAGTTGAATTGCGGGATTCAAAATTAACCATTGCTGTTTGGGCATTTGTTATGCCTGCTGAAATGACTGTCGATAAAATCATTGACAGTCTTAATATTTTTCGTAATTGATTCATTTTTTTTAAATTTTATACTTTTCTACTCAGATACAAGATATTGATTTTATAAAAATTTAAAACCTTTCCCATTCAAAGAATAATAGAATTATAAAAATCCTTACTACCTTCAACTTTCAAATAACATAGTATCATGCGGAATTTCCACTTCGCATGCTGTATGAACTCGTGTACCCATTTTATAACGGAAAAGCGGTTGTGCTTGCCTTTTCTATTTTTTTAAAAAAGGTCGTTATTTGACTGACTCGGGTAGAAGATTGTCATCCCGGCTTCGTCTCACTGCTGTGTTTTCTTTAATGAGAACATAGTGGCAGCTGAAAAAATCAATATGTTCCTGCCTTCGTCCTGCAAAATCGGCAAATCATTATCGTCCAAATTAAGCGGGCTTGCTTTCAATCGCAGTGAACCCATATAAAATCGTTGTAATGTCTTATTTCAAAATAAAGTCAACTGTACCCCTGATATCGGTGGCTGAAGCTCCAATCATAATTTTGAAATTACCGGGTTCTGCAATCCATTCCTTTTTTTTGTCATCATAATAAGAAAGAGCCTCTTTTGTCAAGGTGAAACTGACTGTTTTTTCCTCTCCCGGTTCTAAGGAAATTTTCTCAAACCCTTTTAGTTCTTTAAGCGGACGGGGCAAACTCGATTTTTCATCATTGACATACAATTGTACCACTTCTTTGCCCGCAACTTTTCCTGTGTTTTTTACCGGAATTGTCACAACTAATGAATCGGCTGTTGTTATTGATTTTGAAGAAACTGTGGGTTTTCCGTATTGGAATGTGGTATAACTCAATCCATATCCGAATGGGAAAAGGACTGGAATTTTTTTAGTATCAAACCAACGGTATCCAACTAAAATATCCTCTTTGTAATACACGTTGGCGCCATCACCCGGATAACAGGATTTGTCAAAGGCATGTGCCCCAACATCTTCCAGTTTTTTAGGAAATGAGACAGGGAGTTTCCCTGAAGGGTTTACTTCACCGGAAATAATATCGGCCAAAGCATTTCCCGCCTCAGAGCCGAGGTACCAACCTTGTACAACTGCTGGTGTTTTATCCAGCCAGGGCATCAAAACCGCATTTCCGCTTAGTAAAATCACGGCAGTATTTTTATTGGCTTTCTGTATCGCTTCAATGAGTTTATCTTGTCCGAATGGTAAACTAAGCGATTGACGGTCACCACTTTCACAATCCTGAAAATAATTTTTATTCAACCCGCCAACAAAAAGAACCACATCGGCATGACGGGCAACTTCAATAGCCGCAGTTTGCAAGGAGTCTATATTTAATTTAGAAGGCTCTTCCGATCCATATAGTGGGCGGCCTGAAGCATATCCCATGCTGTAAACAATATGATCTTCACCGTATTTATTCTTTAATCCCTCTAATGGTGTAATTTCATAAGCCGCTTTCAGCGACGTAGAACCTCCCCCAACAATCAGGCTGCGTACAGCATTTTCGCCTATCACGGCAATCTTTGTGTATTTTCCTTGTGGAATAGGCAAAAACTGTTTGTCATTTTTAAGCAGGACAATACCTTCATCTGCTATTTGTCTGGCTGCCAAGCTATGTTCGGGCGATACAAAACGTCCAAATGGGCGATTGGCACTCATGGTAGTGCGAAAAATCATCCGCAGGATACGGCTTGCTTTATCATCAAGTTTCGACATTTCATATTCTCTCGATTTAATTCCTTTCAGGAACGGATCGGCCAAATAATAGCTGGAAAAAGGGAAATGTCCTTGTGTTGTCAATCCATTGGTATAAGTACCCATCTCAATATCAAGTCCGCCATTGACAGCTTCATCGGTATTGTGTACGCCGCCCCAGTCGCTGACCACCACGCCATCGAACTTCCAATCAGTTTTCAGGATCTTATTCAACAAAATGTCGTTGTGACAGCTATGCACACTCCATATTTTGTTATAGGCGCCCATGATGGACCACACTTTTCCTTCCTGAACCGCAGCTTTAAAGGCTGGAAGATAAATTTCGTGCAGCGCCCGGTCGCTTACATTCACATTGATTTCGCCACGGGAAATTTCCTGGTTGTTCAATGCAAAATGCTTTACGCACGCAGCAACCCCATTGGACTGTACGCCCTGAATGTATGGAACCACCATGCGTGAGGCCAAAAAAGGATCTTCGCCCATATATTCAAAATTCCGGCCATTGAGCGGGGTACGATAAATATTGACTCCAGGTCCCAACAACATGGTTTTGTTTCGGTATCGGGCTTCCTCTCCAATAGATTTACCATACAGCAGCGATATCTCGGAATTGAATGTTGCCGCAAGACATGTTAATGCAGGAAAAGCGGTGCAGGAGTCATTTGTCCATTGCGCCCCGCTCCATTCATCCCATAATTTCTCATCGCTCACACCATGCGATCCATCAGAAGACCATACATCCGGAATGCCCAGACGGGGAACTCCTTTTGAACTGAATTTTGACTGGGCATGGCAAAGTGCCACTTTTTCTTCTAATGTCATTCGTGACAAGGCATCTTTTATACGAACTTCTATAGGTTTACTTGTATCCAGGTAAACAGGCTCTTGTGCCCATCCGCAGACAGACAACAGACTAAATAGTAATATTAAAATGCTTATTTTTCTTTTTTTCATGATATTTGTATTCTTTTGTATTATTGTTCTAAACAATCATCAGGCTTAGTTTAAATAACAGAGGATTATTTCAGGATATTTTAACTACTTTTCCGGATGAATTATAATGGCAAAACCGCCTCCAGCAGCCATATTTACTGTCAATTTATCCGTATTTGTCACTTTAAGCATTTCACGTTTATAATCTGTAGGATCTTTATCCGCGTTAATTCCATCTTTAAAAATTTCTGCCGTGAAGTTTCCCTTTCCAAGGAAAGACAGATCTATTTCCATTTCCCTGACCGACCAGTTTGTTAAACCGCCTACAAACCATACATTGCCTTTTTTTCTGGCGATGGCCGCATATTCTCCAACCTTTCCGTCAAGTGCAACTGTATCATCAAAAGTGGTGGGGATTTTAGCTATAAAACTGGTACTTTCCGGCTCTTTCTCATATGCCGTAGGACTATCAGCCATCATTTGCAGAGGTGACTCATAAACAACATACATGCCTAGCTGATGGCATCTTGTACCCTGACTCATAGGAAGCGAATTACTTGGCCGGAAATCTGCTTTTGTCGCATTTCGCATAGCTCCTGGTGTATAATCCATAGGTCCGGCCAGCATTCTTATAAAGGGGATAGCAGTTTCATAGTGCGGCATATCATCACTTGGCGTCCATTTGGCGTTTTCCAAGCCTTTAACCCCTTCAAAATTGACAATATTTGGGTATACTCGTTGAATACCAGTGGGTTTATACATTCCATGATAGTCAATAAGAAGTTTATAAGAAGCCGCTTTTTCAGCAATATTATAGATCGACTTCACCATTTTTTGATCATCACGATCTATAAAATCAATTTTAAAACCCTTTACTCCCATTTTGGAATACTTGGAAAAAGCATCATCCAGAACCAGATTTATGGCATACCAGGAAGCCCAGAGAATAATTCCAACATTTTTTTGCTTTCCATAATTGATAAGTTCTTCAATATCCATAGTGGGTGAAATCTTCAGTATATTTGTTTCTTCACTCCACCCCTCGTCCAGCACTACATACTCTATGTTATTTTTGGAAGCAAAATCAATGTAATATTTGTAGGTCTGCGTATTTATCCCGGCTTTAAAATCAACTTTAGATAGATTCCAGTCATTCCACCAATCCCAGGCAACTTTGCCGGCTTTTATCCAGCTTATATCCGAAATTTGTGAAGGTGAAGAAAGTTTTTGAACCATATCATTATTCAGTAGCTCTTTGTCATTCTCACTAATTATTACTGCCCTCCACGGAAAATTGCGGCTGCCGTTTGTTTTAGCAATGTAATTTTCTCTCTTCACCACCATATAGTTCATTTTATTATAACCTCCTAAACGTTCCTCTTTCGGGTAACGGGCAAATACTCCCTGCAGGCCGTACGGTGTCTGACTGCCGCGGGTTAAGAACATACCCGGATAGTCCTCCAGTTCAGCTTCTATCACAGCAGCTTTCTTTCCGTTTCCTAAATCGACCAGAAGCGGGCAAAGAGCCAGTGAATCTTTTACAAATTTAGAGAGGGGTATTTCATCATACGTGGCTTCGAAAGCAGAGATATACATATCTTTTTCCCTTAAGTCGCGTACATAAGGAACAAAAGCTTTATGATCTTCGCTGAAGTTAAAATTAGCTTCTTCAGACTCAATAACGATCTGTTCTTTGCTGGTTGTAAAAAAACGATAAGCAGCCCCATCATTGTAGGCTCTTAATATCAAACCAAAACCACCCTTAAAGCTTATGGTCAGCTGATTATATTCATCGTTAACCGTTTTCTTTTTATAAACAGGCGTTTCAAAAAAAGTATTCGAATACGATTTTTTACTGCCGACAACTTTTGCATTGTTACCTAAGACTACTCCGCTGCCTAATGTTAATGAGATAGCAGAAGGTGCTACAACTTGTGTGTTTTCATGCTTGACAGACCACCGAATTTTTGCGCCGCTTTCCAAAGCCATGTCAATCTTGCCGTTTGGAGACTTCAGGTGAAGTTCCTGCGCAGCTCCGCTTGCTGATAAAAATATAAAAATAACTGCCTGTAGAAAAATCTTTTTCATTTGATATATTGATTATTATAATTACTATTTACGTGTTTTTGATATCTTTCGAATGTATTGTTAAAAATAGGCTATGAAAAAGTTCAGCTTACCTATATCATCTCTTGAAAAATCAGTTTTGGTATCAACTGTGCCAACTAATATGTATCTGTTTAAGTATCTGAACACAATCGTTCTGAATAAAACCCATAATAACATCCCCCCCTGCCAGCTATTACTTTTATCCATAACCTTACTATGGTCGATTTATAGTAAAAGCGCTTTTTTTTCATTAAGCAAATTTGACAAGAAAAACACCAAACTATGGTACATTTTGTATCAAAAGATAGCCGTAATTGTTGTAATAATCATATTATTACCAATATGCATCAGTATAAAATTAAATCTGTAAATAATTCGTAAGAAGATCTCTATTAAGAAAAAATATTCATCTGCTTTAAAATTAGATTTGCCTCTATTAATTAATAAGGCCTCTTTCTTTGAGCCATCTGCTGCATGCCTCGCTCCAATAAGATTCGGTACCGCCGGATTTAGCAAGGCCGTAACCGTGCCCTCCTCTTTCGTAGATATGAAGTTCACAAGGAATTTTATATTTCTTCAAAGCTAATGCATATTCCATACTGTTTTCTACTGGTACAGCAGCATCATCCATTGAATGAACCAAAAATGCCGGTGGTGTTTCACTAGTAACCTGTAACTCATTTGAAAAATGTTTTACTTGTTCCGAAGAAGGATTTTCACCCAGCAGATTAACTCTGGATCCCATGTGTGTTATATCCTCCCGCATCGATATTACAGGATATATCAGCAATGAAAAATCAGGGCGTGCACTAGTTGTATCAGCTGGATCATATACTTTTTCATTGAAATGGGCTGAAAGACTAGAAGCGAGATGCCCACCTGCGGAAAAACCCATTATGCCGATTTTTTTTGGATTGATTTCCCAATTTTTGGCATGACTTCTTACCAATCGGACAGCCTGCTGCCCATCTTGCAATGGACCTGCAGACTTATCTGTCATTATACTGATATCTGGTAATCTATATTTTAACACAAATGCTGTAATACCTAGACCATTTAACCACTGCGCAATCTGTTTTCCTTCGTGTCCAACAGCCATTCCAGCATAGCCCCCGCCAGAACAGATTATAACTGCAGTGCCTGTTGATTTTTCTGAAGGGGCGGGATACATATCGAGTCTTGGATTTGTAACAGACTGCATCCAGCTGTCTTCTGAATTAGTCTCTTTATAATCCGATTTAGAAATAGCGCCGGGTATTTTCTTGTCCCAAAGATTAATTACTTTACTTTGGGCAAATGTTTCTCCAGCGATCATTAACAGAAAAAACAGTGTTGTCCCGATTCTTTTTATTTTTAAGGTACTTCTCATTTTAATTTATCTAAATATTATCTAATTTTTTTCATTAACATATTTATAGCTGTATATAATCTCATTTTTAGTTCTTCCAGCAATTAAATTTTAGACTAGTGTTACTGCCACTGTTTTTCCGTTTAGCTGAAATCCATTTTCATCTGTAAATTTTATAGAACAAATCCCAAAATCTGTCTTTGTTTCGTCAACCATTTTTTTACCTTTTAAAATCTGAATCTGAGTCTGATATAAAAAAGGCGTTTCCAGAGTCCAAAGCCTAGGATTTGACACTTGTATAGTTTGGGTTAATTCTTTCTCGTTATGAGTCGGAAGTTCAACTTGTGTCTGGCGGTTTCCGGCTTTTTTAGAAGTGTTTGAAAGAAGTGTTTTTACAACAATGCTCTGTCCAGATTCTGTTTCATTTTTTATCTTGGTTTTTTACCAGTATAACTGCTTTTTTTGAAGACACCTCAGGAATTGAAATGTCACCCCCAATGTGCAACATGTATAGGATCGGTAACGACCATCCAAACATGACGATAAATTCCCGAACCTGAGTACTAGCGGCTGTTCATTTTATTATTATTAATACATTCTTATAAATAATAGATAATTTATTCTCTTATCTCTTAACTTGATGTTCTTGCAATTCTTTAGACCATTTTTATATTTAGTACATTTAAATATTAAATAATCAAAACAAACTCAAGAAGAAACGTTAGAGTTTAACCCCTAACAGACGCAGCATTTCAAAACCATATCTTCTGCCCAGTTCCCTATAACCATTAGAATCAAAATGGGCACTGTCTTGTCCAGTACAACCATCTGAAGAAATTACATGTGCCGTTGAAATCACATTAGGCAACGTTCTTATAATCGGATTCATACCTGAACAGCAATTTTTTTCACCGGAAAATAATTCTCCTGCTAAAAGAGGAACTGAATTAGCATTTAAAGAAAGGTCGGTCATCATGTCTCCATAAATTTTCTTTACGTAGGATGGCCATTGTTGCTGACCATTGTTTGTTTCTCCCTGATGCAAAAGAATCCCTTTGATCACACCATCCTTTTGTGCTAATTTTGCCAAGTCGATAAGATACTGATAAGGACTTCCATTATAACCAGTTATCTGATTAGTAAACCAGCTATCTGTAGATGTGGAATCATAATCCAGGTACTTATCTTTATCAAACAGCCTGATATCACAACCGGCAACAGAAACATTAATAATACCCACAGTAATATTATCCGGTAATTTTTCAACCATAGTCCTTCCAAAATAATCGGCAGGTGAAAGACCTGAACCGCATTGGCAAGTAGGTGCAACAGCAGTGTACCAAGTTGCTTTTGTTCTGTTAAGGTTGGGGCAATCCAGTGGCTGTAACAGCTTGAATCGGCTATTCCCTACTTTGTCCTGACTTTCAATAGGTGCTGCGCCATGCATATTCGATTGTCCGAAACAAAGAAAGATGTAAAAATTGGGATCTTTTGGAGTAACAGCAACATCCTTAGAAACCTGTGATACATAAACTGTTCGTAGGATCTTTCCATTATTGAGGGAAATGTTCAATATTGCTGAGCGCGTTGAACCTGTAACATTTAGTTCTGCTGTCAACTTAATTGCTATGTCACCACCATTGCCACTGGTTTTACTTAATTGTAACCATGATGCTACACCATTAACACTCCAATGGTCATTACTTGTAACAGTTATATCTGTTGTACCCCCTTCTGCTGGTAAGGAAATCGATTTTTTAGAAATATCCAATAATGGTTCTATATCATCATTTGCATTTCCGCATGATGTTGTGGTAACCCATAAAAGAGTTATTAAGATTATTCTGCTAAAAAACATGGCATTCATAATAATTAAATTTTTCATATTATTTCTTAGTTGTTAAGTTTATTTTCTTTTAATTTTAAGCACCATTGCAATATCGTTCGGTATAATCTTCGGTTTTATAATTACCAGTGAATCAGCATATTGTTTCCACGAAAGTTTTTCTTTACTGCCAAGGATCTCGATATTCTTAATCTTGGCTTTGTTTTTATTTTTGCCAAGCGATTTTAAGCAAATATTCTTGGAAGGCACTCCTAAAAGAGTGGCGTAAAGAATTTTCCCATTTTGATTATAGCGGATGTCATTGGCAGAAAACTTTACTTTTCCCTCATTAAAGCTTTTGTATTCTCCCGGTTTTACAGCATCTGAAACTGGTCCTTCACCATAGAATTTCCACGGACGTGTATCAAAAATACTTTCTTTGTTTACATCCATCCAGGCCGCTATTTTTTCAAGAATTGCAACCTCCTTATCATCGATTGTACCGTCTCCCTTAACAGGAATATTAAGCAGCAGGTTTCCATTTTTACTAACAATATCAACCAACATGTGGATTACTGTGGCCGCAGACTTGTATCCGTTATTTTCATAAACTGATTTACTGTAGTGCCAATCGCCGATACAGGTACATGTTTGCCATGGGAGGTTTTCAATTTTATCCGGCGCACCTCTTTCTACATCCCATACCATGCATTTTTTTTGTTCATCGTTCAGCATTTTCCCGAACAAGACAGCCTCCAGCTTTCCATTGTGGGTTGCCATATTATGATTATAGTAATCAGCCGCAATTTTTAATCCTGCATCGCTTACAGGATGAAGAGGCAGTACACTATCATCAAAATAAAGCAAATTGGGATTGTACTTGTTGATAAGGTCTATGGTACGATTATAGAATTTTTCACAGTAAGCCTGCGAAGGTATCGATGCACCATTGCCCCAATCCCACTGACCCCAAAGGGCAAATAAGTCTTTATCGCTTTTTTCGCTCAAAGGATGATTTTGGGCATAAAGCTCCTCAGGATCAAGCCCTTCCCACCATGTTCCTTTACCATCGGCTTTGGTCAACTTTCCGTCGTATGGAACACCGACCAACGCTCCGTTTTTATCTGATCGCTGCGATGTTTCAAACCACGTCCATGTATGTGAAGCGTGTACACTAAGTCCGAACGGAAGATTATATTTTTTGGCTGCTTTTGACCAGCCAGTTACAATATCTTTCTTAGGTCCTACGCGTACGGAGTTCCATTCCTGGTATTTGCTGTCCCACAAATCCAGATTGTCATGATGATTTGCCATGGCAAAGAAATACTGGGCTCCAGCCCGTTTGTACAGCGCTACCAATTTTTCAGGATCCCAATTTTGGGCTTTCCAATCATTAATGACTTCTTTAAATCCAACTTTGGATGGATGCCCGTAATGTTCAACAAACCATTTATATTGGTCACCACCTTCATTATACATAAATCTTCCAAACCAGTCTCCTTGTTCCGGTTGGCATTGAGGTCCCCAATGCGCCCATATCCCGAATTTAGCGTTTTGGAACCACTCGGGAGTTTTATATTGCTGCAGTGATTGCCATGTTGGCACAAACTTTCCGGCAGCAACCGGTTCATTACCGTCCCTAATTGGCGATACATAATTTTCCTGAGCTGTCAAAAAATGTGAAAACAGGATACAAACCACTATAAACCGGTCAATTTTCATATGTCTTTTATACTTTTATATTTATAATTTTTTCAAATCTCAACAAACAGATCTATTTTTTAATAATCTTAAATGATTTTGAGAAATTTGAGTTTACTCCTTCAACCTGCACTATGTATAATCCTGGTTTCAATGAAGATCCCATTAACAAGTGCGCTGATTCAGGAGTGGATTCTTTTTCTTCTACTTTTTTTCCCGTAATATCAAAAATGCGAACACGAATTGGTTCATTCGATTTTGCAGCTTCAACCTTAAAACCATTAACAAATGGATTTGGATAAAAATCTATCGAAAAGTTTGACTCCCCTGAAATATCATCTACAGACAAGGCAGCAGTATCCCAATAAATTAAACCTCTTGCTCCGCCGGGACCCATGAATACTCTTCCGGCAACATTCATGTCTCCTATCAGGAATGAGGCACCACCAAATTCGTTGGCATCATCATTTATCCTGGCCCATGTGGCACCCTGATCGGTAGACCTGAAAAGGCCTGTCACACCTGAAACTGTTCCCCAGATGAAAACAGTAGGATAGCTGGCTCCGGATATTGCCTTTCCTATCCCGACAGCTTTGCAATAAGTTACATTGGCAACGGTTGTATAAATGGATCCGGCGTTGGTCGAATATTTTAATCCATTGCGGCCAAGTGGTATCCAGATATTGCCTTCAAGACCGGGCACTGTCCGGGCCAGGGCCGATTCCCACGGATGATTTGCTGTTGACGCACCCGGAGTACCTGCTACTGAAAAACTGACTCCCTTATTGGTGCTTCTTAACAACTGGCCACTTGATGGATGGTAGATGTAGAAGTAATTGGTATTTACCTGGTCGGCCACCGGAGCAGCATTTCCGAGAGATACACCCGAACAACTCGACCAAGTTCCTCCATTGTTGGTCGAATAGTAGGTGGTTGAGGACCCCCAGGGGCAATGCAAGATTGTGCCTCCATCAGCGCTGACGGCCACCCTTCCTGCAGTACCCATATTGGTAGCGGCTGCCGTCCATGTAGCACCCTTATCGTTGGAATAGTAAACCACATTTCCCTCATTGGCAATTCTTACTACTTTGCTTGGGTTGGCAGCAGCATAAGCAATGCTATTGTTATTATAACCACCTAAAGGAGAAAGTCTGGTTGAAGGATAAGAAGTCAGCGGTTCATGCACAAAGCCGGTTACGTCTCCGAAAGAGGAAATAACCGGGCCTCCGGGAATGCTTGTCACGTCAAGCAATGCTGTTTCTTCAATTCCAATCACATCGTATTTCCATGATGGATTTGCGGCTGTGATATCAGAACACGTATATACGCCACCTCCGCCGATTACCCGTACTATTGAAGGATTCGAAAGGTCAAACTCGATACAGTCCATCCAGTTAACCGCTCCTCCCCTTGACCATTCCATACCGTTAGCATCATAGGAGGCGTTGGTGCCGTTTTTAAGTGTCCAGGTCGATCCTCCATCGATAGAAAGGAAAACAAAGTCTCCCCATCCGGTACCGAACTGGTTGTTAGTATAACTGCCACAGGAAGAAACTATTACCCGGTTTACATTAGTTGGGTCTATACTTACTCCGCCGTATGAATGGTCCTTCCAACTAACAGGGGTAACGTTTGTCCACACACCGGTAGCCGTGTTGAGCTTATATAACTTCCCATCGCCATTGGTGGCCGGACCTGCACCATCCGCATAGGTGGCATACATAGTAGTTCCCTGCAAAGCAACCCGATGCGGCATAAAACCAGTGGTTGCGGAAATGTCTATAAAGGTGGCACCTCCGTCTGTACTTTTATAAATGTTCGCGCTGCCCGTGCGGGAAACGCCAATGTAAATGGTTTGACTAACGCCGTTTACCACACTGCCTGAAGGATCAAAGAGGACAAAACATATCCCATTACCATTAGCAGTGGTAGTGACACCACTCCAGGCGAGGTTCCAGATAACGCCGGCATCCGTACTTTTCCATAGTCCATTCTTTCTGGTACCACAGAATAATATGTTGCTGTTTTTGGGATCTACGGCAAGACGTTCTCCGTTACCTCGCCCGCTCCCATTACCATGCGCCTTAAATTTGGAGGTAACATCGGTATACGTGAAAGTATTTCCTTTGTCGGTGGATTTCAATATAGCCGTTCTTCCGTTGTTCATATACTCGATGCCGCAAAGCATATAAACGTTATTGGAATTCTGCGGATCCAGTGCCAAAGATTCCACTCCATAAAATCCGCCTTCTGACTCCTTCAACCAGTCGAGTAGTTGAACCCATTTATTATTCGCGGCATCCCAGCGATAGGCTCCGCCCACATCCGTTCGGCAATACTTATCGCCGGATGTTTGGTGGGTAATGATTCCCGTCACAAATCCGCCTCCGCCGATGGGTGCATTCTTCCATGTATAAGTCTGGGCGTTTGTTAAAACCGGGCTAAATACCAAAACAAGGTGTAGAAAGAAAACTTTTACATTATGTATATAGTTTTTCATATTTAATATTTTAATATTATTATTCTATCTTTTCTGTTTCAAATTCTGAATCATCTGAACTCAAAAAAGTTTTATTAACTTTTCTTCCTTGTTGTTATCACCAACAAGAAAGCATGGGAATAAATAAACGCTGCTGCTGACAAGACCAGTAGCAGATTAATAAATGAATTTCCATTCATCAAACAAAAAACCCTCACCGTTAAATACAAAATAGATGTTCCCTACTCCTTTATTTATTTTCAGTGCAATTTTCTTTGAAAGCGTAGTCCATTCCTTCCCATCAGATACAAGGGAAACGAGAGGAGTACCTTTAAGATTATTTACATAAACATCAATTTTACCTTTTCCTTTTACTCTGGCTTCGAATTTGGAAGGAATCTGTTTGCTGAAATCGGCTCCTCGAACCATGAGACATTGTTTGTCTGTTTTTCCTTTGGCAACCATATTGCCCACATTCCCAACAGTTTCAAATTGAACTTGTCCCGAAGTAGCAGCAGTGGTTTCTGCTTGTTGGATAACGAATGGATTCAATGGATTAAGTTGAGAAGCCCCCTTATAAGTCGCCTCGCCCATGTGTATGTGCACGTTTTTTTCATCCACCTGTATTTCATCGATACTTACATTGCGAAAACCACCTTTTGTGCCTAAATAATCCTGTAAATACATCGAGTGGTAAGCGATATAGTATTTCCCTTTGAATTGAAACAGATGCGTGTGGTTATTTGTATAAGGTCCCACTTTATAATCACCTGGATTCTTAAAGTAGCTATCACGATACTTCCAGCTGTCCGAATCTAAGGGGGTTTTACTTGTCATATAAGACATACTGCATTGGCTGGGTTTGTCAATATTGTCATAAGGCCAT
Source organism: Flavobacterium piscis (assembly GCF_031457575.1). Taxonomy (GTDB): domain Bacteria; phylum Bacteroidota; class Bacteroidia; order Flavobacteriales; family Flavobacteriaceae; genus Flavobacterium; species Flavobacterium piscis_A. The sequence goes on along the minus strand of NZ_JAVDWQ010000006.1, from coordinate 166,936 downwards.
TCCGTGCGTGGTTTCCAACTTGTATTAAAAGTATAAACCCAGGTTCCATTCATAAAGTTAAGCTCGCTTGCTTCAAAACAATAAGGAGCAGGTATCTCAGCAATATCACTAGCAAGACTAGTCATATCTTCTCCTAGTTTAACAATACGGGAATTACCCGGCATATATTCTGTTTTAGGTGTTCCCCCTCCAAAAGCCAGCCAACCAATACCTTGATCATCTATAACTACTCCTGGATCGAATGGAGACTCGCAATTCACCCCAGGTACAGAACGATCAACTATGTTTTTTCCTAATGGGTCGCTCCATGGTCCAACAGGAGAAGTAGAGGTAAGCATAGCTGTTCCTATACCACTATTGGAGTAGTACAAATAGAAATGTGTCTTTCCATCCGCTTCTATTCTGGACGTAATTGAAGGAGCCCATGAATTTTGAGTCCATGGCGAAATTTCCGCTGTATTTATAAGACCATGATACGTCCAGTTTACCATGTCATCAGAAGACATCATAACCAATGAACGGATAAGATGATATGTGTTTTTACCATCCCTTCCTACATTCTCATACTGTTGATGATCATTGGTAGCATAAACATAGATCCTCCCCTTATATTCTATAGCTGTAGGGTCGGCCGTAAACATAAAGTCCAATAAAGGATTCGCGTTATTAGAGCTAAGTTTCGGCGAAACATTCGCAAATTTTTCTATCAGGTTTTCTTTAACCTCTTTTGTTTTATTTGTTTTTGACTGAGCTACTGCGAATTCATTACATCCCAGAAAAGACATAATGACGATTGTACTTAAAACTTTTTTTTTTATATACATGCTTTTATTTTCTTTAAAAAAGAGAATCTTCATAATGATTATTTTATTTAAATGACTATTTCACTCCAAGACTATGAATGACAAAAAAACTTAGGCTATACGAAGTATATTTCAAATTTACTTCTGACTATAGATAATTCCGGTAACAAAACCCACCCTCTAATTTGAACATCCTTCCAATCTGTCTGAACATGGGTAGCAAAAGCGGTCAAAATTATTAGAAATATTAGGTAATATTTTTTCATTTAGAGTAATGTAATTTTTTTCATTTTACAAGAGTTTTAAATATTAATAATTGTGTTTAAGAATACGATTCATTAATCTATTTGTTTAAAAAAACGCCTTGTACAATAGTCTTTTAGTGTTGCCTTTCAAGCCTTTCCTATTTAATTATTGATTTTTATTGACATCCTTTCAAACATCTAACATTTTTTACTATTCATTGTGATTGTAACATTCATTATGTAAAGTAAATCTGTGACTCCTAAGAGTCACAGATATTTAAATCAGTCCCGTTTTTAAAAGCCATCAATGCATGATTGCCCTGAAAAAAAAAGTATTTTATTTAGTTAAACCCTGCAATAAGAGCATTAACCATGGCTTGATCTTTTACTGTATTATTATTTCTGTCCATAACATTTCCAACCTCCCAATACATTGGGACTACACCGTTGATTTTACACTGTTTTGTGATAAAAGTATTCCAGTAATCAACAGATTTGTTGTGCATATCCATATCTTTCGGGACAAATTTAATCCATGGACTAATAGATTTATCACGTCTCATCGCAGCATACTCACCCAATACTACCGGCACGCCTTTATCAATAAATTTCTCTTTTAATTTTTTGAATGATTCAAGAATCGTAGCCTCTTCTCCATAAGTAGCATTACGATTTGGTTCAATAGTAGAATGGTTACCTGCCCCCCAGTAGAAAACTGGCACTTCCCATGTACCAAGTACCTCTTTGTCTACAAAGGCGAACTGAGAAGGTGTATATTCATGTACTTCGACCATCATACGATTAGGTACAGCATCATAAGGAAGGTTCATCAATTCATACGTTCTAACAGCGTTTGTACCAGGTCCCTGTACAACTAATGTACGGTAACTATTCTTTCCGCCTGTAGCTCTAACTGCTTTAATAAACGTTTCATGGTAGCTATTAAGAATTGCCATTTCCTGAGCATCTTTAGAAGGCGGTTCATTGGCACCAGCTAAAATAAGATGTTCATCAAAATCTCTCATTTTAGTTGCTATCTGTTCCCACAAGGCTTTCTGTTTCGCATTTGTAATGTCTTTTTTAGCAGCAATAACGTTATGTTCCAGCCATCCACCATCCCAGTGAATATTCAGCATTACATACATATCATTTTCAACACACCATTTTACAACTTGGTGCACTCTGTTAAGCCACTGCTCATCAATTTTCATTTTCGACTCATCACTTAGGTATCCCTGAACCCAAGAACATGGAATACGCACATTCTTAAAACCTTTCGCTTTCAAAAATTTAATATATTCTTCTGTAATTTTCGGATTACCCCAGGCTGTCTCTCCGCCTAAAGCTTCCATTGTATTGCCTATATTGATTCCCAGTCCCATTTTGGCTGCCAATTCTACAGCTGTACTACTCATTCCCGTGGCATCAGCTGGCTTTGGACTCAGATTGTAACTTGGGTATAAACTGCCTGTTTGTGTAACTGCAATTCTTCGGGCCTGACCATTGCTTGATTCTATTGATACTACAGCAGATCGGGTAGATACAGTTTCGTTACTTGTCGCTGTTAATGTTATTGTTGTTGTCCCATTATTACCACTCGCTTTACTTAACTTTAACCACGATGTTGCCGCATTACTAGCACTCCATGTTCTGTTTGTGGTAATAGTAACTTCCTCAGATGTCCCCCCTTCAGTTTCAAAAGAAAGGTTTTTTGTTGAAACTGTTAGTTCTGGTGCTTCATCATCTTTTGAACAAGATACAGAAAATACCATGACAACAAGGAGCATTAGAATTTTGTAAAAATGTTTATTCTTCATTTTGTTTTATTTTTAATTATTATTCATTTTAAAAAAACCTGCGGAAAATTAACTTTCATTGAACACCGCAGGTTCTAATCGTTATTACAATATTTAATTATTTAATTTTGACTACTCTGATATTATCAATTGCCGCATAAAACCCTGTTTTAGTTGATGCAGTACCAAAATTTTTAAGGGTAATAACATAATTACTAGAACCGGTAGGTCCTAATAGACTACTCAAACTCGTAAGTGAAACTCCATTTCCAAGAACATTATCAGCATCCTTTTTTCTGAATTCAGATAAAGGAATGATTACAGTTTGCCAACCATCCGTTTTAAAATCAAGTGTCTTATTAGAAGCAGGAATTTTCCATGGTTCATAACGCGCTACATAAGTATCCCCAGCAAATGCCGTTTGAAAATAAAGCGTACTACCATTCCATGGTTTAGCCACACTTATATCAAATTGAAGCCCCCATTTTTCAACAGGATCTGAAATATTTGCCACAGGTATCCAATAATTACCAGAAGCAGAACTACCCATATTGGCAAAATTTGATTCTCCTGCTGCTAAAATAGGAGTATCAAAATAACCTACCTGACTTGTACTTGTTCCCATCGAACCATTAAAGTCTAATAAACTACTCCCTATTTTAAGATGTTGCCACCAAGTATAACCAAAATAGGTAGCATCCCATTCAAAAGTTGCTAAAAGACCGCCCTTAACACCATTGTTATTAACGTCATAAGCGGTAGTAACGGTTCCATACGTAGAAGTAATAGTTACCGGTCCGCCAGCGTAACTCGACTTGTTCGGTGCTACAAACTGAATCCAGAAACCATCAGGAGATTCTGTAATCCCTGAAGAAATAGTAGCACCTCCAAATTTTAAATTTGTAACCCCATTCAAATTTTTACCATACACTCTTACTATGTCACCTTGCGAAGGATTTACATAGGAAACAGCCAAAATTTCCGGTTGAATACTAATACTAAAAGTATAAGTACCTGATGCAGCAACAACAACCGCTTCCCAAGGCTGTGGTGCATTAATTTCTGGAAACACGAATCCGATAGAACTACCATTGCTTACGGTTTTTAGTGGTGCTATATCTACACCTCCTATCGTCAATTTTTCTATCAAATATAAATTAGTACCATAAATATAAATCGAATCTCCTACCTTATTACTAGCAAGCAATGAATTACCTGTGATAGTAGCTGGCGGTGCATTTACTTTAAATTTATAAGTAGTTGTTCCTTCGTTCGTGACATATTTTATGGTATTTATAACTTCCGGATCAACATTATTAAATGGTACAGACATTGGAACTTGCAAAACAGCTGTTTTATCTGAAAACAATGCGGCATCAAACTGAGCAGGACTACCATTTATACTTATCTGAATAGCTCCTTTTAGATTCTTCCCATGAATTACAATCCATTGCCCAGGTACAATACTTGTCACTAATGTATCATTAGGAGCGGGCGCATAATTCCTTACTGCTGCAATAACAGGGGTACCATTTGCATCATCATCGTTATTACAAGATGTCAGTATTGTAATAATCAGCATCATGCTTAAAAAAAGCAAATGACTAATACGGTTATTTAATATTTTTTTCATATCTATATATTTTTTATCATTATTCATAATAAGGCACTGCTGGTTCGTTCAATTTAGGATTAGCAATTATCTCTGATGCAGGCAACTCTAAAGTAAAAGTACCGAAGGTAGCCGGAGAAATAGGCGCAATAGGATCTTTAGGTGTAGCTATTGCGGTAGATTTTACATAATCAAACGGAACCCTTTTTTGATTACCGAGAATACTAACTGCTTTTTGAGGATTATAATAAGAAAGCCTTACCAAATCATACCAATATTCTCCTTCACAAGCAAACTCAACTCTTCTTTCATTCAGGATAACATCTGTGTTAAGTACTGTTACCGGATCAACACCTGCACGTGTTCTTACCTTATTAAAATAGGTTAATGCGGCAGCATCAGTTGTAGAAGCATTATTACCAAGGACAGCATCTGCATATATTAAATAAATATCTGCCAATCTTAATAATGAATTATGCTCTATAGAAGATGTAGCTGTCATTGTAGGTGAATTATTATCTACTTCATTACCAATAATATGCTTTTTCATACCCGGTGCAGTGGCAGTATAACCACCTCCTGCAGCATTTAATTCGGCATAATGGTCCCCTGTCAGCATAATACTCGCTTTACGTCTTACAGAATCCTGCTCCGTATAAGCCAGATACAAATCATAACTAGGTGCCGGAGATCCCCACGCTGATGATTTTTGTGGATTAATCTCAACACTTGGCGAGTAGGTCAACAATTGATTACCTTCATTCCATCCACTACTGATACTTGACCATTGCAATGCAAATAATGACTCAGGATTATCATTATATTGCGTCTTAAAAAGATTGGCATAATCAGGAAGCAAAGCCAGACCGCTATTTTCGATTACATCCTTTGCATAGAATTTTGCCTTGTCTAAGTATTCCTCATTACGCATACCTCCCATTTGTCCTAATCCTGACATAGTCAAGTATACTTTACTTAACATCCCTTTTGCTGACCAGCTGGTAACCCTGCCTTTCTCATCAGTTTTAGGAAGATTTTCGGCAGCAAAAGTTAAATCTTCAGTAATAAACCGGTAGACATCTGCTGTTCTGCTTTTATTTACCAAAGGTGATTTTATCAACTTCGTATTATCTTCAATAATAGGCACTTCTCCCCACAACATGGCAAGATGATAGTAGGCCATCGCACGTATAAATCTTGCCTCAGCCAGTCCGGCATTTTTATCTGCGGCAGAAACTGTTTCCGGCGTATTTTCATTAATACCTTTAATTGTGCTGTTACAGTGTGCCACTATAATATATAGTCCTGTCCAGCCGATTGTTAAACGTCCATTAGATCCTGAAAGGGTAAAAGTATTAAGCTGCACCAGATCTGCCCCCTGGTATTGTAGATAAAGGTTTCCGCTTAATATATCCCCTAATGGAAGATAGGCCTGATTATGCCATTGTCCCCATACTTTACCGCCATAAAGTCCCGCCGTAGCCAGCCTGATTTCTTTCTTTGTCTTATAAAAATTTTCAGTGTTTGTCTCTGACAGATTAGGACGATCAAGAAAATCATCCGCGCAGCCGCTCAAAACCAGTACGCCCAACAGGGTTAAAATAGTTATTTTATAAATTGATTTCATATCTGTTAAGTTTAATTTTTATTTAGTTAATCCTACGTTAACCCCTAAAGTAAATGTTCGGGCTTGTGGATAAAAGCCATTATCAATTCCGGCCGCTAACGGGTTCCATGAACCTACTTCCGGATCCATTCCTTTGTACTTTGTAATAAGAAAAGGATTGGTAACACTAACATACATACGCAAAGAATTTATGTGCATCTTTTGCATCCACTCATTTGGCATTGTATACCCCATAGTCATGTTCCTGCATCTTATAAAAGATCCATCTTCGACGTACTTGTCAGAGAAACGATGATTTCTGTTGCTATCATTATTTTTAAGCCCAACAATTGTAGTGTTTGGATTGGTAACATATACGTTATTAACATCTGAAGCCGACCCATTTGGATTGATTAAAGCCAAAACGGCATGATCATTTAATGATTTTAGGAAACTATTGTTTGTCGAAGGATTTTCTCCGGTAATCCTCATTCCATTTACTACCTCATTACCAATATTGGCGCTAAAGAAAACATTCAGGTCAAAGCCTTTATAGCTAAAGGTATTGCCAAGGCCCAGTTGAAAATCCGGGATAGGCGAGCCTAAATAGGTTCTGTCCTTTTCTGTAATTACGCCATCCCCGTTTAAGTCTTTAAATTTCAGGTCTCCATACCATACCCCTCCTGAATTTGGTGTAATTGGCAAAACATTACCATTTGTATCTGTAGGCAAAGCATGGGTCTCAAAATCGCTCGCAGTGGCAAATATCCCATCTACTTTATAGCCGTAAAAATCACCAATAGATCCACCCACTTTCGTTTGGGCAACAATGTCACCCCCAAGGTACCCAGGCAATGAAGCACCGTCTGTATTTAATTTTAGTACCTTATTTTTGTTATGGGATAATGTAAAATCTGTACTCCAGTTAAAATCATCTCCGCTTCCTGTTATATTTCTTGAATTCAAATGAAGGTCTACCCCTCTGTTTCTAACAGTTCCTACATTTATATATGGAGCTGCAATTGATCCCGGAGAATACACGGCAGTTGTTCCGGAATACAATGGCAAGGGAATTTGAATCAACAGTCCGTCTGTCTGACGATTATAAACATCAACTGAAAAATTAAGTTTCCAGCCAAAAAGTGCTGCGTCAATCCCTGCATTGCTGTATTCTGTTTTTTCCCATTCAATTTCCGGGTTTCCTAAATTAAAAGTAACTTGTGCATTACCAGCCAAACCATTTTGAGTTGAATTTAATAAAGTCAAATTAGCATTATTTCCGGCATTCTGATTATTAGTAAGACCGTAACCTACCCTTAACTTTAACTCATTGACCATTTTTGAGCCTTTTAAAAATTTCTCCTTATTTAATTTCCAGGCAAAGGCTCCTGAATAAGTGGTCACCCAGCGGTTCTCTGCCGCAAATTTTGAAGTACCATCGGCACGGGCATTAGCCGTAAATAAATATTTGTCATCATAAATAAAATTAACACGCCCAAAATAAGACTCCTGTGCACTCTCTCTTTTAACCCCGCCATTGGTTGCTGTTAGCGCATCACCGCTGCCTATATTGGTAATATCATCCGAAATGAAATTTCTTCTTGCTGCAGAAACATCTTCGTACTGGGACAACTGTGCCTCATGTCCTGCCAATATGTTAACATTATATTTGCTTTTAAACACTTTAGCATACGTTAAGAAACTTCTGAAAGTCGTAAAATAGTCCTGGCTATAGGAATAAAATGCATCATTCACTAATCTCTCAGCCAAGCCAAATTTGTAAGTAGGGTTATATCTGTCCTCTGTCCTAAATGAGAAATTTCCTGACACTTCATTTCTAAAAGACAACGCCTTTGTAAATGCTATGTCTGTATATACATTACCAAATAATTGATTTCTTTTAGGGTTATTTCTATTAATAAGGGCAAGAGCATAAGGATTTACACGTTTTGCAATCCATCCTTCGCTGCTTTCTTCTCCCGCAAAACTGCCATCAGGATTTCTTACAGGGATATCCGGTGTCTGAGCTAATGCCTCTCTAATAACACTTGAACCTGTTGAATTTACATTCTCGTCAATATGGGTCAACTGTAAACTGGTCCCTATTTTTAACCAGTCTGTAGTTTTGTTGTCCAGGTTTAACCTCATCGAAGTCCTGGTAAACTCAGAGCCCAGAGCTATACCTTCCTGGTTAAAATGAGACCCCGACAATAAATACTGCGTTTTGTCATTACCGCCGCTTAAAGTAAGCGTATGGCTTTTTACCGGAGCTCTTCTGAATAATTCGTCTTGCCAGTTGGTCCCTTTGCCTAAGTACTGTGGGTTAGCAAATTCCGGTCTGGTATCAAAACCCCAAACAGCAGCCCTGTTGTTAATAAACTTGCCATATTCCCTTAAATCCATAGTTGGATATTGCTTGATGATCTCCTGATATCCGGTTGTAAATTCATAAGTGATTTTTGGCGCTCCTTCCTTGCCTCTCTTAGTGGTAATAACAATTACGCCATTAGTGGCCTGCGAACCATAAATTGCCGTTGCTGATGCGTCTTTTAAAACGTCAATAGACTGAATGTCCGAAGGGCTGATAGTTGCTAACGGATTTGTACCATTTGCCCCACCATAACTTTGGCCAATTATAACCCCATCAATTACATATAAGGGGGAACTGCCGCCAAAAGAAGACAGACCACGTATTTGTATATTCACACCACCTCCCGGCTGACCGGAAGTCTGCTGCACTACTACACCGGCTACTTTGCCCTGCAGAGCCTGGTCAAATGTTGTGGGTTGTATTTTACGAAGCTCATCTCCGCTAATAGAAGAAATTGCTCCTGTAAGATCTTTTCTCTTTGCTTTACCATACCCAATTACCACTACTTCGTCTAATGCTTTTCGGTCTTCTTTCAGACGAATTTTTAATTGGCTGCCTGTAACCTTTACTTCCTGAATTACATAGCCTAAATAACTTGCGACAAGGGTTTCTCCAATTTTAGCTTTAATAGAAAATGACCCGTCTACGTCTGTAGTCACACCTGTCTTAGTTCCTTTAAGAAAAATGCTGACTCCAAAAAGTGGCTGGCTGTTCGAATCTTCTAATACTGTACCAGTAATTTTTACATCAGAACTTTGGGCTGATACCAGGCTAAACGAACAAAGCATAGCCATTAGGGCATACTTGCCAAAGAGTTTTTTTGCTTTTACAAAGCGTTGAATTACATGTTTTTCATTCATCATTAATTAGTTTTAGTTAGTTAATTAGTTAAGTGGTTTAATTTTACATGAAAAGGTGTGTTCATGAAATATTCTAATGTTTCTTATTTCACTTTCTTATATTTTCTATGTAGCATTGGGAACAAATTAACAATAAACTAAAACGAGACTATGACTCATTTGTATCAAAAGCTACTACCAATTGTGTCATTTAATGAGATTAACATAATAAAACTGCTAAATTTATTTCATTAATATAATTTTATTAGTAAATAAAAATGTATTAACAATAAACTGAGCTTCTTTAACATAAAAATTTAACATGAAAAGCCCAGGTATTAATGAGTCCAATAGTTCTTCTATCATTTTTTTGACAAAATTTAACAGAATTCACGAAGAATCTTGATGCAGAAATCAATGAATTTAAAATTATAGTTCAACAGGAACTATCATAAAACACGAACTAATGTTTTTTTAATAGAAAGCATTGTTTCGATGTTAAAAAAGAGGATGTTTAAAAGTCAGGCTAACATTCCGAGAATAGCTTATATGAAAATGGTTTCCAATAGCAGTGCAAATATTTTGTGTATAAAAAAAGGCTCTCCAATCTGGAAAGCCTAATATCTATTTATCTAGCAAATTGTGTATAAAGATGAAGTTGAAATAATTATATCTTGCGACAAAAATTTTTAACATCCCTTTTATATCTAACTAAACCACTATGGACTGAAAGTCCATAGGATTATGTTGGCAGACTGAAAGTCGGCAAGGTAGTAGCACTTATTTGTTAACCACAAATTACACAAATTAGCGCTAATTTAATTTGTGTAATTTGTAGCTAAAATATTTTTAGAAGCTAAAGCAAAATGCACTAAAGTACATAGTTTTAAACTATATCTGAGACCAATAAAGTAAATCAAAATCACTCAACAAAAAGAGGTATATAAAACCATTATTTCACCTGAACTCGAATTCCTTTAATATGACTTGCAAATTCTGGAGCATACATCCCCAAATCAGGTATCTAGTTATTGCTGTTTATAAATGCGTAAATACTCCGACGGAGAAAGACCAAATTCTTCTCTAAAATACTTAGCAAATCGTGTCGGGGAATTAAAACCTACTTCATAGCCTATTTCAGCTATTTTCATTTGGCTTTTTTCTAGCAGTTGGCGCCCTCGTTTCAATCGAATTGTCCTAATAAATTCGTTAGGTCCTTTTCCTGTAATGGCAATTAATTTTTTATATAAATGTCCACGGCTTAGACCTAAAGCCACACTGAGAGTTTCAACAGAAAACTCCGTATCATTTATAGATTCTTCAACGACTTTAATGGCTTTCCCAATCAGGGCCTCGTCCAAAGGAGTAATAGTGATTTCGGCAGGAGAGACATCTAATTTTTGGCTAAACGAAACATGGCTCCTTTCTGTCCATTCTACAAATTTTTGAATGCGTAATTTTAACAGATCAAAATTAAAAGGTTTGGTTATATAGTCATCAGCACCAAGCTCTAATCCTTCCATAATATATTCTTCTGCAGTACGTGCTGTTAATAAGATAATTGGAATATGTGACCAGTAAATATTTGTTTTTACCTGTTTGCAAAGTTCAGTTCCGCTCATGACAGGCATCATTATATCACTAACGATAATGGTTACATTAAATTTATTCAACAATTCCAGAGCCTCTTCTCCATTATTGGCAGTTATTACAATATATATATCTTTCAGATTATCTTTAATAAACTCACAAAAATCATTGTTGTCATCTACAAATAATAATATTTTTTTATTTGTAGCCATACCATCATTTTCCAGTTCCTCAATAGCAAATTCGCTTAAAAGGTTTTCTGTTAAATATTCTTCTTCCGTATCGGAATCTGCTATTTTAATCGGAATTCTAAAGGTAAAAATACTGCCTTTCGGTACATTATCATTAACTTCTATTGTTCCTCCGTGAAGATTGACATATTCGTTTACAATATGCAATCCAATTCCGGCACCCGTTTTTTCCTGTTCTTGCTGAGCCTGATAAAACCTTTCAAAAATATGTTCTTTTTCTTTATCAACAATACCGGATCCTGAATCAGAAACACTGACACAAACAGTATCATTTTCCTGTTTTATATGAATACTTATAACACCGCCATTTGGGGTATATTTAAATGCATTTGAAAGTATATTTATGAGTATTTTACGAACTTTATCCTGATCAAACGGCATTATTAAGCTTTCCATATCATTGAATAAGAAGAAATTAACATTAAGTTCTTCTGCATAAACACAAAATGAAGTGTAAATTTCATTAATAAAACTAACAAAATCGCCGGATTTTAAATTCAGCCTTTCTACACCAACATCCAGTTTATGAAAATCAAGTAATGAGTTTATTAATGCCATTAGTTGTTGTGCATTTTTATACATAACATCCAACTTTTTTCGCATACTTTCGTTCGTTGCTTCTTTTAATAAAATCTGTAAAGGGGTAATAATAAGTGTAAGGGGTGTGCGTAAATCATGGCTAATATTGGTAAAAAATCTTAACTTAATCTCATTAATATGGATTTTTTTCTCATGATCGACTTCAAGTCGATGCTGTTCCATCTTTATAAGATGTTTTTCTTTTGTCTTGTGAACAAAAAATACGAGCATACCAATAATTAAAATTGCATATATGATAAAAGCCCAAATCGAAAAATAGAAAGGAGGCATTACAATTATAGATAATTCAGTAGGGACATCATTCCATACACCATCACTATTGCATGCCTTTATTAAAAGTTTATAATTTCCCGTAGGAAGCGAGGATATTCCTATTTTATTTCCCTGGGTTGGCGTCCACTGATCATTAAAGCCTTCTATTTTGTAAACATATTTAACCTTGTCTGCATTTAATAAATCTCCCGTAGTGAACTGTAAAGAAATAAGCTTGTCATCATGCCTTAAATTTAGTTTGGAAGTTAATGGCATAGAATATTCCAGGAGCTTACGGCCGTCATAATATGAATCTGCCTGAATAGTATGACTTCCCACAGTCAGTTCCGTAAAAATGACTTTTGCCATTGGCTGGTCTTTTTCAAACATTTTGCTGGGATTCAAAAAAGTAAAACCCTCTGCATTTCCAAATATAATATCTCCATTCTGCAGTTTACAGATAGCATGGCTGTTAAAGTAATTATCCATCAGACCATCCTTAATTGAGAAATTTTTACTTGAAAAAGTATAACTGCCATTAGGTTCTGATGTAACAGTTAATATTGAAAGACCATTACTTGTGGTTACCCAGATATTATTAAAATTATCTTCTGTTATATCTTTAATTGAATTATCACTTAAACCCTTTTCTTTATTAAAGAAATATAGCGTATCTTTTTTTTTATCCAAAATGGTCAGTCCGTTATTACTGCCCAGCCAGATTATACCACGCTTATCTTTGTAAACATTTGCAATCTGAGTAAGGGGAAAATGCTGACTTGCTTTTTTATTGCCTTTATATAAAGTCTTTTTATTACTTATAATGTCAATCTCCAAAAGTCCCGATACAGTGGCGGCATAGATTTTATCACCGCCATCATAAAACATATCCTGCACATAAATGAAATTATCAACAGGTGTCTTCAGAGAATCCAAATAATTTGATTCTGCTTCTATTAACTGAATTTTTCCGCCTAATGGTCCGATCCATATATTCCCATATCTGTCTTTTTTCAAACTCCAGATATTATTACTGGATAATTTACTGTTTTTCGTGGTAAACTGAGTTATTTTACCATTTTCATAACACAGAAGCCCATTTTGAAATGTGCCGATCCAAACCCTGTTTTTTATGTCTTCTACTATACAGACTATAGGGACATTGGGAATAGGAAGTTTTCTTATTGCTTCTGAAATTTTTTCTTTTACAAATACCCCATTTCCATCTGTTCCCAGCCAGATATTACCACGGCTGTCCTGCATTATAGCACTGATATCAAAACATTCAGGATGTTTGAAATTAATAAAATTGCGAAAACTTTCATGATATAAAGACAGGCCTTTCTTATTGTACCCCAGCCACATGGTTTCATTATTGTCCTTGTACAGATACTGAACATAGTTTGATGCTAAACTTGTCTCTTCCCATGGGCTGCTTATTATATTTTTTAACAAATCATTGTTTTTATCATATATAAATAACCCCTTATGATCTGTTCCTATCCAGACCTCCCCTGGCTGGTTTTCGATAATAGACAATACCTTATTAGTCTCGGTTTTAAGTTTAGAAGACAGACTTAATATTTTCCAGTTCTCACGGTAGTTTTTTTTGTAAAAAACCTTTTCCGTCTTACCAGAATAAAGCCATATCCCGTTACTGCTGTCTAAATAAATTTTATTCCAGGCATTAATAGCATTCTGCAATACAGTGTCAGGTAAATCAATTAAAGACACCACACCTGAACTTTTATTCAATTTCCAGCAGACACCAGATGTATTTGCAATGGTGTAAAGGTATTCATCGCTGTCAGCGATAGAAATTATCTCTTTAACAGGTATTTTTAATTTATATACGGCGGTCCTTTTTTTGTTAATGTTATAGTGAAATACTTTTTCTTTATTAAATACCCATATATCTTTTTTTTTATCGATAAAAATCTTTCCGTTCGGGTCACACTTGATCCCCAGGCTAAGCAGCAATCTATTGGTGTCTGATATAAAGTTATCTTTATCTCTTTTATATACCATGTAATTATTATATCCTATGTCAACCCAGATATTGCCTAAGCCGTCTTCCTGAAGTCCAAATATATCATTTGCCTGAAGTGCGCCGGAAATGCCCTTCTGCATGGTATAATTTTTAAATCCATATCCATCGTATCTATTTAAGCCTGACTCGGTGCCTATCCAAAGAAATCCATAACTATCTTTAAGGACGGCCTTTACATTGTTATTTGAAAGGCCGTCATTTGTGCCCAAGTGGTGAAAAATATAATTAGACTGTGCCAAAATATTTTGGAAAGACATAGTCCAAAATAGTACGAGTAGATTTATGTATACTTGTCTTACTTTTGTTTTCATAATAAAACTATCAATTAAAAATTTTAATATAGAAAGATAAATACTACCCAAAATTTTAATGTATCTCTTCTAAAAAATTATATTTCTAAACCATTTTAATCAATAACACTCCTGATAACTTTTTTCAAATTATATCATCAGGAGTGTTTTTATATTCTGCTTTAATTCATTAAACCCTATTTATAAAGAACAATTGTAAATTATCATATAATCTTGTCAAAAGATTACTTATAGATTTCCTTCTCATTTATAACTTTCCTGACTCATACACATAATATACATTAGAACTAAGAATTTATTCTTATCAATATAATATGCCAAATTGATAATGATTTACCTCCATACTTAAGTTTAATTATAAAACCAAAATTATCAATAAACTAAACACAAATAACTTATTGTGCATAATATTTAACCCCTGCAGTTGTCATATCCCAATCATCTGTTCTAAATGGTATTGCGGGGAATTTTTCATTATTATAAAGATTGCAATCACTGGCATCATCCGCCCATCCATAGTGGATTGCTATAGGATCCTGCACCTCATCGTTAAACACAATAACTTTATTATCATCAATATATGCTTTTGCATAGTGAAAAATTTTATCTTTTCCTGCTATTTCAAAGCCTTTAAGATACCCATATTTATCTGGTGTCATTAATCCGGAACCTACACTACTAAAGGTCAAGATAATTTTATTATCCTTTATTTCGATTGATTCATATTTAGGACCGCTATAAATTACTTTTTGATTGTAGTTTTTATTAAGCGCAATGGCTGCCAACCTGCTTCCTACATCTTGTTTATTGGTAGGATGAATATCTTTTGCATCTCCTATATCCGTAGTCACACACATTCCAGTATTACAAACTGTTTCCAGCGTATATTGCTGAGCTTCTCTCAATTCTGCCCACATACTTCCTTTATTACTGTTTCCTCCAAATTCATCAAAACTTGATAATTGAACAAAATAGAATGGAAAGTCTGCTTGATGCCACTTTTGTCTCCAATCATTTATCATCAATGGAAACGCTTTTTTGTATTGTTCAGCACGGCTTGCATTGGCTTCCCCTTGATACCATAATACTCCTTTTATTCCATAAGGAATTAATGGATTAACCATCGCATTAAATAATAATGATGGATATGAATTTGGAGAAAGCTCACTTTTAATATCTACTACGTTAAATTTCCAATGTCCTGCCAAAGGGATAACTGTTTTTTCCACTGTTAATTTTAAATTTGAAGCATCCCCCCAAATACCACCACCTCCTGAATAATCAGTAACTTTTACACTAATAATATTCGCTCCTTCTTTAAGTACTCCCGCAGGAATATTATAAACCCTACTCTGATTATAATTATTGGTAGTTCCTATTTCAACTCCGTTAACATAGGTCACATCTTGGTCATCAATTTTAGACAATTCTAAAGTTACTGCTTTACCAGCATTTTCTTTTGAAATCTCAAACGATTTACGAAACCAGACTACACCATTTAAATCCTGTAGTTGCTGATTTTCCCATAAACCTGGCACATTCATTACGGGCCAATTGACATCATTAAAAGTAAGGTTTTTGAAAGAAGTTACATCAGTTGCTATTTTTGAACCTTGAATTTGTTCTATCTTGTCTATTAATTGTTTTTTTTGAGTTATTAAAAGTGAATCGATTTCTATATTTGGTACTTTTGAAATCATCTCCTTAAATTCTTTACTGCTTTCAAAAGCTTCTCTGCTAGTCCATGTTTCTACACAAGTTCCACCCCAAGAAGTGTTTATAATCCCAATTGGAACTTTTAATTCAGTAAATAGTTTCTTAGCAAAAAAATAACCCACAGCAGTAAAACTACCAACCGTATTTTTATTGCATTCATTCCATTGTCCTGATTTTAATGTCTGTTTTGGAGTTAATGCCATATCTTTTTCAACTAGAAACTGACGTATCATTGGGAAATCGGCATCCTTTATTTCTTGCGTAAAATTCATTGCCTGACCTACGGTAAATTCCATATTGGATTGTCCGCTACATATCCAAACTTCCCCTACTAAAACATTCTTTAAAGCAATAGTATTTTTTCCTTTAACAAGAAATTCAAATGGACCTCCAGCTTTTTCAGCCTTCAAATTTATCATCCATTTTCCATTTTTATCTGCTTTTGTATTTATAATTTGTTTGTTGAAACGAATTTCAATTTTCTCATTAGCGTCTGCCCAACCCCAAACAGGAATTTTTTGTTCACGTTGCAAAACCATACCATCATTAAACAATAAAGGAAGTTTTACATTAGCATTAGAAAAGATGCTAATGCATAAAAACAGGGATATAAAATATTTTTTCATTTTTATTAATTTATTATTATAATTAGAGAAATTCTATGTTTCATTTTTAAATTTTATTTTAAGCTTCCATAATTACCCTGGTAAAAGTTTATTTTTTTTCATTTGTTTATTAATAAAAAAAGCCAGGGAGACTATTAAACTCCCTAGCTTTAGAGCAAAATAACCTTATTAATCCATTCAAGTTTAAAAACTGTCTTGCTTAATATTTAGAGCAATTTTAATATCACCTTCCTATTTATAAGAAAACAATAAACTACAAACCCACAACATACATCAAATCACGTTTTAACAGTAATTGACTTTTTTTATCTACAACAAAAATTTTCAAAGTCAATTTATTCTTATCTATATCCTAGTAAATTACACTAATTTGATTTTAAATAAATATTGAATAAAAACGTAACATAGAATGACTTAAATAAATTCATTTAAAAATCACCCGATTTAAATCAAACAATCTGGCAAATTTCAGATTATGATGAATAGGAAATCGAACTTCTTGTTATAATAATTATTTGCAGATTAATAAACTAGATCTTAAAAAAGTACTATTTTTTTATCCTTAGTTATTCAATAAAAAATTATGGTTGCAAATATCTTTAAAACTCTATAGCTTTATAGTATCCTTTTGTGTCAAAACATCCCTCCATTTGTTGCAATTATTCTATTTTTGAAGTTATATCCCATTTTTCACAAAGAAAAAATTGAGTTATAGTTTTATAGCCCGAAAGGACAATCTATGCTTAGCATGCAGACAAAATTTAATCAGTACTGATTAACGCATTAAAGAAATCGACAAGAGCTAAAATCAGAACTGTTTTACATACAAAAAATTTGCTGATATAGAAGAACTAAAACAAGAAATTAAAAGCTACATAAACTATTATAATAACATAAGAATTAAATCAAATTTGTCTAAATTTTGGGTGCAGTCTATTTTCATTGAGGTTTTTCTTAGTGGAGTGTCAGGGACTGCAATCGAACACTTAATTCCAATTTTGACGTTCTTTGAAACTATAAAAAATGATATTTTAAAAATTGAGGATCTTAAAAAATATGTTCCCAAGATTTATATGTGTTGTATATTTCTAAGATTGATGCAAAACAATTAAAAACAAGAGAAATATTATTTATTAACTTTTTTACTGTCATTTGGTGCTTCATTTCTATCGAACATTCCATAATCTCGAATAACCTGAGCAATTCGTAAATGGTAGTCTTTAAAAATAAATTCTCGCCCTTTCGATTGTGCGTTTCTATGCATTTCAAGATTTCTCCATTCCCGAATTGCTTCTTCATTTTTCCAAAAAAATAAAGACAATATTTTTTCGGGATTATAAATACTTTGAAATCTCTCAATGGAAATAAATCCATTTATTTTTTCTAATTCTGGTTTTAAACTTAAAGCAATATCCAAATATCCCTGTTTATACCGCTTGGAATTACCTCAAAATCTTTTTATCTCAACTGCAAAATACTCAAATAATATATGTTCTGGATAAAATGACAATAAATCCAACATCAATACAACGGTGTTCTTTTGTTTCTTTGGCCGCAATCTGGAAAGAAAAGAAGGCTTATAAATAAAAACAAATTTTAGAACTAGACTCAAATCTACTTTTTATTCCAATTCCACAACCCGAAATTAACAGATTTATCAATTTTAAATCCATTCCTTGTTACAATTGTCATAATTTGTCCACGATGATGTGCTTCATGAGCAATCATCTGAGCAAAAAAAGCTGTTGGGTGAAGTTTGTATCTGGCAATACTTCAAATAATTGGCTTAGAACCTCACTCATTTTTTGTGATGACTTTTCAAGTGCTTTGGCTAGTGCTTGTGTATCATTGGCGTATTTTTTATCTAACTTCAAGCAAGGTGTGATCCCTATGGTACGAAATTCTAACCAACTTTTGGAAGGTTTGAAGCTTTTAAGTGATTTAATGGCTGCTTAGGCTTCTTATTATTATATGAGCCTCATAGGTTATCTTGCTTATCAGTTGAATGCCTGCCGGAATTCAAGAGGTGACAAACTGGTTTTCTTCTTAAATAGCGTACTGAAAGATTGTGCGTGTTCAAAGCCTAATGTATAAGCAATTTCGCTTATCGATAAATTTGTCGTCGAGAGTTTTTCCTTCGCCTTTTCAATCAACCTTTGATGTATATGCTGTTGCGTATTTTGCCCTGTATGCATACGCAGTAGATCGCTCAGGTAGTTTGGAGACAGGTTCATGAGTTCGGCCAAGCGTTGTACCGTTAATAGTTCCGGTTGCGTTGTAGTACTGCTGTCAAAATATTCCTCAATAAGAAGTTCAAATTTGGTAAGCAGTTGATGATTGTGGTTTTTCCGAGTGATAAATTGCCGCTCGTAAAATCGATTGGAATAATTGAGCAACAACTCAATTTGCGATAGGATAATTTCCTGAGTATATTTATCAATATGCAGGCATTCCTTATCGATCTTGTTTAATATTGTAATAAGATCGTCTTCTTCTTCAGCAGAAAGATGCAGTGCCTCATTTACAGCGTAAGAGAAGAAGTTATAACCGTTGATTTTGCTTGCCAAAGGATGGGCAAGCAAAAAGTCAGGATGGAAAATAAGCAGGTAACCTGATCCGCATTCTACGTTGTCCAGATCCAGGTATTGGACTTGATTAGGTGCAGTAAAGCTCAGAACGCCCTTATCGTAATCATAGTGTTGCTGGCCATATCGTATCTTACCCTTGGCTTCCCTTTTGAGGGCAACACAATAAAATCTATTCACAAAACCGTTCCATACATCATCTTCCAGGAAAATAGTTTCGGCGAGGTTGATCACACTGACCAATGGATGGCGTGGCTCGGGCAAAGAGAGTAACCGGTGAAATTCTGAGACTGATCTGATAGCATTCATACTACTAATTTAAGCATTTTATTCTAGAGAGTAGCGGTTGCATCCTTAAAACGCAACCGTACAAATACGCTAATCAATAAGCCCCATACTAAACTCATCGTATGGATTACCGGTATCAGTACCCAACGGCACAATGCTTTCGAGTTTCGACAGATCAGCTTCGTTTAATTCAATTTCGGTGGCCGCTATGTTTTGCTCTACATATTTTCTGCGTTTAGTGCCCGGAATAGGCAAGATGCCTTTATTTATAATCCAAGCCAATGCCAACTGTGATGCGGTTATTTTTTTTTCTTCGGCCATTGCCTCAATTGCTTTAACCAACTCCATATTCTTGTAAAAATGAGCTTCCTGGAAACGGGGAATTGCCCGGCGAAAATCATTTTCCGGCAAGTCATCTATGGTTCGGATCTGTCCGGATAGAAAGCCACGTCCTAATGGGGAATAAGCAACAAAACCTATCCCAAGTTCATTCAGCGTATCCAGTATGCCACGTTCTTCTGTTGTACGCTCAAATAAGGAATATTCACTTTGTACCGCCGTAATCGGGTGAACTGCGTGAGCTCTTTTTACAGTTTCTGAAGATACTTCCGATAGTCCGAGATAACCCACTTTTCCTTCCTTCACCAGCTCGCTCATCGCCCCAATGGTTTCTTCAATGGGCGTGTTTTTGTCAAGTCGGTGCATATAGTACAAATCAATATAATCTGTGTTAAGATTCTTAAGGGAACGTTCCACCGCTTTTTTTACATAATCTTTTTTGCCATTAATAGCCCAGGTCACTTTGTCGTTACCATCTATTTCCCAGCCGAATTTTGTTGCGATAATATATTTATCCCTATTACCATCTATTGCTTTAGCAATCAACTGCTCGTTTTTGAAAGGGCCGTATAAATCCGCAGTATCTAAAAAATTGCCACCTAATTCGAGCGATCGGTGAATCGTGGCAATAGCTTCTTGCTCATCCGCCGCTCCATACATATTTCCTTCTTCAAAACCCGTCATACCCATGCAGCCCAAACCTATACTAGGTACAGCCAAACCTTCGCTTCCCAAATTTATTTTCTTCATTACCATACTATTGTTTTTTTATAGGTCAAAGTTCGCTAAGGACACTTTAATGGCTGTATGCAAAGCCCTGAAAGTTGTATGCAAATCAAGGATTAGCTAAATATGGATGAAGTGAAAAAAGCTAAAAGGTTAAATTTGATGTTGTCATAGAGATTCAGGTACAATTGGATAATAAACGTAGAAGTTAACCGTACTGAAATATATCACCACGCTGGCAGACATGAAAGGACTCGAACCGAGGGGGATTGAATTATAACAATTAAATGCATGGATTCGATAGAAAAAACATATCAAACCAATTTTCCAGTGACCGGGCTGGGATTATCTTTGATGAACCCGATTGCGCTCCGTGGTGAGAAAGCAGCCCTGACTTTTTGCAAAAGCCTTGGGTGCAAAAAACAACTAAAAACAAGAGAAATATTATTTATTAACTTTTTTGCTGTCATTTGGTGCTTCATTTCTATCGAACATTCCATAATCTCGAATAACCTGAGCAATTCGTAAATGGTAGTCTTTAAAAATAAATTCTCGCCCTTTCGATTGTGCGTTTCTATGCATTTCAAGATTTCTCCATTAATGGACAGATGCCTTACATCATTTTATCTTAGGGTAGTATTAAAATTCCGGATATGATTGGTATCCTCCGGCTGTAATTTTCCATGCAAAGTTCTTATTTAAAAAAATGCTGAACTTTTGAATTTCCAGCATTTTCCGTTAACTAAAACAAACAAAATATGAAGTCTTTATATTGAAATTAAAGAGTCATAATAATTTCTTTTCAACTGTATATCTGTTGTAAAAAATCATTGACCTGCGAAGGTTTTCTTCCCAGAAGCTTTTCCATGTGCGGGCTTTCGCTGTCCAGTTCTCCGATTCGGGCTGCCTGTGCAAAGCCTGCCAGTATTTTTATAAGCATTCTTGGTGCACCTTTCTTTACGGCTGCATTTATAAATACTTTTGGATCGGGACTCAGATAGGTAATATTGTGTCCTTTTATTTCAGAAATTTTCTGGGCAATTTCTGTAAAGGAAATACTGCTGCCCGATATCTCATAGATCTTGTTTTTATGACCCCGAGATGTCAAAATAACGGCTGCGGCTTCTGCCATCTCGCTTCGGAGCGTGAATACTATCTTGCCCTGGCCTGCCGGCAGAAAAATACCGTCTTCTACAACTTTTTCACCTAAAAATTCCGGAAGCATATCCATATACAAGGCATTTCTCAGAATTGTAAAGTTTATGCCGCTGTTCATAATAGCCGTTTCAGTCGCCAAATGTGATTTTATAATAAAATAAATAGGCGAGTCCCTATCGTCACTCTTGTGCTGCTGGCTGGTATAATGAATATGCTTTACCCCAGCATTTTTAGCCGCTTTGACAACCAGTTTGTGCTGTGCTACACGGTTCCTCACATCACTTCCGGAAACAAAAAGCAGCTTATCTATGCCTGAAAATGCTTTGAGTAAAGAATCATAATCTTCATAATCTCCAAAAACAACATGGATACCCAGAGATTGCAGGTCTGCTGCCTTGGCTTTGTCCCTTACCATTGCATAAATGTTTTTTTTTCCTAATCCATTATTGAGCAGGGCTTTCAGTACCCCTTTTCCAAAATGTCCGTTTGCACCGGTTACCAATATCTTGTCCATTTTTAAACTGAATTTGTAAAAGTTAAAATGCGATAAAAAAAACTGCATTTTACCGCATTACAAGAACTTAATTACTGAATCGTATAGCTTTTAGTATCCATTTCTGCCAGTCTGAAATAGCCAAAAGCGTAATTTTTGCTATCGGTCTGATTGACAATATTGCCACGGACTGCACTTGGTATGGTTGGGAAAGGGCTGCCATCATTACCAGAAGCCACTATTAACCTGTACATGTAATTGTAATAGCTTTTTGAAATTCCGTACAGTCTTATGTCTATCTGGTCCCCAGCTTTTAACTTTTCATGCGAATAGGATTCCTGCATTAAATTACCATTAGTGTGCTCATCATCTTCAACTTCAAGCTCGGGGAACGGCGTGTGCGGCTGGGTAACACTGTTTAGATAAGCATTTGCCTGACTTGCATCATCCTGATAGTAGAATGTTATTTCAATTTCATCACCGGTATCGCCCCCCTTGTTGTTCTGGTCAATATGATCTTCAATTTCAGGAACAGCTGTCAATGTTTCCGATGCAGTATAGGTCTGCCCATTCAAAACAATTTTTAAGGTATAAGTCTGTCCGATAACAGGAAGGAAATTGCTGCAGACATATTGCCCCGTTCCGGGAATTTCTACAAATTCAAAGACCGTATTTGACGGGTTTGTTACAGTAACTACTGCTCCGGAGACGGTCGGGAATTCGGGGCTGTAATAACCGGTCGTTGTCGACAATACAATTTTTTGTTCATTGCCGGCCGTGTTTTTTACCCAGTCTATAGAAGCGTCTATAACCAGTCTTGGCGGTGCTGTATCAAGATCGGCAGTAATAACGTCTTCGCATCCTGTCAAGAACAGTCCAGCGGATAGTATGAGAATTTTTTGTACTAGTTTCATTTTATATCTCTTTAAAAGTTAAAGTCTGTTATTTATTTTTTAAAATTTGAAGTTGTAGCTCACACTCGGAACAATACCAAAAATGGATGTTCTTCTTGTCTCGCTTGCTCCCGTATCTTCGTTCTGTCTAAAACTGTACGAGGCTGCATTGCTTCTGCTGTAAAGATTGTAGATACTGAAATTCCATTCACCCTGCCATCCTTTTTTCTTGTCGGGTTTAGGAGTATAAGTTGCAGATACATCCAAATGATGGTATGCAGATAAAGAATCGTCATTTCTTGCTCCATAACTCGCCACAGTGATACCCTGGTATTGGTATTTTCCATTAGGAAATGTTGCAGCTTTTCCGCTCTGGAAAGTAAAAATACTCCCAAATGTCCATTTGGGATTTAAAGCATAAGCGCCCGTAACAGATAAATTATGCAGTTTGTCATAATTTGCCCTGTACCATTCCCCGTTATTTATACCCGGCTCATCTGCATTTCTGCCTGGTGTTCTTTGTTCTGCTTTAGAAATAGTATAGGAAACCCAGCCCGTCAGCTTTCCTGTATTTTTTTTGAACATCAGTTCCAGGCCATACGATCTTGCCTCTCCGTTTAAAAGTACCCTTTCTATAGCATCGATTCCAAGTAAATCTGCGCCGTCAATATAGTCAGCTTTGTTTTTGACTTTTTTATAGAAGGTTTCTGCTTCCAGGGAATATTTGTCGTCCTTGAAATTCTGAAAGTAGCCCAGTGCTACCTGGTCTAAAATTTCCGGCTTAAGGTATTGGTCACTAGGGGCCCAGATATCAAGCGGAGTTGCAGAAGCGGTATTTGAAATTAAATGCACATACTGGCTCATTCTGATGTAGCTGGCCTTGATGGATTGGTCACTGTTTAGCGAATAAGCAACGGCAAGTCTTGGTTCCAGGTTGTCAAAACTTGCTATCTTTTTATTTTTCTTGTAGTTTATTGTTCCTGTAGGATCAGCCTCCTCATAAATTTGAAACTCCTGATTGAAAACAAGGGGCTGATTATTGGCATAAGTGTACACTTCCTGTGCGCCTAATCTTTGAAAGTTACTGTAGCGAAGTCCATAATTCAGTGATAATTTTTCAGAAAGGTTTTGTTCGGCACTGATATATGCGGCATTTTCAAAAGCATATTTTTTGGCGATCTGATCCGGATTGATGGCTGAACCCTCTCCAAACGGCCTGATTGTTCCAGGATTAAAACTGTAGTAAATTGAATTTATACCGTAATTTAAAGTCAGGTCATTTGAAAAATAGTGCTTAAAATCATATTTAAAATTGTAATTTTTTACATCTGATTTCCAGTCAAGACCAACGGTTTTTACTTTGATCTGATAATCATAATCACTGTAAATGGCAGATGCATTAGAGAAAATCTTGTCTGAGAATATATGGTTCCATCTTAGATTAAAAAGCTTATTTCCGTAAGTGTTTATAAAGCTGTTATTAAAATTCAGGTTGTCGTTACCAAAATAACCTGATACGAAAACATTATTTCTATCATTGAATTTGTAATTGAACTTGGCGTTCAAGTCGTAGAAATAGGCTGAATTTGGTTCATTTGCCAGTTTCATAAAAAGATGTGCGTAAGACCCTCTCCCTGCAACCACAAAAGAACTTTTATCTTTAACAATAGGACCTTCAACAAGCAGTCGGCTTGAGACTAATCCTACACCTCCATTAACATGATACTCCTTATTATTTCCTTCCTTTTGATAAATATCCAGAACTGAGGATATCCGTCCTCCAAAATTAGCGGGAATCCCTCCTTTGTAAAGTTTTAAATCTTTGATTACATCAGAGTTGAAAACAGAAAAGAATCCGAATAAATGCGAGGTATTGTAAACAACGGCTTCATCAAGCAGTACAAGGTTTCCATCAACAGAACCTCCCCTGACATTGAAGCCCGATGCGCCTTCCTGGGCATTGGTAACCCCTGGAAGCTGCAATATCGATTTCAAGACATCTACTTCGCCCAAAACGGCAGGCATCTTTTTTATGGTGGCAATAGAGAGTTTATTGGTACTCATTTCAGGCTTTCTGATGTTTGCTTTTGTCGTATTGCTTTTAATTACAACTTCGTCCAATGTCTTGCTGACTTCTGTCATCCCAAAGTTCATCTTTGTGTTTTCGGTCAGCGTGATAGTTTCTTCAATATTATCAAATCCCATATAGCTTATGATAACGGTGTAAGTTCCTTTTGGCAGTGTCGTGGTATAAAATCCGTAAGAATTGGTAGTGATGCCTACTTTAGCTTCCGGAATGTAAATGTTTACGCCAATTAACGTTTCGGTATTGGATTCATTGGCTATTGTGCCACTAAGGGTAGCTTTTTCCTGCGAATATGCATGAACTACAAAGGCAAAAAAGAGTAATAGAAAGGGTTGGATTCTGCTTTTCATTTATTAAAATTTAGGATTAAATGTTACATTTCCCGGCTAAAGTATATTTTTGCTGAACCCGCATATTTTATATATACAAAATGCGTTACTTTATATAGTAAAGCAGCATTTTCATATAGTAAAAAAAATGCACACTGAGATTTCATCGAAAGAAGCTGGATTTTTAAAGCAAAAAATTCATTACTGGGATATCCTTTTTTTCTGGGGGGCTTGTATGTTATTATTTAGGCGCATGGAAAAGGTTTACTATCTTAAAATCCTATTTTGGTATATAAATAATGTGCTTTTGTATAGTAAAAATTTATAATTTACACGTATTGCTACATTTGCTGGAAATCTAAAATTGTCTCATGAATAAAACTTTACACAGAAAAACTATGGATACCAACTGGATGGCTGAGTTTTTCATTTCAGAAAAGTACCGGTTTCACCGCCATTTGCTGCTGATCGCATTCAGTATCGTTGTTTTGTATTACAGTCCGCCGGACTATGTACAGCCTTTCGAGACCTATAATCGAATAGTCATTTTTTTCCAGATAATTTTATTGGCCTACAGTAATATGTATTTTTTTGTGCCTAAATTTTTGTTGAGAAAAAAATACCTGAGTTATGGTCTTTCTGTGCTTTTAGGCATGATATTGGCGTATGTCATACACCAGGTTGCTTCTTATTATCTTAAACCTTATCTGCTGCCTTACGAGGACGACGATATTAACTTTTTTACCTATTCCTTTATGATCATGGTGCTTATTATTGCATCGGCAGCAATTAAATTATTCCAGCAGTGGATATCTGATGCCCAGCTGATTCACGATCTGGAACTGGCAAAAGCCGGTGCCGAACTGGAACAGCTCAAGAATCAGATCAATCCTCATTTCCTTTTCAATATGCTCAATAATGCCAATGTTTTAATTGAAGATGATCCCAAAAAAGCTTCGCAGGTTCTGGTGAAGCTGAGCGACCTGCTTCGATATCAGCTTTATGACAGTTCCAGAGATAAAGTTTTATTAACTTCAGAAATTCATTTTTTGGAAGATTTTTTAAATTTGGAAAAAGTCAGAAGGGATAATTTTAGTTTTTTAATATCCAAAGAAGGTGAGTTGAGCGGTGTCCAGGTTCCTCCCTTGCTATTTATTTCATTTGTAGAAAATGCCGTAAAGCATAATAATGACTCAGCGAAATCATCCTACGTAAATTTGTTCTTCGATGTTCGCCGGACTGAGCTTTTTTTCAAATGCATAAACTCAAAACCCGCCGTAAAAGCAATTAATAAGCCAGGCGGATTAGGCATCGCCAATATTCAAAGAAGATTGGAACTCCTGTTCCCTTCGACACATGATTTGAAAATAGAAGACAATCCGGAAACCTACTGCATTATCCTAACTTTAAAATTGTAAAATGAACTGCATAATAGTAGATGATGAGCCATTGGCAAGAAAAGCAATCCAAAAACTGGTTAATGAGACAGAAAACCTAGAATCTATAGCTTCATTTAATGGAGTGGATGCTACAAGGGAATTTCTGGCGAAAAACACTGTTGATTTAGTATTTCTTGATATCCAGATGCCGGGAGTGAACGGAATTGAATTTGCCAGGACTATCCCTAAAAAAACTTTAGTGGTATTTACTACCGCTTTTCATGAATTTGCTTCTGAGAGTTATGAAGTCGACGCTATTGACTATTTGATCAAGCCTGTAAAATTAGAACGCTTTCAAAAAGCAGTCGAAAAAGCACAGACATATTGCAAGTTATTCCATACTGACCCTATAGACAGTAATATAGAAAACATAACCGATGACTATATTTTCGTAAGGGCAGACCGCAGAATGTTTAAGGTACATTTCAGTGACATCCTTTTTATCGAAGGTTTAAAAGATTACGTGGTTATTTATATAGAAAATCAGAAAGTGATTACCCTGATGAATATTAAGACCATTCTTGACCTGCTTCCAAAAAATTTCCTTGTCAGAGTCAGCAAATCTTATATAATCAATGTAAATAAAATAGATTCTGTAGATAACAATACTGTATATATTGGAAAAAATGAAATACCGATCGGAAATATTTACAGGGATTTCTTTTTTAATGAATTTGTAACAAAGAAAATTTTGAATAGGTAATAAATGATACTTTTTTTGGCCTTGTAATGGGTACATTCATTTTGATAAAAAAGATAATGAAGTTAATACCTTTTCTAATATCAAGAGTTAATACACTAGCTCTTTAATTCTTATTTAAATTACTTAAAATGATTTTTGAGTTATATGCTTAAGTAATTTTATATTTCGTTAATAATCAATAATTTAATTGTGCGTAACCTTTATATCGCATATCTCCCTTATTCCGGGTGTATATGCGCTACGTAATCACTAATACCATATTCTTTATCTTAAAACCGTGCCATGAATTTGCCACAATTGACTTTTGCAATATCTTAAAAAAAGTTCCTGCTAATCTTTAACGCCTAATTTTCTTAAAATTTCTTCCATCAAACACCATTTGGTAAAAGATGATTGCAAAAGATTAACTCCTACAAAGGCTGTAAACCAAAGCCAATTTTGATTAACATAAATAGCCAATATAAGGCTGATTAGGATAAATGTTCCTGCTATGGCTCTTATTATTCTGTTGATCATTTTTTTATTTTTTTAATGTTAGACTTCTAGATTAGTGTGTCAGTTCGCTTGCTCTCGTGTGTCTGATCATTTGATTTTTCTATGTTGAGAACCGCTATACGAATTTGTGACAGCGGTTCCTGAACAGTATTAAATTCATCGACCAATTGGAAAAGTTGGTCCACGTTTTCTTTTTTAACGAAAGCATAAAAGAGAATGGATTCCGTTTCGTTTACTTCAGAGGCAAACCAATTTTCACTGGTTGCCGTATCTGAAAAATCCATATAACCTGTTACTTTACTGAACGAATAGGTTTTGATACCCGCATTATTCAAAATGGCTTTGATATCCTTTTGAAAAACTATATTGGAGGTGATAATTACTAATTTCATTTTTTACTTTTTACTTTTTAAAGAATTATTGTTCCCATTTTTTTCTCTCGGTAACATAATAGATGAGTGGTACAACCAATAGTGTTAATATGGTCGATACTATGGCACCAAATACCAACGATATCGCCAATCCTTGAAATATAGGGTCAAATAAGATAATAGAAGCCCCAATTACGACAGCTCCGGTTGTTAATAATATTGGAGTAGTTCTCACGGCACCGGCCTCAATAATGGCTTGTTTCAAAGGGACTCCTTCCTCTAACCGGATTTCAATAAAGTCAATCAATAATACCGAGTTCCGCACCATAACTCCAGCCAGCGCAATCATTCCGATAAAAGAAGTAGCGGTAAAGAAAGCCCCAAGTAACCAGTGTCCCAATACAATTCCGATTAAGGAAAGCGGAATCGCCATCATCATCACCATTGGCGTTTTGAAGTTCTGGAACCAACCTACAATCAGCATATAAATAACCACAATAACAATCATAAAGGCCAATCCTAAATCACGGAATACTTCTAAGGTAATTTGCCATTCGCCATCCCATTTTACTGTGAAATCGCTTTCATCAGTAGGTTGCTCCATATAGAGTTCGTTGACTTTATACCCTTTGGGCAATTTCATTTTTTGCAGTTTTTCATTCATGCCCAAAATAGCATATACGGGACTTTCCAATGCACCCGCCATATCCGCCGTTACATACACTACCCTTTTCTGGTCTTTTCTGTATATTGTTTTCTGCAAAGTGTCCTGAACGACTTTTACCAAATCACTCACAGGAATCACATTGCCACGACTGCCTTTGATTTTTAAATTCCCAATGTCTTGTAACGAAGTTTTGTCCTTATCATCCAGCGAAAGCACTATACCCACATTGTCATTCGAGTTTTCATCATATAGGTTGGAAACCGGATATTCTTTTAAAAGATACGTTAGGTTTCCAATTACTTGTTGCGGAGCAATACCGTTCAACATCGCTTTTTCTTTGTCCACTTCCAGTCTGTATTCGGTTTGGTTGTCTTCTGTCATCCAATCTACATCTACTATATCAGAAGTTGTTGCTAAAATGTTTTTTACTTGATTGGCTACCTTGATTTGGTCTTTGTAATTAGGTCCATAAATCTCAGCGACTAGAGTGGATAGTACAGGAGGTCCTGGCGGTACTTCAATGATTTTAACATTGGCACCATATTTTTTGGCAATCTTTTGCACTTCGGGGCGGATTTCTTTGGCAATACCGTGACTTTGCATATTACGATCTTCTTTGTGTAACAAATTCACCTGAATATCTGCCATATTACTCCCACCCCGCAAATCGTAATGGCGAACCAATCCGTTAAACGTAATGGGTGCTGATGTGCCAATATAGTTTTGATAATTGACTACCTCGGGAACGGTTGAAAGGTATTGCGCTATTTCCTGTGTCACTGCTGCTGTTCTTTCTAAAGTAGTTCCTTCAGGCATATCAATCACCACTTGAAATTCGTTTTTATTATCAAAAGGCAACATTTTTACTACTACGGATTTGGTAAAAAACATAGTTACCGAACCTAATAAAAGCAACACCGTAATACCCACTAAAAGTCTTCGCTTTTTACTGCTTTCCAATAAAGGCCCTTCGAGTTTATTGTAAATTTTATAAATGAATGAGGTTTCTAAACCATGTTCGGCTTTGTGTTCCTGTGTTTCTTTTTCCTGTAATAAATGATACCCCAAATACGGTGTAACGGTCAAAGCAACAAAAAGAGAAAGTAACATCGCAATCGAAGCTCCAATCGGCATCGGACTCATATAAGGTCCCATCATACCCGATACAAATGCCATGGGAAGAATAGCGGCAATAACAGTAAATGTGGCTAAAATGGTTGGGTTACCGACTTCATTAATGGCATAGATTGCCGCTTGCCTGAATGGCAGTCGCTTCATTTTGAAATGACGGTGCATGTTTTCGGCGATGATGATACTGTCATCCACAACTATACCAACGACAAAAACTAAGGCGAAAAGCGTAATTCTGTTTAGTGTGTAACCTAACAAATAATAAGCAAATAAAGTCAGGGCAAAAGTTAGCGGTACCGAAAAGAATACTACCAATCCACCACGCCAGCCCATCGCCAAAATCACCAAAAGCGTTACGGCAATAATAGCAATGCCTAAGTGTAGTAATAATTCACCCACTTTGTCTGAAGCGGTTTCTCCATAATTACGGGTTACTTCAACATGAACATCATCTGTGATAATAGTTTTCTTTAATTGGTTTACACGTTCCAATATCTTTTCCGAAATCTTCATGGCATCGGCACCTTTTACTTTTCCGATGGAAATGGTCACCGCAGGATATTCGGATTTTGCCGTTTTAAATTTTTCATTCGCTTTGCCATAGCCAAAAGACACATAACTGCTTGGTGTTGAAGGCCCATCTTCTACTTTGGCTACTTGTTTTAAATATACCGGCATATTCGCATTAATTCCTACCACCAGGTTCTCCACATCTTCGGAAGATTTTAAAAACTGTCCCGTAGTGATCAAATATTCTTTGTCGTTATTGACAAAGCTGCCCGATTGTGAACTGCCGTTATTAGCCTGAATCATCTGCATAATGCCCAAAGCATCTATACCATTTTCAGCCATTTTATCTTTATCGAGTACCACTTTTACTTCTCGGTTTCTGCCGCCAATTTCACGGGTGATGGCAACATCTTTTACTTTTTCTACTTCGGAAGTCACTTCTTCGGCAATCTGGCGCAATTCGAAATCATTTAATTTATCGCTCCAAAGTGTTAATCCTAACATCGGAACATCATCAATAGAACGGGTTTTTACAATAGGTTTGTAAACGCCTTGGGGAAACATATTTTCGTGTTTGGCCAATTCGTCATATAATTTCACGTATGATCGTTCTACATCCTGACCTACATAAAACTGAACAATCAACATTGCTTTTCCGTTCATGGCCATACTATGCACATGTTCTACACCTTTGATATTGGAAAGGATCTTCTCCAAGGGCTTGACCACACGGCTTTCTACTTCTGTTGGATTGGCTCCCGGATAACCCACCATCACATCTGCCATGGGCACATTGATTTGCGGTTCTTCTTCGCGAGGAATTAGAAATGAACTATAAACACCGATTATCATCAAACCTACCATTAATAAAATGGTTAATTTGGAGTGAATGAAAAAATGGGCGATTTTACCTGATATACCTTCTTGCATGATTTTTAATTTAAAAATGGGAGGATTTGAAAATTTATTGCGTCAATTGGCTACGCTCGGATGAAAATGGGTTAGTCAATTTTCACTTTTACACCGTTGTATAATTTGCCCTCGGCTGAAACGATATATTGTTCGTCTGCAGATAAACCTGACAATACTTCTACCTGATTGCCATAAATCCTGCCTGTGCGCAACCATCTTAAAATGGCTGTATTTCCATTGCCAATAGTATAAATTCCAGTTAGTTGTCCTTGATGTACTAAAACACTCTCAGGCACAATAACTTTATTGAATGATACTGTTGCAGTTTGCTTTTTGGTTGCCAATGGGAATTGTACATTTACAAACATACCCGATAAGACTTTACTTCCTGCAGCATTCAAATTGACTTTAACTAAATATTGCCCCCCAGTGTTTTTAGCCGAGCCGCTGACTTCAATTACTTTTCCTGTCAATTCCTGATGGGTTGATTTTACCAGGATTTTTACGCTCATTCCGTTTTTAATGGAAGTGATATCACTTTCTGAAACCATAGCGGTTACTTGTAAATGTGAAGCACCTTCAATACTTACTAAAGGCATACCCGGATTCGCCATATCGCCTTCTTTGACAAAGGTATTGGTCACTTCTCCTGAGAATGGCGCGGTAATGTTGGAGTAAGAGAATTGTGCCATAACTTCATTACGCATTTGTCTGGCTCCTTCTAAACCGGCTTTTGCCATTTCGTAACGAGAGGTTATATCGTCTAATTCTTTTGGGGAAGCACTTTGTTGGTTGAATAAAGCCGTAAAACGGTCGAAATCTTTTTTAGCATTATTATACGCCGCCGTAGCTTGTAGAATTGACGCATCCACTTGTGCTTTTTTGGCTTGTAAATCAGTGTTATTGATACTTACCAGGAGTTGGCCAGCTGCTACTTTTTGCCCTACTTTAACATGAACCTTTGTCACATATCCCATCATTCGGGTGCTGACGTTGGCACTGTTTTCGGCTTCTATTTTTCCGCTTGCTGTTATAAATTCACCATTAGTATTTGCTGCGATATTGCTAACTTTCACTGCAATTACCGGTTCGTTATTGGCTACTTCTTTCTTTTCTTTTGAACAAGAAACTATCAAGGCTAATCCGATTGTAAGTAGTGGTATATATATCTTTTTCATGATTAATTGGTTAAAAATTGTAAATACTGTTTGGTAAAATTATATTCGAACACCGTTTGCAGCTGTTCTAGTTCTTTCTGGATCATTTGGGTTTCCGATTGCAATAAATCGGTAGTTTTTTCCAAGCCTTGTGCGAAACGGTTTTGACGGATTCGGTAGGCTTCCTGTGATTGTTCGAAAGCTAATTGCGAAAGTTTTACTTTGTTTTCAGCATCCTGTAATTGGCGATTGGTCTTATTTACTTCTAATTGACTTTGTTTTTTGTATTGTTCGCTTTCCAGAGCTGCTTTTTGAAAATCAGCTTTTGCTTTGGCCATTTTACCGATGGATTTATAGCCGTTAAATACATTCCAGGATAATTGTGCTCCGACTACATATCCGTTGGCTTTGGTGCCAAATAATGTTTGATCATACAATTCATAGCTCCCAAAGGCATTCAGTCTTGGTAAGAAATTCATTTTGCTTGACAAATACATTTTTTGGTATGCCGATGTGGATTGTACCATCGCCTGAATGTCTTTTCTGTTTTGGGGAACCTCCGTTGCTATAGCGGTTACTGTAATTGAATTTTCCAGCTCTTCCGAAGGTTTGTATGTTTTGTTTTTGACGTCCTCATTTAAGAGGAAACCCAAATAATCTGAGGCATTTTGAATGTTGCTTTTAGCATATTGCAATTGATTGGAAACCTCATTAACCCGAATTTGCACGTTCAAAACATCTGTTTTTTGCACCAACCCTTGTTTGAAATAATTGGCTACCAATTTTAGGTTCGCTTTGGCCGTTGTTGTTGCTGTGGTTAAGACAGAAACTGCTTTATATGCCAACTGCAATTGCATGTAGGCTTTACTCACTTCTAATTGGATGTATTCTTTGGTACGTTCTGTTTGCAGTTGATAAGCTTGCATTTTAGCTTTAGCAGCTTTTCTTTCGTAGAGTCCGTCCGCATTCAGCAGCGGTTGTTGCACACTAATGACTGTCGCAAAGTTTTGGGTTTTTGCCGGGTCATTCAATAGTGCCGGATTGAAATCGGATGCTGTTAAAATTTCCTGATTTAGTTTGGAACCAAAAGCCATTAAAGGATTAGTGGTCGAAATGGCAGTGTGACTTGCTGTAATGTTGGGCAAAAAAAGTGCGTTGGATTCTTGGTACTCAGCTTTGGCAGCTTGATAGCTCTTTTGCCCCAATTGGATTTGCAAATTGGCTTCAGAAACTTTTTCGAGCAGGTCCTTTTTAGT
The DNA here is from genome assembly GCF_031457575.1 of Flavobacterium piscis. GTDB lineage: Bacteria > Bacteroidota > Bacteroidia > Flavobacteriales > Flavobacteriaceae > Flavobacterium > Flavobacterium piscis_A. Next base: position 132,730 of record NZ_JAVDWQ010000006.1, on the reverse strand, counting down.
TATAGTAATAGTATCTTGACTGTAACCCAAAAGAGAGTAGCTGAAAATTCCGATAGTGATAAGAAATTGATGTTTCATAATTATTTTTCTGAATGATGAAGCAAAGTTAGGCTTGCCATTTTCTTTGGTCAGTAACTATTGTCACACAGCAAAAAAAAGAATGCCTGATGATACAGACACTCTTTAAAATCTTATAAAATCTATACTACAAATTATTTATCAGGCCTTAAATAACTGTATGGTCGCCAACAATTTCGCTTAATGCCAAACCCCAATGTGGAATTTTACCCCCAAGAGTATAATACATTTTCTTGAAGCCCATTTTGAGCGCATAAGGTGTCACTCCCATTTCTAAATGACTTTCTTTTCCGCCCCACCATTCATTGGTACGCATATAAAATCCTTTTATGCCCCCCATATCTCCCATACAAAGTAATTCGAATTCCATAGGGGCAATATCGCCTTTAATGATACCTAATTCTTTTCCTAAAGTCTTGGCTAAAACTTCTGCCTCCATGTGCCCTAATGAACCAATTTTTGGAACCGTAATGGATGCTGCGTCGCCTACTGCAAAAATATTTTGATAATCGGGATTGCGCATATATAAATCGGTGATTACAAAACCCATATCATCAGTAAAAGGCAGCTCTTTTAAGAAATCATGCGCTTGCCAGTCCGGGAACAATATGGCTACTTCGGCTTCTTGCGTTGAACCGTCATTGAATTCGATGCCGCCTTTATGCACTTTTTTGATGCCTTTGGTATTTGCCTGATAATTGTAGCCCATTTTACCCATCATTGGCAGGAGTTGATTGAGTATTGTTTCACCGGCATCTTCTGCAATTACTTTGGCCGGAGTAGATAAGAATATGGTTGCTGCATTTCCTTTGTTTTGTTTTTCTAACCAATGTGCTAATGAAAAAGCCATCTCGACAGGCGGGCCTTCGCAAGCTGTTAAGGCAATCGGTAAATTTGGTGGTAATTTATCGCTTTTGCCCTGATGAAAAATATCAGAAGTAATAGCAATAGGGCCGCCTTTATACTCTTTGTGCAAATAATTGCGTAAACGATTCCCAAGAAACACATCGGTTACGCTATGGCCATTTTCATTAAACCCTTCAATTTTATCGTATGCCAGGCGATTACCAAGTGCTACAACCAAATAATCGTATTGCAGTTTGCGAACCGGATGGCCTAAACGTTCGTTTGGCTGATAAAAAACTGTATTAGTTTCCGGGTCAATAGTGGTTACTTCTGCCTGAATGAATTCGCTGCCATCATGCTCTAAAAAAGACATGAATTTGAATTGAAGGTCAATTGCAGGATTAACATTTGCCAAAATCTGCATGGGGATATTGGGTACAAAGGTGAGCAGTGATTTTCGGTCTATTATCGTAATATCTGCTTTGTCTTTAACGACAGCATGGATGTATCTTGCTGTGGTTAGTCCGGCAAAATTGCAACCCAGGATAACTATATGTGGTTTTGACATGATTGTTGTTTTTAATTATTTTGTTTTCACCTTTTCGACAGGCAATGGTTTGGTACAGAAAAACCAGTCATAGCAGGTCATTTCCTCTTTGTCTTCCATTCTTTCTTTGGCAACACCACAAGAACCAGCTGTTGGTACAATTACATCATCGCCTGGATTCCAATCGGCTGGAGTTGCAATATTGTAGGTATCTGCAGTCTGCATTGCAATCAGGGCTCTTTTTAATTCGTCAAAATTTCTGCCCATTGAAAGCGGATAGTAAATAATCGCGCGTATCATTCCTTTTGGGTCGATGAAGAAGACGGCTCTTACAGCCTTAGTAGCACTTTCACCAGGTTGAATCATACCGTATTTTTTTGCCACTTCCATAGTTATATCCTCGATTAATGGAAATTTTACCTCAATATTTTTCATTCCCTTAAATTCAATCTTCTCCTTGATGGTTCTTAACCAGGCAATGTGGCTGTATAATCCATCGATGGAAAGCCCTACTAATTGACAGTTAAGCGCCGTGAATTCAGGTTCCCTTTTGGCAAATGTCATAAATTCAGAGGTGCATACAGGTGTAAAATCGGCAGGATGGCTAAAGAAAATAATCCATTTATCTTTGTAATCAGCAGGAAAATTAATGTCTCCTTGTGTAGTTATTGCCTTAAATTCGGGTGCCTTATCCCCAATTCTGGGCATTGAGACTACTTGTTGTTCGATTGATTCCATACTTAGTGTTTTTTAAGTTGTGTGTTATTATTATTTAGGAAATAAGCCCTGATTGTAAAGGTATTACAACGATTCACCAATAGAAGTGATATTTATCACATTCAAAAGTAATCTGTAAAAAAAAAAGAAGTGCCTTATTACTAAGACACTTCTTTAATGAACTTATGAACATAAAACTATTTAACGCAACAGCCTGATTTCTTTAGAGCATTTTTATTTTCTTTAGCCGAGCAGGTTATTTTTGTTCTCGCTTTTTTATTTGGTGTTATTTTTTTGCACTTGAGTATCACCATTTGATAGAAATAAGACTGCTGCTAAAACTTATCATTGAAACTTTTTTTGATTTATTTAAGCCGTCCAGTGTTAAAATTGAAATTTAAAATGTACTCCCTTTCTGATCCTTTTGGCATTTGCATTTTACACCCTAGTTGACTTTTGACTACTTTTAAAGTAGGAATGGTCAATAGTGCAGTATTAAATAGGTGCTAATTATGAAGTGCTTTTATTTTCATGGGCCTACACTATTATTTTTTAGGTTTCTTTTTTTGAATTTCAAATTTGTAGAATAACCATCCGAAACCCACTACCAGGTGTAATAGTATAATGCCAAAGATTAGCTTTTCCATATCTGAATATTTATAATTAAGGCTCGATTCTAACTTCGGGTTGTAAAATCACTTTAGAAGTGATTGAGTTTGAAATAAGACAAGCTTTTTCACTCATTTCCATCACGCGGATTCCTTTGTCCCTGAATGTTTCGTCTTTAATAGTAAGGATAGGTGAAAGCGTTATTTCGGTGATGCAAAATTTACCTTCCATTCTGTCTAATGTTCCAATAGCATTGCATTCAAAATTTGTGAATTCCAGTTTAGAATTTTCGGCAACGGCTAAGAATGTTGTCATAAAACAACTGTTAACCGAGGCCACGAATAAGTGTTCGGGCGACCATAATCCGGGAATGCCTTTTGGGAATTCGGGAGGTGTTACTACTTCAATTTTGGTATTTAAAACATCGGACTGTAGTGTTCCTTTTCTATCTTCTATCCAGTTTAATTTTACCTGGTATTTGTGTTTATCTGACATGATTTAATGATTAAAAAAATTAATAACTTGTTTCGTCTATGGTTACCTTTCCTCTGAAAGTAGTATAGACAAATAGGGTATACCCCAAAACTAACGGTGTTCCAATAGCTGCTATAATAAGCATAATACCCAATGATTTTTGAGAAGAGGCTGCATTGTAAATAGTAATACTATAATCGGGACTGATGGTTGAAATTAATAAGGTTGGATAGAGCTCTATGGCTACTATAGCAAATAATAAAGCGATGGTTATTGCAGAAAACAGAAATGCCAAACCAAACTTTCTTTTGGTTGCCAAACGGGGTACGTTAAATATACTTAAGAAGGCAAAAACCGGTACTGAAAAAAGTAGTGGATTGCTTTTGAACATATCTGAAAGATGTGGAATGTAGATAAGAGAATAAAGCGTTGTAATGCTGTAACTCACAATGAAAAATATCATCGCATTTTTAAGCAAAATAGTGAGCTTAGTATATAAACGCCCCTCCGTTTTCATAAGCAAGTAAATGGCTCCATGGGTCATAAAAAGGGATAGTGTGGTAAAACCAACCATCAAGGCATAAGGGTTTAAGAAATCTAGTAATTGCCCGCCTTTGTATTCAAAGTTTTTATCTAGTGGTAATCCCGCTAGAACATTACCCAAAACAACCCCAAGCAAAAATGCCAACATGATACTGGAAACGCTATAAGCGATGTCCCACATTTTGCGCCACCATAACATTTTTTCTTTGCTTCTGAATTCGATTGATATGGCTCTGAAAATGATGAACATCAGAAACAATATGAACGGAGTATACATAGCCGAAAACAATGTGGCATACATAATTGGAAAACCAGCAAACAAGGCAGCACCACCAATTACTAACCAAACTTCATTGCCATCCCAAACTGGGCCTACTGCGTTTAGTGCTATCCTGCGGCTTTCTTCTTTTTTGAAAAATAAGTGCCAGGCACCTGCGCCGAAATCAAAACCATCTAAAATGGCATAGCCTGAAAATAAACCACCTACAATTATAAACCACCAGGTTGGATAATCAATACCTAAAAATGTTTCCATACTATTTACCAATTATAGATTGTGTGAGTTCTTTTTGAAATGGTCTTTCGGTGGTATTGTGTTCGTCATAAGGACCGTTTTTTATTTTCTTATTTAGCAGATAAATGAATAATAAGAATAAAATCAGATAAACGAAGAAAAACAGTATAAGCGAAAATAACACCTGATGGGCAGAAACTGCCAAAGAAAAAGCTTTACTGGTTCGGAGTAATCCGTAAACTACCCAAGGTTGTCTTCCCATTTCGGCAGAAAACCAGCCTACCTGATTGGCAATTTGAGGTAATAATACAGAAAATGAGAAAATCCACAATATCCATTTGGTTTCGAATAATTTTCCTCTCCACCATAAAAAACAGCCATATAACGATAGCAGAATAAGCAAAATCCCAATCGAAATCATGATGTGATAAAATTGAAAAACAGCGTTTATTTGCCCAGGCCTGTCCTCAACAGGAAATGCATTTAAACCTGTAACCGGTGTGTCAAATTTTTGACTGACCAAAAAAGACAAACCGCCTGGTATTTTTAGTCCAGTGACTTTTTGTTTTTCTTTGTCTACATAACCGAAGAGATATAAATCGGCCGGAGCAGATTTTTCAAAATGTCCTTCAAAAGCGGCTAATTTAGCCGGTTGATTTTTGGCAACACCTTCAGCAGAACTATGTCCTGAAAACAATTGACTTACCGAAACTATTATTGCTACTATTAAGGCTATTTTGAATGCTTTTTTAGATATTTCAACATATCGTTGTCTTCGAATATAATAGGCATGAACACTTAATACCATAAAGGCTCCAGCGAGTATGGCTCCTTGCCATGTGTGAATTAATCGATCCATACTTGACGGATTAAAAACCATAGCCCAAAAGTCGGTTATTTCAGCGCGAGCATTCAATCCGGTGCCTACGATATGATACCCAGCGGGTGTTTGTTGCCAACTGTTAGCCACCACAATCCAAACGGCAGAAAACATAGAACCTAAAAATACCCCGATAGTTGCCATAAGGTGTACTTTTGGACTGACCCTATTCCAACCAAATAAAAGGATTCCGAGGAAGCCACTTTCTAAGGCAAAAGCGAAGATACCTTCCGCAGCTAAAGCGCTTCCAAAAATATCGCCAACATATTTGGAATAGGTTGCCCAATTGGTTCCAAATTCAAATTCCATTACAATCCCGGTTGCTACGCCGATACCAAAGGTTAGTGCAAAGATCTTTGTCCAAAAACGTGCTAAAATTTCATAGTCTTTATTTCCGGTTTTGAGATACAAGCTTTCCATGATGACCATAATAAAACCTAAGCCTATACTTAAAGGTGGATAGATATAATGAAATCCAACAGTGAAAGCGAATTGAATACGAGCTAATATTTCAACATCCATACTAAAATTATTTTTTCAAATGTATGAGTAAATTTAAGGTCTATAGGTAACTTAAGTCACAGAAGGGACTATTACTTTTGCTTTTTTGAGAAAAAAAATAAGGTTTATTCTTCTTATTTTTTTGTGCCTAAAAAACGAACGACATTGGCTTTACCTTGATGAAAAACACCTTCATCTAAATTAATGTCGGCTGTTTCTATAGTTATAAAATCGATATTTTTGAAGTCATTTTTTATTTCATCTTCTGAAAATAGCATATCTTCTTGTTTTGGGCCGCCCGAGTTGAGGTGAATTTGTGCTTTGCCAAAGGCTTCGAAAATGATAGCACCATTAGGTTTTAGATAGGACAGTAATTTTTGATAGTATTGGTTTCTAGCATTAAGCGGAAAATGAACGAAGACAAAAACTATAGTATCAAAATAATCTTGAGGATAGGTTATTTCATCTACTGAAGCGACTTCATAGTCGATTGTTACTTTATTCTCAAAAGCCAGTTGCCCGGTTTTTTGTTTACCCTCTTCACTCATGTCAAAGGCAAAGACTTCAAATCCTTGTAGTGCTGCATATACCGCATTTCTGCCTTCGCCTTCTGCCGGAAATAAGATTTTCCCTTTTGGAATTTGGCTTAGCTGGTCTTTATAAAATTCATTGGGTTTTATGCCATAAGCATATTCCTTATTTGCATATCGTTCGTTCCAAAAGGCTTTCATTTTTTGGTGATTTTATAAACACATTAAATAGTAATCCACTCATCATAGTTTCTTTATTGTTTATAAGTTGCATGGCATTGAACACAATAATTCATAGTATTAGATAGTGCATTTAACGAATTTTGTTTGTTTTTGGCTTTAAATATCTCACTCATTTTGTCGGCACTTTTATGAAATTCCAACCCTAAATTTTCAAAATCTTCATTTCCAAAGGAAGCACACATTAATTTCATTTGAGTTGTTGTTCCTAATTTTTCATAAGCAATTACTGATGCTTCATCATATTTGTCAACAGCAAGAAGTGAAACAATTTTTTGTACTGCTTCTACATGACTTCGCATATTCATTAATTGATGCTGTTTTTGCATTGGATTTAATTTCAAAGAAACCCTGGCATCATTAACTTCCATTGATTTCATGGTATATTTCTCTGTATTTTTTTTAATTTTTTTTTCTTCCGCTTTATTATTGCAGGAAATAAAAATCAATCCTAAAATTAGAATTGCTAAGTTCTTTTTCATAATCTATAGTAGTTTGTTTTTTTAAATAAACTCTGCCATAAAAAACACTTTTATATTGATGTTCCTTTATAGTTTTGTTTTCGTATTTCTTTAGTTACTAAATTTAAAAACAACCTCAATAATCTCTTCTTTAGATAATACTCCGGATTGTCTCCATAGTTGTACACCATTTTGAAATAGCATCATCGTTGGCACTCCTTTAATCCGATATTTAGCTGCTACTTCTTCATTTTTATCGACATCAACTTTAATAATTGTAATTCTGTCGCCCAAACTGTCTTTTACATGTTTGAGGATGGGCCCTAACATTTGACAAGGGCCACACCAGGCAGCATAGAAATCGAGTAAAACCGGTTTGTCGGAATTTATAATATCCTGAAATGAATCATTCATCTTTATCTTTTTTAGTATAGGAAACCTGACAACCGTTTGCACCGCAACCTAAGTTAAAAATAGCTTGGGCTAAGAAGAATACTCCAAAAGCTATAAAAAACCATTCGTGTGTAGTGTATGCCTGAAAGAACAGAAAAAGCGCGAGTCCCAATCTGAGCCAACGCATGGTATGCCAGTTTGTAAATAGGATTTGTTTCATCTTAACTCATTTTTCCAATAGCACAATTTACATAAGACTTTGCTATTTTTAGCATTGAATTATCGCCTTTTTCGGGATAGCCTAACTCATTGAGTTTGCTTACTACTATGACTTTTTCTATATCACCAGTTATAGTAATAGTTTCTGTCTCTTTGTCGATAACCACTTTCTCTATGTTGTCTAACTTTAATAAGGCGGTTTGAATGCTATTCATGCAACCTCCACATTTAATATTTTCAACGATAATTTGTTGTTCCATTATTTTATTTCTTTTTATTAGACCATGTATTGATGCCAAATGGAATATATAACGGACAAAAGCTAATGAAGCTGGTCAATACAAAAATCACAGCTAAAGCTCCCAAAACAATTGCGGCTGTTCCGCTAATGGTATTGGTAAAATATAAAATTACCATTACGACAGCTAACACAATTCGGATTAGCTGGTCTGTTCTTCCCATGTTTTTTTTCATGATTTCTTTTTTTATTTTGTTAAAAGTGCCCCGACATTCTTCCAGGTACCGCCGTTGGTCACATTTGTAATTCCATTTCGTTCTAAAATGGCTTTTGCCTGACTACTTCGGGCACCGCTTCTGCAAAATACAACAATGTTCTTTTTGGATTTGAATTTAGCCAGGTGATTTTGGATTTGATCTACCGGAATGTTTACCGAGCCTTTTACCTTTTCGGAGGAAAACTCTAAAGGTGAACGTACATCTACCAGAAATGCCCCATCATTTACTATTTGGGATAATTTGCTGTCTTCTTTATTTGAAAACATTTTTTTGAGTATTTCGAACATTTTTTTAGTTTTTAAAAATTGGTTGATTAGTTTAAAGTTTTACTTTGACAAATAAAATCGGTGGTGGGAAGTTTGGTTTCTGCTATAGCATTAAACCCTCCGGCAATTTCAGTGAAATTTCTATACCCCCTGGATTCTAAAATAGAAGCGGCAATCATACTGCGATAGCCACCCGCACAATGCAAGTAGAAATGTTCTTCAGGATTGATGTCTTTTACCCATTCATTGATGTATGCTAAAGGTTTGCTATACGCATCTTCCAAATGCTCTGCCTCATATTCCTTTTCTTTTCGGCAATCAATTACTTTGCTTTCCCCAATTTTTACTTCATTGGCAAATTGCTCTGCCGAAATCCTGTTTACCGTATCTATTTCCTTTCCTGCTTTTTGCCATGCTGAAAAGCCCCCTTTTAAGTGTCCGATTAAATTATCAAATCCAACACGGCTTAGACGGGTAACCGTTTCTTTTTCAAAACCCGCTTCGCAAACGATTAGTATAGGTTGTTTTACATCGGCAATCAATGCCCCTACCCATGGAGCAAAATCGCCATCAATACCAATATTGATTGACTGTGGAATAAACCCTTTTGAAAAAACATCATTATTACGGGTATCGAGAATTAAAGCTTTGGTTTCTTCGGCTACTATTTCAAATTCTTCTGCGTGAATGGCTCTCATTCCGTTATTGTATACTGAAGAAAAACTTTCATATCCTTTTTTATTCATGGCTACGTTCATTCCGAAATAAGCAGGTGGAGGCAGTAAACCATCGGTAACTTCTTTGATGAATTCAGCTTCAGTCATGTTAGCTCTTAGCGCATAATTTAATCGCTTTTGTTCTCCAATAGTTGAGACGGTTTCTTTACTCATGTTTTTACCACAGGCACTGCCAGCTCCGTGTGCAGGATATACTGTAACATCATCGTCTAAAATCATTATTTTATCTCGCAAGGAATGGAATAAAGTGGCTGCCAATTGTTCTTTTGTCATGTTCGCTGCTTTTTGGGCTAAATCTGGTCTGCCCACATCACCAATAAATAGTGTGTCCCCTGAAAATAGCGCTGTGTCTTTTCCGTTTTCATCAATCAGTAAAAAACAGGTGCTTTCCATAGTATGTCCTGGTGTATGTAAAACTTTTATTTTTACATTGCCTAGTTTAAATTCCTGCCCGTCTTTTGCTGATACACAATCAAATTCGCATACCGCATTTGGACCATAGATGATAGGTGCTCCGGTTTCGTTTTTTAAATCGATGTGTCCTGAAACAAAATCAGCATGAAAATGTGTTTCAAAAATGTATTTTAAAGTCACACCATCACGTTCTAACCGATCAAGATAGGGTTGTGTTTCTCTAAGCGGGTCGATTATGGCAGCTTCGCCATTAGCAGTGATGTAATAAGCTCCTTGTGCTAAACAACCAGTGTATATTTGTTCTATTTTCATCTTATTTAGATTTTAGTTTCTATCTTATTTGCTGCTTGCATTTATTGTCTCTAATTTTTCGACATCTCTTTTTATAGTTTCATTTTGGCTTGCATGCAGGTGGTCATCATCATGGAAAAACCATGATAACCATAAGACTCTTGATATTCTCATGAGCCAGGGTTGTAATGCTATTAAGGTAACTACATCGATAACAAGCCACCAAAATATCCTTTTGTCTTTGATGCCGATATCCGTGATTACAAACCATAAGATGAATATAATTATGGAATACCCTACTGTAAGTGCATAACTTACATAACCGGTACCGTGATAAAAACCGGGTTCTAATTCTGTTCGTTGTCCACAAACACTGCAGTTTGGTTTCATTTTATTATTATTTAATTTATACCATTTTTCAGTGAATAATTCTCCTTCATGGCATCGTGGGCATTTTTGCGATAGTATGTTTTTTATGTATGTGAACATTGTTCTTAATTTTTTTGTAAAATTAAAACCTATACTTCTTATAGTTTGTGATATTAGTTACATATCTGTAAAAAAAATCTACCTGAAATTGAAAGGAATTTTAAGTTCTCGTAGCGGGCTATTTTTAATAAAGTCAGGAGTTGGCTGTGGAGGTACTGCTTGGCAAATATTATAATTCAATGTTAGGTTAGGAATTTTGTCGCCTTTTTCGTCTTCGGTAATTTTATACAGGACATTTTTACTGCTTACTATTCTTACTTAGTGATATAAATTACACAGCATGAGATCATTAGAATAAAATTTATTTTACTATGAGATAACATAATTAAAACCAACCAAAGGCAGGCTCTAGTTTGGAGCCATTTATTTTTTTAGATATTTGATTTTGAGGCTCCCTAATTTATAGTGTCTGTAAGCTCCTACCATAGCCGTAGCACCTACAATAAACAGGGAATAACTAGTTGCATTTTCAGGATTTATTTTAAAAATAGCACAGTAAGAATGCTACCGCCACCGCCTATTAAACCTAAAGAAATTCCAATAATGACTGATGCTTTGGATAAATTTAAGGCAAACTTATCGCAAAATATAGCGGTTCACTGTTACTTTTATCACAGAGGATTACTTCAGCAGTTCTATTTGATTACGGTGTAGTTTTAACAAGCCTCCTTGCTCCATTTTTTTTAATAATCGTGAAATTACTTCTCTTGAAGTATTAAGTTCTATTGCAATTTCCTGATGGGATAGGTTCAGTACTTTGGTATTACTGACTTCCCTGTGTCGTTTTAAATAAAAAACTAATCGTTCATCCATAGCTTTAAAAGCAATATTATCTACTACGTCTAAGACTTCTTCAAATCGGCTGCGATAAGTTTCGATTACAAACTCATACCAACTGCGGTGTTGCATCATCCATTTATCCATTAAGGGTAGCGGTATCATAATTAGTTCCGCATCTTCAACCACTTTAGCCATGATTTGGCTAGTTTCATTTTTAGTAGCACAAATCATCGATATGGCACAAGCCTGCCCGGGTTGCAAGTAGTACATGAAAAACTCTCCACCGTTATCATCTTCTCTATAGATCTTTATTCTACCGCTGATGACTAATACGGTGCTTTTGATATATTGCCCTGTTCGCATTAAAATATCACCAGCCTTAGATTCCTGAATTACAGCATTTTTTTCTATATCATCTATAAGTGAGTTTGAAAAAGAAGAAAATAATTTTTTAATAGGTTCGTGCATTGGGATGATTTTTTGAAAAGTAAAAATACTATAAAACAAATGTAATAGTATATTAAGGAATACTAATTTTTGACATATCTGATTATAAGGATGTTTTTTTACGGGCATTTTAGTGTCGCATTTTTTTCTAAACCAAAAAGCAACATTTACCAAGGTGGAAAACCTCAAAAAGTTATAGTTCTAAAAGCCTACTAAGCATCATTTTGATATTTGGATTTAAAAAAATCAATAGTGCATTCATAGTCTTGGGAGACTCTCTACTGGGATATCTTTTGACTTTATTATAACTGAATTATTGATTTAGGATATTATTCATTTTAAATACATAAATTTGGGCCAATGAAAATATTCGCAATTATTATAGTGTCCTATTTTTCAATTCTGACATCGTTACCGACTGTTAGGGTTATAAAAATGCACCTGTCTGAAAAGTGTAATAATTCATGCGGAGAAAGTAAATCTAAGAAGGACGCTTCAACTGGTTGCCCAAAACAAAAATGTATTCTCACTTTAAATTTTAGTAGTGGGTCTTTTATTGTTTTCAATAGTAATTATACTGTACCCAAAAATTTTATATCATTTGAAAGGCGTATAAACGTCCTATACAACAATAATCTTATTGACAAATATAATAGTGCTATATGGCAGCCACCAGAAAATATGTTTTTAGTATCGTAAAACAACACACATCAAAAGTTTACAATAATTTAAAAACATATAAAATGAAAAAAATAGTTTCAATCGTAGCATTAACATTTTTATTTGCAATGAATGTAAGTGCTCAAGAAAAAAAAGGAAGCAGTAAAGACAAAAAAACATGTACTGCTGCTGAAATGAAAGCATGCACAAAAGATAAAAAATGTGCTAAAGACAAGAAAACGTGTACAGTAGAAGAAATGAAAGCTTGTACTAAAGATAAAAAATCATGTTGTGCTAATAAAAAAAGCTAACTTGCTTTATCTCGATAATTTTTAGTTCTTAAAGTGCCTGAAATTTTCAGGCACTTTTTAGTTATAAGTATGCGATCAAATCAAAATACTATTCGTAACTTTACGAACAGAAAGCATTCAAATAATGAACACCACTAAAGACAATTATTTCAGCACTAGCCAAATAGATACTGCTCGTTTTGCAAAGGCATTAAGCCATCCTGTCAGAGTAGCAATTTTAGAACTGTTAAACTCGCAATCTTGTTGCTATCATGGAGATATGGCAGAAGAATTACCGATTGCTAAGTCAACTTTATCGCAACACTTAAATGAGTTAAAAGATGCGGGATTAATACAGGGAACTATAACGCCACCAACTGTAAAGTATTGTATCAATAGAGAAAATTGGACGTTAGCCAAAAGCCTGATGAACAAATTATTAACCTAAAAAAATTTAATTTCCCTATTCGTATTTTTACGAATAGGAAACCACTTAAATAAAGTAAAAATGAAAACAATTAAAATACTCGGGCCAGGTTGCCCTAAATGTAAAACAACCCTCCACAATGCTGAAGAAGCAGTAAAACAATTGGGCATTGAAGCAACAATCATTAAAATTGAAGACATCGAGGAAATGATGAAATACAATGTGCTGACTACGCCTGTGTTGCTGGTTGACGAAGTGATAAAAGTAAAAGGCAGAATCGCTCAAATTGATGAAATCAAAGAATTTTTAAAATAATAGAGCAATGGAAAATCAAACTTTAGTAAAAGAAATTTGCCCTACTACAACTCAGGAATGGATTAAGGAAGGTGCATTGTTAGTAGATGTTAGAGAAAATGACGAAGTAGCTGAATTGGCTTACGATGTGCCAAATATCATGCACATTCCATTAACGCAATTTGAAGAGCGTTTTCAAGAAATCCCAAAAGATAAAAAAGTAGTTGTGGTTTGCAAAAGTGGTGGTCGTAGTTTGAGAGCGGCAGGTTTTTTAGTAAATCACGGATATGAAAATGTGTTAAACATGCAACACGGAATGATTCGTTGGGCAGAAAAAGGTTTTCCAACCAAAGGGAATGCTGCTTCTGCTAAAGGGAATGATGACGGATGTTGTTCTTCTTCAAGTTGTTGTTAATTAAAATAGAAAATCATGTTTGATTGGTTACAAAACTTAGCCGATTGGTTAATTTTTACCGTATTTCAAATTGCACAAGGAAGCAAACTCGGCGATGCGCTAAATTTCTTTGTCTACGATACAATTAAAATTCTAATCTTATTATTTTTGATTACTACCATAATGGGAATGGTTAATTCCTATTTCCCTGTTGATAGAATCAGGAATTACCTTTCTCGAAACAAGCTTTATGGGCTAGAATATTTATTTGCATCGACCTTTGGAGCTATAACTCCTTTTTGCTCGTGCAGTTCAGTTCCATTATTTATTGGTTTTGTAAAGGGTGGCATTCCATTGGGTGTAACCTTTGCTTTTTTAATTACATCACCATTAGTAAACGAAGTAGCAATAGCCATGTTTATAGGAATGTTTGGTTTAAAAGCGACGCTTATCTATGCCATAAGTGGCATTTTATTAGGGATGATTGGTGGTTTTATTTTGGGAAAACTAAAATTAGAAAAACACCTTTCGCCTTGGGTACAAAACATTTTAGCAAATGCCGAAAAAGAAGGCGATTTGGAAGAAGAAAAACAAACATTCACACAGCGTTTACCTTTAATCTTTCATGAAGCTTGGTTAATTATCAAAGGTGTTTTCATCTACATTATCATCGGTATTGGTATTGGAGCATTAATGCATGGATTTATTCCAACAGGATTTTTTGAAGCTTATATCAGTAAAGACAATCCGTTTGCAGTTCCTATTGCTGTAATTTTAGGTGTGCCAATGTACAGTAATGCAGCAGGAGTGTTACCCATTATTCAGGTATTTGTTCAAAAAGGAATTCCCATCGGAACGGCTATTGCGTTTATGATGGCAGTAGTTGGCCTGTCAATTCCCGAAGCTACAATGCTTAAAAAAGTAATGACTTGGAAACTGATTGCTATATTCTTTGCTGTAGTAACCATTTGTATCATTATTTCGGGCTATTTATTTAATATCATATTATAAAAATGAAAACTAAAACAACGCTTTTTTTAGAACTTTGGATGGAAGCACGAACACGTTTTTCTAACCAATTAGAAAATATAACGATAACTGATTTGCCAAAAAAATTAGTGCCCTCAGTAAATAGTGTTGGGTTTCTCATTCGTCATATAGGCGATGTAGAACTATTGTTTGCTAAAAATGTTTTTGGTGCTCCCGATGTAAAAGTCGTAGCAAAAACGGTCATTGAGAAATTTGATAGTGGCGAATGGACAGATTTAGATAGCTTGATAGAATATGTAACACTTTCATTTGAAAAGCTAAAAGAAATTATAGCAATACAAACTGATGAAGATTGGGAAACCACAATAACAACAAAAGAATTCGGCACAAAAACTAAAGCAGAAGCATTCGGCAGAATTGTTTCACATACTGCTTACCACGCAGGACAATTGGCAATTATAAATAAATATGGAACTAACTAATATAAAAAAATGAACAAAAGAATCTTAACATCAGCAATTGCAACATTTCTATTGTTATTTGTTTCTTGCAACGGAAACTCGCAAACAAAAAAAGCTACAGCTAAAACCACAACAGCAAAAGCAACAATCGAAATCATTCAATTTCATTCGGAACATCGTTGTATGACTTGCAATAAAATAGAAAAACTAGCTCGATTAACATTGAAAGATTTTTCGGCCATTCCATTTTCTTTAGTAAATGTTGATGATGAAAAAAATGAGAAAAAAGCAACTCAATTTGAAGCCATCGGAACAGCATTATTCCTTTACAATCCCAAAACAGGAAAGAAAAAAGATTTAACCGATTTTGCTTTTATGAATGCAGGCGATGAAGCTAAATTTAAAAAAGAACTAAAAAAAGAAATCCAACTGTTTTTAAAGTCTTAATATGGAATGGTTAAATGATTTAGCTCAAAACAGAGAAACCCCAATGTTAGCCGCACTAACATTGGGGTTACTCACTGCTATTGCACCTTGTCCGTTGGCAACCAACATTACTGCAACTGCTTTTATTGCCAAAACTATTGATAGTAAAAAGAAAGTGTTGTTGAGTGGTTTTTTATACACTTTAGGCAGAATGTTTTCCTACACGGCTTTAGCAGCCATTATTTATTTTGGGGCAAGTAAATTTCAAGTTGCCAAATTATTTCAAGGAAATGGCGAAAAATACATTGGTTTTGTTTTAATCATTTTAGGTCTGGTAATGCTAGATGTTATTAAGTTCAACTTCATCAAAGGAGGAAATATAACGGATAAATTATCAGATAAATTCAAGACAAAAGGATTGTTAGGTTCATTTTTATTAGGTGCTTTGTTTGCTTTAGCCTTTTGTCCATATAGCGGAGCACTTTATTTTGGAATGTTGCTTCCTATGACTATAAAATCAGGATTGGCTTTACCTATTGCTTTTTCTTTTGGTACAGGTTTACCCGTAATTCTATTTGCTTTTGTTATAGCATTTAGCATTCAAAAATTAGGAATGTATTTTAACGCAATCACTAAATTTGAAAAAGTAATGCGTGTAGTGGCAGGTGTTGTATTTATTCTAACAGGATTATATTATATCAATATCTTTTTCAAAATAATATAAGAACAATGCTGTAAACAAAAGAATAGACAAACAAATGCCAACTTTAGCATAATAAACAAAATTTGGATAGAGACAATTCTTTGGTGTTTTAAAGCCATTCGGAATGCGTTGTGCTGGACTATATTTTCCTGTAAAAGTGAAGTTTTCGTGACTTTGCTTTTTTTTATAAATATTATATTGTAATATTGCAATATAATAATGTCTCTTATGTGGAAGCTAATCATTATATTATCTTGCCTTTTTTGCTTTGAAGCTAATAGCCAAAGTGACGTTAATGGTATATATCTAACGCACAACGACTTTAAAAATTCAATATTGACCAATATTTTTCCAAATCCACCCACATGTAAACAATTGAATAAAGAAAGCTGGATTAATACAACCTTGGATTCAATAAAGCAAAAAAGTAAAAATATATGGGGTATTCGAATACATAGGACTGATTGGAGATTGTATAAAGGAAAACTCTATAAAATAGATTGTTCTGAAAAGATCATAATCTATACATTGCCCGGATTTGTACCATACGATTCACCTGTCGTTTACGACCGGCGATACTTTAGTTTGGATGAATCTACACCGCTCTTCGAACTGACAAAAAGAAATTTGAAAGAGCTTTATAAAAATAATGCAGAGTTTATTAATAAACTGAATGCTTTAGATAAATCGATATCTATTTCACAGCGTTCTAAAAATTGTAGCTGTTTTTTAGTGACGCAGCTTTTCTAATCAACATCTTTATTTCAATTATAATATAATCCTATGGGAGCAACTAAAACAGACCACTTTACAGATGAGCAAAATGGGTTAGCAATTCTTGCAAAAGCATTAGGGCATCCGGCTCGTATTGCCATTATAGAGTATTTACTTAAAGTAGATACTTGTATCTGCGGAGACATTGTAAACGAATTGCCTTTGGCACAGCCAACGGTTTCCCAGCATCTGAAAGAACTGAAAAATGCAGGCTTGATTAAAGGAAACGTTGAAGGATCCTCAATATGTTATTGCATCAGCGAGCCGGGCATCGAAAAAATTAAGGGCTTCTTTCAACACATTACTGAACACTTTGATAAAAAAAGAAAGGAATGTTGTTAAACAATAAATACAAATCACTATGAAATTATCACAAATTAAAACCATTTTAAAAACAGTTGAAGCAGTTAACTTCACATTACCAGACGGCACTTCAGTGCCAGAACATTTCCATGTAACCGAAGTGGGTTTAATAACCAAAAACTTTATCGATTGTGGTGGAACGGTTCGTAAAGAAACCGTTGTTAACTTCCAGTTATGGGATGCCAATGATTTTGAACATCGCTTAAAACCACAAAAATTACTAAACATTATCGAGTTATCAGAGAAAATCTTAGGTATTGAGGATTTTGAAATTGAAGTAGAATACCAAGACACTACTATCGGCAAATACGATTTGGATTTTGATGGAAACGATTTTGTATTACTAAACAAACAAACCGCCTGCCTGGCGCAAGACCAATGTGGTATTCCTGCTGAAAAACAAAAAGTAAGATTGTCGGATATGAATAATGAACCTTGCTGCACTCCGGATGGTAACTGTTGTTAAAATGTGTCTAATCAATAACTAAAATAAGATGATTACAGAAAAAACACAGGTATTTCCTGCTTTAGCAGAATATCTAAAAAGCATCAACCTAAACAGTATTTCAGGCGAACGCAAAGAAATATTGCAACCATTAGTAGCATACATTCAAAATAAAGTGGATCATCAAAAACAAATCCGGATTAATTTCATTTGCACACACAATTCAAGAAGAAGTCATTTATCTCAAGTATGGGCGCAAACAGCAGCCGCTTTTTTTCAAATTAATAATGTGTTTTGTTATTCAGGTGGTACCGAAGCCACGTCTTTATTTCCAATGGTGGCAAAAACTTTAGCAAATTCCGGATTTAATGTTTTGACAGCCATGAGCGGAGATAATCCTGTGTATGCCATCAAATACGCTCCAAATGAGCACCCAGTAATTGGTTTTTCAAAGAAATATGACGATGAATTTAACCCCGAAAGTGAATTTGCAGCTATTATGACCTGCTCGCAGGCTGATGGTGGTTGTCCGTTTATTGCCGGAGCAGAAAAACGCATACCAATAACTTTTGAAGACCCAAAAGCATTTGATAATACAACGCAGCAATCAGAAAAATACGAAGAACGCAGTTTGCAAATTGCAACCGAAATGTTTTATGTATTCTCCCAAATAAAAAAATAATTATGTCAGCAAACAATTGTGCACCGGTAGTAGAAAGAAAGAAATTAGGTTTCCTGGATCGATTTTTAACCCTTTGGATATTCCTTGCCATGGCTATTGGTGTAGGAGTTGGTTATTTCATTCCTTCAAGCAGTGGTTTTATCAATTCATTTTCAAGTGGAACAACTAATATTCCATTGGCAATTGGATTAATTTTAATGATGTACCCGCCATTGGCTAAAGTGAATTATTCCAAAATGGGAGAAGTGTTTAAAAACACTAAGGTATTGGGCGCCTCTTTATTATTAAATTGGATTATTGGTCCGGTTTTAATGTTTGTGTTGGCATTATTCTTCCTAAATGGTTATCCGGAATACATGATTGGAGTAATTCTAATTGGTTTGGCTCGTTGTATTGCAATGGTAGTAGTGTGGAACGATTTGGCAGAAGGAAACCGTGAATATGGCGCAGGCTTAATTGCTTTAAACAGTATTTTCCAAGTTTTATTATACAGTGTATATGCTTACTTTTTTATTACAATTTTACCGCCATATTTTGGTTATGAGGGTTTTGAAGTAAACATCAGTATTGGTCAAATTGCAGAAAGTGTTGGGATTTATTTAGGTATTCCGTTTGCATTAGGAATTATAAGCCGTTACGCCTTAATTAGTCTTAAAGGGGAAGAATGGTTTCAAAACAAATACGTTCCAATTATCTCACCAATAACATTAATTGCACTATTATTTACAATTGTATTAATGTTTAGTTTAAAAGGAGAATTGATAGTTCAAATTCCTATGGATGTGGTTCGAATTGCTATTCCATTAGTGATTTACTTTTTAATCATGTTTGTTATAAGTTTCTTCGTGGGTAAATATTTCGGTGCCGATTATTCTAAATCAACTGCAATAGCTTTTACTGCAACAGGAAATAATTTCGAGTTAGCCATTGCGGTAGCTATTGGTGTATTCGGTATCAATAGCGGGCAGGCTTTTGCTGGTGTTATTGGACCTTTAGTAGAAGTTCCGGCATTAATTGCTTTAGTCAATTTAGCTTTTTGGTTTAGAAAAAAATACTATACAAAAATAGTTTAGAAATAAAACCAAATAAAATATGCTAACCTAGCTTCTTCGAGAATGTCTTATTGTCTTACTGATAACTTCATTTACGATAAATGATTTTCTTTTCAAGACGTACATTATGGTTTAGTTTATATTAGTTACACTCCAAAATTCAGTACAACAAAATAAAATGAATAAAATCTATGATGTCATTATAGTTGGTGGTGGTCAAAGTGGCCTGGCTTGTGGTTATTATTTACGGCGAAGTAAACTAGATTACCTCATTTTAGACAAACAGCCACAGTGCGGTGGTGCTTGGCACAATGCTTGGGATAGCCTGACACTTTTTTCACCGGCACAGCACAGTTCATTGCCCGGTTGGCTAATGCCAAAATCTGAAAATCTATTTCCGTTAAAACAGGAAGTAATAGATTATTTGTGCCAATACGAGCAACACTATCAATTACCCATAGAACGTAATATTGCAGTAGAAAAAATAACATCAGAAGATAAAACATTCAAAATTAGTACAAACAGAGGAGATTATTTTGCCAAAGCTATTATAGCGGCAACAGGTACTTGGAGCAATCCATTTATACCAAAAGTAAAAGGCATTGAGTCTTTCAAAGGAATTCAAGTCCATTCAGCAAACTATAAAATGCAGAACCATTCAAAAATAAAAAAGTTTTGGTAGTCGGTGAAGGAAATTCGGGAGCACAAATAGTAGCCGAAGTATCAAAAGTGACAGATGTAAAATGGTCTACCAAAAAACCACCTCAGTATTTGCCTGATGAAGTAGACGGTTTTTATCTGTTCAATGTAGCTTCCGCCAAATACAATGCCGAAAAACAAGGAATTCCATTCAATGCAGCTAATTACGATTTAGGAAATATAGTCATGGTTCCTCCTGTAAAAGAAGCACGTTCACGAGGTGTACTGAATTCGAGTGGGAACTTTGAAAGTCTTTACGAAAATGGAGTTGTCTGGTCCGATGGTACAAAAGAAGATTTTGATGCTATAATTTGGTGTACGGGTTTTGGCTACGCAACATCCTTCTTAAAAGAGTTGGTTGCTGCTGATGAAAGAGGTATTGTAAAAACCAAAGAAAGTAAAGCAATTGAAGTTCCTGGATTATGGCTTGTCGGCTACGGCGGATGGACAGGTTACGCATCAGCAACTTTAATCGGAATAAACAGAAATGCAAAACAAGCCATTCAGGAAATAATGGAATTTTTAAACAATAAATAAAAGTCTTATGAAAATAGTATTATTCAGTGACATTCACGCTAATTTACCGGCATTGGAAGCTTTCTTTAAAGATGTTGAAAAAGTAAAACCCAATGCCATCTATTGTTTAGGGGATTTAGTTGGCTATAATATCTGGCCTAATGAAGTAATAAATGAAATACGAAAAAGAGGCATTCCAACCATTGCGGGAAATTATGATTTTGGTATTGGTAGATCCAGCGATGATTGTGGTTGTGCTTACAAGACTGATGATGAAAAAGCCAATGGTGCAGTTTCTATTTCATATACCAATTCAATTGTTAATAATGATGAAAGACAGTATTTGCGTTCACTTCCTGCTCATATTAAATTAGAATTTCAATTAAATAACGACAAACTAAATTTATTGTTGGTTCACGGAAGCCCAAGAAAAATTAATGAGTACCTCTTCGAAGATCGCGATGAAAAAAGCATGTTGCGTATTATGGAAAATGCCGATGCAGATATCATGTGTTTTGGACATACCCATAAGCCATACCATCGCATATTAAATTCTGGAGTTGACGGCCAAAATCATTTTCGTCATGCTATAAACATTGGTTCAATAGGCAAACCAAAGGATGGTGACTCAAGAGGCGGATATGTTATGCTCACAATAAACGAAAACAGTTCTATAAATAACAAAAATAGTATTACTTCTGAATTTATTCGCTTTGAGTACGATGTTGAAAAAGCAGCAAAAGCAGTTGAAGACAGCCCATTGCCAAATGCCTATGCTGAAAGTCTGAGAAAAGGAATTTAAATGAAAATTGCTATAATATCTGACATACATGCCAATCTTCCTGCTTTCGAGGAAACATTAAAAAGCATTGAAGAAAATGAAGTAGATGCAATCTATTGCTTGGGTGATTTAGTAGGATATAATATTTGGCCAAATGCTGTAATTAATGAAATAAGGAAACGTAAAATTCCAACCATAGCTGGCAACCATGATGTCAAAGCGGTTGAAATTCACAAAAACGAAATAGTAGGTGACACTACTACTATTGCTTATAAAATGATTGCAAAAAACAATATTGAGTATCTTTCAGATTTACCAGCTCACATTAAACTAGAATTCACGTTAAACAATCAAATGCTTACAATGCTATTTGTTCACGGAAGTCCATTTAGTAATACAGAATATTTATTTGAAAATAAAGACGAGAAAGAGCTACTTGACATTTTTCAAAAAACAGGAACAGATATTTTAGTTTGCGGACATACGCACATTCCCTATCATAGAATTATTGAAAGTAAAAATCAAACTAACAAATACTATCATGCAATCAATGCCGGTTCTGTAGGCAAACCTAAAGACGGTAATATCAAAAGTTGTTATGCTATAATCACAATCAATAAAAAAAGCAACTGTTCAAATAAAGAAAGTATAAATGTCAAATTTATTCGTGTAAAATATGATATCGAAAAAGTTGTAAAAACATTAGAAAACAGCGAATTACCTTCAAGTTATGCAAAAACCTTACTTCAAGCACTTTAATAAATAGCTTCACCAAATACTCTCTCGCGTTAAATACAACCCTAAAAAATGGTTTAAATGACAGCGTTTTGGATGCTATTGCCACTCCTTCAACGCTCCAAAAAAACTAGGATATCAAAATCCAAGTTACAAAAATGGATAGGGAATTGCATTTTTAGGTATTTAAAAAATTTCTAAATATAGATTATTAGCATACTGAATAATCGAATACCAATACACCGGAATTGCCATATTAAAATATAACTTTTAAACTTTTTAAAGCAAAGAAAATCCTCAAAAAAGTGCCACAATTTTTTAGGTGTTTTTACAAATAATAGAAGTTTTGATGTAAACTAAAAACACACAAACTACTAATTTACAGCATGTTATCTTTTCAAAAATATGCATATTTCTTGTTTGTGGGGATTTGAGTGAAGGCCTGTATTTATTGGGTTTTCGGTATAAAAAAACCTCAATTTTCATTGAGGTTTTTCTTAGTGGGCTGTCAGGGATCACAGTCGAACACCTTGTGCCGATTTTGACTCTGTTTAATGAGTTTTAAAATATATAATATACTAATTAACAATGTTTTATAAGTGATTTTTTTTATGTCACTGTTTATACTTTGCGCTACTCTATAGAGTACTTTTTTATAGAACTCATTTTGATCACTATTAAAATCAGGTTTAATTCGTGTACATTTAATGTGTGAGGGTTCTATCGAACACAAATTGGTTATTCATGATTCAAGTTTTAAACTTAGCGTAAATATATATTATCTGTCTTAACCTTAAAAGTGCAGGTCAGAAATCGTAGAGGTTAATAATTAGCTATTCTTAAAATTTGTTTCTTTAAAACAGGACAACTAAATTCCTCCTGTCAAATGTAGCAATGGCACAGCTCCATACAATATTGATAAAGGCTTTAAAAAAGGATTGATAAAAAGATAAAGATCGACGAATGTAACATTCACAGGGAAGATATCTTTCCCCATGTGAATCTTCGTTAAGAGAGAACATTTTAATAGACCAGTTAAATACCGTAAAGACGTAATTAAACCTAAGGGTATAATTTCCTCTATCAAAAACCAAAAGCCCATCCCAGCTATAGAGGGCTTAATACATTTTCCAATGCCCTTCAATTTTCTCATATATATACAATCCTCCATGAGATCCTCCCTTAAATTTATACGTTTCTACGTTAAATGAATAACCCCGAGGCAGAGCCTCGAGGAATCATTTGATTAAAATTTGTTTCGATCCTTAGATAACAAGGGAAAAGAAATATTGTAAACAGTTTTACAATATTTCTTTTCATAAGAATTCCAACATTCCGAATAATCTTTTTTGAATTCTGCAAAATCAAGACTTTTCAAAACTGTTTTGCAAGCTTATTGATTTTACATCGTGAAAAATTTTCTGACGGTGGTTTATCCCCCAGTCTTTCATTGCATAGATTATTGGCGTCAAGGTATCTGCATAAGGCTCAAGATGGTAAGAAATTTTCACTGGATAATCTTCAACTATGTTTCTTTTAATCAATTTGTGTTGCTCAAGGTCTTTGAGTTCTTTAGCCAACACCTTCGGTGTCAATCCAGGAATGCTTTCCTGAATGTCCGTAAATCGGCTATTACCAACACTTATCGAAATAATGATGGGTAATTTCCATTTGCCATTAATAACTTCAAGTGTGTCTCTAACCGGTTTCACAGTATTTAGACACTCGCAGTAAACTTTCTTTTTCGCCATAACAATTCTTAAAACTGCTTTCCTTTTGGAAAGCACTATACAAAGGAAAGTAATTTTGTTTAATTTTGCAACACAGTCGGTTCGAAATTTACAAATTATGGAAATAGATAAAAAAATGCTCATTGGTCTACATCTCGGTAATGGATATGGTTCCCAATCTGGAGCCTGGCGTTTTCCTGGGGTTGACCCCGAAAGCTACACCAGTTTTGATACTCGTGTAAAACAGGCCCAAGCTGCGGAACGAGGTAAATTTCAGTTTATATTTTTGCCTGATGGCCCAGGGGCGATTATGGCCGATATAGAAACCGAATCGCCAAACTTTAATCTAGATGTGATGATGACTCTAGCAGCGGTCGCACGCGAAACCGAACGTATTGGTTTGGTAGCAACGGGTTCTACCACTTTTAATGAACCTTTCAATCTGGCAAGACAGTTTAAGGCATTGGATGTGATGAGCCACGGTCGTGCTGGTTGGAATGCGATCACTTCCAGTGGAGAAGATGTTGCAGCAAATTACGGACGAAAAATTCCATCAAGCGAAGACCGTTATGGCCGTGCGCATGAGGTTATCCAATTAATCCAGTCTCTTTGGAGCAGTTGGGGAAAGGATGCCTGGATTCATAATCAGCAAACCGGACAGTTTGCAAACATAGACCAAATCCTTCCGATTAATCTACAAGGCAAATATGTAGGCTCAAGAGGACCGCTTTATATTCCGCCATCGGAGCAAGGTCAGCCCATTATTTTTCACGCAGGTGGGAGTCCGAATGCACACGAATTGGCAGGGCGTTTTGCCAATGTGGTTATTGGTGCAGCTTTTACCATTGAAGATGCTCGTGCTCAACGAAATGCTTTTAGAGAATCGGCAAAAAGTTTCGGTCGTAACCCCGATGAAATTAAATATATCGCTGGTTTGATGACCACCATTGCAAAAGATAGGCGTACCGCACTCGACCGTCGCATTCAATTAACAGAACATCACTTTCCTCAAAGAATCAGCTATCTGCAACAAATGTTGGGTATTCCGCTTGATGCTGCTCAGTTAAACGAGCCAATATCAAAATCCTTGTTAGAAAATGCTCGTCCGTCTCGATACGACCCACGTTCTGCAAACGCATTAAAAATCGCAGAAGAAGGCTGGAGCCTTCGTGATATTCTTGCTCACGGCGTTATCGATTATCATCCCGTAATTGTAGGTCCGGGAATTGAAGCGGCAAATCATATGCAAGAATGGTTTGAAGCAGGTGCTGCCGATGGATTTTGGATTTCGCCGGATGTTAATTTCGATGGAATTGATGCTTTTGTGGACGAAGTGGTTCCTATTTTACAGAAGCGTGGACTTTTCCATCAGGATTACGAAGGCAATACTCTACGTGAACACCTTGGTGCTCCGAATCAGTATGGAATTGATCTTCGGGTTTAAATCGAAAAAAACCATAATGAATGTGAGGGATCTACATCAAAAGATCATATAAGTCTTCTATACCAAAATGGAATGGCTGATTAATTTAAATTAGTTATCAATCAACATAAAATAAAAATAAAATGAAAAGATTAGAGGGTAAAGTTGCCATCATCACAGGTGGCGCAAGAGGAATGGGAGAAGCTCACGCTAGGTTATTTGTTGAGCACGGAGCTAAAGTTATTATTACTGATGTGCTTGAAGATGAAGGAGTTGCTTTGGCAGAATCATTAGGGGATAACGCCATTTTTATAAAACACGATGTTACAAGCGAAGAAGGATGGATGAGAATAGTGGAAACTACTGAAAAGCATTTTGGCAACATTACTGTCCTGGTCAACAACGCAGGTATCGCAGGTAAATTTGCCAATGTTGCCGATCTTGATTTCAATGAATACAAAAAGGTGATGGCAGTAAATAGTGATGGTGTATTTTTAGGGATGAAATCAGTTATTCCTTCGATGCTTAAGGCAGGTCAAGGGTCTATTGTCAATATTTCCTCTGTTTCAGGATTGCAGGTTGCCCCCGGATCCCCAAATGCCGCTTATGTAGGAAGTAAGTTTGCGGTCACAGGTCTTACAAAAATGGCAGCTTTGGAATATGCGACCCGAAATATCAGAGTTAATTCGGTACATCCGGGCGGCGTGAAAACTGGAATTGTAGATCCCAAATTATTTGACGATCCTAAAATTCTAGAACCAACCCCGTTGGGTAGATTAGCTACACCTATTGAGGTGGCATACGTTTCCTTATTTCTGGCTTCTGATGAATCATCATACCTTACTGCTGCTGAATACAAAGTAGACGGTGGTATGACTGCAAAATAATCAATTTAAAATAACACAGTAATGAAAATAGGAATCATAGGTACCGGTGCAATAGGCGGTACAATCGCAAGGAAAATGGCTGAAGCAGGTCACAGTGTAAAAATTAATAATTCGGATGACGCAAATAAATTAAATGCACGTGCTGAGGAATTAGGTGTAACGGCTGCAAATAAGAAAGATGTTGTAAAGGATGTAGATGTCATCATATTATCGGTGCCAACGATAGCAATCCCAACTTTGCCCGAAGATTTGTTCGCAGACGTTCCGGAAAATGTAATTGTGGTTGATACATCAAATTACTATCCTTTCCGTGATGCCGACATTGAAGAGATCAAAAACGGAAAAGTAGAAAGTATCTGGGTATCTGAACAATTGGGAAGGCCTGTAGTAAAAGCTTTCAATAATTTATTGGCAGAAACACTGGCAAGCGGTGGGAAAAAAACTGGTGCTGAAGACAGAATAGCAATGGCTGTAGCGGGTGATGATCCGCAAGCGAAAAAAGTAATTGCCACATTGGTTAATGATGCCGGTTACGATGTAGTTGACTCCGGCAAACTTTCTGAATCTTGGAGACATCAGCCAGGAACTCCTGCTTACTGCACAGAACTTAATGCTGAGGAATTAAAACAGGCATTGGCAGATGGTGTGAAAGAAGATGCACCTGTTTTGAGAGACAAGGCTATTGCAGAACTTTCTGCGTTACCATCCTATCCATCCCATCACGATGTTGTTAAATTTAATAGAGCATTGTTTAAAAAAAATCCTAGGACAAAATAAAATATAGAATTATCAGAGGAGCGGCATTTCGTTAAAATGTTTCATTATTGCCTACTTCTGTATCACTATAATGCTTATTAACGCCATAATTTTGCCTATATCAAATAGCAAAATAAAATAATGGCAAAGGGAAGACAGGTAAGTACGCAAGAGTAAGTGCTCGTTGCGAAATGTAGAACTGGCCGCGTATTTAAAATAATCACGAAAAATAACAAATAAATTAAATATATATTAAAATGGAAATAGGAATAATCGGATCCGGTAACATTGGAAGTACACTAGCCGGACACTTGACCGCCTTGGGGCATACGGTAAAAATTGCAAATTCGCGAGGACCGGAATCATTGGTAGAAGTCGCTAAAAAAAGTGGTGCAACGCCGGCCACAGTAGAAGAAGCGGCAGAAGCTAAAGACATCATAATTGTCGCTGTACCTCCAACGGCGATGGAAAAGCTTCCGGTTGCTATTTTGTCCGCCTCACGGGCGATTATCATAGATACCGGTAATTACTATCCATCACGTGACGGAGAGAATGTTAACCTGAAGGATGGATTGACGGACAGTGAATGGGCAGCAAAAGTATTTGGTCACCCTGTAATCAAAGCTTTCAACAATATTCTTTCGTCAAGTTTGGCTTCAAAATCAACGCCTGTAGAAAGCCCTGACCGAGTAGCTTTATCTGTTGCAGGTAATGAAGAGGGACATAAACAGATCGTTAAGGCACTTATTAATGAAATTGGTTTTGACGCTATTGATGGTGGATTGCTTTCCGAATCCTGGAGACAACAGCCCGGTACTCCCGCCTATTGCAAGGATCTTGATAAGGAAGCTTTAGCAGCCGCATTACAAGAAGCTGATGTAAGCAAGCGTGCTCAATATCTTGAAATGGCCGACGAGTCAATTCGTCCGTTTTTATAGAAGATTTGGTGTAGAAGATTTATGCACTATACGCATTGCTATAATTTACATACCTGTATTTAAAAGTACAGGTATTTATAATTAACCAGAGTCTAACCAATAGTTCCATCTCTCTCTTATAATCCATTTTATTTTACTACCGTTGATTGGCAGCTAATGTCATTTAATGGCTATGAAATTAAAAGGCACTTCTATCCTTCATCGGGAAAGCCATTTATTTTTAAAGTAGTGACGCAATTGCAACTGCACCCGTTCGTCACTCCGATGCTGAAAAGCATTTTGGCAACATTTCTGTCCTGGTCAACAACGCAAGGTATTGCAGGTAAATTTGCAAACGTAGCCAATCTTGATTGCAACGAATACAAAAAAAAATGCGCGTGAATAGTGATGGTGTATTTTTAGGAATGAAATCAGTCATTCCTTCGATGCTAAAAGCAGGTCAAGGATTTATTGTCAATATTTCAATTGCCGACCTTTCAGCAATGTCAAGCTATTCATCTCATCCAGATGTTGTTAAATTAACAGAGCATTGCTAGAAAAAATCCTAGGACAAATTAAAATATAGAATTATCAAAGAAGCAGCATTTCGTTAAAATGTTTCATTATTGCCTACTTCTGTATCACTATAGTGCTTATTAACTACATAATTTTGCCTATATCAAATAGCTAAAAAATAAAATAATGGCAAAGACAATTTTTATAACAGGAGCATCCCGTGGATTCGGAAGGATTTGGACGGAAGCATTTCTAAAACGTGGCGATAATGTAGTGGCAACAGTTCGTAACCTTGATGTATTAACAGCATTGAGTAAAGAATTTCCATCAAACTTATTGGTTCTAAAACTTGATGTTACTGATAAAAAAGCAAGTTTTGAAGCAATTGAAGCTGCAAAAAAACATTTTGGAACAATCGATGTATTAATAAATAATGCAGGTTTTGGGCACGTTGGAGCTGTAGAAGAGCTAGATGAGAAAGATGTAAGGGCACAATTTGAAACCAACGTACTGGGTTCATTGTGGACTGTACAGGCAGTTCTGCCCATCATGCGAGAGCAGCAATCGGGGCAGATTATTCAGCTTTCCAGTGCTTTGGGCTTGAACACAGTATCATTGATGGGACTGTACAGTGCATCTAAGTTTGCGGTCGAAGGCCTTACTGAAACATTGGCTGGCGAAGTAAGTGGTTTTGGTATCAAGGTAACCATACTCGAACCTGGTGGTTTCTCCACAGATTTCTTCGGTACCAATTCGCTGGCATTAAGTGCAACTGTAAATGCTTACGATGAGATAAGAAAGGATTTTTATGAGCATGCCAATGAACAGGATTCCGGTAATCCTGAGGCAACTGTCCAAGCTGTTTTTAGCCTGGTGGATTCAGAAAATCCTCCATTGCGATTGTTGTTGGGTAAAACAACCTACCCTTGGGTTAAGCATACCTATGAGGAACGTCTTAAAACATGGGAATCATGGCAGGACGTTTCAGTAGCGGCACATGGTTAACAGAAGTTTAATTAGCATGACCTGGATTTGTAGGTTCTGCTGTTACAATTGATAAAAAAAATGAATCACTTTAAAAAAATAAGCGAACTGCACGAAGCGCTTGGCATAAAGCCACCAGAGCATCCTCTTTTTAGCGTGGCATACGGTGAACGGGAGAGCTGTGACGGTAATACTGTAATCGAATTTTCTTCGGCATTTTACATCATAGGTTTTAAGAAGCTGAAATCTGGCAGCATGCAATATGGAAAGACAAAATATGACCATGACCGTGGTTCGATGTCTTTTGTAAAGCCCCATCAAAAAGTGGTCTTTAAAAATGTGGAACTAGAGGAGAAGGGATTTCTGATCCTTATCCATGAAGACTTTCTGCCGGGAACAGTCCTTTACAACGAAATAAAGAAATACGGTTATTTCGATTATGAAGTCAATGAGGCATTACACCTCTCGCCCTCCGAGGAGGACATCATATGGAATTTGTATTTCAATATCGAAAAAGAGTACAATAATAATACGGACGAGCTAAGCAAATCTATAATTATCAGCCACTTGGAATCTTTGTTAAAATATGCGCAACGTTTTTATAAAAGACAGTTTATCAACCGAAAGCAATTAGCAGGTTCAACGGTAACGAAGTTTAATGCACTGCTTGTCGCAAATTTTGAAGAAAGAAAAACGAAAGACATTGGATTGCCCACGGTAGCGCTAATGGCAGAAAAGCTGCATATATCGTCCCGTTATTTAACCGATTTACTTAAAGAGGAAACAGGTAAGACAGCATTAGAGCTAATCCATCTTTTTTTAATCGGCGAAGCCAAAAATTTATTGACTGAAGGAGAACTCAATATCTCTGAAATTTCGTACCTGTTAGGCTTTGAAAACACAACTTATTTTTCCCGTCTGTTTAAAAAAGAAGTAGGTGCCACCCCTAATCAATTCAGAGGAAGCTTCTTAAACTAACAATAGCAGCGGGCAACAATGACCTATAAATCTAATATCATAAAGGATGAAACGTACAGCAAAAGCACATTGGTCTGGCACTATAAAAGAAGGTAAAGGGGAGTTGACCACCCAAAGTGAAATTCTAAACAGGACAAATTACAGTTTCAAAACCCGTCTTGAAGAACATCAAAAAGGAACAAATCCTGAAGAATTGTTGGCCGCGGCACATTCTGCATGTTTTACTATGGCGGTTAGTTTTGCATTAACAGAAAAAGGACTAAATCCAACATCATTGGATACCGAAGCTACTTTGACAATGGAAGGTCTTGCAATAACAGGAATGCATCTTTCAATCTCTGGGGCTGTATCTGGTATTAGTGCAGATGAATTTAAAACCATTACAAAAGATGCTGAGAAAAATTGCTTAATTTCTAAAGTATTGAACATACCAATAAGTTCTGAAGCACATTTGATAGCCTAAATAACCAGAAGGTTATTGATCTTTTGATTTATATAAATACTCTAATTTAAACTTTATAAAAAACAAATAAAACAATAAAAATGGCAAGTAAAATAGCATTGGTAACAGGCGCAAGCCGAGGACTTGGTAAAGATTCAGTTTTGCAACTGGCAAAAAAAGGGTTTGATATTATCCTTACTTATCAAACCAAAAAAGAATTTGCAGATGAGGTGGTAACGGAAATTGAAAGTATCGGACAAAAAGCATTTGCATTATCCCTTGATATCTCAACAACGGCTGGTTTTGATCAATTCACAGCGGAAGTGAAAAATATTTTGGATACACAATTTTCTTTTGCAAAACTGGATGCACTGGTAAACAACGCAGGCATAGGAATCAACCAGAGCTTTGAAATTATGACGGAAGAAATCGTCGATTTAATGACAAATATTCATTTTAAAGGACCTTATTTCTTAACGCAGAAACTATTACCATTATTAAATGAAGGAAGCAGTATCGTGAATATTTCTTCGGGTTTGGCAAGATTTTCATCTCCAGGGTACTCTGCTTATGGCGCTATGAAGGCTGCGATCGATGCATTATCCAGATATCAAGCTCTAGAACTAGGTGGTAGAAAGATAAGAGTCAATGCGCTTGCTCCAGGTGCAATTGAAACAGATTTTGATGGTGGTGTTGTTCGCGATATACCAGAGGTAAATAAATATTTATCTTCAGAAGCCGCTTTGGGAAGAGTGGGTTTGCCAGATGATATTGGAAGTGTCATAGCTTTCCTTTGTTCAGATGATTCCAAATGGATTAATGCCCAACGCATTGAAGTTTCTGGCGGATATAGAATATAATATATTGTACATTAATTTTAAAGCGGTTTATCTTTAGGAAAGTATATTTCAACAATTGTGAAACCTTGATTTCAATTCACCATAGCCGTCTGAAGGCTTTAGCGGTTGAGACCAAGGCTCACCTTTTAGAAACCTAATATACCCAGGTACCCGGCATTGAATCTAAAAAAACGCCAAAGTTTTCTTTTCCGTTTGGATATTGCTTCCCACTATACCAAACAATGTCAGGATCTAATAATAATTACTCATGCGAAGCAATCCATTTGTTATCATAAGAAAAACTAAATGCTTTCTTACCTTTTGCTTGTTATGCAGACAGTATACCAATACATTTAGGCTCATCCAAACCTTTCCAATCAGCATCTACCCATACATCTGTTGTATCAGCCATTGTCTTTATTTCCTATAAGTTTTAAATCCTGTAATTTTCTTCCGAATTCACCGTCGGCTGCTAGTTTCAAAATATCATTCTGTAATCCAAGTACCCTCAATACATTAAAATAGCCTCCAATAGAAACGCTCGAGCTTCCTTTTTCAATATGATACAAGGTAGTACGATTAATACCTGCACGTTGTTCAGTGCTAACATTTTTTAATTGAATTTTTAAAAATGCTAAAAAATCGTTCTAATATTCCGCAACAGTACCAAAAGATTTATCTTTCAATTGCTTTCTATACATTTTAATTATAGTTTCCAAAGGCATTCCCATATAATCAGCCCGATTATAAATTGATATTCCTATTGGATGAAATTTTGAAAGCGTAAATATTTTATTACTTCGATTATATACTTTTTTAACATTATTTCCACTAACAGTCACTGCACTGTCAGCAGCAATGGCTATTCCTTGCGAATTAAGTACACCAACAATTGCAGTCATATTTTAAGGTTTTATTATCTGCGATATATATGATTTTTTAGAGTTGTCGTTTTTAAAATCATGCAAAACTTGTATACACTTGCTATTATATAGCGTCTATGTATCTCTTCATCTATGTCTATGCGTTACTCTATCAGGAAAAAGTTTTTAAAATAGTACACAAACCGGAATACTACGATTGATGTTTTTAATAAATTGAGATTTGGTTTTTGAGACAATAAAAAATTATACAAAGTGATTCGTGAAGTATATTAACAAAAAATAACGCCATTGTCTTCCAATGGCGTTATTTGTCTTTATGTGGGCTGTCAGGGGCTACAATCGAACACTTGATACCCATTTTGACTTTTTTTGAAAGTCTAAAATGATTTAAAATTTTGAAATCATTAGCAATGATATTTAGATTAATCTTTCTTCTATTTGTGCTTTCCAAACTATATATCCTTTATTATTGTCTGAATAGTCGTGAACAATTCTTAAAAAATTTTGTGGATTTGTTTCTAAATAAGCTTGTCGTCCTTTTTCTCTGATAATGTTTAGTTCTTTGTCAATTTGTTTTACAGTATCAATTAGTACAGATTTACTTTTGGGAATATGCCAAATATAAGTAGCTTCCTCTGTGTCTAATGTTTCTAAAACAATATAATATTTTTGTTCTCCAACAACCAAAAAACAAATGAAAAAGGTTGCAAGACAAACCTTAATTTCATCACATTCCTTTCGTGTTTATCTGCAAAAAACTGAATATGTTTAGAATGTTTGTATTGTCTACCTTTTAGTAAATCTTCTAATATGTCCTCCGTATTTGAATAAATATTTTTGTCCATCGGTAATTCATCAGGCGTTAGAATATTTGCTTTTGAAATAGGACTCTGACCAATAAAACTTTTATTAAGAAATTGAAATTTTACATTTTCAACAATTTCCTTGTTGATGTTTTCAATGTCTAAGGAAGTTGCTAACTGTGAAAGAATGACACCGTTTGCTATTTCTGCAAAAATGTTAATTATTACCGATTTTGATTTTAAAACATTAATAAAATACGGTTTAAGCACTTCAAACTCTGGTCGAAATTCTTCATTTTCTATTTCAAAATCAAATCGTTGATTACTTTCTTTATCAATATATTCAAAACCAATAGTACCATATCTAAAATCCAAAACTTCTATAGATATTTTGATCTGCCTATCGATTACCAAATTTTGATTTTCTGGAATAAATTCTGTTGGCTCATCAAACAAACTTGCTTGTCGGGCTATTTGTCGGTAATAGATGTTTCGTTTCAAAAAAAGCTTATTCAGGTAATCAATTTTGATGTCCCGATAATCATAAATAGTCGGATTGATTTCTGAGCGTTGTACACGACCAATGTATTGAATCAATTTACCTTTAAACGAAAAAGGATATGCCAAAAACAAGGAGTTAATATTTGACAAATCAGAACCTTCTCCGAAATATTGCCCTGTAGTTATTAATATCTGAAAATTGCCTTGTAGTAAGATTTGCCATTTTGATTTTGTACTACTTTCTGAATCTTCTCCACTAAGGGTAATGATTTCATAAGATTGTTTTAGAAAAAGATAAAGTGTGTCAATGTGTTCTTTTTTTTCAGTAATAATAGCAATTCGTTTACCTTTGGAAAGTTCTGATTTGATATCATTCAGGATAAGTTTATTTCGTTCTGAATCGTGAACTAGGATTTTTGAAAGCGTCTCAAAATTATCAGTTTTGGAATTGAAGGGAACATCCAAATTGGTATTTCTAACAATGACTTGAGCGTGTTTAAAGTTTTCAATTTCGCTACTTGCAATCTCACAAATTATCTCACCAATAAAAGTAAAAATCAATTTTCCGTCGTTGTATTTCCTGAATGGTGTTGCCGTCAATCCATAGAGATAAACCGTTTCTAATTTTTCAATAGTATTTCGAAATGTTTCTGCTGGAATATGATGGCATTCATCGACAAGGATAGTTCCGAACTGATTTTGAACTTGTTCTATTTGTTTTGGCAAGCTTTGAATTGTGGCAATAGTAATTTGCTTTCCAATTTTTGCTTTTCCTTGTCCAATAATGCCAATTTCGTGTTTAGGTATTCCTAGGAATGTCTGGATTCGTTCCTGCCATTGCTCTAATAATTGTTTACGGTGAACAACGATTAAAGCGGGCTGTTTTTTCTCTGCAATAATCTTCAATCCGATAAGTGTTTTTCCTGAACCTGGCGGAGCAACAATAACGCCAAATTCCTTTTTTGAAACAGCTTCAATGGCTTTATTCTGGTGATTTCTCAAAATAGCATTGAAAGAAAAATTTATAGATTCTTTTAGTTTTCTTTGGTCTTTAAAGTCGAAATCAAGATTTTGTTCTTTGCAAAAACGCAAAAGTTTTCCAATAAAACCTCTTGGAATAATGACTTCATTTTCTGTTTCTTCAACAAGTTTAAAATAACGTTCCGTTCCAAATGTTTTTTTCCCAGAATTCTTTTTGATAAAAAATTCTGAATTAGCAAAATTCAGTTCTTCTTTCAGAAAGTTGATTAATGAAGTGGTTAATTTGTCTCGTTGAATACAGATATTTTGTTTGAGCGAAACCGTCAGTTTTTCAGTGTTATTTGCGATGGGTAAATTATGCACCATTGAAATTTCCCGATATAAATGTTCCAATACATCTATTGTAACTCTTTCAATTTCCTTCAAAAATTGCCATTGATCAGGATAAGGTTCAAAAGTTTCTGGTTTTATAAAACAACTATTTCCTTTTTTCAATGCAGGTTTAAAAAGTGGTAAAGCAATCAGATTTCCTAAACCTTTTCCCGAAAGAAAATCTTGATTGGGAAACAATCGGTCAAAACTAGAGCTTTTATCAAACATTGAAAAAGCTCCTGATTGTTCCAAAATAGAAATGAAAACCTTTCTACTTCTGATCGCAGGATATGGCTTATCAAAAAATATCCAAACGTGCCCACCATTGCCTGAGCGTGAACGCTCCAAATAGACGGGAATATTTTTTTCATTACAAGCATTTAGGAAATTTACAGCTTCTTCTTTCCAATTTTGTTTATCAAAATCAGCTACCAAAAACCATGAAGTGTTATTTGTGAGTAATGGGTAAACTCCTATTTGCTGAATACCTTCTAAATGTTTTTGGATTTCGTTTTCGTTAAAAGTCAAATAAGTTTTATGAGGATAATTTTGAAAAGTTCCTCCATTCATTTTATGTACTCGATAATGATATGGATCATATTGATAAGCTGGTGTATAGCCTGACTTTCCTGACTTCTCCCAACGAACAGCAAATACATCTTCTCTACCCATAAAAATAGATTTGAATAGTTGAGTTGTATCTAGTGGTGTTGATGAAGACATTGTTTGATCTCTAGAATTTAAAAATACCTAATGATTTATAGTGTTATTTGATCAAATGTTTTATTCGTTTATGTGTTTTTCTTTAAGAATACTTGATCATAAGCTTGTTGCATTTGCTCTATTTCATCATCACTCAGCTCCTTGTAAAAATCACGTTTACGACTTGCCAGTTTTCCTTTGTTTTGATGAAGAAACAAAATCATACGGTCAACTTTATTATCGGGCATATCAACTATGTTTTGTATATCGTCTTTAAGTTTATCATAGCATTGAAGAAAATACAGTTCTTCTGGAATATCATTATTAACTGTAGCTTGTATTGCTCTTGCCAAAAACACGGTATGATTGGTTAGATCTGGAAATCGATATATCGCTTCTATTTCTGAAGCGTTATTAACAATCATCTTTCCTGTATCATCAAGATTATATTTTACCTTTCGTTCAATCAATTTAGAAAGTAACTCTAAAATAGTGTCGTATTCACCCATATTGGCAAGTATTTGAGCAGAAACAGGAAGTATCGTTCCATTAGGTACAATACCGTCACGTACCAGAATATCATGAATAAGAAAACGATGAATCCTTCCGTTACCATCTTCAAATGGATGGATATATACATATCCAAATGATACCATTGAGGCTTTTATAATTGTTTTAGTAGAACTGTTTTTTTTATTTAAGTTGAGTATCCCTTGCATCAGAGATTTTACATATTCTGGAGGAGGGCATACGTAATGTACTTTCTGTGTATAGTCTCTCATTGTTTGACCAATATAGTTTTGAAAGTTCCTAAAACTATCATCTGCATATCTAGGATCAACTATGATGTTTTGTAAACGTACCAATTCGGTTTCTGATAATGATTCTTCAAAAGTTTTTTGTCCTGCTTCTTCCAGTAATGCTATGAACTTTTCCATTCTGTCTTGTGATGGTTCTTCTTTCTCTATTTCACTGGAAGATTTTGATTCTTTTTTATAAAGATAATAGCTTGCTCGTTTAAAAATTTCTGGAGAATATTCGTGTTTTAGATTTTCAATAGCTTCTTCAATATTCCAATCGAGTAATTCGCTAAGTTCAGCAGTTCTTCTTATTATAGGGCAGAATTTGTTTTGCCCTAGAAGATTATCATTTACTTTCCATTTAGTTATTTTTGTAATATCTCCAGTTATATATCGAGATGAGTTTAATATATTCTCGTAATTAGTTGCAGTAATTTCAATTTCAATAGATTTACCTCCAGTAAACTCATATAAGTAACCAATGATTCTTGGATATTTTCTATTTGGATTTTCTCTGATGTAGTCAACTATAATTTGGTGATCAACAGAGGTGAAAATTTCCTTGATGAATGCGAGGTTAAAATCATCATATTTCAATGCGAATTCTAAGTGAGACATTGGATGGTCAATATTTACATCATATTTCGATTTGAATGTTCGTACAACGGAATTTGTTGAACTTAATTCGGTCTTATCCGTTGTTCCGATATATGATTCATGCGTCAGTTGAAAACCTTGAATATTTAGTTTTTCCTTAAGCCATGTAAACCCTACTTTTTTCATTTACTTTCTGTTTTTTGAGGTAAAACTAATTTCATAAAGGTAAATTTAGTTTTTATTATCAAAAAAAGGGTAAAATTGTTTTGATTTAACACCAAATGCTTCGGCAGAATCTTTCAATGCAAAAATAAAAGCTTTTAGATCGCAATTCAGAGGGGTAAGGAATGTAGAATTTTTCCTTTTCAGACTAACTAATATTTATGCTTAATTTTTACCACTCCACAGGTTTTCGTATTGATCCAAACTATTTTATTATTTGCTTTTGGGGTAAAATTGGTTTAGTGGGGGTAAAATTAATTTTAAATTAATTTTCAGGGTAATTTTGGTTTTTATAAACCATAAAAGTAAAATAATGGAGGACTTTGCGTACAAAACTGCTAAATTTTGATCCCCTAAATCTGTAATTAAT
Source organism: Flavobacterium piscis (assembly GCF_031457575.1). Classification (GTDB taxonomy): domain Bacteria; phylum Bacteroidota; class Bacteroidia; order Flavobacteriales; family Flavobacteriaceae; genus Flavobacterium; species Flavobacterium piscis_A. The sequence goes on along the minus strand of NZ_JAVDWQ010000006.1, from coordinate 94,842 downwards.
TTTGATCCGATTTAGAGAAAAAAAAACGCCAATGTCTTCCATTGGCGTTTTTTGTCTTTAAGTGGGCTTTCAGGGATTGCAATCGAACACTTAATTGTAATTCTGACGTTTTTTAAAGGCCTAAAGTGATTAGCAGATCACGTTTTTGCCACAGATTTAAACCTTCATAAATTGCTGATCTAAAGAATGATAAGCTCTGTGCAGATCGAAAAAGTGAACTGAGGGTAAAACAAAATGAGTATCAGTTTTTCTACATCTTAATTTTAACCTAAACGTTTTAAAATAAGTGATCGCAAACGTTCTTCATGCTCCTCTCCCCAATTCCCAATAGCTGCAATTACAGGAATTAGTGTTTTTCCAAAATCTGTCAGGCTATATTCGACTTTAGGAGGCACAACAGGGTAAATAATTTTTGAAACAAGTTCATGTTCCTCTAACTCCTTCAGCTGAATATTTAAAACCCTGCGTGAAGCATCTGGTATTTTACGCTGCAATTCACTTGGCCTTTTATGGCCTTCATTAATAAACCAAAGCAAACGTATCTTCCATTTGCCGTAAAGTACTTCACCTATTAGGTCAAGCCCGCAGTTTAAGTTAGGTATTATTTTTCTTTCATACATAATACAAAAGTAATCCTATGTTCCTATATGTACAATAGGGGAATAATTTATCCCTATATGAATCGTAACTCCGTACTTGTGAGGAAGTAACATACTTCCGAGATTTGTACAATAGAAATTTAAAATACAATATAATATGGATTATCAAAATGAATTATCAGGGAAGATTGCCTTAGTAACAGGAGGCACAAAAGGAGCCGGAAGAGCAATTTCAGAAAGGCTGCTACAAGCTGGGGCAACGGTTATTATCACTGCAAGAAACGCACCGGAAAAAGAAAACAGCAAGCTGCATTTCATTCCGTCCGACTTGAGTAAAGCAGAAGGAACACAAAAAGTTGTCAGCGAAGTGCTGTCGGCTTACGGAAGGCTTGACATTTTGGTGAACAATCTTGGTTCTTCAACAACACCTGCTGGTGGCTTTACTGCATTATCTGATGAAGATTGGGAATCAACCCTACAGGCTAATTTGCTTGCTCCGGTTCGACTGGACAGAGGGTTTTTACCTCAAATGATAGATCGAAAAAACGGAGTTATTATTCATATAGCTTCTATCCAAGGAATACTGCCACTGTATGACTCCACTTTGCCTTATGCGGCTGCAAAAGCAGGTTTAAGAAACTATAGTAAAAGTTTATCGAATGAAGTTTCGCCTAAAGGTGTTCGGGTGCTGACTGTTTCTCCTGGATGGATCAATACAGGAGCATCGAAAGTTTGGCTGGCTGAGATTGCAAGAAACGCCAATAGCACTGTAGAAGAAGCGCAGCAAGGTGTAATGGAAGCATTGGGTGGAATACCATACGGCAGACCCGCTGAGCCGGAAGAAGTAGCTGAATTGGTTGGTTTTCTTGTTTCTCCGAGAGCTAGTTATTTATCAGGAACTGAATATGTAATCGATGGCGGTACTGTGCCAACAATTTAATAATCTTTAAAAATAATAACAATGAACTTACCAAAAGTATTAACAGACTTGATTAAAGCACAGAACGAATTTGACGCCGTGACTTATGCCAATTTGTTTTCAGAAACTGCAGAAGTGTTTGACGAAGGTAAAACGCATAAAGGAAGACTTGAAATAGAGCGTTGGATCGATCACTCAAACAAGAATTACCAAGCAGTGATGAAACCATTGGAATATACCGAAAATGGTACAACATGCATCTTAACTGCAGAATGTTCAGGAACATTTCCAGGAAGCTCTATCACGCTAAAATTTCACTTTGATATTGTTGATGGGCAAATTCAACATTTAAAAGTAACAGATTAAACATAAAAGAGAGTGTGACTGTTTACTATAAGTTATTTAAACGAAAAAGCCATTGGAATCCAATGGCTTTGTTTGTCTTTGTGTGGGCTGTCAGGGTTCACAATCGAACACTTAATACCTGTTCTGACATTTTTCGAAAATATAAAATGAGATATTTGAAAGAGAGATTATGTTTTGCTCTTTTTATCATTTACTTTTTTAAAAATATTTTTCGTCTTATGCTAAATGATCATCTCATTTTTCATTTGGCAAGTCAGAAAACAATTCAATTAAATTATTCTCGGGGTCTCTAAAATGTGTAACTCTAATTCCCCAAGCTGTCATATCTTTCGGCTCTGTCAAGAATTTGATGCCCTTACTTTGTAACGAATTATAAGTTTCGTTTACGTTATTCACTTGAACAATGATTGCAATTTTGTCTTGTAAAATTTCATTTTGCTTTGCTTCTGCGTTGTTGATGGCTATATTCATTAGTTCGGCTTTAAACAATGCAAGTCCTGATGGATAGCCAATGTTGAAACTGGCGAAATTATCGCCAAGTTTACCCCAAGTACATTCTAAACCAAGAATGTTCTTATAAAAAGTGAAAGACTTGTCAAAGTCATTCACTAAAAGTCTGATGTTACTGAATTTCATTTTGCTGTTTTTTTATGTTATTAATGATGCAAAACTAATTTTCTTTCATTGTTGCCAATTGTAAAAATCGGTCGTTTTTGTTTTCAAAAAGTTCACTTGGATTATTTCCTGTATATTTTTTGAGGTCTTTTATGAAATGTGATTGGTCAAAATAATTTTGTTCGGGATAAAGTTGTCCTTTTTTAATTTGCTTGAATGAAGCATAGCATCTTAAAATCTTGCAGTATGATTTTAAAGAAATACCAAATCTGTCTTTGAAATAACGGTTAATTTGTCTACTTGTCCAAAATACTTGTTGTGAATATTGTTCAATCGTTTTTTCTCCGTTTGTTCCGTATAACAAGTTGAATAGATTTTGCTTTCTGCTGTCAATGCCTTTATGAATATCTAAAATTGAAAGCATAATTTTATCCAACTTTTCTGTTTCAATTTCTAAATCTGTAAATAAAGCCTTGTCTAATCTCCAAAAGTCATTTTCTTTTATTTGTTCACTGTCGCAAAAAGCTGAAATGTTTTGTTGTAAAATATAATCAACCGCTAATAATTTAAAGCGTATTCCGAAAAGCTGTCTGTTTGGTTCAATAGAAACTTCAACTTGTTTAGTCCAAAGTCCTGTTAGCGAAATTTCTTCTTGTTTGTAGTTGTTAAACGAAATTATAAGGTCAAAACAACCGTCTGGCAAAATTGTAAAGTCAAGTTGTTCGGTTGTAGAATTTTCAAACCACCAATAATTCTTAACGAAGTCGGTCAGTAATGTGTCGGGCTGAAACTCTTTATAAATCATTTAATTTTGTATGTTAGTATTTATCTAATAAAAGGCACATAACTCTAGATGCTTAATACCTATCTTGACGTTTTTCCAAAGCTTGATATAATCTTTAAATGAAGAAAACGGCCTACTAAATGTAAAAAGCCTAAAAAGATTAAGATTTTTCAGACTTTTTTATGATTCGGAAACCACTATAATTCTTTAAAATATAGAAACCTTACTGCACATTAAAAGAAAAAAATGACAATTTAGCTTTCAAGCATCTTAGTTACATTTTCTATAAAGCCTGCTTTATCTTTCTTAACCATTTCAAGCATTTCACGTTTGTCTTCTGGAGTGGTATCATATTTATCAAACCACAAATGCATTTCAATTAATACTGGTAATAAATCAATCCCTTTTCTAGTAAGCTTGTATAATACTTTTGCCTTACTGTCTGGGTGCTCTAATTTCTTGATAACTTTATTCTCCTCCAACATAAGTAGCCTAGAAGCTAATATATTAGTTGCAATTCCTTCTGCTGATTTCAAAAAATCACCATAAGTACACTCTTTTGCGAATAGTAAGTCTCTAATAATTAAAAAAGACCACTTATCACCAAACACGTCTAAAGTGCAGCTAATTGGGCAATCAGACCTTTTTTTTACTTCTTTCATAAAAATAATTTAATAATTACTTGCATATTGCAAGTAATTGTATTTATATTTGTACTTGCAAAACGCAAGCAAATTTAAAAATAATTTTTAAACAATGGAATTAATAGAACAATTAAATAATGATAAAATGGAAAATAAAGCATTAACAACAGAAACTCAATATGCAAATATTGATAATAAACAAATTGCTTACCGCAAATTTGGAAATGGCACTCCGATAATTTTAGCAAATCGATTTAGAGGTACATTAGATACTTGGGATCCTCTTTTCCTTGATTTATTAGCAGAAAAAAATACGGTAATTACTTTCGATTATTCAGGTATTGGTTACTCCGAAGGTGAGTTACCCCTTAATTTACATGAAGTAGCAGCAGAAGTTGTGAAAATAGCAGATTACCTAAACTATGATAAATTTGTTGTAGGAGGTTGGTCTTATGGCGGTTTAATTTCACAATACACTACTTTTTTATATCCAACAAGAGTATTAGGCACAATAGTAATTGGTAGTAATCCTATGGGTAAAAATGAAGTCCCTCTTTCTCCATTATTTTTGGAAAAAGCTTTAAAGCCTGATTATGATTTAGAAGATATAATTACACTATTCTATGAACCAACATCTGAAAAGAGCCGAATAGCAGCTCAAGAATCAGCAGTTCGTATTGCTCAAAGACTTGACCAATCAAAAGTGCCAGCTACTCCCGAAATATTCCAACGTTATTTTGCTGTTACCACTCAATTAGAAGAAGATACAGATAATTTCAGAGAAGCATATAAAACGTTACAAATACCTGTGTTAGCTATTTCTTCCGATAATGATATATCATTTGCAGTAGAAAATTGGTTTCCGCTTTTAAAAAATGCTCCAACACTGCAACATATAATTTTACAAGATTCTGGGCATGCACTGCATTACCAATACCCTGAGTTGACCACAGCTTATATTAATGCATTTATTAATTCTATAAACAAAAAATAAAATGAAAAAAGACAAAATTATTTACTGGGCAACAACTGGTTTATTTAGTGCATTAATGTTTATGAATGCATACATGTATTTTACAGCCCCTAAAATGATAGAAGGTTTTAGACACTTAGGCTTTACTGACTTTTTCAGAAGAGAACTTGCAATAGCTAAAATAATAGGAGCCATTGTATTACTTGTCCCTGCCTTTCCAAGTAAAATAAAAGAATGGGCTTATGCAGGTTTTGGCATTACTTTTATTGCTGCCGCACTTGCACATTATGCAGCAAACGACCCAACTACAAACATAGTAATGCCGTTTTTCTTCTTGGTATTCCTTTTCGTTTCAAACTTTTATTTTTCTAAAACAAATAATAACAACCATTAATATTAATACATTAATAAATTCTATAGACAAGAAATAAAATGAAGAATATATTTTTTCTAACAATTTTAATGCTCTTAAAAATGACAACATCAAATGCACAAAGTGTAAACTATTCTTACGCAACAGTTCCCACTCAGTTTGTGGAAGCTAACGGAATAAAATTTGCTTATCGTTCTTATGGCAAGGCAAGTGATATACCCGTAATTTATTTCAATCACTTAACAGCAAACCTTGATAATTGCGACCCAAGAATTATGGATGCAATTGCCGCACACCGTCAAATTATTTCCTTTGACTATCGAGGCGTTGGTGCTACAACTGGCAAGCAAGGAACAAGTATTGCTGATATGGCAAAAGACTGCATTGTATTTATTCACGCTTTGGGCTACAAACAAGTAGATATTGTGGCATTCTCGATGGGTGGCTTTATTACGCAAGAAATACTTTTGGTAGAACCTACTTTGGTTCGTAAGGCCATACTGGCAGGTACGGGTCCAAGAGGTGGTGAAGGCGTGAGTGATGTGGTCGGATTAACTTATAAGGATATTTTTAAAGGACTATTTACATTCAGAGATCCTAAATTTTATTTATTCTTTACACAAAATAAAGTAGGTAAAGATGCTGCTCGTGATTTTCTGAAACGATTAAAAGAAAGAACAGAAAACCGAGACAAAAAAGTAAAATTAAGTGTGTTGAAAGCTCAACTAAAAGCTATTAAAGATTGGGGACATGAACAACCAGCCGATTTGAGTGTTTTCAAACTTCCTGTTTTTATTGCTAATGGCGATGCAGACAGAATGGTGCCAACACCAAACTCTCATGATATGGCAAACCGTTTTCCTAATGCCATTTTGAAAATATATCCAAACTCTGGTCATGGTGGTATTTTCCAATACCATGAAGAGTTTATACCACAAGCTATTGAGTTTCTAAATAAATAGTAAGATGAAAAAAACATATTCAATACTGCTAATAGTTCTTCTAGGAGTAAAAGGAGTATTTGCACAAAATCAGAGTGTACAGCCGAATAAAGTTGTTACCTCTGTTAAGTCTGAAAAACATTTATCGTCTTCAATTTTGTTATGGATGCGAACAGACAAACCTCGTCAGGCAGGCATGGACAGGTGGAAAGGGCCTCATGCCAAAATAATTTCTGTCAATAAAGGTTTGTATGAATACCGACAAATACATTTTGCAGAACAAAATACTGGTATGTGGAATAATATTGATGGCGTGGAAACAAAAATACCAAGCGACCGAAAAATTGATGGTGTTGCTGACGTTACTTTAAAAAATTTATTATCTATTTTTAGAGGTAAAAAGCAAAACAAATTGGCGTTTGCAGACGAAATAAATATTTTTAAACGAACAATACTTTATGCAGCCTTTCCCAAAAATTCCAAATGGTATAATGTAGCAGAAACAACCGAAAAAATTGATGCTCGAAGTATGTTTTTTTTTAGAAAAAAGGAAGGCGTTTCTGAAAAAGATTTTAATAAATTTTTCAATGAAGAACTTGCTCCAAGTATGGCAAACACTGGTGTACTGAAAGAATTGCGAAGCAAATTGTATAACCCTTGGAAACAAAAACAATGGAATACGCCCAATGTAGCACACGATAATGCAAAAGAAGTGCAGTTTCAGGCTTCATTGATATTGGGCTTTACTGATAAAAACGAAATGGAAAAATTCTTTAAGAGTGAAAACTTGAAAAAATTATCAGATAGAATTGCCCTTTTTTGTTCGGCAGTTCACGCCTATGAAATAGGAGAAACCTTAACATTTGTAAAAAACGGAAAAGAACTTACTGCATATCAAAAATAATAAATTATGAAAGCATTTATAATCAATAAATACAGCAAAACTGAAACTTTCCAACTTACCGAAATAGCAGAACCTATTCTGAAGGAAAATGAAGTTTTGGTAGAAATTCACGCATCAAGTATTAATCCATTAGATGTAAAAATAAAAAGTGGCGAATTTAAAATGATTTTGCCGTATAAATTTCCTTTGGTTTTAGGACACGATGTTGCAGGAATTATAACAAAAATTGGTTCAAAAGTGAGTCGCTTCAAAGTTGGCGATGAAGTATTTGCTCGTGCTGCCGATTTCCGAATAGGGACATTTGCAGAATATATTGCTGTCAATGAAAATGATTTGGCTTTAAAGCCAAAAAATAGTTCAATGGAGGAGGCAGCTTCCATTCCATTAGTTGCATTAACGGTTTGGCAAGCCTTTGTAGAAAAAGCAAAGCTCAAAAATGGACAAAAAGTATTTATTCAAGCAGGTTCGGGTGGTGTAGGTACGATTGCTATTCAGTTGGCAAAATATTTAGGTGCAACAGTCACTACAACAACAAGTGTCAGTAATTTTGATTTGGTAAAAAATCTTGGGGCTGATGTTGTCATTGATTACAAAACACAAGATTTTGAAACTATTTTGAAAGATTACGATTTGGTGTTGAATAGCCAAGATGAAAAAACATTGGAAAAATCTTTAAAGATTTTAAAATCTGGCGGAAAAGTAGTCTCAATTGCTGGTCCACCAGATTTGGCTTATGCTAATGAGGCGGGTTTATCGTGGTTTTTGAAAATTGTAATGCGTTTGTTGAGTTTTAAAATCAAACAAAAAGCAAAAAAATTAAACATAGATTATTCGTTTTTATTTATGCAAGCGAATGGAAAGCAGTTGTCTGAAATTGGAACATTGATAGAAACAAATGCTATTCGTCCTGTAGTTGATAAAGTATTTCCATTTGAAGAATTAAACGAAGCAATGGCTTATGTTTCAAGTGGTCGAGCAAAAGGAAAGGTTGTTATTAAAATAAAATAACAAAAATTATGAAAAAAATAATTAATGTTTTAGTAGTGATAAGTAGTATTACAGTATTACTATTAGGGATTAAAAACATGTTTTTTCCTTCAGAAACCACAGAATTGTATGGCATAGATTTAAAGGGAGTATTAATCCATAATACCTTTCGGGGAGCAATAAGCGGTACACTTGTAGGAATTGGATTGATGTTACTTATGGGGCTGTTCACTAAAAATAAAACTTGGTATCATTCTACTATTTTATTGACATCAGTAGTGCTTTTTGGTAGAATATACAGCATAATAATTGATGGCTGGTCAGATGCAATAATGCCACCATTAGTAGTAGAGATTTTTATAATTGTTGTATTGTATTTTGCAGCTAAACAGAATTCCAATCCTTCCAGTAACTCAAATGATAATCAATAAATATGAAAATCATCCACAATGTTTGAATGAAGGTAAATTCTTCCTATTCTATCAAACCAAAAAAATGAATACCTAATTTAAAGGAAATAGCTGGAATTTGTGAAATTGAAAAAGAATTAACTTTCAATATTGCTCGACATACTTTTGCAACAACAGTAACTTTAACTAATGGAGTTCCAATTGAAAGTGCAAGCAAATGTTAGGACATAAAAATTTAAGAACTACCCAACACTACGCCAAAGTGTTGGATAGAAAAGTGAGTGAGGATATGATGATGTTGAAGAATAAATTTAAGTTTGAAGAGAAAATCATTAAAAAGCATATTTTTTTAAGTCATTTTTACTTAAACATAAAAAAATACTAAATGATAATTTAGTGTTTTTTGCACAGATTAAAATAAGAAATGACAATTTAGCTTTCAAGCATCTTAGTTACATTTTCTATAAACCCTCCTTTAATTGACCTTAACATCGCTTACAACAGAAAAATGGCTTTCACAAAGATCCCAGCAAACAGATTTTTTATTAAATTAGCACAAACAAACTAAATCATGGAACTTAAACCAGGCAAGGCTATCCCACTTAAAAACAATGGGGATCGTACATCAGAAAACCCGATGAGTTTTGTCGATAATTTTGAAATTCTCGATTTAAGTAATTTGGATAACAATCATTTTTTTTCCTTCAATTATTCCCGAAAGACATTCTACACAGCCACCTTGTTACAAGGAGAATATAATATTGAATTTGAAGATGAAAAAATTGAGCTAACGGGCAATACGCTGCTATTTACAACTTCCAAAATTCCTTTTGGTATTAATACATCAAATGGAATTTATAAAGGTATCAGCTGTATTTTCAAAGAAGATTTTATAACTAAAAATAACAGTGGTTACCGTTTGCTGGAATTTCCAATATACAAACCAGGCAGGCAAAATATTTATTCACTGACCGATGACCAAGCAGAAAATTTTACAGCCATTTATGCCAAGGTTTTCGATGAAAAGCTCGATAATGGTCACTATAAAGAAAGTCTGCAACGCAACTACCTTCTTGAACTTATTTTTAATGCCCAAAAGCTTGACCCTGTAGCGTCCTACATCAAGAAAAATAATACCACTGAAGAGATAGCCTGCTCATTTATAAGACTATTGGAATCACAGTTTCCTATTGACAATCCGCAAGATGTTGTTAAACTAAAAACTGCCGGCGAATTTGCAGAACATTTAGCGTTGCACCCTAATTATTTGAACCGTCAGGTGAAGCTGTCAAAAGGAAGAACCGTTAGCGATATCATTAATGCAAGAATCGAACAGGAAGCAAAGATTCTACTGAAACTGACCAATTGGAATATTGCAGAAATTGCAAACTCATTAGGCTTTGAAGAGCCTTCCCATTTTAATACATTCTTCAAAAAGCATACTAAGGCAGCTCCTACAGATTATAGAAAACTAAAAAGAGATTAGCCATTATGCACTTTTTAAACTAAAAAGTTTGATTTAGGCAAGGATTGGTTTTAATTACGCTATAAATCGAACTATCATTAGTGCGACCTTTGTCTTATAATTTTAAAATAATTGAAAATGACAAAGATAGCATTAGTGACCGGTGCCAATAAAGGCATTGGTTTTGAAACAGCAAAACAACTTGCACAAAAGAACATCAAGGTTTTATTAGGAGCAAGAAATGAAACCGAAGGAAAAAAGGCAGAAGCGGTTTTACGCGATTTATCATTAGATGTTACCTACGTAAAACTGGACATCAGTGATTCAGAAGATATAGCGACTGTTAAAAGTTATATTGAAAGCGAGTATGGTGTGTTGGACATTTTGGTCAATAACGCCGCAGTATTTCTTGACGGCGAGTGGTTCGGCAATAATGTGGAATCGGTACCTATGAAAATACTTCGCGACACCTTTGATATCAATTACTTTGGGACAGTCGAACTTACACAGGCATTGTTGCCGCTAATTAAAAAAAGTAATGCAGGTCGTATTGTAAATATCAGCAGTTTATCTGGTTCATTTGGAGTTCATCTTGATGAAAATCATTGGCTATATAAATTAAAGCCTTATGCGTACAGTGCTTCGAAAACAGCACTCAATCAGTTTACCGTATTTCTTGCCAATGCATTGAAGGAAACCAATGTCAAAGTAAACGCTGCAAGTCCGGGATGGGTTAAAACATCCATTGGATCAGATCAGGCACCACTTACACCGGAAGAAGGTGCAAAGACAGGAGTTGCATTAGCTTTACTTGATGATAATGGTCCAACAGGAACTTTTTCTCAATCTGGTGAGGTATTTCCGTGGTAATTTAGAAAAAGATATTAAACTAATTTATGTTAGGCTGTTTATTTACCGGAATATTTGTTCTAACACTGAAAACATTCGATACAACTAATAAAAAACGACTTTGGAGTTTTTTTCCAGCCCCTGCAAGGGCAAGTGGTTTTGAGCTGCGGAAAGTATTTCAAGCAGCTCAGAACACAACTTGCCGTTTTCCCGCGAAAACATTATTACAGATGGATTTTAATTGAAAGGGCTTGAAGCCCTTTTTTTTGGATTGGTAAGGTAACCATACAAGGCTAATATTATCGGAGTCCTTTCCGGATAATTAAAACAGGTGTAACTTTCGGTAGCCTTCAGGCTGCCCGCCAGCACCCCTTTATGTCTAATGAGAATATAGTGCATCTGGGATGTGTTCTACAGACATATTTCAATAATAAAAGTTTACTGCTATAAACAAAGTAGTACTTAACTACAGGTTTACCTACCTACAAGCCTACAAGCCTGCTTACATGCTTACATACTTGCCTACATAACTACATACATACATATAAATAAATATGCTTTTAAAACTATAAAAAATACTTTTATGCTTTAGCGGAGATTCGGGAACCTTTGCAGATTTGCCTTGCCAGACCTCACGGACATCGCCGAGCCTGTACAAGTAAAAAAATATATTTTTCCAAAGAAAACAGAAAAACGGAAAAAAGAAAAAGAAAGCAATTTTACAGGACGGGATGCAGGCAGGCCAAAAGGAAACGGAATAAGTCCCGAAGGGTGGATTGTGAGGCACGATCAAGACATTATGCCGTAGTCTTTTGGATAGCCAAGCAACCCCGTCCTACCTTCGTTTTCTTTTTATTATTTATCTTTTATTTTTTTAGAAAAACATAAAATCAATCCGTCCATAACCTTAGACAATCCTGTTAAATGAAGCCATAAAATTCTATAGCTATAATGTTTGTTGTACATTGAATGTATACTCTCTACCCGGACAGTAAAAGCCAAATACTTCCTTTCGGTTCTACAAATGCTACCTGAGGCAGTCCACAAAGTAAATTAGCTTATGTTGTAAGAATTGATTTAAGTATGGAAGAAAATAGTAATAACTCTCGTCAAAAAAAAGGTGGAAGGCATCTAAAGAAAGATCCTGCCATTTTCCGCTATTCCATCAGCCTGAACGCTGAAGAAAATGCCCGATTTCTTTCTTTGTTTGAACAATCAGGAATGAATGTAATGGCACACTTTATTACTGCCTGTATCTTTCAAAAAACTATTAGAACAATAAAAATAGACAAGGCCACAATGGATTTTTATATGCGGCTGACCACACTATACGGCCAGTTCAGAGCTATAGGGGTAAATTATAATCAAGTTGTGAAAATACTGTACAGCAATTTTTCTGAAAAGAAAGCCGGAGCCTATCTATATAAACTGGAAAAGCAGACCGCAGAGCTTGTGGTCTTATCTCAGAAAATCATCCAGCTTACGAGTGAATTTGAAACAAACCACCTTAAAAATCAATAGGGACATGGTAGGGAGGTTGGAAGAGAGTAATCTGAATGGCATTGTCATACAATCAGTTCAAAAAAGTTAAATAAAGGGAGTTTCTTTTTTTATAACTGTTACTTATACTGCTTTGAGACTAAGCCCGCCAAACAGTTCCTCAGTGGGACAGTAATTACTCCTAAATCATCAGAGGCATTAAATTCATAGCCTATTTAGAAAGGATTGTTTTAACAAAAGGCAAATGGAGGTGCAAAATGAAGAGCGAAGACACAAAACAGACTGATAATGACGAACATATCGCAAAAATTTATGAAGAGATAGAACAGGGAAAAGAACAAAAATTCGTAAATTTATTGATTGAAATTATTATGTCATTAACATTGAAAGAACTATATGAAGAGGGCGATCAGATATCTTAGGTTTAGCCAATTGGGACAGAGCAATGGCTCGATTGAAAGACAGGAATTGTATACCGACCAATACCTGCAATATAATAATATACAGCTGGTGGATTCCTTTATCGACAGGGGCAAAAGCGCTAAGACCTTTGATCGTCCGGATTTTATAAAATTACAAGCATTCATTGCCAAGCATTACAAATCAGTGGATTATCTGCTCGTAGATCAGCTTGACCGCTTTAGCAGGGATGCAGGCGAAGCCATGAATATGGTAAAGCGGTTCCAAAGAAAATACAGCATCCAGATCATCAGCGTAACCGAAGGGATAGTCTTTGATTATGATACGCCGGGAAGTTTTTTTAGGGCAGGGTTGCAATTATTGCTTGCTGAAGAGGACAATATCAACAGGAGCATCAAGGTACGTGGCGGGCTCTACACAGCCCGCGCTAAAGAAGGCCGTTTCCTTACAAGGGAAAAGCCTTTCGGCTATAACAAGGTCGGTGAGGGAAAACAACGCCACCTTGAAGTAAATGAGCAGGAAGCTAAAATTGTCAAAACGATTTATGATATGTTCCAGCGCGATGTGCCATTATATAAAATAAAGGAAATAGCTTACGAGGCCGGTTTTGACAGGAAAGGAAACATGGCTATTGACCGCGTACTTGCAAATCCTGTGTATGCAGGACTTGTGAGGGTTGAACCGTTCAAGGATCTGCCAGGAGGTCTTTTTCCCGCGATACATGAAGCCATTATTGACAAGACAACTTGGACAATGGTACAATCTAAAATGAAAAAGGCTGACAAGGTCAAAGTAACCGTCGATGATGAAATACCGCTGAGGGGCGTTGTAAAATGCCACTGCGGAACGCCTTTGACAGGTGCGCCTTCACGTGGGAAATCGGGAAAATACTTCTACTACTACAAATGCAAGCATTCAAAGCATAATAATATCAGTGCAGTAAAAGCACATGACCAGTTCCTAAATGCATGTGACCTTATGAGTGTCACTGAAAGGCGGATTAAGGAAATAAGGAATAGCTGTTACGCCACACTTGAACAGGAAGTAAAGGCAAACAAGAAAAAAGCAATAGAGAAGAGACATGAACTGGAGGAAGTACAGCAACGCTTAAATGCAGTAGAAGAAAAGTGGTTTAAGGACGAGATAAACAAGGACACTTACGACAGGTGGTATTCTACCTACAGCGACCACATATTGACCCTTACGGCATCGATCGAAAGATATAATAATACGAACCAAGGGAAAGCTTTCGAGATTTTGGACAGCAAGCTGGATTTATTAGGAGATATCAGGCATATCTATACAAAGTCAGATATTTTGCAGAAACGCGAGTTTGTAAACATGGTGTTCGACGGCAATTTATACTATGAAAAGGGTATCTATCGAACACCTACAATGTTGGGTCTGTTATCTCATAATGCCAGTAAAATGGAGGAAAGAGGATACCTTATATATCAAAAAAAGAGGGATAACATTTCTGTTATCCCTCATAGTGGGCGATGAGGGGTTCGAACCCCCGACCCCCTCGGTGTAAACGAGGTGCTCTGAACCAGCTGAGCTAATCGCCCTTGTTTAAAGGTGTGCAAATATACAGCTAGAAATTGTATTTGCAAGCATATTTATAAAAAAAATCCAATAATTTCAAACTTATTTTATATTCAGCACTATTACAGCTCTTTAAATTAAGGGTAAAACAATGTTTTTTCTCAAAAATAAAGTCTAAATAATAAAATACTATTTCTAAATATTAATATTCTTTTGTATTCATTACCTATAATCATACATTTGCATACCTTAAATAGTATATACTAATGGCACGATTCAAAGAAAATGATTTACCTAAAGCTAAATTAGACTCTAACTCTCTTCAAAAAGCACTTCGAATTTTTAAATATGGCAAAAATCATAAATGGAAGTTTTTTCTGGGTTTAATTTTTTTATTATTAACCAGCGCCACTGCCCTCGCCTTTCCTAAATTAATGGGAATGTTAGTAGATTGCGTGACTAATAAAAATCTCAATAGAGCCAATGAAATTGCGGTAGCACTTTTGGTAATATTAATGCTCCAGGCAATTTTCTCTTTTTTCAGAATCTCTCTTTTTGTGAATTTTACCGAAAACTCGTTATCGAATATTCGTTTTGCGCTGTATGAAAATTTGGTTAAACTCCCTATGTCCTTTTACTCTCAAAAACGAGTTGGTGAACTTAATAGCCGGATCAGTGCTGATATTTCGCAACTACAAGATACTTTTACAACCACAATAGCCGAGTTTTTACGCCAGTTAATCTTAATTATTGGTGGTTTTATCATTTTAGGAAATATTAGCCCGAAATTAACTCTGATGATGTTGTCTATTGTACCGATAGTAGCAGTTGCTGCAGTAATATTTGGCAGATTTATTCGTAAGTACGGAAAAAAAACACAAGATAAGGTAGCAGAAAGTCAGGTAATTGTTGAAGAAACGTTACAAGGAATCAGCAACGTAAAAGCCTTTGCAAATGAATGGTACGAAATCCAACGTTACAAGAATAAAATTAAAGAAATTGTAAAAATCGCAATTAAAGGCGGTCAGTACAGAGGTTATTTTGCTTCGTTTATTATTTTATGTCTTTTTGGATGCGTTGTAGCTGTAGTCTGGTACGGAATAACATTAACCATTAAAGGTGAAGTTGAAGGCGTTGGAGATTTAATTTCATTTATACTTTACACCACTTTTATCGGTGCATCTTTTGGGGGGATTGCCGAAATGTATGCTCAGATTCAAAAAGCAGTTGGAGCTACTGAACGTGTTTTTGAATTATTAGAAGAAGTTCCCGAGGATATTAAAGCAAACCAAAAAACATCAGCCGTAGAAAAAATAAAAGGAAATGTGGCTTTCAACAATGTGGCTTTTAGTTATCCTTCCCGTAAAGAAATCCAGGTGTTGAAAAATGTAAACTTCACAGCCGAATTTGGTCAAAAAATTGCTATCGTAGGACCAAGTGGGGCGGGAAAATCTACTATTTCTTCTCTTTTATTGCGTTTTTACGACATTACTTCAGGAGAAATTACTGTTGATGGCAAAAATATTTACGATTATGATTTAGAAAACCTTCGAGGAAATATGAGTATCGTTCCTCAGGATGTAATTCTCTTTGGAGGAACTATTAAAGAAAACATCGCTTATGGAAAACCAGATGCTACTGACGAAGAAATTATGTTAGCCGCTAAACAGGCTAATGCACTGAATTTTGTAGAAGGTTTTCCTGAAAAATTTGAAACACTCGTGGGTGAACGAGGTGTAAAATTATCAGGAGGTCAGCGCCAGCGCATTGCAATTGCCCGGGCCTTACTTAAAAACCCTAGTATTTTAATTTTAGACGAGGCTACATCATCATTAGACAGCGAAAGCGAAAAACTGGTTCAGCAGGCTTTAGAAGTTTTAATGGAAGGAAGAACCAGTATTATAATTGCCCATCGCTTGTCAACTATTAGAAATGCTGATAAAATATTAGTTCTGGATAACGGAAAAATCACCGAGGAAGGAACCCATCAGGAATTGATTAATCTTGAAAACGGGATTTATAAAAATCTAAGTAATCTTCAGTTTAGCAATTCCTAATAAATCTGAAAACTAAAAAATTAAATGCAATAAAATACTAAATTTTTATTGCATTTTTTTTATTTCCTAATTTACTTGATGCATGTTAATTAAATTAAAAAATATTCTGATTAAACCTTTTTCCAAAAGAAATGTCTAAACAAATTAACATTAAAATCCGGCTTAAAATACTTGTACATACAAATGTTAAATAATAGCCAACATCTTAAGTTTTCATTTCAAAAAACTAAATTTGCACGCTTACTAAACTAGATATTATAAAACACAATTACCCCATTTTATGAAAGTAAAAAATCTAATCTACGCCTTACTAATAATCGGAATTGTGGGCTTTATTGCTTACAGGATTTCATCTAATAAAGCCAAGAATGATGAGTCAAAAAAGTTTGGTGATAAAGGTACTCCTACTAGTGTAGAAGGAATTGTTATAAAAACGGCTACGTTTGATAATAATTTAGCACTGTCTGGTTCTGTTGAAGCCAATGAACAAATTGAAATCAGAAGTGAAGTATCAGGAATTGTAGAAGGAATTTACTTTACTGAAGGGAGTAATGTGAAAAAAGGGCAGGTACTTTTTAAGGTTAATGATATCGAATTAAGAGCGCAGTTAAGACAAGCTTCTACAAAAGAAGGTTTAGCTGGTGAAAACCAGCGAAGAGCCAAATTACTTTTACAAAAAGAAGCTATCAGTCAGGAAGAGTTTGATGTTGCAAATGCAGATTATGCTTCAATGCAGGCTCAGAGCGAACTAATAAGAGCCCAGATTGCCAAAACATCTGTTAAAGCCCCTTTTTCAGGAAAAATTGGTTTACGTTCTATTTCTCCGGGAACATATATAACACCAACTATTCTGGTAGCAAAATTAGTTAATACCGGAAAACTAAAAATTACGTTTTCAATTCCTGAAAAATATGCTTCTCAGGTAAAATCAGGATCCTCAATAGATTTTACAGTTTCAGGATCAGATAAGATTTACAATGCAAAAATATATGCTATTGAACCCGAAGTGGCCGTAGCAACCCGTACTTTACAAATTCGCGCCATTGCTGATAATGTTGATGGAAAACTTTTTCCTGGAACTTTTGCTGAAGTAAAATTACCTTTAACTACTATCAAAGATGCCATAATAGTTCCATCAGAAGCTATTGTTCCGGTACAAAAGGGTAAAAAAGTTTTTATCTCGAATATGGGCAAAGCCAAAGAAGTTATGGTTGAAGCTACTACCAGAACAGATTCTTCGATTTTAATTTTATCCGGATTAAAAGCAGGCGACACGCTGATAACAAGTGGTGTGATGTCATTAAAAAATGATGCTCCAATAAAAGTTAAAGTAAAAAAATAGAAGTTTTGAGTTAGGAGTTATGTATTATCAATTTAGAAAAAATCTATTTTTCTTTATTCTATAATCTAATATCTGGACTCTAAAATCTAAAATAACAAATCATAATGAGTTTATCCACTACAAGTATAAAAAGGCCCGTTTTAACTATTGTACTGAATCTTTTGATTATTTTATTCGGTTTCATTGGTTATACTTTTCTGGGTGTACGTGAATTTCCGTCAATTGATCCGGCACAGGTTTCTATTCGAACCAACTACACAGGAGCCAATTCTGATATTATTGAATCGCAAATTACAGAGCCACTAGAAAAAGCTGTAAACGCTATTGATGGAATTCGAAACATTACGTCGTCAAGTAATCAGGGAAGCAGTAACATCACCATAGAATTTAATCTGGATAAAGATCTTGAAGAAGCGGCGAATGATGTGCGTGATAAAGTATCTCAGGCCATCAGGAGCTTACCGCAGGATATTGATGCTCCGCCGGTAGTTTCTAAAGCCGATGCAGACAGTGATGCTATTATTTCGATGACTGTCCAAAGTGACTCGCGAAGCTCTCTGGAATTAAGTGATTATGCCGAAAATGTAATTTCACAGCGTCTGGAAACCATTCCAGGTGTAAGTGGCGTTCAGATATGGGGGCAAAAACGTTATGCCATGCGTTTATGGATAGATCCTGTAAAATTAGCAGCTTACGGCTGTACTGTAGCCGAAGTTCGCGCAGCCTTAAATGCACAGAATGTTGAATTACCTTCTGGAAAACTAACTGGGAACAATACCGAATTGACGGTAAAAACAATAGGAAACCTTTCAAAACCGGAAGAATTCAACAATATCATTATTCGTACCGAAGGAGATAAAATTGTTCGCCTAAGCGATATCGGAAGTGCTGAATTAGGGCCTGAAAATATCGAAACAAAATTAAGTCAGTCAGGTCTTCCTATGGTTGGTTTGGCCATTGTTCCAATGCCTGGTGCAAATTATTTAGATATCTCATCTGAATTTTATAAAAAGTATGAAGCCTTAAAAAAGGATTTACCAAAAGATATCAAACTCAATATTGCACTTGATAATACTATCTTTGTAAAAAAATCAGTACTTGAAGTAGCAGAAACTCTGGGAATTTCAATTATTCTGGTAATCATTATCATTTATTTGTTTTTCAGGGACTGGGCAATTGCTTTCAGGCCTTTGGTAGATATTCCGGTTTCGCTGATTGCTACGTTTTTTATCATGTGGATGTTTGGATTTTCTATCAACGTATTAACCTTATTGGCTATAGTTTTGGCAACGGGTCTGGTGGTCGACGACGGAATTGTTGTTACCGAAAATATCTTTAAGAAAGTTGAGGAAGGAATGTCACCAATTGAAGCAGCAATCAAAGGATCTAATGAAATTTTTTATGCAGTAATTTCTATTTCAGTAACACTTGCCGCAGTATTTTTACCTGTAATTTTCTTAGAAGGTTTCGTAGGACGGCTATTTCGGGAATTTGGAGTCGTAATTGGCTCTGCTGTATTAATATCGGCCTTTGTATCCCTGACATTAACACCAATGCTGAATGCCTATTTAATGAAAGGCGGTGAACAGAAAAAATCGAAGTTTTACGTTAAAACCGAACCATTTTTCGAAAAACTAAACAGCGGATATGCCGATTCGCTAAAACGTTTCATGGATAAAAAATGGATTAGTTTTCCGATTCTGATTGCCTGTTTCGGTATCATCTATTTATTTTTCACCATACTTCCAAAAGAAACCGCACCTTATGATGACCGTAGTTCTATTGTGATGCGTATGAATACGCCAGAGGGTTCCTCTTACGAATATACAGATCGTTTCATGCAGGAAATTTCTAAATTGGTTGATGATTCAATTCCGGAAAAAAAAGTGAGTTTGGTTATTACTTCACCAGGATTTGGTTCTTCATCAGTAAACAGTGGTTTTATCAGGCTTTCACTAAAAGAACCTGATGAGAGGGAAAGGTCTCAAAAAGATATTGCGGATCAACTAACAAAATGGACCAAACAATATCCGGATGCCAAAACATCAGTAATTCAGCAGCCTACAATTGCCGTAAACAGGCGTGGTGGTTTACCTATTCAGTACATTATTCAGGCTTCTACATTTGAAAAGCTAAGGGAAAAGATTCCTCTTTTTATGAATGAAGTTGGTAAAAGTGATGTCTTCTCGATTACTGATGTAAATTTAAAATTCAATAAGCCAGAAATTAACGTAAGCATTGACCGTGAAAAAGCGGAGAGTTTAGGGATTTCAATAATTGATGTTGCCCAAACCCTCCAGCTTTCTTTAAGTGGACAGCGTTTTGGTTATTTTATTAAAAATGGAAAACAATATCAGGTTATTGGCCAGTTTGATCAGGAAGACCGTTCTAAACCTTTGGATCTGACTTCTATGTTTGTAAAAAACAAAAACGGTGAATTGATTCAGATGGATAATGTGGTAAACGTTGAAGAACAAAGTAATCCTCCTCAATTGTATCATAATAACCGTTATATGTCCGCAACCGTTTCTGCAGGTTTGGCACCGGGAAAAAGTATCAGTGATGGTATTCAAGCAATGAATCAGATTAAAGCCCAAATTCTGGACGAAAGTTTTACAACTGATTTAAGTGGGGAGTCACGAGATTTTGTCGAAAGTAGTTCCAATACCTCTTTTGCTTTTGGATTGGCATTATTGCTGATATTTTTGATTCTTGCAGCACAATTCGAAAGTTTCATAGATCCGTTAATTATCATCTTAACTGTACCAATGGCAGTAGCAGGAGCTCTGTTTTCTCTATGGCTATTTAATCAGACGTGGAATATTTTCAGTCAGATTGGAACTGTAATGCTTATCGGATTAGTGACCAAAAATGGTATTCTGATTGTGGAATTCGCCAATCAGTTACGAGAACAGGGAAAACCAAAATTAGAAGCAATTTTAGAAGCCTCGGAAGCGCGTTTACGTCCAATTTTAATGACGAGTTTAGCAATTGCCTTAGGAGCCTTACCAATTGCAATGTCACTTGGGGCAGCTTCTACAAGCAGAATCGGAATGGGGGTTGTTATTGTTGGGGGAACTATTTTCTCTTTGGCACTAACCCTTTTTGTAATTCCTGCAATTTACCTGATGTGGTCGAAAGCCAGAAAACATTATCCGGAATTTGACCATATTGAAGAATATGAAAGAGAAAGTAAAGCGTAAATTCTTAATTTTGAAATAAATATCAAGAGCTATGAACTTAATTTTATAATTATGATTCGTAGTCAATAATTCATAATATGAAAACTAAAACAATATTAAAAAGTCTGATTTTATTTTTGTTTTGTATAGCAAAAACTAGTGCACAAGAAATTTTGACTATTGAAGATGCTATAAAAATTGCATTAGAAAACAATTTTGAAATTAGAATTGCAAAAAATAATTCTAAAATTAACGAAACCAACGTAACTATTGGTAATGCCGGTATGTTACCAACTGCTACAGCTAGTGTAGTAGACAACAATAGCATTCAAAATTCATCACAAACACGTCAGGACGGAACAGATGTCTCATTAGATAATGCCAAAAACAACAGTCTGAATTATGGTGTAAGCCTCGATTGGACAATCTTTGACGGAATGAGAATGTTTGCCAGATTAGACCAATTAAAAGAGCTTCAGAAATTAGGCGATACCGAGTTAAAAAGGACTATTTTAGTAAAAATTGGGCAGGTTAATTCAGCTTATTATGATCTGGTACAGCAACAACAGCAATTAGCGGCTTTAGACACAACAATTGTTATTTCAAAACAAAGGATAGATCTGGCACAAAATCGTTTTACTATTGGAAAAGCTTCAAAATTAGAAGTTTTGAATGCCCAGGTTGATTTAAATTCAGATCAGGTAGCCTTGTTACGCCAAAAAGAATCTTATATCAATGCAAAAATTTTACTCAATCAATATTTAGCGCGTGATCCAAAAATTGATTTCAGAGTAACTGATCTGGTTACTGTTGATAATAAATTAATTTTTGCTGATTTATTAGATTTGGCACAAAAACAAAATCCTGTTTTAGAGGCACAAATAATCAATAAACGAATAGCCGAATTGCAATTGAAACAAGTAAAAGCAGGCCGTTATCCTACTATACAGCTAAATTCAGGGTACAATTTTACCGAAAGTCAATCAAGTCTGGGTTTTACCAGTCAGGCTTCATCCAGGGGGTTAAATTATGGTTTCAGTGCATCAATGAATATATTCGATGGATTCAATCAGCATCGAAATGAAAAAGTTGCCAAATTAGATATTGAGAACACTAAAATTGCAATTGAACAACAAAATATGATTTTGAATACACAATTAAGTACTGCTTTTCAAACCTATTTAACCAATATTGAGTTAATTGGCCTGGAAGATAATAATGAAGAAATAGCCCGACAAAATCTATCAATAACATTAGATAAATTCCGAATTGGAACAATAACAACATTAGAATTCAGAACAGCTCAATTAAATTATGTAAATGCAAAAGTGCGTAACAGTAATGCTCAATATCAGGCTAAATTATCTGAAATTGCCCTAAAAGAATTAGCAGGGAATATTAGTTTTTAGTTTATTTTTGTTTGAAAATATATTTAAATGACTTCATACAATCCAAAAGACTGGTTTAGCTTTATTTTTCACCTGAGCAAAGCCGATACCTTTAGAAAATTAATTCCTATAATGTTTTTCATTGGATTATATTCTGCCGGAATTGCCTATCTCGAAATTGAATATTGGAAACTTCCAAAAGACAGTCATGTAAAAAACATTTCATTGATGCATGCAATGTTGGGTTTTGTAATCTCATTGTTATTGGCCTACAGAACCAATACTGCTTATGACCGTTGGTGGGAAGGGCGAAGAATGTGGGGAAATTTAGTCAATAACAGCCGTAATTTTGCCATAAAACTTTCTGCCGTTTTAACCGATGAAAAAGATAAGGCTTTTTTTAGAAAAATCATTCCGGTCTATGCATCCATATTAAATAAACATCTAAAAGATGAAGAAACAGGCAAACAACTTTTTGATGATGTTGATTTAGAAATCGATCACCATAAACACAGGCCCAATCAGGTTGCCAAAATAATGTATCAAAAAATACATGATCTTTATTCGATAAAAAAGATTTCCGGAGACCAATTAATAACTTTCAATAACGAACTCACTTCATTTACCGATATTTGTGGAGCCTGTGAACGTATAAAAAATACCCCTATACCCTATTCATATAGTGCTTTTATAAAAAAATTCATTTTTATCTATGTACTCACTTTGCCTTTTGGGTATGTTTTTGCATTAGGTTATTATGTAGTTCCTGTTGTGGTTTTTATATTTTATGTTTTGGCAAGTCTGGAATTGATTGCTGAGGAAATTGAAGACCCGTTTGGAACCGATGCCAACGATCTTCCTACCCAAAAAATAGCGGAAAACATCAAAAAACACGTTGAAGAATTAATTTAGATCAAAAACTTAACCATGGACTGAAAGTCTATAGATTTGGTTGGCAGACTGAAAGTGTGCAAGGTTGTAACACTATTTATATAGTCACGAATTACACGAATTAGCACTAATTAATTTGTCAAGGTTTGTGTAATTTGTGACTAATATTTTTTTAGAAGCTAAAGCAAATACTCTAAAGTACATAGTTTTAAACTATATCTGAGTCCAATAAAATTACCGCCGATTTTACAATATATAAGTGCATGATTATTTTATTTTTTATAAATTGTTTTGCACAGAATATTACGGGATAAAAAATAAAAAATTGTTTCCAACTCCCGCAATCAATCCTTATATTTACACCCTTATTCAAGAATAATATATAACATGAAAATATCATACAACTGGTTAAAACAATTCATAAAAACTGATTGGACATCAGAGCAAACATCCGAAATATTAACAAATTTAGGATTAGAAGTTGAAGTTGTCGAAAAATACCAATCGGTCAAAGGTGGCTTGGAAGGAGTTGTTATAGGACACGTTCTTACTTGCGAGAAACATCCGGATGCAGACAGATTAAAAGTGACAACTGTAGATGTTGGTTTAGAAGCACCTGTTCAAATTGTATGCGGTGCTGCTAATGTAGAAGCTGGACAAAAAGTTCCCGTTGCAACAATTGGAACTGTTTTATATGATAAAGATGGCGAAGCTTTTACTATAAAAAAAGGAAAAATAAGAGGACAGGATAGCCATGGGATGATTTGTGCCGAAGATGAATTAGGTTTAGGAACAGGTCATGATGGAATTATGATTTTAGATGATACTCTTATTCCCGGAACGCTAGCTTCAGAAGTTTTTAAAGTAGTGAATGATGAAGTTTTTGAAATTGGTTTAACACCCAATCGCGCTGATGCCATGAGCCATTATGGAACAGCCCGTGATTTAAGGGCCGGCATGCTTCAACATGGTGTAAATATAGAATTAATTACACCATCTGTCAGCAATTTCAGAGTAGACATGCGTACCTTGAAAATTGATGTGAATGTTGAAGAACCACTTTTAGCACCAAGATATTGCGGGGTAACCATTTCCGGAATTACTGTTGAGGAATCCCCAAGTTGGCTGCGGGATCGTCTAAGAGCAATCGGGTTGACCCCAAAAAACAATATTGTTGACGTTACTAATTATGTTTTACATGAATTAGGGCAACCTCTTCATGCTTTTGACGCAGCAAAAATTAATGGAAAAATAATCGTAAAAACACTTCCTGAAGGTACAAAATTTACCACTTTAGATGATATTGAAAGATCATTACACCAGGAAGATTTAATGATTTGTGATGAAAAGGGCCCACTTTGTATTGCGGGTGTTTTTGGAGGAAAAAAATCAGGAGTGTCTGAAGGAACTACGGCTATATTCTTAGAAAGCGCATATTTTGATGCTGTCAGTGTTCGTAAAACAGCAAAAAGACATCAATTAAATACTGACGCTTCTTTTAGATTTGAAAGAGGAATTGACCCAACAATAACAGAATATGCTTTGAAACGTGCAGCTCTTCTGATTCAGGAGGTTGCAGGCGGAAAAATCACATCAGATATTGTAGAAGTATATCCTAAAAAAGTAGAAGATTTCTCTGTTTTCTTAAATTTTAGTAATGTATCAAAAATTATCGGACAGGAAATCCCAAAAGATACTATCAAAAAAATATTAGTTTCTTTAGATATCAAAGTAAACAGCGTTTCTGATTCAGGTCTGGGTTTAACAATTCCGGCTTACAGAGTTGATGTACAAAGGGAAATTGATGTTATCGAGGAAATATTAAGGGTATATGGATACAACAATATTAACTTTTCAACAAAATTAAATGCCACTGTTGCAAATTCTCCAAGAACAGAGGATTATAAAGTACAAAATGCTATTGCATCGCAATTGAACTCGCAAGGATTTAATGAAATGATGGCGAATTCTTTAACAACAGCTGCATATGCTAAACTATCATCTGTTTTAAAAGAGGAGCACAATGTTACAATGCTAAATCCGTTAAGCAATGATTTATCAACAATGCGACAATCGTTGTTGTTTTCCGGATTAGAAGCCATTTCATACAATATCAACAGAAGAAATTCGGATTTGAAATTGTTTGAATTTGGAAAATCATATCATAAATATTTAAACGGATATGAAGAACACAAACACCTGACTTTATTAATATCCGGAAACAGAAACAAAGAAAGCTGGACAAATACACAAAAATCAACAGACTTCTTTTTATTAAAAGGATATGTTGCCGGTATTTTGAATCGTTTAGGAATTGATAAAATTTTGAACGCCCCTGTTCCGTCAGATATTTTCTCAGAAGGGATTGCAGTGGTCTACAACAATGATGTTTTAGTAGAAATGGGTATTATTAAGAAATCAATTTTAAAACATTTCGGAATCAAACAGGATGTGTTTTTTGCAGACTTCAATTGGGATTTGATTTTAAAGATAATCACAGGAAAAATTAAATATACTGATATACCTAAATATCCTGAAGTACGCAGGGATTTAGCTTTGCTAATTGACCAAAATACTACTTATGAAAGTATCTATAATTTGGCAAAACAAACAGAAAAATCACTTTTGAAAGATATCAATTTATTTGATGTATATGAAGGAGACAAACTTCCGGAAGGTAAAAAATCATACGCTTTGAGTTTTACAATTCAGGACAATACAAAAACGCTTACAGATATTCAGATTGATAAAATCATGACGAAACTGCAACAAACTTTTGAAACTGAACTTGGAGCAAGTTTAAGATAAAAAAAATACCAGCTGATCGGGAGGGCACTGAAAAAGTATTTTTCAAAAATATATTTTTAATTAAAGGAATAGAAGCTAAAAGTTTTCTGCTCCTTTTTTTGTATCTTTTCAGTGTAATTATAAGGTTTTTTAGATGTTAATTCAACAGCAACAAATTCAGTTTAGTCCCTATTCTTCATTATATGATTTAATCGTTCCAAAGGATAATCTGCTAAGAAAAATCAACGAACTCATAGATTTTTCATTCATCTACGATGAGTTGCTAAATAAGTACTGTGCCAATAATGGTCGCACAGCAGAAAGCCCTGTACGTATGTTTAAGTATTTGCTTTTAAAAACAATCTATAATGTTTCTGATGTTGATGTAGTAGAGCGTTCGCGTTTTGATATGTCTTTTAAGTATTTCTTAGAAATGACACCAGAGGAGAGTGTTATTAATCCAAGTTCATTGACGAAATTCCGTAAACTTCGCCTCAAGGATACAGACTTATTAAATCTACTCATTGGCAAAACAGTATCTATAGCCGTTGAAAAGGGAATCATCAGATCCATGTCTATTATAGTTGATGCCACACATACTTTCTCGAGATCCAATCCATTTTCAGCAATTGATGTATTAAGAGAGCGCTCTAAACTTCTACGAAGAGCAGTATATTTATTTGATGACCAATTCAAGGAACATATGCCAAAGAAGAACGATACCAATGAATTAGAAAAAGAACTAGCCTATTGTAAAGAACTTGAGCAGCGTATAGAAAAAGAAGAATCTTTGAGTTCTATTCCTGCTGTAAAAGAAAAGCTAAACCTGTTAAAAGAAACTATAGAAGATACTCAGGAAAATTTTACTTTATCAAAAGATACAGATGCAAAAACAGGTCATAAATCCGCAGATAGCTCTTTCTTTGGATACAAGACTCATTTAGCTATGACTGAAGAGCGCATCATCACAGCAGCTGTAGTAACCTCAGGAGAAAAAGGAGATGGACCAGAATTGCCTAAACTTTTGGAGATTAGTCAGCAAAACGGAATTGATGTGGATACCATTATTGGTGATGGAGCTTATACAGGATCAGAAAATCTCAAGCGAACAAGTGAGCTAGAGATTAAAGTGGTAGCTAAACTGAATTCTACAATAGCACAAGGGGCTAGAAAAGACGAAGATAAATTCGATTATAATAAAGATGCCGATAGATTTGTTTGTCCTGCAGGGCACATGGCAATACGAAAATCAAAACAGGGCAAAAAAAATGTCGGAACAAATCAAGTAGAGACCCATTATTTTGACATCGAAAAATGCAAGTCTTGTCCGTTAAAAGAAGGATGTTACAAAGAAGGATCAAAGACAAAAACATATTCGGTATCGATAAAATCAGAATTACACCAAGAACAAATTGCTTTTCAAGAAACCGACTACTATAAAGAAAAGGCCAAACACCGATACAAAATAGAGGCTAAAAACAGTGAATTAAAAAATGTACATGGTTACGATAGAGCTTTATCGTATGGTATCACTAATATGCAAATGCAAGGAGCAATGGCTATTTTTACGGTTAACTTAAAAAGAATACTGAAATTAATATAAGAAATCACAAGCTAAATGCGCATTATCCAAAATATGCCATATAAGCCAAAAAATAGACGCATAGAGCTTCAAATAAAATATATGTATAAAACGAAAACGCTTATAACGGATCTTTTAAAATCCTGTTATAAGCGTTTTTTTATTGTCTAAAAAATAAACCTGATCAAAATAAGGGATGTTTTTCAGTGCCCTCCTGATCGGCTGGTATTTTTTTGATTTTTTTATAATATTTAATGTAATACTTGTTTCCTGAAAATCATTTTATATAAATTCACAATTCCCAAAACGACAAATCCAAATACAAGTCCAACTATAAATTCTTTTAGTATTGAAGGGATCTGAGGAAACAGATGATGAATATAATCAATATTATGTACGAATATACCTCCTGACACTAATATCAAAGCTATTGTACCAATAACAGTTAAACTTTTAATTACTTTTGGTAATGCCTGCACCAGAATATTTCCTATTGTTTTTGAAATACTGCGTTCTCTGCTGCTAAATTTAATAAGCTTAAGTCCAAATTCGTCCATTCTTACAATGAGGGCTACAAGTCCATAAACGCCCACCGTAGCAATTATTGCAATTATCGATACCACGAGAATTTGCGATAAAAGAGGCTTTTCTAATACAGTCCCTAATGCAATAATTACGATCTCTATTGATAAAATAAAGTCTGTTACAATCGCTGATTTTATTTTTTCCTTCTCAAGAGCTAAAATTTCCTCTTCTGAAAAAGTCTGGGTAATAATCTCAATTTCTTCATGTTTATGTGGAAAAAAATATTCAAATATTTTTTCTGCTCCTTCGTAGGCTAAAAATAGCCCTCCTAAAATTAGAATTATAATAATTGCTAAGGGGAAAAAAGCACTTAATAAAAATGCTATAGGTAAAATGATTAATTTATTAAGGAATGAACCTTTTGTAATTGCCCATAAGACAGGCAACTCTCTTGAAGAAATAAATCCTGAGGCTTTTTCTGCATTAACTGCCAAATCATCTCCCAGAATACCAGCAGTTTTTTTAGCTGCAACCTTACTCATTACTGCAACATCATCCATTATTGCTGCGATATCGTCTAATAATACGAAAAAACCTGATGCCATTATAGTTTTATTTATTTTTAAGAACTACATAATTAATTGGTACAGAGCAATTATTAAAATGTGGTTTTAATTATTTTTTCAGGCACTAATCTACTACTTTTTTGTAATATCTTTTATAAAATTATTTAACTGCATTGACCTAAAAGCACCCAAATAATGATAAAAACCAAAATAGTACCAAAACATCCTCCACCTATTTTTTTTGCACCGTAACCTGCTAATAATCCTCTAAAAATGTTATTCATAATATTTTGCTTTAATGTTATTTGTTTTTGTTATTGTTATTTTTCAGTTGGTAAATTTGAGAACTTAATTAGATATTGTTTTTATATTACTTTAAAAAAAAGTTTCAGGATTCACAGATTCATTTAAATAGCAACACCAGCCTGTTTGAGACTGGTGTTGCTGTGCTAAATTAAAAAAAAAATTATTCTGTCACTGGAGTCTGATTTCTAAAAACCAATTTCCCATCAAAGGCATCTATCAAAATAATACTGTCTGTAATAATGTTACCTGCCAAAATTTCTTTTGACAATTGGTTCAGCACTTCTCTCTGAATGACACGTTTTACTGGTCTTGCACCAAATTGAGGATCAAAACCTTTATCTGAAAGATATTTTATACCCTCCAGAGTAGCATCCATTGTGATACCTTGTAAAGCCAGCATTTTTGTAACGCTCTTAAGCTGCAAACTCACAATTCTAGAAATATTATCTACCGTTAAAGGTGTAAACATTACTATTTCGTCAATACGATTGATAAATTCCGGGCGAACTGTTTGCTTTAATAATCCTAAAACCTCGACCTTCGCAGCTTCGGTTGCGGCTTCAACCCCACCTTTTAAATTCTCAAATTTCTCTTGTATAATCTGGCTTCCCATATTAGATGTCATGATGATAATGGTATTCTTAAAATCAGCCAGACGTCCTTTATTATCTGTTAGTCGGCCTTCATCAAGAACTTGTAATAAAATATTGAAAGTATCCGGATGTGCTTTTTCGATCTCATCTAACAAAATTACAGAATAGGGTTTTCTACGAACAGCTTCGGTCAATTGACCACCTTCATCATAACCAACATATCCCGGAGGTGCACCAACTAAGCGGCTCACGCTATGACGTTCCTGATATTCACTCATATCGATACGCGTCATGGCATTTTCATCATCAAAAAGATATTCGGCCAAAGCTTTTGCCAGCTCCGTTTTACCAACCCCGGTTGTTCCTAAAAATAAGAAGGTTCCAACTGGCTTTTTCATATCTTGTAAACCTGCACGACTTCTACGAACAGCATCGCTGACAGCTTCAATCGCTTCTTCCTGGCCCACAACACGTTTATGCAATTCGTCTTCAAGATGTAATAATTTTTCTCTCTCTGTCTGAAGCATTTTCATTACCGGAATTCCGGTCCATTTTGCAACGACTTCAGCAATATCTTCACGTGTTACCTCTTCTTTTATTAGAGAATTACCTGATTGATATTCTTGTAATTGTTTTAATAAAGCATCAAGGCGTTCCTGTGCTTCTTTGATTTTTCCGTAGCGAATTTCAGCTACTTTTCCGTAATCGCCGTCGCGTTCTGCACGTTCTGCTTCGTGTTTAAAATCTTCTATTTCTAATTTTACAGCCTGAACCCCATCTACAACGTCTTTTTCCGACTTCCATTTCGTATAAATTACGTTTCTGTCTTCTTTCAGATTCGCCAAATCCATTCGTAAGATTTTAAGCTTACTCTCTTCTTTTTCACGTTTAATCGCTTCAATTTCGATTTCTAACTGCATGATCTTACGATCTAAAACATCTAATTCTTCCGGTTTCGAGTTGATCTCCATTCGCAATTTAGAAGCTGCTTCATCCATTAAATCAATCGCTTTATCCGGTAAAAAACGATTTGTAATATAACGTTGAGAAAGTTCTACAGCCGCAATAATCGCCTCATCTTTGATTTGAACTTTATGATGTGTTTCGTATTTTTCCTTGATTCCACGTAAAATAGAAATCGCGCTTTCCGTATCCGGTTCATCAATTAAAATCTTTTGAAAACGACGTTCCAGGGCTTTGTCTTTTTCAAAATATTTTTGATATTCATCTAATGTTGTTGCTCCAATCGCCCTTAACTCTCCACGAGCTAAAGCCGGTTTTAAAATGTTGGCCGCATCCATGGCGCCTTCGCCTCCACCCGCTCCCACAAGCGTATGAATTTCATCAATAAATAAAACGATATCACCTTCGGCTGCCGTAACTTCTTTTACGACTGATTTTAAACGCTCTTCGAACTCGCCTTTGTATTTTGCACCCGCAATCAGCGCTCCCATATCTAATGAGAAAACGATTTTATCTTTCAGGTTCTCCGGAACGTCCCCATCTACAATTCGATGTGCTAAACCTTCAGCAATAGCAGTTTTACCAACTCCGGGTTCACCTACTAACATGGGATTGTTTTTAGTTCTGCGGGTAAGGATTTGCAATACACGACGAATTTCTTCGTCACGCCCTATAACAGGATCCAACTTTCCTGTACGCGCTAATTCGTTTAAGTTTTTAGCGTATTTATTTAGTGAATTATAATTTTCTTCTGCAGAAGCCGAAGTTACTCTTTCGCCTTTTCGAAGTTCCTCAATTGTGGCTTTCAACGCTTTTCCGGTAACACCCTGATCTTTTAAAATTTGGGCAACTTTACTTTTTGAATCAAAGATCGCCAAAATTAAATGTTCGACAGAAACATATTCGTCGCTCATTTTTTGTGCAATAATTTCAGCCTCATTCAACGCTTTATTAGCATCTCTCGAAAGTACGATATCTCCTCCTGAAACTTTTGGAAAACTTTGAATGGTGGAATCTAAAATTTGTAAAAATAACGGCACATTTACATTGAGTTTTTTCAAAATGAATGGTGCAACATTTTCATCAACCTCAAAAATAGCTTTAAAAATGTGTTCATTTTCTATTTGTTGTTGTCCATGTCGTTGTGCCAATTGCTGTGAGAGCTGAATAGCTTCCTGTGATTTTGTTGTGAATTTATTTATGTTCATTTTTATTATGATTTAGGGTTCTATATTTATTCAATAGCATTACAAATAAAATTTATTACATTATTTTTTTAACTCAAATAATATAACTTTGCTGAAAATATTCAAATTATATTCCATAGCAAAAATAAAGACAAAATGGCATTAAAACTATGATTTATATCATTTTTTAATGTCAAAAAGTCACAAAACGAGACAAATTATGAGTTTTTTAAATTCAATCTTCGGAAATACAGAGAATACAGATTCTCCAAAAAGCAATATAAACTGGACAGAATTAACAGAGATACTCCAATTGCAGGAAATTGAAGCAATATCAAATGAAAAACCGGTTGTTATTTTCAAACACAGCACGAGATGCAGTATTAGCCGAATGGCATTGAAACAATTTGAGCGTGAATTTGATTTAAATGATACTGTTCACTCCTATTTTTTAGATTTAATTGCACATCGTGATATTTCGAATGAAATTGCTCAAAGATTTAATGTGTATCATGAATCTCCGCAATTGATTTTAATCCAAAACGGAAAAGCTGTTTACGATGTTTCACACAGCGATATTGATGCGGCAGCTTTAAAGGGTAAGCTTTAATTTATATAAAAAAACTCTTTTGAAATCCACTATTGTGATTTTAAAAGAGCTTTTTAATTTATTTGACTTCATAGATAAAAGACTCTGAAGGTAAAATTTTAATTCCTGCTATTCCTTTGCCTTTTTCTATTTTCAATAAAGTAGTATTCTGTAAATATAACTGGTCTTTAAGCTGATATTCTCCGTCTTTTAAATCCCATTTTGAAATAATCTCTGGTGGAATTTCTATATTAAATTCACTTATTTTATCAGAAGAAAAATTAACCACAACGATTAGTTTTTGATTTTCTGACCAACGGGTAAATGAATAAATAAGGTCGTCATAACCAGTTGTATTTTGACGATTTATGGTTTGAATTTCCTCAAATTTCCCCATCAATGCAGAACTTTTAATTGAGAAATTTAAAAGCCTTTTATAAAAATTACGCAATTCTTTTTCTGATTGGGAAAGTTGTCCTCCATCAAATTTTCCTTCATTCATCCAACGCTGGTGATTGGGAACTCCAATATAATCAAAAATAGAAGTTCTGGAACGGGTTCCAAAGCCTGCATTTTCATTTCCGGCCTCACCCACTTCCTGACCAAAATAAACCATGGTTGGAGATGTACTGATCGTAGTAGAAACAACCATTAAAGGCTTTCCTCGTTCTGGCGTTCCGGCAAATTCAGGACTTGCCAACCGTTGCTCATCATGATTATCCAAAAAGTGAAGCATATGATGCTCAATATCAGCCATTCCTTTTTGAATATCTGAAAGTCCGTCCGGAGATGATTTTCCCTGAATAATATCTTTTAACTTATCATAAGTTTCTACTTTATCATACAAATAATCCATTTTCCCTAAATGAATATAATTACGATATTCTTTCGGATTATAAACCTCTGCCAATAAAAAAGCATTCGGATCTTGAACTTTGACAGCAGAATTCATATAACTCCAAAATTCGTACGGAACCATCTCGGCCATATCATACCTAAAACCATCAACTCCCTTATCTGTCCAGTATAAAGCAATCGATTTAAATTTTTTCCAGGAATCAGGTACGTCTTTATCCTTCCAAAAAGCAAAATGTTCCTGATAGGGCTTTTGATCAAACCCAACAGGAAGTTCAGGAAAATCTTTTGAACCATCTGGCCGAATTCCGTAATTTACTTTTACAGTTTCATACCAGTCATTTTGATCCGGTTTTGCTTTACGGGACCCGTTTCCTGTCCATTTTGCAGGATTTTCATCAAATACACCATCAATGAGCGGATTCTTTTCTCCATTTAATGGAAAATCACCATAAGGAATTTCAAAACGGGTATTTGGAATATAATAAAAATTATTATTACGATCATATTCAATATTCACATTGTCATCGCTGCCAAAATCTTTTACGCCTTCAGGATTATTTTTTCCCTCGTATTTTCTTGCAATATGATTCGGAACAATATCAATTATTACTTTTAAACCTGCTTTATGTGTACGGGCGATTAAAGTTTCAAATTCCTGCAGTCTGTTTGCCGGATTAACTGCTAAATCAGGATTTACATTATAATAATCTTTTACTGCGTAAGGAGATCCTGCACGGCCTTTTACTACTTCCGGATCATCATTTAAAATTCCATAAGCTGTATAATCCCTAACTAATGCATGATGCGGAACTCCGGTGTACCAAATATGAGTTGCACCTAAATCTTTTATTTCATGCAGTGCTTTATCTGTAAAATCATTAAATTTTCCTACTCCATTTTCTTCAATACTACCCCATGGCTTGTTGGTTGTATTTTTATTTCCAAACAATCGTGTAAAAACCTGATAGACAACAATTTTGTTATTGTTTGAATATTCTAAAGCTGCATTCTTATTTATATCTTTTGTTTTACAGGAAGTTACCAGAATCATTAGCAAAATCACGAAAACAAACTTTTTTATGTTGCTCATACTATTATTTTTTAGCCAATTTTGTAATATCTTAAATAGATACAAAATCAGAATCATTTTTTAAAATTAGGTTAAATTTTAAAAATTAAAAGTTTTGTCGAAAGATTTACTTCTAAGTTTGCTTTTTTAAAAGAACTACAACGAAGGAGTTTGCTTTTTTGTTGATAAATTCAAATCTGTCAATACTTAATTTTAGCATTAAATAAATCTTAATATCAGTAAAGGTTGTAACTTTTTTATAAATTTGACAAAAATTAAAAATAAATTGAAGAAATCACTCTTTTTCATATCCTGTTGTTTGTTTTTATTAAATGCTCAAGTCATTTTTGCACAGGCACCTAAAAAAATTATTGTTGAAAATTCTGATTTTGTAGACATCAACGAAACGGTAGCACCAGGCGCAACATTGCTTACCGGAAATGTTAAAGTAAACCATGATGGTGTCGTATTAACCTGTAACAAGGCCTACTTTTTTCAGAAAGAAAACTATCTTAAAGCTTTTGGAAATGTTCAATTGGTGCAAGGTGACACTTTATTTTTAAACAGCAGATATGCTGAATACAATGGAAATGTCAAAAAAGCTTTTGCCACCGGAGATGCTGTTATGAGCTCTCCTGATGCTACCCTGGCTACCGATACTATTAATTTTGACCGAAATGTGCAGGAAGTGTTTTACAATACAAAAGGTA
Organism: Flavobacterium piscis; assembly: GCF_031457575.1. Lineage (GTDB taxonomy): Bacteria > Bacteroidota > Bacteroidia > Flavobacteriales > Flavobacteriaceae > Flavobacterium > Flavobacterium piscis_A. Next base: position 59,953 of record NZ_JAVDWQ010000006.1, on the reverse strand, counting down.
CTATAGTTAATAAAGACAACACTTTGGTAAGCAACTCAGGAAGGTATTATGTCGCTCAAAAAAAATTCCAGTTTTTAACTGCAGTTACGATCACCAATCCAAAATATGTCATAAAATCAAATCATCTGGATTATTACAGTAATTCAGGTCACTCCTATTTATTTGGGCCATCCACAATTACAAGTAAAGCCAATTACATTTATACGGAAAAAGGATTTTATGATACCAAAAAGAATCTGGCTCATTTTCTAAGAAAATCCTATATAAAATATGATGACCGGCTTATAGAAGGAGATAGTTTATATTACAACCGAAATACCGAATTTGCCTCCGCTACCCGAAACGTAAAAATTACTGATTCCGTCAATCGTGGCGTTGTAAAGGGACATTATGCAGAAGTATTCAAACTGAAAGACTCCATGTATGTAACTAAAAGGGCTGTTGCTGTGAACTTTGTAGACAATGATTCGGTTTATATTCATGGCAAAAAATTGATGGTCACGGGTAAAGAAGGTGATCGCGTTATCAGGGCCTTCCACAATGTACGCTTTTTTAAAACCGATATGAGTGGAAAATGCGATTCACTTCATTCCAATACAAAAATTGCACTAACTAAATTAATAGGAAATCCGATACTATGGAATGGCGACAGCCAAATTACAGGAGACCTTATGCATTTAATTGGTGACAATACAACCAGAAAAATAGATTCCCTAAAAGTACTCAATAACACTTTTCTCGTCTCACGGGATACACTTGGCACCGGTTTCAATCAGGTCAAGGGAATCAATTTATTTGGAAAATTCAAAGAAGGAAAATTACACGATGTTGACGTGATAAAAAATACTGAAGTTATTTATTACATGAGGAATGATGCCAACGAACTTATTGGAATCAATAAAAATGTAAGCAGTAAAATCAATATGATTTTAGAAAACAATGCAGTTGAAACCATTACTTTTTTCAATAATGTCGATGGCGATATCTATCCCGAAATTGATCTGCCCGAAAATGCGCGTAAGCTTAAAGGGCTGGTCTGGCGTGGTGATGAACGAATAAAATCAAAAGATGATATTTTTTCTGCAGAAGATAATGAACTAAATGACAAATTAGTCAAACAAGGAAAAGAAGAAAAAGCTAAAGAAAATGTCCCTATGAAAGTACGGAAAGAAACATTGAATTACGACAAAAAGAATCCTAAAGCTAAAAAATAAGTTTTCAGTCGCAGTCGCAGTTTTCAGTTAACTTAAAACTTTTTAAACAAACAACAAGTGAATCCGGATTTTATAAAATATCAGGCACAAACATCTCCATACCCACTCGGAATGGAAGTTTCGCATGCCATCGGCTCTTACATTTACGATACCAGCAATAAAAAATATTTAGATTTTGTTGCAGGAGTTTCAGCCTGTACGCTTGGACATCAGCATCCAAGAGTGAATCAGGCTATAAAAGATCAATTAGACAAATATTCACACGTAATGGTGTATGGCGAATATTCACAAAGTCCAGCCGTTCAATATTGCAAATTATTAGCTTCTCTCCTGCCCGAATCCTTAAACAAAACCTATTTAGTTAATTCCGGTACAGAAGCAATTGAAGGCGCCTTGAAATTAGCCAAACGAACAACAGGACGTAGTCAGCTTATTTCGTGTCATAATGCCTATCACGGAAACACAATGGGATCCATGAGCGTAATGGGCTTTGAAGAGAGAAAACAGGCCTTCCGGCCATTGCTTCCTGATGTAGATTTTATTACTTTTAATAATGAAAGTGATTTGCAAAAAATAACCACCAGAACTGCCGCAATTTTACTGGAAACTATTCAGGGTGGCGCAGGGTTTATTCAGCCACAGGATAATTTTCTGCAAAAAGTACGCAAGCGTTGTGACCAGGTTGGTGCCATGATGATTGTAGATGAAATTCAGCCAGGATTCGGCAGAACGGGAAAACTTTTTGGTTTTCAAAATTATGATGTTATTCCGGATATTGTCGTTATGGGAAAAGGAATGGGAGGCGGAATGCCGGTTGGTGCTTTTACCGCTTCTGCAGTAAAAATGGATCTTTTAACTGAAAATCCAAAACTGGGTCACATCACCACTTTCGGCGGGCATCCTGTCATTGCGTCAGCCTGTCTGGCTACTTTGAAAGAAATAACTGAGACAAATTTAATGCAGGAAGCACTGGAAAAAGAAAAGCTCTTTAGGTCACTTTTGGTACACCCTTTGATAAAGGAAGTTAGAGGAAAAGGATTAATGCTTGCCGCCATGACTGAAGCAGCAGAAATAACGAATCAGGTTATTTTAAACTGTCAGGAAAAAGGCCTCATTTTATTCTGGCTATTGTTTGAAGGATGCGCCATAAGGATAACACCACCATTAACCATTTCTGAAGAAGAAATAAAAGAAGGATGCTCCATAATTTTAAGTGTAATGAATGAAATTATGAATAAAAAATAATAAGTTGAATTAGAATTAGGGGCTATTTCCTGTTATTCGCTTTATCTTTTTATATTTTTAAAGAAAAAAAGGGATATCGCTTCAAACGAAGTTCTCTGAACCCTATTAAAACAAAAAACACAGTGAAGTAATCAGGGCCAGGCATTCAGATTAAAATAAAATTTAGAATAATAATCAAATTAATCTTTATAGATTTTAAAGATTAAACTTAAAACAGGATATAAATTCTGTCCATATTGTTAATTAAATTGTTCAAAACAATTAATTTCCTTTCCTCTCACAAGAATATGGTTGCCTAAATTTATAACAGGCTAATTTCAAAAACACAAAGTATGCAATTAAGCAACGAAGAAGAAGATTATAACCTATCCTTATCCAAATTTGAGTCGATGTTAAAAACTAACAAAGTACTCTTTTTTGATTCTGAAGAATTTGAAGAAATTATTCTTCATTATTTAGACATAGGCAAGGCTAATTTAGCAAAAAAGGCCTTAAAACTTGCATTAGACCAACACCCAAAATCTACAGGCTTAAAATTAGTACAAGTAGAAATGCTGGTTTATGACGACAAACTCGAGATTGCTGAAAAGCTTTTAAATGAGTTGTATGCAATCGAACCGAACAACGAGGAAATTTACATTCAAAAAGCCAATATCTGCTCTAAAAGAGACCAACACGAAAAAGCGGTAGAAATGTTAAAAATTGCTTTGCAATATACTGACGATTTCGCTGATGTGTATAATCTTATCGGAATGGAATATCTTTTTATGGATAACCTTGAGATGGCAAAAGAAAGTTTCATCAAATGTCTTGAAGAAGATTTAGAAGATCAATCTGCATTATATAATGTAGTGTATTGTTTTGAGTTTTTAGATCAAAATCAGGAAGCCATAGTATATCTTAATGATTATATCAATAAAAACCCATATAGTGAAATCGCCTGGCATCAACTTGGACGATTACATTATGGTGTAAAAGAATATGAAAACGCAATTCGGGCGTTTGATTATGCAACACTTATTGACGATGAGTTTTTAGGTGCCTTCATGGAAAAAGCGAAAGCAAATGAACGTCTTAAAAAATACAATGAGGCGATCGAAAGCTATAACAGAACTATCGAATTAGATGATGCTACATCGTACGCACTATTGCGAATAGGAAAATGTTATGAAAAATTAGGTAATACTGTTTTGGCGTTAAAGTATTATAACCAAACCGTTCATGAAGATCCACTTCTTGATAAAGGCTGGATTGCCATAACAGATTTCTATGTTCGTCAGAAAAATTTTCAAAAAGCTTTGTTTTTTGTTAACAAAGCATTAGCAATCGACAATCAAAATCGTTTGTACTGGAAACGGTATGCGACTATAAACAAACAAATGAACTTTTTTGAAGAAGCTGAATTTGGATATAGAAAAGCTGTCGAATTTGGAGATTATGCATTGGATACCTGGTTGTTTTGGGTTGATATCCTTCAATTTTTAGGAGAATTTGATAGCGCAATTCAAACTTTACTGCAGGCCTCTGAATATTTTCCGGAAGAGAACGAAATCGAATATCGTTTGGCAGGCTTGTATTTTATGTTACAGGATAATACAAAAGCAAAATTTCATTTAAGCAACGGATTACGCTTAAATTTTGATAATTACATCTTGATTGAAGATTTATTTCCCGTTGTCTGGGCAAAAAAAATGGTGAAAAATTATATTGAAAAACATAGAAAACAATAATGATTGATATTTTAAAAAGACGTTTTGGTTTATTAGGACGCAATATTAGTTATTCCTTTTCAAAAGGGTATTTTACTGAAAAATTTAGTGATGAAGTCTTTGCAGGTAACAGCTACGAAAATTTCGATATTTCAGAAATAAATTATTTTACTGAATTAGTTAAAAACAATCCTGATTTAAAAGGTTTAAATGTTACGATTCCGTATAAAGAGCAAGTAATTCCTTTTTTAGATAAACTTTCAAAAAAAGCAGCTTTAATTGGTGCTGTAAATACAATTAAATTTACCAAAAACGGAAAATTAAAAGGATATAACACTGATTATTATGGTTTCAAAAAATCACTAAAGCCATTATTGCTGCCCCATCACAAAAAAGCGCTTATTTTGGGTACAGGAGGAGCATCAAAGGGCGTTGCTTTTGCCTTAGACGAACTTAATATTCCTTATACCTTCGTATCAAGAGAAGCTAAAGAAAATATTATTGATTACGATCTTATCAATGCCACGACTTTTGATAATTTTCAGATCATAATAAATTGTACACCTGTCGGCACAAGTCCCAATACTGAAGCATCACCCAATTTACCGTATGCTTTTTTTACTGATAAACATATCGCTTACGATTTGATTTATAATCCGGCTGAAACTCAATTTCTAAAAAAAGCCAGAGAAAACGGGGCTATAATTAAAAATGGCTATGATATGCTAATTTTTCAGGCTGAAAAAGCGTGGGAAATCTGGAATAAATAAATTTTTATTTACTCAATTAGGATTGAAGACTGCACTAAAAGTGTGGTCTTTTTATTTTATAAGGAACTATAAACATTGTAATGTGTTGCAAATAGATCTTGATGTTTTAAATAAAATTTATTAAATTTAAATTACTTTTTATATGCAAACAGTAAGATTTTTAAAACAAAACAAGTATAAATAAATGAATTATTTTGTATTTAGAAACTCCTTTACTATCTTTCGCTATATTTAAAATATGAACCTTATACATTTAAAAATGTTAGAAGAAAAGAATGATAACCTGCCAGATGCAGATGGAAAATTAGAAATCGATGTGAATGATGCTACGCAAATTGATTCAATACCTGAAACTGCAACTTCAGTTTCGGATTCAGAAACAAATAGTGAAAATGAGATTGCAATAACTGGAAATAGTATTGAAAACAGTCATCAAATTGCTCTAGATGATATTGCCAATTCAAACGCAGAAGAAAGTGAAGATGAAATGATAAAACAGCGTACAGATATACCGCTGCAGGATTATCATACATTTGCTTTGGATGCTCTTGTTGACGAATTAAAGAAACTAGTTAATACAGATAATGTAATGTCTGTAAAAGATCATATTGAGGAAATTAAAAAATCATTTTTATTGCAATACAGCCATCTTCTTGAAGAGAAAAAAGAAGAATTTAATGCTTCAAACCAGGATCCCAATGAAGAATTTCAATATCATTCTCCCCTCAAATCTAAATTTGATGAGTATTACAATATATTCAGGGAAAAAAGGAATGATCATTTTAAACATTTGCAAACCAATTTAAAATCAAATTTAGAAAATCGGCTGGCCATAGTTGAAGAACTGAAAGAACTTATAAATCCACAGGAAAATATTAAAGACACACTTAAACATTTTAATGATTTAAGAGAACGATGGAAAAATGCAGGGCCAATTCCTAAAGATAAATACAACCACGTCTGGAACAATTATCACTTTCATGTAGAGAATTTTTATGATTATTTACACTTAGATCGTGAAGCCAGGGACTTAGATTTTAAATATAATTTAGAACAAAAACAAAAAATAATTATTCGGGTTGAAGAATTAGTTAATGAAACTGATATCAGTAAAGCATTTCGTGAATTACAGGATTTACACAGAATCTGGAAAGAAGATATCGGACCTGTATCTAAAGAACACCGCGATGCAATCTGGAATAAATTCAGTGAACTGACTAAAAAAATTCATGACAAACGAGAACTTTTATTTGAAAGTCAGAGAGAAAATGAACAACAAAACCTGGAGGCCAAAAAGGAAATTATTGCTAAAATTGAAGTTTTAGGTACTGAAAAAGTAAATTCTCATTCACAATGGCTGGTACAAATACAAAAAGTAGAAGCGCTTAGAAACGAGTTTTTTGCAGCTGGAAAAGTACCATCCGAAGTAAACGAAGATACTTGGGCCGCATTTAAAAATGCTGTTAGAAACTTCAATTCTTTTAAAAATTCTTTCTACAAAGACATTAAAAAAGACCAAAACGACAATTTAAATAAAAAAATGGCTCTTGTTGCCAAAGCAAAAGAATTACAGGAAAGTACTGATTTTGCTACCACCACTCCAATCATGAAACAAATTCAGGAAGAATGGAAACAAATTGGACATGTCCCAAAAAAATATTCAGATAAAATCTGGAAAGAGTTTAAAGATGCCTGTAATCATTATTTCAACAAATTAAAAGAACATAAGTCTGAAGAAAATGTAGATGAGGTGGCCTCTTTTGATAATAAAAAAGCATATTTGGATACATTAAGAAGTTATGAGCTTACCGGAGATCATAAAACAGATTTAGATGCTATTAAATTGCATATCGAAACATGGAAAGGATTCGGAAAAGTACCTTTTACCAGAAGGCACATAGAAGGAAAATTCAATAAAATTTTAGATGCTCTTTTTGATAAATTAAGTTTGAGTAAAAAAGAAACCGAAATGATGCGTTTTTCTAACCGAATTGACTCATTATCAGAAAGTAATGATATCAGAAAACTTGACAATGAAAAGATTTTCTTGATGCGCAAGATTGATGAGGTACAAAACGAAATTTTTCAATTAGAGAATAATATCCAGTTTTTTACCAACACTAAAAATGCAAAAAAAGAAAATTCAATTGTTCTTGAAGTCCGTAAAAACATTGCTATTCATAAAGAAAGCCTCGCCGTTTGGAAAGATAAACTGAAACAATTAAGAAACCTGAATCAGGAATAAGTTCCAATTTAATACTAACCATAAGGGTGTAATGAAAAATTTCATTACACCCTTTTTACTTACAATTAATAAAGCTATAAAAAGATACTGCAAAATATTGATTATATTTGATATTATATACAATTAAAAATCAACCAATTTTATTATTAATTATAAATACATTATAAAATGAAATTTACAAGAAAAGCAAAAGCTAACTGGCAGGGAACTGGCATGGAAGGCAAAGGAACTATTAGTACACAAAGTACAACATTGGATAATGCGCAGTTATCATTTAAAACAAGATTTGCAGACGGTGTAGGAACCAATCCTGAAGAACTTATTGCTGCAGCTCATTCTGGTTGTTTTACAATGCAATTAAGTTTTTTATTAAATGAAGAAGGCTTTGTTGCCGATGACTTATCAACAGAAGCCTCCGTAAATTTTGAAGATGGTTCTGTCGTTTTAATCCATTTGGATTTAAAAGGAAAAGTTCCATCCATTACTGCTGAAAAATTTACTGAAATTGCTACAAAGGCAAAAGAAATCTGTCCAATTTCAAAACTATTAAATACAGAAATTACATTATCTGTTAACCTGATTTAAAATTGTCTTTAGAATAATTTCACTGGAAACAATACATAAAAAAAGCTCCAATTAGGAGCTTTTTTAATATTATTCAGATACAGCCTTACTTTTAACAACTAATCTAAAACCTTCACCGTGGATGTTTAAAATTTCAACATCTTCATCGGATTTTAGATATTTTCTCAACTTTGCGATATAAACATCCATACTTCTGGAAGTAAAGTAATTGTCATCTCTCCAAATTTTAGTTAAAGCCAATTCTCTTGGCATTAAATCATTTTCATGCAAAATAAGCATTTTTAATAACTCATTTTCTTTTGGAGACAATTTTATAGGCTCATCATTTTCAAAGGTTAAAAACCTAAGTTTAGAATTTAAGTGAAACTTACCTATATTAAACTCAAATTGTACTTGTTCTGCTTTTGTATCAGCAGATTTTCTTTGAATTATTGCTTTTATTTTCATTAATAAAACTTCTGAATCAAAAGGTTTATTAAGATAATCATCAGCACCAGCTTTGTACCCTTTTAACACATCCTCTTTCATAGACTTTGCTGTTAAAAAAATAATTGGCACTTCGCTATTTTTTTCTCTAATCTCTTTTGCTAAAGTATAACCATCTTTATAAGGCATCATTACATCAAGGATACAAAGATCATATACATCTTTCTTGAATTTCTCAAAGCCTTCCATACCGTTCTTTGCTAAAGTAACATCAAAGTCGTTTAGCATTAAATAATCTTTAAGAACTGCACCAAAATTAAGGTCATCTTCTACTAAAAGGATTCTTTTATTGATATTTTCCATATTTTAATTTATTAGTGGTATTTTTATTATGAAGGTACTACCTTTTCCCTTTTCACTTTCTACATAAACCTGACCATTATGATCTTCTACAATTCTTTTTACATAAGCAAGTCCTAAACCATGACCTTTAACATTATGCAAATCTCCTGTATGCTCTCTATAAAATTTTTCAAAAACTCTCTTTTGAGCTATTTTACTCATTCCTAATCCGTTGTCTTTTATTTTTATCAGAATCATATCTTTAATATTTTCTGTAAAAATCTCTATTTCAGGCACATCCGGAGAATATTTAATGGCATTTTCCAGTATATTGACCAAAACATTTGTAAAGTGCACTTCATTAATAAGACAAGTTGTCCTTGCCGCATCTAAATGTTTTACAACTGTACCATGTTTATCTTCTAATATTAAATTTACATGCTCTATAGCATCTTCAATTACATCATGAATAACAGTTGGCTCTTTAGTAATGTCAAGTTCTTTTTTTTCTAATTTAGAAATCCTAAGTACATTTTCAACCTGGGCATGCATACGTTTGTTTTCGTCCCGAATCATTTGGAGATATCGAAAAACTTTTTCTTTATCTTCTATAATCTTAGGATTTTTAATAGCATCCAGAGCTAAATTTATTGTAGCAATTGGAGTTTTAAATTCATGCGTCATGTTATTGATGAAATCTGTTTTAATTTCAGAAATCTGCTTTTGACGTATCAATTGGTTCAATGCACTTGTGTAAGCTATTATGATAATAAGCGTAAAAATTATCGATAATATAGTAATACTTACTAGTTGAGATAATAAAAACTTCTTTTTTTGAGGAAAAGTCACTAATAATTCATATTTGCTATTTCCTTCATTATCTGCAAAAATCGGAATAGAATAAGTTGCATCTTTGTCGTAATGAAACCCATCCGATTTAATTTTTGTTGCAATTCCACTACTATAAATTCCAAACTCAAATTTGGTTTTAACTTCATGTTCAACAAGTTCCTTTTTCAATAAATTTTTTAATTTCTCTTTTGAAATTCTTTCATCTATAGGTAATATAGCTGCGTAGTCTTTATATGAAATTTGTAGTTGAGCTTTATTTAAAATATCTAAATTTCCATCTTTTTCAATTTTTATATCCGGAATTGTGCTTTGATTTAGAGCTGTATTATCAATACCATTGTTGTTATTATAAACTTCAGTTAACCTTCTGGAACTAAAGCTTTTGAATCTGTCTGAGCTAAATTTTTTATTAAATAAAGAACCACTAATATCAAAATTTTCAGAAGTGATACTATTTTTATATACAATTGTTTTATTTGTTTTAGTGTTTCTCTGAACAAATAAAATTTCTAATAAATCTTCTTTCTGAGGAATTTTGCCTGTACTATCCTTTATATGATTAATCCTGTCATAAAAACTATACTCTTCCTGTTGCTCTAACTTATCCGAAACATTACTAATTACCTGACTTACATGATATTTAAACTGTTCATCATTATTCTCAAATGAAGAATTGAACCAATATACCTGAACCAGAATTATCCCAATTAAGGATAAGCTCATCAATAAAACAAGTATTCTAAAAAATAATTTATTCATCGAGACAAAATTAATATTTTAACAATATACTAAATAATACATTAACCAAATATTAACATTTAAGACTCCTTTTGTTTAATATTTAAAATTTTAAGAATTTTAAGAACTTCTTCTTTAGCAATTTTAATACTTTCATTATTAATAACAAAATCGCTTTTAGAAATACGCTCCTCGTCCTTCCATTGCATTTTTATACGACTTAAAACCTGCTCAGGTGTTGTATTGTCTCTTTTTACAACTCTGTCAATTCTGATTTTTTCAGGTGCTGATACCGTAATGACAATATCACAATCTTTGTAACGACCACTTTCAAATAAAATTGCTGCCTCATAAACAACATGGGAATATTTTTTGTGTTTTATCAACCACTGTTTAAAATCCTGATTTACTGCCGGATGAATAATCTTGTTTAATTCCGTTAATTTATTAGCATCATTAAAAACTATTGCTGCTAATCTGGTTCTGTCCAAAACTTCATTTTCAAAAACGCCATCTCCAAAAGTTTTTTTTATTCTTTCAACAATTTCCGGAGATTGCATGATTCTTTTTGCCTCTTCATCAGCAATATAGACCGGAATTCCTAACTCATTAAAAAAAATTGCGATCGTAGATTTTCCACTACCTATTCCACCTGTCAGGCCTATAATTTTAGTCATTTTATACTCTAAAAAACATTTCTGGAAAAGCTTCTTGTGGCTTTTTCCTTAAAACAATAATTTTAAAAAAAGATTCTATAAATCCGGTACCATATCCATAAAATTGTTTCCAGACTGCAATAACAGAAAGATACCCAATTCTTATGTTTTTATTTTTAATACTGGATGTAAGAAAAATTATAATGAAATATACAAAATATAATTGTAATAAAAAATCAAAATTAAAAATTAACAGTAAAAAAGCTAATAATAACCCTAAAACAAAAAAAGATGGAAAGAAAAAAGTTATTTTGTTATGTTTTGGGTACCAGCTGTTTAATATTGGTCTTGCTTTTCCAAATTTATTTACCTGAACAGAAAATTTTTCCCAGTCAATTCTCCTTTTATGATATACATACGCATCTTTAAACAACCTGGTTTCAAAGCCTAAATTCCATAAACGAATCGATAAGTCAGGATCTTCTCCGGGATGAATGTTACCAAAACCGTTTGAAGTTTCAAATGCTTTTTTGGATATTCCCATATTAAAGCTACGGGGTTGGAATTTATCTATTTTTTCAGAGCCTCCACGGATTCCACCCGTAGTTAAAAAGGATGTCATAGCAAAATTAATTGCTTTTTGAATATCCGAAAAACTATCTAATGCTTTATCAGGTCCCCCAAAACAATCTACATACTTTTCATTTAGTTCTTTTCTTACCTCTGTTAAATATTGAGACGGAATAATACAATCTGAATCAAAAATTATAAAGTAATCACCTCTGGCTTTTTGCATCCCAAAGTTTCTTGAATCACCAGGTCCGGAATTCGATTTAAAGTAATATGAAATATTCAATTTCCCCTGATAGTTCATTACTACATCCTTACACGGAACTGAAGAGCCATCTTCGACAAGAACTATTTCAAATGCTTCATTATAATCAGATTTTGATAAGCTTTCTAACAATTCATCAACTTCATCCGGGCGATTATACACGGGTATAATTAAAGAAAAAATCATAATGGAATATGAGTTATTAAAGTGGTAAGTGTTTTAAATTTTGTGCAAAGATATGTTATATTCATAAAAAAACCATCAACTTTCGATTGATGGTTTTCTTTACATGATTTGTGTTTATTTTATACTTTCAATTTCTACAACTTCATTTGTTTCAGCCTTATAATCAACTCCAGCAAATTCAAATCCAAATAAATTTAAGAAATCATTTTTATATCCGGCCAAATCTCCAATTCCCGGTAAAGTTTCCGTAGTTGCTTCTAACCAAAGTTTAGCCACTTTTGCCTGAACATCATCACGCATTTCCCAGTCGTCGATTCTGATTCTTCCTTTATCATCTGTTGGTACAGGAGATCCAGAGTATAATCTATCCTGAAATAAACGCTGAATCTGTTCGATACAACCTTCATGAATTCCTTCTTCTTTCATAATTTTATATAAAAGAGATATATATAACGGAATAACCGGAATTGCAGAACTCGCTTGTGTAACCAATGCTTTGTTTACAGAAACATACGCTTTACCTCCTATTGATTTCAAACTATCTGTAATAGAGAATGCTGTAGCTTCTAAATCATCTTTTGCACGACCAATTGTACCTTTTCGGTAAACTGCTTCAGTCAATGATGGTCCAATATAAGAATAAGCAACTGTTGTAGCCCCTTCAGCTAATAAATTTTCAGCTTTTAGAGCATCAATCCACATAGCCCAGTCTTCACCGCCCATTACAGCAACAGTGTTAGTAATATCTTCATCATTTGCCTGTGCGATAGAAACTTCTGTAACGTTTCCGGTATGAAAATCAACAGTTTTATTTGTAAAAGTTTGTCCGATTGGTTTTAAAACTGAACGATGTAAAACTCCTGTAACCGGATGTTGACGTACTGGTGATGCCAAACTGTAAATGATTAAATCAATTTGACCTAAATCAGCTTTTATTAAATCTAAAGTTTGTCTTTTTATTTCGTTTGAAAAAGCATCTCCATTGATGCTTTTTGCATATAACCCTGCTTTATGAGCTTGAGCTTCAAAAGCTGCTGAGTTGTACCAACCGGGAGAAGCTGTTTTTCCTTCAACTGGTGGTTTTTCAAAAAAAACTCCAATTGTCGCTGCATCAGATCCGAAAGCACTTGTTATTCTTGAAGCCAGTCCGAAACCTGTAGAAGCACCAATAACCAGTACTTTTTTGGCTCCTTCGACTGGACCTTTTGATTTTATATATTCTATTTGATTTTTTACATTTTGTTCGCATCCTTTTGGGTGTGCTGTCAAACAAATAAATCCTCTCATTCTAGGTTCTATAATCATCTTGTAATTCTTTATCGTATTAATTCAGTTTCAGTTTTAATTTTTCAAAAATAGACATTTTATCTTTAACCCTTTTCATGTTGGTATCCATATTGTCTATAAAATTTGGGTTTAGCGCATTCTTCTTCGCTAATTTATAATAATTATAAGCTGCAATATATTCACTTTCATACTCAGCCATTCTTCCTAATTCACTATTAAACGAAGAGTAATCAACATTTTCTAAATTTTTAAATGTAAAATCAACATGCTCTTTTGCTTCTGCATATCTGCCAATATCAATCAGCAAATAAGTGTAGTTTAAATAGGGTGCGGGATACTTGGGATCAAATTTCATCGCCAGTTTATAATGATAAATTCCTTTATCATAATTACTTAACTTATTATAATAAATCCATCCTAAGTGATTGTGGGCTTTTCCAAAATCAGGATATTGAGCTAAAATTTCCTCAAGCATTTCTTTACCATCAGCAATATTTCCTTCAGATATTAATGAATCTGCTTTAATAAATTGATTTTCGTAGAAGCTTAAACTTTCCATATTTCAAGTTATCTTAATTTAATAATTGTTTTGCGTGATTTAATGCCGAATCAGAAATATTTGCTCCAGAAAGCATTTGAGCAATTTCTAAAACTCTTTCTTCCTGAGCTAATAATTTTAATTCTGATTGTGTATCGTCTCCAACTGTAGATTTGAATACTTTAAAATGCGAATCGCCTTTTGCTGCAATTTGTGGTAAATGCGTAATGGCAAATATTTGCATTTTAGTGCTCATTTCTTTCATAATTTCGCCCATTCTAATGGCAATTTCTCCTGAAACTCCAGTATCAATTTCATCAAAAATTAATGTAGGGAGTTTTGAATATTGTGCTAAAATTGCTTTTACAGCTAACATTATACGAGACATTTCCCCTCCTGAAGCTACTTTTTTCAACAATCCGAAATCGGTTCCTTTATTGGCAGAGAATAAAAATTGTAATTCGTCTTTTCCATTTTGAAAGTATGTTTCAGATGGCAAAAGTTCCATATTAAAACGAACATTCGGCATTCCTAAAGTCTCTAAAATAGAAATTAACTGATTTGATAAAACCGGAATGGCATTGAATCTGTTTTGATGAATTGTTGTTGAAAAAGCATCTAATTCTATAGTTTTCTCTTCGATTGATTTTGATAATGAAGCTATTTCTTCTTCGATATTTCCTAATTCAATAACAGCACTTTCTAAATTAGCCTGAATCTGAATTAGCTCATCTACAGAATTTACCTGATGTTTCTTTTGCAAATTGTAAATCAATTGCAATTTCTGATTGGTTAATTCTAGTTTCTCCGGATCGTTTAATAATTTTTCTGAGGCATTTTGCAATTCTCTCGAAATATCATCAAATTCAATGGCTACACTTGTAATTCTTTCAAATAAGGTTTGATATTCCGGTGAAAAAGACCCTATTTTTTGCAAAGAAGTTCTGATTTCATTCAGATTATGAAAAACTCCAAATTGCTCTTCGTTGGCAATTATTAATGATTTATCAATGGATTCTTTGATAATTTCAACGTTATTCAGCTTTTCAAAATCTGCTTCTAATTCTTCCTGCTCTCCCGATTTTAATTTAGCTGCAATCAGTTCATTCAATAAAAATGTATTGTACTCCTGCTCTTTTCCTGAATCACTTTGCTTTTTCAGTAAAGCATTTAATTTTGATTTATCTGATTTGTAAGCTTTTAATATTTTTTGATAGGCTGAAATACTATCAAAGTTATTCGCAATAGCATCAATTATTTTAAATTGAACGTTCTCATCTGATAATTCCTGAGTTTGCTGTTGCGAATGAATATCAATCAAAAATAAACTTAAATCTTGTAATTCCTGAAGATTTACCGGACTATCATTTATAAAAGCGCGTGATTTTCCAGAAGGCAAAATTTCACGTCGAATAATTGTGTCATCTTCATAATCCAGATCATTTGCCTCAAAAAACTCTTTTAAATTGTATTTAGAAATTTCGAATTGTGCTTCAATTACACATTTTTCCTCTTTATTTTTTAGTGATGTCAAATCGGCTCTTTTTCCTAAAACCAGTCCTAAAGCTCCTAATATAATAGATTTACCTGCTCCTGTTTCACCTGTAATTATAGAAAACCCTTTTGAAAAATCTATAGATAATTTTTCAATCAGAGCATAGTTTTTTATTGACAGTGACGTAATCATAAGCTAAATTTAAATGTTAATGAAGAAAAATAAATGAAAATCTATTAAAATTTAATTTGTGACCACTTGGCAGAATTCAATGGCGAAACTCTATTTAATACATCAGTAAGATCTGTAATTGGAATAGTGGGTCCGCCTGAAAATATAGAAACAATTTCATCTGATTTAGCATCAAAAAATACTCTTGTTAAAAAGGCATTTGGTTTAACTGAATTCACTTTGGTTATGAGCAATAAAGAAGATTTAATTTTTTCTTTGGCCATTTTTAAATCCTGGCTCATTACGTCTAAACCAGCATGATAAGCAAATGTTGTCTGCCGTAAATCTGAATAGGTTGGAGACAGCATATCGTTAATTAAAAAATAACGATTTTGAACTCCGTCTGACTGGGTCCAGCCTTTTGAACCTCCTTGCTGGGCAATATTAGCAATGTTTTGAGCAGTTTCAAAATAAGAATTACCTGTACCAAACACAAAGGTATCTGCGTCCATTCCTAAAATCATATAGCTGTAAAAAGACACTACCGATATTAAATTAGACTCAAATGTAGTGGGATTAAATAATAAAGGCTCAAATTCTGTATATCTGAAATTAAAATCTTTATCATTAAAATTGAAAACAGGTGACGAATAAGTTGAATTGAAAATTAATCTTGAAGATTGTATTTGTATAGTTGCTGAAAACTGATCTGAACTATGCGAGGAAAGCGTTATATACATGGAACAATTAATACGCTCATTTTGTTTAAGAACAGAACCTGTCCAGTCGGTTTTATTTATAAACTCAGACAAAGAAGTCTGAAGTGTTTTATATACCTGCTGATTTGGGTTTGGTAATCTCTCCGCATTTATTGTTACTGTACAATTTAACTGTTGTGCCTGTGCAAAACCAAAAATTAAAAATGCTATAATAGTAACTAATTTATTCATAAGTAGATAATGTCATTTAGGACTGCACAGGATTGCTTTTTATATTTTTTGCGATAAACAGAAATTATTTCTGTACATCAAAATGTTCTAAAACCTTATTTAAAATATCAACAGCAACAGATTCTTTTGTTTTTAAATCCATTGGTTCAATTTTAAAATTTTTATCAATAAAAGTAACTTTATTGGTTTCTTTTTTAAAACCGGCCCCTTCATCTTTTAAGGAATTCAGAACAATCAAATCTAAGTTTTTTTTCTGAATTTTCAACTTAGCATTTTCAATTTCATTTTCTGTTTCTAATGCAAAGCCAATTAAAAACTGATTTTTCTTGATTGCTCCCAATGATGCTAAAATATCTTTTGTTTTTTCAAGTTCAATCGAAAACTCTTCATCCTTTTTTTTAATCTTTTGTAAAGCTATTACTTTTGGCCGGTAATCAGCAACCGCAGCTGCAGCAATCGCAACATCAGCATCGTTATAATACAAATGACATGCATCATGCATTTCTTGTGCAGAAACAACATTTACAACTTTAATCGATGTATTTTTTACTTTGTAATGTGTTGGTCCCGCAATCAAAATAACCTGCGCACCTAAATTGGCAGCAGTGTTTGCAATATCAAAACCCATTTTTCCTGAGGAATGGTTCCCTATAAAACGTACAGGATCTATTGCTTCGTATGTTGGTCCGGCGGTAATGAGTATTTTTTTTTCTTTTAATGGCAATTTGCTTTCTAAATCAGCCTCAAGAAAAGCGATAATATTTTCAGGTTCTGCCATTCTTCCCTCTCCGGACAAACCACTTGCCAATTCACCATTTTCAGCAGGAATCATGATATTTCCAAATTGATTCAGAGCACTAAAGCTTGCAATAGTAGAAGGATGTTTATACATGTCCAAATCCATTGCCGGAGCAAAATACACTGAACATTTGGCAGATAAATATGTAGCAATTAAAAGATTATCACAGTTTCCTGTTGCCATTTTAGACAACGTGTTTGCTGTTGCCGGTGCAATTAGCATCAAATCGGCCCAAAGAGCTAATTCAACATGATTGTTCCAGACTGCATCCTGCTTCGCCTGCTCGCTATCCTGGCTCAAGTTATCATCCTGAGTAAAGAAACTGGAATGTACAGGATTTTTTGATAACGTAGATAACGTTAATGGAGTTACAAAATCCTTAGAAGCAGGTGTCATGATCACCTGGACATGTGCACCTGCTTTTATAAAGAGTCGTACTAATGAGGCTGTTTTATAGGCTGCAATTCCACCAGAAACACCCAGTAAAATCTTTTTCCCGTTTAAAACTGACATTATACTATAATTTATTTATTTGAACTTCTGTGGTATGTTTTACCATCCAACCATTCCTGAACGGCTAAAGCGTGAGGTTTAGGTAATTTTTCGTAAAATTTAGAAACCTCAATTTGTTCTTTATTCTCAAAAACTTCTTCAAGACTGTCATTATAAGTAGCAAACTCTTCTAACTTCTCGGTTAATTCTTTTTTAATTTCAGAATTAATTTGGTTTGCTCTTTTAGCCATAATGGTAATTGCTTCATACACATTTCCTGTTGGCTCTTCAATAACAGTTTTGTTATATGTTATCGTATTTACAGGAGCATTCGTCTTTTTTAAATCCATGACTTTTTTTTATTTAGTAAATTTTTGTAAATCAGTTTCAACCCGGGCTAACATTTCGTCAGCCAGTTTTTTGTATTTTGTAGCGCTATTAAACTTAACCAGATTGTTATAAGCTACTTTGGCAACATTTAAACGTTCTTCCATTTTTGAAGGAATACTGTTAATTGCCAATTGATATGCGGAATCATATTTGTAAAACAATGCATCTTCTTTGAAAGGTGTTCCAGGGAAATCTGCAATAAAATTATCAAAAGCAATTAATGCTGATTTATAATCTGAAATAGTATTATACCCTTTTGCATTTTCATATGCTTTTTTCTCTAATTTCCCATTTAAGATTTTAACTGTTTCATTTGCCTGAGCAATATATTCTGAATTTGGGTAATTATCAATAAAAGTCTGTAATTTATCTAATGCCTTAACGGTATCTGTTTGATCCAAACTATAAACCGGAGCTAATTTTGAATAACTATAAGCTCCTAAAAAAGCGGCTTCCTGTACTTTTTCACTACGTGGATAACCGGAAACAAAACTTTCGAACTGATAACCTGCCAAATAATATTGTTTCGTTTTGTAATAGGATTGAGAAAACATATAAAATAACTTTTCTGCCTGAGGTTTTCCTCTATACGAAGGTGCTAATTGTTCAAAAAGGCGGATTGCTTTATTATATTTGCCTGCCTCATACATTTTCGTGGCTATTTCGAACTTTGCCGCTACATCTTCATTTTTTAATGCTTTCTGGTAATCACTACAAGAACAAAAAAGGACAACAACAATTAACAGAGATACTATTTTTTTCATTTTCTTACTTTTATTATGATTTCTTAGACAATTATGCCAAAGCAAAATCACACCGAAGTTCCGGTGGCAAATTTAGTTATTAATTTAGCTACTACAAAATATATTTTGGGATAATAAAATAGCCTTAATCCTGCTCTACTTTAATACTCTTTTTAACAAATTCATTTAGTCTCCTGGCTAATAAATCATCTACAGATACCAATGGCAAACGCACAGTATTATCAGCAATACCCAGAGCTTGAAAGATTTGTTTGATTCCCGCTGGATTACCTTGTTCAAAAATCATATCAATACAATCTGATAAAAAGTATTGCGTTTTAAATGCCTCATTTACTTTTCTGTTCAATCCTAAACGAATCATTTCTGAAAATTCCTTAGGAAAACCTTGTCCAATTACTGAAATTACCCCTGCTCCGCCAGCGAGTACAATTGGCAAGGCAATCATATCATCACCCGAAATCACAAGAAAATTTTTTGGCGCATTTTTAATCAGTTGTAAAGCCTGTGCCATATCTCCGGCAGCTTCTTTTATCGCTACAATATTACTGAATTCATTAGCTAACCGAATTACAGTTGACGGCAACATATTACTTGATGTTCTGCCAGGTACATTGTATAAAATCACCGGAATTGGAGAGGCTTCAGCAATAGCTTTAAAATGCTGATAAATTCCTTCCTGTGTCGGTTTATTATAGTAAGGTGAAACTGAAAGAATTGCTTCGAATGCAGAAAAATCCCTTGTTTTTAATTCTTCAACAATCTGCATCGTATTATTTCCTCCAACTCCAAGAACCAAAGGTAATCTCCCGTTGTTAGTTTCAATTACTGTATTAATAACTGATTCCTTCTCAGATTGTGTCAAAGTTGCATTTTCTGCTGTAGTACCCATAACAACAAGATATTCAACTCCTCCGTCAATTGAAAAATTAACAATTCGCTGTAATGCTTCAAAATCAATTGAGAAATCTTTTTTAAATGGAGTTACAAGTGCAACACCAGTTCCTATTAATGATTGCATATTTTAATTTATATTTTTATTTTATATTTTTCAAATACTTAAACAATTCAGATATGAAAAGTTTGTAATTTTCTAAATCAGTGCTGATCATCCACCGGTTTATTTTTTTATCTATTGCAGAAAACCCTACTTTAAATTTAGCTTTAGACTGACTTGTTAACATCATCAAAATAGAATTTTCAATATCATAATAACTTATCAATAGGTCAAATTCAGCTTCTATAAATTCAGTCAGAAAAGGTTCCTTAATTTTCGCTTTCCAATCTATATGATTATTTCCAAAAGCAGGAAATAAATATACTTCCTGTTTATTGAATTTACTCCTGTAAACAACAATCTTTATATCTTCAGGAGCAATTCCCTGCAGGGTTAATTCGTTAATTAATTCTTTCGACTGCCTGAATTTGCTTTCATCAACCAACAGACCAACTGTCTGCACATTCTTTGTAAAGACTTCTATTTTATCATTATGCAAGTTATTTTTTAATGATTTTTTTACAAAAAACTCCTTTATATAATTTAAAAACATAGTACTTTTGCCTGATTACAAAATTAATTATTTAAGTTGCATTTAAGATGGTAAAACTAAAAAAGTATAACGGATTTTTAAAACTTTTTGTTATATTCTTAACACTTTTTTCTTTAATCTCTTGTAGTCAAAAAAATTACAATTTGACTAAGATAGATGGAAAACAGCTTCCGGTAACAGAAAAAACTGAACAAGATCCAGAAATTGAAAGTTTTATAGCACCTTACAGGAATCATATAAATGCGGATTTAGATAACATTTTGGCCTATTGTCCGGAAACAATGGATAAAAGTATTGGCAAATGGCAGAGCAACATTGGAGACCTTATGGCCGATGTATGTTTAGAAAGGGGGAATAAAGTTTTTAAAACCCGCGAAAAAAAAAACATCGACTTATGTTTTTTAAATCATGGTGGCATCAGATCTATTTTGCCTAAAGGGAATGTAACTACCAGAACTGCTTTTGAGATTATGCCTTTTGAGAATAACCTGGTTGTTTTAGCTTTAAAAGGTGAACAAATTTTAGAAATGGCTTTATATATTATTAAGGAGAAAAAGCCACATCCTTTATCTGGTATGACTTTTACCATAACAAAAGATAATACCGCAAAAGATATCCTGATTCAGGGAAAACCTCTTGATAATCACAAAATTTATTACGTAGCTACAAATGATTATTTAGCAAATGGAGGAGATAACATGAATTTTTTCCTGAAAAGTGTTCAAAAATATGATTTGAATTATAAACTTCGAAATGTTTTAATAGATTATTTTAAAGAAGTGGATACAATTCCGATAGCAAAAGACATCCGAATTACAGAAGAATACTCAAAATAATACACACGACCAGCCAAAACGAACAAAATGAAAAGAAGGGAATTTATCGAAAAAACAGCGGCAAGCACTGCCCTGTTAAGTTTAGGATTATCATTAAACAGTTTTGGAAATAATGATCTTAAACATTTGACTATTTTACACACAAATGATGTTCACAGTCATATCGATCCCTTTCCTTCTGATGATCCCCGTAATGCAAATAAAGGGGGGGTCTCCCGTCGAGCTGCTCTTATTGAAACGATTCGTAAGGAAAATCCAAATGTCCTTTTGTTAGATGCAGGTGATATTTTTCAGGGAACTCCATACTTTAATTATTATGGGGGCGAACTTGAATTTAAACTGATGAGCATGATGAAATATGATGCCTCAACAATAGGAAACCACGATTTTGACAATGGACTTGATGGTTTATACGCTCAAATGCCTCACGCCTCTTTTGAATTTATCTGTTCTAATTATGATTTTAAAAATACAGTAATGAACGGACTTGTAAAACCCTATAAAATTTTTAATAAAAACGGAATCAAAGTGGGTGTTTTTGGTTTAGGAATTGAGCTTGAAGGACTTGTAGATAAACAAATGTATAAGGAGACTATATATAATAATCCTGTAGAAATTGCGCAGGACATGACTCAGTTATTAAAAAATGAAGAGAAATGTGATTTAGTTGTTTGTCTTTCACATTTAGGCTATAAATACCGTGATAATGATTCAAAAATTTGCGATTTAAAATTAGCTGAATTAACTCAGGATATTGATTTAATTATTGGTGGTCATACACATACATTTTTAGATAGGCCTACAATTGCAAAAAATAAAGCGGGACAAGACGTATTAGTAAATCAGGTTGGATGCTACGGTATAAATTTAGGCAGAATAGATTTTTATTTTGATAATAACAAAGCGCATACAAATCAGGGTAAATCAATTATTGTATAATTTTAATATAACACTGAAGGAATCAATTTTTAAAACAAGATATAAAGTTCATCAATTGATTTTAATGATTTATTTTATATTTATTCAGATCGAAACTCTGTTTTAAAGAAAAGTCCTAAAAAATAAGTTGCGTATTTGATTTTAAGAATATTAAAATGTATTTTTAGCCCCTAAAAATTTTTTATGTCCATCTTTCGATCGCTAATACTATATCTATTTTTAACATCCTTTTACAGTATCAGTGTCTATGGCCAACAAAAAATTTATTCAGAAAAGCAGCTGTTAAAACTTTATAATGAAGCTACCATAAACTTACACAAAGGTTTATATGAAAAGTCGCTAATACAGGCAAGGTCACTTTTAAGTCACTCCATACTTGCTAAAAACAATAATTTAACTGCCAGGGCTTATAATACAATTGCTGCTAATTTCGATGAATTAACCGAACCTGAAAAAGCATTATTCTATTATAAGAAAAGCTTGATTTATGCAGAAAAGACTGAAAATTTTGAACTTCAAAACTGGATTTACAATAATTTAGGTAACATTTATTGTTTTAATAAAAAACAATATGAAAAAGGGATACACTATTATATTAAATCTTTATATTTTAGCAAGACTACTAAAGATACTGCACAAATACTTTTTACCAAACTAAACATTGCATGGGCTTATTTTGATATTGGCAGCTTCAATGAAGGTTTACCTTATTTAGAATACACCAACAAACATTATAAAGAATACAATGATAATTCCATAACAGTAGTGCTATATATGTTAAATGGTATGTATTACAGCCATATTAACAACAATCAGAACGCAGAGTTTAATTTTAAGAAGGCTATTGAAAGCGGAGTGAAATATAATGAAAAATCAGATTTGTCTTTTGTTCATCAGGAATATGCAAAATTTTTATCTAAAAATGGCGATTTTGAAAAAGCTTATGAAAACTTAAAAGCCTATAACGAAATAACGGATGATTTTAATGCAGAAGAACGGATAAGAAAAGCAAATGTAGCAGGAATTAATCTGGAAATTGATGAATTCAAAAGAGAGATTGACAAAATAGAGGTACAAAGCAAACAAAAAGAAAAACAATTTCATACAGAAAAGACCAGAAATAAAAAGATCATCACAATAATGCTTTCATTATTTATTATCAGCATTATCTTATTTTACTTTTTTTATCAAAATACAAAACTAAAACAAAAGAACAGGATTAAAAATATTCAGAACAAAATTCATCAAAATATAATAAATGCCAGTATTGACGGTCAGGAAAATGAACGTAAAAAAATAGCATTGTTTTTGCACGATACCATAAGTGCTTCATTATCTTCGGCAGGGATGCACCTGAACGTTTTTTTATCACAGCATAGTATCGTGGCAGATGAAATTGTAAAAACAAAATTTATATTAGATGAAACACATGATAAAGTGAGGGACTTGTCGCATGACCTCCTTCCTACTTTGTTAGTCCGTTTTGGATTATTATATGCGTTAGATGATTTATGCGAAAAAAACTCGAATTCTACTTTACATTTTGAATACTTAAATAATATTTCAATCAAAAACAGATATAATGAAAAGTTTGAAACCAGGATTTATTTTATCATTTCAGAACTTTTAAATAATATAATAAAACACAGTGAGGCCAACAAAGCGCAGATTCTGTTAACTGAAAATCCAGATGGATTACATATTCAGATTAATGATAATGGAAGAGGATTTGATATTAACGAATTTAATTTTGTTGAAGGTTTCGGACTTAACCAGATAAAAGCCAGAATAAATAATATGAATGGTCAATTTGATGTAAAATCAAAAAAAAATCATGGAACTTCTATAAAAATAAAAGTTCCTGTTTAATTTTTTATATCCGTTTTTCTATTTCAATAATTTCCAGATCTTTTATTTTATCTCCATCAATTACAAACCGTAACATAGTTCGAACCTGATGAAAGCCACTTTTACCAGCAGCACCGGGATTCATGTGTAATAAATTGTTTTTTTTGTCAAACATTACTTTTAAGATATGTGAGTGTCCGCAAATAAATAATTTTGGAGGATTCAATTTCATTTCTTCTTTAATATTAGGATTATATTTTCCCGGATAACCTCCAATGTGGGTAATCCAAACAGAAACATTCTCGCATAAAAACCTATTATGCAACGGGAACTCTAATCTTGCTTTCGCATCGTCAATATTTCCATAAACACAGCGTAATGGTTTTAGCTTTTTTATGGTATCCGTAACATTCAGATCTCCAATATCCCCGGCATGCCAAACTTCATCAGCCTGATTTACATATTTTAAAATAGTATCATCAATATGACTGTGAGTATCTGAAAGAAGGAGGATTTTTTTCATTTTTTTAAGGTACAAAGGTTCTGAGTCGCAAAGGTACAAAGGTTTTTTAAAAGGGACTAAGGTTCTAAATTGCTAAGATTCTGAGTTTTTTCTTATATGGCACATAATAGTGTGCTAATCTGATTTAATAAATGATTGCACAATCATCTTTACCTGCTATTGTTAGGCACTGCTGTGCGTCTCTACGATTTACCCTATCAAAAACCGATGAACCTTTGTTCCTTTGCTACTTGAACCTATAAAGAAATCTTTGTACCTTTGCGACTCAGAACCTTTGAACCTTCACTTTGAGATATTTTATTCAATTTGCTTATAACGGAACCCATTATCACGGCTGGCAATTTCAGCCCAATGCCTCATCTGTTCAGGAAACTTTAAATAAAGCGCTTTCGGTTTTATTGAGTTCCCCGATAAATGCAATGGGTGCAGGAAGAACTGATACAGGTGTACACGCAAAGGAGATGTACGCTCACTTTGATTTTGAAAAACCGATAGATGTTCCGAATTTAATTCATAAACTCAACTCTTATTTACCAAAAGACATTGCGGTTTTTAATATTGTTTTAGTTCATGATGATGCACATTGCCGGTTTGATGCTACCAAAAGAACGTATGAGTACCATATTAATACTGTTAAAAATCCGTTTTTAGAAGAATTGAGTTGGTATTTTTATCAAAATTTAGATGTAGCTTTGATGAATGAAGCCGCTGAAATTTTACTCAGCCATACCGATTTTCAATGTTTTTCTAAAGTAAATACAGATGTAAATACATTTGATTGCACGATATTTGAGGCTTATTGGAAAATTGAAAATAATAGATTGATTTTTACGATTTCGGCAAACAGGTTTTTGAGAAATATGGTTCGTGCCATAGTAGGTACTTTGATAAACATTGGTTTACATAAAATTTCGCTTGCAGATTTTGAAAACATTATTGCCAGTAAAAACAGAGAAAAAGCAGGATTTTCGGTTCCGGCACATGGTTTGTATTTAACCGAAATTGATTACGATTACATTATAAAATAGCCCTGATTGCAGTGAAAATCCTTTTTGTTTTTTCTTTAAAAACAAAAAGATTGAAACGAAAAGCAGGAAACAGCTCCTAAAAAATAAATGAAAGCAAAAGCATTTGATACCGGATTATTCAAACGGATTTTAAAATATACAAAACCTTACAAATGGCGCTATTATGGTGTTATTCTTTTTGCAGTGTCGTTATCGATTTTTGCAGCACTTCGCCCCTATTTGTTAAAACAAACTGTTGATGGTTATATTAATACGCATGATAAAGGCGGTTTATTAATGTACATTATTTTAATGGGGATTGTACTTTTATTGGAAGTGTTTTCTCAGTTTTATTTTGTTTTTTGGGCGAACTGGCTTGGACAGGATATTGTAAAAGATATTCGGAATAAACTTTTTAAACATATACTAAGTTTCAGAATGAAGTATTTTGATTTGGTTCCGGTTGGACAATTGGTGACCAGATCAGTATCTGATATTGAATCGATTGCCCGTATTTTCAGTCAGGGTTTATTTATGATTATCAGCGACCTGATGAAAATGCTGGTGGTTTTAATTTTTATGTTTTACATGAACTGGAAACTGACCTGGATTGTAATTGTAGCAATGCCAATTTTAGTTTACATTACCCGAATTTTTCAGCGTAAAATGCAGGTTGCCTTTGAGGAAGTACGAACTCAGATTGCAAATATGAACTCTTTTGTTCAGGAACGTGTAACCGGAATGAAAATTGTTCAGCTTTTTAATCGTGAGAAAATCGAAGCCGAAAACTTTAAAAACATCAATGACAAACATCGGGTTGCCTGGATAAAAACAATTTTATACAACTCGATATTTTTTCCGATTGCCGATATTATTTCGTCAATTACCTTAGGTTTAGTTGTTGTTTACGGTGGATTTAAAATTTTGAATGGCGATAATTTTACCACCTTTGGAGATTTATTTTCTTACACCATGTTTATTGGGATGTTGTTTAACCCACTACGCCAGATTGCAGATAAATTCAATGAGATGCAATTAGGAATGATTGCTGCCAATCGTGTTTTTGATATTATAGATACTCAGGACCATATTCAGGATACCGGAACCCTGGAAGCTCCTGTTTTTGATGGAAGCATAGAATTTAAAGACGTCCGCTTTAGCTATATTCCGGAAGAGGAAGTAATCAAAGGGATTAATTTATCTGTTGATAAGAGTCAGACAATTGCTATTGTAGGTTCGACCGGGGCAGGTAAATCAACAATTATCAACTTATTGAATCGTTTTTACGAAATCAACAGTGGTAGCATTTTCATTGACGGTCATAATATAGAAAATTACACTTTGGCATCCTTACGAAAACAAATTGCAGTGGTTTTGCAGGATGTCTTTTTATTTGCCGATACAATTTACAATAATATTACCTTAAACAATCCCGAAATTACCCGTGAACAGGTTCTTAACGCTGCCAAAAAAATTGGTGTTCACGATTTCATTATGACTTTACCTGATAATTATGATTTTGATGTAAAAGAGAGGGGTGTTATGCTTTCGTCCGGTCAACGCCAGTTAATTGCATTTTTGCGTTCGTATGTCAGCAATCCGAGTATTCTGATTCTGGACGAAGCTACTTCGTCTATTGATACCTATTCTGAAGAATTAATTCAACGCGCAACTGAGACGATTACCAAAGGCAGAACATCAATAATCATTGCACACAGATTAGCCACAATCGTTAATGCGGATAAAATTGTAGTGATGGATAAAGGCTTAATTGTCGAACAGGGAACCCATCAGGAATTACTAAATAAAAATGAAGGATATTACAGAAACTTATATGATTCTCAATTTTCTGTAGCCAACTGAGAATTAAAAAATTAATCCTTAAAAAGTTAAAACTGTGTTAGCGTAATCCTAAAAAAGACTCTGAGACAAACAGCTTAGCCTGCTTTGAATATAATTTTAGTACATTTGAGAATCTAAATTCAAATTAAAATGCCACAAATTAGAATTTATCCAAACGAACAATTTAAAGAAATAGAAGTTAATGCTTCGATGCAACTTCGATATGCAATTTCTAATAAAGGCCGATTGGTCAGTTTTTCTGATGAAATAGAAAATGGCCGCATTTTAAAAGGAAGCCTGAGTGATGGTTACCCAACTTTTCGATTTAAAATTAAAAAAGAAGGAAAAACTATCAATAAATACCTTTTTTTATACAAATTAGTTGCTCAATATTTTATTCCGAAACAATCAGATGAACAAACCTATGTCCTTCATTTGGATTATGTCAGAAATAATGATGATGTAAGCAATTTGCGTTGGGCCACCAGATCTGAAATGATGGAACACAGTCGTAAAAGCCCTCACGTTATTCAGGCAAAAAAAAACCTGATTGAACACAATATAAAAGCTGATGGCAGAAAATTAACTACAACTAAAGTGATGCTTATCAAAAAAATGCTGGCAAGACCTGAGCAAAAAACACGTTTAAAAATGATTGCCAAGCAATTTGGCGTAAGCGAAATGCAAATCAGGCGTATTGCCAGCGGTGAAAACTGGGGACATATTAAAATTTGATGGCTGATGGCTGATGGCTGATGGTAAATTTAAAATATGGTATGTAGAATTCATAATCAACACAGGATATTTTCTGATTTTACCCATCCTGCATTTTTGCTAAAAAAAGCCGAAAAACAAACTCCATTTTCTCTTTTTTATATAACTTTTTACTGAATCTCTGTGAAAAGGTCAAAATCTGAAGCGGTAAAAATAAAATTTAAACCATTTTTTAAAATAAATCCTTAAATTCGCAATCACAAATAACAAAGAAAAAATCGGAAAGTGAGTTTCGGAATTATAAACCTCATTTTCGGTATTTAATACTAAAAACCAAAAAAATGACACGAGCGTTAGCGACTGCATTTTAGCATTAAAAACAAATTAAAAAACTTTAAAATGAAATACGACGTTATTGTTTTAGGAAGTGGTCCCGGCGGATATGTAACAGCTATCAGAGCATCTCAATTAGGCTTTAAAGTAGCTGTAGTTGAAAAAGAAAATTTAGGTGGTGTATGTTTAAATTGGGGATGTATCCCAACAAAAGCATTACTAAAATCTGCTCAGGTTTTTGATTATCTAAAACACGCTTCAGATTACGGATTGACAGTTTCTGAGTTTGACAAAGATTTCTCTGCTGTAGTACAACGCAGCCGTGGAGTTGCTGAAGGAATGAGCAAAGGTGTTCAATTCTTAATGAAAAAAAACAAAATTGACGTTATTGAAGGTTTTGGAAAATTGAAACCAGGAAAAAAACTTGACGTTACGGATAAAGACAATAAAGTTACCGAATACAGTGCTGACCATATCATTATTGCTACTGGAGCCCGTTCCCGTGAGTTACCAAACTTACCTCAGGATGGTGTAAAAGTAATTGGGTACCGTCAGGCAATGACATTACCAACACAGCCAAAATCTATGATTATTGTAGGTTCAGGAGCAATTGGAGTTGAGTTTGCCCATTTTTACAACTCAATGGGAACGGAAGTTACTATTGTTGAATTTATGCCAAACATAGTTCCTGTTGAAGACGAAGACATTTCGAAGCAAATGGAACGCTCAATGAAAAAAGCAGGAGTAAAAATCATGACCAGCTCTTCTGTTGAGAAAATTGATACTTCCGGGGCTGGTGTAAAAGCTACTGTAAAAACAGCAAAAGGAGAAGAAATTCTGGAAGCTGATATTGTACTTTCTGCAGTAGGAATCAAAACAAACATCGAAAACATCGGATTGGAAGAAGTTGGAATTGCTGTTGACAGAGATAAAATCTTAGTTAACGCTTACAACGCAACTAATATTCCTGGTTACTACGCAATTGGAGACGTTACTCCTGGTCAGG
Organism: Flavobacterium piscis; assembly: GCF_031457575.1. GTDB lineage: Bacteria > Bacteroidota > Bacteroidia > Flavobacteriales > Flavobacteriaceae > Flavobacterium > Flavobacterium piscis_A. Next base: position 30,669 of record NZ_JAVDWQ010000006.1, on the reverse strand, counting down.
CATTGGCTCACGTAGCTTCAGCTGAAGGAATCAACTGTGTGGAAAAAATTAAAGGTTTACACGTAGACCCAATCGATTACGGAAACGTTCCGGGTTGTACGTATGCAACTCCGGAAATCGCTTCAGTAGGCCTTACTGAAAAACAAGCAAAAGAAAAAGGATACGAATTAAAAATTGGTAAATTCCCATTCTCAGCTTCAGGAAAAGCAAAAGCGGCTGGAACTCCAGACGGATTCGTAAAAGTAATCTTCGATGCCAAATACGGAGAATGGTTAGGATGCCACATGATTGGTGCAGGTGTTACAGATATGATTGCTGAGGCAGTCGTTGCCCGTAAACTGGAAACCACAGGTCATGAAATCCTAAAATCTATCCACCCTCACCCTACAATGAGCGAGGCTGTTATGGAAGCGGTTGCTGATGCTTACGGCGAAGTTATCCATTTGTAATTTCTAATACATAGTTTTTCAATATAAAATCCGATTTGTTTTCACAAATCGGATTTTTTTTATGGCATGCCCCGCAGAAAAAGCGGGTCGGGCTATCCGCTAAATCTTTTGTTCCGTTTCTCTTCACAAAAGGATATCGCTGCTATCCCTCATGCGGCTCGTTTTCATAAGAATTCTATAAAGAAAATAAAAAGTTAAAAATATTTTTTAGCAACCAAAAAGTTGCGTATATTTGCAACTGATTGATTGCGTATTTAATAAATGATAAAATGAAAAGAGATATTTTCCAGGCTATTGCTGATCCGACACGCAGGGCAATTTTAGTACTAATTACAACACAAGCCTTAACGCCTAATGCAATAGCGGAACAATTTGATACAACAAGACAGGCAGTTTCCAAACACATTAAGATTTTAAACGAATGTGAATTACTGCAGCAACACAAATCGGGAAGAGAAATCTTCTACCAATTAAAAATTGACAAAATGAAAGAAATTGATAATTGGCTGGAACAATTTAAGCTACATTGGGAAAATCGTTTCAATCAATTGGATCAGGTATTAATTAATTTAAAATCTAAAGAAAATGAAAGCTAATCTTTTAATGAACTTTACCGTAGACAAAGAAAACAGCACGGTTAATGTAAAACGAGAATTTAATGCATCACTTGCCAATGTCTGGACAGCCTGGACAGAACCTGAAATATTGGACCAATGGTGGGCTCCTGCCCCATGGAAATCCAGAACCAAAAAAATGGAGTTTAGGGAAGGTGGACAGAGAATATACGCCATGGTTGGACCAGAAGGCAAAGAACATTGGGCTTTGGCAGATTATACTTCCATAACACCTAAAACAAACTTTAAATATCTGGATGCTTTTTGCGATAGCGAAGGTAATTTAAATACAGATTTACCGCGTTCAGATTGGGATGTCAGTTTTACAGAACTAAATGGCTCCACCTTTGTTGACATAGCCATCAAGCATGAAAACCTGTCTGATCTGGAAAAAATAATTGAAATGGGCTTTAAGGAAGGGTTTACCATAGCCATGGAAGGTTTGGATGCTATTTTTGCTTCAAAAGAATAAATCACTTGGACTAAAAGTCGGCTGATTTGGCTGGCAGACTAAAAGTTGGCAAGGTTGTAACACTATTATTAGCCACAATTTGCACGAATTAGTACTAATTAATTTGTGTAAATTGTGACTAATTTTTTTTAGAAGCTAAAGCAAATCACTAAAATACATAGTTAAAACTATATCTGAGACCACCAATAAAAAACTAAATAATTTATGAAAGTCCCTTTTAATGAATTTTGCGGGTGAAATGCTCCAGAAGTTTTCCAACTTCCGTGTTCGTCTGGTTATTGTGGGTGACTTTGAAAAATACCAAAGCAAAAGTATCAGGGATTTTATTTTTGAGAGTAATAACGGGCGACAAATTAACTTTACAGCTACTTTAAATGAAGGTTTAAAAAACTGTCAATATAATTTACCGGCGATTTCAAGTCAGGATTTACATTCTTCCATAACAGCCCGGGCTTATAAAAACACCTCTACCCTGATCTGATGGAAGCGATATCCTTCTGTAGCGAGCCCGGGAGCATAAAAGATTTAGTGAACAGCAGGACAAATGATTATAGTACTAATTAATAGTTCTGCTTCTAAAACTCAAACTACAAAATGAGGCCAGCATCCATAATTATATAACTACTTTACTTAGAAAATGCTTTATATTCGATATGTTTCCGCAAATCGGATATTTTATTTTTAGAAAAGTTAAATATAAAAGGTAATAAAAAAAAAATTAGACGTTTTGTTTCCATAATAAATTTCTTATTTTTAAGGCTTAAAAAATTAAAATATGAAATTACCTTTTATAGAAATCATAGAAGCGACTACGTCTGATCCGAATTTACTGATGTGGAAATTTCATGATGAGGACAAAGAAATAAAAAATGGGGCCAAATTAACGGTACGTGAAAGCCAGCATGCACTCTTTTTGAATGAAGGACAGCTTGCAGATGTCTTTGCCCCGGGAATGCACACTTTATCTACAGAAAATATTCCGGTTTTAAGCCGTTTAAAGGGCTGGAAATACGGATTTGAAAGTCCGTTTAAAGCTGATATTTATTTTTTTAACACCCATCAGTTTATCAATAACAAATGGGGAACCCCTGCCCCTATTCTGCTCAACGATCCACAATTCGGTCAGGTACGGGTAAGGGCTTTTGGAAGTTTTGATTTAAAAATTGTGGATGTGCCTGTATTTTTTCGTCAGTATGCCGGAACGCACGGGCAGCTGACCATTTTTGAACTGCAGCAACAATTAAGAGATTTTGTAGCCCCAAAATTTGGAGAAGTGCTCGCCAATGAAAATATTTCGGTAACAGACATTGCAGGAAACATAACAGTACTCGGCCAAAAAATAGAACCCTGTCTAAAACCTTATTTTCTTCAATTAGGAATTGAGCTTACCCAATTTGTAGTTACAAGTGTCACGCTTCCGGAAGAAGTTACCGCTCATTATGATAAAATTACCAATATGAATATGGTGACAGATATGGATAAGTTTACCAAATTCAACACGGCAAATGCCATTGGCGAAAAAGGAACGGCCATTCATGATGCTACACAAAATGCATTGGCTATGGGGATTATGATGAACCAGATGCAGCAAAATAAACCGGAAGTAAAAGAAGATATTACCTCTAAACTGCAAAAAGTCAAAACATTGTTTGATGCCGGTTTAATTGACGAAGATGAGTTTAAAGCAAAGAAATCCGAATTACTAAACTTACTGTAATATGGAGGAGAAAAAAATTAGTTCTTATCTGGACAGACTAAAAGAGAAAGCCCGGGAACAAGAAAATTACGGTGGAAAAACGGAAATAAGTGATGCAAAAATGGATGCCAGAACATGTCCGAATTGCGGTGCGGGACGTACCAAACATGACGGAATTACACATTGTGGTTACTGTGGATTTGAATTTATCAGTGTAAAACTCACCGATGGTATCTATATTAAAAAAGAGGACAATTCACTTTAAAAAGAAAATAAATGTTAGGATTATTTAACAACAAAAAAGGAGAAGCAGGAACATCGCCGGAATGGCTTCAAACCCTTGATGAGTCTAAAGAAAGATTATTTTTATTTCTGGATAAACTGGAAGCCAAAATGGAGGAACTCTGTTCTGCAGCAATACCGGAACTAAACGACCTTATGGCAAATGATGAAGACATATATAAAAGGACTTTTCACAGGGTTTATGCGGGCGTTAATGGTCAACTTTCGAACATCAGGCAAAAAGCAAGTGATGTTTATGACGAGAAAATCATTGATTTGTATGAAAACATTAATGCTAAGGTTTCCGTTTTAAATCCGCATCATAGTTTATTGTCCAATTTCAGAACCGAATGTTCCGAAAGACACCATAGAAAATTTGAAGAAAAATATCAGTACTGGCAAAATCAATTAGAAAAAACACAAGAGCGTGATCTCGAAATTGAATACCAAAAAGTATTAACCGAATACAATTCCATAAAAAACAGTTTCAACTGCAAACAGTGCGGAGGAAATATCACAATCGAAAAAATATTCTTTATCGATACTTACATTCCCTGCATGCATTGCCAAACCCAAAATACATTTGAGCCAAGCACTCAGGCAAGAATGCTACAAATTTTTGCAAGAAATCTGGCAGAGCAAAGAACGGCACATTTATATGAAATATACCAGACAGAATACAATAAAGAAAGGGATTTGTACCATAAAAAACATGAATTAAGCCTAAGCAGAATTCATGAAAATGATAAAAATGCTCTGGCTCAAAAACAAGTCCAAATGGAGGAACTGGAAAACCAAAGACAGGAATCTATAAAAAATGCCCCAAAATTATATCGTATTTACTTGCGCGCCATGTATGATGAGTGGAACAAAATTACACCTGATTTAAAAGAGCATCATGAAAAATTATACGAAAATCAAATAAATTATTAATCTAAAAAAATGCAAAAAATGTTTAAAAAACTTTTTGGTTCAGAAACTAATGACCAAGCACAGGATCAGGAAAATAATCAGTCTCCATTTTCAATTTCAACAGAAGATGATTTTGATAACGAATACCAGGAAACAGAATATGACCCTGAAACACTTCATGGAACCCACTATGATGTAGAAGATTTTGATGCCGAAGTAGAAAGAAGATCAGAAGCCTGGATTAAAGACGAGCGTGACAGCGGAGAAGTAATGGAGGATAAAGATGTAAAAAACACCTACACCAATTACAGAAGAGACGTTTATAAAGAATGGAACAATTGTGACAACGACCAGATGATTCGATTTGAAAATGCCAATTCCATGAAATATTCCGGGGTACAAACTTCTGGATTTGTAAAAACAACTAATGACAATCCGTATTTAGAACCCGTACATGGCATTTCTCTAAAAGATTATACCGCAATGTGCATTAAAATGAGTTCCGGTGTAGATTATACCGAAGTTTGCAAAGCAATGGGTATTGAGCCGGCAATCTGGGAAGAATTAAATACCATCTGGCCACAACGTATGGCTGAAGACACCTCTTTTACTGTTACCACTTTGTTTGGTCAGTATTATGCTGAGAATCCTGTACTTCCACAATTAGAAAACTTACAAGCAGCAGTTTCTGAAGATGGAGCCACAAATCTTGAAAAATTAAAAACAGATCGTTATTTCTACGAAGAACTGGCCGGTGCAAGACAGGCAGCCTACGATTACGGAATGGACGGTGCACAATGGATACTTGATACTTACGGAATCAATCTTGCCGATTTTCAGTCCGTTGCCATGCAGTGGCTGACAGAGCAAAATCAAAACTGGAATTCTGAAGAGATTACGGAGTTTTCAAACTACCAACAGGAAAAACAAAAAGAATATGCTGCAAGATTTGCTGCCGAGCAAGGCGGAAATATAGCTGATGATATAACATTTTAGTTCAGTTTCCAAAAATTATTAAATCCGGTTTGTGATAAGCAAATCGGATTTTTTTATGACATGCCCCGCAGAAAAAGCGGGTCGGGCTGTTCGCTAAATCTTTTGTTCCGTTTCTCTTCACGAAAGGATATCGCTGCTGTCTCTCATGCACAGATTTTCAAGAAACATATTTATAAACAAGTATAAATTTTCGAAAAAGTTAGAAAGCAATATTTAAAACCAAAAAAGTATGGCATCTGCCGGACAATGAAGTCAATCGAATGCATTTTAGGATTCCCGAAACGTGTCTCTCATTACCTTCAGAGGAAAGTATTTCAGGCTATTCAAAAATTTAATTATTGGTTAGCCTCAAAACGGTATAGTCACAGTACAATAAAAACATATTCGGAAGCTTTAAAATCTTTTCTAATTTTTCATCGTGAATTATCTATTTCCGAAATTACTAATGAAGATGTCATTACATATAATAATGAGTTTATTTAAAAAAATAATATATCTTCTTCCTACCAAAATCAGATTGTAAATGCTATCAAGTTATTCTTTAGTACTATTGTAACTAAACCACTCTGCACTGAAAGTGCAGAGGTTTGGTTGGCAGACTGAAAGTCTGCAAGGTTGCAATACTTATTTATTAGCCACAAATTACACAAATTTTCACAAATTAATTAGCGCTAATTTGTGTAATTTGTGGTTAAAATATTTTTAGAAGCTAAAGCTAAATGCACTAAAGTGCATAGTTTTAAACTATTTCTGAGACCAATAAAAAAATAGAAGTTGAAAAAATTCATCGTCCCAAACGCGAAAAGAAATTACCGAATGTTTTAAGCAAAGAAGAGGTAAAACTAATTTTGAATGCACACAGCAATCTGAAACACAAAACAATGTTGAGTTTAATTTACAGTTGTGGCTTGCGATGTGGTGAATTATTGGCCTTACAACCAGTTCACATCGATTCTAAAAGAAACATTGTATTAATCAGAAACGCCAAAGGCAAAAAAGACCGAATTGCCCCTTTGTCTCCAAAAATATTAGAAATGCTTCGAGAGTATTACTCCTCATTTAGACCCACAAAATATTTGTTTGAAGGAGTAATTCCTGGCGAACCCTATTCAGAAAAAAGTCTGCAAAGTGTATTAAAACAAGCGCTCAAAAAAGTTGGCATAACAAAACCTGTAAGTTTACATTAACTACGCCATAGCTTCGCTATCCATTTGCTTGAAAGCGGTACTGATTTAAGGTATATTCAAGAATTATTAGGTCATAATAGCAGCAGAACCACCGAAACTTACGCACACATTAGTACGAAAAGTATTCAACAAATAAAAAGTCCGTTTGATAATTTATAGAATTAATATTTTATATTTGAAAATAAATAAACACTGACATTTGTCAGACATAGCCACCAAATTTAGGAGTGATAAGTCGGACATCGTCAGACCTATATGCTAGTTGTACGCAATGCAAAAAAAAATGAACTAACAAATGACTACTGAAACACTAATTAAATTCTATAATAATAACGAAATAGATACTGTAAAAGCATATCTAAATATAGTTATAGACAACATTAAGGAAACTTCAAAATTAGTTTATAAATACTTAATGTACTTAGTTCTTATCCTTTTCGTATACTATTTATTGCAAGAAAGCACACTAACATCAATTAAATTCGGAATAATAGACATAACAGATTTAAAAGTTGTTAAAATATTTACTCCTCCAATTTTCGCAATAGTATATTTAATTGTATTTGTTGGAGAATACAGAAGAGAACATTTAATGCATCAAGCAAAAGTTCTCTTTAATATGATTAACAAAACTGAACTAAATTTAGATGATTTGGATAGACATTATTTTAATGATTTTAATATATCATATTTACCTTTTTATCTGCCTGCTGAATTAAATCATAAGATGAGAAATTCTTGGTTTTGGGACTTTGTAAGTGTTTTGACTTTATTTCTTTTATATTTAGTTTTAAGTTCTGCACTTTATGTCTTTGAATTTTACATATTAAAGGAGCTTTTTGAATTGTGGAATGATAGCTTTCTAGTTAAAACTGTTTTTGTTATAACTTGTATTTTAGTATTCATTTCATTTTATTTTTCTTTTAAAATTGTACTGAAAAAACAAAGGGAAGTGAAAGAAGATAAAGAATTTTGGCGATTAAGAAATTTAGAACAAAACGAGTAATAAAGCACAGCGTACAACACACGTTTGTGGCTATTGCGGAATTTAGTGGAATTATCGTTTTCAATTCGTATTTTCGTTTAACCGAAAATACTCGTCTTCGAAGTCCGCAACAGCCACAAGCGCGAGAACGTTGTGTGCAATTTTAAAGACGAACAGATTTCTGAAAGAACTATAGAAAAGGAAACGGAATTTTTAAAAATATTAAGTCAATGAATATATTTAACAGAAAACCTAAAAAGGCTCAATTTATTATTGAACACGAAAATAGACTAGCAAACTATGCAAAAAGTGTTAACGGAATACAAGAGTCGATTTACAAAGATGGTTTAATTAGCGCTGGAAATTTATACACGCTTATTGCTTATCATTATTGGTTTGCATTCTCTTCATTTTATACTAATTTAAGAGTAACTAACTCATTAGAAATGATTTCATTCGAAGATGCTGTAAAAAAATACTCTGACATACATACAGACAGAATCAATAAAACATATAAATATTTTATGGAAGAATATGAAGATAAGCCTGTGAGTGCTCAAGCAAATGGATATCTTAAGATTTTATTACAAGAATTAACAGAACAATCAACAGCATCTCTTAACGATGATTTATATGGAAGTGTAGATATTCTCTCGTTGATGAAATAAAAGAGTAATAAAAAACTGCACACAATAGCCGTTTCTCGCAATTGCGAATTTTGCTGTAAGTTCACATTTACGTTTCGCAAGAAATTTTATCTTTAACGGAAAATATAAAGTTCCGAAGTTCGCAACTGACGCCAAGCCCCGAAATGTTACCTACAATCTAAAAAAAACTATGTTTTCAGAAATTTCCAAATTCTTTAAAACTGAATACCCACTGGATGAACACGGATTGGAGGAGCTATTTTCTTTATTTAAAGTAGATAATTATGATAAAGGAAGTTTAATACTAAAAGCAGATACTAAGGAGAATAAACTCAGATTTCTTAATAAAGGTTTAGTTAGAGAATATTACTCTAATCAAGAAAAAGAAATAAATATCAATTTTTATGTAAAACCTCAGTTTATATCTGACTTATTATCTTTTAGTCAAAACTCTAACACCAGAAAAAATCAGGAATGTCTTACTGATATACAAGTTTTAAGCATAGAACGACATTCTTTCTTTGATTTGCTAGAAAAATACGAATGTGGAAAATCCATTGTTGAATCCTCTTTTAAAAAATTATTAAATCAAAAGGAAATGTTAGACTTTAATCGAACGACCAAAACACCTGATGAACTTTACAAAGAGTTATGCGTGTACAAACCTGAGTGGCTTCAGTTAATTCCTCAATATCATATCGCCTCTTACATAAATATAACACCAGAAACACTAAGTAGAATAAGAAAACGTACTTCTTGATTTGAATCAATGGAAATTAAGTTTATAAAATAGAGATTTGCATAAATATTTATACTATGTTAAAAATCCATCAAATCAGGAATGCAACAATGATTCTTGAAACGGAAAAAGAGGTTATTTTAATTGACCCGATGCTAGGAAAACAAGGAATTATGCCAAGTTTTACACTTTTTAGACATAAAGCCAGAAGAAACCCTACCGTTCCACTGCCTAAAAACATCAATTTAATACTTGAAAAAGTCACTCATTGTTTAATAACACATCAGCATCCTGACCACATAGATAGTAAAGCAATACAATTCCTGACCAAAAAAAACATTCCTGTTACTTGTAGCCTAAAAGATGAAAAGGCATTTAAGAAAAGAGGCTTAAATGTTGTTCAAACATTAAAATATTGGGAAAAACAAGCTTTTTTAGGAGGTACTATTGAAGGCATCCCAGCCAAACACGGGTATGGATTTGTTTCTAAATTAATGGGAAATGTAATTGGGTTTTTTATCAAACTTCCTAATCAAAAATCAATCTACCTAACTTCAGACACCATATACACGGATTCGGTTGACGAAGTACTGTATAATTACAAACCTGAAATTAGTGTTTTGGCTTGTGGGGCTGCTCAATTCGATATTTTCAAGCAACTAATTATGAATGTCGATGATATTATAAAATTTGTAAGAAACTCATCCGGAAAAGTTATTGCAAACCATATGGAATCCATAAATCATTGCCCTTTGACTCGGGAGGAATTAAAAAACATATTAACAAATAATGAATTAATAGATAAAGTTTCTATCCCTGAAGATGGAGAAATACTAGAAATAGCCAGTAGGTAACAGCGTGTATTCCCAATGGCAGGGAAAGTGCCAGCCTGAAAGTTTTGGAATTTCAGCTATCTTAGTGCTTAACCGAAAGATAAGAGTATAAAATCCGCCACTGGGCATACACGCAAACGTTATCGCTTATAACTTTAAAAATCAGAATCTTGACGAAAATATTCCGATATTTAAAACGTATAAGTAGAAGTTCTAATTTTATATAAAAAAGCATTTTATATTAGCTTTTTCAAAGTTAAAAATACTCAAAATACAAGTCTCGCACAATTTGCAAATTTAGGAGATTAACCTATTTTATAATATTTTCGTATAGGCGAGAATATTCACCTTCATAAGATACTAACTGAGCGAGACGCTGAAACATTAGTATTAATTTGGAAACCATCTATCAATCAAAGTTTTTATTTCCAATTTCGCTTTTTCAAGAATTGAATTTAATTGGTCTCTATTTTGGTCAACCCCAAAAGCTGAAATCTGTTCTGAAGAGATACCCATAAAATCAAAATTTTGTTTTATTGTAGATGAAGCAAATTCCTTGATATTATCGGAATTATTATAATCGAATCCACTAACTACTATTGATAAAGCCTTTTTATCTTTACAAAGACCACTAAAACCTGTTTCAGGGCTAAAAGAAAATGTCTTATCACTAACGACAATAGCATCTATCCAAGCCTTTACTGTTGCTGGCATTGTAAAATTGTAAATAGGAAAAGCCAATACAATATTATCAACTGCAATAACTTCATCTATAAGTTTATGATGATTAGATAGAGTTAAGAGTTCTATTTCTGAAAAGTCTCTTTTACCCATATTCCATTCCATTATTAAATTCAAATTTTTCTCTAATAATAATTCTGGTGGAGTTTCAGCTAAATTTAAATGTTTTATTTCTGTTTTTCCTTTTGCTAGTTCCACAAACTCATCAAATAAAATTTGGGTGTAAGAGCCTTTTCTAGGTGTATAATTTATTACTAATGTTTTTGTCATTTTTTCTTTTTTTTTTACAAATATAGAGTCAACACATTGATAATTTTAATTATTTTTGTTTACTTATTTATAATATATGTTATGATTAATTTAGAATGGTTGAGAACTTTTAGCGCTATATATGAATGTAAAAATATAACAGAAGCTTCAAAAAAATTAAATATGACTCAACCTGGAGTTAGTAAACATTTATCTGCCCTAGAAAGCCATATTGGAAAAAAAATATTTGAAAGAACTACTCGGAAATTAGCACCTACCGAATATGGGAAATTTTTATATTCACAAATTAATAATCCATTAAATGAATTAGAAAAAGTAGAGTATTATTCAAGTCAAAGAACAAAAAAACAACGATCTGCAATAACAATTGGTTGTACCACAGACTTTTTCAAGAAAGAATTAATTCATCATATTTATACTTTTGAGATGTATATAGTGGCCCATTTTGGAAATGAAAAAGAATTGATTGAAGCTCTTGAAATGGAAAAAATTCAATTATTGGTTGGAATAAAAAAACACGATACTTACGACCATCAATTCACATACATAAAGAATGAAGAGTTAGAATTAATTTGCTCCAATTCTATTGTTATTCCAGAGAATATTGAAAAAAATGATAAGCAATTCATCACATGGCTACAAAAGCAAACTTGGTTTACATATGACAATAACCAAAATGATATAAAAAAGTTCTGGGATTCTAGATTTAATACTAATCCTAAAATAGTTCCAAGATATATTTTACCCTCTTATTTGGACATAATAGAAACTTTAAAAAATAATAGCGGATTTAGTATAGTTCCTAAACATTTATGTGATGAAGAGTTAGACAAAAATTTAATTAAAACACCAATTAAGTCTTCTAAAATAATAGAGCAAAAACTATTTTATTCATTCAAGCTGAAGAATAATAACTTGAAAGAAATTAACCTTTTTATAGAGAAGATGAAAAAAACTAATTTACCACCTTATTAAATTAGTTTTTAAGAACACAACTAATATTATATGAACATTAGAAATTAAAATATTGAAAAATCAAACACTTAACTAATATTCGTTTGAGAATACTAAATTTTAAAAGCATTTATCTCCTATTTTGAAAACTTAAAAGTTTTTTCAAAGCTTATTAATATTTGTTTTTCTTTAGCCGACAATTCTCAAGACAATTCTCAAGACAATTCTCATCTAAAACATAAAAGACAATTTAGAGAATAAAATAGAAGCGGTAAAAGTTTGCGCATATTGTTACAAGCGCTAACACACGTTTGTGGCTATTGCGGAATTTAGTGGAATTATCGTTTTTTAATCGTATTTTCGTTCAGCCGAAAATACTCGTCTTCGAAGTCCGCAACAGCCACAAGCGCGAGAACGTTAGTGGCTAGTTTGGCGCAGAGTCAGGCATCTAACGCAACAAAAAAGAAACATGCTTCTACACAAAATTTAAAAAAATGAGTGAAATAAAAAACTATAAAATTGAATTTGTTGAAAGAACTAAAGATTTGCTTAACGATAATTTTTCTTACTTTGAAAACAAAGACAAAGAAGTTACATTTTTACTCAATTGTTTGCTTGGACTAATTATAAATGTTTCAGAAAACGAAAAAAAATCCAACATAGCTCTTAAAGGAAAAATTGATGACGCATTTTTATCCAATCTACCGAACAAAATTGGATTCACAATTAAAGGTTCAGGTAAAAACGAACTTACAAACGATAGTTTAGCTGAAATAATGACTAAAGTGGGACACAAAAATGACCTACGAAATTGCACTAAACTATGGTTTGTAAATAAAATGAGAAACGGAATTGCTCATCAAAATATTGAAGGTATTAATGAAAATGGTAAATGGATTGGATTAAAATTGTGGAATACAAACAATGACTTAATAGATTTTGAAATAGTCTTTACAATAGACGAATTAAAAAAACTTGCGCTTAAAATTGCAGACGATTATTTAACATCGACCAAACCAAAAAATGACAAAAAGAAAACCAGCCACTAACACACGCTACAACGGATTTGGGCAATTGGCTTAATGGAAAGTTGGTTTTGTATTTGGAAGATTTAGCAAATCCGAAAATAGGGCTTAATTTAGTCCCAAACCCGCTGTAGCGCGAGAACGTTGGCAGTAATTATCATAAAGAATGCTAAAAAAAAGACTATTTATATTATCAATTTTAATGTGTTTTTCTTTTTCATTTGGAAAGGAGAAGCCAACTATTGTTACAAAACAAATCAAAAATGATACAATTGTAATTAAAATAGAACAGCCCAAAATAGTTGAGAATACTAAAGTACCTGAAAAATATATGGGTTACAATTTAGAAGAATGGAAAACTTTTTCAGTATTCTTTATTCCTTTATTTGTTCTTTTTATAACAAACTTAGTCACACTTGGAAAAATCAGAAAAGAAACAAAAGAATCAATTAGAAAAGAGTTAATCCTTACTTTAATTAAAAGCAAAAAAGAGCAATTGGAAAAATATTATGACCCAATAATTGCATATTTATCTATTAATGAAAGTATTTTTAGTTCATTTGGTCCAAAATCTTTTCCAGATGACGATATTAAAAAAGAAGTTTCTGCAAATCTTTGGCTTGGAATGAGAGAAACAATAATTGTTGAGAACAATTCTAAAATATCTGAAATAATCAAAAGTTATTCACACCTTATTTCTTCAAACGATGACTTGAACATATATCTTAATTTTATAAAACACACAACATCGTATGAACATTTTATTAAAAACCCAAGTGAAAGGCATTCAGAATTTCCTTATCCTTCTAATATTTTGGAAACAACTATAAAAAGGCGTGAAGAAATCATACACGAAATACACTCCATTGAAAGTAATGTAAAAACTATCTTAGACGACCTTAAAAACTAAAAAAAATGCCAGCAAAATATCTAAAAAGTATACTAATCGAAAAACCAGTTATTTCAGAAGTAAAAATACTGAGTGAATTTATGCTTAGTTTTTCACTTAAATCTTCATCTAAAAATTACATTGTTTATACACCAACAAGTAGTGAATATCTTGTTTCTTCAGATGTCGTGACAAAAGCTATTGAAAAAGGAGCAAACTTAGTTATTTGTGAACCTTGGTGTCAAATAACAGGCGAAGGATATAAAACAGCCGAAAATGGGCATAAAATAAGTGTCTATCCATTGAAAACATTTATAAGAAAGATTATGAGTAATGAAGAACTCTGAAAAATACCATAAATGGATTTCTAAAAATATAAATACTGAACACTTTTTTTTAGCATTTATTTTTGGTTCAGTAGCAAGAAATGTTGAGAAACCAAATGACTGTGATTTATTTTTGGTCACTAAACATAAAACAAATTCAGATTTATGGAAAACTATGAGGTTAGAAAATGAGAACTTAAAAAATAATTTTTTCGAATGTTTCGATTTAGAATTATCAATTCAATTATTTTCAAAAGACGAATTTAACGAAGAATTAAGTTTTATAAAATTAACTTTAGAAAGGCAAAAAACATTAATAATTGACGAATTAAACATAAAATAACTACTGCCAACACACGCTACAAGCAATTTGGGCATTTTGCTTAATGGAAAAATTGGTTTGTATTTGAAAGATTTAGCAAATCCGAGAGATAAGATTTAATCCCAAACTGCGTGTAGCGCGAGAACGTTAGCGGTCATTGTAACAGACAGACGACATAAAATAAACGGGGAAGCTGAAAACCGATTAGAGTAAGCATAAAATTAAAAGAAAAAATAAAATTATGGGAAAGCACTTTTATGGAACAGCTCCTCAAAAGAGTGAGGCAATGAACTTAGCAACTTACTATGCGAAACATTACAAAGATGGGGTTTGCTACACTCCTTCCAAAGAATCATCTTGTGTTTACAATGAAACAACCCAGATGTGGACTTGCATGGCTGCTGGACATCATCACATGGGTAGTTGTGGAAGAAATGAACTTGATACACAGAGAGGAGAAAATATAAGAAGAGATAGGGACAGACCTGATGTTGGTGGTGGAGGTCATAAAAATGCTCAGCCTATCTTTAAAGAGGATTCAGAAATTGAGAAAGAGGACTATATGGATGCTTCTCAAGAAGATTATTTTGAAAACAAAACCGACATTAAATAACATAAGTTACTAAAAAATAATAAATTAGAAACAAAATTAAAATGGGAAAAGTATTTTATGCATCAGACAAAGACAAAGTAATTGCAGGCAGAATGGCAAACAATTTAGCAAGACGCTACAAAAAAGGCGTATGCTGGACACCATCAAGAGAAAAGAACTGCACGTTAGACTCAAACACAGGACTATGGACTTGTAGGTCTTCAGCCCACCATCATTATGGAAGCTGTGGGACTTATGAAATTACTCATGGTGGTCGTGGAACAGAATGGCAACTTGGTTGGACTTGGGAACACGATTTAGGAGGAAACTTAAAGAACAATCCGCCAAACAATTTAGTAGCATTTGAAGAATACACTCCAGGCAAAGAGGAATTTGAAGATGCAACACCAGAAGACTATCTTGACATGGTTGAAGAAGAGAATTAGAAAGCGAAAAACAACGAACCGCTAACAGCACCTACACGCAAGCAGGGTTTTTTACTTCGTGAAAATAATTTTTGTAATTTTGACGTTATGTTTACTCAATATCATTTTTACTTATATTACCCTGCCTGGCGTGTAGCTGCAAACCGTTAGGCAACATTTAAGAAAAACTTCGAATGTCAAAACTGAAAAAGAACAGAGAAAAACTTAACTTGACACAGGAAGAACTTTCTGATAAATCAGGGATTTCTATAAGAACCATACAACGTATTGAATCGGGGAATGAACCAAAAGGACAAACACTTAAAATATTAGCGAAGACCTTAGGAATAAAAGAAAATGAATTGCTTGAAAAAGAAGAAGCCCAAATTGAAATTAACTCCACCTTAATAAAGATTATCAACCTTTCTTCATTGCCTTTCACTATAATCCCACCTGCAAATATTATTATTCCACTTGTTATAATGTTTGCCAAAAAGCAATTTAATCCATTGGCAAAGCAAATTGTTTCCATTCAAATTTTATGGCTAATCTTTGCTGTTATTATATTTATGCTAAGCTCCTTTATGAAAAACTGGTTTTCACTTGGAGGTAATTTTATTCTGGTTGTTATGATTTTATTGGTTTTGTCAAATGTGTTAATCATCATCAGAAATACGGCAGAGATTGACAAAAAAGGGAAACTATTTTTCAGACTGAATTTCAGTATTATATGAGCCTCTCTCGAAAATGGCGGAATATTGTCAGGATATTGGCGGGTAAATTTTAAAGGGAAAATTATCAGTTATCGCATTTTTGCAGAAAAAAATTATTAAAGATGACAAAACAAATTTTCTTTAGTGTAGCTTTTCTTGCTTTATCTATTTTTAGTGTCAAGGCACAAACAGATAAAAATTCAGACTTATTTATTGAACTCAAAAAGCAAGACAGCATTTTCTTTGAACGTGGGTTTAACAAGTGTGATTTGGATTATTTAGAAAGTCGCATAACCGAAGATTTAAAATTTTACCACGACCAAAGTGGATTCCAAGATAAAAATGCCTTCTTTGAAAATACCCAAAAATTCATTTGTTCTGATTCAGAAAAAAAACCAATTCGTAAAGTAGATACAAATAGTTTGGAAGTATTTCCACTCTATAACAACGGAGAACTATATGGTGCCATACAGAAAGGAATTCATCATTTCTATTTAAGGGAAAACGGTAAAGAAGATTTATGGACCAGTACAGCAAAATTCACTCATATTTGGATTCTGGATAACGAGATTTGGAAATTAAGCGAAGTTCTGAGTTACGACCATCAAGACTCATTTGTTGAAAATTCAACAAATGATATTGAAAAGTTACTAAACGACAACAATGTTCCTACATTGGGAATAGGAATAATAGAAAACGGAAAATTGACCAAAGTTGACGTCTACGGAACATTGGATAAGCAAACAACTGCACCGTATAATACCATCTTTAAAGTAGCGTCTTTGACAAAACCCATTGTTGCCTTAACTTCATTAAAACTAATTGACAACGGATTACTGGAGTTAGACGAGCCTCTATATAAATATTGGATTGACCCGGATATTAAAAATGATAAAAGATATAAGAAATTAACACCTAGACTCATTTTAACGCACCAAACAGGCTTTCCAAATTGGCGTTATATGAATGAAGAAAGCAAACTTACTTTTCAATTTGACCCCGGAACAAAATTCCAATATTCCGGAGAAGGTTTTGAATACATGAGAAAAGCCATTGAAAACAAACTTGGCAAAAGCATTGAAGAACTTGCGAAAGAACTCTTATTTAACCCTCTAAAAATGTCGGATACTCACTTTTGGTGGGATTCGGAAATGGACGAAACAAGATATGCCCAAAACTTCAACAAGAACGAAGAAAAAATAGAAACCGTAAAATACTATGAAGCAAGTGCTGCGGCAAACCTTTTAACTACGGTTGTAGATTATGGAAAGTTTTTAGAATATATAATCAATGGAGCTGGACTTTCTGAAAATCTGTATCAAGAAATGATAAAACATCAAATAAAACTTAAAGAAAATGACTTCTTCGGATTGGGTTGGGAAATTCTAACTGATTTTAGCAATGATGAATTTGCTTTATTGCATACAGGAAAAGACCCTGGTGTAAGTACATTAGCAATATGGTTTCCTAAATCTAAAAATGGATATTTGATTTTCTTGAACGGAGATAATGTCGATAAAATTTATGAAGAATTACTGACCAAAAGACTTTATCTTGGAAATGAATTGTGGAATAAAAGATAGAAAACGTTGCCTAACATTGTATAAGCGTAATGCGGGGTAAAGTACTAAATTCAAACGTATTGAATATTAACAAACATATTGGCAAACTGAAAGTGAAGTGCTTCTAATCCCGCACTACGCTTATACTTGACCGTTAGCGGATATTTTCGAGAAACTGAACGTAAAAAACAAAAAATGAAAGTACAAAATAGAGTTATTTATTATTTAGTAATGTTAACAATATATTGGTTTGCAACTTCATTTTTAATCTCATTAGACAGCGCACTACGGATAAACAAAGTATTTATAACTTTAGGTTTTGGATTTACTTTTATAAACATTATTTACTCATTTTCCATATTGAAGTGGACGATTTTACTAAATGTACTTTTCTCAATTGTTATTGCTTCATTAAGTTTATTTTTTGCTCTAAAATTTGGAGATTTACATATATTTTCAAAATATGACGCTTATGACATATTAACATCAATAATATGTAATGCATTGTTTTCGATTGTATTTTGGGAAATTGTATTTCAAGTAAAAACAAAAATGAACATAAATCAGAAAGATGAATAAGTTTCTAAAAATAATTGAAGACAGAAAATTAGCATTTAAAATCTCTCTATTTTATGTTACACTTGGAACTTTATCTGTTTGTTCAGTTTATCCAAAAGATTTATTTTATGGAGATTGGTCACTTTATGGATTACTATTAACATTTCCGGTATCAGTATTTAGTTTTGGTTTTAGGTATGCAGAATCAAATCTATTATATCCAGTTTTCATAATTCAATTTATAATGTTTTTTATAACTTTTTTTGTATTGAGTTTATTCATAAAAGACAAGAAAATAAATAACTAAAAAAACATCCGCCAACAGCTACAACGGATTTGGGCAATTGACTTAATGGAAAATTGGTTTTATATTTGGTACGATTTGGCAAATCCGAAAATAGGGCTTAATTTAGTCCCAATACCGCTGTAGTAGCGGAACGTTAGCACCAATATTATGACGACACTACAAAACATATTTAGCATCTTAACATTAACAGTACTTTGTTCGTGTAACAACTCTTCGACAAACAAAACTGAGGCAATCCAAAAAGACAGTATTGTTAGCGACACGATAAGTATTTCTAATCAAACAAGTGCCCTATCGACACTTGCAAATGACGAAGTAGAAGTTGACACTATTACAACCATAAAATTTAATGAGCTTTCAATTTCTATTAGTCGTTTAATCATTTATGACGAGGACAACAAAATTGCTCAAATTCAAAAAGACACAGTTGAAATCTACACTGAACTTGGAGAGACAATTGAAGGTCAACTTATCTCTATTTCAAGCGACCAACTTACTGGGTTGACAGTTGAGCAACGCTACGAAACAAGTGTAACAATTATGAACGAAGGTCCGCATTGCGACCTGACTGAGTGGAAACATTATTATTCCGACTGGAAACTATTACAAACGAACAGAAATGGACAGTTTATTTGTGACAAATACTCCGAAAAAGAATATGAAAAATTCCCAAAAATATCAATAGATGACTTGAAACAAAAAGTAAAAGAACAATGTGGAGACGAATGGCTTAAACTGGTAGAAAAAGTAAAAACCCCAACGGAATACCCAAGTGGCGTGAACATTAGTCGTTATTATTTGCGAGTAACTGGACAACGCAAGGACAACGGAAAAACCGTGACGAAATTGATAGTTATTGAAACACCAATGGGATGTTAACGGTCGAAAGAAATACTGGTGCTCACAGGCGTTTGGCAAAAAAGCAGGCTCAGTGGTTAATTGGACATTCTACCTCGCATCAACTTTTGTGCCGGGTTGACAGTTTAGTGCTTCGAAATCCGCTTCTTCGCCAAGCGCCAGAACGTTGTGCGTCATTTTAAATAAACAGAATGGTACTTGAAAAATATAATTCAAATTGGATTAAATATTTTACGGACATAAAACGTGAAATAGAAATCGTCTTTGGTGGGATTGAATACAATATCGAACACGTAGGTAGCACATCTGTGCCAAAATTAGATGCAAAGCCAATAGTTGACATTGATATTGTTTTTTCTAATATAGACGACTTTGAAAAAATAAAAAATAGATTAAAAAAAATAGGATATTTCCACAATGGAAATCAAGGAATTTTAGATAGAGAAGTGTTTAAAAGAAATGGAAATTTGAAAAATGAAATCTTGGACACAATATACCATCATCTTTATGTATGCTCAGTGAATAGCAAAGCATTGGAAAGGCATATCTTAAGTCGAGATTTTTTAAGAAAAAATGATTGGGCAAGGATAAAATACCAACAAATGAAATATGAAATGGCTGAAAAAGCTAATCAGGACAGAAAAAAATATCAAGAGTTGAAAGAACTGAATGTTAATGATTTCATTGATTCAATTATAGAATTAGAAAAAAACGAACGCACAACATCGGTTTGTCAATATGGCGGCTAAAGTGCTTCTATGAAACATTTGTGCAAGATTCAACATTAGTAATTCTATTGAAGTTTTGTGATAAAAATCCGCCACATCCAAGCACCAGAACGTTAGTGGTCAGGCTAAAAAAAAACAGACGAATGAAAACAAATTTAGTAATTATGGGAATTATATCGACAATATTAAGTCTAATTGGCTGTTCTGGAAACACAAAAAAAGACGACGGAAAACTCTCAAAAGAAACTGAAGAAAAACTTACTCAATCAATTGACGAGTTTAAAAACAGACCAATTTACAAGAAACTGACTGAACAAATAATTGACAGTACTTCTGATGATAATTTATTGCAGGTAGTTTTTGACTACTTATCGCAGAAACAATCAGCAGATTACAAAAATGAATTCGAAACTGTAATGAGTTGGAATAAATCAAAACAAGCAATTTATATGATTTGGGCTTTAGAATCAGAAGTTAATAATGGTGGTTATAATCAATTTTACTTTAATTCAAGTGGACAGTTTTATAAATATTTGCCCGATGCTTTAAAATTAGTTGGAGCGAATAAATTTACAGAATTGACAAAACGAGCTAATGAAACTTTTGAAAAAGAAAATCCAAAAATCACACAACATCAAGATGGAACTATAGAAGGTTTTAGTAAATCTTATGAAGACAATCCATTAAATAAGTTTGACAATGAATTTTACAAAGTTTACGAAACTGAAAATTTACAACAATTACAAGTTGATTTTATTAGAAAACATAAAACTAAATTTATCGACAACTGAAACATAAAAAAAAAGCCGAACCGCCAACAGCTACTACAACGGATTTGGGCAATAGGCTTAATGGGAAGTTGGTTTTGTATTTGGGATGATTTGCTTTGCCTGTTCGCTATCGCTCGGGTGGCAAATCCGAAAATAGGGTTTAATTTAGTCCCAAATCCGCTGTAGTACCGGGACATTACCAGAGATTTAAAAAAAAACATCGGAAATGAAATACATAATATTGCTTTTATTGATATTTATCTCTTGTGATAATCCGAGAAAAATTTATAATATGAAATCTGAGAAAAAAATTTCGAAAGAAAATGTTATTCAAAATATTTCAATTTTAAGAAAATGTGGATTCTTTGAAAAATTTGAAAAACTTAGCGACAAAGAAGTATTTGAACAGTTACACTCAAATAGAATTGATGAGTATTCCAAAATATTTGAAAAAAAATATGACCCTGGAATGGAATTAGACGAATTTGACTTGGCTTGCCTTGACAAACGCAAAATGATTTATTTAGATTTAGAATCTGATGTTTGTGCTGAAAACAATGTTTATGTAGACGTAATTAAAATGTTTTCAAAGCTATCAAATGGTTCGTTCAATCCTCAAAACATTTCAGAAAAATGGCAAAGTCCTTCTGGTTCAATTACAATAGAATTTGAACTAGACAATGAAATTATAAAATTTAATCCAAAATATTTAGACGATTGGTTGGACTCAAAAATATTTGAAATTTGTAAAGAAAAAATAAAAGCAAAGAAAACGAGAATTGTTGAATGTCTTGGCGAAAGTGAATATGGATATGGACAAAATATTGCTTTTATGAGAGTAACTGAAACTGAACAAAAAAAACTAAAAGACAATTACAAATATAAGTTCCGAGAATAAAACCTCTGGTAACAGCTACTACAACGGATTTGGGCAATTGTCTTAATGGGAAGTTGTTTTTTTTGGGATGATTGGGCAAATCCGAAAATAAGGCTTAATTTAATCCAAAACACGATGAGTACCAGAGAGTTGTGCGTCACTTTACCGAACAACACACTGACAAACAAAAACGTAAGAAAATCTATGGACAAAAAAGCCAAAAACATACTATTTAATACTTATTGGAAAAACGGTTGGATAGACGACAAAGAAAGGCAAACAAATCCAGAAGACTTTGAGTATGCAAAATCAAAAGGTATAATGTTTGAACCTTTGACAATTTCTCACAACGAATGTTTAGACAAAATTTTTGAAATTCTTCCGACAATATCAATTGACAAAGTTGCAACAGCTTTTTTAAGTAGTCTTTCCAATAGACGTTTAGATTGGCGTTCAAGTTTGGCTTCATATTTTATTGCGAAACAATTAGTTCCTCATAAATATACAAAAACATTAAGCGGACAAAGTTTTGGAAAAAATGGAGAAGTAACACACGAAAGTCATACTTGTGGAATTTGTAGGGAATTAAAATATGGAATCATCGGGGCAGAAAATTATAAAAATGAAGACCTAAATGTTTTGAATTTCGAAAGAATAAAATGGGGCGGAGTTAGACACGGACAACTTATCTATACACTATTTGACTTACAACAACTTCAAACAACAGAAAGCTCAAAACCATCAACAGAAGATATTGAGATTTTTAAAAACATTTTAGCAATAATAGAAAATTCTCAACTAAATGATTATCCAAGTGCATTAGAGGAAAACTTAACAACGGCAATAAAATCAACTAAAGACGAAAGAAAAATATTAATTGAAATTTTAGCTTGTATTGACATTCTTAAACCAACAACTTATGACAGACCAAGTAGAGGAAAAAATGATTGGACTTTTGTTGAATATTGGCGTGGAGAAGACAAGTATAACGAAGAAGCTATTAATAATTATTTCGGAAAATATATAACGTAAAAAAAAGCGAACGCACAACATCGGTTTTGCAATATTGGGGCAGATGTACTAAATTTGAGCATTTGGAATTCTATTGAACTATTGCACTGAATTGAACATTTGTATTTTGAATTCCCCAACATCGCAAAGCCGAAAACCGTTGTGAGTCATTATAACCATGCAAACCATGAACTCGAAAAAGATTACACCATTTATTATTGCATTGCTTGCCATCACAAATTTAAGTTGCCAAAAAGAAGTTAAGGCTTTTAAAAATTCCTCAATCGCAAATGAACCAACACTGAAACTAAATTCAACAGTGTTTATTTCAGAATCAAAAGTTCCTGTGCAAAATGATTTTATATCATATAATTATGAAAGTGAAATCTTTGGTAAGGAGACACGTATTCATAGGTTAGTTGCTAAAGAAAATGATGTTCTCGAAATTAAGAATGGCATAGTCTACGTTAATAAAAAGGACATAGATCAGGGTAAAAACTTTGTTCATTTCTACAAATTACCAAAATATCACTACTTAGATATTAAACAAAAAGAAAACATAATTGACCAATTTTATGCGGTTCCAGTTGGCAAGGATTCGGTTAACGCGTTACTTCCTGACCTAGTAGCAGAAAAATATAACTTGAAATCCAAAAGGCAAATAAAAAAGCAAGGAATTGCGGATATTTACATAAAAAAGTTATACCATAAAGACTGGAATGAAGATAACTTTGGACCTTTAACAATTCCAAAAGGAAAAATTTTTATTATCGGTGACAACAGGCATAATTCTGAAGATTCGAGATATATTGGTTTGATAGACTTTACCCAAATTATAGGAACAGTAGTTGAGAATCAATAACGACGCACAATCGAGTAAATGGCTCCGCCAGAAACTGACGGAGTACACCTCTCACACCACCGAGAAATCCGCCCCATCGCCAAACCAAAAACCGGTAACTATAATTATAAATGAAAAACGCGTAAAATGAAAAAAATAATTTTTATAGTATTGACTTTATTTTCAATATCATCTTATTGTCAAGAAAATAAAATTGAAATGATTTCTAAATTTGATTATTCAGAAGATAATCGGGAGTATATAATGGAAAATTTTCTTGGAATCGAAAAACTCGATTTTAGTTTTATAAATTCAGAAAAATTAATTGGAAAAAATTTCAAAGTCACTGTACGTAAATATAAAAAAGGGAAAATTGAAATTGAAAAAGTTGTTATTGACACTAAGAAAGAAGGATTACCTACAATTAGAAAAGATTTTAAATTTTCTTTAATTGCCCAACATATATTAAACAATGAAAAAATAGCTTTTTTCTTTCCGGGGTTTTATAATAAACAGATTTTTGAGGTAAATAAAAAATTTAAAGATGGAACAATCTTACTCAGGGAAGTCACTGGTGGTGATGAAAAAATTGAGTTCGAAATTGGAAAAGAAACACAAATTGGTTTAATCACTCCGCCAAATGATAATCCAAACAAAGGTAATTTAGGTTATTGCGAAGTTTCTAAAGGAAATATTAATGTTGCTGAATGGTACGAAAAATATAAAATTTCTGAGTTTTTCTTAATCTACCTATCTATTGAAGAATAATAACTATTGCTAACCGCCTTTGGCTATAAGTCGGCTTAATTTAAAGTTGGTTTTGTACTTGAAATTAGTCATTAGCCGAAATTTAGGCTTACTTAATTCGCCACATCGTCAAGCTGTGAAACATTAGTCAGAACTTTAACAAACACCCAACAAATAAGCAAACATCATAGCAAGTTTGGTGATAAAATCCCCATCTGCACCAAACCACAAACCGTTATAAGCTATGTTAGACGACTACTTAACACAACAGCTTACAAGTCATTGGCATTGTCTTCTACCCGACCAACAAATGACACTAAAAAATAACTAAACGGACTGAAAGTCCATAGATTTGGCTGGCAGACTCAAAATCAGCAAGGTTGTAACTCTATTTATTAGCCACAAATTACACGAGCACTAATTAAATTGTGAAATTTGTGTAATTTGTGGCTAATATTTTTTTAGAAGCTAAAGTAAAATGCAGTTTTAAACTATCTCTGAGACCAATAAACACAAAAATCTTAATATAGAAGTCGGATTCGCATCAAAGTTAATAAAGTAATAAATATGAAAACAATAGAAATTAAAACCGACAAAGAACACACTATTACTGCAAATGTATATGAGGCAGAACAAAGTGGTGCTGTACTTATCATTTCGTCTGCGACAGGTGTAAAACAAGCGTTCTATAGAAAATTTGCAGAGTTTGTTTCTGCTAATGGCGTTTCGGTAATTACGTTTGATTATTTGGGTATTGGGCTTTCGTTGAAACAACCGATAAAACAATTACAAAATGATGCTTCTGATTGGGGCAAAGTGGATTTGGAAGCAATCATTAAATACGCCACAGAACATTATCCAAATTCAAAATTAACTTTGTTAGGTCATAGTATCGGTGGACAACTCATTGGATTGGCAAAATCTTCATCAGAAGTTCAAAAAATAATTTTAGTTTCTGCACAAAGTGGCTACTGGAAGTTTTGGAAAAATAGTGGTAAATTCAAGATGTGGGTAAATTGGCATATTCTTTTCCCTTTACTTATCAACACTTTTGGATATTTGCCGTCTAAGAAAGTAAGCGGTATGGAAAATCTACCTAAAAATGTAGCAAAACAATGGAGTAAATGGGGCAGAACACCCAATTATCTGTTTGATGATATCTCTGGGCAAGAATTGTTTTTTAAAACTATTTCAGTAAAAATACTTGCAATAAGTATAGAAAATGACGCATTTGCACCTAAAGAAGCCGTAGATTGGCTTGCTTATAAATATGAAAATTCAGAAATTAAAAGGGTACACTTAATGTCGAAAGACTACGCTACAAAAGAAATAGGACATTTTGGTATATTTCGTGAAAAGTTTGCGAATGATCTATGGAAATTATTTCTTAACGAAGTAGAAAAATAACAAATCCCAGCCCCATCTTAAAGACCTGTAAAAAATTGCCAGTTTTTAGAAGTAGCTATTTGCGACCTGCTAATTTCAAATAAAGGACAAAATAGGTATTGTGACAAACCCTGCGCAATTTTTCCCTAAAATAATAAATATCTCACCCTTACTCTGGCAAAGCCTTCTAATTTTATAGCAAATCTAATATGAATTTTTCCTGCAGAACTTTTATTACTTTACATTTACGCTGCACATTTTAAAGTTGTTGTTTTTAATGAATAGAGAAGAAAAAATCAATCACCTTCGTGAAAATACCGAATTTGATATTATAATAATTGGCGGAGGAGCTACAGGGCTTGGTTGTGCTGTTGATGCAGCCAGTCGTGGATATAAGACTTTGCTTTTGGAAAAGTACGATTTTGCTAAAGGAACCTCAAGCAGAACTACTAAATTAGTTCATGGCGGGGTGAGATATTTGGTGCAGGGCAATATTCATTTGGTACGCGAGGCTTTATTGGAACGTGGCCGAATGTTAAGAAATGCACCCCATGTTTGTCATAAATTAGGCTTTGTAGTGCCTGTATATAAATGGTGGGACAAATGGTATTATGGTTTTGGTTTATGGATTTACGAATTTTTATCGGCTAAATTTAGTTTGGGCAAAACAAAAATCCTTTCTAAAGAAAATACTTTAAAGCATTTACCTGATCTGGATTCAACTGATTTAAAAGGAGGTGTCCTGTATTATGACGGACAGTTTGATGATAGTCGCCTGGCAATCAACCTGGCTCAGACAGCAACTCAACATGGAGCTTTGGTGTTAAATTATTGTGGAGTCACTGATTTTATAAAAAAGGATGATAAGATAATTGGTTTAAAAGCAAAAGACGAATTATCAAATCAGGAATTTGTTATTAATTCGAAAACTATTGTTAATGCAACTGGTGTTTTTGCAGATGTTTTATTACAAAAAGCAGAAGGACATGAAGAAATAACAATAGCACCTTCGCAAGGGATTCATCTTGTACTCAATAAGTCGTATTTTGAAGGTTTATCTGCTATGTTGATTCCTAAAACATCTGATGGCAGAATTTTATTTGTGATCCCCTGGCATGACAAAGTAGTGTTAGGTACTACTGATACTCCTGTAAAAGAGGTAGTATTAGAGCCGAAACCTTTGGAAGAGGAAATCCATTTTATTACTAATCATTTTAATAAATACGCAAAGCATAAAATTGATTATGCTGATGTTAATAGTGTTTTTGTAGGTTTACGTCCGTTGGTAAAAGTAGGTTCTGAAAAAAAGACAGCCTTGTTATCAAGGGAACATATCATTAAAGTGCTTCCTTCGGGTTTAATTCATGTCGCAGGAGGCAAATGGACTACATATAGAAACATGGCTGAACAAACCATCAATAAGGCAATACAGGTTTCGAATTTAAAATTTGTTCGCTGTAAAACGCGGCGTCTGAAAATTCATGGTTTTACTAATAATAAAATCAAATCTCATTTAGCTGTTTATGGTTCTGATGCTGGTTTGATTCAACAAATGATTGCTGCAGATGTTTCTTTATCTGAAAAAATTCATTCTTCATATCCATATACAAAAGCAGAAGTAATTTGGGCTGTAAAAAACGAAATGGCTTTAACTATTGAAGATGTTTTGGCAAGAAGAATCAGATTGCTTTTTCTTGATGCAAGAGCAGCAATAGAAATTGCACCAACTGTTGCGGGAATTATGGCTTCTTTATTAGGAAAAAATACGGAATGGGAGAAAGAACAAGTAGTTACTTTTCAGAAATTAGCTCAGGGTTATTTGATACAATAAGACATTTGAAACCCTGACTTTCAAAACCTGAAGCAAAAAAATATTCTTACTTTTGATAGTATCAATTTCAAACACAAAGCTGTATGCAGGAAATGATTACCCTAAAAACATTTGATCAGGCTGCAGATTTGGCAAAGCCAAGACGCGTATTAAAATACGTTCTGATTTTTTGTACTTGTGGTGCAACCACTATTTCTGTAGATGAAAATGAATTTATACTGATAGAAAATTCGGTTTTGACGATTACTTCCGGACAGGTTCATTTTTTCAAAAACAGTAATAATGCAAAAGGATATATTTTGGAATTCACCTATAATTTCTTTTGTAAAGATGACAATGATATGGAATTGATTTTTCACAACGGTCTGTTTTGCCATTTTGCAATGAACGAAATGATACGTATTGATAACAGTCAAACGATTATTAACGAATTAGAAGAGATCAGAAAAGAATTGATTGAAATACCTTATCAATATCTAATCTCCATTCATAGCCGAATAGAATTGATATTAATTGAAATCAACCGTACTAAAATTAATCGGGGCGATGAAATTTACAAACCTGATGCCGTTTTTCTTCATTTTTTAGAAGCGATTTTAAAAAATTTCGAAAAGAATCTTTCTGTAGCTGAAATCGCTGCTTTGATTGGTACAACAGAATCTAAGTTAAATGAACTTTCAAAATTACACACCAACAAAACGGCACAAAATGTCATCTTCGGATTAATCATTTCTGAAGCAAAACGGCTTTTTACCTATGAAAAGTTATCAGTAAAAGAAGTCGCTTATGCCTTAGGTTTTAATGACCCTTTTTATTTTTCGAATTTTTTCAAGAAACACACCAATACCTCTCCAAAATCTTTCAAAGAAAAAGCGCTGAATTCTTAATTACATGCTTTTTCCAGGATTCTCTATTCTTTAGCAAGATTACTTGTAAGATCTTTGTATCAGTAATAATTACTAACAAAATAGTCTATGAAAAGATATCAGGATTTTGTCGTTTAGGTGTAGCAGTTCTAACTTTTCTATTTGCACTGGCCATGTCATTTTCCTTTGGTTTAAAAAGAACCTTTAGATTATTCCATGTTTGTATTTTCTATGGCAGTTTTTCTTTTGTCTACTATAGAAAAATACAGATGGAGTTTAGACCAAATCATTTTAAAAAATAACAACTAATTAAAGATTAATAAAAATGGAAAAACAAATCACAAAAACCAGCGAAATAAATTGGAAACCTCTGGTTGAAGAAAATGTAAAAACAGATGGCATTTTTGTAAAAACCTTATATTTTAATGAAGCAGTAAACAGATCCGCTACATTCCTGTTAAAATTTGAGGCCGGTGTCTCCTACCCGCTGCACAGTCATCCTGCGGGAGAAGAAATTTATGTTCTGGAAGGTAAAGTTCGCTCCGGAAAAGATGAATTAAAAAAAGGGGATTATTTGTATATGCCACCGGGAAGTACACATTCTGTATTTTCTAAAACAGGCTGTACTTTGCTGTTCAGGGTTCCGGAAGAAGTGATCATTTTGAAGTAGAACGATTTACTTAGATTTAGAATTTTAAAGCTATTGAGAACATTTGTTTTTGATGGCTTTTTTTGTGTAATGAAACCACTTTGTATTACAAGTAATGCTAAATAGTTGGTTTAAATACAACCAGAAAGAGCTGATTAAAATATAATTAGTTTTACTATAATTGGGTTGGTTTCCTTGTTTGATTTTTCCTATCCGGTAAACGAACATCTCAACTCAATAAATAAAGATCCTAAATTGGCTTCTTTAAACCAGTTTATGCATATTGGCCTAAATAAGCCAATCTTATTTTATAAATCAATATAATTGGTCAAAAAAGGACAATTAAACAAAAGTGGCTTTTTTTGACCATTTTATTTATATTTGTATAAAACTTATGATATGATAGCAGTTATTACAGGCGATATTGTTAATTCCAGAAAAGTAAATTCTGAAATTTGGCTTCCCAAACTTAAAGAATATTTTTTGGAAATTATATCTGACTCAGAAAAATGGGAAATCTACAGAGGCGACAGCTTTCAGATTGAAGTTCCTGTTGAAAATGCTTTAGAAATTGCATTATGCATAAAAGCGTTAATAAAATCTAACACTATCATTGATGCAAGAATGTCAATTGGAATAGGGGAAAAAGATTTTAAAGGAAAAAAAATTACAGAATCCTACGGAACAGCCTTTATTCATTCCGGTGAAAGTTTTGAAAAAATCAAAAATAATACCTTGATATTAAAAAGTCCATTTGATGCTTTTGATGAATATTTTAATCCTACACTAAAATTGCTTAGTTTTATAACAGATAACTGGAAACCAGTAACATCAGAAACCATATTCTATGCCTTAACCCACAAAGAGTTAATGCAGAAAGAAATAGCTCAAAAATTATCCAAAGACAGTACAACAATAAATAAAGCTTTAAAAAGGGGTGGTTATGACGAAATAATAGAAATTATAAACTTATATTCTAAAAAAATACTGCAATGCTTGAACTGATATTAAAAATTACTTTGGCGCATCTATTAGGGGATTTTGTATTTCAAACCAATAAAATGGTTGCAGATATTGATACTAAAAAACTAAAATCTAAATACTTATATCTACATAGTATAATTCATTTATTGCTGCTTTTAATAGTTACAAGTTTTGAAAAACAATATATTTTTCCTGGGATTGTATTAACTGTTTCTCATCTGGCAATAGATATAATTACAAAAATAATAATCAAGGATAAAATCAATGCTATAAATAATCTATTGATAGACCAAATACTGCATGGAATTGCAATAGCGGTATTTATTAATTATTTTCATGATTATAGAATAGATTATAATTTTATATTTAGTACTGAAAACTATCTATTCCTTATTTCTTTAGTAGCGATTACGTATGTTTCTGCTATTTTAATGAAAAAGATAATGCTCATCTTTGATTATCCCTTTCCTAATGACGGAATAAAAGAAGCTGGAAAATACATAGGAATGCTAGAACGCTTATTTATTTTTTTGAGTTACACACTTAATATCTGTTTTATGTCTTTTTGATATATCGGTTTGGCATTTACCATTCTTTCTATGGATTTATGAAAAATAGTTGTTTT
>NZ_JAVDWQ010000005.1:0-362126 GCF_031457575.1 Flavobacterium piscis | reverse complement strand
TTTTGAAAAAAAATTTTCAATCCAAATTCGTATTGCTTGTCAGTATTTAAATGAACGTCTGTCGCTGTTGCGGGTGCAAAAGTACCACCTTTATTTACATTTACAACCTTTTTTATTATATAATTTCCATCCTTTTTATAACTTTTTCTTAACTCACTGATAACGCAAAACTTACAACTCATTTTTTTTTATAGTTTTTAGGATTTTTCTTAAGATGATTGTGACTTTCATAATTACCCCATTTGAAAAACCTCTGTTTTTACAGACTCAACAACCAATCATCTGTTTTTTGTTAACTATTCAATAGATACAAAAATCCCTTTTTTTGTCTGTATGGGCTTTTCAACGGCCTGCCAGCCGTTCTTTTTCCTCTTTTGCGTACTCTCTAACTGAATCTTCGAGCCGCAAGTCCCTATTTTCTTCTTTTCTGTGATTTCTCGCAAAATCACCAAGCAGCAAAGTCCCCCTGTTTATTCATATATAACACAACCTTCTTGTAAAAAACCACTCCCTAGCCCCGATGGAAGGGAAAATCCTTTTGCTTTTTTCTTTAAAAAGCTAAAGATTTGGAAGCACAGCGGGAAAAGGCTCCTGAAGATTTCAATGATAAAAGCTAGTCTTATATATTATAGTATAATTTTCTACTAATATATTCATGCAAAAATAAAACCTAACAGATTTTAAGACTATTGGATTATATTCGTTTATAAAATTCAATTTCAAGGATTATTTCGAGTTTCGGTAATTGTCTGAATGAAAGTTTCAATTGGCTGGGCACCGGATATAGCATATTTTCTATCAAAAACAAAAAAAGGAACACCCTGTACTCCTATTTCCTGAGCTTCATCAATATCAGATTGCACTTCTTTCAAATATAAATCTTCGTTTTGAACAATTTCTTCAACTTCATCAACAGGTAAACCAGCTTGTCTCGCCAATTCTATCAAAGTTGTGTTATCATTTAAATCCCTACCATTTGTAAAATAAGCTTTGAAGAAAATTTCTTCCATCTGATCTCCTAAGCTTTTCAATTTAGCCAATTGAATAATACGATGAGCTGTTAAAGAATTTGAAATAATAGCTTTATCAAAGTGATAATCCAACCCAACGCTCTTCGCTCTTTCTACAACACTCTTATGCATTTCTATAGATTGTTCTAAAGAAATACCTTTTCGTTCAGCCAGAAATGTATAAACATCTTTACCCGACTGTGGAGTTATTGAAGGATCAAGTTGAAAACTTTTCCAATCAATTTCAAATTCGTCATTTGGAAATTCAGCTAAAGCTGTTTCAAGTTGTCTTTTTCCGATATAACAAAACGGACACATGATGTCCGACCAAATTTCTATTTTCATTTTGCAAAAATAAGAAAATTTTTATTTCAGGTTTTAGATTTCAAGTTTCTGGTTTCCTTGCATGGCGAAAAACCTTGCGAACTTTGCGGTTAAACTGGAATTAACTTGAAACCTGAGACTTAAAACAAATTACTTATAATAAAAAACCGCAATTCTTTTGAAAGAATTGCGGTTTTTAGGTATAAAAAATGGTTGGTTAATAGCGATATTTTTTTTTACAATGATATGCCTTTAATTTGAAACTAAAAAAAATCCCTGTAACAAAAAGAAGTTTTGATGTTAACTATTTAACATCACGGGCATTACCAACATCGTAACAGTTTCTCCTTCTTCTAAACCATCAACTGGTGTTAAGATTCCAGCCCTGTTAGGTAATGACATTTCCAACATAATCATATCCGATTGTAAGTTGGTCAGCATTTCGGTTAAGAAACGTGAGTTGAAACCAATTTGCAGATCATCTCCCTGATAATCACATGTTAATCTTTCCTCGGCTTTGTTTGAATAATCGATATCCTCTGCAGAAACATTTAATTCTGCACCAGCGATTTTTAAACGAATTTGGTGTGTTGTTTTGTTTGAGAAAATCGCCACACGACGAACAGAACTTAAAAATAAAGAACGGTCAATCATTAATTTGTTCGGATTTTCTTTTGGAATTACTGCTTCATAATTTGGATATTTTCCGTCAATCAAACGACACATTAAAATATAATTATCAAATGAGAAAGTTGCATTTGAATCATTGTATTCAATTTTTACCTCAGCATCAGAAGTTCCCAAAATACTTTTCAGGATATTCAAAGGTTTCTTCGGCATAATGAAATCGGCTACTTGAGATGCTTTTACATCTGTACGGGCATATTTTACCAATTTATGAGCATCTGTTGCTACGAAAGTTAACCCCTCAGGTGAAAACTGGAAGAAAACTCCGGACATTACAGGACGTAAATCATCGTTACCTGCAGCAAAAATTGTTTTGCTTACAGCGGTTGCCAAAACATCAGCAGGAACCAAAGTTACCGATGGATCTTCAAGATTGACTGATTTAGGAAATTCTTCACCTGCCGCATATGCTAATGCATATTTCCCTGAATTAGAACTTATCTCAACTGTATTGTTATCTTCAACTGTAAAAGTCAAAGGTTGTTCCGGGAACGTTTTTAAAATTTCAAGCAAGAGTTTTGCGGGTACAGCTACACTTCCTGTACTTGTAGAATCAATTGATAATGTTGCCGACATTGTGGTTTCAAGATCTGAAGCCGAAACTGTCAATTCATTATTATTTAGTTCAAATAAAAAGTTGTCTAAAATAGGCAACGTATTGTTGCTATTAATTACACTACCTAAAACTTGTAATTGCTTTAATAAGTACGAACTCGATACTATAAATTTCATCTGTCTTTTTTTAATTTTGTGTGTATTCTGGTAATTTGAACCTAAAATATACGAATTACAAATATATCGTAAACAATCTTAGTTTCACAAATTTTTTATTAACATCTATTTGCTGTACTTCCTTTTTCGGATGTAGGTGAACACAAGTCCAAAAACCAATAAAATTAAGATTGGAAGCCCGATAGTTATGAATTGTGTCTGGCGATAATTTTCGTAAACTTTCTCCTTATCCAATAATGGCAAATCCAAATCTTTGCTTCTAATGTTAATAAGTCCGGTATCATCTAATAAATAGTTGATGCAATTCATCATAAAATCTTTATTGTCGTATAAATTTCCTGAACGTTGGTCGTAACCTAATTCAACTGGTATCCTGTTTTTATCCAATTGATTTTTTGCCAAATCACCATCTGATATCACAATCATTTTAGTTGGTTTTCCT
This sequence comes from Flavobacterium piscis, assembly GCF_031457575.1. Taxonomy (GTDB): domain Bacteria; phylum Bacteroidota; class Bacteroidia; order Flavobacteriales; family Flavobacteriaceae; genus Flavobacterium; species Flavobacterium piscis_A. The sequence goes on along the minus strand of NZ_JAVDWQ010000005.1, from coordinate 358,931 downwards.
TCTGCCAAAAATGAATTTTCTTTAAAAGGCAAAACGCGATTTTCAAAAGCGGAATGAAAACTTCCTTCCAGTAAAACTGAAAGTGGTAAATTTCCTTTATTGATATAATCTTTAGGAGATGTTTCTTCTGAGACAATATCCAGATTAATTTCGGCTGGAGTTCCTATTTTCTTTGAATAAGGTGACGATTGCAGTAAAACTGTTTTTTTGATTCCGTTTTTCAAGGTATCGATCGGACTTGCAAAGTCAAATTTAATTCCACCTAAATTTTTTACGATTGGGTGTGTTCCTTGTGGAGAAACAAGTGGCGCAAATTTCCAAACAAAATCCTGATACTGTGTAGCGCTTCCCTGTTCGCCTGTCGCGAGTTTTATTGGACTTCCCTGCTCGTCTTTTACTAAATCAGGATTGATTCGGAATCCGTATTTAAAAAACATATCATTCAGATTCAAATCCCTTGGGTAAGCCAAAGTTGCTCCCGACTGATTGTACAGACTATCCATGTCTGCCGCCACCTGATCAATTAGCCATAATGTTTTTCCTCCATTCATTATAAATTGATCCAAAACCTGTTTTTCTTCATCAGAAAAAGTTTGAGTAGGCTTTGCAATAATCGCTAAATCATATTTTTTTAATGCTTTTAAACTTTCTGTTGGATTTTTAGAAACTGAATCTAAGGTAAAAGGTCCAATGTAATAGCTTTCGCGAATTTGCATCAGCATTTTAGCAATATGAATTTCATTTATTTCACCATTTCCTTTTATGATTGCGACTTTCTTTTGCTTGTCTTTGGTAATTTTATTGATAGCATCGGTAATCGAATATTCTAAATGCTGAATTGAACCAATTACTTTTTGCGTAGTCGAAGCACCCATTCTGTTTTTCAACAATGGAATATTGACTTCTTTATTATTGTAAACTGCAATTGCCCACGGAAAAACCATTGCTTGTGATTGTTTTCCTTTGTCGTCAACGGTAATATTTATTGGCGTAAGTCCTTTTTGATATAATGATTTTACCAAATCCATGCTTTCGTCTTCGTTTTCCAGCGGATTCACAAATTCGAAAACAATATTTGAATTATAAGCCTGAAATTCTTCTAATAACTGTTGGGTCTCTTGTTGCAAACGTCTAAAATCAGCAGGCAAATCACCTTGCATGTAAATCTTAATCGATAACGGATTCTTTACTTGTTTTACAATCTGCAAAGAAGTTTCAGATAAAGTGTAACGCTTGTCTTTGGTCAAATCAAATCGGTAAAAAAACAAACTTCCGAGTACATTTAAAACAACCAAAACAAAAATTGTTATCCACAAAGTTTTGATATTCATTTGAGTTGATGCTTTCATTATGCTTTAAAAGATTTTAATTGATACACTGTAAATGACAGAAACAAAGCTGTAATACTTAAAAAGTAAATTACATCGCGAGTGTCAATTACTCCCCTACTCATACTTTTAAAATGATCCTGCATTCCTAACGAAGGCATAAAACCTAAAAAACCGGGAATTAATGATGCCAATCCTTCAAATCCGAAATAAAAGAAAAAACATAAAAATACCGAAAGGATAAAGGCTACGATTTGATTTTCTGAAAGTGTAGACGTGAAAATTCCGATCGCGGAATAAGAAGCGATCAAAAATAACAATCCGAAGTAAGAACCAATCGTGCTTCCCATATCGATATTTCCTTCAGGAAAACCTAAATTTGAAATTACTTTTACATAAATAAATGTGGGCACAATAGCTAATATAATCAGGAACAAAGAACCTAAAAACTTACCGTTTACAATTTCCCAAATTGATAATGGTTTGGTCAAAAGCAATTCGAGTGTTCCTTGTTTTCTTTCATCAGAGAAACTTCTCATCGTAACAGCCGGAATCAGGAAAATCAAAATCCATGGAGTTAGTGTAAAAAACGGAGTCAAATCGGCATAACCTGTGTTTAAGATATTGTAATCTCCTTCAAAGACCCATAAAAAAAGTCCGTTGCTGATTAAGAAAATCGCAATGACCAAATAGCCAATTGGAGATCCGAAAAAGGATTTTATTTCCCGTAAAATGATTGATTTCATGTAACTTATTTTTGTTTCAAGTTTTTTTGTTTCAGGTTTCAGGTTGTGTTTAGGTTCTTGAAATACCTTATGTATTATTTTTCGTGTGTAATTTTTAAAATCTTTGAATTTCTGGCATCAATTATTATTAGAAAAGTTCCTCCTTTGTAACCTTCAGGTAAAGTTCCGGAAACAATCCAATATTGATCTAAAAAATATGTTTCATAAGGTTTTTGTTTTTCTATATTTTGTTTTCCATAAATGTCAAATAAAATTGTTTCTGCTATTTTAACTGCACTGATACTATCTTTTATAATTATAGTTTTATAATCAACAACATTATGCTGTAGTTCTTTAGACAATGCTATTTTTAATTCTTCTTGCGCATATTCTTTTCCTAAAACCAAACGCTTATTTTGAGAACAACAACTAAAAGAATATATTAAAATGACTAATAAAAAATATTTCATAATTATTTTACCTTTTTGAAATAACCTGAAACTTTAAACTAAGCTTACCAATTTATCCACACTCCACGCTTCCGGTTTTGCGTTAAATAACTTTTTTGTAAAATCCCAAACCGAATTAAACAGTTCAGATTGCCTGTAATTTTCTAAGTCAGTTTCAGTTTCCCAATAACTGTAAGTGAAAAATATGCATTTATCATTTTTATCCTGGTACAATTCTAAAAAACGATTTCCATCAGCATTCCGTATTTTGTCTTTCACACTTTCAAAATTCTCCAAAAAATCAGGGATCTTTTCTTCGTGAAAACTCATTTTTACTATTCGAATGAACATATTATAATTTTAGATTTGTAATTGCAGATTTTAGATTGTTGAATCTAAATCATAACAAGTGCGCAAAAATACCAAAAAATAGATTGTTCTTTTCATTAAAACTTTGAAATTCCCAATTGAAATTTTAAACTCCAAAACCTGAGAAATTGAATCCCTATTTTAAGTAAGAAACTGCACAGTAATCACATCCCGATAATTCAATCCTAATAAACTATTGGCAGACCCTACATTTGAGGGATTACTTCTGAAAATGGCAATTTCAAGATAACCTGCTTCGTTAAAAATAGCTAGTTTTTCACCTTCATACGTTTTGATCGGATACTTGTCAGAAGTCGCAATTGCTGAATAGTTAGGTAAAATAGTTTTGATGCTCTTTGGTTTCATTACAATTTCGTACGGTCGGCCTTTGGCTACTTCTGTAAATTGTCTTTTCGAAATATTGGTTATTACGTTTCCAAAATGGTCAATGTAAATGACATACCCTTTTATCGAATTCCCATCATTGGCCACGACAGGCTGTAACTCCGTGATTTGTTTAATTTCCTGAATTTCTTTTCCTATGACATTCAATAATCCGCCTTTTGCGATATGACAGGCCACTTGTATAAAAATATCCAAATCGCTGAATTCACTGGGAAAACGATCGTGAATATTTATTTCGACAATTTTTTGCGGTACAATTTTCTGCGTAAGCATGCTTAGGATTCCGTTATCGGCACAAATAAAGTAGTGATCGTTCCATTGCATGGCGATGTGCTGGTTCTCTTTATTTCGTTCAATATCAACACCTACCAAATGTACAGTTCCTTTTGGGAAACTTAAATAAGATGCTCCGATAATATAACTCGCTTCAGCAGTGTTAAAGGGATCTATATCATGCGAAATGTCAATTATTTGAGCCTCTGAATATTCAGAAAGAATTTTACCCTTCAGTGAACCAACAAAGTGGTCTTTCAAGCCGTAATCGGTAGTAAGGGTAATTATTGACATCATTTTGTTTATAACTATTGGTAGTATTTAAATCTAATTTTCATTAAATTTGAGAAATGCAAAGCTAATAATAGTAAACTCATAAATGCAAGAAAGAAAAGACAAATTATAATAATAGTCCCAGTTTTCAGTCTGTAAAAAAGAATTGAATTTTGAAAAAGATTAAAAACAGTAAAAATTGATTAGAAAATTTATCTAATTATTTTTTTTAAAAAATTATGACTGCCACTGAAGACTATAAACTAAAAAAACACCCGACAGCCAATTGATTTATAAAAAGATTTAATTTTAATTTAAAACTACCTCATTTGAACGAAAGAATAATCGAGCTCATAGACATCGCTCCAAAAGACTTTTGGGGCGCTCAAGACACTCATCTTGAAATAATTAAAAAGTACTACCCAAAGCTTAAAATAGTAGCAAGAGGAACGACTTTGAAAGCATTTGGCGAAAAAGAAGTTTTAGATGAATTCGAAAAGAGATTTCAAAGACTGATGCTCCATTTTACCCGATACAACAATATTGACGATAATGTAATTGAACGTGTCATTATGAGTGATGGTCAGGATGAAAGAAAATCATTAGATCATGACAAAATATTAGTTCATGGAGTTGGTGGCAAGATCATCAAAGCCATGACACCCAACCAGCAATTACTAGTAGATACCATCAAAAAAAATGATATGGTATTTGCAGTTGGACCTGCAGGAACCGGTAAAACTTATACCGGTGTTGCAATGGCGGTAAAAGCACTTAAAGAAAAAGAAGTAAAAAGGATCATACTTACCCGACCAGCGGTAGAAGCAGGAGAAAATCTTGGTTTTTTACCCGGCGACATGAAAGAAAAACTGGATCCGTACATGCAGCCTCTTTATGATGCTTTGCGCGATATGCTGCCCAACGAAAAACTCGAAGATTACATTTTAAAAGGAATTATTCAGATTGCGCCATTGGCATTCATGCGTGGGCGCACCCTTGATAACGCTTTTGTAATTTTGGATGAAGCCCAAAACACAACCCATTCGCAAATGAAAATGTTTTTGACCCGTATGGGAAAAAACGCCAAATTCATGATTACGGGTGATCCCGGCCAGGTTGATTTACCCAGAAGAACTATTTCTGGACTGAAAGAAGCTATTCTGGTTCTGAAAGATGTTGACGGAATCGGAATTATTTATCTGGATGATAAAGATATTGTACGTCACAGATTAGTGAAAAAGGTGATTGATGCTTATAAACAAATAGAAAATCACGATTAATTTTTTTATAAATGTCAAATGTAAATCGTGAAATGTATTTTGATATTTTTTGATATTCGTTTTATTCATGTTCTAATATTTTAGAGTGAATAAAACGAATATTTTTATTTAATGAATCTTAATTTTATTTAAATGAAAATTAGAATATTTGGTTTCTTGTTATTTATCTGTTTGATTTCTTGTAAAAAGAAAGAAGTTCCTGTTAATAAATTTGTGAGAACTTGGTATGATACAGAATATATTATTTCTGGAAGATCAAGTATTAAAATAAATAAAGACAGCACTTTTGAATATGAAAGTGCAGGTTGCAATTGGAGGGTGTTTTCTAAAGGAAACTGGAAAATAATTGAAGATTCAATAGAATTAAATAATACAAGTAGCGATACTTGTTATAAGATGTTTCCATTTTTTGAATGTATTCGTTTTGGAAAATATGATAGAATTGACACTTTAACAATACCAAACTGTGAACCTATTGATAATAAATCATTTGCTATTTTAAAAAGAGAAAAATTCTATATCAAAAATGATTCTTTAGTTTATAAATTAAAAACAAGCTCTAATTGCCCGGATACATTAAAAATAGTTTTTGCCAAAACTCAAAAAATTAGAAAATGAAACAACTAGATGATTTCTATCTAAACAAAGATGAACCTATAAAAGGCACACTCCTGGCATTAAAAGAAATTATCCTAAAGCAAGACAATGACATTACAAACGTTCTCAAATACGGAATGCCCTTTTTTTGCTACAAGGGAAGAATGTTTTGCTATTTATGGATTCATAAAAAACTGAAACAACCTTATATAGGAATTGTCGAAGGAAAACATTTTAATGAACCTTTTTTAATTCAGGAAGCCCGTTCCAGAATGAAAATCATGTTACTTGATTCTGAAACAGATTTGCCCTTGGAAAGAATCGAAAATGTAATTCAGAAAGCACTGGATTTATATAAATCAGGACTTATAAAAGTTTAAATGATCAAAATACTGATTTGATGTAATAGTTAAATTAATAATAAACTTGTCTTATTTTGGACTTTCAAACACTTTAAATTTTGCCCAACTGAGCTCAAAGCCGTAAATTTGCACATCATAAATACTTGATCTTTAATATGACTGCAAAACTTAAAAATATAAAAGTTGTTGTAAGTGACTTAGACGGAACCTTACTCAACCCCCAACACAGAATATCAGATTACACTAAATCCATTTTTCAGGAACTTCACAATCAAAATTATCTTATTGTAGTAGCTACAGGCCGTCATCATCTTGATGCGATGGCAATTATTGAGACTCTGGAAGTACCTGTTTATTTGGTAAGTTCAAACGGAGCCAGAATTCATTCTCCGCAAAAAGAAGAATTGTTTTCTTTTAATTTGGACAGTGATATTGTAAAAGCTGCCTTAAATGTTGATATCGATCCTGAAATTACGGTAGTTTTATTCAAAGAAAATGTTTGGCAGACCAATAAATTAAACAAAAAACTGAATGCTTTTCAGGCTAAACTGAAATATCATCCTGAATTGGTAGATTATAAAACCCTGGAAGATTTTGGCGCCATTAAAATTTTCTTTTCATGCGATAATCATGAAAAATTAGTAAAATTAAAAGATGCTATTTTAGCCAATTCTTCAGAGCATCTGCATCATGCTTTTAGTTTGCCAACTTGTTTGGAATTCATGGACAAATCAATTGATAAGGCTGTTGCTATTGAAAGAGTCTTAGAAAAAGAAGGCTTTACCTTAAAAGAAGCGGTTTCTTTTGGAGATGGTTTTAATGATGTCCAAATGTTATCTGCATCTGGAAAAGGCCTGATTATGGGAAATGCTCCTGCATTATTAAAAGAAACATTACCTGATTTGGAAGTTATTACAACCAATGCAGAAGATGGAGTTGCTCAATATATTGCTTCAAAAATCCTAAACAAGGAATTTGCAGCAAGCCAATTGTAAAACCTGATAATTTTAGTTTTTAAACTTTCAATAAAAATTTCGTTCCTGAAGACAATTCTTCGGGGATTTTTTTTGCGCATTGATTAATTTATAAAGGATTTCGCAAGTAAATAGTCAAAACAATTTTTTTAATACTTTTCAAAGTGTATTTTTGTTTTTCTCAAAAAACACCTAAGATGGCAAAAAACATTTTTATTCTGGCCTTTTTAATCATTTCAATATCCGGCAAAAGCCAAAGTTTGAAATTGGAAGAAATAATGAAAGGAGAATCTTTTATAGGAAATCAACCAACAAACGGGCGATGGTCCCTGGATGGTAAAAAGATTTATTTTGAATGGAATCCGAAAGATGAACCTGGAGCAAGTACTTATTTCTGGCAAAAAGGAATGCCTGAACCTGTAATAGCTGATCCGAAAGAAGCCGTTTTTTCTAAACTGGATTTTAAAAGAACACCAGCATCAGATATCGTTTATTACATTAGTAATGGTACTTTATATTCTTACTCCATTACTTCAAAAACTACCAAAAAACTTTTTCAGCAAAGCGCACCAATTTCAGGTTTAGAATTAGGTAGCGAAACCGGAATATTATTTTTTGTACAAAATGCCAATCTTTTCAGATTCAATACTAAAGAAGGTACTGTACTTCAAATAACAAATTTTAAAAAAGGTGATAAAAAAGAAACTCTTTCTGAAAAAAAATCATTTTTGAAAGACCAACAAAAAGAATTGTTTCAGTTCATTAAAGATTCCGAAGAAAAAAAAGAATGGAATACTGCTAAAAATAAAGCTTTAAAGTCTGATTTTGCCAAAGAGTATTATTATGGTAAAGATGATTTTTATAATCTGAAAATAAATCCAAATGGGAATTTTGCCACATTCAGCTTAGTAGAGTCTGCAGAAACCAAAAAAGAAAAGATGTCCGTTTTTATAACGGCAGATGGTTACAATCAAACTCCGGACACCAAAGAAAAAGTTTCTGTAAATAATTTGGTAAAAACTAAATTCGGAATTTATTCAGTAACCAGAGACTCTGTTTATTATGTAGATTTTTCATCTCTTAACCATATTAAGGATTTTCCAAAATATTATAATTCATATGATAATTTAAAAAATAAATCCAAAGAAGACAAGCTAATAGTTGCCCGGTCACCAATCTTTAACCAGGACGGTTCATTTGCGATAACTGAAATACGAAGTCAGGATAATAAAGACAGATGGCTGATTAGTCTGAATCTTCAAAAAGGAACTTTTACAGAAATTGAGCATCAACATGACGAAGCCTGGATTGCCGGTCCCGGAATTCCTTCCTATTCTTTTGATTCCGGAACTCTTGACTTTTTAGCAGATAATGAAACTATTTATTTTCAATCAGAAGCTACAGGATATTCTCATCTGTATACCTATAATTTAAAATCTAAAAAGAAAACACAACTCACAAAAGGCAATTGGGAAGTTCGTGATGTTATTTTATCCAAAGACAAAAAAACATTTTACCTGACAACCAATACAACACATCCGGGAAACAGAAATTTTTATAAATTGCCAGTCTCGGGAGGTATTTTAGAACCCATTTTAACTCAGGACGGAGCCTATGAAGTACTTGTATCTCCAGATGAAAAATCACTTTTAGTTCGTTATTCTTATAAAAATAAACCATGGGAATATTATCTTTCTGAGAATAAAAAGAACTCTGGCTTACAGCAGATCACCTCATCTACAACAGATATTTTCAAAAAATATCAATGGAGGGAACCTGAAGTAATTACGTTTAAGGCTCAGGACGGAACTCCCATAAATGCGAGGATTTACACTCCAAAAGCTGAAATCTCAAATAAGGCAGCCGTTATTTTTGTGCACGGAGCAGGTTATCTGCAAAATGCACACAATTACTGGAGCAGTTACTATCGTGAATATATGTTTCATAATTTGTTAACCGATTTGGGTTATACAGTTTTGGACATAGATTATAGAGGAAGCGATGGCTATGGACGTGATTTTAGAACTGGGATATACCGTTTCATGGGTGGGAAAGATTTATCAGATCATATTGATGGTAAAAAGCTCCTGATAGATAATTATGGAATTGATGCTGAGAGAGTCGGAATTTACGGAGGATCCTATGGCGGTTTTATTACCTTGATGGGAATGCTGACCACTCCGGGTGAATTCAAATCGGGTGCTGCTTTACGTTCTGTTACAGACTGGGCACATTACAATCACGGTTATACTGGAAATATTTTGAACTTTCCTGAAACCGACCCTGATGCATACAAAAAAAGCTCCCCAATTTATTTTGCACAAAATCTAAAAGGCAATTTGGTTATGCTCCACGGAATGGTTGATAATAATGTTGAATATAAAGATATTGTTCGTTTATCACAACGGTTTATCGAATTAGAGAAGAAAAACTGGACACTGGCATCATTTCCAGTCGAAGCACATGGTTTTAAGGAAACCTATTCCTGGATTGATGAATATAGCCGAATTTTAAACTTGTTTAACACTACTCTTCTGAAACCATAATTTTTTCTTTGCTTGCTCTTTTAAATAGTTTTAAATTTGCATGCTAAAACAACACACTAAGGATAAATGAGCAATACAATCACAACAACAAATTTTAATTTCCCGAATCAAAAATCAGTTTACCGTGGCAAAGTTCGGGAAGTTTATAATATTAATGATGAACTCTTAGTCATGGTGGCAACCGACAGGCTTTCGGCTTTTGATGTGGTTTTACCAAAGGGAATCCCGTATAAAGGGCAAATTCTGAATCAGATTGCTACAAAATTCATGGAATTAACGGAAGATATTGTTCCAAACTGGCTGATTGCAACACCTGACCCCAACGTTGCTGTTGGTCATTTATGTGATCCTTTTAAAGTAGAAATGGTGATTCGTGGTTATCTTTCAGGTCACGCAGCACGTGAATATACTGCCGGAAGAAGACAAATTTGCGGTGTAACAATGCCAGAAGGTTTAAAGGAAAACGATAAATTTCCGAAACCAATTATAACGCCAACTACAAAAGCAGATAATGGTTCTCATGACGAAGATATTTCACGCGAAGATATTTTACGAAAGGGAATTGTTTCTGAAGAAGATTATCTGGTTTTAGAAAAATTTACCCGTGATTTATTTCAAAGAGGAACCGAAATTGCTGCTGACCGTGGTTTAATTTTGGTAGATACCAAATATGAATTCGGAAAGACAAAAGAAGGTGTTATTGTTTTAATTGATGAAATACACACACCTGATTCATCCCGTTATTTTTATGCTGATGGTTATCAGGACAGACAAGACAAGGGAGAAGAGCAAAAACAATTGTCTAAAGAGTTTGTACGTCGCTGGTTAATCGAAAATGGTTTTCAGGGACTGGAGGGACAACAAATTCCGGACATGACAGACGCTTATATCGAATCTGTCTCAGAAAGATATATCGAGTTATACGAGAAAATTTTAGGTGAAAAATTCGTAAAAGCTGACATTGCTAATATTGACCAACGTATTGACAAAAACGTATTAGACTACCTTACTACTAAAGAGTAATTTTCAGGTTTAAACTAACTATTTAAACCATGAACATCATTACAAATAAAAAAATGCCTTGCTAACTTTTATGTATGATAGCAGGGTATCATATTAAATTTCTCAATGATCCGTATCCTTTATTTTACAATGGATTTGAATAATATATGGGAAGAAATTTAAGCTAAAATAGTTTTTTGGGATAGATTAACTCTATAAAACCAAAAGCCACTCTGTTTATGGAAGTGGCTTTCTTTGTTTTTAATCGCGTTGAAAACGCTGCTTTAGTCTTTTAATTTAAGAGATACCCATCGCAGACGAGCCAGGTGAAAATAGATTGAAGGGTGTTTATTCCAAAAAACTTAAATTGCAGTAGTTTTTAGCCACAGACAAATAACTAAAGTCTGTGGCTATTATCATTCTTCCATTTTTACTTTTAAATTATCGAGGCCTTTTTGTAAATCATTACCAATCATTTGATCCATTTTCATCATTGGCAGCATCAAATTCATTGGATAAGGCATAACACCGCTAATTCCCCATTTTACTTTAGTCTGATTTTCGGTAACAGCTTCTGTAGACATAAATCCAATAGCTGTATCATCCATTGGTTTTTTAAATCGGAGTGCAAAATCAATACTTTTGTTTTCAGTAATTTTTGTAATTTCCTGCTCTCCTACTCCTACTTCTTTCACATCACTTTCCCATGCTGAGATAGCCCCAACAGTTCCATCGATGCCTTTGTATGTAGATTTCATTTTTGGGTCAATGTTAGCCCAGACACTAAATTCATTTTGATTTTTTAAATATTTCACATAATTAAAAACCGAATCAACGGGTTTGTTTATTGTAATTTCCTTCGTGACTGCGTACTCTTTTGGCATGAAATAGGCCGCAATTAATGCTATAGCAAAGATTAAGAGTAAAGCGATAATAATTTTTTTGATAATTCCCATAATTTTCGGTTTTAAGGTTATTTAATTTATTCTATAATTAATGTAAACTCACATTGGCGTTATTCTACAATCATTATTTCTTTTTTAAATAATAAATCTTCCTGCTTTTGGTCTTTGTCTGATACTTTTTACTAATTCACGGCTTACTTTCCGCTTATTTTTTTGACATTACAGCCTTAGAAAAGAACAACTAGCAAACAGTAATCAATCTTATGTTTTTTTGTTTTACGGAAATTTAAAAAGCATTCCGTTAAATTTTATAAATCTGTTAAGGCAAGTAAAGTTAAAAAAATAACATTCTGATTTTGAAATAATTTAACAATTTCAGCCTATTTTATATAATAATTAAATATTCTGTAACATAAGATGTATTTTCTCGTCTATATAAAAACTACGATGTAAAAGCATACAATATTAAGCGAATGTTAAGAATTAGTTAAAACATAGTACCTTGTAATACATAATACAATTATTTGAATTACTTTTACATCAGTTTTAAAAATCATCATCAATTAATCAATTAACAAACAATCATTATGAAAAAATCAATCGTTTATTTAGGAATGGCTTTAGTAGCTTTTACAAATGTTTCTTTAGCTTCAAACACTTCTTTAAAAGAAGACAAGAATGTTATAACAGAACGTTATAGTGTAACGCCTTTAAATGTCGCAATCTCTAAAGGAGACATTAATATCGTTCTGAAACTTATCGAATACGGAGCTGACGTAAATGAGAAAACCGAGGATATGACCCCTTTAATGACAGCAGCACGTTATAACAAAGTTGAAATAATCAAAATTTTACTGGCACAAGGAGCGCGCCCTGGTGATAAAAATGAAAAAGGATTTACAGCTTTGAAATATGCACAATTATCAAATGCAACAGAAGCGGTTGCTATTTTGAAAGATTTAAAATAATAGCTTCACAAAATATTTTTGAATTAGTATACAAAAATGTAAAGACCTTCTATCGCTGGAAGGTCTTTTGTTTTTTGAATGAGTCCTGATAAGAGCGACATCTTTTTGCTCTTTTTGAGCAAAAAAGATAAAGCGTATAGCTGGAATAGCTCCTGAAATCATTACTAATTTCATTAAATTTACATTGAATCCATTTGATATTTATCAAAAGATCCTTCTGAACCTATTTGAAATATGAGAAAGTTTCGTTGTTTTCAATTTTCAATAAGGATTGATAGATTAACTGAATTACATTTTCTACATCTTCTCTTTGCACCATTTCAACAGTTGTATGCATGTAACGCAATGGAAGGGAAATCAATGCAGAAGCTACTCCTCCATTACTATAAGCAAATGCATCAGTATCAGTTCCAGTCGCTCTTGAAGTTGCATGACGCTGAAAAGGTATTTTATTTTCTTCGGCAGTATTTACAATCAATTCACGCAGGTTATTTTGTACTGCAGGTGCATAAGCAATTACAGGTCCTTTGCCCATTTTAAGATCACCTTCAACTTTTTTGTCAATCATTGGGGTTGTTGTATCGTGACAAACATCAGTTACGATAGCAACGTTTGGCTTGATTCGTTGTGAAATCATTTCGGCACCACGAAGCCCAATTTCTTCCTGAACAGAGTTTACAATATATAATCCAAAAGGAAGTGTTTTGTTATTCTCTTTCAGTAAACGAGCTACTTCGGCAATCATAAAACCGCCCATTCTGTTATCAATCGCACGACAAACAAATTTATTTTCATTCAGAATCATAAATTCATCAGGGTAGGTAATCACACAACCTACATGTACTCCCATTTCTTCAACCTGTTCTTTGGTTTCACATCCTAAATCAATAAAAATATTACTTAATTTCGGGATTTCTTCCTTATCACGTAAACGTGTATGAATAGCCGGCCAGCCAAAAACGCCTTTTACGATTCCTTTTTTTGTATGGATATTAACCCGTTTTGATGGTGCAATCTGGTGATCAGACCCTCCGTTACGTATTACATATAGCAAACCATCATCTGTAATATAATTTACATACCACGAAATTTCATCGGCATGTCCTTCGATCACTACTTTAAAGGGAGCGTCAGGATTGATCACTCCAACAGCAGTTCCATAAGTATCGGTAATAAAAGTATCTACATAAGGTTTTAAGTAATTCATCCAGAGTTTTTGGCCTTCGCTTTCATAACCGGTCGGTGAAGCGTTATTTAGGTAGCTTTCCAGAAAAGCAATTGAAGTATCATTTAAAATTGATTTTGTACTCATAAAAAATATTTTTTTGCTAATTTATAAATTTGGTATTACAGTTGTGTATATAATGCATAATTTTACACTTAAATATATATTCCATGAGATTTACAACTTGTATTTTATGTTTTCTTTTGATTTCTTTTGCTGCTAAAGCGCAAATAACTCCCAAAAATAATTCTGAAATGGACTACACGCTTACTGAAAACGATTCAATTCTGAATGACACAATTGAATTACCGGAAATTATTATTTCAAAAGAAAAACTGGATCCTGAGGCTCAAAAGCAGTTCATGATTCTTCAAAACAGGGTTTATAAAGTGTATCCTTATGCAAGACTTGCTGCGGACAGGCTTACTGCTTTAAATAATGGAATGGGCCGTTTAAAAACCAGTCGCGAAAAGAAAAAGTATTTTAAAATTGTGGAAGACTATCTTAACAATGAATTTGAAGCCAGCCTTAAAAAACTTTCACGTAAACAAGGACAAATTCTGGTCAAGCTGATTCATCGCCAAACCGGAATAACGACATACGAACTGGTAAAAACTTTAAAAAGCGGTTTTAAAGCCTTCGTATCCAATACGACTGCCAATATGTTTGACATTAGTCTGAAAAAAGAATATAAACCCTATGAGGCCAATGAAGACTACCTTATTGAAACCATTCTCGTCAGGGCATTTGAATCGGGCAGATTGCCCTATCAGAAACCTTCGAATCCAGTTAATTACGATGATCTCGCCAGCCACTGGGAAGAAATGGCAAAAACGCTTAGTAAAAAGTAATAGCTTTAAATATAAACCCCGATCCATTTAAAAAACGGATCGGGGTTTTCTCATTAATTAATTATTATGGAAATAGATTATTCCTTAAAAATTATCATCAAAAAATACATTTTGATAAAATAACAAATGTTAAATTTATTGTAGAATAATTACTTATATTTATTCTAAATAAACTTTGTTAATTCAAGTTCAGGTATTACATTTGCGCCTTATTTTTAATAAAACCAAATAAGCCTGATGAAAAATATTTTACTTTTTATAATTTTTCTTTATACCTCTCTCCTATTTTCACAAAATGAAACTCAAAATCACAAAAAAGATTCTATCTCAAATCTTCATGAAGTTGTTGTTTCTTCAAAAATTGGAGTTACACAAATAGAACCACAAAAGATAAGATTCTCCACAAGTGATCTTACCTCTCAAAATGGAGGAACAGCTGGTGATATCTTAAAAAGTATGCCGTCTGTAGCTATGGGAGGAAGTCCTAATCACAATCGTGACATTCGTTTAAGAGGATTATCAAATGGTTATACACAAGTATTAATTAATGGTAAAAACTCAGGCATAAGTGGAAATAATAGAGAAACGGTACTGGACCAAATTCCGGCAAGTGCTATTGAATATATAGAAATCATTACAAATCCAAGTGCAGAATATCAAGGGGATGGAATTAATGGGATTGTGAATATTGTACTAAAAAAAGGGTATATAAATAACGAATTAAAAGGAAGTGTCACGTTTATGGCAGACAATGCTGATGGTTACAACGGAAGTATTTCATTATCTCAACAAAAAGATAAATTTGGCTATATAGTTTCTTATGATCGTTTGCAACGAACTATAAACAACGATAAATTTGTAGAAAAAAACAACTACAAAAATGGGATTTATGATGGAACCCAATTAACAAATCAGCTTGAAAAGAAATCTTTCCTGAATGAGAATTTACGATTGAATACCAATTTTAAACCATGGAAAGAAGCTGTTATAAATGCAGGTCTGACATACGGTAAACAATTAGAGGTTAAAAATAAAAATATAGACATCAATACTACAAAAGCGGATGAAACATTTAAAGATAGTTCCATTCGTACAGAACCTGAAACTAAAGATAATAAATACTACGAATACAATTTTGACTTTAAGCAATCATTTAAAAATAACGGGGTTTTAAAAGCGGCATTTAGTTATTTAGATTTTAATCAACCTAAAACAAAAAACATTAACATTCAGAAATTGAATGAAAATGGAACTTTCAACGGTAATCCAACTTTACAAGAAGAAACTGAAATGCTAAATGATGATAACTATTTTGGGAACTTGGATTATAGTTTACCTATTGGTAAAAACAATAAGTTTAAAACAGGATATCGTCTGGCTTCATTAAATAGAGAATTATCCAATTCTCTAGCTACTTTCAACCATACTACTGGTGTGTGGGAAACAGGACTAAGTAATGAAAAAAATTATTCATTTACCGAAAATACACATGCCTTTTATATCATTGATGAATTTAACTGGAAATTCTTAAAAATTAATGCGGGACTTAGAGCCGAACAAACCTACTTAAAATTGGAATCTCCATTAGATGCTATTGATGTATCGCGTGACTACTCAATGCTACTTCCAAATCTTACTGCACAATTCACTATTGACGAAACTCAATACATTTCATTAGGATTTGGTAAACGTTTAAGACGTCCTGCCTTTCAGGATTTAAATCCTTTTATTGATAATCGGGATCCTTTAATAATCAAACAAGGAAATCCTGATTTAAAACCTGAGTATTCCTATAATTATGAAATAGGTTACCTTAAAAATTTTAAAAATTTCAATGCTGGTGTTAATGTATTCTATCGTGATATTCATGATCTTATTCAAAAAGTTACCACCGAAGATGAGAACAATATTTTATATGAAAAACCGGACAACTTTACGGGAGCATTCTTAAAAGGAATCGAATTAATCTCTTCAGCAAAATTTACAAAATGGTGGACAGTAAACGCCAGTTACTCCTATTTTGAATCAGAAATTAGCGATTCTATGTTTAATGGTGACGCACTTAAAGATCAAGTTAAATATACCGCAAAACTAATTATGGATTTTAATTTACCTCAAGAATTTAAGGTACAAGTTATTGGAAATCTTATTGGACCAAAACCTTCACCTCAAGAATCTGAAAAGGAATTATACTTTGTTGATTTAGGGGTATCTAAAAATTTTCTTAAAAATGGAACATTCATGTTACGTGTATCAGATATCTTTGACACCATTATAAAACAAAAAACAAAAATAGCAACTAATTCCCTTACTTATGAGACTGAAAACACTAGAGGCCAAATCATAAGCGCTGGGGTAAAATGGAATTTTTAAAAAACATATAAAAATAAAAAAATGAGAAAAATTATTTTAACCACTTTATTATTTATCTGCATAACAGCTAATGCACATAGAACAGAAGTAAACATCCTCGATACCGAAGCAGGAAAAATAGCCGCTTTAGCAAAAGTAGGTGGAGAAATGGGGCGTTATTTTGACAAACAAAAAGGTTTGGAAATTCTTTCAAGAGCACTTTCGGAAATCTACACTATTGACAATAAAAATTACAGAGAAACGGTACTTGCGGCTATTGCTAACGAATATGCAGGATTAGATGAAATCAAAAAAGCAATTAATATAACCCGTAGTATAACTGATGTGCATTTATATGCTACCAATATGGGGAAAATTGCTAATAAATTAGTAAAATCAAATCCTACATTGGCAAATGAATTATTAAACGAAGCTGTAACCAAAGCTCGTAAAGAAGCAGAAGAGCATGATTTACCTGCTTTGTTAGCTGAATTATCAGGAAAGTACATCCGCTTAAATAAAACTGATGTAGCTCAAGAATTACTTAAAGAAGCAAATTTAGCTGTAGAAAAAATCAAAAACATTCATTTGGATGATAAATTGAGTTTGTATGCTGAAATAGCTGCTAATATGGTAGCTGCCGGACAAAAAGAAGACGCTTTTAAACTTTTTGACAAAGCTTATACCCTTTCTTCAAAAATAGAAGATCCTTTCGAAAGAGCAGCTATACTAACTATGTTAGGTGGTGAATTAGCTGAAAAAGGGCAACCTGAAAAAGCAATTCAAATGCTTGACAAAGCACTAAAAGTAAGTTTGTTAATTAAAGACGAACAAAAAAGAACAGATGTAACTAGCGAAATAGCCAGGAATTATGGTCAATCTAAAAAATTTGAAAAAGGAATTGAAATTGCTAAAGGAATTCCAGATGCATATTTCAGCTCAGAAGCATTGATTGTTCTTGCAAAAAATTATGCAAAAACAAAACAACCTAACGAAGCCTATAATTTATTAAAAGAAGTTGTAAAAAAAACTAATGCTATTTCTTCTGAAAGTAAAAAAGCAACAATCCAATCAAAAGCTGCAGCTGAACTAACCGAATTAGGAAAAAAAGAAGAAGGAAAATCTTTATTAGAAGATGCTTTAAAAATACTTATTTAAAAAATCGTGAGTAATAAAAAAAGTCTTTGGAAAATACATGCCTGGCTTGGTCTTTATGTGGGAGCGATGATATTGTTATTCAGTATCACAGGCTCCTTCATTGTTTTTAGAGCTGAACTTGATGCAATACTTAATCCAACATTATATAAGGTAACAGAATCTAAAGAAAAAACTGTTTCATTAGATGGAATTTCAAAAAAAGTACTTTTAAAATATCCCAATTATTATTTGCATCATTTTAAATTTAATGGAGAAAACAAGCCTTTTGAAGTAAAAATAAAACCCGTTAAAAATTATGCTAAAGATAAAAAGAAGAAAGATTTAGATATATTCATTAATCCTGCTAATGGAGAAATAAATGGTATTAGAGAACCAGAATCAGGCTTACTTTATTGGGTAGCTAAATTGCATACCAACTTGTTGGCGGGCAAAATAGGCAGATATATTGTTGGTCTATTTGGATTAGCCTTGCTTATAATGCTCGTTATTGGTTTGTTTATTTACGGGAACTTCATGAAGAAAAAGCGTATGACCCAAATTCGCTGGGGTGAAGGAACTAGAAAAATATCTGCAGACTGGCACAAACTTTTAGGTATAACAACAGTACCTTTCAATCTAATTTGGGCAATTACAGGTATTACATTTGCATTTTTACCAAACATTCTCGAAGCTACAATTGGCAAACCTAATCAAACTTTTGCCAAGCCCGCAACGCTTACAAAGCCTATAGCGATTAAGCCTTTCTCCTATGACCAAATTGTTAATTCTGTTGTTTTAAATTTCCCCGATGCAAAAATAAAAACAATCCGTGAGGCTTATAACGACAACCCATTTATTGAAGTTAAACTTGATTATAATAGTCCGCTAATTAAAGATGATGCCGCAAAATTATATATTGATAAAGATAGAAAAGAAATAATAAGCCATTTTGATCCCAGATTAGCAAGTTTAGGTACTAAATTATTCTATAGCCAAGATCCTTTGCATTTTGGAACTTTTGCAGGACTTTGGTCAAAAATCATATATTCTTTATTCGGCTTATCTTCTGGTATTTTATTCATTACTGGATTTGTAATTTACAGGAAAAGAAAACAAACTAAGAATAAAATCAACTTTTCTAAATGTCAGACACATTTACAACTTTAAAACTGTTGTAATAAATAAAAAATCCCAATCTTAAAAATTAATTTTAGATTGGGATTCTTATTATAAAAAGCTGTTTTTTTTACTTCAAACCAGCTAAACTCTGCTCAATCGTAGCAATTTTAGCCAAAGCATCTGCTTCTTTTTGTTTTTCGTTAGCCAAAACTTTCTCCGGCGCTCCGGCAACAAATTTTTCGTTTGATAATTTTGCCTGAACCGATTTTAGGAAACCTTCTGTGTAAACTAACTCTGCTGCCAGTTTTGCAATTTCTTCTTCAACATTAATATTTCCTGAAATCGGAATGAAATATTCATTTGATTTTACACGGAAAGATAACGCACCGTCCACTTTTACAGCAACATATTCAAAAGCAGAAATGTTTCCTAATTTAGTTACAATTGTATCAAAATAAGTTGAGATATTCTCACTATTAATGGCTTTTAATTCGATTGCATCCTTAAACGGAATATTTTTGTCCTTTCTGATGGTTCTGATTCCGGAGATTACTTCGATTGTATTTTCAAAATCAGCAATTAAACTCGCATTAAACGGTTTTAATTCTGGCCATGTTGAAACAATTAAAGCTTCTTCCGGGGTTCTGTCAGCAATTAAATGCCAAATTTCTTCTGTTAGAAAAGGCATAAACGGATGAAGTAATTTCAAGTTACTTTCTAACATTTCGATTGCTTTATCAAACGTAACTTTATCAATTGGCTGTTGATATGCCGGTTTGATCATCTCTAAAAACCAGGAACAGAAATCATCCCAAACCAATTTATAAATCGCCATTAACGAATCGGAAATCCTGTATTTCTCAAAATTATCTTCAATATCAACTAAAGTTTGCTGCAACTTCGCTTCATACCATTCGATTGCTACTTTTGATGATTCAGGTTGTGGAATAGTTTCAGAAACTTCCCAGCCTTTGATCAGTTTAAAGGCATTCCAAATCTTGTTTGAAAATCCTTTTCCCTGATTACACAATTCTTCATCAAACATAATATCGTTTCCTGCCGAAGCACTCAAAAGCAATCCTACACGAACACCATCGGCACCAAACTTTTCGATCAAGTCTAAAGGATCAGGAGAATTTCCTAATGATTTAGACATCTTACGGCGTTGTTTATCACGTACTAAACCTGTTAAATATACATTCGTAAACGGTTTTTCACCTGCATATTCGTAACCTGCAATAATCATTCTCGCCACCCAGAAAAACAAAATATCCGGACCGGTTACCAAGTCATTGGTTGGATAATAATATTTGAAATCTTCACTTTCCGGATCCATTATTCCACCAAAAACAGACATTGGCCATAACCAAGATGAAAACCAGGTATCTAAAGCATCAACATCCTGTTTTAAGTCCTTAGTCAAAAGTCCAAAGTCCTTAGTCTTTTCTTGTGCTAGTTTTAGAGCATCTTCTATGTTTTCAGCAACTACAAAATCTTCTTTTCCATCTCCATAATAATACGCTGGAATTTGTTGCCCCCACCATAACTGGCGAGAGATATTCCAATCACGGATATTATTCAACCAATGTGCATATGTATTTTCAAAACGTTTTGGATGTAATTTAATATCACCATCAACCAAAACAGATTGGATTGCCGGTTTTACTAAATCTTCCATTTTAAGAAACCATTGATCTGATAATCTTGGTTCGATTACCGCTTTAGTTCTTTCAGATGTCCCCACTTTATTCAAATGGGTTTCGGTTTTTGCCAAAGCTCCAATTTCTTCTAGTTCTTTTGCAATTTCGGTACGAACCACAAAACGGTCTTTTCCCTGATAATGTAATCCAAAACTATTTAGCGTAGCATCTTCATTAAAAATATCAACGATTTCAAGATTATGTTTCTCTCCTAATGTTTTGTCATTCATATCGTGAGCAGGAGTCACTTTCAGACAACCAGTTCCAAATTCGATATCTACATATTCGTCCTCAATAATCGGAATCACTCTTCCACAAATTGGAACAATTGCTTTTTTACCTTTTAAATGTGCAAAACGCTCATCATTTGGATTGATACAAATAGCAGTATCTCCAAAAATAGTTTCCGGACGAGTTGTAGCAATCGTCAGAAATTCCTCCCCCGACCCCTCCGAAGGAGGGGAGTCAGGCGATTCGGCTCCCTCTCCTTCGGAGAGGGCTGGGGTGAGGATTTTATATTTTAAGAAAAATAATTTTCCTTGTTGTTCTTCGTAAATAACCTCTTCGTCAGAAAGTGTTGTTTTAGCTTCCGGATCCCAGTTTACCATTCGGTATCCACGGTAAATCAAACCTTTGTTGTACAAATCAACAAAGGATTTAATTACAGATGCTGACATGTCTGGATCCATAGTAAATTTGGTTCTTTCCCAGTCGCAGGAAGCACCTAATTTTTTAAGTTGCTCTAAAATAGTTCCTCCGTATTTGTCAGTCCACTCCCAAGCATGTTTTAAGAACTCCTCACGTGTCAAATCGTTTTTATTGATTCCCTCTGCTTTTAATTTGGCAACCACTTTTGCTTCCGTTGCAATAGATGCGTGATCTGTTCCCGGAACCCAGCAAGCATTAAAGCCTTTAAGACGTGCTCTCCGAATTAAAACATCCTGAATTGTATTGTTCAGCATATGCCCCATGTGCAAGACCCCTGTAACATTTGGGGGCGGAATTACAATAGTATAAGGTGTTCTATGATCTGGCTCTGAATGAAAATAGTTGTTTTTCATCCAGTAATCATACCATTTATTCTCGATTGTTTTAGCGTCAAATTGTGCTGGAATTGTCATTTTATCGTTTCTTGTTTTATCGTTGAAATCGTTTAACTGTTTAATCGTTTACCTTCAATCAAATAAACGATTAAACAGTTAAACAAATAAACCTTTATACTTTGGTTCAGTTATTGTAATTGTAACTGACGACAAAAGTAAATAATTAAGTACACTATAAAAAACGAAATAATAACGAAATATTAATTTGTGTATTAATTAAAACAAAGTATATTTACTTACAACTTTAAACAATTTCAAAATGAAAAATGTTGCCACATTTATTGTAATAGTCTTATTTAGCACAATAGGTTATTCCCAAAAGGGACCAAAAATTGAATTTGCTGCTCAGGATAATACTATTGATTATGGTAAAATATCGAAAACTGATAATGCAGTCCGATCATTTGATTTTACAAATACTGGGGATGCACCTTTATTAATAACATCAGCAGAATCTACAGTAAGTTCTATTATTGTTACTAAACCAGCTGCAGCCATCATGCCTGGTAAAAAAGGAAAAATTGATGTGAAATATAATATGGCTGCCGGTCCTATTCGTAAAACGATTACTGTTGAAACCAATGCAGTCAATTATCCTGATGGAAGAGTTGCCCTAAAAATTAAAGGGGAAGTTTTATAAAAATTAATTCTAAAAAAAAGCCGTTTCTCAAGTTTAAGAAACGGCTTTTTTTTAGAATTCCGTTTTATTTTTATTCGTCATCACAGTCAATATTTGTAAATTTATATTTTACTTTGTCAAAATCTATAGGCTTATTCTTAACAAAATAAGAAACACCCATACTGGTTTCTATTGCACCATTCCCTAGAATAAGTTCTTTATCCCTTTTTAAAAACGCCATTGGATTTTTGAAAATCTGCTTATTTTTTCCCTGTGTAAATGTATAATCAGCAAACAAAGTATCTCCCCGAAATTCCCCTTTTATTTCTCCGGTCTTTTCTGACGCAAACTCAATTTTCATGGTCATATTTCCAATTATCTTACCGTCTTTCAAAGTGTTCAATTTTAAGTCAATAGTATCACTATCATAAATTGCCTTATAGCACTCAATCTTTACAAACTTTTCAGTTTCGGCTTTGGAGACTTCAGCTCCATCCGGTTTTTCATTTTTTTTACAACTTTGAAATCCAATGCAAGATACAAGCAAACAAGATAAGACTAGATTTTTCATAATTCGAAATTTAAATTAATTAAACGAAAGCATAAATCTACAAATTTTTAACTGCAAATTCACCTCTTCTGTTCAATTCCTGCTTTCTTCTGAACAAGAATCATCAGTTTGCATTTTACAATTGTACCTGATTCCCCAAATCCTTTTGCTGTAAAAATTGAAATCACAATTCATCTTCTAATTTAAAACGAAATTTCAACAACACACTATTACGTTCAATTTCTAAATTAATCCATATATCATCTTCCGATTTTAAAAGCTGATTAATTTGTTCCAAAGTATATTTATAAGGGCGGTTTTTATTAATACTGATTATGATATCTCCTTTTTTCAAACCGCATCTTTCAGCAGCAGAGCTTTTACGAACATTTACTATTTCATAAACAGGCTTTAATTGAAACTTATACTTAAAATCCTGTTCCCTGTTTTTTGAATCCTCTCTTAAGTTAACATCTCCGGCATTAACTACATTTACCATTTCAAAATGAACTGTCTCCTGTACCCACTGCAATCCGTTATGCTGAATTGTAATCCCGCTTTTATTATAAGTAAAAGGCTCTCTGAATTTGCTGTTTGGTTTTAAGTATAATTTTTTATCGGTATAATCTAAAACGAGCCTGAATCTTTTTAAAATTTCTCCCCCAACAGAACCTATCCTGTCTTTAACCATTTTAACATTTTTAATTGAACTGGAATCGGGAAAGGCTACAATTGGTTTTTTAAATCCGAAATCAGCTAAATAAAATTTAGAAATTTTCGCACGATGTCCTTCTATATCGCCACTAAAACCTTTTCCCAGAAAATCAGGAAAATTCTTTTCAGGCAATTTTATTTTATCGTTTTCAAAAATCCAAAAAGAATCACTATTACCAATATCAATTAATAATTTAGCCTGAATTTCTGTTTCATTAACTACAGCAGCGGTATTTATATATGGTTTTGAGTTTTCGATGGTAATCGGTACTGTTTTATATTTTTCTCCTAATTTTTGACGTACTTTTTCATTATTCCTGTGTACGATTACCTTTTTTTTCTGGTAATTAATTTCAACAATATTATTTTTAAAAAATTTATATCCAATAATTCCGTTAACAGGAATTCCTATATGTGAAGACAAATTAAATCCCTGGTCTAAAATAATATAAACCAAATGATTGGTAGATTTCAGACCGTGAGTTTCCAAAATATTATTTGTTGATTTCAATCCCTCAATTTCCTCTTCACTTCCTAAACCGCGAAGTTTAATTTTTTGGATGTTTTTAAAACTAACTTCTTTCTTATCTTCCATACTAAACATAATTGTTTGCTCTACACCCGAATCCAATAAGAAATTTAATTCGACTCCATTTACTTTTACAGGGATAAAAACAAGGTTATTAATCAACTTGAATGGGATTGTGGCTTTATTACGTTGATTTTCTAATAAAAAATCATCTTGTGCTATTATTGGAAAAACTAATAAAAGGCCAAAAAACAGGATAAATATTTTTTTCATTAACAATTTTTGGCTTAAAATTAATGAAAATATTGATAATTGTTACATTTTTACAAGTAATCGTATTGTTCTCGTTAAATTCGAAAAAAATATGCAAATTTGCACTTCAATAATAAAACACATGCCAACAATTTCAAACAAAGGCAGAAACATGCCCGAATCACCGATACGCAAATTGGCTCCTTATGCAGATATTGCAAAACAAAAAGGACATAAAGTGTATCACTTAAACATTGGTCAACCGGATATTAAAACTCCCGAAGTGGCCATCGAGGCGGTAAAAAATATTGATTTAAGTATTATAGAATACAGTCCGTCAGCCGGATATGAAAGTTATAGAAAAAAATTAGCGAAATTTTACCAACGTCAAAATGTAAATGTTAACCCGGAAGACATCATTGTTACTACTGGTGGTTCTGAAGCCTTATTATTTGCATTGGCCACAATTACAGATCCCGGAGATGAAATCATTATTCCGGAACCTTTTTACGCTAATTATCATGCATTTGCATCCTCAACAAGCGCAACAGTTATTCCTGTAATTTCAACTATTGAGACCGGATTTTCTTTACCAAGCATTGATATTGTAGAGCAATTAATTACGCCAAAAACTAAAGCTATTTTAATTTGTAATCCCGGAAATCCAACAGGTTATTTATATTCTGAATCAGAAATCAAGCAATTAGCCCATTTAATCAAAAAACATGATCTCTATTTAATTGCAGACGAAGTATATCGAGAGTTTTTGTATGATGGAGATGATGTGCATTTTTCAGTAATGAATTTAAAAGAAGTTGATCAAAATGTAATTATGGTCGATTCGGTTTCAAAACGATACAGTATGTGTGGTGCAAGAATTGGATGCTTGGTTACTAAAAACAAAACTGTTTTATCAACGGTAATGAAATTTGCACAGGCACGTTTAAGTCCGCCAACCATTGAACAAATTGCTTGCGAAGCAGCAATAGATACACCACAGAGCTATTTTGATGAAGTAATTTCGGAATACAAAAGTCGTCGTGATACTTTGATTACTGAATTAAATAAAATTGAAGGCGTAATTGTAACCAAGCCAAAAGGAGCTTTTTACTGTATTGCACAGTTACCAATAGAAAATGCTGATGATTTTGCCCAATGGCTTTTAGAAAGCTATGATTTAAATGGTGAAACCGTTATGGTAGCTCCAGCTGCGGGATTCTATTCAACTCCAGGGATGGGATTGAACCAGGTAAGGATTGCGTATGTTTTAAACAAAAAGGATTTAGTTACTGCTGTGAATATTTTGAAAGAAGCACTTTTAGTTTACAACAAAAAATAAGACAAAATATAAAATCTTAAAAGACAATAATTCCCATGTTATTGTCTTTTTCTATTATAAAAAACAGGCATTTAATTTTAATTCAAATTATATCATAAAGGAGGTGATTAAATAGTAAAATCAATAGAAAAGGTTTGATTTTTATTAATTATCTTTACCGCCTTAAAAAGATATACCCATACTAACAGTAGTTTTTAATGATAAGTAACGAAGATTTTCAAGACGAAATAGGAGATAATCATATTAGCAATAATGCTCAAAACCCTGTAAGACAGGATGCTTTTGACTTAAGTGATGATGAAAAAATAGAAAGAATAAAAAAAGATGTTGAAAACATTCTGCAAACTCTCGGAATGGATCTGACGGATGACAGCATAAAAGGAACTCCTAACAGAGTGGCAAAAATGTTTGTAAAGGAGATTTTTGGTGGTTTAAACCCTTCAAAACAACCAAAAGCTTCTACTTTTGACAACAATTATAAATACGGTGAAATGTTAGTAGAGAAAAACATCACTGTATATTCTACCTGCGAACACCATTTACTCCCAATTATAGGCAGAGCACATGTTGCTTATATTTCAAGCGGAAGAGTTATTGGTTTATCTAAGATGAACCGTATTGTTGAATATTATGCTAAAAGGCCTCAGGTTCAGGAGCGTCTGACGATGCAAATTGTTCAGGAACTGCAAAAAGCCTTGGGAACTGAAGATGTTGCCTGCGTTATTGATGCCAAACACCTTTGCGTAAATTCAAGAGGAATCAAGGATATAGAAAGCAGCACAGTAACCTCTGAATTTGGTGGAAAATTTAAAGATCCTCAAACAAAAAGAGAGTTTTTAGACTATATTAAACTGGATACGCAATTTTAGTCTAATCAGTAAATCGTTAATTTGTTTAATCGCCTTATTGCAAGTCTTGATTTCTGATCAACAAATTAATAATTAAACAACAGAACATGTATATTTTTTCATTTGAAAAGTTAGAAGTTTGGAAAAACTCTAAATTGTTTATTTTGGATATTTATAAATTAACTAGTAAATTTCCATCAAATGAATTATTCGGAATAACTTCTCAAATAAAAAGAAGCGCTTCTTCAATCGCTACAAATATTGCTGAAGGAACTTCGAGAAATACGAATAAAGATAAAGCTCATTTTTTAACGATCTCTTATTCATCAGCGATGGAAATATTAAATCATTTAATTATTTAAAAAGATTTAAATTACTTATATGATGCCGATTACATACAATATCGGGAGAAAAATGAAAAAATTTGCAATCAGATAAATAGCTTAAAAAAATACTATCTTTCAAAAGAATAACATAGTTAACAAAAAATAATTAAACGTTTTGCAAGATTAAACAAATCAACGATTAAACAGTAAAAAGAATATGCCTTTATACACAAGTCAACATCTAAAAATATACAATTCACTTTCGGGTGAAAAAGAAAATTTCAATCCAATTCACGAAGGAAATGTTGGAATGTATGTTTGCGGGCCTACGGTTTATAGCAATGTACACTTAGGAAATGTGAGAACTTTTATGTCATTTGACGTTATATTCAGGTATTTTTTACATCTTGAGTATAAAGTTCGTTATGTACGAAACATCACTGATGTTGGCCATATTGTGGATGATGTTGATGAAGGTGAAGATAAGATCGCCAAGAAAGCACGTTTAGAGCAACTTGAACCAATGGAAGTAGTACAGCGCTATACTGTTGATTTTCATGAAATCCTAAAAGCTTTTAATTTTTTACCGCCAAGCATCGAACCAACTGCAACAGGGCATATTATTGAACAAATCGAAATCATCAAAAAAATTATTGATACCGGAATAGGATATGAAGCCAACGGGTCTGTTTATTTTGATGTTGTAAAATATAATGAAACCAACAATTACGGAGTTTTAAGCGGCCGAAATATCGAAGATATGTTAGCCAATACCCGTGATCTTGATGGTCAGTCTGACAAAAGAAACCCGCAGGATTTTGCACTTTGGAAAAAGGCAGAACCTGAACATATTATGAGATGGCCTTCACCATGGAGTGACGGTTTTCCAGGCTGGCATTTAGAATGTACTGCAATGAGCACTAAATATTTAGGAAATCATTTTGACATTCACGGAGGCGGAATGGATTTAAAATTCCCTCACCATGAATGTGAAATTGCCCAAAACCAAGCTTGTACCGGTCAATCTCCTGTGAATTACTGGATGCACGCCAATATGCTTACATTGAACGGAAAGAAAATGGCAAAATCGACTGGGAATAATATTTTGCCAGGAGAAATTTTAAGCGGGGAGAACCACATTTTAAGCAAAGCTTTTTCGGCTTCTGTAACACGTTTCTTTATGCTACAGGCACATTACAGAAGTGTTTTAGATTTTTCTGATGATGCAATAGTAGCTGCTGAAAAAGGATATAAAAGATTAATGGAGGCTGTTGATGCTTTAACAGGAATTTCAGTAAGCACAACAAGTTCTATAGATATTGCATCATGGAAACAGCTATGCTATGATGCCATGAACGATGATTTCAATACACCAATTTTAATTGCACAATTATTTGAGGCCGTTCGTTACGTTAATTTATTGAAAGAAGGAAAAGAAACTATTTCTACCGAAGATTTAAAAACATTTACAGTTGCAATTAATGCTTTTGTTTTTGATGTTTTAGGCTTAAGTGATGATAAAGCAACTGACAGCAATAATAATAAATTAGAAGGTGTCGTAAATATGCTCATCGGAATGAGAAATCAAGCCAGAGCTGATAAAAATTTCACGCTTTCTGACCAAATTCGTGATCAGTTGATTGCTTTAGGGATTCAATTAAAAGATGGTAAAGAAGGAACTAGCTTTTCAATATAACAATCTTAATTCCTAATAAATCATGAAAGTAATCACTCCATTTGTTTTATTAGTTCGATTTTATCAAACTGCTATCTCGCCTTTTACACCGTCATCCTGCAGGTTTGAGCCCACTTGTTCTACCTACATGATTCAGGCTTTACAAACGCACGGATTATTTTATGGCGGGTATTTAGGAACAAAACGTATTTTGAGTTGTCATCCATGGGGTAAAACGGGCTATGATCCTGTTCCCGAAAAGAAATGCTCACATAAAGATTAACTTATAATAAAGATTTACTCTGTTTTTAATATTTATTTTTACAAAAAACTTAATAATATGACACACGCCTTAAATATCATTTGGAATCCTTCAGAAGGAATCGATTTAGGATTTTTTATGATTCGCTATTATAGTTTGATGTTTGTAATTGCTTTTGGACTAGGCTGGTTTATAATGAAGAAAATTTTCGAACGCGAAAATGAATCAATTGATAAATTAGATTCATTATTTGTCTGGACTGTTTTAGCAACTTTAATTGGTGCTCGTTTAGGGCATGTTTTATTTTATGATTGGGAATATTTTAGAAATCACTTATTGGAAATATTTTTACCATTCAGATTTTCTCCAAATTTTGAATTTACGGGCTTTCAAGGATTGGCCAGTCATGGAGCTGCAATTGCTATTATTATTGCCATGTTCTATTACAGTAAAAAAATCTTAAAACGCCCTTTATTATGGATTTTGGACAGGGTAGTAATCCCTGTTGCCAGTGGTGCTATTTTTGTTAGATTGGGTAATTTTATGAATTCAGAAATTATTGGACATGAAACGACTTCACAATTTGGAATACGTTTTCTTCATGATCAATTCAGTAAGTCAGAAGCTGTAAACAAAACCCTGATAGCTGAGCCAAAAGACGCTTATACAGCAATTGCAACCGATCCTAAATTTGCTGATTTATTAGCTCAGGTTCCGGCAAAGCATCCAACACAATTGTATGAAGCATTTTGCTACATATTTGTATTTGCAATTTTGTTTTTCCTGTATTGGAAAACAAATGCCAGACTTAAATCTGGATACTTATTCGGATTATTTTTGGTTCTTTTATTTTTAGTCCGTTTTATTGTAGAGTTTGTAAAGGAAAGCCAGGGCGGTTTCGAAAGCGAATTAGGTTTGTTTTCAACAGGACAATGGTTAAGTATTCCTTTTATCATTATTGGTCTTTTCTTTATCATTAGAGCGCAAAGAAATCCATTAGCAACTTCTTAAAACCATATTAAAAAAGAATAAAATAATGCCCAGTATGTTTTTTAAAC
Organism: Flavobacterium piscis; assembly: GCF_031457575.1. GTDB lineage: Bacteria > Bacteroidota > Bacteroidia > Flavobacteriales > Flavobacteriaceae > Flavobacterium > Flavobacterium piscis_A. The sequence goes on along the minus strand of NZ_JAVDWQ010000005.1, from coordinate 328,816 downwards.
TACTGGGCATTTCTTATAACGAATATAAAATTCCGAATTCAATATTCTTAGTATTATAATCCGACTTTTACTGGCACCCCTCCATTTGAAACGTATTGTACCGGAACAATATAAAAAATTTAACTATCTCTATAAATATATTCTTCCTGTCCGACAGGCTTCATTTGATTCTTCGATCGTGTACCCTTTATCATAATCATAGGCTTTTACTATTCTAAAAAACTTCATAGCTCTAAGGATTCTGCCTTTCGCTCCGTTTGCATTACAGAAACTTTTTCACTACCATGGTTTTGGCTGACTACAGTATAGAGTCTTTGCCTTCCCAGTTCGCTCGACTTGACCTCCCCATTCTCAATACAGATCTCCTAAGACAAACTCATATCTCTTCCCTGTAACTGACATAATTTACTATCTCTTTTTACGTCCAACCGGCTTTTTGGTCCGTTGGCCTCTAATCCTCACAGCGTAAACCTTGATATTATGTTTCTCTTTATTCCCTCACAATTTTCCCGCCTGCTAGCTCCCGTAGGCCGGCTCGTTCCGGACTTACACTACTATGGTAGCGTACAAAAAAAAAGATTCAACTTGCGTTGAATCTTTTTAATAAAAATATAAGGTAAAATCTATGCGTTTTTATGCTTTTGTTCTATTGAATCTTTATCTTCTTTTGAAAAAGAATCCACCAAAACAGGAGTTGCAATAAACAATGAAGAGTAAGTACCAACAATAATACCAATCAACATCGCAAAGATAAATCCTCTGATTGATTCTCCGCCAAAAATAAACATTGTTAATAATACAATGATCATCATTAAAGAAGTATTTAAAGTTCTTGATAAAGTTGTATTAATAGAAGCATTCATAATATCTTCAAAACTTCCTTTACGGTTTCCTAAAATAAACTCTCTAATTCTATCAAATACAATTACAGTATCATTCATGGAATAACCAATAACAGTAAGAATTGCAGCTATAAAGTGCTGGTCCATTTCCATGTGGAAAGGCATGAATTTATAACATAAAGAGTAAATTCCTAATACAAAGATTACATCATGCGCAACAGCCGCAATCGCACCTAATGAATATTGCCATTTACGGAAAGAGATCATTAAGTATAAGAAAATAACACCCATAGCTCCAAAAACAGCCCAATAAGAATTTGTTTTAATATCTTCAGAAATTGAAGCCCCAACTTTAGATGCCTGCAATACTCCTATCTGTTTTCCGTTGTAAGAATTGATAAATTTATCATACGACGTATTTGGGTAATATTTTGCCAATGCATTATATAATTTTTCATTTACTTCTTCATCAACTGCAACACCATTTTCTTTAATCTTATATTTAGTAGTGATTTTTAATTGATTATCATCACCTAAAACTTTTGCTTCTACAGGTGTACCAAAAGCAACAGATAATTCATTTGAAACTTTAGTAGCATCAACAGGTTTATCAAATTTTACCTGGAATGTCCTTCCCCCAACAAAATCAACACCTTCATCTAGCCCATTTACAAAAAAGATAGATACTAAACTAACAACGACAATGATTGAAGAGAAAATGTAAGTAAATTTCCTAACTTTAATAAAGTCATAATGGAAATTAGTAAACCAATTTTTAGTGATATTTGTAGAGAAAGTCAAATCCCCTTTTCCGGCAATATTTCTATCTATAAAAATTCTTGCTATAAATATTGATGTAAATAATGAAGTTGCTATACCTATAAGTAATGTTAAAGCAAATCCTTTAATTGGTCCTGTTCCAAATATAAATAAGATGGCACCAGTTAAAATATGCGTTACGTTTGCATCAATAATTGAACGCATGGCACCATGCCATCCGTAAGATTCTACAACTGCTTCTGATAATGACTTACCATCCCGCAATTCTTCTTTTGCTCTTTCAAATATAATAATATTCGCATCTACCGCAGTACCTAATGTTAATACGATACCTGCAATACCTGGCAATGTTAATACAAAACCAAAACTTGCCATAATACCAAATAAGAAAAGTAAATTTAATAATAAGGCAAGATTAGCATACCAACCTGCTTTACCATAATAAAATACCATCCAAAGGCAAACTAATAAAAATCCTAAAACAGCTGAAATTGTTCCTGCATCAATTGCAGCCTGCCCCAAAGATGGCCCTACTACAGTTGATTGTACAATATCTGCAGAAGCTGGTAATTTACCCGCATTTAAAACGTTAGCTAAATCTTTAGTTTCTGATACATCAAAAGCTCCTGTAATTTCAGATCTCCCGCCTGCAATTGGTCCACTTGTTACTCCCGGTGCAGAATAAACGACATTGTCAAGAACAATAGCAATATAACTTTTTTGAGAAAAAGCCCTACCTGTCAGTTCTTCCCAAATCTTAGCTCCCTGACTGCTCATTTGCATAGAAACAGCTGGTTTTCCTAATTGGTCAAATGTATCTTTGGCATCAGTTACGACACCACCGCTCATTGCAGCAGTATTATCCCTGTTTCCTTTTAAAGCATATAATTCAACTGCTTCAATATCTTTTTGTTTTGCATCTTTTATTGTAGTTGGTTTACTCCAAACAAATTTTGCATAATGTTGGTCAGCAGCCAATAAAATCTTTATATCTGCCCTTTTTAAGTACCCATTAATAACAGCAGTATCTTTTGGTGCAAAATATCCTAAAACCGGACCACCACCCTGACTAAGCATTTTGTCAAATAGAGGGTTATTCCCTGTTTTTGTATCAACAGAATCTTTTGTATCTGTCAATAAAGCATTTAATGAATCTTTAGCAACTGTTTTAGTTTCAGTCTTTTTAATTTCAGTCTTCTTTAAAGCTTCGTTTGCCGCAACTAAAAAGTTTCCAATTTCTTCAACTTTATACGTTTCCCAAAACTCTAATTGAGCCTTACCACCTAATAATTTTTTTATCCTGTCAACATCTTTAGCACCTGGAAGTTCTACTAAGATTCTTCCGGTTTCTCCTAATTTTTGAATATTTGGCTGTGTTACACCAAATTTATCAATTCGTTCTCTTATTACTTTATAAGCACTTTCTACAGACTCATCAACTTTTCTTTTGATTACTTTTTGTGCCTGAGCATCGGTCATTTGAAAATCAATTCCACCTTCACCCTGTAAGCTTCTGTTTGCAAAAATATCAGGAGATGCTAATTTTACAGTTCCTTTTGAATTTGCCTCAAAAGCTTCAAAAAACTTATTTAAATAGGTTTTGTTTCCTTCTAAATTTGCAGTTGCATCCGCTAAAGACTTATTGAAAACCGGATTTTTAGAATTATTTGATAATCCTTTTAAAACATCCTTAATAGAAATTTGAAGAATTACATTGATTCCTCCTTCTAAGTCAAGACCTTTATTGATTTGCTTATTTTTTACTTCATTAAAAGTAAAATTTGTAAATCCAAGATTCAAAACACTTTCTTTACCTATAGAATCCAAATATTTTATTTCTTTTTCAGAGTTGTCCCCTGCGAAAGCTTTTGCATCACTTTTGACATTGTTTGCGACAAAAGTGAACGAAAGTTGGTAAATACTTACCAATGCAAATAGAATTGCGAAAAATTTAATAAGTCCTTTATTCTGCATTATTACTAAAAATTAATTATGTTTTATTGTTTGTTTTGTTTTAAAGTCCCATAAAATAAGCCCTGACACGATTTTTAAAAACTAAAAAACCAGATCACGAATTACTACATTATTTTTAAACCGAGCAAATATATAATTCTCGAAAAGATTAACCAATTTATTTATTAATTAATCTCAAAAAAAAGACTGCAAAAAGTGCAGTCCTTTCTAATTTTAACGTAAATCTTATACTAAAATCGATTTTAAGGCATCATTCATACTTCTAACTGCATCTGCACTTTTAGCGAATAAAGCTTTTTCCTGATCATTTAACTGAATATCCACAATTTCTTCTATTCCGTTTTTTCCAATAATGCAGGGTACTCCAATACATATATCACTTTGTCCGTATTCTCCTTCTACAAAAACAGAACATGCAATCATCTTCTTTTGATTATTTAAGATGCTATCAACCAAATAGGCAACGGAAGCTCCCGGCGCATACCACGCTGATGTTCCTAAAAGACCTGTAAGAGTTGCTCCTCCAACCATTGTATCTGCAGCCACTTTTTGTAAAACTTCCTCTGATAGAAATTCAGTAACCGGAATTCCGTTATATGAAGCCAAACGAGTTAAAGGGATCATAGTTGTATCACCATGACCGCCAATTACCATTGCTGAAATATCGTTTGCCGGTTTATCTAAAGCCAATGAGAGATACGTTCTAAAGCGTGAACTATCTAAAGCACCGCCCATACCAATAATTCTGTTTTTTGGTACCCCGGTAGACTTTAAAGCTAAATATGTCATTGTATCCATTGGATTAGACACAACAACGATAATTGTATCTGGCGAATGCTTTAAAACATTTTCAGCTACTGTTTTTACAATACCTGCATTAATACCGATTAACTCTTCACGAGTCATTCCCGGTTTTCTTGGAATTCCTGATGTAATAACAACTACATCGCTTCCGGCAGTTTTAGAATAATCATTGGTTACACCAGATACTTTGGTATTAAATCCTGTATTAGTTGCACATTGCATAATATCCAACGCTTTCCCTTCGGCAAAACCTTCTTTAATATCCAACAATACAACTTCGCTTGCAATTCCTCTATACGAAATAACATCAGCACAAGTGGCTCCAACATTTCCTGCTCCTACAATGGTAACTTTCATATTTTATCCTTTATTGGTTATTAGTTAATTTTCTAATTTTTGATGAATAGTCAAACTATTTAATTGAATAAATTTTCTTATGCATCAATATTTGCGTAAACAGCGTTTTTCTCGATAAACTCTCTACGTGGCGGTACTTCATCACCCATTAACATTGAGAAAACCCTATCAGCTTCAGCTAAACTATCAATATTAACCTGACGCAAAGTTCTGAAATTTGGGTCCATTGTAGTTTCCCATAATTGTTCCGCATTCATCTCTCCAAGACCTTTATAACGTTGAATAGCTGCACTTCCACCCATTCTTTCATTGGCCTGATCACGCTGTACATCATTCCATGCATATTCTTTCTTATTTCCTTTTTTAACTAAATATAAAGGTGGCGCTGCAATATAAACATGTCCTTCTTCTATTAGTTCTTTCATAAAACGGAAGAAAAATGTAAGTATTAAAGTAGAGATATGACTACCGTCGACATCGGCATCACACATAATAATTACTTTATGATAGCGCAATTTAGACAGGTTTAATGCTTTACTATCTTCCTCAGTTCCAATAGTAACCCCAAGTGCCGTAAAAATATTACGAATCTCTTCATTTTCGAAAACTTTATGATGCATTGCTTTTTCTACATTCAAAATTTTACCACGTAATGGCAAAATAGCCTGAAATGCCCGGTCACGGCCTTGTTTTGCTGTTCCTCCAGCCGAATCTCCCTCGACAAGATAAACTTCGCAACGTGCAGGATCCTGTTCTGAGCAGTCAGATAATTTACCTGGCAATCCACCGCCACCCATTACGGTTTTACGCTGTACCATTTCACGTGCTTTTTTAGCAGCGTGACGTGCCTGAGCAGCCAAAATTACTTTTTGAACTATAATACGGGCATCATTTGGGTTTTCTTCAAGATAGTTTTCAATCATTTCACTCACCGCCTGGCTAACCGGTGAAACGACTTCTCTGTTTCCAAGTTTTGTTTTTGTCTGACCTTCAAACTGAGGTTCTGCTACTTTTACTGAAATAATAGCGGTTAATCCTTCACGAAAATCATCTCCGGAAATATCAAACTTTAATTTATCCAACATTCCTGAAGCATCAGCATATTTTTTCAGGGATCTGGTTAAACCAGTTCTAAATCCTTGTAAATGTGTTCCTCCTTCGTGAGTATTAATATTATTTACATAAGAAAAAATATTCTCAGTATAACTGGTATTGTAGATTAAGGCAACCTCTACCGGAATTTCCCCTTTTTCATGATCCATAGAAATTACGTGTGCAATAATTGGCTCACGATTTCCATCTAAGTAACGAATATATTCTTTTAGCCCTTCATCAGAATGAAAGATTTCCTGAACAAAATTACCATCTTTATCAACTTCTCTTTTATCTGTAAAAGTAATTGTGATTCCTTTATTCAAATAAGAAAGTTCACGCATACGAGCTGATAAAGTATCATAAGAGAACTCCGTTGTCTGAGTGAAAATAGTATTATCCGGATAAAAAGTCTGACGCGTCCCTCTTTTATCAGTCTCTCCAATTTGTTTAACAGGATATAAAGATTTACCTCTTTCATATTCCTGTTCGTATATTTTACCGTCTCTAAAGACAGTGGACCTCATGTGTACTGACAGCGCATTTACAACCGAAACCCCAACTCCGTGCAAACCTCCGGAAACTTTATATGAATCTTTATCAAATTTACCACCGGCGCCAATTTTAGTCATTACTACCTCAAGTGCAGAAACGCCTTCTTTTTTGTGTAAATCAACCGGAATACCCCGACCGTTATCTTCAACTGTTATCGATCCGTCCTCATTAATTGCAACACCAATCGTATCACAATGTCCTCCCATTGCCTCATCAATAGAGTTATCAACAACTTCATAAACCAAATGATGCAGACCTCGAACTCCCACATCCCCTATATACATCGATGGACGCATTCTTACATGCTCCATTCCTTCTAATGCCTGAATACTATCTGCTGAATAATTGTTCTTCTTGATTTCTTCGCTCATATAATTTATTCTAAAAAAATGTAATTATTGTCTAACACGCAAATATATAAAAACGCAATTTATATATCCATTAAATTACGATTTAAAGCGCCTAAGTTATTAACATATTATCAAAAAAAGTCAATAAAAAAAGAAATACCAATATCAATTTACAAAACCAAATTTTTACTTCAAAGCATAAAGCAACAAAAAAATCCGAAACAAACATTACAATGCTGTTTCGGATTTATAATTATAAAGTCAAATTTGATCATTTAAAATTACAAACTGATATCTAAACTGTTACTCCTGATTTTGCAATTTCAGTATCAGCTTTAACATGAGCTGCATTTGCCCTTCCACTTGGGTCAAGATTATCCTGCCATTTCGGAATCCATTTTCGAACTGTTTGTGCAGCGCTTGTTTGGGGATAAAATTTATGAAAGATGGAACGATACAAATAAGCTTCTTTGGTTGTTGGCGTATTATAAGGAAATTCGGTAGCAGCACCTGCCAATTGTTCATCAGAAACCTGAGAAGAACAGAATTCAATTAATTCATCAACCCAATTGTAACCTACTCCATCTGAAAATTGCTCTTTTTGCCTCCATAAGATATCCGCTGGCAGATAAGGATTTTCAGCTGTATCAAATGCTTTTCTCAAAATATATTTCTCAACATCATCATAGGTTTTGGGCTGTTTTTCGATTGTTTTTGTCCGGATAGACACATCTAGGAATTCCTTATCTAAAAAAGGAAATCTTGCTTCTACTCCATTTGCCATAGTTGTTTTGTCTGCACGCAATAAATCTGCAGTAAATATTTTTTGCACCCTTTCTATTGTTTCTTCCTGAAATGCTTCTATTGACGGGGCATTTCTAAAATATAAATGTCCTCCAAAAACCTCATCAGCGCCTTCTCCGGATAAAATTACCTTTACTCCCGTATCTGCGATTGCTTTTGACAATAAATACATCGGTACGCCAGATCTTACTGAAATTATATCATAAGTTTCAATATGATAAATTATTTTCTCTAAGACTTCCACACCTTGTTCTACCGTAAAATGGATTTCATGGTGCTCCGTACCTAAAAATTCAGCTGCTTTTCTTGCCGCAATATTATCTGGTGAATCAGCATCTAATCCGATAGAAAAAGAACAAAGTTTCTGTCCATTTTCTTTTAGTAACCGAGAGGCAATTGCAGAAGTAAGAGAGGAATCCAACCCGCCTGAAAGCAATACCCCCACTGGCACTTCACTCATGAGGCGCTTGTTGGTCGCCTCAATTAATGTATTTCGAATTAAATCTAAATCCAGTACCAGATTTGCATTTTTTCCATCTTCATATTCTGGTTCGTAATACTTTACAAAACCTGTTTTTGCGGTATAATAATGCCCTGGAGGGAAAGTCGAAAATGACTTACATTGATCAGCAATTGATTTCATTTCTGAAGAAAAGTAAATTCTTCCTCTTTCATCTAATCCATAATAAAAAGGCTTCACTCCAATTGGATCCCTGCCTGCAATATATTCATCGCCATCCATAACCACAAATGTCCAGTCACCGTCAAGCATATTACAGAAATCATATCCAAATTCTTCATACAAATGCACAATAACTTCGGAATCAGATTTTGTCCTGAATATATGATTCTTCAAAACACCATCTTTTAATTTCTGATAATTGTAAATTTCCCCATCATGAATCATCCAGGCATTTTTAGATCCCTGTATAGGTTGTTTCCCTGAATTCAAATCAATAATTGATAAACTTTCGTGGCTAATTATACTTCCATTTTCCATAATATGCAAATCCCTTTCATCAGGTCCCCGATGTGACATTCTTTTAGAAAGCTCTTTTACGAGTTGAGGGTCTTTTCCTTTACCTATGACAGCTAATATTCCAGACATACCATTCTATTTTTATTATATATTTTATTCTTAATTAATTCCCCCTTTATTCTCTAAAAAACCTATTTCATGTGGCGAAAGCCAAATATAAAAAATTTCAATAAACATTTAACCAACAAACGATTAAACTCACAAAATAAAATAAATTAAACAATTTATAAACCAGGAAAACGTTCTCAAATGAGAACGTTTTCCTGGGTATAAGTTCTAAAAAAATTAAACTTTTTATACTTTTTGATAAGCATCATCATGTACACTGGCAACAGCTCTTCCTGACGGATCGTTCATGTTTTTGAAAGCTTCGTCCCACTCCAAAGCGATTTTTGTACTACAAGCCACACTTGCTTCCTGTGGCACACATAATGCAGCAGCATCACTAGGAAAATGTTCTGTAAAAATAGAACGATAGTAATATTCTTCTTTAGAAGTTGGCGTCTGTAATGGAAATTTATATTTCGCATTTGCCAATTGCTCATCAGAAACTTCTTTAGCCACAACCTCTTTCAAAGTATCAATCCAGCTATACCCGACACCATCACTAAATTGCTCTTTTTGTCTCCAGGCTACGCTTGGCGGTAACATATCTTCAAAAGCTTTACGAACTACCCATTTTTCCATTGGGTGTTCTTTATTGATCATTTTATCTTGTGGGTTGATTCTCATCGCCACGTCCATAAATTCTTTGTCTAAAAACGGAACACGTCCTTCAATTCCCCATGCCGCTAAACTTTTGTTGGCACGTAAGCAATCATACATATGTAATTTACCTAATTTACGAACATTTTCTTCGTGAAATTCTCTTGCATTTGGCGCTTTATGAAAGTATAAATATCCTCCAAATAACTCATCTGCGCCCTCACCTGACAATACCATTTTGATTCCCATTGATTTTATAACTCTGGCCATTAACCACATTGGGGTCGAAGCCCTTACGGTAGTTACATCGTAAGTTTCAAGGTTATAAATCACGTCACGAACAGCATCCAGACCCTCCTGAATAGTAAATTTAATTTCGTGGTGAATGGTTCCGATATGATCTGCCACAACTCTTGCCGCTGCTAAATCAGGTGAACCCTCTAATCCAACAGAAAACGAGTGCAATTGTGGGTACCAGGCATCTGTAGTATCATCTGATTCAATACGTTTTTGCGCGTATTTTTTGGCTACTGCCGAAGTAATTGAAGAATCTAAACCTCCCGAAAGCAAAACTCCGTAAGGAACATCACTCATTAATTGCCTGTGAACCGCTGCTTCAAGAGCTTCTTTAATAGCAGGAATACTTGTTTCATTATCTTTTACAGCATCATATTCTGTCCAGTCTCTTTTGTACCATTGTACAAACTCACCATCTTTACTAGTCATATAATGTCCCGGAGGAAACAATTGGATTTTTGTACAATATCCTTCTAAAGCTTTCAATTCTGAAGCCACGTAGAAAGTTCCGTCCTGATCCCAACCAATATATAATGGAATAATCCCCATGTGGTCACGAGCTATAAAATACTCGTCTTTCTCAACATCATAAATTGCAAATCCAAAGATTCCGTTCATTTCATCAACAAAATGAGGTCCTTTTTCCTTGTACAGCGCTAAAATAACTTCGCAGTCACTTTCAGTCTGAAAATTATATTTTCCTTCAAATTGTTTACGCAATTCTCTGTGGTTGTAAATTTCGCCATTTGCAGCCAAAACCAATTTTTTATCTTCAGTAAACAAAGGTTGTTTTCCTGAAGCCGGATCAACGATCGCTAAACGCTCATGGGACAGAATTGCTTTATCATTGCTGTAAATTCCGCTCCAGTCTGGTCCACGGTGACGAATGATTTTAGACATTTCTAACACTTGAGGTCTTAAAGTTTCTACTTTTTGTTTTAGATCAAAGGCACAGACGATTCCACACATAATTATATATTTTTATTTTTAAATTTTATTTTTACAGGGCAAAGATGGGTTATTAGTTACAATTGAAAAACATAAATCTTCAATTCAGTTTAAATTTTAAACCATAAATCAAATTTTACATATAAAATGTAAAATTTTAACGTAAAAAAAAGGGATGAACTTGAAAATTTTAATTTGACTTTAAAACGTAGGATTACGGCAAAACGTTAAAGCAGACTCTGCATTATTTAAAAAACGATAAGGATTTACTAAAGAACAAAAAAAGCTGGAAGATTGTGTTTTTATAGAAATATAAAAAATAATCAAACCATATAAGTTCATTTTAGCATTTGCTTTATAACATCTTTATTTGAACATATATCACTTATGTGGCAGAAAAAAATTATTTTCCAATAACTATTCGAGATGAAATATAATCAGGCATCTTCGAAACCGCTAGTTGTAATTTTGTTTTATTGAGCATTTTTATATTTTCATCAGTCAAACTATAATTATAATTATCAAACAAATAATACATTAATACCCTGTTATAATCATCTAAATCATTATCAGCAATCATATCCAGAATAATCATTTCGGCTAATGTAGCATTTGAGCTTTCAGCAAGTGCACGTCCTACTCTATTTATACTTGAATAATAATGATTTTTAGATGGATTTTCTATTCTTAAAGAAATCCCCAGTATCAAATCCAGAACATTTATATCTAAAACCTCTACCTCTTTTATATATGTATTTCTTCCTTTTTGAGCATAACTTCCATCACTTACCCTGTCAAAACGATCATTCATTATATTAAGATGAGAACGTAGAAAAATTTCCCATTTTATTGTTTCAGCAGATAACATTGCAATATTTAATGCATGTATCCTTGGACTACTATCCATACTACAACCGCCAATAACTCGTCTATTTCTTTTTAATTCAAGTTCAGCTTCTTTACTTACATAACGCCCGACATATTCTTCAAATGCATCATCTGAAGATTTAGTTATTTTAGACTCTGCCAATGCCTCATTCAGTATTCTATCAAAATTTGTGTCTGCTCTCCTTAAAGAATCTAATCGAACCAATTTTAATAATTCCCATTTTTCTAATTTTTTATGAAAAGCTTCATATTCCTTTTCAATAAGCTCTCTCTTAACAACATCCTCTTTCTTTTTTTTCTTCGAATTATCTTCAAAATCTATTTGGTCAAAACTATAAAGAAGCGAAAATTTTTCTTCACTAAAACTTGGCCTTTTCAAAACTTTATCGATGTATTCTTGAAATTCCGTTGCTTTAGTAGGCAATGTGTCTTGATACCTTACACCAGAATCTTTCGCATCCATATAAAAAATCTGTGCTGTGGTATCAACTAAACAATCTGAATATTGAATCAATCTTGCATATTTTTCTGAAATTGGTTTTGTTTTAAATTCTTCAATAAAATAAAAAGCTCTTAAAGATTCTTTTGAATATTCAGTTTTTTCATGAAACTCAAAAAACCATTTTCCCTTAAAATTATTTTTATAAGCATCAATATCTTTTTTAGTGGAAGTAATTTCTTCGCTTCCGCTTTTTCCTAACCGTAAACTTGAGAAATCTACACTTTCCACATTTTCATAATTCGTATAATGAGACTTTAAAACCACTAAATTCTCTTCAAAAGCTGCTTTAGGATACTTCGCTTTAAATTCTGAATATGAAATATTATTTTCTAAATCCTTTTTAGCTTTTAAAATGTCTTTTTTTTCTAATCTTACAAAATTTGATTTTGCCTGAGCACAAGAAAGAAATGTTTTATTGAATTCGCAAACCTTAAACTTCAAATTTAGTGAATCAACTATATATTTGAGTTTAACCACAGCGTTTTCCGAGTAAATCAAACCATTATCATAAACTTTAAATTCATTATCCTGAGCATTCAAATTCATACAAATCAAAAACATAAACCCAAAAAGCTTTTTCATAATTTTTTTTTTAATTAATTATTCAACACTCTCAATTGTATAATGAGTATTATTTATTTCAAAAGTAAACCCAACTTTATTTCCCATCAAATGAGAGCCCAAAGGGGATTGTGGAGAAAGCGCAATCACATTAATTCCGTCGATAGTAATCTTAGGAAGAGCAACACTTAAATACAAGTAAATTCCATTGGCCTTTACCAAACTTCCTGAAATGATATTTTCAGTTGTTTTTGAGGCATCGATTTTGTCTAAAATCGCTTTTTGGGTTATCGCTTCTTTTAGTTTATTAGTCAATTTTTCCTGTTCGATATGCATCATCGACAAAGCTGTTTCGTGTTTATCGCCGGCTGAACCTTTTGCATCATTTTTAGAATCTTCGGTCAGTGCCGAAATCATGTCCCTGAAAACATCTATGCGGTCCTGAATCATTTGCAAATAATGTGAATGTATTTTTTGTTTGAAAGTCATATTTTTTTAGGTACTGAGGTTCTAAGTTACAAAGAAGCAAAGGTTTTTAGCAAAAAACTTCATAAGAAATACAAATCTAATTATTATTTTAAGCTCTAAATTAAATTTCGTTTCAAAAAATTAACATCCGATATTCTGTTATTAAACAAACAATCTATAATTTTAACACTTATTAATTTAACTATTATCATGAAAAAATCAACAATCATTACAACAATTGCATTTGGTATTACGATGTTGCTATCATCAAATGCTAATGCTCAAAAATTTCCGGACTTAGACAAGAGTCCAATGGATGTTGCAGCTTACCCAAACGATTATAAAGTTTCGGCTAAAGTTGTAAAAATTCAATACAGCAGACCTCAACTAAAAGGACGCCCTGTAAGCGAATTGGCGCCAAACGGAAAAGTATGGAGAACTGGCGCAAACGAAGCCGCAGAAATCACTTTCTACAAGGATTTAAAATTTGGAACCAACAAAATAAAAGCGGGAACCTATACCCTATTTACTATTCCTGAAAAAGATACTTATACCATAATTATCAGTAAAGATTTGAATGTTTGGGGTTCATACACTTACAAACAAGAAAATGACGTTGCGAGATTAAATGTTCCAGTTACCGAAGCTGCTGATTCTCTTGAAGCTTTTTCAATGGTTTTCACGAAGTCTGACACTGGTGTTATTCTAAACATAGGCTGGGATAAAGTAAGAGTTGCCGTGCCGTTTACAGAATAAGGGCTTTGTATCCAAAAAAAACAGCTTCCAAATTGGAAGCTGTTTTTTTATAAAATTTACTTAGTCTTAAAAATCAAATTTGTAATTCGCCCCTGCTAGTCCCTGAAATCCCTGAACCGGGTAATTCAGCCATTTTTCATATGCCTGATTTCCTATGTTATTTAATTTTAAGAAGAAAGTCAAGCGCTCACTGAATTTATATCCTATATGTGCATTGGCGTCAAAATAGCTTTTTAGGGTAACTACAGCAGGATCCGTTATTACATCAAGATTTGACTGCATATCCTTACGTTCTCCCACATAAAAAACATTTAAACCGGCATACCATTGTTTAGTTATATTTACATCCAGGTTCGAACTTAATTTCATTGTTGGCAAATTCCAGGCTTCTAAGTTCCCATCATTTTTATAACTGTTAAAAGTTCCGTTAATCCCAAAAGAAACATTTTCCGAGAAATCAGCTTTTAATTCCCCATAAAAACGAAACGTCCTTACATCCTGATAAACTACATTAAAAGAATTTCCGAAAGCATAGTCTTCATTTGCTGCATTTTCTGTATAGTCGTTACTTTTAAACAGGGCTTTATTTTTCTCATTCAAATAAGAACCAGTTAAATTATAACTTACATTACTGGCCAGTTTACCTTTTAAACCGGCAAAAACAGTATATTGATTATCAGTTGGGGCTATTGCTAATGTTGGTGACAAAAACGGGTTTTCGGTAACAAAATCTGCGTATGAATTTTGTTCCAGACCTCCATTAACCCCTGTATAAAAAATCATTAAATCGCCTACCAGCTTATACGAAGCATTTACTTTTGGATAAAAAAACAATTTATTGCTGCTATTTTCAGAATCTAAACTATAAAATATCCCAGCTCCCAATTCTAATGTCCAGTCGTTTTCATTCACTACAAAACTTGGCTCAATTCCGAAATTGGTAAAACTATACTTTAACGGCTCTGTATTATCTTTCGAATAATTATTTTCAAAAGTGCCACTCACATGATCTACAATAATATTGGTATTTATCGATTGTTCCATCACATCAACCTTGAAAGTAGGTTTCAGGTAAAACCGATTTTCTGAAGATGAAAAGTTATCTGAAAAATTGGTGAATTTAGTAGCTATTTTACTAAAGACACCTTCATTAAAGTCCATATTTCCACCCAAAGTAATAGCATTATATGAATGACCAGAGCTTATTCCCGGTATTAAAAGGGGGTTAAAATCAGCTGGTAAGCCGTACCAATTGTAAATTTGGTTTTGATACCCCAGATCGACATTCCAGGACATATCGCGATTATTTTGTCCGTAACCAATATTTAATGCTGTATCATAAAATTCGTCATTCAAAAGCACATCTTTAATTCCGCCTTGCGATGAATGATGACGAAACATTCCCGATACAAAATCATTATTTCCCAAATCATGAGTTACAAATAATTCGGCATTGAGAGTGCCGTAATTCCCAACACCTGCTGTTGCATAATTACTGAACAGATGTTCCTGTTTAGACTTTTCTACGCCTTCAGCTTTGCCTTTTGAAGGTGTAAAAGTTGAAGCTACCGGAACAGATAAAATACTGTACTTTATAGTTTCTTTTGCCTGATTTCCTGAATCGTCAAGTGAAGGGGTTTCTTTTACCTTATAAGCATCAGAAATTGTAGGCGAATATGGTTTAACTACATTTACGGTTTCAGTACCTATGGTTTCATCTCTCTTTTGTGAAAAGGAAAGCTGAAAAACAAACAGCAAAATCAAAATGATGGTTTTATTCTGGAAATTAATTTTCATATTTTATTTTTTTGAGAGTATAGAGTAAAAGAATATAGAAATAGCCATATACTAAATTCCGATTCTTTTATCCAGACCCTTTGTTCTTTATCTTATATTCTAAAATCTATTTTCTACTTTCTTTTTTAAACTTCCCAATCTCCTTTAGCTATAAATTGCGCTTTTCCGCCTATTTTAATATCAAATTGATTTTTGGTTAATTCCCCTTTAAAATAAATTTGGGACGGGCGATTCATATAATCTCCCTGATAATTAATTAGTTCAATTTGTGGTGTATAATATTTTAAAAGAAAAGCTTGTAAACATGTACTTGCACTTCCTGTTGCAGCATCTTCTACTAATTGATTATGTTCGATATATAACATTCTGCTAATTATTTTTGAATCTTCTAAACAATAAAAGTACAACCCTCTGTGATTTGTCTTGCAATGCTTTTTTAGCCATTGATCTGTTTTATCTTTATCTAAAACTAAATTCTCTAAAGCTTTTTTACTTTTTAGAGGAACCATTATAAAAGCACTTCCGGTAGTGACTTCCTGAATTGGAAACTGATCTTCAAAATCCTCGCTTTTTAAATTGCTGAACAATAAAAAATCTTGTTTAGAAAAAACATCCCAAAACTCCGGCTGTGCGGCTTTTAACCAAATCAAACCCTCGGATTGCTGAATTGGAATTTCACCAATTGGAACATTTAATGTTATCTTTTTTGGTGCATTATTAAAAACCTTATTCATCAATACCCAGGAAGTTCCTATAATTGGATGACCTGCAAATTTCATTTCGCTTTCTGGCGTAAAAATTTTAATTTCGGCAGTATTATTTTCCAAATTTAGTTTTGTTACAAAAGTGCTTTCAGCGAAATTAATCTCACGGGCAATCTTTTGCATTTCATCAGCGGCAAGATTTTCTGCATCTAAAAAAACGGCCAACTGATTTCCGGCATATTTTTTTTCTGTAAAAACATCAATGATATAAAAAGGTAAACTCATTTATTTCTTTTTTTTATAACAAATAGAAAAGAATATAGAAAACAGACTTAATACTTTAATCTATATTCTTTGTTCTATATTCTATACTCTTTTCTCTTTATTCTTACTTCGTAATCGATGAATTCGTTTTAGATTCTTCCTGTTTAATGGCATTTAATTCCCTTTTCGCTTCTTCTACCACATCTGGATAATCTGTAAAATTATTGATTACATTATCCAAAATATAGGTTGCCTGATAACTGTCTTTTAATCCATAGAAGTTTTTCGCCATTAAAACCAAACTCTTCGCTCCGTAATATTTATAACCTGAATAATTTTTGGCTAATTTTTGAACTGCGATATTTGAAGTATCAAACTTACCTTCTTTGGTTTTAAAATAAGCATCATAATACAAGGCTTCTGCTGCTAATTCTCCTTTTGATGTTGTTGATAATTTAGCATAGGCATCTTTTGCCTTGTCTTCATCGCCTGTTTGCATTGCTGCACGTGCCACAATAATCTGCGCATCGCTTTTTACATTTGCATCGGCTTTTGGATTCTGCAATACTTTATCAGCATAAATTACCGAGTTGTTATAATCTTTTTTATCATAATAACATTTCATCAGGTTAGCCTGAGAAAAGGTTTTATTCTGAGGAAAATCGGCTTCACTTTCTAAACGGACTAAAACCGGAATCGATTTATCACAATCTTTAGTTTTTAGGAAAATCTGAGACAATCTTGTTAACGACTGTTCTGTAAACTCATTTCTTGGCTGATCAATCACATATTGGTAATTGGATACCGATTTTGTTTCTGAACCTTCAGCGTAAAGCAATTGTGCCAGATAAAAATTAGCTTCCAATGAATGCATTCCTGATGGAAATTTACTCACATAACCTGTAAAACCGGTAATCGCTTGTTTGCTGTTATTTTGGCTGTATTGCTTAAAAGCCCCTTCGTAAGTATCATTATCCAAATCAGCATCTGTAACAGCAACAAAATCTAAAGTACGTACCCAGGCTGCATATTCATCTACTTTTCCAGAATCTACATAAATCAATCTCGCAGTAGAAACAGCTTCCAAAGCTTCAGGTGATCTTGGGAATTCAGCAGCTACTTTTTTAAATTTCACTAATGCCTGCTCATCACGATCAGAGTTATAATAAATTAAACCCTGTCTCAAAATTGATTTTGAAGTAAACGATCCTTTTTTATATTCTGAGATTAACTGTTCATAAGTCTTAATCGCCTGATCATTCTTTTTCTCCGTTACATAAGTGTTGGCCAACTCGTATAAAACATCGTCACGATATTCTGATTTTTTATACATCAAAAGAAAATTGTTCAGCTCATCAATTTTCTTATCATTTTTAGACATAAACCCGTACGAAATTGCTTTTTGTAGCTGGGCATAATCAGCATCGACTCCTTTTGCATTGATTGCTTTACCATAGGCTTCCATCGCCTGGGTATATTTTGAAGTTACAAATCGGCAATCTCCTAAACGCAAATACGAATCATTCAAACGAACTTTATCTTCTTTTGCAGTATCAATTTGTGCCTGAAAAGAGTTTGCTGCCTGATCGTATTCTTTCAGTTTAAAATAAGTATAACCAATATTATAGTTGATATTTTTATATTCTTCAGTAGTTTTCGCCCCAGACAAACCTGCAAATTGTTTGTAGCTTAACAATGCATTCTGAAAGTCATCGGTACCATATTCTGACTCTGCTTTCCAGAAAGTGGCACGGGCTGTAAATTCCGGATTTTTTTGTTCCCTGATAGCTCCATTAAACATTTTTAATGCTTCTGAGTAATTGGATTCTGTATACAATTCTAATCCTCTGTAAAAAAGTACTTTTTGGTAGGCCGGTTTATTTTCAGCGGTTTTGTTTTTCTCTAACAAAACCAAAGCTTCTTTGTAATTTTTAGAAGAAATATAAGAATCAACCAATAGTTTTTCTACTTCTGCCCTGCTTGAATTGTTTGGATATTTTTTCAGGAAATCAAGTAAAATACCCGGAACGGTTTGGTAGGCATTTCCAATTTCATAACTCAGCTTAGCATAATTTAAAGCAGCATCTTCCTGAATCTGAACATTAAAATTCATCTCTGAAGCATTTTTAAAGGCATTTAAAGCTTCCTGTTTTTTACCTGTGTTTAAATAACTCAAACCCAAATGATAATAAGCATTTTGCGCTACGAAATCTTTTCCTTCAATTATTTTATTGAATTGTGATATGGCTTTCTCGTATTCTTTTCGCTCATAATAGGCATATCCTAACTGATAGAAATCGGTATTATTCCATTTTCCTTTTTTACCTGCGTATTGTTCCAAAAACGGAATGGCTTTGTCATATTGTTTTAAATTGAAATAACTTTCTCCTATAATTTTATTGAGTTCTGATTTCTCAAGAGCATTTGATTTTGGCATGGCTGTCTGTCCCAAATCGATTGCCTTTTGAAAATTTCCTAACTTAAAATTCATATCAGCCTGATAGTACGAAAGCTTTTCTTTGTATTTTTCTTCGCCGGAAACTTCATCAAAATACTTGGTTGCTTCTTTATAATCATCCCCTTCATAAGCCATGAATCCGAGATAATACTTGGCTTGAGAACCAAATTCAGGAGAGTTTACCACTTTATTAAAATAGGCTGTGGCTTCTTTTTTCTTTTTTGCATTAAAATAACTATACCCTTTTTGGAAATTGAATTTGTCTAAATCAGATTTGCTCATGTAGCTTTCATCTACTTTGTCAAACCATTGCAGTGCTTTTGGATAATTGCCCTGTTCAAAGAAAAAATGTGCTACTTCCTTGTAAGCCTGATTTTGTTTGGTGCTTGTGGGATAATCGTTAACAAATTTTTCCATCAATGCATCAGCGTTTGGCTGATTGGTCCTAATGGCACAATTGGCAATATAATAGGCACAATCAGATTGTACTTCTTCAGTAGTGGCCTGATTTCTTACATTTTCGAACATCCGTTGTGCAGATGTATATTGCTTATCGTTATACAAAGCCAGTGCCTTGTCAAAATCCTTTAAATCGTAAGTATATATAGCTGATTTTTGTGCCAAAACCGTGGTCGATATAAGGAAAACTTGTAATAGAAAGAACCAGAAAAGTTTACGCATTTTAATTTTATTTAGTATTCAAATGTATCATTTTATACCGTCTATAACGAAACGTTTCCTGCATTTATTATGAACAAATATTTTAACAGTTGTAATTTACAGCTTATAAAACCTCAAAATAGTGGTTTTCAAACTTTATTAAAAGAAAGAAATTTCAAATGGTTTGGGATATGTATAGTATTGAAGTTTTAATTTCTTACAAAGACAAAATATGATAGTCACCGGAGACTGCATTAAGGATGGAAGCGGTATCCTTTTTCCGGATTTTTTAGCCGGAAAAAGATAAAGCGGACAGCCTGACCCGCTTTTTCTGCGGGTAATGCCCAAATATAATAAGCGAACTTCCGCTACATTTTCTAAGAAATGATTGAAATTTATTTTGAATCCAACCGTTAACTTATTACTTTTACAATAAAATCAATATCATTATGTCACAAACCGTACTATCTCTTAAAGATGTCACTATATATCAGGAAGGAAGAAAAATTTTATCTCATATTAATTTAGATGTTCAACATGGGGAATTTATCTATATCATTGGAAAAACAGGATCCGGTAAAAGTAGTTTCATGAAAACATTGTATGGTGATTTACCTTTAACTGAAGGTGAAGGCCATATTGTTGAGTTTGATCTTGCAGCATTAAAAGAAAGTCAAATTCCGTTTTTAAGACGTAAAATTGGGATTGTCTTTCAGGATTTCAAATTACTCCCGGATCGTTCGATTAAAGACAATATGCTTTTTGTATTAAAAGCTACAGGCTGGGTTGAAAAAGATGCTATGCAGCACAAAATTGATGAAGTTCTGGATAAAGTGGGCATGAAGGAATTAATGAATAAAATGCCACATCAGCTTTCAGGTGGTGAACAGCAACGTGTTGCGATTGCAAGAGCTTTACTAAACGACCCTGAATTTATCCTTGCCGATGAACCAACCGGAAATCTTGATCCGCAAACAAGCTCTGAAGTGTTAGAGGTGCTGAAAAAAATTAATGCCAACGGAAAAACAGTAATCATGGCCACTCATGATTATGCTTTGTTGATGAAATTTCCTTCTAAGACATTGAAGTGCGAAGATGAGAGAATTTTTGAGGTGGTGCAGAGATCTGTGTAAAAACTTATTGTTTTTCGAAAACCAAAATATCCTGAAAATCAAACAAATCATTATTGACTCTGTTTACCCAGCTTCCGTATATTTTATTTTCCAATTTTAAATAACTTACTTGAGCCATCTCCTCTAAATAGGTTTCTTTAAAAGCAATATTAGCAGAAGGCACTTTTTCATTCATTAACCTATAATTTTCTCTTTGATAAGCAAAACTATAAGTTCCATTATTATTTGAAATTTTATTCTCAATCTGGTCATCATATAGAAAAAAAGTAGAAAGACATTTGCCCTTTGGTTTTAAAACTCTCTGAATTTCATTTAAATAATTTTGTACTTCTAAAGGCTGCATGTGCGTAAAAACCGAAAACAAAAATATGGTATCAAAAGAATTATCTTCATATGGAAATACAAAACTCTCCGCTTTTTGATCTGTAAAGTGGTACAAATCATTATTTAAAGGAATATACTGAAAGTTAAAATTAGGAAAGTCTTTAGTGATATGTTTTTTACACCACACAATTCCCTTTTCCACTACATCAAATCCTTCGTATTTCCCTTCTGTAGACAAATATTGTGTCAAAGAAACTGCTGCTCTTCCAATCCCACTACCAATATCCAGTACAGCATGATTTTCATGTAGGCCTCCATACTTTTTTAAAAGTTCAAGATGATGTTTCCCTTGCGCTATAAAATCACCAGAGCCAATAAATATATCTCCTTTGTTAGGGACATATTTAATTTTACGTTTAAAAATAGTATCATAAATATCAATTGGATAATAATATAATTTTCTAACAAGAAGTCTTGATTTTGGTGAAAGGGAATAATAAACGGACCTTAAATTCATTTTTTTTTAGAAATTTTAACTGAAATTTATAATAATTGGAATCTATTTTAATAAAAAACATTTCCTTTACAAATATATTTAAAAAAAGGTTAATTAATGCTTTCGATACTGATTCCTACCTATAATTATAATGTTTATCCGCTTGTTTTAGAATTACATAAACAAGCCGATAACCTGAAAATTAAGTATGAAATATTGGTTCAAGATGATAATAGTCGGAAATTTATCAATGAAAACACCCAAATAAATTTATTAGCAAATTGTACTTTGTCTATTAATGCAAAAAATTTGGGAAGAGGAAAAAACATAAATTTATTATGTATTAAATCGAAATATGATTATGTTTTGATTATGGAAGCCGATTCATTTCCTGAAAATAAATCCTATTTGAAAAACTACATTAATTTATTATCAAAATCGACTACAGTAATTTTTGGAGGTGTAAAATATCCTGATGTTATTCCTCCAAAAGAAAAATTACTACGATGGAAATATGGTGTAAAAAGAGAAACCAAATCTTTACAATACAGACTTATAAACAATTATGATTTTGTATTCACATGGAATTTACTTTTAAAAAAAGACATTCTTTTAAAATACACTTTTCCGGAATTCATACGTGAATATGGTTATGAAGATGCTTTTTTTATCAAAAAATTACACTTAAATTCTGTTGTAGTCGCTCATATTGAAAATCCTTTAATTCATTATAATAATGAAGACAGTATTGAATTTATTAAAAAAACTGAAAAAGCCGTCAAGACTTTATATGATTTAATCAGCTTTCAAAAAATCGATTATAAAGATATTAGGCTGAGTAAAATCTATATAATTTTAAAAAAACTTCATCTAATTGGATTCGTAAAAGCAATTTATACCAAAACAAAGCAACAATTACTTAATAACTTAACATCTAAAAATCCTAACTTATATGTATTGGATTTTTACAAACTGGGATATTTTTGTAATCTAAAAAAATAATCTGCCATGGCATTTTTCTCAGTTATTATTCCGTTATACAATAAAGCCGACCATATTGAAAACACATTAAAAAGTGTTCTTAATCAAACTTTCACTGATTATGAAGTGATTGTTGTCAATGACGGATCTACTGATAAAAGTGAGGCTGTAATCCTTGAATTTAATGACAAAAGAATTCAGCTTTATAATCAAAAAAATCAGGGAGTATCTGTGGCAAGAAATCTTGGAATTGAAAAATCTACAGGAAAACTTATTGCTTTTCTGGATGCTGATGATTATTGGTTTCCAAATCATTTAGAAGAATTGTCTAATTTACATCATGCTTTTCCAAATTGTGGGGTGTATTGTTCCCGGTATAAAATTAAAACAACTAAAAATCACTTTCAAACTCCCCATTTTTATGGAATAGAAAACTCTTATTGCGGAATTGTGGAAGATTACTTTTTCTCAAACAGACCATTTAGAATTACATGGACTTCGTCTTTGGCTATGCCAAAGGAAATTTTAGACAAAATGGGAGCATTTACTCCTGGTGTAACAAATGGTCAGGATTTAGAGCTGTGGACTAAAACTGGAATTGAATATCCGGTTGCTATTACAAATACAGTTACGGCTATTTACAATTATGATATTCCAAACAGTCTTGCTAAGGACAATATAGGTACGATGAACTTAATGGACTTTGGGCAATTTAAAACTACTGAACAAAAAAATCCTTCCCTCAAAAAATTTCTGGATTTGTACCGAATCGAATATGGTTTTCGCTATTATATATTTGGATATACAGATAAAACAAACTTTTATCTAAAAGATGTTGACAAGCAAAACATTAGTTTAAAGATTCGATTTTTATTAAATCTGCCTGCTTTTTCTTTGCTTTTTTTCCTTAAATTCAAAAATGCTCTAAAAAAAATTGGGATTAATTTTTCTATTTATGATTAGAATAGTTTATAAATTTTTCAAAATCCCTGATATAATCATCCTCAATATAAACCTCAGAAGCTACCACCAAACACACTGCCCCTGAAGAAAAATTCTTTAATTCTCTCCAAATACCTGTTGGTATTAACAATCCAACATTAGGTTTGTTTAATGCCACAACCCTTTCTGAAATGCCATCATTCAAAACAACATCAAAGCTTCCGTTTAAAGCCACTAAAAACTCCTGCAAATCTTTATGCGAATGTCCACCACGTTCTGCTCCAATAGGAATATCATACACATAATAAACCCTTTTAATTTCAAAAGGTATAGTATCGTTTTCTATTACTGATAGATTTCCTCTTCGATCTTCTATTTTTGGAATAGTAATAATTTGTATGTTCATTTATCTTTTAAATTTATCGTATGGTTTTAAATTTTATATGTCCCTGATTGGCACTTTTTAAGACTGCTTTGAGATTACTAAATCTTAGCTTCTTCTGCTTTAAATCAAAAAATAATTTGACTATTATCCAAAAAACATAATTACTTTTAAAAGTTCTGGTGAATAATGCTCCTTGAATATAGTATCTTTCTGATATACTTTTTTTATATGAAGATGTGAACTCTTCGTGTTTCACAATTACCTCGGGTTCAAAGACAAGTTGTTTTTTTTTCTTTTTCAAATCCAATAAAAAAACAGCTTCTTCTCCCATCTCAAAAGTTTCTCCTAACCCAAAGTTTTCGTCAAACTTAACTTTAGTCGTATCAAGAACTGTTTTATTCAATGTCATCTCTATTGAACTGGTATTAAAAATATCAAAAGCATTTAAATCCTCCTTAGTATATAAAGAATATTTTTTTATTAAATTCCCATCTGAATTTATAGCACAAAAATTGATTGCTGCTGCCTCTGGAAATTTATTGTATGTATTGATTATTTTGGCAGTAAATCCTTCTTGATAAACAATATCATCATCGGCAATTACAAGAATTTTTCCAACAGCATTTTCAAGAGCTAAATTCCGACTCCTTGATAAGCCTTTTTTACATGAATTTATAACCCTGACATTTGAATAGCCTGAGGTTAATTTCTTTTCGTTTTGGGTTTGATTAATAATTAAGATTAAAAAATGAGAAAAATGGGAAAACGGAAATATCGGCATTAAAAAATCTAATGAATCTCTGTTCATTGTAGAAATTAAAATTTCAATATCGCTAATAGTATAAATGTCTTTCAATTGGCTGCTCTTCTTAAACAAATGTAAAAATACTAAACTAAAGATCGCTTTTTTTAGCTTATTTTAATTAAATTATTAAAAACCCAAACTTCTTTCTTTATATTTAGTACAATATTCTTATTTTTGGTTATACTAAAAGTAATTCCTTGTTTGTTTTTCAACATACCAAATTTTTATGCAAAATCTGCCACTAGTTAGTATTATTTGTTTGTGTTATAATCATGAAAAATACGTTATACAAACATTAAATTCAGTATTAAATCAAACTTATAAAAACATTGAATTGATTATTGCCGATGATTATAGTAGTGATTATTCAGAAAAAACAATTCAACGTTGGCTTAAAAATCATCCTGATATTACTTTTATTTCAAATGAAGCTAATCTAGGAAACACTAAAACTTTTAACAAGGCATTAAAGCACGCAAAAGGCAATTATATAATTGATTTGGCAGCCGATGATGTTTTACTAGCCGATTGTGTTGAAAAACAAATAATTACTTTTTTAAAGTCGAGTATGAAAAATTTAGGAATTGTCTATGGCAATGCCGAATTAACTACCGAGAACAACACTCATCTACGTTATTATTATGAAGTCGATTCCGAAAAAAAAGTATTAAAAAAACCAGCTTCTGGGGACATTTATTTAGCAATGTTAAGTCAAAGCAGTATGATTTGTTCCGTTTCTTCTATGGTAAAACGAGAAGTTTTGGAACACTTGAATGGTTATGATGAAAATCTCGCTTATGAAGATTTAGACCTTTGGATCAGAACATCCAGAAACTATAACTTTGAATTTATTGACTCTGTTTTAGTTCAAAAAAGAGAGTTGGACAACTCATTAGGCAATCAGTTTTATAAAAAATTCAATTCACGAACTAAAAAAATAAACCATTCATCTTATCTGGTTATTAAGAAAGCTATTGAACTAAATAAAACCAAAAAAGAAAACAAAGCGCTCTTAAAACGTCTTCATTATGAGATGATAAAAGCTTATAAAACCTTCGATGTTTTGTTATTTATGAAATACATTCCTTTAGAGCTAAAATTAAGATTTTCTTGAATTTAAAAAAAACATTAATTGATTGAACTATCAGAAATTTTTACTACGATATCAAAAAAATTACGCAAATGTATATCTCTGCCTTTATATTATTATATGTCGATTTGTTTTAAAACGAAAACCTCACAAAGTCGCTGACTTTTATAATAAATAGAGATTCCGAATTATATACCCCCCTCCTTCATCTCAACTCTTTTTTATAAAAATAAAACTCATTTATCTTAATCACTACTATTAAGGACACTTAGTAAAATATTGGGAGACTTTCAACAAATTTATCACTTACAAGAAATAAAAAAATTATGCAAAGTCAGAGACATTTGCGTAATTTTTTTATTAGGAACATTTCAGGGAGCGGGATAACAAATAAAATAAGAATTATTCTTAATAAAAATAACTCAAAACACAGAAATAAAGTTTTATTAAAAATAAAAGCAATAATTAGTTTAAATATATTTTTAGGCTTGATTTAATAAGAAAGTGATTAAATAAAACACCATCTCATGAAAGAAGTAAAAGACATAAAGAATATGTTCATCACTCAATAGCAATGTAAACTTTTGTTTGTGGTTATTATAGATTATAACTGCAATTAGACTCCATATTTTTAAGCAAACTTTTATCGTTACTCAAAAAAGAAAATAAGACCCTAAACAAATTAACGAATGATTTTAATTCAGAATCATATTGGGAATATTTAAGATTATTCCATTTTATGGCCAGCTTTGCACCAAAATTGATTTTAAAAGAGCTTTTCAGAAGCTTCCAAAGTGTTAGAAAACCCCAACAAAACCACCATGGTCTGCCCCAATAATAACAATAGCTTTCGGTGAAAAAAGTCTCATTTAACAGCAAAAAATCTAAACAATCAATGACTTTTCCAAAGCATATCTTTCCCTTTCCCAATCCCTTGAAATATTTTCTCTTATTAACTTTGCTGGAATACCACCAATTAAAATATTAGTACCTATTTTAGAATAATCCGAATTACATAAACTATTAGATGCTATGGTACAATAATCAGGTGTTTTTGTTTTTGACATTATAGAAACTCTATTTCCAAAATAATTATAACTACCCAGATTAATTGGCATTGTTAATGGAAATTTTTGTCCTGTAAGCGTATCTATCATCTGATGGAAATTAGTATCCATTATTTGAGATTCTGAACCAATACGACAATATTCTCCTAAGACTATTTTTTCAATGCAGATTAATTTTCCATTAGATCCCAAAGAAGACATATTTCCAAGTTCACAATAGCCATTCTCTTTTATAAAAACAAAATAATCTTTTCCAAACTGCATATGACCTTTAAAAACTATTTTACCTTCAATAGAAATTTCGGCTGTTCCCTCATGCAGCGTTTTCATTTCATAAGGTTGACCAAAACCAATCATTCCTCTTTTTATGACTCCTTCAATTCTAACTTCACCTTTAATTGAAGTGAATTTTACTTTGCCATAAAAAAAAATCGGAAGTTTTTTCGCTATTGAAAAAGGAAATTTTTTCAAATTAAAGTATAACGTTTTAGTCCAATTTACTTTGTAATAAAATTTAACTTTATGACAAAGTGTTCGCAATTTTCTATATTTATCTCTCGCAAAATCAATCATTTTTTTTCTTCTTAACTATTGAATTATATAAAAATTTAAATCCTATTTTTTTATTCATATGATAGAAGACAAATCCTAAAGAAAAAATTATCATTACCAACATCAAGCTATGTCTTAAGAATAAATTTGATATGTATCTTATTAAAAAAGTAGCAAAGCACATCATTATACAAATCGTGTAAGCACGATAAAATGCAACATCGAAATAAAAATTATATCGCTTCTTTGTTATTATTTTTAAAACCATCAAATGTATTAAATAGTAAATCAAAAAACTAAAACCTAATCCTTCTAAACCATAAAAATAATAACCCACAATATTTAAAATCACTGACAAAAAATTAAAACCAAAAGCTGTTTTTATAAACATATTGGAATCTCCTTTTGCTATCAACATATATCCCATTGACCAGGAAACTGCTCGAAATAACATCGCCAATATTCCAAAACATACCATCGGGATAATCGAAATAAATTTTGAAGTATATAAAATTTTAATGATAAATGGAACAAATGCTAAAAATAGAATTATTATTGGAGTAATTATAAAAATAGACATATAGGATTGTTCTATTACACTTTCCCTAATTTTCTTGTTATCATTGCAGACAGAGGATAATTTCGGAAAATAGTCAGTACTCATTACAGTGAAAACAATTCCGACATAAGAATTCAATAGTGTAAAACCTGCATTATAAAAACCAACTTCTATTAATCCTCCATTTTTCCCAATATAAATCTGAATGATATAAGAAGCTAACAATGTAAGTAATCCACTTAATGTGAGCATTACTCCGAGTTTGATTATACTTTTTGCTTCAACGAAAAATTGAGAATTAGTGACATCGCATTTTCTAATTTTATTACTCCTGGAATAATAAAAAGACACTAGTAGAGAAGAAACAAAAGCTACTGTAATCGAGGGTACGATGGCATCTATCCTATAAAAATAATACAAGGGAATAGAAACCAACAATCCTATCAAATTTCCATAAAAATTAGCTCTCGCTAATATTTTCAGCTGTCGCAATCCCTGAAAAACGGCCATTTGGCCAACAGATAACTGCTTAAAAAACAAGGTTACCGACAAATAAATAAAAAGATAGGTGTAATTAGAATTTCCAAAAGTAAGCTCGCTCAACCAACTTGAAAATATCACAACCATTAACATTCCAAAAACACCAGTTACAAATGCTATTTTTTTTACAACTGTAATTATTGAAGAAACATTATTTAAATCATCCCCCTTATACTGTTCTGAAATATGCTTTATGGCACTCGTTTCAATTCCTAAACCCGTAATTCCACTAATCATATTAAGTGTCGAGTTCAGTAATGAAATAATTCCCATTCCTTCTGGACCAATAAATAATGCAATCAGTTTTGTCCTGACAATTGAAACAAGAATATTAAAAAATTGCACTCCACCAAAAATGGATGTAGCTCTTACAATTCGAAGGTATGAAGATTTGCTATCGGTCACTATTTCAATAATTATTTAAAACCTCGACTATAAATTTTACCTCATCAATTGATATCACAGGACTAATCGGTAAACTCAAAACCTCATCATGAATTTTTTCCGTAATTGGTAATGACAAAGTATGCCATTTTGAAAATGCTTTTTGTTTATGCGGCGGAATAGGATAATGAACCATTGTCTGAATTCCTTTATCTAATAAATATTGCTGCAGATGATCTCTGTTTTTGGTTCTAATAACAAACAGATGAAAAACATGATTTTCCGAAAAATCCCAAAATGGCAACGTAATCTTATCATTTTTTATTTCTGCTAAATAGCGTCTGGCAATTACTCTTCTCTTGTTATTTTCAGTATCTAAATTGGGTAATTTCACATTCAAAAAAGCCGCTTGTAATTCATCCAATCTAGAGTTTACTCCAATGTATTCATTCTGGTATTTCTCTTGGGAACCATAATTCCTAAGCGATTGAATAATTTTTGCTAATTCATCGTCATTAGTAGTAACTGCTCCACCATCTCCCAAAGCTCCTAAATTCTTACCGGGGTAAAAGCTAAAAGCGGCAGCATTGGACAAGTTTCCAGATTTTTTATTTTCTACTAAAATTGCTCCATGAGCCTGTGCTGCATCTTCGATTACTAATAAGTTATATTGATTTGCAATTGTATTAATTGCATCCATTTCGGCTAGCTGACCATACAGATGAACTGCCAAAACAGCCTTGGTTTTAGATGTGACTTTTTCCGTAATTAAATTCGGATCAATATTATACGTTTCTAACCTTGGTTCAACTAAAACCGGAACTAAATCTGCCTGCAAAATAGCCAGAATACTGGCGATATAAGTATTTGCAGGAACAATCACTTCATCCCCTTTTTGAAGTTTTCCTAACTGGATATAGCCTTTAAAAATCAAAACCAAAGCATCAAAACCATTCCCAACCCCTATACAATATTTGGATTGGCAGTAAGCAGCGAAAGCCTTTTCAAATGTTTCTACTTCTTTCCCTAAAATATACCATCCGTTATCCAAAACCGATTTGAGTTTTTCCTGAAAAAGAGTCTCATACGGTTCGTTTATTTTTTTTAAATCCAGAAATTTTATCATCAAATATTAATTTTATAAAAATCCTGATTATACACAGAGCAGCCTAATTCTTCCTTTTGCTTTAAAAGTCCGGCATTATATCCTTTTTCATTATTATCACCAACAATCCCCATGTCAAAAAAATATTTGTCTTCACTCTTGTATTTTTCTATTAATTTAATGAATAAAAAATCAAGTGCCCTTAGTTCTTCTCCTTTTTTAGTGGTAGCACCATATTGTGATTTAACAATCTTCTCCGTTTTAAAAATAGTTATTCCTGCGATGATTATATTGTCATAATAAATCGAAAATTGTTTTATATTTTCAGGAAAAACATGTTTTAATATGGTTATCTCTTCTTTTGTATGAACAGGTCTGGCGTTGTGCTTTTCTAATAATCTTGGCTCTAAAACTGTTTCCCAGAAAGGGTGAAAATTTTGTTCTTCAACAAGCTCTAAATCAAAATTTTCAATTCTTCTGAAATGTTTTAATTTGCTTTTTGAAATATGCAACGGAGAAACTAAATTAACTGCCAAATTCATTTCTTTTCGTTCCAAAACTGCTCCTCTTTTTATTAAAAAAAAGTCAACTTCATTATTACCTCCAAAAAGATAAAAATTAGGAACTGGTCTGTAATAAAAGATCACAATTGAATTTTCTTTTAAGAAAAATAAAATATCATCTAAAATTAATTCAACTTTTTCTGCATTTATCCCTGAACGATAAACCAATCCCCCATAAGTCAGTCCCTGATGCGAATACACCCTATTTTCAACAATATTGGCCGGTAAAACGGCAACCAGTTTTTCTCCATCGAAAACCATTAAGGAATAATCTTCAAAACGGTCTTTATGATATTCCATAAAATCACGATGAAACAGAAACGTAGCATTTTTGGCCTCACTTATAAAGTCATTCCAAATTGCGTAATTGTTTCGGGTATATTTTTTTACGGTATATTTATTCAATTTTTTATTTATTTATGATCAAATGCCGGTAAATACCATTTGAATTTCACCGCCATTAAGCGCACCGAAATTATAACAATTGAAGTGGTTAAATACAAAATGTCGTCATTTAATTCTAAACTTCTTAAAGCAAAAAAAACCAAACCTCCAAAAATGCAAATCGTAGCATAGATTTCCCTTCTAAAAATGGTTGGAATTTCAGTACATAAAATATCCCGGATGACTCCGCCAAAACAAGCTGTCATGGTGCCTAATGCAATGCATATTACAGGATGCAGTCCAATCATTATTCCTTTTTCAAGACCTATTAAAGTAAAAACACCTAACCCGATTGTATCGAACAAGAATAATGAGGTACGAAGTTTATCGAATTTTTTTCTAAACAGGATTGCTAATCCAAAACCTAAAATAATCACATAAACATACTGCAGGTCTCTCATCCAGCCAACCGGGGTTCGTCCAATCAAAACATCACGAAGGGTTCCGCCTCCAACTGCCGTAACAAAAGCAATTATAAAAACACCAAATGGATCCAGTTTTTTATGCATAGCTGTTAAAGCGCCTGACATAGCAAATGCCATTGTACCGATAATATCTAAAAGATGGAACAACATTCTGAATTTATTATTATTTCGTTCTTATTTTTACTTCTGGATTAATTTTTTGAATTGCTTCAATAAATTTAATTTTCTCTTTTGGAGAAATCATAACAGTATCAAATTTATTATACAGAATCTCAAGCCGGTCTAAGGAAAGTGCCGGAGAACTCATTATATTATTGGTTTCCGAAATCTTTTTTATGGTTTCAACAGCAATCGAAATATTGATAAGAAAACCACATTTTATAATCAGTTTTTCTCCTTCAATTATATAGAAAGTTGTCATAAACATGTGAACAATGAAAATGATGACCAAAGACATAAAGAACAAAACTCCCCAAACTCCATCGAAGGCCATTTTTATTGCTATTCCACCAAATATGACGCCTAAAAAAAGCACCAGCCAGATATCTATTTTCGATTTAAATCTTTCCATTTTCAAAGTTCAAGAGTTTCCAAACCTACATATTCTGTGTATAAAAATTATAATCTTTTAAAATAATTCTAATAAAATCCCTGTTATTTCCTGATTGGTTCCTGATTCCGGTAACGTTTTCTATTTTAGTAACTAATTTACTAATGATTTCATAATCATTACTGGTATCTGCTTTTAGAAAAGTTTCCTTAATAATTCTCATGTCATTATCTGACAATTTAATTACCAAAGGATATGCAGGCACATAAGCATTCCCTATTACTTCAAGAATCGTATGGCTAATGTTTATATTGTTTTTTAAACTTATAACAGATGTCCCGGCAACCATATCTCCCAATCTTTGCCCTTTTTTGCTTGACGCTATTGTGATCATTCCTATGATTCCGTAAAATATTGAAATATCAATTAATCGAAAAAACCAACGCATCAGATAATCACCAAACCCCGCCTGATAGCCATCAATTTTAACCACTTTTATTTTGTTGAGTTTTTTACCGATGGTTTGTCCTTCAAAAATGCTTTCCAATGTTATGGAATAGATTATAATCGGAAAATAAAAGATTAAAACGATCGAAATTGCAGACCATGGATCAATATTACCAAACAAATTATTAATTCCCATCCAATAGAAAAAAATACCGTAAACTACTATTCCATAAGCAATTTTGATAATCAAATCGATAAAATAAGAGCCTATCCGCTCCCCAACAGAAGCCGCTTTAAAATTTATTTTAACATTTTGCGTCGTATTAATTGATAATTCTGACATATTTTATATTTTAGCCTACAATGAGAGAAATTGCGTTTATAAAACAAAATAAAGAAAAATGGCTGGAATTTGAACTAGCTATTTTTGGTAAAGCTAAAAAAAATCCTGATGAATTGGCTAATTTGTACATTCAAATGATGAATGATTTGTCGTACGCGCAAACCTATTATCCAAAAAGCAAGACGGTAGTTTATCTTAATTATCTGGCCTCACAGATTTATCAAAAGATTTACAAAACCAAAAGAACCGAGAAAAATAAATTTATGGAGTTCTTTAAAACCGAAGTTCCATTGTTAGTTTACGAATACAGGAGATACCTAATGTATGGTTTTGTCTTATTTTTTATAACGGTGGGCATTGGTGTTGTTTCTGCCATATACGACCAAAATTTTGTCCGATTAATTTTAGGGGATGGATATGTAAACATGACTCTGGAAAACATCAAAAAAGGAGATCCAATGGCAGTTTACGGTTCAGGAAGCAATTGGGGAAGTTTTATTGGTATTACCATGAATAACCTTTATGTTGGTGCAAGATGCTATATATGGGGGCTTTTTGGCGGTATCGGTACATTTTACGTTTTCCTGCAAAACTGCATTATGTTAGGCTCCTTTCAATATTTTTTTTACGAACAGGGCGTTTTCTGGAAAAGTGTCCGCGGTATCTGGATTCATGGTGCCATGGAAGTTTTTGCTATTGTAATTGAAGCCGTTGCAGGATTTATTTTAGGTGCATCTATCCTTTTTCCAAAAACGTATTCAAGAGCCAATTCTTTTAAAATAGGTTTTAAAAATAGTTTCAAAATATTCCTCAGTACGTTTCCCTTTACTATTTCAGCAGGATTTCTGGAAGGTTTCATAACCCGTTATTCTATCGATATGCCTAATTGGCTTAGTATTTTTATCATTTTATTTACACTGGGCATAATCTCATTTTATTATTTGGTTTACCCATTTATTGTTCACAAAAAAACAGTAACTATATCCGCCAAATTGAATTAATCGAATCAACAATGAATAAAATTGTACTTGTTTTATCTTTTCTGTTTTACTGCAGCATTTCACATGCTCAGGATTCATTGGCTACCGAAGAAACACCTAAAGTGGCATCAATATCCTATACCGGGAACGATATTCAA
Organism: Flavobacterium piscis; assembly: GCF_031457575.1. Classification (GTDB taxonomy): domain Bacteria; phylum Bacteroidota; class Bacteroidia; order Flavobacteriales; family Flavobacteriaceae; genus Flavobacterium; species Flavobacterium piscis_A. Next base: position 294,938 of record NZ_JAVDWQ010000005.1, on the reverse strand, counting down.
ATCGATTCGGATGCTATTGAAGCCAAAACGTTCTCAAAAAATTTCCAAAAAAAATATACTGGTCCTGATTTTGTATATAAACAAAAAACGCCTGAAAAAAATGCCTGGGATCGTTTTAAAGAATGGCTGGCCAATATTTTCAGAAATCTTTTCAGTTTTACCAGCGATGAAACTGCAATGAATTTTGTGGGCATTTTATTGAAAGTTTTAGCTATTCTTATCATTGTTTTTGTGATTTATTTGATTGCAAAAGCCTTGATTAATAAAGAAGGGCAATGGATTTTTGGAAAAAATTCAAACAAAAAAACTGTCTATTATTCTGATATCGAAAAAAACATCCATCTTTTGGATTTTGAAAAACTAATCAAAGAAAGTATCCAGTCGGGAGAAAAAAGAATTGCCATTCGCTACTACTACCTTTGGTTATTGAAAGTAATGGCACAAAACCATTATATAAAATGGGATATCGAAAAAACCAATTCTGATTATTTATACGAACTTCAAAGTCCTGTTCATAAAGAAGAGTTTACTTATTTATCCTACCTGTACAACTACATCTGGTATGGCGAATTTGAAATTGACGATAGCACATTCAAAAAAACCGAAAACCGATTCAAAAATTCTATAAAAACTTTTAGCAATGAATAAATCCATCAAAATTTACATCGCTATTCTGGTTTTAATTTTTGTACTGGTTTTAATAGCAAGCCCCAACCAGCAAAAGCCTATTGATTGGCGTCCTACTTATTCTGCCAACGACAAAATTCCGTACGGATTATATGTTTTTGACAAGGAAATCAATAGTATTTTAAAAAAGACAAAAGTTGAAAAAATTGCAACAGTTACCCCATATGAGTTTCTGGAACCTCAGTACAACAGCGATTCTTTAGTTCTTAATTATAATATAAAAGGAACTTTCATTAATATTTCAGAAATTAATAATATTGATGATCAGTCTATTAAGGAGATTTTTTATTTTGTCTCACACGGAAATAATGCTTTTTTAAGCATGAAAAAATTTCCTAAATATTTGGCTGATAGTTTAAAAATCGAATTAAAAACTGATTTTCAATACGCTGACAGTACGTTAACCTGGATGGCAAATGATAAAGTAAGTACCAAAAAATATTTTTTAAAAGAATCTCTGGAAACATATTTTTCTAAAATTGATACATTAACTAGTAGTGTTCTCGGTTATCAGGGCAACAATAAAAAGAAAAAACATATCAATTTCATAAAAGTGCCTTATATAAATGGCTATTTTTATTTACATACCCAGCCAGTTGCTTTTACGAACTTTAATTTACTCAAAAAGAACAATTATCAATATACAGAAAATGTTCTCTCTTATATCCCGAAAGGTGACGTTTTTTGGTATACAAAAAATCAAAACAACGAATCAATTTCCAATTCTCCATTCCGATATATCATGAGCCAGCCTGCTTTAGAATGGGCTTCTTATTTATTTTTAATCGGAATGTTTATTTTTATTGTTTTTAATGCCAAACGAAAACAAAGAATAGTTCCGATACTAAAACCTTTGCCTAATTTAACTCTGGATTTTACAAAAACCATCGGAAATTTATATTATCAGGAAGGGGATCACGATAATATTATTGACAAAAAAATCATTTATTTTCTGGAAAGAATCCGAAATGAGTATTTAATTGATACAACAAAACTAAATGATGACTTTATCAAAAAACTGCATCATAAATCAGGAAAAGAAGAAAGCGATATTAGAGAACTCGTGTTACTAATCAACGAGCATCGAAAAAGCTATCACGGAAGTCTCGAAGAGGATCTGATCAGAATTAATAATGCGATCGAGAAAATTTTACATTAATATTTTTAACGAAATTCATAAAAAGAAAACATACCAAACATGGACGATATCAATACAACAGAAACTGAAATCACAAACGAAAATGTGAATTTTGAAACCAGACTAAATCTGGCACCACTTTTAGACCACGTTAATACGATCAAAAAAGAAATTGAAACGGTAATTGTAGGCCAGCATAAAATGATTGATCAATTATTGGTTGCCATTTTATCAAACGGGCACGTGTTGCTTGAAGGTGTTCCGGGAGTTGCCAAAACCATTACGGCAAAATTGTTATCAAAAACACTAAATATTGGCTTTAGCCGAATCCAGTTCACTCCGGATCTGATGCCATCTGATATTTTGGGAACCTCGATTTTTAATCTCAAAAATTCAGAATTCGAATTTAAAAAAGGACCAATTTTCTCTAATTTAATTTTAATTGATGAGATCAACCGTGCACCTGCCAAAACGCAAGCGGCACTTTTTGAAGTAATGGAAGAGCGCCAGATTACAATTGATGGTTCTGCTTATCAGCTTGAAACTCCTTTTTTGGTCATTGCAACGCAAAACCCAATTGAACAAGAAGGAACGTATCGTTTACCGGAAGCGCAATTAGACCGTTTCTTATTCAAAATCACTATTGATTACCCAAAACTTGACGAAGAAATCCTGATTATTCAAAGAGAGCATTTATTACAGGATCATGGCAAATTAGAAGCCATTAAAACAATACTCTCTGCCGAAGAAATAAAAGGATATCAGGCTTTGGTAAAACAAATAAGGGTTGAACAAAACTTATTAGAATACATTGCCAGAATTGTAGTAAACACTCGTGAAAATGCCTTTTTATATTTAGGAGCGTCACCTCGTGCATCAATTGCGATCCTAAATGCTTCCAAAGGTTTTGCAGCCATTCGCGGACGTGATTTTGTAACTCCGGAAGATATTAAAGAAGCAGCAATCCCAGTCTTGCAACACCGTGTTATTGTGACTCCTGAACGTGAAATGGAAGGAATTACAAGCTCTGAAATTATTAAACAGATTATTGAAACGGTAGAGATTCCGAGATAGTCATCAGTTTGCAGTCTCAGTTTGCAGTCTCAGTTTGCAGTCTCACGTTTGCAGTCTCAGTTTGCAGTCTCAGTTTCGAAACTGTGATTGAAAACTGAGACTGAAAACTAAAATTGTCACCCTGAACGGAGTCGAAGGGCTTTTGATTTTGAAGGGGCTTCGACAGCGTTCAGCCTGACAGCAACGAATAAAACATGAAATGTTAAACCAGAAACTTTAAAATCTTGAAATTCATAAAAAGTCTATACCTCAATAACTTCTTTTTCTATATGCTTTTAGGCATCATCGGATTATTTGTTTGTGCTTTTATTTTTCCAAATTTATACATTGGAGTCTGGTTTGTTGTTTTAGTATTAATTACTTTTCTTGCACTTGATATTTTGATTTTGTATGTAACCAGAACCGGAATTGAAGCTTCAAGAGAAATGCCTGAAAAACTTTCGAATGGTGATTTAAATCCGATAAATATTTCGATCAAAAATCACTATACTTTTCCTGTTTCGGTTAAAATAATTGATGAAATTCCGTTTCAGTTTCAGGTTCGTGATTTTAAAATTTTACGAACTATCAAAGCTTCCGGACTGGACAAAATTGGTTATGATTTACGGCCAACGGAACGGGGTGAATATTATTTTGGAAATTTAAACATCTATGTTTCTTCTCCTTTAAAATTAATTTCGAGAAGATTTACTTTTGATAAGGATAAAATGGTCCCTGCCTATCCGTCTTATATTCAATTGAGAAAATATGATTTATTGGCTTTTTCGAATAATTTGTTTCAGTACGGAATCAAGAAAATACGCCGAATTGGTCATACAATGGAATTTGAACAAATCAAAGAATACGTTCAGGGCGATGATCTTCGAACCTTAAACTGGAAAGCGACAGCCAAGAAAAATGCCTTAATGGTGAATCAGTTTCAGGACGAAAAATCACAGTCGGTTTATATGGCGATTGATAAAGGCCGTGTGATGCAAATGCCTTTTGAAGGTTTGAGTTTATTGGATTATGCAATCAATTCAACTTTGGTTTTAGCCAATGTTATTCTGAAAAAACAGGACAAAGCAGGTATTTTTGCTTTCTCCAAAAAAGTAGAGAATAGGGTTTTCGCTGAAAAAAGAGGTTCGCAAATGCAAAAAATCCTGGAAACCTTGTACAACATCAAAACCGATTTTTTTGAAAGTGATTACAGCCGTTTGTATGTTGATATCAAGAAAAACATCAACCAGAGAAGTTTGATAATCCTATATACCAATTTTGAAACCATGGACGGATTAAACCGTCAAATGCCGTACTTAAAAGGTATTGCAAAAAGCCATTTATTGGTTGTCGTTTTCTTTCAAAATACAGAACTGAACGAAATCATCAATAAAAAAACCGATACGATTCAGGAAGTCTATGACAAAGTAATTGCCGAAAAATTCATGTTCGAAAAACGCTTAATTGCCAATGAATTGAAGAAATACGGAATTCATTCGGTTTTAACTCAGCCTGAGAATCTGACTTTGGATGCTATAAATAAGTATTTAGAAATTAAGTCGAGGGGGATTTTGTAGATCTGCTGTGAAATGAATTTTTGAATAAAGCCAAATGAAGAAAACGATATTATTTTTATTACTGTTCTATAAAATAACAGCCACGACATATGCCCAAAAAATCGCTTTTGAAAAACAAATCGACTCTCTTATTTCTGTTAAAACAGCAAAACCTTTTAACGGAATAATTTTTATCTCCCAAAAAGGAAAAACAAAATATTCTAAAACTCAAGGGTACTCTGACTTAAACAAAAAAACACTTTTAAATCTTACCGATCAGTTTGTAATTGGCTCTATAAGCAAACAATTTACTGCGGTTCTCGTACTTAGAGAATTTGACAAGGGTCGCCTTGAATTATTTATTCCTATTCATAAATACTTACCTGAATTAAAGCAAAATTGGGCAGATACTGTAACAATTCATCAATTATTGACACACACGCATGGAATTGTTCAACTTGACAAACCAACCATCTTTAAACCCGGAACTCAGTATTCTTATTCACAAATAGGTTATGATTTATTAGCCCAAATTATTGAGAAGACTTCAGGCAAATCATTCGTAGAACTTTCTACAGATTTATTTACAAAGTGTAGAATGGATTATACTTTTCACCCTGATTTCAAGAATTATAAAAATTTAGTTAAAGGTTATACAGAAACTGAAAATGGTAAAATTGAATTCGAAAATAAGTCTTTTCAAAACTATGTTGCTGCAGGTTCTTTTATATCAAATTGTAAAGACTTAAATCTTTGGAATAGGGAATTTTACGGTGGAAAATTATTAAAAAAAGAAACAATAAAAACACTTGAAACAAAGCAAAAAAATGCAGTACGAAACCATCCTGTTTTTGGAATAACTGCATATGGTTATGGAATAACTATTGATCAAAAAGAAGAAATTTTACAATTTGGGCAAACTGGGTATTCTTCAGGATTTATTTCTATGAGTTATTATTTTCCTAAAACCAAAACAAGTGTTATTGTACTTGAAAATATTGCTTATGATACTAATGAAATAAAAAAAACTTTCTATTATCATACTGAAATTTTGAAAATAATACGAAATGAAATAAAAAACTATAAATAATAATTTTCTAAAACTACAAGGTTTTGAATCTTTTTTCAATTGACTCCTGCTTTAGCTGGTCTAAAACAGGATTATCAAATTGGCTTTAGCCAAAAATCATCAATAAAAAGCCTTTCCTCCCTTGTACCTTTGCAACTTTGAACCTTTATCTCTTTTTAAAAAAATCTCAGTACCTTTGCCCCTTTGCAACTTTGAGCCTTAAAAAAATGAAACAAATCACTTCAGTACAAAATCCGTTTATAAAATCGCTTGTTTTATTGCAGGAAAAAGCAAAAGCACGCAAACAAACCGGAACATTTTTGATAGAAGGATTACGTGAAATTTCATTAGCGATAAAAGGAGGTTATGAAATTGAAACGGTGTTGTTTTTACCTGAATTGGTTACTGAAAGTGAAATCAATAAATTGGTTAATTCACCAGTTCAATTAATCGAAATCAATAAAGAAATTTATCAAAAACTAGCCTATCGCGATACTACTGAAGGCGTGCTTACAATAGCCAAAACAAAATCCATGCAGTTATCAGATTTAAAACTATCTGACAATCCGTTGATTTTAGTCGCAGAAGCACCTGAAAAGCCGGGAAACATCGGGGCACTTTTACGTACGGCCGATGCAGCTAATCTCGATGCTGTTTTAATTGCAAATCCAAAAAGTGATTTATACAATCCAAATATCGTTCGATCCAGTGTTGGGTGTTTGTTTACCAATCAAATTGCAACCGGAACAACTGCAGAAATCATAGCTTTTCTGAAAGAAAAAAAGATTAATTTTTATTGCGCCACACTTCAAAATTCAACATCGTATCACACACAGGATTTCACTACTCCAACCGCTTTGGTTGTGGGAACAGAAGCAACAGGTTTAACTCAGGATTGGCGTGATGCAGCAACTCAAAACATCATTATTCCGATGCAGGGCGAAATAGACAGTATGAATGTTTCGGTGGCTGCCGCAATTTTGATCTTTGAAGCTAAAAGACAAAGAGGGTTTTAGTTAGAAATTTAAAAGATTGCCGTTTCACTTTGTGAATTAACAAATATACTTTTCATTATTTTTCAAACGATATGACTGGCAAATTCTATTATCAGACTGAGCAAAGTCGATTTTTTTTCGAGTATAAAACCCTTGTTCCAATAGATTTGACAAGCATAAATTGTCTCAAAAAAGTCTAAAATCTAAAATCTAAAATCAACAATTGAATCCCTTGCGTATATTCCAACTAATGCTTATTTTTAAGAATTGAACCATGCCGTTATGATAGAAATAGATATTGAAAAAGAAAACAAAGCAATTGCCCAAGAGTATAAAGAATTACTTCGAATTAGTTACCAAACTTTAACCCCAACAGATAAAAAGCTAATTCGAAAAGCTTTTGACGTTGCTGTTGATGCCCATAAAGAACAAAGACGAAAATCCGGTGAGGCGTATATCTTTCATCCTATTGCAGTTGCGAAAATTGTAGCTTCCGAAATTGGTTTGGGAGCCACCTCTATTGCTGCGGCTTTATTGCACGATGTTGTCGAAGATACTCCCATAACAGTTGAAGATATTGAACGTTTATTCAATCCAAAAGTAGCACAATTAGTCGAAGGACTGACGAAAATTTCAATGGTTCAAAAGGATCTGAATGCTTCCATGCAGGCAGAGAATTTCCGTAAAATGATCCTCACACTGAACGATGATGTTCGTGTTATCCTGATCAAATTAGCAGATCGTCTTCATAATATGCAGACCATGGAGTCGATGGTGGAATACAAACAAACCAAAATCGCCTCTGAAACCTTATATATTTACGCTCCTCTCGCCCATCGTTTGGGGCTTTACAACATAAAAACCAAACTTGAAGATTTAGGTTTAAAATATACAGAACCAGCTATTTACGAAGACATTGTAAGCAAAATCAGAGAAACAAAAGAAGAACAGGATGCTTACATCAAAGATATTTCGGATGTTCTGAAAAAATCGCTTGATGCAGAAAACATTGATTACATCATAAAAGGACGACCAAAATCTATTTATTCAATTCGTCGAAAAATGCGTTCCCAAAGCGTCAGTTTTGATGAAGTGTACGATAAATTTGCGCTTCGAATTGTTTATAAATGTGATTCGCACGATGAAAAATTTGTAGCATGGAAAATCTATTCGATTGTAACTGACCATTACAGACCCAGCCCAAGCCGTTTGCGCGACTGGATTTCATCTCCTAAATCCACAGGTTACGAAGCGTTGCACATAACCGTTATGGGGCCAAAAGGCCGTTGGGTTGAAGTACAGGTACGAAGCGAGCGCATGGATGAAATTGCCGAGAAAGGCTACGCTGCACATTACAAATATAAAAACGGAGCATCAGAAGAAAGCGGTCTGGATGTATGGCTTAACTTGCTTCGTGAGGCTTTGGAAAATCCTGAAACCAATGCGGTTGATTTTGTAGAAGATTTTAAAATGAACCTATATTCACAAGAAATCTTTGTCTTTACACCAAAAGGCGAAATCAAGTCATTGCCTAAAGGAGCTACATCCCTTGATTTTGCGTTTAGCATACACTCTGAAATTGGGATTAAAACCCGAGGAACCCGAGTTAATGGACGCCTGGTTCCGCTAAATCATGAACTAAAAAGCGGTGATCAGGTAGAAGTGATTACATCAGCCAATCAAAAACCAACTATCAACTGGTTAGAGTACGTAACGACTTCGCGAGCCAAAAATAAAATTAAAAATGTCCTTAACGAGAATACTAAAAAAATTGCCGAAGAAGGAAAAGAACTGCTTACCAGAAAACTGAAACACTTAAAAATAACCATCAACGAGCAAGTTATCAATGAACTGGTTAATTTTTTCAGGCTCAAAACCAGTTTGGATTTATTTTACAGGGTGGGGATAGGTGCTATTGAGAATCAGCAATTGAAAGATTATGCCGCACAAAAAAGCAATTCGATTATCAATTTCTTCAAAAATAAAATCAAAAGAAATAAAGATACTGCCGATGATGATATTCACAAACAAATTATCAGTAGTAATTATGATATGCTCGTTTTTGGAACAGAGCATGACAAACTTGATTATAAACTCTCACAATGCTGTAATCCAATTCCGGGAGATGACGTTTTTGGCTTTGTAACCATTAATGAAGGAATAAAAGTGCATAAAAAAGACTGTCCGAACGCCATTGGTATGCAGTCCAATTATGCTTATCGCATTATGAGCGCCAAATGGATAGACTCTTCTCAGGAAGAATTCAAAGCCATTATCAATATTACAGGAATGGATGTTTTGGGTCTTACCAATCAATTAACCAAAGTCATTTCAAATAATATGAGCGTAAATATCCAGAGTATTTCATTAAGCACGGATGCAGGAATTTTTCATGGACAAATAGCTGTTATTGTAAAAAACAACACCATTTTGAAAAAAATGATCAATGCCATTAAAAAAATTGATGGTGTTGATAAGGTATCCAGAGAATACAGAACCTAACTTTTTAACCTATCTATAAGGGTTTTATAACTAAACTTTAAACCCGAAACTTTTATTCATTAAAAATAAAAAATTATCTTTGCCGGATATGACACTCATTTCAACTGACAACACTAAGAATCAAGAAATTGTAAAAAATGTTTTTACAATGTATCTTGAGCAAAAAGGGCATCGCAAAACTCCTGAGCGTTATGCTATACTTCAGGAAATATACGATAGCGAAGAACATTTTGACATAGAAAACCTTTATATCAAAATGAAAAACAAGAACTATCGTGTGAGTAGAGCAACCTTATACAACACGATCGAGTTATTGTTAGACTGCGCTTTGGTTAGAAAACATCAATTTGGGCAAAACCAGGCTTACTACGAAAAATCATATTTCGATAAAAACCACGATCATATTATTATGACGGATTCCGGTGAAGTAATTGAATTTTGCGATCCGAGAATTCAGACCATCAAAAAAACAATCGAAGAAATATTTGATATTGAAATCACCAATCATTCTCTTTATTTCTACGGAAACAAGAAGCAAAAAGAATAATCAGCTTAGATTTTCAAAAAATAAATAAAAATTAACTACACTAATCAGTAGGGCGATTTAGATTGTCCAAACGCAAATTAAAACAGAATGACCGTAGATTTATTACTAGGATTACAATGGGGAGATGAAGGTAAAGGAAAAATTGTTGACGTTCTTACTTCTAATTATGATATTATTGCACGTTTTCAAGGCGGGCCAAATGCAGGACATACATTAGAATTTGACGGAATCAAACATGTACTTAGAACTATTCCTTCCGGAATTTTTCATAAAAAATCAATCAATATCATTGGAAATGGTGTTGTAATTGATCCGGTAGTTTTTCAAAAGGAAATTGAAGGTTTAGATAAATTCAAAATTGACATTAAAAGCAAATTGATTATTTCAAGAAAAGCGCATTTAATTTTACCCACACACCGTTTGCTGGATGCAGCATCAGAAGCATCCAAAGGGAAAGCGAAAATTGGCTCGACCCTTAAAGGAATTGGTCCAACTTACATGGACAAAACCGGAAGAAACGGAATACGTGTTGGAGATATTGAATTAGAAGACTTTAAAGAACGTTACAGAGCATTGGCTGACAAACATGAAGCTATGATTGCTTTTTACGATGTCGCAATTCAATATAACTTAGCTGAACTTGAAAAAGAATTTTTTGAAGCTATAGAAGAATTAAAAAAATTAGACTTTATTGATAGTGAAGAATATATGCACCAGGCTCAAAAAGCAGGTAAATCTATTTTATGCGAAGGGGCCCAGGGTTCTTTATTAGATGTTGATTTCGGAACTTATCCTTTCGTAACTTCATCAAACACTACTGCAGCCGGAGCTTGTACCGGTTTAGGAATTGCTCCTAACAAAATCAAAGAAGTTTACGGAATTTTTAAAGCATACGTTACGCGTGTTGGTAGCGGGCCTTTCCCTACCGAGCTTTTTGATGAGGTTGGCGCTACAATGGCAAGAGTGGGTAACGAATTTGGTTCTGTAACCGGAAGACAAAGACGTTGTGGCTGGTTAGACTTAGTCGCTTTAAAATATGCTGTTCAGGTAAACGGAGTAACACAATTAATGATGATGAAAGGCGATGTTCTTTCAGGGTTTGAAACTTTAAAAGTGTGCACGGAATACAATTATAAAGGACAAAACATTTCTCACTTTCCTTACAACATCGAGCCGGAAAATGTAACTCCAATTTATAAAGAATTTAAAGGCTGGAAAGCAGATTTAACTGGATTAACGACTTATGATCAATTACCAATTGAGCTAAAAGAATATATTGAGTTTATTGAAAAAGAAATCGAAGTGCCAATCAAAATTGTGTCGGTAGGCCCAGACAGAAAGCAAACAATAACAAAACAATAAATTTAAACGCTCTGAAAATCAGAGCGTTTTTTTATATAACCTATTTTCAAAATGAGAAAAAATCCTGAGATTAAAATAAGAGAAACTAAGTTACTATCTGACAATTGGTATATTTTGAATAAGGTAACTTACAGCTATCAAAAAGAAAACGAAGCACCACAAACCCATATACGTGAAATTTATGATCGCGGAAACGGTGCCGCTATTTTATTATACAATACTTCTAATAAAACAGTTATTCTAACACGGCAATTTCGTTTACCAACTTTCCTTAACGGAAATAAAACCGGAATGATGATTGAAGTTTGCGCCGGACTTTTAGATCACGACAACCCCGAAGAAGCCATTATTCGTGAAACCGAAGAAGAAACAGGCTACCGACTTGATAAAGTACAGAAAATTATGGAAACTTACATGTCACCAGGTGCTGTTACAGAGATTTTGTATTTGTTTACAGGCGAATATGATGAAAGTATGAAAGTAAGTGAAGGCGGCGGATTAGATGCTGAACAAGAACATATTGAAGTTCTTGAATATACTTTTGAAGAAGCTTATACCATGATTGAGTCCGGAGAAATTTTGGATGCTAAAACGATTATGTTGTTGCAGTATGCAAAGATAAAAGGGTTGATTTAAAAGTATAAATCAGTTTAATATATAATTTCATTTTACGGTCTAGCCATTAATTACAAATTTTAAAATGAATCAAAATTCAATAATCTTAGTTTTTCTAATTGCATTTCTATTTACCAACTGTAAAAATGAAACTATTAAAAAAGCAGATACAATATTCGAAAAACAAAGTCCAAAAGTAATGGATGAAAACTTCGTAACATTTTTAAACAATTTCAGCCGTGATTCTATTTTTCAAATTAGCCGAATAAAATTTCCCCTGAAAATAAAAGAAATTGATAACGAAAATATGATTCAATTAATAGAAAAAACAATACCTAAGTCTGAATATTCAAAATTGGATTTTACTTATTCTAAAGATGCCCTAACAAGAGAACTGGATCGTTATAGCCAAAAAATTGTATTCAAAAATAATATAGCCGTTGTAGAAATTAGAGGAGTTGATAATGGAATTTATTCTGATTTTTCCTTTGAAAAAATAGATGGAAAATGGTTTTTAAAAACTTGGAAAGATCAATCAAATTAAGTTTTTTAATAACTTCATTAAAACTTTACTCAACCAATGATATTACTTAAAAATCGAACAAAACATATTAGAATAACAGCAATTGTTTTTATAATGATAAATATTATTGCTTTTATACATGCTTATAAATTCACACATTTCACAGAAAATAATTCTCCAAAGACCAAGAGCCCGGAAAAACTATCTCCGCTTGAAAAAGCACAAACTCTATTTCTTAGTGTCAACAATCCTAAACCTAAAAATCTAAAATTTCCATCTCAGAAATATCAAACCGTAAAACTAAAAAGTAATAAAGAAATTGAATGCTGGTTGATTAAAAATAAAAAACAGAAAGGAACTATTATTTTATTTCATGGTTATGGTTCTGAAAAATCTTCAATGATTGAAAAATCAGATGAATTTATAAAATTAGGTTTCAATACTATGCTTGTAGATTTTATGGGAAGCGGAAATTCAGAAGGAAATCAAACTACAATTGGTTACAAAGAAGCAGAACAAGTCAAAACTACATTTGATTACATAAGTCAATCAGGAGAAAAAAACATCTATTTATTTGGCACTTCAATGGGTGCTGCTGCAATCATGAAATGTATTAATGATAACAGAATAAAACCTAAAGGAATAATCATAGAATGTCCATTTGGTTCTATGTATAAAACAGTTTGTGCCAGATTTAAAAAAATGAATACGCCAACTTTTCCAATGGCCGGTTTTTTAGTATTCTGGGGCGGTCTTCAAAATGGTTTTTGGGGATTTAGTCACAATCCAGCAGAATATGCTAAAAATATAACCTGCCCAACTTTATTGCTGTATGGTGAAAAGGATAAAAGCGTAAGCCGTAAAGAAATTGATGAGATTTATGATAATTTGCAAGCTTCAAAGAAACTGACTATTTACAAAAAAACCGGGCATGAAAACTACTTGATAAAAAATAAATTAGAATGGAATAAGGATGTTTCTGAATTTATAAGGGCAACAGAAAATTAAAATAGTAATCCATTTTTTTCAAGAATCAGGTTTTTAAATTTTTGTTATATTAAAGTGAAAATACAACAAACAATTCAAAAAATTGTGTAATTTATTTGAGTAGTAAAAAAATAACTTTACATCAATAAAATTTCTATTTATGAAAAAGTTATACTTCACATTAAATCCCTTTCTTTTACTTATTCTGGTTTCATTCGTTTCCTGCAAAAAAAATGAAGCTGCTAAATCAACCGAAACTAAAAATCACAAAACAATTGAATATAAAAAACCAAAAACTGTTGGTTTTCATTTTGAAAAAACAAAAGAATGGCTTGAGGCTAATATAACTGATTCGACCAAACTGAATATTGCTTACGCCATCAACAGAACCGATAAAGCAAATTTTGCTAAAATGGATTCTGTTGTTATTCCGGAAGATTTCAGTGGAGATTTACCTTCTTACCTCCCGTTTCCGTTTCACGTTTCAAATTTAAAAGACGTTTCAAAAATTTTGATCTTCTCGTATCCAACACAAACATTTGCGGCTTACGAATATGGCGAATTGGTTTATACGGGCCCGACAAATATGGGTAGAAAAAAAGACCAGACCCCAACCGGGTTATTTTTTACCAACTGGAAAGCGGAGAAAACAACCAGTACTTTTAATGACGAATGGGATTTGAAATGGAATTTCAATATTGAAAACAAACTAGGCGTTGGATTTCACGAATACGAATTGCCAGGCTATCCGGCATCGCATTCTTGTTTGCGTTTATTAGAAAAAGATGCAAAGTACCTTTATAAATGGGCTGATGAATGGGTTTTAAAAGATAGTGAAAATGTAAAAGTAAAAGGAACTCCGGTAATTGTTTTTGGAAGTTATAATTTCGATGGCTCAAAACCTTCTTTTGAATTGGTTAAAGATCCAAAAGCATTAGATATTTCTGAATCAGAAATTGAAAGTCAGACAGCACCTTTTTTGAAAAGTATTTTAGAAAATCAAAAACTTAGGGAAGATAATCAGACTGATACTTCTGAAAAATAAAATTATGCCTCAAAAAAACGCTATAGTTTGAATAAATTTAATAAAACATAATTCCGTAAAATCTTGTTTTATTTATAATTAGTCATTTTAATTTTACCTATTTTCGTTAAAAATATCTATCCCTCTTAAAAGTAAATGAGAGAAGAAAATATAACATATCCACTAAATAAAATGTCTAAAAAATTAATCTTTCTATTTCTGCTATCAGGTTTTTTATCTATCGGGCAAACTAAAAAAATCTCAAACTCAGAAACATACACAAGCCGAAAAGAGCTTTACAAAATAAAATATAATCCGGAACATTGGATAAAAAGTTCAGAATCAGAAAACTGGGATGTAGAATTTAACGACAAATACAATTTGGTAACCGCCTATTTTATTGAATATGATTATTTTATATCCGATAAAAAACTTAAAAGTACCATTGAAGAGGAATACAAGGAATTTGGCAAAATCAAAAATTTAAAAATTTCCAGGAAGAAGATCAATAACATTGAAGTTAACTACTTTGAATGTGAACTGGATTACAATGATTTTCTATACAAATACCAAGGGTTTTTCTATAATGGAAAAGGAGGCTCTATACAGATGCAATATGGTGCACAAGCCGAAGCAATAGAGCAAAATCAAAACCTTATTAATGAACTTAACAATGGTTTCTCCATTATAAATTAGAAATAAAAAAGGCATAAGTTATTAATCTCATGCCTTTCTTTTTATATGTAAATCTTAAAATTATCTTGAATAATTTGGCGCTTCTTTCGTAATAGTAACATTGTGTGGATGACTTTCTGTAATTCCGCTTGATGTGATTCTAACAAAACGTCCAGATTCCTGTAATGTCGGAATATCTTTTGAACCGCAATATCCCATACCGGCACGAAGTCCCCCAATAAACTGAAGCATACTTTCGTTCAATTCACCTTTATACGGAACACGACCTACAATTCCTTCCGGAACTAACTTTTTAACATCGTCTTCAACATCCTGGAAATAACGATCTTTTGATCCGCCCTGCATCGCTTCAACAGAACCCATTCCGCGATACGATTTGAATTTTCTTCCTTCAAAAATAATGGTTTCGCCCGGAGATTCTTTTGTACCTGCTAATAAGGATCCCAACATTACACAATCAGCACCTGCGGCAATTGCTTTTGGAATATCTCCTGTGTAACGAATTCCACCATCTGCAATTACTGGAACTCCTGTTCCTTTGATAGCTGCTGCTACTTCAAGAACGGCTGAAAATTGAGGAAAACCTACACCAGCAACAATACGGGTTGTACAGATAGAACCAGGCCCGATTCCAACTTTTACACCATCAGCGCCATTTGCTACTAAATATTTAGCTGCCTCCGGAGTGGCGATATTTCCAACAATTACATCTATATTTGGAAATTTTGATTTTACTTCCTTCAACACATTTACCACACCTTCCGTATGTCCATGAGCTGTATCAATGATAATAGCATCAACACCAGCAGCAACCAATGCCTCTGCTCTTTGAACTGCATCACCAGTAACACCAATGGCTGCAGCCACTCTCAAACGTCCAAAAACATCTTTATTAGCAATTGGTTTTTGCGTTAATTTAGTAATATCCCTGAAAGTAATTAAACCAACCAATTCATAATTGGCATTAACTACAGGTAATTTTTCGATTTTGTGACCTTGTAAAACTACTTCGGCCTGTTCTAATGAAGTTCCTTCGGCAACGGTTACCAGGTTTTGGCTTGTCATTACCTCAATAATTGGTCTCGCTCCGTTTTTTTCGAAACGCAAATCACGATTGGTAACAATTCCTTTTAGGATTTTATTTTCGTCAACGATCGGAATTCCGCCAATTCCGAATTCTTTCATCGCATTTTTCGCGTCTGCAATTGTCGAGGTCAGTGGTAAAGTTACAGGATCAATGATCATTCCTGCTTCTGCACGCTTCACCTTTCTAACCTTCGCAGCTTGTTGCTCGATGGTCATATTTTTATGTAAAACACCAATACCGCCTTCCTGTGCCATAGCAATTGCCATTGCACTTTCTGTAACCGTATCCATAGCTGCAGATACAATTGGAACGTTTAGTGTAATATTTCTTGAAAATTTTGATTTGATACTCACTTCACGGGGAAGCACATTCGAGTAGTTAGGTACTAATAATACATCATCGTAAGTTAAACCTTCGCCGATAATCTTGGAGTTGTGTGCTATCATGTTGCAATTTGTAGTTGAATTGCGTGCAAATATAGTGAATAAATTGGAAACTTGAATACTAACTTATTCAGATTTTTTTTGAACGGTTAACGAAATCGTTTCCTTACAGCCCTAGCCCGGATGGAAATGAAAAGCCATGAAAACCAAAAATACATTTTTTCCCGGTTTTAAAAAGCGACCAGCGGAAGCTCTTTTAAAACTTTGGAAAAAAGTAGTTTTGATTGAGTGCTTGTAATAGACAGCCGGAATTGCTCCTGAAAAATTAAATGACTTAAATTCTACTTTTCAGCATCCTGAAAGATAAAATTGAGACCAAACTGAAACGCCATACTATTAGCTTTGGTGATATCTTTATATTCTAATACATTGTCAACAAGAGCGTATAGATTTAATTTTCCTAATGTTCCTGAAACCCCAAAACCAATATTTTTATACGAATAAGAATCGACTGTATACGTTGTTTTGAGTTCCAGCTTTTCAAAAATTCTGCGTTTATAAAATGCCGTAACAGCAATAATGGGCTGTTTAGGCATAGTCATAGCAAAAAACTGCCCTCCAATTGCATTTACATATTGTCGCTCATTTGACCTTGTACAGCTGCATTCATCATCGCCCCTGTATTCCCCAAATGAATATTGAACAGATGCATTCAGTTTTGCAGGTCTCCAGGTTGTGTATTTGTTATAAAGCGTGTCACGGGGAATGGCTTTATCGAATTCATCAAAAACATCTTCAGGCTCATCTGTAAAATCGAAATTAGGATTTATACCGTCATATTTATAACTTCCCTTGTAAGTCAGGGTTTCAATGTTTTTTGTATGCCGAATAAAACCAATGTCGATAAGACTAGCTGTTAATTGAAGGTTTTCTTTGGGATAATATGTCACTCCGGTATCAAAACCCAAACCCAGGCTTCCATTAAAAAAAGTATTATGAACAATGTCTTTTGCAATATTGCCGTCATACTCATCTTTTGTAAAAGCAGCAATACCCGACGTTTGCAGTTCTAAATCAGAAGAGATGATTTGATTATAAATATTCCCATTAGTTGAATTTTGGGAGGTATAAACAAATCCTGAATTTTTAGTGGAGGTAGCGTTGGCACCACTTGAGTATAGTTTGACACGCCCTCCTAACACCAAATTTGGATTCATTTTTTTGTGAAAACCAACGTGCAAAACAGATAGGACTTCGGCACGCAGATTCACATCTCCCAGATTAAATGATTTTCCAATGTAGTCACGATTTCCGTCTAAGGCTAAAATGGCAATATCTTTAGGAACGTACATTAAAAAATCAAATTCCTGATAAGCTCCAAACGAAAAATAAGAGGTGCTGTTTTCTCCACCAACACGAAATCCTCCAGAAAACAATTCGAGTTGTTCATTTACATATATCTTATCTTTATTGGAAGCTTTATTAATAATTCTTCGAATTTTGTCATTAAAATCTACTCCGTTATCGGCAAATAAATCGTAAGCTGAAAAACTATCAGAACCTATATTCGCTGAGATTCCGGATAAAAGGGGAATCCCAAAATAATATTTATACGAAACATCGGCACCTGGGTTTACAAGTAAAGACTGTGGAATTGAAGTAAAATTATACAAAATCTGCTTGTTCTGTGAGAAACAAATGATTTGAGTAGATACTAATATGATTAGATATACTTTTCTCATTTCAATCTTCTATTTCAAAATACAGTGTTGCACCTGAGCGAAGTTTCAGATTTCCTGTACTATTTTCGTTTAATGGCATCCCGGGTGCCATTGTTATGACGAAACCTACTCGAATCGTTTTTTTAAGATTAACCAGACGTTGATTTTCGAAAATTTCAGTGAATTTTAAAACATTGTTTGTACCTGTATATGCCGGAATAGTAAAACTTAATGTTTCAATTGGATTATTTTGGGCATCAATAAGAATTAAATCAATTTTATAGGCTCGTGAAATTGTATTTGTTATCTCAAAACTAAACTCTGTTTTCATTAAATCTTCCCGCAATAAAGAGTTTCTAAAGGGGTCAAAATCCTGTGCATCAAAAACAACACTTTGTTCGGTTTCGTCATCTATGAAAGCACTCGCCGGAATATCAAAATAAATCAGGTTAGCGACCAAAACCGGCTTTAATTGCAAATCATTGACCTGATCAAAATCTAAATCACCGGAGCATGAGAAACCCAGAAATATTAAACCTAAAAATTTTGTAATTTTACTTATGCCTGACAGTTTCATAACTAAAAGTTTTTGGCTTATTAGAAACAACGCATTTTAACGAGCTTGTATTGTGCCAGCATAGTAAATATACTAAAAAAACCCTAATGAAATTTTCCAAATAATTTAGATGCTTCATTATAAGCACTTTCAAAGCTTAGAGTATTTAATCCTGTCGCTTTTTTATTGGCTATAAAATACGAGATCAGTTTTTCTGTTGGCATATTTCCTGTTAGTTTATCAGTTGCCATAGGACAGCCTCCAAAACCCTGAATCGCCCCATCAAAACGTTTACAGCCTGCTTTATACGCTGCGTCAATTTTCTCGAACCAGCTATTTGGGGTAGTATGCAAATGTGCACCAAACTCAATTTGAGGGTATTTTGGAATTAAATTTGAAAAAAGATACGTAATTACTTCTGGAGTAGAACTTCCAACGGTATCAGAAAGTGATAATATTTTCACTCCTTTATTAGATAATTTTTCTGTCCATTCGCCTACAATTTCAACATTCCATGGATCTCCGTAAGGATTTCCGAAACCCATTGAAAGATAAGTTACCAATTCCTTATTGTTCTTGTCAGCAATTTCCAGAATTTCATCAAGAGTGATTAACGATTCGGCAATTGTTTTGTGTGTATTACGCATTTGAAAATTCTCAGAAATCGAAAATGGAAAACCAAGATATTGAATTTCAGCATGTTCACAAGCCAGACTGGCACCTTGTGTATTGGCAATAATTGCTAATAATTTACTGCTTGTCTGGGATAAGTCCAGTCGCGATAAAACTTCGGCCGTATCCTGCATTTGCGGAATCGCTTTGGGAGAAACAAAACTACCAAAATCAATGGTATCAAAACCAATCCTTAGCAAAGACTGCAAATAGGAAACCTTGTTTTTAGTAGGAATAAAATCTTTGATACCTTGCATGGCATCGCGTGGGCATTCTATAATTTTGATTTCTTTAGTCAAAGCTTATTCTTTTGTAAAGGCTAAGTTAATGCCTTTTTTAAAGAAATAAAAGTTATAATTTTTTAGCCCGTAAAGATTACTACGATTGTTTTAGGATTTTCTTATTGATTTCTTTTATTAAAGCTGGACCTTCATAAATAAATCCTGTGTATAGTTGTATCAGGCTTGCACCGGCATTTAATTTTTCGATGGCATCATCAGCAGAGTGAATCCCACCTACTCCAATGATTGGGAATGCTTTATTGCTTTTCTCAGAAAGAAATTGAATAACCTCAGTAGAGCGTTTTGCTAATGGCCTGCCAGACAAGCCTCCCATTTCTGATTTATTTTCAGATTCTAATCCATCTCTTAAAATAGTTGTATTGGTGGCAATAACACCCGCAATTTGAGTGATTTTTACAATATCAATGATATCTAATAATTGCTCGTCTGTTAAGTCCGGGGCAATTTTTAAAAGAATCGGTTTTACTTTTTGATTGCTTGTTTTTTGTTTTTCAATATTTCTGTTTTGCAAGGTCTGAAGTAAGGCAGTCAAAGGTTCTTTATCTTGTAAAGCTCTTAAATTTGGAGTATTTGGCGAGCTGACATTCACTACAAAATAATCAACATGATCAAACAACGCATCAAAACAAATGATATAATCATCGACAGCATTTTCGTTTTCCGTTACTTTATTTTTTCCGATATTTCCACCAATTAAAACTCCGGAATTCTTTTTCAAGCGCTCAACAGCCTCAAGAACTCCTCCGTTATTAAAACCCATTCGGTTAATGATGGCCTGATCTTCTTTTAATCTGAACAAACGTTTTTTCGGATTTCCTTCCTGACCAACAGGCGTTACGGTTCCAATTTCGATAAAACCAAAACCAAAATCAGAAAGCTCTTTGTATAATTTGGCATCTTTATCAAATCCTGCCGCAAGGCCTACAGGATTTTTGAATTTAATTCCGAAAACTTCCCGTTCTAAACGGCTGTCTTTTACTTCGAAAATTGATTTTATAATTGATGAAGCCCCTGGTATTTTTGAAATGAACCTAACAAATGAAAAAGTAAAGTAATGTACTTCTTCTGGATCAAACCAAAAAAGTATCGGACGAATTATCAATTTATACATATGAATCTTATTTTTTTGGTTGCAAATTTAATTATTATACTTTAAAATGACTCATTTTTCACAAACATATAATTTCTATTTTGTTTCATTATAAGACTATCAACTATATAATTTATCCTATAGAATATATATAATTATTTTATTTAATTTTGGTTTGATTTGATTTGAAACTTTACTTAGTTAAAACAATTATAATGAGAGCTAAAACCCAATGGCTATTTGCCCTATTTACAATTTCAATATTTTCTATTGCCTATAGTTACACTAAACTTAGTGCTCCGAAAGAAAAGTTCAATACTATGGATTGTAATGAAACTCCAAATGCATACGAAGAACCATTGTTTGAACCAACAATAGAAAATAAAAACAAACCTGCAGCAGACAAAACACCAAAAGGAATGGTCTGGATTCCTGGGGGAGAATTTTCCATGGGAAGTAATGTTGAGGATGAAAATTTATGTAATATAAAAGGCATTACAAAAGATGCCGTACCTATCCACAGAGTCTATGTTGACGGATTTTATATGGATAAAACAGAAGTTACCAACGAGCAATTTGAAGCATTTGTAAAAGCAACGGGTTATGTTACTTTGGCTGAGAAAAAACCAACTCCTGAACAATATCCGGATGCCCCTTTAGAAAATTTAATAGCCGGATCTGCCGTGTTCACCCCTACACCTTCAAAAGTAGATTTAAATAATTACATACAATGGTGGACTTATGTTGGAGATGCTGACTGGAGACATCCTGAAGGCCCCGCAAGTTCGATAAAGGGAAAAGAAAAATATCCTGTAGTTCAGGTTTCCTATGAAGATGCTGCTGCTTACGCCAAATGGACAGGAAAAAGATTACCAACAGAAGCGGAATGGGAATTTGCTGCACGCGGAGGTAAAACGGGACAACTGTATGCATGGGGAAACATCTTAAAACCTGAAGGAAGATTTCAGGCTAATATTTATCAAGGGAACTTCCCTATAGAAAAGGGCGACACTGGCGAAGATGGTTATATAGGAATTGCCCCGACAGCACAATTTATACCAAATTCTTATGGTCTTTATGATATTGGAGGAAATGTTTGGGAATGGACTAACGATTGGTATACTGCTGATTATTATTCTGTTTTAAAAGAATCCGGCAAGGTTACACGTAATCCGTCAGGTCCTGAAAAAGCGTATGATGCTGCAGAACCCGGATTACCAAAAAAAGTACAGCGTGGCGGATCATTTTTATGTACAGACCAATACTGTACACGTTATATGGTAGGAACAAGAGGAAAAGGTGACTATCAATCTCCTGCAAACCATATTGGTTTCAGATGTGTCAAAAGCATTTAACTAAACCAAAATCAATAAAAAAGGATTCTATTAAATTAAAACAGAATTCCTTTTTTATTGCAGATTTCCAAACTGAATAATCCTCCTTAAAAAATGTCTATCTTTGCTAAAAAATTAAAAAAATGCAACATATAATAGATCGATTTATCAGTTATGTAACGATTGATACCGAATCAGACCCAAATTCGCAAACAACACCAAGTACTGAAAAACAATGGAACCTTGCCAATAAATTAGCAGAAGAACTAAAAACTATTGGCTTAAAAGATGTTACTATAGACGACAAAGCTTATATCATGGCTACTTTGCCAGGCAATGTTGAACATGAAGTTCCTACAATTGGTTTTGTATCTCATTTTGATACTTCTCCTGACTTTAGTGGCGCAAACGTAAAACCTCAAATTATTACCAATTACGATGGCAAAGACATCCTATTAAATGCTGAAAAAAATATTGTTCTCTCTCCAAATTACTTCAAGGATTTATTACAGTACAAAGGACAAACTTTAATTACTACCGATGGAACTACGTTGTTGGGTGCTGATGATAAAGCAGGAATTACTGAAATTGTTTCGGCAATGGAATATTTAATTCAGCATCCTGAAATCAAACACGGAAAAATCAGGATTGGTTTCACTCCCGATGAAGAAATTGGGCGTGGTGCCCATCATTTTGATGTTGAAAAATTTGGAGCTCAATGGGCTTACACTATGGATGGAAGCCAGATTGGCGAATTGGAATATGAAAATTTTAATGCCGCCGGAGCCAAAATTACTTTTAAAGGAAAAAGCGTTCACCCTGGTTATGCCAAAGGAAAAATGATCAACTCTATGCTAATTGCAAATGACTTTATCAATGAACTTCCAAAAGGAGAAATCCCTCAGAAAACAAAAGGTTATGAAGGATTTTTTCATGTACATCACTTAACGGGAAGTATTGAAGAAACTGTTTTAGAACTAATTATTCGTGATCATAACAGAAAGAAATTTGAGAAACGAAAAGAGTTGATTGGAAAAATTGCAAAAAAAATCAATAGAAAATTCGCTAAACAATTTGGTGAAGATATAGTGATTACTGAAGTTAAGGACCAGTATTACAACATGAAAGAAAAAGTACTTCCTGTAAAGCATATAGTTGATATTGCTGAGAAAGCCATGAGAGAATTAAACATAAAACCGATCATAAAACCAATTCGTGGCGGAACTGACGGATCTCAATTATCATACATGGGATTACCTTGCCCAAATATTTTTGCCGGTGGTCATAACTTTCATGGAAAATATGAATATGTTCCTGCAGAAAGTATGCAGAAAGCAACTGATGTAATTGTAAAAATTGCCGAGCTAACTGCTATTCCCGGTATTTTTGATGTAAAAGAAAAAACGAAAACAAAAAAATAATTGAACCCAACTCCCGAAAATAAAGGCAGTAGGAAAGATAAATGGGAAGAAGAATTACTTCTTCTCAAATCTATTGTTGATAAAACCGAATTAAAAGAAACCACAAAATGGGGAGGTCCGGTTTATATTTATGAGAAAAAGAATATTATTGCTTTAGGAGGTTTTAAAGATTATTTTGCTATTTGGTTTTTTAATGGTGTTTTTCTCAAAGATGATAAAAAAAAACTCATCAATGCACAAGAAGACAGAACAAAATCACTGCGGCAATGGCGCTTTGCTTCAAAAGAAGAAATAAACGAAAAAGAGCTGTTAGAATATGTCTTAGAAGCTATTGAAAATGAAAAACAGGGTAAAATTATTAAACCTTCAAAGAAAGAAGCTATAGTTTCTGAGCTTCTGGAAAAAGAAATGGTTCAAAATCCAACATTAGCAGAAGCTTTTCAGAAATTCAGTCCGTACAAGCAATATGAATTTCTGGAATATATTGAAACCGCAAAACAGGAAAAAACCAAACTTTCGAGAATTGAGAAAGTGATTCCGATGATTTTAACGAATGTTGGGCTGAATGATAAATACAGGTAAAATTAAATCAAATATTTAAATTGCAATTTCCAATTTATAGAGACCTTTGTCAGAAATTAAAACTTTGACAAAGGTTTTTTTGTCAATTTCGACAGAGGAGAAATCACACTAGTAATTCGACAAAGACTGGCGACAACCTTACGGAGTTTCTTGTATGATTTCTCCTTACGAAAATGACACGATCAAGCAAAAATTAGAACAAAAAAATCCCAAACTCCTCCCGATAACTATCGGGACGGAATTTGGGATTTTTCTATATTTGAATTTTAAAAACTTTACGCTTTTTTATTCAAAGCAGCACTCATTTCCATAGAAATAGCCGAACGTTCTAATTTTAATTTTCCAGACATAGTTTCAATTATAACTGTTGTTTCAGCTAGCTCAACCACTTTACCATGAATACCACTTTTAGTAATTATTCTGTCACCTACTTTTAAGCTGCTTTCAAATTCTTTTTCGTTTTTTGCTCTTTTTTGTTGTGGTCTGATCATGAAGAAATAGATTACCACGAACATTAAAAGGAAAGGCGCAAACTGAGTAAATTGTCCCATAATTGAAATTCTTTTTTTAATTTATTATTACTATTTTTTTACATTAAGCCTCTTCCAACTTTAACCATTTTTTTGTTGGCTGTAAGTTCTTTTACAAGATTGTCTAAAATTCCGTTGATAAAAATACTGCTTTTTGGCGTAGAATACTCTTTAGCAATTTCTAAATATTCGTTAAGAGTTACTTTTACCGGAATAGAAGGGAATTTTAAAAACTCGCAGATCGCCATTTTTAAGATAATAGTATCAATTTCTGCAATTCTTTCACTATCCCAGTTTGGAGTCTTATCATCATACTCCTTTGCCAGAATTGATTCGTTTAAGACAGTTCTTCTGAACAAATCTTTGGCAAAATCCTTATCTTCAACATCCTTGTACAATTTTGGCACTCTAAAATCATCCGGATCTTCTGTTTTGATTGCTTTTAATTGTTTAACGATATGTGTATTTACCACAGGAATATCATCAACCCATGTTAATTTGTCATCTTCTAAATACTCATATAATTTTTCATTTGGTACAATTACATCAGAAAACAAATCAATTATAAATTGTCTGTCTTCTTCAAAAGTATTTACAGAAGTACTCATGTATTGGGCATACAAATCGCTTACTTTGATATCATTTAGAAGCAATAAAATATAATCATCATTCAATGACCAGTTATTGATTTTACGATTTTCTAAAGCGATGCTAAGTGAATTGCTTTCGGCAAGAAGCTGAAAAATTTTATTCTTGATAAATTTTTCATTTGGATTTCGTTCTGCAGCGGTTGCAAGATGTTTTTTACTGGAAAGGTGTAAAAAGACTGATTCTTTTTTACAAATTTCAATCAATGAAGAAAGCATTATAAGATATAAATCCTGAATATTATCAATACTGTAAAAAAGAAACTTTTCTTCTTTTTCCAGATTATCAGAACCACTTTGATGCATTGCATAAATGGATTGCATGACTTTAACGCGTAAGTGTCTTCTATTTACCACCTTGTAAGAACATTTAAAAATTAGAGTGCAAAATTAAGGATTTCCATCCTTATATTAAAATTAATTCGTGAAAAAGTCACAGTATTCAGTCGCAGTATTCAGTCACAGTTTTCAGTGATATAGAAACTGCATAAAAAAGTCTCAGTTTTCAGTCTCAATTTTCAAATTATATATGAAAACTGAGACTGAGACTGAGACTGAAAACTGTGACTGAATACTGAGACTGTAAACTGAGACTGTAAACTGAGACTATAAAAATTACTTCTTAGCAGCGTTTTCAATTTTTCTCAAATCAATACGATTCTGAGCAATTGTAAGTGCAGCTTTATGTGTTGTCATTCCGTTTTTCACAGCATAATCGATAATTTCTAAAGTTGTGTTATAGATATTTTCGGTTTTTGTCATGATTTCCGCTTTACCATAGTGCTCTAATTCAGCATAAACATTGATAATTCCGCCAGCGTTGATCAAGAAATCAGGAGCATATAAAATACCTCTTTCCTGTAATCTCGCTCCGTGAATGTTCTCATCAGCCAACTGATTATTGGCAGCACCTGCAATAACTTTAGCTTTAATTTTGTTCACCGTATTATCATTAATGGTTGCCCCCATTGCACATGGCGCATAAATATCTACATCTGCAGCATATAAATCTTCTCCGGCAAAAATTGTCGCGTTGTATTTTTGAGCGACTTCATATAATTTTTCTTCATTGATATCAGCAATTGTAACGACAGCACCTTCTTTAGTCAAATACTCAACCAAAGCTTCACCAACGTGGCCAATTCCCTGAACTAAAACTTTTTTACCATCTAAAACATCTGAACCAAACTGGCTTTTTGCAGCCGCTTTCATTCCTAAGTAAACGCCATAAGCAGTTATTGGAGAAGGATTTCCGGAACCACCTCTTTCTTCAGAAATTCCTGTAACATAAGGTGTAACATCTCTTACGGTGTCCATATCTTTTGTTTCCATTCCAACATCTTCAGCAGTAATATATCTCCCTCCCAGAGAATGAACAAATTCACCAAACTTACGCATCAATTCTGGTGTTTTCTGCGTTTTGGCGTCACCAATAATTACTGCTTTTCCTCCACCAATATTTAGTCCGGTAATAGCAGATTTATATGTCATTCCTCTTGAAAGACGTAAAACATCGTTTAAAGCTTCCCATTCAGAATTATAATTCCACATTCTGGTACCTCCTAAAGCTGGCCCCATAACCGAATTATGAATACCAATAATTGCTTTTAAACCTGTATCTTTGTCATTGCAAAATACAATTTGTTCGTGATCATCGAAAGATAATTGACCAAAAACGGGATCCATTTTTTGAAGTTCCTTTCCAGTTGCAAAAGTTGCATCCATAGCGTTACTGTTTATTTGTTAAATTATGAATTTGTCAAAAAGACTACTCAAACTTAAACAAAAAATACACATGTGCTAATTTTTTATCTTTAAAATAACAATTTTACAATAGAGTTGTTTTGATTTAATTTCATATTATTATATTTTTTATTAACAATAATAAATAGAATCATTTCATTTCAACATTGAATCCCTTAAAAAAATGAAAGAATTAAGTTATTTAAATAAATATTTTATTAAATACAAATACAGTTTTTCCTTTGGTATTTTAATCACAATAATCGCACAAATATTTTTCCTGTTCACCCCAAAATTGGTCAGTCAGTCTTTTGATACAATTGAGCGCTTTCTAAAACTATCTGCTGCTGATCAAAAATCTTCTATAATTATTGGTTATTACAGACAGGATTTAATCCATAATGTACTCTTAATCATAGGAAGTGCAATAGTCGCAGGATTTTTGACTTTTTTGATGCGCCAGACTTTAATTGTAATGTCACGACATATTGAATTTGATTTAAAAAACGAAGTCTTCAGGCAATACGAAAACCTTTCGCAGAATTTCTACAAACAAAACCGTACCGGAGACTTAATGAACCGCATAAGCGAAGATGTTTCAAAAGTCCGTATGTATGTTGGTCCGGCTGTGATGTATACTATAAATACAGTTATTCGTTTTGCCATCGTGATCTTATATATGTACAATGTATCACCTCTGTTAACTTTATATACCATCCTTCCTTTACCTATTCTATCCTATTGCATTTTCAAATTAAGTTCGGAAATCAATAAACGAAGTACCACTTTCCAGCAATATTTATCAAAAGTTTCCAGTTTTACTCAGGAAATATTTTCAGGAATCAGAGTAATAAAAGCGTATTCATTAGAGAATCAGCACCAGAATAATATGATTGCTTTATCTGAAGAAAGCAAAAGCAAAAGTTTAAGCCTGGCGAGAGTACAATCGTTATTCGGACCTTTGATGATTGCCTTAATCGGAATCAGTAATTTAGTTGTAATTTATTTTGGAGGTATAATGTACATTAACGGAACAATTCCGAATATTGGAACTATTGCCGAATTTATTTTATACGTCAACATGCTGACCTGGCCAGTAGCTTCTTTAGGATGGGTTTCATCAATGGTTCAGGAAGCCGAAGCCTCACAGAAACGTCTGAATGAATTTTTGAAAATTGAACCGGAAATCAAAAACAACAATAAAAACTCATCAGACATTCAGGGCTCGATTGCTTTTGAGAATGTAAGTTACACGTATGAGGACACCAATATTGAAGCACTAAAAAATGTAACTTTTACAGTAAAAAAAGGGCAAACCCTGGCTATTTTAGGAAAGACAGGTTCCGGAAAATCAACAATTTTATCCTTGATTTCCCGATTGTATGATGTCTCAAAAGGTCAAATTACAATTGATGAAAACGAAATCAGCACCTTGAATTTAAATGATTTGAGAAACAGCATTGGAATTGTGCCCCAGGATGCTTTTCTTTTTTCAGATACTATCAAAAATAACATTAAATTCGGTAATCAGTATGCTACTGATGCAGAAGTAATTGAAGCCGCTGAAAATGCTGTTGTCCACGATAACATCATAACATTCAACAAACAATATGATACTGTTTTAGGCGAAAGAGGCATTACACTTTCCGGCGGACAAAAACAACGTGTGTCTATAGCAAGAGCTATTGTTAAAAAACCGGCCATTTTACTTTTTGACGATTGCTTATCTGCAGTTGATACAGAAACAGAGGAAACCATATTGAATAATTTATTTGAAATTTGCAAGGATAAAACTACAATAATTGTTAGTCATCGCGTTTCATCGGCAAAAAATGCAGATAAAATAATTATTTTAGAAGATGGCCGAATCATTCAACAAGGTTCTCATAATCAATTAATAAATCAGGACGGTTATTATTCAACGTTATATTTAAAACAACTTTCAGAAAAAGAATCACTTTAATTGTTGCGTAATAGATAAATTTTTATGATTTTTGAGTACTATTAATTCCAAAAATGATAGAACGTATTATGAGAGAAAACGACATGTTAGAAAAAGAAGAGATTTTTTCTAAAGTATTACGAGCAGGAAGAAGAACTTATTTCTTTGATGTAAGAGCAACCAAAGCTGACGATTATTATATTACAATTACTGAAAGCAAAAAATTTACGGAAGAGGATGGTTCTTTTCATTTTAAAAAACACAAAATTTACCTGTATAAAGAAGATTTTAGTGCTTTCGCCGAAATTCTTGAAGATATGACCTCATATGTCCTTAATCACAAAGGCGAAGAAGTAATATCTGAAAGACACCAAAAAGA
Source organism: Flavobacterium piscis (assembly GCF_031457575.1). Lineage (GTDB taxonomy): Bacteria > Bacteroidota > Bacteroidia > Flavobacteriales > Flavobacteriaceae > Flavobacterium > Flavobacterium piscis_A. Next base: position 265,795 of record NZ_JAVDWQ010000005.1, on the reverse strand, counting down.
TTTTAAAAAAGAATATGCTTCTGATAAACCAGAAAGTCAGGTATCCAGCTTTACCGATATTGATTTCGACGATATTTAGTCCTAAATAACTTTTTAAAAAGTACAAGTCCATTATGTTTTTCATTTTGGACTTTTTTTATATATTTAAATCAAAAATAGCTAACCTTGAAAACATTAACCACAAAACCATTATATTGTTTATTATTTTTTATCTGGATAATTTCAATATCATACAGCCAAAAAACCGATTTGAATATTGAGAAAAAAATTGACAAAGTCATAAAAAATATGACTTTGGAACAAAAAATCGGGCAGGCATGCCTCAAAGGAACTTCAAGTCGTAGTAAAGGATTATCTGAAGAACTTAAGAGTGAAGTAAGAATGGGGGTTGTTGGAGCCATTTTAAACCTGACAGAACCTAACCTTGTACTTGAAATACAAAAAATAGCTGTTGAGGAAAGCCCGAACCACATTCCATTACTATTTGGCAGGGATGTTATTCACGGATACAAAACTATTTTTCCGATTCCGTTAGGCTTGGCGGCTTCCTGGGATATGGATTTAGTTGAAAAAACATCAAAAATAGCGGCCAATGAATCCTACTCAAGATGCATCAACTGGACATTTGCCCCAATGGTAGATATTGCCAGAGATGCCCGCTGGGGAAGAATAGCAGAATCACCTGGAGAAGATCCTTTACTGGCATCCAGATTAGGAGTGGCTTATATTAAAGGATTTCAAGGAAATGACCCTTCTGTTCCCGGACAAATTTTGGCCTGCGCGAAACATTTTGCAGCGTATGGAGCAGCAGAAGGCGGAAGAGATTATAATACTGTTAGTATGTCTGAATCATTACTTCGGAATATATATTTAAAACCTTTTGAAGCAGCAGCAAAATCAGGAGCAGCAACTTTTATGAGTTCATTTAACGACCTTAACGGAATACCAGCTTCAGGGAATAGCTTTTTACTCAAAAAAATCCTAAGGGAAGAATGGAAATACGACGGCTTTGTTGTAAGTGACTGGAACTCCGTAACAGAAATGATTCCACATGGTTTTGCTGCCGATGAAAAAGATGCGGCACTTAAATCAGCATCAGCAGGACTTGACATGGAAATGACCAGTTTATCCTATGCACATCACTTAAAAACACTGATTGCAGAAAAGAAAATCTCTGAAAAACAGTTAGACGAAATGGTTCGTAATATTCTTCGAATAAAATTCAGAGCCGGGGTTTTTGAAAATCCTTATTTTAAAGACCGCGAGAAATTTTCATTATTAAATGCCGATGCTTTGGCAACTGCCAGGACTGCAGCCAGTAAAAGCTGTGTTTTATTAAAAAACGAAAATGGAATCCTGCCCTTAAAATCCAATGAAAAAATAGCGGTAATTGGCCCATTAGCAGATGCACCCAGAGAGCAGTTAGGAACCTGGACATTTGATGGCAACAAAGAAGATTCCCAAACACCTCTTAAAGCGCTACAAAACAGTTTTGGACAAAATAATGTATTGTATGCATCAGGACTTTCACACAGCCGATCATTATCTGAAGAAGGCTTTGCATCAGCAATCGCAAAAGCTAAAAAATCAGATGTTATTTTGTTTTTTGCCGGAGAAGAAGCCATTCTTTCCGGAGAAGCACATTCAAGGGCCAATATCAATTTACCCGGTTTACAGGAAAAATTAATAGCTGAATTACAAAAAACAGGAAAACCAATTATATTAATATTGATGGCAGGAAGGCCTATAACTTTGGGAGCTGTTTTACCAAAAGTAAATGCCGTAATTATGGCGTGGCATCCTGGAACTATGGCAGGCCCGGCAATTTCTGATGTATTGCTTGGATTAATAAATCCTTCCGGAAAACTGCCTGTGACCTGGCCAAAAGAAGTTGGCCAGATTCCAATTTATTACAATCATCCTAATACAGGAAGACCAGCAGATCCTCAAACTTTTGTAGCCATTCAGGACATTCCGGTTGAAGCATGGCAAAGTTCGTTAGGCAATAATTCCCATTATCTTGATGCCGGTTATGAGCCTCAGTTTCCTTTTGGATTTGGATTGAGCTATACTACCTTTTCATACGATAATTTAAAAATTGAAAAACCGAATCTTAAAAATAATGAGAAATTAACTGTGTCAGCTATTATTACCAACACCGGAGACAAAACAGGAACAGAAACAGTTCAGTTGTATGTACGTGATATTACCGGAAGCATTGTAAGACCAGTTAGGGAACTTAAAGATTTTTTACAAATCGAATTAAAATCAAAAGAATCTAAAACCGTACAATTCTCCATTCCTGTTTCAGATCTTGCTTTTTATAATGATAAATTGGAACTGAAAACAGAATCCGGAGATTTCAAATTTTGGATCGCTTCTCATGCAGAAAATGGTTTAGAAGGTGATTTTAAAGTTGAATAAATAATGTATATTATGAAAAAAACAGCAGTATCACTTTGCCTTTTTATTATTGGATTTTCCTCTTTTGCCCAAAAATCAGAATATGATGTAAAAGAAAATATTCAGTATTACAGCGCAGTACAAAATAAATCAGACCACTATATTGGCGAGCGTTGTGTCCTGGATATTTATTACCCAAAAAACATCAAAGGATTTGCCACAATAGTATGGTTTCATGGAGGAGGGCTAACAGGCGGAAATAAGGAAATCCCAGAAGCTTTAAAAAACAAAGGTTTTGCGATTATTGGCGTCAATTACAGATTATCGCCAAAAGTAAAAGCAGTAAATTGCATTGAAGATGCAGCCGCAGCTGTAGCCTGGGCTTTCAACAATATCAAAAATTACGGTGGAGACACTACCTTAATTTTTGTTTCAGGGCATTCTGCCGGAGGTTATTTATCTTCGATGATTGGTCTGGATAAAAAATGGCTGCAAAAAGAAGGAATTGACGCTAATAAAATTTCCGGACTTATTCCGTTCAGCGGTCAATGTATTACCCATTTTGAAATTAGAAAAGAAAATGGAATTCCGGAAAAACAACCAACTATTGATACGTTTGCACCTTTATTCCATGTTCGTTCAGATGCCCCTCCTCTTTTATTAATTACAGGAGATCGCGAATTAGAAATGCTGGGGCGATATGAAGAAAACGCTTATATGGAGCGTATGATGAAATTAGTTGGGCATAAACAAACCCGGCTTTTTGAATTAGACGGTTATGGTCACGGAATGACCGAACCTGGTTTTCCTTTGCTTGTAAATGAAGTAAACCGAATTTTAAAAGAGAAACAAACTAAAAAATAATACCCAATTAATTCCCAGAAATGGATACAAACTTACTACTACTACCGGGACTTGGAAACTCTGGTGAAAAACATTGGCAAACGTTTTGGCATAATAAATTCGAAAACTCAATACGAGTTGTTCAGGACAATTGGGACGAACCTGTGCTGGAGGAATGGTTGGAACGCTTAAACCAGGAAATTTTAAAATTGACTGGCCCTACCATTTTAGTTGCCCATAGCCTGGCAGTTTCTTTAGTTTTGCATTGGGCAGCTTCAAATAATAATAAAAATATTGTTGGTGCTTTATTAGTGGCCCCTGCCGATGTAGATTCACCTCAGCATACTCCGGAATGCATCCGGAATTTTTCTCCCATGCCTATTTATAAATTACCTTTTCCATCCATAGTTGTAGCCAGCGAAAATGATCCTTATGCTTCTTTTGAAAGAAAAGAATATTTTGCCAGAATATGGGGAAGCGATTTTGTAAATGTGGGGCAAAAAGGACACATTAACTCAGATTCGGATTTAAAATATTGGGATGAAGGGCAGTTGATTTTGCAACAATTGATTGAGAAAATTTCTTAGTATTCAGTCATAGTTTTCCGTTACCGTTAAATAATAAAAAACTGTGACGGAAAACTATGACTGAATACTAAATACCAAACTAACCAATCCTCAATCCATTATCGATTTTAAAATCGGGAGCTAATAAAATTACGTCACCCTCCTCGCCTATTGCTCCCAGCACCAGACATTCACTCATAAATTTACCTATTTGTTTTTTAGGAAAGTTAATGACCGCAACTATCTGTCTATTGATTAAATCTTCTTTTTGATAGCGTTTAGTAATTTGTGCTGATGATTTTCTGAAACCAATTTCTTTACCGAAATCAATTGTTAGTTGAAATGCCGGTTTTTTGGCTTCCGGAAAATCATTGACTTCTATTATTGTTCCTACACGCATATCAGTTTTTTCAAATTCAGTCCAGGTTAAATCACTTTTTGTCATAATCTTCAAATCTATTAATGCTGTAAGTATCAGCGCTAATTCTATAACTTTATATGGTTAGTAAATTTCTATTTTTACAAATGTATAGTAAAAACTAATATTCTAAAATTTATAAAAAATGGAAAATATTTTATTTAACAACAATCCGTCCCTTAAAAATCTTGAATTTAATATAACACAACAATCTACTGATAAATATTTAGAAACCGCCGAAAATGTAAAGCTATATGTAAAAGATTATGGAAAAGGCAAGCCTGTAATCCTGATACATGGCTGGCCACTCTCTAATGAAATGTGGGAATATCAAATTGATTTTTTAGTACAAAATAATTATAGAGTAATTGCATATGATCGCCGTGGATTTGGAAAATCTTCACAACCGTGGGATGGCTATGATTATGATACTTTAACAGATGACTTAAAAGAAATTATCGAACAACTTCAATTAGAAAATGCAACGCTTGTCGGTTTTTCTATGGGCGGTGGTGAAGTAGTCCGCTATTTTAGCCGTTATGGAGGAAAAGGGGTTACTAAAGCGGCATTAATTTCTTCCATTATTCCTTTTTTACTAAAAACTGAGGACAACCCTGAGGGACATCCAAAAGAAAAAAGCGAAACTACCGCTGAAGCAATTAAAGAGGACCGAATAGGATTTGTAGATAATTTTGGGAAAACTTTTTTTGGTGTAAACATTATCAACAAACCGTTAAGCAATCCATTATTAGAATATTACAGAATGTTATGTTCATTTGCATCGCCTCGCGCTACTTTAAAATGTGCTGAATCTTTTTCCTATACAGATTTCAGGGATGAGTTGCGTACAGTAAATGTACCAACCTTAATTATTCATGGTGATGATGATAAAATAGTGCCTATTGAACTTACCTCGAAAAAAGCTTCAGAATCAATAGCTGATAATACCTATATAGTTTATGAAGGAGCACCACACGGACTGTTTTATACTGATAAAGATAAATTAAATACGGATTTGCTGAATTTCCTTAATTCTTAAATTCATCAATATATCCAAAAAGACTAAATTCCTGATACAGTCTTTTTGGATATTTTTTAATTAAAGTGGCTCTTATTCAGAATTTAAATTTAATTTTGAATAAACACTCCCAACATGGCACAAACTCCTTCAAAAATGGTTCCGCTTGGAACTTCTGCTCCAGACTTCAAATTAAAAGATACCAATTCTAACTACATCTATTCATTTCAGGATTTAAAGGGCTCAAAAGGAACATTGGTTATCTTTATGTGCAATCATTGTCCCTTTGTTCTTCACGTTCTTGATGAAATTATTATGATTGCCAATGATTACCGTGTACAGGGACTTGGAATAATTGCCATTTCCAGTAACGATGTTAAAAAATTTCCTCAGGATTCACCTGAAATGATGACTGAATTTGCTTTTCAAAACAAAATTGATTTCCCTTATCTATACGACGAAAGTCAGGAAGTAGCAAAAGCTTTTGATGCTGCCTGTACACCTGATTTTTATTTGTTTGATAGTCAGGACCAATTATTTTACCACGGTCAATTAGATGATTCAAGACCTAATAACGGAATTCCTTTAAGCGGAAGTGATCTGCGAAATGCTATTGATGCATTAATTTATAACAGAACTCTAAATGAAATTCAAAAACCAAGTATCGGCTGCAGCATCAAATGGAAATGACTAAACCGTTATAAACCTGAAAGTCAATAGATTTGGTTGCAGACTGAAAGCCTGCAAGCTTGTAACACTATTTTACCTCCCAAATTACACGAATTAGCACTAATAATTTGGGTAATTTGTGGCTAATTTTTTTTTGAAACCAAAGCAAAATCTACTAAAGTACCTGGTTGTAAACTATATCTGAGACCAATGAAAAAGCATTCCATGAGAATGCTTTGCAGAAAATATTTTATAATTGCGATGTAATATAATTAGATATTGAAGCTATCTGAACATCATCTAACTTCGCTTTTTTCTGCATTCTTGTCAAAATTGGCTTCCATTCATCCTGAGTAAATTTCTTTGGCTCATATAATTTATGACATCTTACACAACTGTTTTCGTACAAGTTTTTACTCTCTGCTAATTCAGGAGTCAATTCAGCTTCATGGCCTTCTGCTACTGTTGCAGATGGAGTTGTTGTCGTAGCTGTTGCAACTTGTTTTGTTCCGCATGAAAACAAAAAAAATACAGCTGTGGTAAGGGTTAAGGTTTTTAATTTCATTGTTTTGGATTGCTTTATTTTGAAGTAAATATAAAAAAATCCCATTCGACTACCGAATGGGACTCTTATTTAAAACAAAATTAAATTGTATCTAAAATGCTACTTTACATCCATTAATTCAACATCAAAAATCAAAGTTGCATTTGCCGGAATAACTCCTCCAGCTCCGGCAGCTCCGTAAGCCAGGTCAGATGGAATTACAAAACGGGCTTTATCTCCTACCTGTAATAAAGCAATACCTTCATCCCAGCCTTCAATAACCTGACCCTGACCTAATCTGAATTCGATTGGTTTTTTTCGAGGGTAAGATGAATCAAAAACTTTTCCGGTTTCTAAAGAACCTTCATAATGTACAGAAACAGTTTTACCAGCTTCTGCTTTTTTACCGTCTCCTTTTTGAATCATTTTGTAGCGTAAACCGCTATCCGTTTTATCAAAACCAGCAGCCAATTGCTCCATTTTTGCTTCTGATTCTGCTTTTAAAGCTGCATCTCTTTTTAGACGAGCACCTTTTAAACCAACAAAAGCTTCAATAGCATTAAATTTTTCAGCTTCTTCTCCAACCCTGATGATTTCTACAGTTTTAAGAGCATCACCTTGTGCAATAGCATCAACGATATCCTGTCCTTCGATTACATGTCCAAAAACAGTGTGTTTTCCATCTAACCATGAAGTTGGAACGTGAGTGATGTAAAATTGAGAACCGTTACTTGCAGGTCCTGAATTTGCCATTGCCAAAACTCCCGGACGATCGTGTTTTAAACTTGGGTGAAATTCATCATCAAATTTATAACCCGGATCTCCGGTTCCTGTTCCTTTAGGACATCCTCCCTGAATCATAAAATCTGGAATAACTCTGTGGAATGTTAATCCATCATAGAATTTATTTCCTTGAGGCTTTACTTTATTTTCCATATTTCCTTCTGCAAGAGCTACAAAATTCCCTACGGTTCCTGGTGCTAGGTCGTGTGCTAATTTTACTAAAATCGAACCTTTACTAGTGTTGAATTTAGCATATATTCCGTTTTCCATTGTTGTAATTTTTAATTTGACTGCAAATTTACGAATTAATTTTATATCAATTTTTGTCCATTCTCTTTTTTAGGATTTGATTTGAATGTGAAACCGTAAACTAATAAAGATAATATTGCCAAAATTCCACAACCAATAGCAACTGCATGCCATCCCCCTGCTTTCCACAATAATAATCCGTAAGCCGAACCTGCAGCTGTTCCTAAAAAGCTAAAAGACATAAATACGGTATTTAATCTGTTTCTGGCTTCCGGCAATAACGAATAAACCCGGGTTTGATTAGAAATGTGAACTCCCTGGATTCCAATGTCGATAAAAACAATCCCAATAACCACCCCAATTATACTTTCAATAGAGAAATAGAAAATAATAAAGCTGATTAACATCAATAAACAACCATAACCTACTGCTATTCTGGGATTTTTTTTATCTCCCATTTTACCAACCAACGGTGCTGCCAAAGCTCCGGAAGCACCTACAATTCCGAAAAGGCCTATTGTTGCACTATTAAAATTAAATGGCTCACCTGAAAGAAGTAACACCATTGTTGTCCAGAAAGCACCAAACTGAGCAAAACAAAATACATTAATCAGAGTTGCCTCGCGTAGAACGGGCTGTGTTCTAATTAATGTAAAAAGGGACTGTATTAATTGTCCATAAGTACCATCAAATTGTGGTTTATTGACAGGGAATTTCTTTTGAATGGCAAAAAATATCAGAAGGCAGATGCCGGCAGCGATCCAAAACATTGATCTCCAGCCTAAAACCTGACCTATAAATCCGCTTAAAGTCCTGGATAATAAAATACCAACAAGCAATCCGCTCATAATTGTGCCGATAACTTTTCCACGTTTTTCCGGATCACTTAATGATGCTGCCAAGGGCAGAATAAGTTGTGGTACTATAGAAGTGATTCCGATAAGTAAAGAAGCAATTTGCAGTATAAGGAAACTTTTGGAAGTAGCTGCAATAATTAATGCAATTACTGAAGCAAAAGTGGTCATTAAAATTTGTTTTTTACGTTCAATCTTATCGCCAAGCGGCACCATAAAAAACAATCCGATGGCATAACCTGCCTGTGTGAGATAGGTTATTGTTCCGGCATTGGCTTCAGGAATTTTAAATTCGTTGGCTATTAAAACAATAAGAGGCTGGCAATAATACAGATTTGCAACAATTAGTCCTGTGCAAACTGCCATAAACAGGACATTCGTTTTGGATAAATTCATGAAGCAAAAATACCAATCTAATTTTTATCAAAACTTTAAAAAATCTATAAATTTTTCAAACTGACACCCAAATCAACTCTTCATTTTGCCAATTCTGCTGATTTTATAAAAAAAATATTATTTCATAAAATCTTCTCGCATTGGACTAAAAACATCTGTCAGCATTCCTTCTTCCAAACATAAAACACCATGAATGGCATGTGGCGGAATATAAAAGCTATCTCCTTCTTTTAGCATTTTTGTAACTCCGTTTATGGTTACATCAAATTTACCTTTAGCAACATAGGTAACCTGTGTGTGATAATGTTCATGCAAAGCGCCGATAGCCCCTTTTTCAAAATATACATTAACCAGCATGACGCGATTATCAAAAGCTAAAATTTTACGTTTCACACCTTCTCCAACGGCTTCCCACTGAATTTCTTCTCCAAAAAGAAACTCTTTACTTGTAACAGAACTTTCCATATTATTGTTTCAATAAATTAACTTTACAAAAATAGTGCATTTTGATGAGTAAATTTAAATCAATTCTTTTACCATAAAATCGCGGCTTGTCTTTATTGAATCAAAAGAGCTGATGCTAAAATTATTTTCCTGTTCTATAAAAAAGTGTTTCATTCCGGATAATTTTGCTTGTTTAAAAATAGGTTTAAAATCTATTGAGCCATACCCTGCAGTATTCAAAACAGGATTAAGTTTATCCCTGTCTTTAACATGCCACATTGTAAAACGCCCGGGATTATCTTTAAATAATTGCAATGGGTCGAATCCTGAATAAATTACCCAATATAAATCCAATTCAAAATCTACCAGGTTTTTATTAGTTTCTTTCAACAAAATTTCGAAACCTGTAATTCCTTCCTGTTTTTTAAATTCAAAATCATGATTGTGGTATGCCAGTTTTAAACCAGCATCTTTACACATTTTACCAGCTACATTTAGTCGTGAGGCAATCTTTTTATAGTCTGCACTATTTTTTCTCAAAGGTTCATCGAGCCACGGAATGGTTAAATATTCACTCTTTAAAACTTTAGCTGCTACAATTGCAGCTTCGAGTTCAGCAGTATTTTCATCTGCTAAAAAGCTTTCTGAATTATAATGTCCGCTCACGGCTTTTAATCCGTTTTTATCCAATATTTCTTTTAGTTCGATTGGAGATAACCCCCAAAACTGATCTTTTATCGAAAAACCATATGTTTCAACAGTTGTATAACCTGCTGCTGCCACTTTTTCTAAAGTTGATTTTACTTCTTTGGAAAACTCTTCTCGCAACGTATATAATTGCAAACCAATTTCTTTTTTATTCATAGTAAATGCTAATGATGGTAAAGTCAAAACTGCCGTTGTGGCTAAGCTGGTATTTATTATAAAGTTTCTTCTTGTTCCCATTTTATTTTATTGAGTGACAGCAATATCTTTTTTCATCAATTGAAATTCTTCAATTAAATTATTCCTTTTAAAATATTTTTCTAATTCTGATAGTCTTTTTTTATTATCATATTTTATACAGGAATTTAGTTTCTTTTGACAAAGAGAGCATAATCTTATCTGATTTTTATCCGTTTCGGCTAAGCTATTTGTACCATTCATTACACAATTGGCACTAATACAATGGTGTAAACCAAACATATGTCCAATTTCGTGAGAACTTACTTTGAGAAGTCGGGACAAACACAAATTAAAATTTTGAGAAGTCAGTTTTCCATTCTGCAACCTATATATTGAGCTTACTCCAACCTTATCCCGATAGGACGCCAATCCAAAAACATAATTCCATTCCGGTTTAGGAAACAAATCAATTTCTGTAAGTCCCATTAAGGCAATTCTGTTCAAGGGTTTCTCTTTTTTTAAAACGCTGTCTAAAAGATACCCTGCTAAAAACTGTTCGTTATTTTCATATCCGATTCTTCGGGCAGAATCAGGAATTATATCATTAGAGACTGTTTCTAAAGTTTTAGTCTTTAATTGAAAATAAATTTCTAAGTATTCCCTCAACAAATCAATTTGTTTCTTTTGCAGGGAATTAAAATTTCCGATTGGTCTTATATAAATGATGTTGGAATCTTTTGCAGGAACAATATGTTTGGATTTCTCATACTGTTCAAAGCTTTGTCCTTTTTCTTTACGGGAAAACAACCATTCTCCTTCAACCGGTTGAGACAATTGAATATCATTATCTTCAATACGCTCGAAATATTGGTTTTCTTTGTTTTTGTTACATGAACAAAACAATATAAAAATAAGAATTGCTATTTTTTTCATATACATTTCGCTAATGTATTTAAAAAAAAGCTTGCCTGCTAAAATAAAAGATTCATTTCACAGTCAATAAATTCATACCAATCATTTTTTGAGAATCAATAGCCTGAGGTGGAAAATTTTGCTTTTCGCTTCGTACTGAAAAGATTTCTCCTTCTTTATTGACATACATATAATTATAATTCCAATAATTTTGACCCGCTATTTTTGAGCCTTTTGAATTATCTGAATTCAGAAATACCTGTTCTGCATAAACGAGTATTTCTCCGCTTTCTGCATTATTCAATATGCGTATAGGCGGCCCCCAATTTTTGATAAGATTATTTTTGTATTCTCCCATCCATTTCTCTCCTGTATTTTTAGTACCGGAGCATGCTAAAAACAGAACTCCCAAAATAGTCCATGAAAAAAGTTTTTTCATAAATTTATTTTTAAATAATTCACAACTATTTTCTTACTAAATTAACAATTATTTAAATACAAACTATTAATAACCAAATATTTAACATTTTACCCTAATTAATTTAAAATTCAAATCTAATTATTGAAATTTAACCTTAATCAGCCTGATTCTTTAAGTAGTAAAAATTCAGAGCAGGATTCCTATCATTAAACTTTAAAATTCTCAAATATTTACTTTGTATCTTTGTGACTTAGAAATCATGAAAAAATAAAATGCGAATTGATATTATAACGATTTTGCCTGAGTTATTAAAAAGCCCTTTTGAAGCTTCGATTATGAAACGTGCCATTGACAAAGGTCTGGTAGAAGTTCATTTTCATAATTTACGTGATTATACAACCAACAAACAAAAAAGTGTAGACGATTATCCGTTTGGCGGTGGTGCCGGAATGGTCATGACTGTTCAGCCGATCGATGCCTGCATTACACATTTGAAAACTGAACGTGAATATGACGAAATCATTTATATGTCACCAGATGGTGAAACTCTGAACCAGAAAATGGCCAATACGATGTCGATGTATGAAAATATCATCATTTTATGCGGACATTATAAAGGAGTAGATCAGCGTGTCCGGGATCATTTTATTACAAAAGAAATTTCGATTGGCGATTATGTTTTATCCGGCGGTGAATTAGGTGCCCTTGTTTTGTCTGATGCATTAATCCGATTGATTCCAGGCGTTTTAAGTGATGAAACTTCGGCATTGACAGATAGTTTTCAGGATAATTTACTTTCAGGACCTATATATACCAGACCCGCAGACTATAACGGATGGAAAGTGCCGGAAGTTTTAACCAGCGGACATTTTGCCAAAATTGACAAATGGCGTGAGGATATGGCCTATGAGCACACGAAAAACAGACGCCCGGATTTACTGGAGGAACATTAAAGTTTTCAGTCTCAGTTTTCAGTCTCAGTTTGTTACGAATCCAATCTGGTAACTGAGACTAAAAACTGAGACTAACTACCATTTTATCAACAACTTAAAATAATTCATAATTTATAATTCATAATTTATAATTATTTTCTACATTTGCACCCGAATTAGACTAACCTCTGGCGAGATCCGTGAATGTTGCTCTATATAAAAACCATAATTATAAGATATCATGGCAGATTTAATGAAATTCGTTCAAACCGAATTAGTTGCTAAAAAAGATTTCCCTGTTTTTGGAGCTGGAGACACTATCACAGTTTACTACGAAATTAAAGAGGGTGAAAAAACAAGAACTCAGTTTTTTAAAGGAGTTGTTATTCAAAGAAGAGGTTCTGGTAACACAGAAACTTTTACTATTCGTAAAATGTCCGGAGCTATTGGTGTTGAGCGTATCTTCCCGGTAAACTTACCAGCTTTACAAAAAATTGAAATCAACAAAAAAGGTGCAGTTCGTAGAGCCAGAATTTTCTACTTTAGAGAACTTACTGGTAAAAAAGCTAAGATTAAAGATAAAAGAAGATAATTATTTATCTCTTTGTTATAAAAAACTCGTTTCAAGTAATTTGAAACGAGTTTTTTTTTTGACTTATTTTTTGAAATATCAAAACCATAATTTTTCAATATTAAAATCATTGATTTCATAATTAAAAGTCGCTCAAATAACAATCTATTAATTTCAGGGTTTCTTGGTAAAACTATACCGTTTTCGGACTGTTTTTATTATATTTGCTCCGCTCATTTTGAGCCGACTATACCTTTCACATCGTCATTCTTTGGCGATACGATTATAAAAAAAAAAAAAATGACACAGAATTCAAAAATCTTTTACACCTTAACAGATGAGGCGCCCTTATTAGCGACCTATTCTTTTTTACCAATTGTTCAGGCATTTACAGCTACGGCTGGTATCGCTATTGAAACAAGAGATATTTCGTTAGCAGGCAGAATTTTATCCAATTTCCCTGAAGTTTTAACAGATACTCAAAAAACCGGAGATGCTTTGGCTGAATTGGGGCAATTAGCGACACAACCAGAGGCTAACATCATCAAATTGCCAAACGTTTCTGCATCTGTACCGCAATTAAAAGCGGCTATTACTGAATTGCAGTCTCACGGTTACAAAATTCCTGATTTTCCTGAAGAGCCTCAAAATGATGCTGAAAAAGAAATCAAAGCAAAATATGCTAAAGTTTTAGGATCTGCTGTAAATCCTGTTCTCCGTGAAGGAAACTCTGACCGTAGAGCACCAAGAGCAGTAAAAAACTTTGCAAAAGCAAATCCACATTCAATGGGTACATGGTCTGCTGACTCAAAAACTAAAGTGGCTTCAATGCCAAACGGTGATTTCTACGGAAGTGAAAAATCGCTTACAGTTTCAGAAGCTAATGATGTAAAAATTGAATTTGTTGCTAAAGACGGTACAACTACTGTATTAAAAGCAAGTACTCCATTAAAAGCAGGTGAAATAATTGACAGCTCTGTTTTAAGTGTAAAAACTTTAAAGTCTTTTGCTGCTGAAGCAATTGCTGAAGCTAAGAAAGAAGGTGTTTTACTTTCTGTGCATTTAAAAGCCACTATGATGAAAGTTTCGGATCCAATTATCTTTGGCGCTATCGTTGAAGTTTATTTCGCTGATCTTTTCAAAAAATACGAAACTCTGTTCGATGAATTAAATATTGATACAAGAAATGGTTTAGGTGATATCTATGCAAAAATAGCAGGAAGACCTGAGCAGGCTGAAGTAGAAGCTGATATTGCTAAAGCAATCGAAAACGGACCAGCTTTGGCAATGGTTAATTCTGACAAAGGAATTACCAACTTACACGTTCCTTCTGATGTAATTGTAGATGCTTCTATGCCAGCTATGATTCGTACTTCCGGACAAATGTGGAACAAAGAAGGAAAAGCACAAGATACAATCGCTGTTATTCCGGATCGTTCTTACGCCGGACTTTATACTGCAACTATCGATTTCTGTAAAAAACACGGTGCTTTTGATCCTAAAACTATGGGAAGTGTTCCTAACGTTGGTTTAATGGCTCAAAAAGCTGAAGAATACGGATCTCACGACAAAACTTTCCAAATGCAGGCTGACGGAGTTGTTCGTGTAGTAGACAACAAAGGAACCGTTTTAATGGAACAAACTGTTGAAGCAAATGATATTTTCAGAATGTGTCAGGCAAAAGACGCTCCAATTCAGGACTGGGTTAAACTGGCTGTAAACAGAGCTCGCTTATCTGCTACTCCGGCTGTTTTCTGGTTAGATGAAAACAGAGCACATGACAGAGAATTAATTGCAAAAGTTCAAAAATATCTTAAAGATTATGATACTGTAAACTTAGATATCCGTATTTTAAATCCAATTGCTGCAACTGAATTTACTTTAGACAGAATCATCAAAGGTTTGGATACTATCTCTGTAACAGGAAATGTTTTACGTGATTACCTAACAGATTTGTTCCCAATTTTAGAATTAGGAACTTCTGCAAAAATGTTATCTATCGTTCCGTTAATGAATGGTGGCGGATTATTCGAAACTGGTGCCGGAGGTTCTGCGCCTAAACACGTTGAGCAATTTACAGAAGAAGGATATTTACGTTGGGATTCATTAGGAGAATTTTTAGCTCTTGGTGCATCACTAGAGCATTTAGGACAAACTTTAGATAATTCTAAAGCAATTGTTTTAGCAGAAACTCTTGACGAGGCTAACGATAAATTCTTAGCAAACGATAAATCTCCTGCTCGTAAAGTAGGTCAGATTGACAACCGTGGATCTCACTTTTATTTAGCTTTCTATTGGGCTCAGGCTTTGGCTGCCCAAACTAAAGATGCTGAATTAAAAGCTATCTTCACTCCAATCGCTGCTGAATTTGAGGCTAACGAAGCTAAAATTGATGCAGAATTAATTGGTGCTCAAGGTAAACCTCAAACTCTTGGTGGTTATTACCAACCAACTCCTGAGTTAGTAAGCAAAGCAATGCGTCCTAGTGCAACATTCAATTTTATTCTTGCTAAAATTGCATAATTAAAAAATAGTAAATCTGTTTATATAAAAAAAGACAACTGGAAACGGTTGTCTTTTTTTTTAATCTATCCCAACCATCCATCACGATCCAAACTTCTATACTGAATAGCCTCAGCAATATGTGATGAAATTATATAGGGAGCAGCATCTAAGTCAGCTATAGTTCTCGAAACTTTCAGGATTCGATCATAAGCCCTAGCAGAAAGATTTAAGCGCTCCATGGCAGTTTTCAATAACTCTTTCGATTTTTCGTCAAGAACACAATATTCCCGAATTAATTTACTGCTCATCTGTGCATTGTAATGAACATTGTCCAATTCTTCAAATCGGACAGACTGAAGCTCACGAGCTGCCGTAACTCTTTCTCTAATTGAAACACTGCTCTCCGCTTTATTATCATCTGATAATTTCTCGAAAGGCACAGGTGTAACTTCAATGTGAATATCAATTCTGTCTAATAAAGGACCGGAAATTTTACTCATATACCGTTGCATTTCATGGGGTGATGAAGTATTCGGTATAGACGGATCATTAAAAAAACCACTCGGACTTGGGTTCATACTGGCCACCAGCATAAAAGAAGAAGGATAAGTTACCGTAAACTTAGCCCTGGAAATAGTGACTTCCCTGTCTTCCAAAGGCTGGCGCATCACTTCTAAAACATCTCTTTTAAATTCCGGCAATTCATCCAGAAATAAAACACCGTTATGTGCCATTGAGATCTCCCCAGGTTGTGGATAACTCCCTCCACCAACAAGGGCAACATTTGAAATAGTATGATGGGGACTTCGAAATGGCCGCTGGCTCATTAATCCTACTTCTTTTAATTTACCTGCAACACTATGGATTTTCGTAGTTTCTAGTGCTTCTCGCAAAGTCATAGGCGGTAAAATACTTGGCAATCGTTTGGCAAGCATTGTTTTTCCTGCTCCGGGAGGACCAATCAAAATAATATTATGACCTCCGGCGGCGGCAATTTCCATACATCGTTTAATACTTTCCTGTCCTCTGACATCTGAAAAATCAAATTCAGGAAAATCTAAGGTTTTATAGAATTCTGCACGTGTATCAATTGTAGTTGGTTCAAGAGTTCCTTTTCCTTCAAAGAAATCAATTACTTCCTGAACATTTTCGACTCCATATACATCTAATCCTGCAACTATAGCGGCTTCTTTTACATTTTGCTTTGGAAGAAAAAATCCTTTATAACCTTCTTCCTTAGCTTTGATTGCAATTGGCAAAGCCCCTCGAATAGGTTGTAAACCACCATCCAACGAGAGTTCACCCATAATAATATAGCGATCAATTTCAGTAGCTTTTATCTGCTCTGAGGCTACTAAGATCCCTACTGCAAGTGTCAAATCATAGGCAGAGCCTTCTTTTCGTAGGTCGGCAGGAGCCATATTAATGGTTATTTTTTTCCCGGGTAAGGTATATCCGTTGTTTTTAAGAGCCGCTGCTATTCGATAACTGCTTTCTTTTATCGCATTATCGGGCAATCCCACTAAATGATAACCAATACCCTTATCAATATTTACTTCAACTGTAATCGTTGTGGCTTCAACTCCAAAAACAGCACTTCCAAAAACTTTAACTAGCATAATTTTATTCATTAAATATTTTTAAATCTAATAAAAAATAATCACATGTAGCCTTTTTAATACAAAAAAGTAATTTTAAAATTCAAAAAATGTAAGTCTGCAAAACAGCTGAAAAATAAAAAGTCAAGTTTCGATTAGAATAAAACCAGTATTTATGCCTATCTTGCAAAAATATCATCGATTTCTATCGGTAAATTCGATTTCCAATTCTGGGAATCTACAGCAATTAATTTTGCAATCTGTGTAACCTGCTGAAATTTTTCTGTCAGCATAAATAATTAAAAAATGGAATTTAAATTAATTAATCCAATTTCTGGATATGACGAGACATGTACTCCAGAAATCATTGCTGCTTTTTTGCATACCCATTTGGAGCAGTATGGTGACAAAATAGAAGATATTCTTCAATCTATAGCTTATGTAATGAATCCTGACAAGGGTGGCAATATTGTTGTTGGCTTAGACAGCCAGAAAATTGTTGGAGTTGTAGTTTTAAATAATACAGGCATGAAAGGTTATATTCCGGAGAACATTCTGGTTTATATTGCTGTTGACAATTCTGAAAGAGGAAAAGGTTATGGAAAAAAGCTTATGGAAAAAGCTATTTCTATTACTGAGGGAAATATCGCACTACATGTAGAATCTGATAATCCTGCCAAAATATTATATGAGAAACTTGGATTTACGAATAAGTATCTGGAAATGCGTTTAATCAAATAAACCGCATTAATTAATTCAATAAAAATAAGCCCAATGGCATTCATAAAATTATATCGAAAGAAGCTAAAAGAAAACTACACTTTCCTGAATTCACTTTTTGAATCAAAAAATATTGAATGGGGAGTTGTATCTAAGCTTTTATGTGGAAATAAATTATACCTAAAAGAAATTATTTCATTAGGAGTCAAAGAAATACATGATTCGAGGATAAGTAATCTAAAAAAGATCAAATCCCTTGATCCTGATATTCAAACGGTTTATATAAAACCTCCCGCTAAACGAAGTATTCCGAACATAGTGAAATATGCTGATGTAAGTTTTAATACTGAAATTTATACAATTCAAATGCTTTCGAATGAAGCTAAAAAGCAGAATAAAACCCATAAAATCATCATCATGATTGAAATGGGAGATTTGCGTGAAGGTGTTATGGGGGAAGATCTGATTGATTTTTACGGCACAATTATAAAAATGCCAAATATCGAAATTTCAGGAATTGGCACAAACTTAAATTGCCTTAGCGGAGTAATGCCTACTCAGGATAAACTTATACAATTAAGCTTGTACAAGCAACTTATTGAAGCTAAATTCAATATTGCAATTCCGTGGGTTTCAGGCGGAACATCTGTTGCTATTCCTCTGCTTCTTAAAAATGCCCGACCAATGGCTGTAAATCATTTTAGAATTGGAGAGGCCTTATTTTTCGGAAAAGATTTGTTTACCGGAAAAACAATTAAAGGAATGCATAAGGATGTCTTTAAACTTTTTGCAGAAATCATTGAAATAACCGAAAAACCAGATGTTCCAACTGGAGAGCTCGGCGAAAACGTTGCCGGAAATACTTTTTCTATGCAAGACACTAAAGATTTTAGCGGTACTTCATTGAGAGCTATTCTGGATATTGGATTATTAGATATGCAACCCCAATATCTGGAAGCTGTCGATAAAGAAATTACAATTGTAGATGCAAGCTCAGATATGTTAGTACTGGATATTTCTAATTCTACTCAAAAATATAAAATTGGTGATTTGATCTCCTTTAATATTAAGTACATGGGTGCTTTGTATTTATTAAGTTCTGATTATATCGAAAAAAATATCGGGTAAATGAATTGTTTTTTTAGAATTCCAGTTTAATCTGTTTTCTCACTTCTTCTGTAATTTTACTCAAATCCAAACTATTTTGATGTGACCAAAGCTCACTTTCAATCTGATTTTGCCTGATGCACTCATGACATTCAATTGCTTCATGCGCATAACCTTTTCCAATATTCGGAATTTTAAATTTCTCTTCCTGTTCATTTTCAATAATGGAATATCCTTCTGTCATAAACCAGGGAGAATCAATATCAATTCTTCCTTTGGTGCCACTAATGGTAGCTTTCATATCAGAAGCAGAAACTAAACCGGCATGTAAAACTGACTGAGCCGACTGGTATTCCAAAATCATAGTAGTTTGTAAGTCAACACCCGTTGAATGGTAAATAGACTTTGCAGTGATTTCTTTTGGAATTCCGAGCATGATATAGGATAAAAACAGAGGATAAACTCCAATGTCATAAAGAGCCCCTCCTCCTAATTTCTTGTCCGTCAATCTCATTCCTAATTCACTGTTATAATAAGCAAAATCAGCTTTAAGATATTTCACTTCTCCAATTTCACCTCTTTTTACTTTTGATAATACCTCCCGAACAGATGGAATAAATCGTGTCCAAAAAGCCTCCATAAAAAATTTATTATATTTTTTTGAAGCATCTGTCATTCGCACAGCATCTTTATAGGATAGTGCCAAAGGCTTTTCACACAATACATGTTTGCCGTTTTCCATTGCCTGAATTGTTAATTCTGCATGGGAATCATGAGGAGTTGCAATATAAACAATATCAACCTGATCGTCTGCAAAAAGGTCATCATAAGAACCATAAAATGTATTGCAATCGTGCTTCAGGGCAAATTCTCTTGCTTTATCAATGTTTCTTGAAGCCACAGCAACTAATTCGGCTTCCTCTATTAATCTTAAATCAACAGCAAACTGATTGGCTATGTTTCCTAAACCAATAATTCCCCATCTTATTTTATTTCTATTTTCCATATGAGTATTGTCAACTGGCTAATTTAAAGGACTTACAAAAATTTATTAAAAATTAAAGATAAGATTCTAAACAAATAGAAAAAATTAAACTTGGATAATTACATATATTTTATATTTTTATAACAAAATTACAGACTTATACATGAAAAAATCCTTTCTTCTCCTCTTTTTGAGTGTTTTTTTAACAAAAATGCATGCTCAGGAATACTTTCCTGTTAATGAAAGTGTCCATAATAAAAATAACAATTATACAGTTTTTACCAATGCTGTAATCTTCATTACTCCAACACAAAAAATCGAAAAAGGGACTTTACTTATTCAGGATGGTAAAGTAATTGGTGTCGGCAACAATGTGACCATTCCAAAAAACGCGATTACAATTAATCTTGAAGGCAAATCTATTTATCCTTCATTTATTGATGTTTACACTAGTTTTGGAATTGAAAAACCAAAACGTAATTTACCCCGTAACAGGGAAGATGCCGTTTATGATACAAAAAAAACAGGGCGTTATTGGAATGAAAGCATATTATCTGAATTAAACGGATATGAAACATTTAAATACGACCAGCCTAAAGCTGAAGAATTATTAAAGGCTGGTTTTGGAATTGTAGGGACACATATACATGACGGAATAGCGCAAGGTACAGGAGTTCTGGTGGCTTTGAATAATGCCGATAGCAGGAACCAAATTATTTCCAACAAAATAACCAATCACTTTTCTTTTAGCAGAAGTGCATTAACGAATCAGACTTATCCTAGTTCCTTAATGGGATCAATGGCCCTGCTTCGCCAAATGTATCTGGATCTGGATTGGTATAAAAAAGGAAATTCAATTACGAAAGATTTATCATTGGAAGCTTTGGCAGAAAATGAAAAACTAATCCAGATACTCGCTTCAGAAGACAAACTAAATAGTTTAAGGGCTGCTAAAATTGCAAAAGAATTTGGCTTGAATTATATATTAAAAGGAAGCGGGAATGAATTTGAAAGAATTGAAGAAATTAAAAACACCAATTCCAAATTCATTATTCCAATCAATTTCCCGGAAGCTTATGATGTCTCTAATCCTTATTTATCGAATCAGATAGAATTGGCCGATATGCGTTTTTGGAATCAGGCTCCAACAAACCTAAAAGTGCTTTCTGATAACGGAATCATATTTGCATTAACAACTGATAAATTGAAAAAGACTGAAGATTTCAGAACCAATCTTTTAAGATCTATCAAATATGGTTTTGACAAAACAAAAGCCCTGGAGGCATTAACTACAATTCCGGCTGCAATTTTAGGAAAAAGCAATGAAATTGGAAGTTTGAAAGCGGGAAGTTATGCCAACTTTGTTATTACTTCAGGTGAAATTTTTGATGAAAAAACAGTCTTATACGAGAATTGGGTTCAGGGAACGAAATATGTTGTAAACGACATGAGTGCAAAAGACATTCGTGGGAATTACAATCTGACTATTGGAAATGAAACTTTAAAATGGAAAATTGACGGGACTGCTGAAGCACCAAAATCAGAAATCACTACTACTAATGATAAAAAAGTGAAAAACACTTTTTCTGTTTCAAAAAACTGGATTTCACTTTTGATAAAAACAAACGATACTATAAAATCTAACTTTACACGTTTAACAGGATTTGTAGAAAACATTAACAATATATCCGGGAAAGCAGAATTATATAATGGTAATCAGGTAAACTGGACAGCAGTAAAAATTTCTCCTTTTATTGCTGTAAAAGATACCGTAAAAGCAGACAAGCCAAATCCGGTTATACCAATAACTTTTCCGAATATTGCTTTTGGAAATTCAAAAAAATTAACCGCACAAAATTTATTGTTTAAGAATGCGACGGTTTGGACAAACGAAAAAGACGGGATTTTAACTGAAACTGATGTTTTGGTTAAGAACGGAAAAATTGTCGCTGTTGGTAAAAATCTTTCAGATGCTTCCGCAACAATTATTGATGTGAAAGGAAAACATCTGACCAGCGGTATTATTGATGAGCATTCGCATATCGCTATTTCAAAAGGTGTAAATGAAAGCGGTCATAATTCGACTGCCGAAGTTACCATTGAAGATGTGGTGAATTCTGAAGACATTAACATTTACAGGGATTTAGCAGGAGGTGTAACCATCTCACAATTATTACACGGCTCCGCAAATCCAATTGGCGGTCGTTCTGCCATTGTAAAATGGAAATGGGGATTATCGCCTGATGAAATGCTTTATAAAAATCAACCTAAATTTATCAAATTTGCTTTAGGTGAAAATGTCAAACAATCCAATTGGGGAAATATTAATCCAACTCGTTTTCCTCAAACCAGAATGGGAGTTGAACAGGTTTTTACCGATTATTTTCAACGTGCCAAAGAGTATGATGAAAGCTGGAAAAAATTCAATGCCAATCCTAAAAAAGAAAAAGCTCCAAGAGTTGATCTTGAATTGCAGACGCTTGCTGAAATTCTGAACAAAAAACGTTTTATTACCTGTCACTCTTATGTAGAGTCTGAAATATTAATGTTGATGAATGTTGCTGATAAATTTAATTTTAAAGTCAATACTTTCACTCACATTCTTGAAGGGTATAAAGTTGCTGATAAAATGAAAGAGCATGGTGTTGGGGCCTCAACTTTTGCAGACTGGTGGGCCTATAAATTCGAAGTTAATGATGCCATTCCGTACAACGGTCCCATCATGCACAATGAAGGATTAGTTGTTGCGTATAATTCAGATGATGCCGAAATGTCCAGAAGACTAAATCAGGAAGCAGCAAAAGCTGTAAAATACGGTAATATTCCGGAAGAAGAAGCCTGGAAATTTGTAACCCTTAATCCTGCCAGATTATTACATATTGATGATAAAGTTGGAAGTATTAAAATTGGTAAAGATGCAGATTTAGTACTTTGGAGCGACAATCCATTATCAGTTTATGCAAAAGCAGAAAAAACGGTTATTGAAGGTGTTGTTTATTATGATATTGAAAAAGACCTTGAAAAACAAGAGGCCATCACAAAAGAAAGAAATCAATTGATTGGACAGATGCTTCAGGAAAAAAACAAAGGAATGACTACCCAGGAGCCAACAAAAAAAGAGAAAAAAGAATATCATTGTGACACTTTGGAACAATACTAAGGATTAGAAAAGCTTTTCAAATAAAAAACATCATTATGACAGTTAAACACCTATATATATTGCTGCTGGTTTTATGTACGACAATACAAACCAAAGCACAGCAAGTCCCGGCACCTAAGCAAACAAAATCAGTCCTGATACTAAATGCAACGGCACATTTAGGAAATGGAAAGATAATAGAAAATAGCGCCATAGGTTTTAAGGATGGCAAACTCACATTAGTCACCGATGCCACAACAATCAGACTTGCAGATAATGCTTATGACAGCACAATTGATGCCAGCGGGAAACATGTATATCCTGGTTTTATTGCTCCTAATTCTACTTTAGGATTAGTTGAAATTGATGCTGTAAAATCTTCTGATGATCAGGAGGAAATTGGTACCATCAATCCAAATGTCAGGAGTATTATTGCTTATAATTCAACTTCAAAGGTTACTGAAACAGTTCGTCCAAACGGAATTTTAATTGCCCAGATTGTTCCTCGTGGCGGAAGAATTTCAGGAACATCCTCAATAGTTCAGCTTGATGCCTGGACTTGGGAAGATGCCCTGATGAAAGAAAATGATGGAATGCATTTAAACTTTCCTTCAGGATTTCGAAGAACCGGAAATTGGTTTGAACCGGGAATAATTGAACCTAACAAAGATTATGCTACACAGGTAAATGAAATAAATACTTTTTTTATCAACTCCAAAGCTTATTTAGGAGACACTTCAAAAGAAAGAAACTTAATCTTCGAATCAACAAAAGGGCTTTTTGATGGCTCACAAACTTTATTTATTCATGCCGATGAAGAGAAACAAATTATTGATGCTATTCAGTCTGCTAAAGCTAATGGAATAAAAAAAATAGTAATTGTTGGAGGTTTTGAAGCCTATAAAACGGCAGATTTATTGCAAAAGAATAATATTGGTGTACTTTTAAGACGTGTACATGATATGCCAACAAGCGATGACCAGGATATTAGATCCCCTTTTAAAATGGCGAAAATTTTAATTGATAAAGGAATTGTTGTCGGACTTGAAAATAGTGGTGACCATGAACGCATGAACACCCGTAACTTACCCTTTTTAGCAGGTACATGTGCCGCTTATGGTCTGGACAAAGAAAAAGCACTACAATTAATAACCCTGAATACAGCTCAATTATTAGGTATTGACGCAATTTGTGGCTCTTTAGAAATAGGAAAAGATGCCACATTGTTTATTTCTGAAGGCGATGCCTTAGATATGAGAACCAATCAATTGACAAGTGCTTTTATTCAGGGAAGAGCCATTAGCCTTGAAACACATCAGACCAAATTGAATAAAAAATACAAAGAAAAGTACAATCAAAAATAATTACTTTTTTAGCACCATTTGTGATAATCATTTGGTGCTTTTTTTATCATAATCCAACCTAATTCATAAAAACAACCATAATTAAGTTAGAAATTCTCTTAAAATTAAATTATAATTATTTTTTTGTAGTAGTATATAGCATTTAATAGTCCTTTCTTCCAAGCATACATTAATAAATCATAAGTTTTAAGTATGTTTTAACAAATAGATGCAAAACAAAGGGGGTCAAAATGAAAAATTAACAAAAATTAAACATTGAACACTATTTTTAATGGGGGCGTCAAATGATTTTATATTTTTATCAAAATTTTAAAAACTAAATAACTATGCGAAAAATTATTTTAAGTGTGATATTAATCACAATTCTTTTACTATCTATTTTTTCTATTTCATTTGTTACTGAATCCGAAACATTAGGTGCACACGTTGTCGAGCTAAAAATGGATACAGGTGATACTGCATGGATGATTGTTGCAACTGCTTTTGTATTGTTAATGACTCCGGGATTAGGTTTCTTCTATGGAGGTATGGTAGGCAAGAAAAATGTAATAAGTACTATGCTGCAAAGTTTTATGGCAATGGTAATTGTTACGGTTCTATGGGTAGTTGTTGCATTTGGATTATGCTTTGGACCATCATTAGGAGGTTTCATTGGCGATCCGACTTCAAATCTCTTTTTTCAGGGAGTAAGTGCCAATACTGCATGGGAATTAGCACCAACAATTCCTTTTATTCTTTTCGCTTTATTTCAGGCAAAATTTGCGATTATTACACCCGCTTTAATAACTGGGGCTTTTGCAGAACGTGTACGTTTCTGGGCCTATTTGTTATTCATGGTTTTATTTATATTATTAATTTATGCTCCATTATGTCACATGACCTGGCATCCTGATGGATTATTCTTCGGATGGGGAGTTTTAGATTTCGCCGGAGGAACAGTAGTACACATGAGTGCTGGTTGGGCTGCATTAGCGGGAGCTATATTCTTAGGAAAAAGAAAAGTACAAAAAGTTAACCCTGCCAGAATTACTTATGTATTATTAGGTACAGGTTTATTATGGTTCGGATGGTTTGGTTTCAATGCCGGTTCTGCTGTTGGAGCAGGAAGTCTGGCTGCACAAGCTTTAGGGACTACAACTATAGCAGCTGCTTCTGCGGCAATGGCCTGGGTTTTCCTTGATAAAATTTTAGGACATAAATTATCAGCAATGGGAGCATGTATTGGTGCAGTTGTAGGATTAGTTGCCATCACACCTGCTGCAGGATTTGTAAGCATTCCACATGCTTTGGCAATTGGTATTATCGCCAGTGTTATCAGTAATCTTGTTGTTAGTAAATTTCCTAAAGGAAAAATTGATGATGCCCTTGACGTTTTTGCCTGTCATGGAGTTGGAGGAATGGTAGGAATGTTGTTAACAGGAGTATTTGCTTCTAATTCTATAAATTCAGCAGTAGGTGACAATCAGGGATTAATTTTCGGTGATGCTACTTTATTCCTGACTCAATTAAAAGCTTTAGTAATTGTTTCAATTTTTGCTTTTGCTGCTTCTTATGCATTGTTCTTTATTGTAAACAAAATTACTCCACTAAGAGTAAGTGAAGAAAAAGAAGAATTAGGATTGGATATCTCCCAACACGGAGAATACCTATAAATAATACAATCTTTTAAATAAAAAAGCACTCTGGAATAAGATTTCAGAGTGCTTTTTGTTTGAATTAATTTTAACCTCGAATACAATCGTAATTATTAGGAGCCGGACATTTCGTGGCTTTTAAACCAGTATTCCCGCTTTCGGTTTTATCTTGCTCCGTAAACTTCACAAGGATATCACCTCTATCGGGGCTAGATTACAACCATCAGTTTTTTCAACTACCCATTTAAAGAAAGACTTATTATTGAGAACATTTGGGAATTACTTGAAATTTGAAACTCCTGTTTTTAACCATGCTAAATATTCATCTACTCCCACATAACTAATTGTGGGATTTAAAGTATTTAAATCATTACCCTTTAAATCCGTTAAAACATATAAAGGCTGTGTATTGGTTTTATACTTTGAGATCATGAACTCCGTCCACTTATCTCCAATAGTTTCAATTTTATCTCCTGAAGTTGTTATAAATTGTTTATCAGACGGCAATTCACGTTTATCATCAACATATAGTGATATTAAAACCACATCATTTTTTAAGATTGGCAAAACCTTAGGATCAGACCATACATTATTTTCCATTTTTCTGCAATTTACACAGGCATGCCCTGTAAAATCAAGCATAATAGGCTTATTAACTAACTTTGCATAAGCTAAACCATTTTCATAATCATCAAAAAGAATAATACCATGAACACCTAATTTTGCTCCTTTCGGCAATTCTTTCGATGAATCCACATTACCTGAACCTCCAACTCCAAACGGACTTTCGCTGTATTGCGGTGGTGGCGGAAAAGCACTAATCAATTTCAATGGTGCACCCCAAAGTCCCGGAATAAGATAAACCGTAAAGGCTAAAGTTATTAATCCCAAATACAATCTTCCAACAGAAATATGCTGCAAAGGGCTATCATGTGGCAGTGTTATTTTTCCAAACAGATAGAAAGCCAAAGCACCAAAAATAGCTATCCAGATTACAAGGAAAACTTCTCTCTCCAATAAATGTAATTGCAAAACTAAGTCGGCATTCGATAAGAATTTAAAGGCCAGGGCCAATTCTAAAAATCCTAAAACTACTTTTACTGTATTTAGCCATCCTCCTGATTTAGGCAATGAATTTAACCAGCCCGGAAACATGGCGAACAACATAAAGGGTAATGCAAGAGCCAGAGAAAACCCAAACATTCCAACAATAGGCCCTATAACACCATTAGTAGCAGCCTCAAATAAAAGAGATCCTACAATAGGCCCTGTACATGAAAAAGAAACAATGGCTAAAGCCAAAGCCATAAACAATATACCTATTATTCCACCTCTGTCTGCCTCCCGGTCTACTTTGTTTGCCCATGAATTTGGTAACATAATTTCAAATCCACCTAAAAAAGAAGTTGCAAAAATGACTAATAATATAAAGAACCCTAAATTAAACCAGACATTCGTTGCCAAAGAATTTAAAGCATCAGCTCCAAAAATCCAGGATACTAAAAAACCTAAAGCAACATAAATTACAATAATCGAAATTCCATAAATAATGGCATTTCGGATTCCGGCAGCCTTCGTTTTACTTTGCTTAGTAAAAAAACTAACTGTCATAGGAATCATTGGAAAAACACAAGGTGTTAACAACGCAGTAAATCCAAATAAGAAGGCAACAAAAAATATTGACCACAAACTTCTTGGCGAACCCGGAGCCTGAATATCAACTTTAGCACTAACATTGTCAGCTTCGGTTTTCACAATTTCTGCCTGCGATTTACTGGTACTAGTATTTAAGGTATCAACTGCTAAACCTGTTGCTTTTGTCTCATCAGTTTTTGCCTCTTTAATATTAGCAATCGCATCAATTTTAAATATTGAAGGAACTGCAATTGAGAATTTTTTATTAAGATTAATGCAAACTTCTTTACAAACCTGAAAATCAAATTCTGCCTCAACGGTTTTTAAATTAGGATTTATTATCGTGATCTCTTGTTCAATATGGGCTTTTCCTTCAAAAAAAGTTTCATTGACACCAAAAATATCATTAAATGCTGTTCTGGTTTTTCCTTCTTTGGCTTTACCAACCAAATTATAATTTCCTTTTTGATTTTTAAATGCTATTTCTAATGGCAATGGACCGCCATCAGGGGTAAATTGAGAATACAAATGCCAATCCTTTTCAATAATTCCATCAAAAATTAAAATAAAATTACTTTCTGATTTCTTTTCAATTTTTGCTGTCCATTTTACAGGCTCCAGGATCTGAGCATCCACTTTTACAAAAGCAAAGCTCAAAAATAATAAAAAGACAATAGTCTTATTCCAAAAACTTTTAAATATTACGGCTTGATGACTGGAGTTTAAATTCATTCTTGTATTTCAATTTTAAGTATTTTGTTTGAGATTTTTTCAATTTTAAATCGTTCGTCCTGTCTGATCCCTACCACCCAAACAATTTGGTTATCAGAACATAAAATCCACGTATTCTCTTTTTCTATCAGTGACAACTTTTCATCTTTAAAAAGTTTGCTGACTTTTTTCGATTTCCCTTCCATTCCGAAAGGATGAAAAGTATCGCCCTCTTTCCATTTACGTAAAATCATCGGAAACCGGATTTTTTCTGCGTCAACAAATATAGTTGTATTTGAATCTATTGTAATCTCATCCACAGCAGAAAGCTTCAATTTTAAGGGAAAATTAACTTCTGCAGCATTTTCCTCAATTTTATATTCTTCATTCGGATCAGCATCTAAAACAGGGCTTAAAATCAAAGTTGTCCTGTTTTTTATTAATCTGAATTGTGATGACAGAACTTGTTTTCCTGATTGGGAATCCGTGAGATCATAAATATCATTCCACGCTAAAAAACCAAATTCATTTAGCCATTGATACAAATAAGATTTGTAATTCGGTAATCTTTTTAACTGTTCTAAATCAAAATGTATTTCATTACCTTCTTCTTTTGCAACCTGCTGATAAATCATGATCGAAGCATCTTCTGCCATTTCATTAGATTCCTGCAAATAGGATTGTGTTTTTTGAAATGCTTTCAAAAAATCAGGATTAATTTCTTTTAAGATTGGAACCAAGTCATGACGAATTTTATTTCGCAGATATTTATTGGATGCATTACTGCTGTCTTCCCTCCATTCTATATTATTTTCTTTTGCATATTTTAGAATTTCGTCCCTGGAAAAAGGCAAAAGTGGACGAATAATTTTATCATTTTGTTCGGGAATACCTATAAGTCCTTCCAGTCCTGTACCACGACTTAGATTAATAATAAAAGTTTCGAGATTATCATCGGCATGGTGTGCTGTTAAGATGTAATCAAATTTATGAGTTTCTAAAAGTTCATAAAACCAACTATATCTTAATTCGCGTGCTGCTACCTGAGTAGAAAGCTTATAGTCTTTTGCAAAAGCTTTGGTATCAAATTGAGTGATATAAACAGGAATGCTGTTTTTTTCGCAATAGGATTGAATAAAATCCCGGTCACCAAAACTTTCTAATCCGCGAAGCTGAAAATTGCAATGCAAAACTGCAATTTCAAACTCTAATTGCTGAAATAAATGTAATAAAACCATACTATCCAAACCACCGCTAACAGCAAGAAAAAGTTTTTTTTGCTCTAAATAGGAAAATCTTGAATTGATATGATTCTTTAAATTTGAAAGCATTGATAAAATTAAAAAATGAATGTTTTTTAGAACTGCAAAATTAAGGTTTTAAAAAGAAATATGCGAGAGTTTTAAGAAAGTTGCTCCTGTAATTTTTTAATATCATCACGCAATTTGGCAGCCTGTAAAAAGTCTAATTCTTTTGCTGCTTTTTCCATAGATTTTCGTTTTTCACGAATCATTTTTTCTAACTCCGGTTTCGACAAATATTTGGTTTCCGGTTCTGCTACCATTCCCAAAGTATGGCCTAATTCATATTCCACCAAGGGATTTTTAGTAAAAGCACTCTCTATTTTTTTGTTTAGGGCCTGTGGTATAATTCCGTTTTCAGTATTAAAATTTATTTGTTTCGTTCTGCGATAATTGGTTTCATCAATTGTTCTTTGCATGCTTGCCGTCGTTTTATCGGCATACAAAATCGCCTTTCCGTTTAAATTTCTGGCTGCACGACCAATAGTTTGTGTCAACGATCTGTGATTACGAAGAAAACCTTCCTTATCAGCATCTAAAATAGCTACTAATGAAACCTCTGGTAAATCCAGACCTTCACGAAGTAAATTGACTCCAATTAAAACGTCAAAAATTCCTTTTCGTAAATCCTGCATGATTTCGATACGTTCCAATGTATCTACTTCTGAATGAATGTAACGACAACGAACGCCTACTTTAGATAAGTATTTGGCTAATTCCTCTGCCATTCTTTTGGTCAGCGTAGTTACTAAAACCCTTTCGTCCAATTCACAACGTACCTGGATTTCTTCAATCAAATCATCAATCTGGTTTAAACTTGGCCTTACTTCAATAACCGGATCTAATAATCCTGTGGGGCGAATAACCTGCTCAACCACTACACCATCCGTTTTCTGCAATTCGTAATCCGCAGGAGTTGCAGAAACGTAAATAACCTGATTCTGCATCGCTTCGAATTCTTCAAATTTCAAAGGTCGGTTATCCATTGCAGCCGGGAGGCGGAAACCATACTCCACCAAATTTTCCTTTCGGCTTCGGTCACCGCCAAACATCGCATGAACCTGCGAAACGGTTACGTGGCTTTCATCGACCACCATCAAATAATCTTTGGGAAAATAATCCAATAAACAGAAAGGTCTTGTTCCGGGTTGTCTTCCATCCAGATAACGCGAATAATTTTCGATTCCGGAGCAATAACCCAGTTCCCGGATCATTTCTAAATCAAAATTGGTACGTTCTTCGAGGCGTTTTGCTTCCAGATGCTTCCCTATTTCCTTAAAATAATCGACTTGTTTTACCAGATCCTGCTGAATTTCCCAGATTGCACCTTGCAGTACTTCTGGAGAAGTTACGAACATATTCGCAGGATAAATAGTCAGCTTTTTGAATTTTTCAATAACCTGCGAAGTCTTGGCATCAAATGATTCTATCTCTTCGATCTCATCTCCAAAAAAATGAATCCTGAAAGCATCATCAGCATAACTTGGATAAACTTCTACAATATCTCCCTTGATTCTAAAATTGCCCGGATTAAAATCTGCTTCTGTTCTGGAATATAAACTCTGCACCAGACTATGTAATAATTTGGTTCGTGAAATTACCTGATCTCTTTCAATCGTAATTACGTTTTTCTGAAATTCAACTGGGTTTCCAATACCATATAAACACGAAACAGAAGCTACCACTAAAATATCACGTCGTCCAGAAAGTAAGGAAGAAGTCGTACTTAAACGCATTTTCTCCAATTCTTCATTGATCGATAAATCCTTTTCAATAAAAACCCCGGTTACCGGCATAAAGGCTTCAGGCTGATAATAATCGTAGTATGAAACGAAATACTCAACTGCATTATTTGGAAAAAACTGTTTGAATTCAGAATACAATTGTGCCGCCAAAGTTTTGTTATGAGCCAAAACTAAAGTAGGTTTTTGCACTTCCTGAATAACATTGGCAACCGTAAAAGTTTTGCCCGAACCTGTTACACCTAATAAAGTCTGATATTTTTCGCCATCGACAATCCCTTGTGCCAATTTTTGGATCGCTTGTGGCTGATCTCCTTTTGGACTATAATCTGAAGCTACCTGGAAATTCATTTTTGTATGATGAAAAGTTTAGTTTTGTAAAGATACAAAGTTTGAATTCTATTAAATATATTACGCAAAACTTTAAGTTAGGCCTCTTCTAAAAAATTGACAATAGTTTCGCTGACAATTTTTGATTGGTCAATAGTCAGGAAATGCCCTGCGTCCCTGATTATTTTAGTCTTGCAGTTTGGTAAAAATTCTTTTGCCCTCGTAAGACTTTCTTCTGCATTAATAACATCCTGATCACCAATAAGTACCAAAACCGGGCTTCGTATGGACTTTAATTCCTCATTAGAAAAAGGGGTCATTTTTAACATGCTTGAATTTGAACTTGCATATTTATTAGCCAGATAAAATTGTCTTTTATACACAGGACTAATTTTTTCCGGATGAGTGGAGAACGTTTTTAATGTCTTTTGGAATTTCTTTTCGCTTGGAAAAATCTTCAGCATTAAAGCAGACGAAGTTTTTCTCATTTTATCAATAAATTTAAACGTTTGTGCCGGACTCAATAACACAATCTTATCAATCGAGTTTGCTTTTTGGGAAGCCAATAAAGTTGCAATCCATCCACCACGGGAAGCTCCAACGATATTAAAGTTTTTTAATTTGTAATAATTGAAAACATCGTTGTAACACTGCACTATTTCTTCTTTTGAAAGTGACTTTACCGTTAAAGTAGATTTTCCTGGCTCCATTAAAAAATCGATAGCGTAAATACGATTATTTTTTGCTAATGCTTTGATGTTAGGAAACCACATTGTAGAACTGGCATCCATTCCGTGCAGTAAAACCAAATCTTTTCCGTTTTTTGGACCCGCCAATATTACATGTACTGTACCAAAACTGGTTTTTATGTTTTCTTCTGTATAAGGAACATCCCAGAGTTTTAATGATTTGTTATAAGACGCTATATAAGACTCTTTCTCTTTTTTGGTTTGAAAAACATAATCTTCAAATTTTACTTTTTTTGTAGAAGAGCAACTAAAAAGCAAACATAAAAGTACGAATTTGAGTAGAAATTTTGCCATAACTGTAAAATTCAATTTCCCATAAAGGTACAGTGAATATCAATTATGTGATAACAGAATTTTAATTTAAACTATCATAATTACAATTTTTTATAATCCCTGCTGGTGTGCTGAATTCTTAGTATAAATTGTTTAGCAGTAATTTTATAAGATATCTATAACTGTAAATTTCAAAAGCGCGATAGTTTTATTGTTTAAAATTAAATTTTAAATGATTTTTGCTGAGCTTCGCTTAAGAAAGTCCATACCACAATTCGGCTTGTTTTCTGGCCCTGAGCCATATCGATTGTTTTTATGGAAGCTGCATTTACTTTATTTAAGGTTTTATAAATACTCGATAAATTTTCTCTTTTTGAAACTAAGGTTGAAAACCATAAACATTGCATGGCAAATTTGGCACTTTCATAAATCATTTGGGTTACAAAACCAATTTCACCACCATCGCACCATAATTCGGCATTGTGTCCTCCAAAATTCAAAACAGGATTTGTTTTTTTCTTTTCGTTTGGATTTAAATTAGATACTTTACGCACCGTACTTTGGTTCGCATCTTCAGCCGAAGCATGAAAAGGCGGATTACACATCGTAAAGGTAAACCGGTCTTCGGGAGTGATGATGTTTTTGAAAATAAAACGGGATTCTGTTTGTTGCTGCAGACTTATGGCGTCAATTAATTTTGGATTGGCTTCGATAATCCTGCTGCAATTTTCAATTACTTTTTCATCAATGTCTGTGCCTACAAAACTCCAGTCGTAAATCGCATTTCCAAGAATGGGATAAATACAGTTCGCCCCTGTTCCTATATCCAAACCTAAAATCGAAGACCCAAGAGGAATTACGCCGCCATTGGTTTCAGCCAGTAAATCGGCCAGATAATGAATATAATCTGCTCTTCCGGGAATTGGCGGACAAAGATAATTTTTAGGGATATCCCAGTTTTGAATGTCGTAATAGGTTTGCAATAAAGCTTTGTTAAGCAATTTTACTGAAACAGGATTACTGAAATCAACCGTTTCTATTCCGTGAACGTTTATGGCAACATGTGCTTTTAATTCGGGACAATTTGAAATAAGAAGTTCGAAATCATAACGGGAACGATGAAGATTTCGGGGATGCAAATTGTTTTTTTCGGAATTGTCTGTTGTTTTCATTTTGTGAATTTCCGTGCAAAGATAGTCATTCCTTTTCGGGAAAACGAACTTATGAAACCTAAAGCCTTAGCCATGATGGAAGCAGCATCCTTTTATGCCGGGGTTTGGCATAAAAGATAGAGCGGACAGCAGGACACGAGCGATAGCGACTGACGAAGTAACAGCTTCATCAAATTCAAATGGCAATGTCAATATCAAAATTCAATGATACTTAATCTATACATTCCATCAGCAATAAATCGCCATTTTTATGGGTAATGGTAACGATTCCGTCTTTTGCTACAGAATTGCTGCTGCCTGTTCTGTACCCCATTGTAAGCGTATCATTTTGAAGCGGATATTCTAAATTAGTTGAATAAATTCCATTAACAACACCAATAGGAATAAGGGAAATTGGCGTTTTTGCCGTGTACCATTTTTCAAATTTAAGAGGTAGTAAAAATATTTTGGAATGATCATCAAGAATCACAATTTTTAGCAAATCGCGGTACCGGACAATATTGGTAAGATTGGTAATCGTATGATCAGCGCGTTTTCCGGTTGCCCAGACAACGTTTACGGCAGGAATTTTTCGGTCGATCAGATAATCAAAAGCTTTTTCCAAATCAGTTTTGTTTTGATCGGGTGTATGAACGATTTCAATAGGGTATTGTGATGTTTTGTAGATTTCTGGATCGAAACCACAATCAAAATCCCCTAAAAGCACATCTACTTTAATGCCTAACTCAATCACTCTTTCAATTGCAGAATCCAGTACGATTACTAAAGGTGACCACTCAAGCAATTGTCCTAATAATTCAGGATTGCAGGCGGCACCGTTGGCAATAATTAATGCAGGTTCCTGATCGTCGCGAACTATATGGTGTGATGACATGCTTAATATTATTTTTGAATGTGATGCAAATGTACGAAAGGATTGGATTTTTGGATGAATCTTAAATCACTAATCTGCGATGATAATTGATTTGTCCTAAATGATAGGCTAAATGTGTAGAAAGATGCACCAGAAAAAAGCCGGTTGTCATTTCTTTTTCGAAAACAATCTGAGGATAAATGGTTTCTAAATCAGCTTCGTCCAAAGAATC
The DNA here is from genome assembly GCF_031457575.1 of Flavobacterium piscis. Lineage (GTDB taxonomy): Bacteria > Bacteroidota > Bacteroidia > Flavobacteriales > Flavobacteriaceae > Flavobacterium > Flavobacterium piscis_A. Next base: position 230,837 of record NZ_JAVDWQ010000005.1, on the reverse strand, counting down.
AAGAACATTATTGACAACCGAAATAGTTGCTTCAATTTTGTTTATTAATTCGGATTGTGGAATATCTTTAAGGGAAAATTCGAATTCACGATTCCTGATGTATCCGGTTTTTCCAATTTCAGCACCAATATAAGTGTTGAGATTCCCAATTAAATGGAGGCAAAGATTTCCGGCTGAATTCGAAATATTTTTATCTATTACCCAAATCTGACTTTCGTTTTGATACAGCTCAATTTCAGTTTTGAGTTTCGTCAAATCCCGGTTAAAAAGTGATTTTAGTGTTTCTATTAACATGATTCTAAACTTTATTTTTTATTGGAATCCAGATTTCTTCTTCAGAATCCGGATCGTCTTTTTTATATTTTTCAGACATTACAGCAAAATGAGGCCTCTCATCTACTGCATATTCAGAATTTGGCAACCATTCGGTAAAAATAGCCTGGTAGGTTTTCTCTGCTTCTGTGGATGAACCTCTGTGGATGAACACGGCGTATAGTCCTGATGGAATTATCAAATTTTCCATGCCTGATGGAATTTCATTGAAATCTGAAACTTCAACTCCCGCCCATTTTTGAAAAGCTTTCTCTGGATAGAAATTATCGAAATAACCAGAAGGAAAAACTTCAAGAGAATATAAATTTGAATCTGTTGAATTTTTGATTTCCTTTCGATCCGGCATAAAACTACTCCATAACTGAAATGTTTTATTTTCGGCATAGGACATTGTAATGTGTTTTCCTATGAGTTTTTTCTCGGTTAAGGTTTCGATTCTGGTTTCCATTTTTAACTAAATTATTTAACAATATATTTTTTTGAAACTATTTCGCTAAGCGAAAAATAACCTAAAGGATAATTACTTTTATTGGTTGTGTTGATAATATTACCTCTTACTGTTGCCGGGGGGCTTTGAAAAGGCCCACCTATATTACTGCCTGCAATACTTACTAATATATTCATATAATTATAATATTGCTTTGAAATTCCATAATGTGTTACTTCTACTTCATCTCCGGTTTTTAAATCTTCTACATCAGAAACGCTAAAAAATTCGTTTCCCTGATAAAACTCATCTTCATCAACATAATAGGTCGAGGTAATTTTATTTGAATATACATATCTGTATAAATAATAATTGTCTATATCTGCCGGATCATTATAAAAAGCCCTCACTACAATACCGGCAAGATTACCTGCATCATTTTGTGTAATATTGGTTATTGGGGTTATAGATTTTAGAGTTTCGCTTGCAGTATAGGTATTGCCATTACTAATTACAGTCAATGTATAAGTTCCATTTATTACTGGTTTAAAATTATTACAAGCATATATACCCGAATTAGATACCTCTGTAAAATTAAATTGTTGATTATCACTATTTTTTATATAAATGACAGCTCCTGAAACTATTGGAATTTTATCTTCAAAATAGCCTGTTGTTGTAGTCAGCTTTATTCTTTGCTGAGCTCCGGAAGTTCCTTTTCTCCAATTGATAGCCGCTTCTATTACTAATTTTGGAGCAGCGGTATTTAAATCGACATGAACTACTTCTTCACAGCTTGTAAAGAATAACGATATAAAAAACACTATTAATAAGACTGCTTTTTTCATACTTTATCTTTTTTAATTTCTTTTACAGAAAATCGCTTTTTAAAACTTAAAATTATAACTAACTGCCGGCACGATTCCGAAAATGGATGTTCTTACTGCTTCATTATAACCGGTATCTGCATTTTGACGGAAGTTGATCGAAGCTGCATTTTGGCGATTATACAAATTATATATACTAAACACCCATTCTCCTTTCCACTTTCTGGTTTTATTTTTTTCAAGGGCTAATGTAGCTGAAATGTCCAAATGATGATAGGCTGGCAAACGATTTTCATTTCGTAATCCATAACCAGGAACAGTTATTCCTAAATATTCATACTGACTGTTTGGATATGTAACAGGCTGACCGGACTGCAAGACAAAATTAGCTCCAAATGACCATCTTTCATTTAAATTATAAGCAGACGTAATAGCTAAATTATGCAATTTATCATAGGCTGAACTATACCATTGACCATTATTAATACCGGTTTCTTCAGCTATCCTTCCAGGTGTTTGCTGTTCTGATTTTGAAAGAGTATATGAAATCCAGCCGTTAAATTTACCTTCGTTTTTCTTAAACATTATTTCTAGCCCATAAGCCCTCATTCTCCCGTTTAAAATTACCTGTTCAATTGCATTATTTGCAATCAGATTAGCTCCATCAATATAATCCAGCCTGTTTTTAACTTTTTTATAGTAAACCTCTGTTTCAAGTGAATAAGCACCGTCTTTGAAATTTTTAAAATAACCTAAAGCAACCTGATCTGCAATTTGAGGTTTGATATAAGTATCACTTGGCATCCAGACATCAAGAGGTGTCGGGGATGAAGTATTAGAAATTAACTGAAGATATTGTACCATTCTGTTATAACTAGCTTTTATTGCCTGATTATCATTTAGTTGACAGGAAATTGAAAATCGAGGTTCAAAGTTGTTATAACTTTCAATAGCCTTATTTTTCTTGTAATATTCAGTAGCAATTGGTGTCCCTTTTTCATAAATCTGCATTTCCGAATTGAAGACAACTGCATTATTGTTTTCATACAAATTAATTGTCGAAGGTCCCAAACGATAAAACATACTAAATCTTAAGCCATAGTAAACAGTAATTTTGTTCGAAAGCTGATTTTCTGCATCAATGTAAGGCGAAAGAGAAAGTGCATATTTTTTGTCTAATTGTTCAGGATTGATTGTGAATTCATCACTTAAAGGTCTAATTGTTCCGGGATTAAACTCGTAATAAATTCCGTTTAAACCATAACTCAATTTTAATTTATCTGAAATATAGCTTTCAAAATCATATTTAACAGTATAATTTTTAATTCCGGAATCCCATTTGAAACCTACAAAATTTAAATCAAGTCCATAATAATAATCACTATAGATTAAAGACAAATTTGCGAACAATTTATCTGAATACAAATGACTCCAACGTAAATTCAGTATAGAATTACCATAAGTATTTATAAAAATTTCATTCAGTTTAAAAACATCACGACCAAAATAACCTGATAGAAACAAGCTGTTGTTTTGGTTTAGTTTATAACTTAATTTGGTATTTAAATCATAAAAATAAGCAGCATTCCCTTTTTGGTCTTCTGATAATTTTAGAAATAAATGTGCGTAAGACGTTCTTCCTCCTATCAAAAATGAACCTTTATTTTTTACTATCGGGCCTTCAGCAAGAATACGGCTTGAAATCAGTCCAATTCCTCCATTTACATTAAATTCTTTGCTGTTTCCGTCTTTCTGATAAATATCCAGAACAGAAGAGACCCTGCCTCCGTAACGTGCCGGAATTCCACCTTTATACAATTTTAAATTCTTAATAGCATCGGGATTAAAAACAGAAAAAAAACCAAAAACATGTGAAGAATTAAATATGGTAGCTTCGTCTAATAAAATTAAATTCTGATCAGCACCGCCTCCCCTAACATTAAATCCTGAAGCTCCTTCTCCGGCATTTGTTACTCCCGGCAGCAGTAAAATAGATTTTAAAACATCGACTTCGCCTAAAACCACAGGCATTTTTTTGATGGTAGAAATAGACAATTTATTAACACTCATTTCTGTGGATTTAGTATTAATTTTATTAGAATTACCTTTAATTATGACTTCATGAAGTTCTTCACTACTTTCGTTTAAGGATAAATTATCTTTAGTATCCTGATTCAGGAATATTATTTTATCTATACTCTGATAGCCTAAATGACTTATTTCTAATTGATGTTCACCGGCAGGAAGTGTCAGCGAATAAAATCCATATTTATTTGTAGAGGTACCTATTTTCAAAGCTGGGATATAGATATGGACTCCTATTAGAGTTTCATTATTTTTAAAGTCAGTTATGGTACCACTTAGTGTAAATTTTTCCTGTGAAAACGAAATTAAAGTAGTGAGAAGAATAACAAATATGCTGATTTTTTTTATAATCATATTCTGTATTTATACCTTATTAAACTTTGTAAGCAATAATTGTTGAAAATAAGTTAAGAAAACTTCTTTTCATTCTAATCAAAGATAGATTTAAGAAATCATTTTATTTATCTCAAAAAATTTAAATTTGTATCCTTTTAGATTTTTTTGTCGTTATTATTTTTCTTTTCTTCTCTTCTCCTTTCATTGATACTTTCTAAGTTTTTTAACTTATAAAAAGAAATCTCTACTGGTCAAATTACCTGTAGAGATTGCTCGCTTTGCATTGTTTTAAGTAGTAGAATTAACAATACTTACATTTCTTCTAATTCAAAAATTTTGTCCAAACCTTCCATTGCAATTGTGAATCCTCCTAATAAGGGTTTCGTTGTTTTTAAAGTCGGTTATGGTCCCGCTTAAAGTAAATTTTTCCTGGGAAAATGAAGATAAAGCCGAAAGGACAAGAATAATAAACGTGCCCATTTTTTTGAAACCATCGCCTGAATTTTGAAATACATAGCTAACAATTACAGGCAGATAATGTTGTATTGCAATTGTTAAAAATGAGTTAGGAATTTCCGTTATTTTCAGAATTGAACGTTCGTCTTAACATCTTCAATACAGGATCAACTGACTCAATTTGAATTAATTATCCTCTAATCCGGTTCTGGACGATAATATTTTTTAATTTAATTTTTAAATCCTCTCCGGTATCATAAATCATCTGTTCATTATTAGGAAAAGGAACGGCCCTTCTGTTAAAATTAGGAAGATAACTCTCGTCGCAGGCATTTTTATCTCCTTTGTAAGTGGCATAAAGCGATTCGAAAATGAATTCACTTACCACAGGAAAAGACTGCATCAATTGATTATTCTTTTCGTTTATATAATCTATTTTTGCCATAATCTGGCAGGATTTGAATTGCCTGAATTCAAATATATTGATTCGTATATTTTTGAAATTATCGACTTTTACAGGATGTCCCAAACTATCTTTTACAGCATTGCCCCTTGAATCTAAAAGTGTTTTAACGCCATCTTTGATCTGTTTTTCCTTAATAAATTCCTTCTCCTTAATTTGTTCCGGAGAGATGATTATTTCCCTGAAATTCACAACAAGGCTATAATCGTATGAAATGTTTTTTTGTTTTGCGTTATGATAAACCGTCCATTTATCGTTCAGCCCATACGTGCTAAAATCCAGTAAATCATCCTGAAGTCGCTTTGGAATCACCAGATTCGTCTGGTTTTTGGCATACACATTTACAAAATCAGTTCCCTTGAACTGGGCATCTTCCATGAGTTTTTTGACGTTTTTGTAACCCGGATTTATTTTTTCCAGATACTCCAAATCATCATAAGCCTTTCTGAAATCTTCCTTGAACTTCGATTTTAAAAGAACTGTCGCATTATCATACAAATATTTCGACAAGGCTGTTTTGCTTTCTATGATCCTGTCTGTATAATTATCGAATGAAAAAGTGGCGTTTTTTCCCTGCTTTATTAATTTCAATGGCAATAACGGACGGATTTTTTCCTGACGGTCATTTAATCCTAAATATGTATTATAAACCCGTTCAAAATTGGCCGGGTTCGCTTCTTTCACCAACATTTCTACATCACGCAAATCCCTTTCCTTCGCTTTTGCAAACGCTTCTTCCAGTAAATACACATAATCCTGTTTGCCTTTTGAATCCTTATTCGTTCGTAATGCCTCCACAGACTTATTTATGGCGCCATCATAATCACCACCACTGATCATGGATTGAGTGGACTTTACACCACAGGAAAAAATTAAAAAAACGAGTAAAAAAGACAAGGTAATTTTCTGCATCCTAAATTGATTTTTTGAGCTGTAAATATATATTTTTTAACTAAAAAATCTCACCCTATTTTAAATAAGATGAGATTTTTAACCTGACAATTCATTCTAATGTTATCAAACTCATTGGGTGTAATTCATAAAAGCCCCGTTTAACACATAGAAACATAGATTTTATATGCATAAAAGAGTACAAAAGAAAATATTTCTTTCACATAGCAAACTCTGTGCATTTTGGATAAGTGAAAAGCCTTTTTTTAGAGTACAAAATGTTCCTCCATATGTTGAAATTAATTACATCCAACGGGGTTATATTATTCTTTCTTTTCCATTGGATACAAAACCTTAAACGAATTGGAAACTGCCTGATGTAATATCGTAGCATGGTTTTCCTTAGTCAAATACTCAAAATATACTTTTATGTTTTTACTTTTTATTTCCCAAATTTTATTAAAAAGTGAGTTCGCATCGACTTCCATTACTCTTGGGATTTCGGTTGGAGTTGCACCTTCTTTGCCAACTGCAATATAAATGTCAGTTTGCTGGTTGAAATTATCCTGAAAAGCGACCGTACCCTGATTTAATAAAGAACCATTGTTCCACCATAAGCTTGGACTTACGATGATGTATTTATTGAAAAGCGTTGGCTTCTTCAAAAGTATTTCTGCTTCCAATAATCCGCCTAATGACTGACCTATAATGGTTTTGGAATCATTTGTTCTATAATTTTTTTCGATAAAAGGCTGTAATTCTTTTTCGATAAAAGCAATAAATCGATCCGAATGCCCGGCGGTTGGAAATTTCTTTTGATCCTTTTCTATAGTTGTGGGAAATGTAAAATCCCTTCTTCTGTCAACTGTTGCAATGCCTACCACTATTGATTTGGGAACCTGATTGATCCATTCAAAACTATTGAATTGTACCAATCCTGCAATATGAATAAAATCCTCATCTGCCGACCCGTCCAGTAAATAAATAACAGGATATTTTGTTGTATCATTTGGGTTGTAACCTTCCGGAAGATAGATGTTCAAAATCCTTTTTTCTGCCAGTTCTTTAGATTCAATTTCCTCAATTACGCCCAAGACAAAAGGCTTTGCTGTATTTGTCTTTTCTGCTTGTGCAAAAGTTGATTTTGCGAAGAAAATCAGGATGACAACTGTAAAAATTCTGTTCATTTTTATTGATGGAATTACTGGATTTGTTTACTGATTAGTTAGAATCTTTATTAGACAATTCCAAAATTTCTAAAAAGATCTCATTGGTTTCTTTCTCAACTCCTTATTTTGTTTTTCTATTTTTGCAAGTGAAAAAATGCCATTTCCATTCCGTTTTCTTCGTCAAATTGTTTTCGTTCCTCCACAGTCATTCTGTTTCGTAATACTCTTATTGTAAAACCTCCAAATAATTTCCCGCTTTCTACGTACATCCAATCGCTAATTTTCGAATTATCAATATCTACTTTATCTCCTGCCTTATATTGAGTAATATATTCAGGTTCATTATTTAAAATTCCGGAATATTTACCATCCCTATATTCAATATTACCAACCCACATATGTTCACTATCCCCTGAATTCGTAAACTCAACTTTTAATGCCTGATATTCTGCTTTAGGATTCGATAAGCCAGCGTTGAAATCGCTTAAGGTCTGATTGGCTTTTTGAATTGCCGCAGCCATTTCTTTATCCCCGCTTTCTACACCATAAATTGTTGGTTCATTTTCTCTTTCAATTTTATTCGAATCCTTACAGCTTATAAAGCAAAATGCACCTAACAGTAATAAAGTTTTTATTTTTATTTTTATTTTTATTTTTATTTTCATTTTCTATTTTTTTAATCATTAAAATTTGGCATAAGAAGTCGAAAAGCTTCACAGAATCTTTTTCTTATTGCAAAATCGCATCTATTTTAGCTTCTGATTTTTCCTTGATGGTGCTATCCGGATGAAAACTCCAGATGATCAGAAATTTTCCTTTTGCAAGATACTCTTCCGGATGTTCATCTGTTGGCTGACCGTCTTTTCCCCACAGCAATCCTTGCAGAAACCTGTCACCTTTGAATCTGTTTTCAAATTCAAAATACATAATAGATCCACTATCTGTTTTACTTTTAAAACTTTGAATTGCTTTGCTCTTTATCGTTCCAACAATGTTGCTGTATGTTCCAATATCATTATAGAAAATACAGGCCTGAATAGAAATACAGTTATTTCCGTCGCTTAAAGTATAGGTTTTTGGAATTTCTTTGCTTTTTAGTTTTAAATCAGCGATAGTCTGGCTGAATAAAGTAGTGGTAAGCAACAGGAATAATACCGACAGGGGAATCGTAATTTTCATGGTTTTGGTGTTTTTTGGGTTAAACTCTGCTAATTAAAAGAACTGAAACAATTATTTTTTTTCAATTTTTTTTCTATCATTTTTTAGCATTTTTTTAGCATTTTCTTCATTTGTAAATGCCCAGATTTTTACATTTAGATTTTATGAGATTATTTTTCAATAGATGAGGCAAATTTTGAAAGAATAATAGACTTATTTTTTGAGTAAATTTAACGAAATATAGCGGAAAATAATCCGTAAAAAGTAATTAGATAAAATTTAAACAGGCTCTAAATGTTAATCGATTTAATAAAGCTTTGACTTCTATCAAAAATTAGGTTTAAAAATCATTGAGGAAATTGATATTGAGTTGGAACATGTTATTTGATGGAGGATTGTGTTATGAAGAAGATCATTTGATTTAGAGTATTGTTAAATCAGCTATTCAAGGTTGGGAACTTAATAGGATTGTGTTCACACGATAGGATTACTTTCGGGATGGGGAAACAAAAAAGAGATTGTCCGAAAATTACTTTTCGAACAACCTCTTTATTTTTCTAATCACTATTGAATCAGATTTTAGACAGTGATAAAATCTGGACTATCAAATTCAGTTAGTGACACATTACCCTTTTTTAATCCAAGGTCCATGGTTTTTATATGCCGGTCCAGTTAACTTTTGTCTTTCAGTACCACCTATTTTCACTTCAACCAGATCTTGTTTTGAAGTGTTTCTCACCGGTTGATTGTTTTTATATGCTGGTCCCTGAAGTGATGTTTTATTATTTTCTGAATATATTTTAATTGGCTGTGTTTTGTGCATCCAAGGTTTATAATTTTTAAAAGCCGGACCTTTTAAATCACTCTGTTTTACATTACTTTTTTCTTGTGCAAATGCACTAAAAGAAATTAATAAAACTCCTAAAATCAATGCTATATTTTTCATGGCTATTACTTTTTATTGTTCTTAAACAAAGTTACATCCAGTAATAGTCTTTTAGGATTATGTGAATCTACCCAATTTACATCCGTATTTATACGGATAGGAATTTGTTTTTAATACGTTATACTAAATTCATTTTTGTTGCTTTTTTAATGAGTTCGGCGGTATTTTTAACTTCTAGCTTTTTTAAAATATTGGCACGATGGGTTTCTATCGTGCGTGAACTAACAAATAATTTAGCAGCAATTTCTTTAGTTGTTAACCCCTTAGAAATTAATCCTAAAACTTCGGTTTCCTTATTGGACAACACATTTTCACTGGTGCTTTGTGTTGACATAAAGTTTATCATTTTTTCAGAAATTTCAGCACTGAAATATTTTTTCCCATTATTAACGCTTCTTATTGCAAGAATTAATTCAGCTTCATCTGTATTTTTTAACAGGTATCCGTAAGCCCCCATTTTAGCACATTTTGCGATGTAATTACCGTCATTGTGCATAGAAATCACAATAGGTTTTATATTAGAAGTTAAAGTTTTTAATTCTTTTAAAACCTGAAAACCATCCATATTTGGCATAGTAATGTCCAACAATACAATATCGGCCTCAAATTGGTTGTTTATAAGTTCCATCAATTCTAAACCATCAGCAACACTTTTAACTATTTTTATATCGTCATGCTTTCTTAGGAGCTCAGCAAGTCCTTTTCGAAAAAGCTCATGATCATCAGCTATTATTAATTTGATTTCGTTCATAATTCTATGGGTAATTCGATTTCAAAGGTTGTATTTCCGGGAGTTGCACTGATTGTAATTTTACCATTGCAAATTTCTACACGCTCTTTGATGTTAATAATTCCTAAACCTAATTTAACAGTGCTTATATCAAACCCAATACCATCATCAAAATAAAAGAGAGAAATAAATTCATCAAATTCTGAAAGTGTAATTCGGATATTTTTTGCATCAGCATGTTTTAATGAATTATTAATTAGCTCCTGGCTTATTCTAAAAAGATTAATAGCCTGATGGTTGGTAATATTAGAATTTTCCTGCTGGGTTAAATCTTCGTATTCAATAGTTACAGTTGTCGATTTTTTCAGGCTTTCAATAAAGTTTGTTAACGTAACTCCAATTCCAAAATCATCTATTGAAGCAGGCATTAAGGCATTTGACATCAATCTGATTTCAGAAATGGTAGCATCAACTATTTTTTTCATTTCTGTTTTCTTCAATTCATTTTTAACTCTGTTTTCAATGTAGTGTTTCAAAGATGTTAAATAGGGGCCTACACCATCATGGAGTTCTCGCGAAAGTCGGCGTCTTTCATTTTCCATACCGTTTACCAACATCCGTTTTGATGATATTCTTGTATTTTCTTCATTATTTCTAAACTCTATAAGCTTATCTCTCATTGCTAAAAGGCTTTTTCCCAGCAAATCATTAGGACTTTTAGGCTTAAAATCGGTATGTAAATTCATTTTGCCAATATCATCGGAGAATTTTACGGCACCTTGCAAAGAAGCTTTCAAATTCGCCAGAGCATCAAACATTTCCTTTATTTCCTTAGAATTTTTTATAAATTCATTGGTTTGGTTATAGTCTCCTTCTGCCATAATTCTGAGACTTTTTTGCATATTCCTAATTGGGTTGGTAATAAATCTTGTCAGAAAAAGAGAAAGCATAACAGCCAGTAAAAAAATAGCAAGAGTTAAACCTACAAGTCTTTCTTTCAATTCTTTTAAGGGGATAGTAACCTCATCAACATCTATTTCAGACAGAATAACCATCTTTAAGTTTCCGACTACTATGAGACTGTATACACTATATACATCAATACCCCTGTAATCCTCAAAAACACCTCTGCCATTGATCCCTTTAAAAGCATTGGCCACACCTTTTGTTTTAACAAATATGGTGAAAGGGGTTTTATTTGGATAAAAACGAGATTGAGAACGCATTCGGAAATCATCACCCACAAGATAAGATTCGCCACTGTCACCCATTCCTGTACGTTCAAGGAGTATTTTTTTAATTTTGTTGTAATCAATAACTTTAATTATTCTACCCCTTTTCGAATTTGAGATAAAACCTATTGTTGTTTTTTTATCAACATGGTAAGGGGTGAAATCGTGAATTCCATTACTATTTTTAATACTATCCGGAAGCCTTAATACGGTACTGTCAATGTTTTGGTTGTACAATTCGGAAGCCTCAAATCGCTCCCATTCTGATTTTAATAAATGTTCAATCTGGTTTTGCTTGAGTGTCTTAATAGAATTTAATTGCAGTAAAATACGATCGTTTAAAACGTTTGAAAACTGCTTGTATGAAGAAAAAGACAATAAAGCAATTACCAATGCGATTAAACTATTAATTATGATCAGTATTAATGTTTTGATGTTCATTAAAATCTATTTTAAAGATAAAGCCAGTTTAGTAAGGCGGATTCAAGTCATAAATGTAACTTTTTCCTGGTTTGGTGGTTTTTTAATTTATGTAAATATACTTGGTTTGGTGTCTTAAAAGAAACTTTGAAGCAATAGTTCTACTACATTCTCTAAATGCTTATTTAGATTTAATGAAACATCCTTGTCAGTTAGTGACACAAATGCGTAATCTATCTTGTAAAAAATAATATTGGTATTGTTATGGTCAAATCTGTTGGATTTGGGGTAATAGAATCAATATGCATCAAATCACTAATGCCATAATAATCATTACAATTCCCCGCACTATATCAATTGAGCTTTCACTTTTCATTTTTTATAAACGTTTAAAAATAGATACATGATTTCTCTAAATGTAATATTTTTTCCGTTAAATAAATTTATTTCTTATGAAACCAAGTTCGCGTGAGGGATTGAGGCGGTATCCTTTTATGGAGCGGAGCGGAATAAAAGATATAGCCGAAAGCCCGACCCGCAGGGACACGCCTACAAACAGCATCCACCTTTCTGTAATCCGGAATAAATTATAATTAAACAAATTCTAAAAAGTTCCAATAAAATGGAGTCCGATCATAGAATTTGAAACTTGTGGTATCAATTGCTTGTGCATTATAATTTTTTTAGGATTCTCGTTAAAAACATTGGATTCTCTTTTTGCCCTTTGCTTACGGCTACTGATCACAATAGACCGACCAATTATTGTCCCTACTAATCCACCGACCAATAAGTCTGAAACCCAATGGTCATGACTTTTTATATCGGCAAGAAATACCGCAGTTACAAATGTATAAGGTATCCAATAGTTGTTATATTCCATTTGAAATACTTTTGCAACAGCAAAATAAGAGGTCGCATGAAAAGAGGGAAATGAAGTACCGCTGCCTCCATGCCCAAAGTGAATTTTATCGAAGTTGCCAAAATCCCAGGGATCTTTTGTCCATGGCTCTTTTACAGGATTGTCATCATTTAATCTCCTTTGTGGTCTGTTTCTGGACGCCAGACTTTTCATAACTACCTGAGTCAGGACATATGAATAGGCTAAAGATTTAATAGCATTAACAGCAACAACTTGTCCTTTTTCATTGTTAATTATTAAGGAGCCGGCATATAATCCGATAATGGGATAAACAATATAGGAGTCATTTCCGATTACATGAGGGATTGTGCTTTTAACATCCGGCAAACTATATTTTATATTTGGTTCAATGTGATCGTGCAGAAAACCTGTTGTTTGTTTGTCTATGGCTATTAAACCAATTATTCCTGCGGTATAAATTGCTGTTCTTTTCCAGTCACTTGACACGTTATGTCCCATTGCCGAAAAATCACCGGGGACACTCAGATAGCTGTCTGAAAGTACTGAACCTGCAACTTTGAAGCGGTTTTCTTTTTTTATCTTAAGGCTGTCATTCTGATTTTTTATCGCCAAACTGTCATTCTGAGCAAAGGAAGGGATCGAAAATAGACTAAAAAAAATTAAAGCGTAGAATTTCATAGTAAACAATTTTAAATTTTATTTCAACATCATCTAATAAAACCCGTTTTTAATTAAAAGGGCTTCTTGTGATTTTTACTGCTTTTGCACTAAGCCCAAATATGTTTTTCGTTTTTTTCTAGCTGTAATTTTCAAAAAGAACAAAAACGGCCAAGATATTAAAAATCAACACCTTGAAATCAATAAAAATCACACTTACATAAATTTAGTAAAAAAATATCTTACATTTTTTAGAAATTTACTTTTTTTTTAAAAATTGCTTGAAACCTTTAAACAAAAATCCCATTCACCTTTCGGGAATGGGATAATTAAAGAATGATTTATTTTGCGGGCTATCGGCGGAAAATTTTCTGACTTCGACCAGTTCCACTATTGTTTGACTCACTTAGTTTATTGATTATTGGAATTCTTATTTGAAAACGTCAAAATTTCCAAAAATAGCTGATTGGTTTTCGCAACCATTTCCTTATTTTCTTTTACTTTTTTTGCAAATGAAAAAATGTCATTTCCCTTCCATATTTTAGATAAAGTATAACCTTTTTTTTTAATAAAAATTTCCGAATTGTCGTATAAATGAAATTCGTAATCCTTGTAGGTGTAAAATTGTGTCCCTTCTCTTTTAATCTGCATCTCAATAAATTTATAGACGCTATCAAAATTTTCGTTAGAAATTGAGTTATAAAAATCTTTATTGCTGATCATAGTTAGTATTCTTGGTTCATTTACTAATTGCCACTTCCCTATCAGTTTCTTTAATGTTTGTCCATACTGATAATCCAATCAGAAATATAAATGCTAAAAATATTATTTTCATTTTTACACATTTGGGTTGAGGGATAAAATTAATGAATTTTGTAAGTTGGAGGCAATTAACCTTACACAAATAGACGCTTTTTTAATTATTCTTCTGAAAAATTTCTCTCACTCCTCCTTTTGCGAAAATTATGGAACTGAAATTGCCTGATTTGTCCTCAATAAATTCAATTGTTCTGTCATTATTATCCGCCCTGAAAAATTTTGTTTTAGACTCAGGCAGGAGTTCCATTTCTACAGTATTATAGTAAAGTTTACCTTCAATTTTTAAAATTTCAATTGCTCCATATTTACCTGTATATTTATCATATAATGCAGTATCTATTTTCGTTTGATGATGTATGTATGGAAGTTCTACTTCTTTTTGCAATGCAATTGCCGAAAGCCCATACCCAATGATATATGAAAATGATTCATTGTTGGAAAGAACAGTTACAAAAATTTTATCATCTGTAAATCGGTTAAAAGATGTCATGGTTCCATAAAAACCTCCGTCATGTGCAATCAGCTGATGTCCGTGGTTATAAAATGGATTAATTATAAATCCATATCCCCAATTTTCAGAATTATGAGACGTAAACATTAATTCCTTCATTTCTTCTGACAAGATAGTGGTTCCGTATAACGCCTTGTCCCATAAAGCCAAATCTTCAACGGTAGAATAAACACCATCATGGCCCAGGTTAACTCCCCAATTGATATAAGGATTATGGATATAACTTTTCTCCATTCGGTAATACACTTTTGCTTTTTTTGAGATTATCGAATCATTATTGCTTACACCTGTATTTTTCATTCCTGCTTTTTCAAATATATTTTTTCTTAAATACACTGCGTACTGCTCACCTGAAACTTTTTCTATAATCTTAGCCAGTATGTAATATCCAATATTACTGTATGCCGTTTTTGTCCCTGGTGAAAATTCGTAAGGTATTTTTTTTATTTCAGCATACGCTGAATCAACGCTTATGGTGCTTACTGCCAATTCTTTAAAGCCCATAGCAAGTCCCGAAGAATGAGATAATAACATATGAATCGTAACACTGTCCGCTTTTGGATAATCCGGAAAAAATTTATTCAGCTTATCATCAAGGGACAATTTTCCTTTTTCTACTAATTGAAGAACAGCCGCAGCCGTAAATTGTTTGGTTACCGAAGCCAACTGAAATTTGGTATCAATGGTATTTTTAATATTCCACTCGTAATCTGCCAAACCATATGCTTTTTTCAATAAAACAGAACCGTTTTTTGAAACCAGGACTGTTCCGCTAAAATTATTTACTTCAACTTGTGCCTGCATGTAGTTAGCCAGATTAGTCGATATTTTTTTTTGTCCAAAAATGAATATTGGGAAAAGTAATAACAGGATAATTTGTGCGGATTTTGGCATTTGATAGCTTTTCTTCATATTATTTTTTACAATTTGAGATTATTTTAGCCAGTAATTTGTCCAGTAATTCAATTTCATTTTCTGATAATCCTTCCAGCGGAACTTCTCTGTTTTTGTGTATTATGGGTGTTAATAATTCAATTGTTTTCTTTCCTTTTTCTGTTATTTCAAGATTAAATTTCCTTCTGTCAGATTCGTTTATCTGCCTTGTCAGATAATCTTTTTGAACCATTAACTCTATAATTCTTGTAATGGATGCGTTATCCTTAAAAATTAATTCGGCAATTTCCTTTTGAGAATAAACCGCATTTTTGTCAAGGATGATTAGTAACAAACATTGGTCAACCGTAATATCACTTACTATCTGACTTATGTTTTTTTGTGAAATTTTTCTATATTCCTTAATTGTCTGTTCAATTGTGTAAAGGACAGTTCCTGTTGGATTGTTATTTTTCATTACAATTTGTTTGACACAAATATAATTGATATATCAATTATATTTGTGTGTTTTTTAATAAATTTTTTAATTTTTATAAATATGGTTGCTTTATGAGATTATTTCTGAAACCTCATTTTAGCAGTCTTAGATTTTTACAAATAACCCTGATGAAGCAATTGTGGTTAAATCTGCTGGATTTTGGGTAACAGAATCAATATGCATCAAATCACGAACGTGGTCTAATGCCATAATAATCATTACAATTCCTCGCACTATATCAATTGTATTTTCTCTTTTCATTTTTTATAGAAGTTTAAAAATGAATTAGAAATATTTGATTTCGCTAAGCGGGAATAGACTTCATTCGTCGAGCAAAAACTCCCGCTACGCAAAGTCTTCAGACTTTGCGACTTTTCTAAAATGTTCTTGAAAACCGTAAATCTAATAAAAGTCTCCTGACTTTTCCGTGAGCGTCTTAGGAATTCAACATCTTTGTTAATACTTTAATTTTTTTACAACTCTTTAGTGCATACTTACCAAGGCATTCCCGTTAAAAGTCAGGAGACTTTTGAGACTTTAACGGATTACACATAATTTTAAAATTACGCAAAGTCTGAAGACTTTGCGCAGCGTGGTTTTTGCTTTAAAAAAGTAATGCAATTTTCTTCATTATTCATGAGTTTGTCAAATTTGAAGTTATATTCATTTACTTTTTCTCTTCTAATATTTTTTCAACTTCATTCAACAATGAATCTGAAGAATACGGAACTTTTCCAGAAGGAACTAATTTTGAAGAATCCTTTAGATGAACATCCTGGTCATCAAAAAAGATATGTGCGCCAAAAGCTTGTAATATCTTATCTTTTGAAAGTCCTCCTAAAAAATATGCCTCATCTACATATACTCCCCATTTCCTGAGTGTTTTAATTACTCTCATATGTGAAGGTGCATTTCTAGCCGTCACTATGGCAAGCCTTAATGGAGAAAGTTCTATACTGGTTGGTAATTCATCTTGTATTTTTGAAAGTTTAATCAATAGTTTTGCAAATGGTCCTTCTTTCAAAGGATCATCCTCATGTTCTTTTTCATATTTGTGAAATGCCTCCATGCCTTCCGTTTTATAGCGATGTTCAGATTCATCAGAAAACAATACTGCATCTGCATCAAATGCTATTTTTACTCTATTATCGTTAGGTTTAAATTCTGTAGGTGGCTCATAAATATAAGCTGCTGCTGCTTTTTTTGAATCAATAACTGATTGTACATCTTTTAAATCTTTACTTAGAAATAAATCAATATCAAACGCATCAATATAAGGAGCTAAAGGCTCTCCACCACTAAATGCCATTCTTGTTATATCTAAATTATATTTACGTACAGAATTCATGATACGAACGCCTGTCTCGGGGCTGTTCCTGGACATAACAATAACTTCAACTATTCTTTTCCGTGCATCAGCATTAAGGTGTAAAAGACTTTGTACAAGATGAAAGGCCGTTCCAGGTTCAAGATCAATATCTTCATTCTCTTGTTGAAATTTTCTATATCCTGAAATTCCTTCTTCTTCAAATATTCTATTTTCAACTTCAAGATTAAATAAAGATCTACTTGATACCCCTACAACTAATATTTCTGATAAATCTAATGACATCGTTTACTTTAATTTTTTTACTACCGTATTTATTTCGTTAGTAATTAGTGTTTTATATTGCTAAAATAATCTTTTTATCTTACAAATATTAATATTTATTGTCGGTATTAGATACAGATAAGGGATAGAGACCGTATCCTTTTATGAAGCGGAGCGGATTCAAAACGCCAAACAATTGATTCATGTAAATATTCTTTTTCTTCTGGTAAACCATAAATAATAGGTCGTCCTCCAAGTTCAAAAATTAAATCTTTTTTTATTGCAACGCCATATGGTGCATACATAGGGTTTTCATATTTATTGAAAATCTCAAACATTCTTACTAATGAAAGTAAAGGAGCTTCGGTAAAACAAATTACTCCTTTAGCTATTATATCTTTAAGAGCTTTGTCTGAAGTAATCTTTTGTAAAGTTTCTATTGCATTTTTTTTATTTGTAAAATGAAAGAGATAGTCGGAAAGAGATCCTCTCTTGATTCTATAATTTTAAAAGAGTTGTATTCATTATTTTAAAAATTCATTTAATTTATCTCTAAGTTCTTCTAATCTTGGCTTTAGAAAAATTTCGTGAGATAAATAATAATCTTTTATTTCTTGAACTTTATTTTGGTCATCAATTTGTTCTCTTAAATTAGTTTTAGGATAACCTGAGTTTATATCTGTCATTAGTGCCCCTAGTAATAAAATATTGAGATCAATGCTTCTATGTAATGGTAATTCTTCACTTTGTCTAGTCCATTTTTCTCCGGTATGTCTCCATACTTTTAAAGAAATCTCATCGTAATCATATTGGGCATTGCCAATTGAAAGAGCTTTTACATCAGTTGCAAATCTATATTGAGCGTCAATTTTATCGTAATCATTTACCGAAATTATTGGTTTGTGTTGTAGGTGTTTTGGAGAGTCCATTAAATTTATTTTAGTAGAATTAATTATTTTGTTTTTTGTGCATAAAAAATCCCTGTACTATAATAATGCAGGGATATATAATCGAAACTTGTCAAAAGCCTATTTTAATTCTGCAAATGTTAAATCATTTAACTCATCAGCTAGCTTATGTAGTCCATCAGAAATTTGTTTTAACTTATCACTAGAGAGAGAAGTTAACCCTTTTGTGTATTGACGGAATAAACTAGGATTTACTTTAGCATAACGCTCAGCGAAAGCAGTTTTATTTATTACTGAAAAATACTCAAAAAATTGTTCAAGATCAATATTATAATTAATCTCAAAATTTTCTTGTTTAATTGACGGATCATTTTCTTGCAAATATTCTATTTGCATTTCAAAAACTTCTTGAATATTTTCTTTTAATTCAGAAAATGTTTCACCGACAGTAGCCATTCCAGAAAAGTCTACTGCATATGCAGAAAATCCAGTTTCAGTTTTTTCGATTACGACTGTGATTGTTTGTTTATTGGTCATTTTTTTAGTAAAATATTTCTTTTTCTTTTTATTATGAAATATTAAGAAAAATACAGGACTATTTAAGTCCTGCATCTTTTAAGATACTTAAATGTGTACCTTTAGCTAATTCACTGCTTCCATGTCTCGGAATTGGAATTTGATTCTCTTTGATGTTGTGTCTATACAAATCATGCTTTTTACCATGCTTGAATAAAAACCAACCGTCTTCAATAAGAAGTCTGATAACTTCATTAACTTTAGCCATCGATGTGTTGTTAAGTTAAACAATTTGTTTTTTCTTTCACTCATAATACTCTTTTTAAATTAATTGTTTATCTGACTTTTTTCCTTATTGCTTTATTTTATACTTTGTCCTACTTGTTCTTTTTAAATGTCTTAAAATTTATAGACTACTATGAACGTATCTTGACCTATTTTACTATTAGCTTTTACGACGAATGATAAACGTAGCACAAATATATAACAATTTTGTTATATAACAAAATTGTTATACGTTTTTACAAATTAGCTTCAAAAAAAATCCCATTCACCTTTCGGGAACGGGACTTAGCATTGATATTCTCTTTTTTTTATTTTTAAACTGTTGCTTCTACTGGCAACGGAATTTGATTTTTAAGCAAATCTTCGAAAGTTTCGTGTTGGCGAATCAGGATTCCCTGACCGTCTTTCCATAAAACCTCAGCCGGTTTGTATCTTGAATTGTAGTTCGAAGCCATGGAGAAACAATAGGCTCCTGCGTTTCTGAACGCTAAGATGTCGCCTTCTGCAATTTCAGGGATTCTTCTGTTGCTTGCAAACGTATCGGTTTCGCAAATATATCCTACTACAGAGTAAAAACGCTCTTTTCCTTTTGGATTCGAGATGTTTTCGATATGATGCTGTGAACCGTAGAACATTGGACGAATCAAATGGTTGAAACCACTATCGATTCCGGCAAAAACCGTTGAGGTCGTTTGTTTTACTACGTTAACTTTCGCTAAAAAGAAACCTGCTTCACTCACCAAAAATTTTCCCGGTTCAAAAATCAGGGTTAAATCTTTACCATATTCGGCACAGAAAGAATTAAATCTTTTTGATAATTTTTTACCTAATTCCTCTATATCGGTTTCGATATCGTCTTTTTTGTACGGTACTTTGAATCCGCTCCCGAAATCTAAAAACTCCAGATTTTTGAATTTTTTAGCGGCGTCGAATAATATTTCGGCTGCATATAAAAATACTTCAATATCTAAAATATCAGATCCCGTGTGCATGTGGATACCTACGATATTCATGTTCGTATTTTCGACAATACGCACCAAATGAGGCAACTGATGTACAGAAATTCCGAATTTACTATCAATATGACCTACCGAAATATTTTCGTTACCACCCGCCATAACGTGCGGATTGATACGGATACATACAGGTACGCTTGGGTATTTGGTTCCGAACTGTTCTAATATAGAAAGGTTGTCAATATTGATCTGAACGCCCATTGCGGTTACTTCCTCGATTTCTTCTAACGAAACACCGTTTGGTGTAAAGAAGATTCTGTCAGGTTCAAAGCCAGCATGAAGCCCCAGTAAAACTTCCTGAATTGATACAGTATCTAAGCCAGACCCCATGTTCTTTAATAACTGAAGAATCGCAACGTTAGACAAAGCCTTCATGGCATAGTTAATTCGCAAGTTTTCTACCTTAGAGAAAGCTTTCGTTAACCTGTTGTACTGTGATTGGATTTTTTCGGCATCATAAACATATAATGGACTTCCAAATTGGTCTGCTAACTGCAGTAAATCTTTTGCTTGCATTTATAAACTATTTTGGACAAATTTATTACTCTTTTGAGAGGAAACAAATTAAATGTAGAAAAATAACAAATTATAACAAATTGTTTATTTTTAAACAAAATTATTGCGATTATTCTTTTTTTAAAACAAAATATTATTAAAATAAATTATGTTGCTTTTTATTATTTTCCAGTAACACCATTAACAAAAGTATCTACAAAGTTTATAATCTTGCTCAGAATTCTGTCTCCAATTTCTTTAGCTTTCAAAACGCTTGGCCTTCCTTCCATTCGAAGCTCTAAAATTTCATCTCGTAACGGCTCTCTTTCAGCAAAAAGATAATTTTCCAATAATTTTTCTGTTTTTTGTTCTGAAAGATTTTCTTCGACTACTAAAGTGTTAAAAGCTTTTAATTGTTCTTCGCTCCAGAATTTTTCAAACTCATCTGGAATAGTGTCTGTATCTTCAATTACAGGTAAATTTTCCTGAATAAATTTATCAATTAATTCTCGTTTACTTCTTAATGAGACCTGGCTATTTAATAAATTAGCTATTTCTTTTTCAATGCTTTCTTTTTCTTTGGAATTGTTTCTGGACTTTAATTTTATCAATAATTGAATGATGTAAGTTACATTGATGGTGTCTCTTTGGATTAACTCCAGTTCAAAATCGATATCATTAAGTATAGATGTTTTATCCTTATCAGGTTGAGTTGATATTTGTTGTTTTAAATCTTGGTATTTACTGCTATAATCGACAAAAAGTTGTTCGTCAATTTCCAAATCATCCCAAGTAAATTCAGTATAATGACTCATTTTTTTGTACAATCGCATGAGATTTCTAAATGCTATAATAAACTGCATTTTATCTTCTTCGGTATATAAATCATCTACAGCACGTACTTGTGGTACTAATTCCAGCATTTTTTGCGATGCTTCATTAAATTTCGCTACATATTGCTCATACGGTTCTACAATGATTTCATCAATGGCTTCTTTGTTACTGAAAAGGGTTATTGCCTCATCGGTTTTATCCTTCAAATTACGAAAACATACAATATTTCCTTGTGTTTTGTTTTTATCATAGGTACGATTGGTACGACTGAAGGCTTGTATTAAGCCGTGGTATTGAAGATTTTTATCAACATACAAAGTATTGACAAATTTACTGTCAAAACCAGTCAAAAACATATTGGCAACCAACAATATATCGGCTTCTTTTTGTTTTGCCTTTTTGGCTACGTCATTGTAATAATTATAGAAACTCTGACTGTCTTTAGTACTATGAGCAGTACCAAATGTGTTGTTAAAATCGACTATATAATTGTCTAATATTTCACGGCGATGTGGCTTTGGTTTAGTGCCATATTGAGCTTCTGGTTCAGCTGCCATATCCAATTCTGATTCATCAATAGTATATTCCATTTCCTCTTCGTTTTGGGCAAAACTAAAAATGGTAATTATTTTTAAATCATGTTCGTCACGTTTCTTTTTAGCTTTAAAAATTTCGTAATACTGAATTACGGCATCAATATCCTGCACACACATCATTGCACAAAAGCTTCCGCTTTGTGTTTTTTGATTATGATGTTGCAAGATATAATCTACAATTGCATTTTTGCGTTCAGGCGCTTCAAATACTTCAATTTCGTTAATTTGTTCTATTTTTAAATCTACGATATGTTCTTTTTGCTTAAAGGTCTTGATATATTCTACTGAGAAACGCAAAACATTCTCATCTCTAATAGCATCAGTTATGACATATTTGTGTAAACATTTTCCAAATAAACTTGTGGTTGTTTTTTCGCCATTAGCATTTTCCGCCAAAATAGGTGTCCCGGTAAATCCAAAAAGTTGAATATTGGTAAAATAACTTACTATGTTTTTATGCGTTTCTCCAAATTGCGAGCGATGACATTCATCAAAAATAAATACCATTCGTTGGTGCTGAATGTTACTCATTCTGTAAAGGTATCTGCCCGAAATAGCATTGTTTAGTTTTTGAATTGTAGTTACAATAACTTTTACATTCGGGTCATTGAATTTACGAATAAGGTCATCTGTATTTTCTGCGGAACTCACACAACCTTTACTAAATTTATCGTATTCCTGATTGGTTTGATAATCCAAATCTTTTCTGTCAACAACAAAAACAACTTTTTGAATCGCTGGAATAGCAGATAAAATCTGACTCGCTTTAAAACTGGTTAGTGTTTTTCCGGAGCCTGTCGTATGCCATATATAACCGTTCTTTTCAATGTCATAGCCATTCAAAATGGTGTTTTCTGTTACTTTTTTGATAATGTTTTCTACTGCAAAATATTGGTAAGGACGCAATACCATTAATTTCTTTTCTGTCTCGTTCAGTACAATATATTTGCAGATCATTTTGCTGATGTGGCAGGGTTCTAAAAAAGTATCGGCAAATTCGTTTAAAAGATTATTGAGTGGTTTATTGTTTTCGTCTGTCCAATGAAAGGTTTGTAGGTATTCTTGTTTATGTGTGCCACCAAAATTGCTAAAATATTTGGTATTTACACCATTACTGATAATGAAGAGTTGTATAAAATGAAACAAACCTTGTCCTGCACTAAAACTATGTTTTTGATACCGATTGATTTGATTAAAAGCTTCCTTCATCTCCAAACCCCGACGTTTGAGTTCTATTTGTACCAAGGGCAATCCATTGACAAGTAAAGTAACATCATAACGGTTATCGTAAGTACCTTTTATGGATATTTGTTGTGTTACCTGAAATTGATTTTGACACCAATGCTCACTTTGAATAAACTCAAAATACAGATTATCGCCATTGTCCCTTATAATATGCTGTTTCTCGCGCAAAATTTTGGCTTTTTCAAACACCGAACCTTTGTTGAGGATATTAATTACTTTTTCAAATTCCGAATCGCTGAACTGAATTCGGTTGTGTTTCTCCAATTGCGTTTTCAGGTTGGATAATAACGATTTTTCATCGGAAATAGCTACATATTGATAGCCTAATTTTTGTAATTGGGCAATGAGTTGCTCTTCTAAAACCTGTTCGGATTGTTTGGTCAAAATAGTTGTGAATTATGAGTTATGTCAATGGTAGTTTGAATACTTTAATCGTTACAAACTTACAAAAATGAAACTAACAAATCACTCATAATTCACAACTTGTAATTTACCTCAATGCTCTGAACATTTGGTCAATTGCTTTTTTCTTTTGTTCTAAATTAGGGTGCACATACAGGTTTAAAGTTGTACTGATATTGGAATGTCCCAGCAAAACACTCACAGTCTTATAATCGCATTTACTTTCAATGCATCTTGTGGCGAAACTGTGGCGAAGACCATGAAATTTGAGTTCAGGCATATTTAATTCCCGCATTAAGTTTTTATAATAACTTCTATACGTTCTTGGTTCCGTTGGTTTTTCATCATTGGTCAATACGAAAAAGGAATTGTTTACAATTTTTTTGATCGGTTTTAGCATTCTTAATAAATCCCTGCTCATCGGAATATCACGAATGGAATTTTTGGTTTTTGGCGTATCCAAAATAACTTCTGTTTTACGAATGTTGTCTTCAATAACATAAATACGTTGTATGGTTCTTTTTACGCTGATGATTCCTCTGTCGGTGTCAATGTCTTCCCAAGTGAGTGCGCAAACTTCGCCAATTCGTATTCCGGCGCTCAGGCAAATAAAAATCCCTAAATTCCGGAAAGTAAAATGCTCCTGAATGTAGTTCATTACCTTTTTTTGATTGGCTCTGCTCAAAACTTCAACATCGTGTTTCTCCCGTTCTGTTGGGAATTGAATATCGAAGGCCTGATATTCTAACCACTTGTTTTTAGCACCGAATTTGAGTACCATTTTCAGTACAATCAAAATGTCCTTGATGGTTTTATGGCTCAATCCCTGCTCTATTTTCTGAAACACAAATTGTTGTACTTCGGCTTCTTCAATAGCGTGTTTATCTCCAAACACAGGCAATAAATGATTTTCGATTAAAAGCATATAAGCCGAAAAACTTGATTTTTTGACATACTGCTTTTTGTCTGTTTTCCAAAGGGTAATGACTTCTGAAATTTTCTTTTGTTCGTTCATAATTTAATTTAAAGATTTTTATTAATCTCAAAAGATAGGAATATTAGGATTTGGGATTTTTAATCGGAAATGTTCCAAATTTGAGATTTCCTGAGTTTGATGGGGAGTGGGAAGTGACTGATCTGAAGGAACTAGGAGAATTTGTAGGAGGAGGAACTCCTTCATCGTCGAATGCAGATTTTTGGAAAGGAAGTATTCCATGGATTTCTTCTTCTGACTTGTTAGAGAATGATATACATTCTGTTAATATATCAAGATTCATAACCGAAGATGCAATTAAAAATTCAGCAACAAAACTATGTTCTAGTCCAGTTATATTAATAGTTTCAAGAGTTGGGGTAGGGAAAGTTGCATACTCAGAAAAGATTTTATGTACAAGTCAAGATTTTTTGAATATTATAAATTTCAAGTGTAACGGACTCTTCCTTTCATATTTACTTTCAATAGAAATGAAAAAGGCTGTATCTATTGTACAAGGGACATCAATTAAGGGGATTTCTTCTTCCGAAATCAAATCGAAAAAATTATCAATACCTCAAAAAGATGAACAACAAAAAATAGCATCATTTATATCACTTATCGACGAAAGAATCCAAACCCAAAGCAAAATAATTGAGGGTTTAAAAACCTTAATCTTATGTCTCAGAAATCAAATATTTATGCAAAAAATAAGATTTAAAAATGAAAATGGAACTGACTTTTCGGAATGGAATAAAGTAAAAATTGGAGATATATTAAAAATTGGCAGCGGTAAAGATTATAAATATCTGCAACCGGGTAATATTCCTGTATTCGGAACTGGGGGTTTCATGACCTCGGTTAATGATTATCTTTATGATGGTGAAACGGTTTGCGTAGGAAGAAAGGGAACTATTGACAAGCCGATGTATCACAAAGGTAAGATCTGGACTGTAGATACTTTATTTTATACGCATTCTTTTCAATCTTGTATTCCAAAATTTATTTTTCATCTTTTTCGAACAATTAATTGGTTGGAATATAATGAGGCATCTGGTGTCCCAAGTCTATCAAAAACTACTATAGAAAAAATAAAAGTACAGATTCCTTCTTTGGAGGAACAGCATGTAATATCAAGAGTCCTTTCTGCAATTGACAAAAAAATCCAAATCGAAAAAACAATTTTAGAGCAACTTGAAAAGCAAAAGAAATATCTGTTGAAGGAAATGTTTATTTAAAAAACCTATACAAACAAATTTTGCAGTAAAAACTTTTTCTGCTCTTCTAATTTTTGCAGAAATCGTATTTCAATATCAATTTTAGAATCGATGGATGAAAGAAAATTAGTGATTTTGATCTGTTCTTCAATACAAGGAATGGATAAAGAAATATTGGACAATCTAACCGCTGAGATACTCAAAACTTTGGACCCTTGCGATTCTTTTTGAATTTGAGTTCTTATTCTATCCGATTTAAATAAATATCCACAAAAACCAATTGAAAAAGTGTTACTAATCGGTCGAGCTAAAATTGTATGTAGTCCTGCTAGTAATTTTTGATTATTTAAATTAACTATCTCAATACTTTTCCCTACATCTATCAAATCCTCCGAAGCGTCTGCAAATATCATATCACCGATCTCACAATAATTTTCTGCATTTATCTTATCAATGTTTATATTAGGGTTTATATATGGAACTTCTTCTTTCTCTATATTAAAGAGAGTTTGAAATCTTGTATGAATATCGCCGTAATGAATATTTTTCACCCTCCCATTTTTATAATTCAGTTGTTCTCTGGAAAATGAGTTGGTAATTTTAAAGGAGAATAATTCCTTTATCTTTTTTTCTTCCCAATCTGGAAATTTATTATTATATCCTACATCAAAACTAAGTTGTTGATTAAATATTTTTTTAATCAACATTTTCTTTGATAATTTTAAACCCTCAATTATTTTGCTTTGGGTTTGGATTCTTTCGTCTATTAAAGATAAAAAAGTTGCTACTTTTTGTTGTTCTGGAAGCACAGGAATCTTAACCTCGTAATTTGAAAAAGTTGTTTTATTTATAATAGGTATTGCTTGTTCTGCTGATAGCATTTTTATTTTTAATGAATGAAATTCTAATAACGAAAAAGTAAAATCGTCATTGTTATTAATAGGAACAATAGAGTTAATCTGTTGATTTGTAATACAATTCTCAGAAGCTTGAGCAATTTTTCCAATTGTAGAACCAATACAAACAAATAATAAACTTCCTTTTCTTATTTCTCTTCCCTTTTTAAATCCTTTCTCTGTTAATGTTGTTTTTGTTTTATAGATAAATCTATTAGCTTGTATATCTGCAGGCGATACAAATAAATAATTACCATCATAATACGAATTATCAGATGTTGGAGGAGTGGAACCCGTAACAATTTCTCCAATCTCCCCCAACTTCTTCACTTCCCACTCCCCATCAAACTCAGGAAATCTCAAATTTGGAACATTGCTCATACTCTTATATTTTTCTTGCATATTGGCTATTCTGTTTCTTAATGGTAAACATTAAGGATTTGATTTTTTATTTTTCTTAATCTCCTGTTCCAAAGTTTTCAGTTCTTGCAAATCTTCGACATCTGCTTTTTTTGCCTCTTCAGCTTTGCGTTTGGTATTAAAAGCGAGATAGACTTTTTCTGCTATTTCTTCCATTTGCGTATTACTGATACTACCTTTACCCTGCAAGATCGGTTTGTCGTTCAGGTCTAAAATTTTATCTACATTTTCTTTCCAAAAATTCATTGTGATATCCTGCCTGTTTTTGGCTCGCAATTCCGCTGTTTCCAAAAAGACAACTATAAAACGATTCAGACTGTCTATTTCGTCCTCGGTTAGGTAATTCTTTGCAATAAAAATATCCTGTTTTCTTACCACTATTCCTTTCCAATTGGTTAATGCCATATTGGTTTCATTTGCATTAGCTCTGCTTACTATAATTTCGGCGGCAGTTTTTCCTGTAATAGCAAAGAGTAATTTATTCTGTGTTTCGGCAAAAAACATCTGAGTTGCTTTGTCGGTAGCATCATAATCGCTGCTCAGGGCAAACAAATCTCTTACTTTTTGGTAAAAGCGTTTTTCAGAAGCTCTAACGTCTCTTATCCTGGCAAGCAGCTCATCAAAATAGTCAGGTCTTCCATCAGGATTTTTAAGGCGTTCATCATCCATCACAAATCCCTTAATCATATATTCTTTCAGATTGCGATTCGCCCATTGCCTGAACTGTGTACCTCGTTTGCTTCGTACCCGAAAACCAATAGCCAAAATCATATCTAAACTGTAAAAGGTTACA
Organism: Flavobacterium piscis; assembly: GCF_031457575.1. Classification (GTDB taxonomy): domain Bacteria; phylum Bacteroidota; class Bacteroidia; order Flavobacteriales; family Flavobacteriaceae; genus Flavobacterium; species Flavobacterium piscis_A. Next base: position 202,938 of record NZ_JAVDWQ010000005.1, on the reverse strand, counting down.
TTGTAATTTTTACCATCTGAGGCAGTTGTTAAGTAATCCTTAATAACTGAATTTGACTCTAATTCTCTTTCTTTTAATATGTTAGATATATGCATACTAATATTTGGCACCGAGGTGTCAAAAAGTTCTGCAAGTTGTTGCTGATTCATCCAAACAGAATCCTCTTTTACATAAAGAGAAACAGTAGATTTTCCATCTTGGGTATTGTATATAATGATGTTTTGATCTTCCATAAACTTCTAAATATTAAAACACCAATCCCAATTCTTTGAAATAGACTTCAATCTGAACATCCAAATCAGCTCGTTTGGCTTCTAATTCTTTTATGCAATTCATTACAGTCTGAATATCAATCTCTTCCTGTTCTTCAAAAGTATCGACATAGCGGGGAATATTAAGATTGTAATCGTTATTGGCAATTTCCTGCAATGTGGCTTTGTGGCTATATTTTTCAATGACGGTTCTGTCACGATAGGTTTCTACAATTTTATCAATATGCTCATCACGAAGCATATTTTGGTTTTTGACTTTTTCGAACCCTTTACTGGCATCGATAAACAGAATATCTTCCGGAGTTTCCCTGCATTTTTTGAATACCAAAATGCATGTCGGGATTCCCGTGCCGTAAAAGATATTGGCTGGTAAACCTATCACGGCATCTAAATAATTTTTCTGTTCAATCAGGTACTTTCGAATGTGTAATTCGGCTCCTCCACGAAACAAAACACCGTGAGGCAAAACAATTGCCATAATACCGTTTTCTGCCAAATGATAAATCATGTGTTGTACAAAAGCAAAATCGGCTTTGCTACCCGGAGCTAATTTTCCATATTGACTGAATCGATCATCAGATGTAAATAAGGGATTAGCACTCCATTGTGCAGAAAAAGGCGGATTAGCCACTATGGCTTCAAATTGTAAATGGGTATGTTGCGGATGTTCTAATGTATCTTCCTGCTTGATGTCAAATTTTAGAAAATGTACCCCGTGCAAGATCATATTCATTCGGGCAAGATTGTATGTGGTACGGTTCATTTCCTGTCCGTAAAAGTTGCTTACATCTTCTACTTCTTTTGCCACACGAAGCAACAGAGAACCAGAACCACAAGTAGGATCATACACGGATCTCAGTTTATTTTTTCCTGTGGTAACAATTTTGGCTAATATTTTACTAACCTCCTGCGGCGTATAAAATTCGCCGGCTTTCTTTCCTGCCCCACTGGCAAATTGTCCAATCAAATATTCATAAGCATCGCCCAATACATCTAATTCGGTATGTTCTAATTTGAAATCAATCTGGTCAAGATGCATCAACACTTTTGCGATAATGGCATTTCTTGCCTCAGCAGTTCTTCCAAGATTGTTGCTGTTTAAATCCATATCTGAGAAAAGATCTTCAAAATCTTCTTCGCTTTGCGTGCCCATCGTACTCAACTGGATATTGGTCAGTATTTTTTGTAAATCTTCAAGGATAAAAGTATTACTGTCGCTATTTCCGCGTTTAGCAACTTCACTGAATAACTCAGAAGGTTTCAGGAAATAACCTAATTTTTCCAGAGATGCTTCTTTGATAGCTTCAATATATTGCTGTCCTTCTTCGGTATTTTCCTGTATATCCCTAAATTGTATTTTGTCTTGCTTTAAAATATTATTGGCATAAATCTCCATTTTTTCAGCGAGATATTTATAAAAAATAAATCCTAAAATATAATCCCGAAACTCATCTGCATTCATTTTTCCTCTCAAGGTATTGGCAATATTCCAAAGTTGTTGTTCGAGTTGTTTCTTTTGCTCTTCTGACATTTTAAATAATTTATTGGCTTAAAATTGAGGATTTATAATCTTAAAAAACCACTAAAAGTAATTCTTTTCAGTTGTATAATCTATCACAACCTTAAATAATTTTTAGGGAGTTTCTTTTTTGTATTACAAGTAATTTTGTTGAATAGGGGTTACTTTGTTATCAATCCTTGATTAAAAAATACTTTAAACAAAAAAGACCTTGATAATGAAATCAAGGCCTTTTAAAAATATTTTATTTGTTATTATACTCCCGGTAAATCTCCGCCTTCTTTAGTAGGCAAATCTGATTTACCCATTAAGTAGATATCTACCTGACGAGCAGCCTCTCTACCTTCAGAAATGGCCCAAACAATTAAGGATTGTCCTCTTCTCATATCTCCAGCCGTAAACACGTTTGGAATATTGGTCTGGTAATTATGTGCTTTATAGTTGCTTCTAAAATCAATTTCCAATCCTAACTGACTGCTTAACGTTTTTTCAGGACCTGTAAAGCCAAGTGCCAATAAAGCCAAATCGCAAGGCCAAACTTTTTCAGAACCTTCAACTTCAATTAATTCAGGACGTTGTCCCGGAACTATTTTCCATTCTACGTTTACTGTTTTCAAAGCAATTAATTTACCCTTTTCGTCTTTGATAAATTCTTTTGTGTTGATTAACCAGTTTCTGTCACATCCTTCTTTGTGCGAAGTTGATGTTTTTAACTGTAACGGCCAGTAAGGCCAAGGAGTAGACGGGCTTCTGCCAACTGTTGGCTTAGGCATGATCTCAAAATTCGTTACCGATTTTGCACCGTGACGGTTAGAGGTACCTACGCAATCAGAACCTGTATCTCCACCACCAATTACGATAACATCTTTTCCGGTAGCCAATACCTGATTTTCAATTTTCTCTCCAAAAACTACTTTAGTCTGCTGCGTCAAGAAATCCATTGCCTGAACTACACCATCAGCATCAGCTCCCGGAGTAGGCAAACCTCTTCTTTCTGTAGCACCTCCGCAAAGTACAATAGAATCGAATGCTTTTAAATCTTCAATTGAGTAGTTGACACCAACGTTTGTGTTTACTTTAAAGGTAATTCCTTCAGCCTCTAAAATTGCGACACGTCTGTCGATAATTCCTTTTTCTAATTTGAAATTCGGAATACCGTAACGTAATAAACCACCAATTGCATTATCTCTTTCAAAAACAGTAACGGTATGACCCGCTCTGTTTAATTGCTGGGCTGCTGCTAAACCAGCAGGACCTGATCCTACAACTGCAACTGTTTTACCAGTTCTTACTTTTGGCGGCTGTGGTTTGATCCATCCTTCTGCGAAAGCACGCTCCACAATATTTTTCTCTATGTTTTCAATAGCAATCGGCTCTTCAATAAGTCCCAATACACATGCTTTTTCGCATGGTGCCGGACATAAACGCCCTGTGAATTCTGGAAAGTTGTTGGTCGAATGCAAAATCCATGAGGCTTTTTGCCATTCTTCCTGGTAAACCATGTGATTGAAATCGGGAATCAAATTCCCAAGAGGACAGCCACTGTGACAAAAAGGAATACCACAATCCATGCAACGAGCTCCCTGAGTGCTAATTTCTGCTTCACTCAAAGGAATCGTAAATTCATTGTAATTTTCAACACGATCTTTAACCGCTTGATATGATTCGTCTTGTCTTTCGAATTCTTTAAAACCTGTTACTTTTCCCATTGTATTATGCTGTTAATTCTTCTACCATTTGTTCTTCTGTTTCCAGACGTTTTAACGCTTTTTTGTACTCTGTAGGCATCACTTTGACGAATTTGTCCAGGCTTGATTCCCAATCGTTTAATAATTCTGTTCCTCTTGTACTGTTCGTGTACAGAACGTGTCTTTGGATCAAATTTTTCAAGTCGTCAGCATCATCGCCTTCCACTGTTTCAAATTCGATTGTTTCCGTATTACACAATCCGTTTTTAAACTTGTGTTCAGGATCATAGATATAAGCGATACCACCGCTCATACCTGCAGCAAAGTTACGACCGGTACTACCCAGTACTACTACTTTACCTCCGGTCATGTACTCACAACCGTGATCTCCAACGCCTTCCACTACAGCAATCGCTCCAGAATTACGTACTGCAAATCGCTCTCCGGCTATACCATTGATATAAGCCTCTCCTTCGATTGCACCAAATAAACAAACGTTTCCAACAATGATATTATTCTCAGCTACAAAAGTTGCTTTTGCAGGTTTTTTAATGATTAATTTGGCTCCGGATAATCCTTTACCTAAATAATCATTGGTATTTCCTTCTACAGTAAATGTTAGTCCGTGAGCACTAAAAGCTCCTAAACTCTGACCTGCAGAACCACTAAAATTAATATTTAACGTATCCTCAGGTAATCCAAGGTGACCGTATATTTTAGAAATCTCATTACTAACGATAGCTCCAACAGAACGGTTAATGTTGTTGATTGGATATGCTAAAGTCATTTTTTCTTTTCTGTACAAAGCACGGTGGGAATCTTTCAGGATTTGGAAATCCAATACACCCTCTAAATTATGATCCTGCTTTTCAGTATTTCGGACAGGCATTGTTTTATAGGCAGCCGGTCTGTACAAAATAGAAGACAAATCTAATCCTTTCGCTTTGTAATGATCAATCGCTTTGTTAGAATTGATTTTATGGGTCTGCCCCACCATATCTCCTAAAGTTCTGAATCCTAATTGCGCCATAATACCTCTTAATTCTTCTGCAACATAATAGAAGAAGTTAATAACGTGTTCAGGTGTTCCTTTGAAATTTTTACGCAAGTCTTTATCCTGAGTTGCAATTCCAACAGGACAAGTATTCAGGTGACATTTACGCATCATGATACAACCAGAAGCTACAAGAGGCGCAGTTGCAAAACCAAATTCCTCTGCTCCTAATAAAGCAGCGATAGCAACATCACGTCCTGTTTTTAACTGACCGTCACACTCTACAACGATTCTGCTTCTTAAGTTGTTTAACACTAAAGTTTGTTGTGCTTCTGCCAATCCAAGTTCCCAGGGAAGTCCTGCATGTTTTAATGATGTTAAAGGAGAAGCTCCTGTTCCACCGTCATAACCTGCAATTAAAACAACATCTGCTTTTGCTTTGGCAACACCGGCAGCAATTGTTCCAACTCCCACTTCAGAAACCAGTTTCACATTGATACGGGCTTCTCTGTTCGCATTTTTCAGGTCAAAGATCAATTGTGCCAAATCTTCAATAGAGTAAATGTCGTGGTGTGGCGGAGGCGAAATCAATCCTACGAAAGGAGTTGAGTTACGGGCTTCTGCAATCCACGGCAATACTTTTTCTCCAGGTAACTGACCACCTTCTCCGGGCTTAGCTCCCTGAGCCATTTTAATCTGAATTTCTTTTGCACTTGACAAGTAGTGGGAAGTAACTCCAAAACGTCCCGAAGCAACTTGTTTAATAGCCGAGTTACGACTGTCTCCGTTTACATCCGGCTGAAAACGTTTTCTGTCTTCCCCTCCTTCACCTGAATTGGATTTTCCTCCAATACGGTTCATTGCAATTGCTAAATTTTCGTGTGCTTCTCTTGAAATCGATCCGTAAGACATTGCTCCCGTTTTAAAACGTTTTACAATTTCTGTCCACGGTTCTACTTCTTCCAACGGAATCGGATCTAAATTATCAAATTCAAATAATCCACGAATGGTCATTAAATTCTTCGCCTGATCGTTAACAGTATTGGCATACACATCATAACTATCCTGATCGCTCAATCGAACAGCCTGTTGTAATTTGGCAATCGTAGTTGGATTAAACATGTGTCTTTCTCCGTTACGTCTCCATCTGTATTCTCCACCAATATTCAATCCCAGTCTGTTTGGAATTAATTTGTCAGGATAAGCATATTTGTATCTTTCTGTAATTTCTTTTTCAATTTCATACAATCCAATACCTTCGATTCGTGAAGTGGTGTATGGAAAATATTTCTGAACGAATTTAGAGTTGAATCCAACAATTTCAAAAATCTGAGAACCTCTGTATGAATGTAAAGTTGAGATTCCGATTTTATTCATAATTTTCAAAATCCCTGAACCAATCGCTTTATTGAAATTATCAACTGCTTTTTGCTCTGAAATTCCGGTAATAAATCCTTCCTGCACCTGAACACGGATAATTTCATTTACCATATAAGGATTGATTGCACTTGCACCGTATCCAAATAAAGTAGCAAAATGGTGTGGCTCACGCGGCTCAGCAGATTCTATAATAATATCAAAATAAGAACGCTTACGCAAACGGTTCATTTGATGATTTACATACGAACAAGCCAATAATGCCGGGATTGGTGCAAATTCTTTATTAACCCCTCTGTCAGAAAGGATGATAATGTTTGTCCCTTTTTCGAGCGCTTTTGTTATTTTTACAATGATAGCATCCAAAGCATTTTCCAGGCCATTCATCCCTTCTGCTTTAGAATACAACATTTCAACAGTTTCTGCTTTGAAATTATCTATAGAAATCGTTCTGATTTTTTCTAAATCTCCGTTAGAAATTACCGGATTCTGAATTCTTAATTTTCGGCATTGCTTGCTTGTAATGTCAAAAATATTACGGTCCTGACCTAAATTCAAAGCAATATCGGTAACGATTTCTTCACGGATTCCATCCAAAGGCGGATTGGTAACCTGTGCAAATAATTGTTTGAAATAATTTGGAATCAACTGAGGTCTGTCTGATAATACAGCAAGAGGCGTATCTGTTCCCATTGACCCCAAAGCTTCTTTACCAGTCTGGGCCATTGGCGTAATGACATCCTGAATATCTTCTAATGTATAATTAAAAAGACGTTCTCTTGTAGGCAAATCAATAGTTTCGATTGGACAAACTTCAGATGTTGAAGGAACATCTCTTAAATGTAATCTGTATTGGTTCAGCCATTCCTGATAAGGCCTTTCAGAAACAATCTTGCTTTTAATTTCTTCGTCATTAATGATACGTCCTTTGTTCATGTCCACAAGGAACATTTTTCCTGGCTCTAAACGACCATGACTTTCAACATCTTCAGCCGGAATATCTACCACTCCAATTTCAGAAGCCATAATTAACTTACCGCTTTTGGTAACCGTATATCTTGAAGGTCTTAGTCCGTTACGGTCTAATAAAGCCCCAACATAATCACCATCTGAAAAAGGTACAGAAGCAGGACCATCCCAAGGCTCCATAATACAAGCATTGTATTCATAAAATGCTTTTCTCTCAGGAGACATTGTTTTGTGTTTTTCCCACGCTTCAGGAATCATCATCATCATTACTTCAGGCAATGATCTTCCGGTATGCGTTAACAATTCCACCACCATATCCATAGAAGCAGAATCTGACTTTCCAGGTAAAATAATTGGAAATAATTTATCTATTTGTGGTCCGAAAACCTCACTTTTCATAATTTCTTCACGAACACGCATTCTGCTTACGTTACCACGCAAAGTATTAATCTCCCCATTCTGACACATGTATCTGAATGGCTGGGCCAATTCCCAGGTAGGCATTGTATTGGTAGAGAAACGCTGGTGTACAAGTGCTAAACGGGTCACCAAATCCGTTTGTTGTAAATCGGTATAATATGGACCAATATCTTCAGGCATGATAATACCTTTATATATTATAGTCGTCGTAGATAAACTTGGAAGATAAAAATACGAGCTTTGTGATATTTTTGAATTTCGGATTATATGCTCAGTAATCTTACGTGCTGCGTACAATTTTGCTTTAAAAACAGCATCTTCTATAGCTTCTTTTTTTCCAATAAATATTTGCTCGATAGTTGGTTCAGATGCCAATGCTATTTCACCTAATTGAGAAGAATCAACCGGTACTTCTCTCCATCCTAAAACAGTAAGACCTTGTGCTTTGACTTCTTTTTCAAAAATATCTTTACAAAAATCATATTGATTTCTAATTTTTGGCAAAAACACCATTCCAACAGCATATTCACGTGCAGCAGGCAAATTAAAATCACATATCCTCTTGAAATATTCATGAGGAATATCTATTAAAAGTCCAGCTCCATCTCCTGTTTTACCATCAGCACTCACCCCACCCCTGTGTTCCAGCTTAACTAGAATTTCAAGAGCGTCATGAATAATTTGGTTTGTCTTTTCTCCTTTAAGATTGCAGATAAAACCAGCTCCGCAGTTTTCATGCTCGAATTCTGGCAAATAAAGGCCTTGTTCTTTTAGTTTCATTCTTGATATTTTTTTTTTACAAAAATAAAGATTTCGTTAAACATAATGTATCGAAACTACAATTTGGCTTACACTTTTATAGGAATATTAGAAAAACAGTTCTTAAATGATAATAATTTCACAGAACGCATTGTGAATTGACAAAATGATAATCCATTTTAAAATATATTAAGAAAAATCAACACTTAACAGCAAAAACAGATTGCTTTTGTGTCATATCTAAAACGATATAGTGACTCAGAATTAACATTTAAGACATCTTTGTTTAACTATTATTTGACTTTAAAATAAATTTATTTAACAAACTGAGCCTCGTTTATTTTTAATTAAAAAAGATTTTACTTTTAAGTTCAATTTTGCTACTTTTGTCGCACTTTTATTCTGAAATAAATTCAGAACCAGACAAATTCTATATTATGAACATACACGAATATCAAGGAAAAGAAATTTTAGCGAGTTACGGAGTACGCATTCAACGCGGAATTGTAGCTAATAGTCCAGCTGAAGCTGTTGAAGCTGCAAAACAATTAACTGCCGAAACCGGTACTGGATGGCATGTTATAAAAGCACAGGTTCATGCAGGTGGACGTGGGAAAGGCGGTGGAGTTAAATTAGCAAAAAATTTGCAACAGGTTGAGGAAATTGCCGGACAAATCATCGGAATGCAATTGGTTACACCACAAACTTCTGCTGAAGGTAAAAAAGTGAGCACTATTTTAGTAGCAGAAGATGTTTACTATCCTGGTGAAAGCGAAACTTCTGAATTTTATGTTTCTGTTTTATTGAATAGAGGTACAGGTCGTAACATGATTATGTATTCTACTGAAGGTGGAATGGATATTGAAGAAGTTGCCGAACATACACCACACTTAATCTTTACTGAAGAAGTTGATCCTACAGTTGGATTACAAGGTTTTCAGGCAAGAAGAATTGCTTTTAACTTAGGCCTTTCCGGAAATGCTTTCAAAGAAATGGTTAAATTCATCGATTCATTATACAATGCTTACATTGGTTCTGATGCTTCTATGTTTGAAATCAACCCTGTCTTAAAAACGTCTGATGACAAAATTATGGCTGTTGATGCTAAAGTAAATATCGATGATAATGCTTTATACAGACAACCAAAATATGCTGAAATGCGTGATATCCGTGAGGAGAACCCAATTGAGGTAGAAGCTAAAGAAGTAGGTTTGAATTACGTAGATCTTGACGGTACTGTTGGATGTATGGTAAACGGAGCCGGACTTGCTATGGCAACTATGGATTTAATTAAATATGCTGGTTTCGAGCCTGCTAACTTCCTTGACGTTGGTGGAACTGCTGATGCAAAACGTGTTGAAACTGCTTTCCGTATTATCTTGAAAGATCCTAACGTAAAAGCTATTTTAATTAATATTTTCGGTGGAATCGTTCGTTGTGACCGTGTGGCGCAAGGAGTTGTTGATGCTTATAAAAACATGGGGGATGCTATCAATGTGCCAATTATTGTTCGTTTGCAAGGAACAAATGCTGAAATTGCAAAAGAGTTAATTGACAATTCAGGTATGCCAATCTTATCAGCTGTTCAATTTCAGGAAGCTGCAGATCAGGTTAAAGCTGCATTATCTTAATCAAATAAGAAATTAGTTATATAAAAAAATCCTAAGCTAAGCTTAGGATTTTTTGTTTTTATTACCGTTTTTGTAAACTACTTTTTCTACAACCTGTATTTTAGGCGCCGTTTTCGTGTTGTTTTTCCTGAAAGGTTTCTTAGCTGCCGGTCTGGTTTTAGAAGGTTTTTGATCGCCTCTCCCTTTTTCAGCATCTTTAGCACTAGCTTTGAATTCAGGTCTTTCTTTCGTGCTTTCTTTCTTCGGAATTTCTGCTTTGTGTTTCGCTAAAACATCATTTGGATTTTTAGGATTTTCTTTCGTCCCTCTTAAATGAATTACCAATCCGTTCAGGAAGTTACGCAAAACCTGATCGCCACATTCCATATAATTCTCATGATCTTCAGCTCTGAAAAAAGCTCCTAATTCTGATTTTGTAATTCTGAAATCTACTAATTCTAAAATTTCAACTATTTGGTCATCGCGAAGCATAAGGGCAACTCGAAGTTTTTTTAAGATATCGTTATTTGTCATCATTTATTTTTTTACAAAGGTACATTATTTTAGAAGTAAATATCAGAACAAAATTACTCCTGTTCCGATTCTGTCCGGATAATAAGCTCTTCCGTTTTTGATGGTAACCCCGCTGGCAATATCTTCTGCTAATAACAAAGCACCATCCATATCAACATAATCCAATTCAGGTAACAAATGAGCAATTGCCGAAATGCCAACTGTAGATTCCGTCATACAGCCAACCATCGTTTTTAAGCCTAGTTTTTTAGCTTCGGCAATCATTCTCCTGCCGGGCGTTATTCCGCCGCATTTCATTAGCTTTATATTGACTCCATGAAAATGATTGTAACATTTTGAAATGTCCTCTTCAGCAATACAGCTTTCATCAGCCATAATAGGCAAAACCGAATTTTTGAATACTTCTCGTTGTCCTTCCCAATCATTTGCTTTCAAAGGTTGTTCAATAAATTCGACACCTGTTTTTTTGAGAATTATTGCATTTGATAGCGTTTCGTCAACCGTCCAGGCACAATTGGCATCAACCCTGAAAACAGCATTGCTATGTTTTCGTAACTCGGTTACAATGGCAATATCATCAGGAGTTCCGAGTTTAATTTTATAAATCGGCCATGGAAGTTCTTTCATCTTCCTGACCATATTGTCAATATTGTCAATTCCGATAGTATAATTGGTCAATGGATTATTTGTAACACTATAATCCCATAATTCATATAACTTTCTCCCTTTCTTGCGAGCATACAAATCGTTATATGCATTATCAAGAGCGCATAATGAAAACGGATTATTTTGAAAAAAATGACTGATTTTTGACCAAAATTCCTCCGGGGTTTCATTTGAAGTTGTTTCAATAAGTGTTCGTACCTTTTCAATATCCTTTTGTATAATTTCTATACTGATATTGTAATAAGGATTTGAAGTTGCTTCTCCAAAGCCGGAAATTCCGTCTTCTTGCAATTCTACAATTAATGAAGGTTGAAAATCAATCGTTTTTCTTGAAATTCTAAAAGTGTGCTTTAGTTTTAGATTATATATTCTTAAGATTAACTTCATATACAAACACTTTTAATTATTATTTTCAAATGTTTCCGAAAGACTGCAAAACTTCAGACATCGCTTTAGATTTTAGTAAACACTCTTCATATTCTTTTTCAGGAACAGACTGGGCGGTAATGGCACTTCCTACAGAAAATGAAATATACTGGTTTTCCTGATTATATAAAATACTTCGGATAACAACATTAAAATCAAAATCACTTCCCGGTGTAAAATAACCTACTGCCCCACTGTATAAGCCGCGTTTGGTTTCTTCCAGATTTTCGATAATCTTCATTACCGAAATTTTAGGAGCACCTGTCATACTTCCCATTGGAAAAGTCGTTTTTAAAACATCAACCGGTGAATATTGAGGATCTAATTTTGACGTTACCGTAGAAATCATTTGATGCACCTGCAAAAAAGAATAAATTTTGCATAATTCCGTAACCTGAACTGATCCTTTTTGTGCCGTATGCGATAAGTCATTGCGAACCAGATCGGTTATCATAATGTTTTCGGCACGTTCTTTTGCATCACTCTCCAAATCTTGTTTCGATTTTTCATCTTCATTTATATCTGAAAATCGTTTTGAAGTTCCTTTTATAGGTTGGGAAATAATGGTATCACCAACTTTTTTAAGATAACGTTCAGGAGAAGCTGAAAGCAAAAAATGCTTGTTATTTTTAAAGAAAACTGAAAATGGCGCTTTTGAAATCTCATTCAGCTTTTGAAACTTTTCCAACGGATTGATAATTGCATTTTCTGCAAAAAATTCCATGCAAAAATTAGCTTCGTACATATCTCCGGCATGAATATGGTTCAGCATTTTCGATACTTTTTGAATATATAATTCTTTTGAAATTCGTTGTCGCACTTTCACTTCGCTTAAACTTTCAAAAGCATCAAACAGATTTTCTGTAATTTCTTCAAAATCTGTTTCGATCTCATCATCACAAAGCAGTAAATAATGCATTTCAAGCTGATTTTCTTTTAGCAAAAAAATCTTTTTTGGCTGAAAGAAAAACAAATCCGGAAAATCTAATCCATCAAAATTAGATGAACTTAAAGGCTCTACATCATTTTTTAAATCATAAGACAAGTAACCAAAAAGCCAGTCTTTAGTCGTTTGCTGGTATTGTTTTAAATCTTCAAAAGCGTTATGGTAATCGGTTTTTAAAGACGTGAAAGCATCAACCGCCATCATACAATCAAAACTGGAATATTTCTGCGGATAGGAATTACTATCCAAAAAAACAACTTCACGAAATTGTTGTGACCAACTTAAAAGTTGCTGTTTGAACTGTTCTGGATTTGGAATATGCTTGTGAATGGAAACTCTCAAAAATAGATAGATTTTAGACTTCAAAATTACAACAAAAAAAATCCTTCGATAAAATAATCCCGAAAAATTATTGGCACACTTTTTAGTATATCGAATTACCACTAATTCCTAAAAAATTTCTTGTCATTTGATTAAAAAATTACTCACGCTGTTTGCCCGACAAAATTGTATTTACATGGTGTAAATATTTTATTCATTAACCAATTTTAAAAACTTTATGAAAACAATTACAAAATCAGGTTTGACTGCCTTGATAATCATCACATTACTATTTTCTTGTAAAAAAACGGACAACGCTTCAGGCAAAGAAACAGCAGATTACCAAACTACAGCAGAAAGTACTGTTTTATCATCATCGGCAGCAGTCGAAAAGAAAGACAGCAAACAAAAATTTATTCGAACTGCTGATATTAAATTTAAAGTCAAAAACGTCATCAAATCAACTTATGCAATTGAAAACGCTGTTCAAAAATTTGAAGGCTTTGTTACTTATACCAACTTACAAAGTACTATTCATGACCGGATAAAAACTAAAATTAGCCAGGACAGCACCTTAGAAACTACAAAATATACCGTAGAGAACAACATTACTATTCGTGTCCCTAACACGCAACTTGATACCATAATTAAAAGCATTGCTAAGCAAATTGATTTTCTGGATTTCAGAACGATCAAAGCTGATGATGTCTCTTTGAAATTATTATCAAATCAGCTTTCGCAAAAAAGAAATACAGCTAATGAAAAAAGAGTTGAAAAAGCGATTGATGCAAAAGGCAAAAAAATAAACGATATTATGGAAGCAGAAAACTCTTTGTCCAGCCAAAAAGAAGCAAATGACAATCTCAAAATCGATAATTTATCATTGCAGGATCAGGTAAATTTTAGTACAATAACTTTACTGCTTTATCAAAATGAAACTATCAGGCAGGAAATAACTGCAAGTGAAAAAGACAGCACCGCCTACAAACCTAATTTAGGTATCCAGATTATCGATGCTTTAAAAAGTGGCTGGTATATACTTGAATCAATTTTTGTATTCTTATTGAATCTTTGGCCATTTATATTGATAGGCTTAGGAGGTTTCTTTCTTTATAAAAAATATGAAAAAAAATAAAAAAGTACTATGGATCAGTTCCCTGACAATAAAAAAATCATTATATTTGATTTAAAATTAAATTAATCATAAAACTTTGTGTTTTTGATTGTAAAATTCTCAATAAATCAATTCTAAAAACAGATTTTGATTTTATGGCAGAATTCAAAGTGTGACTTTTTATCAGCAAATAAATTATATTTTTCAACCCTAAAATCTAGTCTTATGAAAATTGCTACCATTATTGTCCGCGTTTTAATTGGTCTTTTGTTACTTTCTGCTTCCATTATTTTCTTCTTTAAACTGGCACCGGAACCAGAAACGACCGGTAATTTTAAGGCTTTTAATATGGGCCTGGTTGCCTCTACTTATTTACTGCCTTTAGCAAAAACCATAGAGTTATTATGTGGAATTGCATTTATAACTGGGCGTTATGTAACGTTAGCTAACATTTTAATCTTACCAATTACCGTAAACATTTTGTTTATTAATTATTTTTTGGCTCCGGAAGGCCTCCCAATTGCTGCATTATTATTTTTAGCTAACTTATTTTTGATCTACAGATACTGGGATAATTACAGAAGCCTTTTTAGAGCTTAATTATTTTTCATTTAAAAAACAACAAAACCCGATAGTTAAGCCATCGGGTTTTTTATTAGTTTGAATTATCATGTTTAATCCAGACAAGATCTGAGATATTGTATCCTATTACATTTGCTATTTTAAGATAATCTGATCTTACTACTTTTCAGGAATTACAACCTCACGCAAAAGCATCCACTTATATTTTAAACTTTCACCCGCCACTAAGGCATATTTATAATCCTCATCAATGGCGATTACATTATATCCCGAATAAAAAGGACCAAAAAATGAGACTTTAAGCATACCGACATTGTCTTTTCTGACGAATTTGGCTTTCCTAATGCTTGTTCCCACTTGTCTTTTTTGACATTATAGCCCTTATTATCAACTTTTATAGTTCCATTATCATTTAAAGAATATTATGCTGTAACACTGTTCAGATCTTTTTCATATTTGAAATCCAATCTCGCAATTTCATGCCCTTTACCAGACACTTAGCTTTTTAAATTTTATCAACTGCAGTTGCTTTTTCAGAAATAGTTGAACCGCAAGAGGAAAATACAAAAGTAATTCCTGTTCCTATTTAGAAGCAGGCCTATATATCTATTTTTCATGATGTTACTTTTTATATGAATAAAGATAACATCAGAATAGCACCTCTAATTTACAAAATTATTTTTGATTTTTATATTTAAAAAACCATAAAAAATGATTCAAAAACAAAAAACCGCCAGAAAATTAATTCTGACGGTTCCTGAAATATTTATTAACGTAAATTATATGTGTAATGCTCTATTGTCTGTAGCCGCTAAAGCTGCTTCTTTTATTGCTTCAGCAAAAGTTGGATGTGCGTGGCTCATTCTTGAAATATCCTCAGCAGAAGCTTTAAATTCCATTGCAGTAACTGCTTCAGCAATTAAGTCAGCTGTACGCGCTCCAATCATGTGAACACCTAAAACCTCATCTGTTTTTGCATCAGCGATAATTTTTACAAATCCGTCTAAATCTCCGCTTGCTCTGGCACGGCCTAAAGCTTTGAAAGGAAAACTTCCCACTTTATATTCTGTTCCCGAAGCTTTTACCTGCTCTTCCGTTTGTCCAACAGCCGCCACCTCTGGCCACGTATAAACAACACCAGGAATTAAGTTATAATCGATGTGTGGTTTTTGACCTGCTAAGATTTCAGCAACCATAGTTCCTTCTTCTTCTGCTTTGTGCGCCAACATGGCACCGCGAACAACATCACCAATGGCATAAATATTTGGAACATTAGTTTGTAAATGATCGTTTACTTCTACTTGTCCTCTGTCTGAAATTTTTACTCCTGCTTTGTCAGCGTTTAATCCGTCAGTATACGGACGGCGACCAACAGAAACTAAAGAATAATCCCCTTCTAAAGTGATAGTTTCACCTTTTGCATTTTCAGCCTGAACTACAACAGCATCACCGTTTCTTTCTACTGATTTTACTTTGTGGGAAACATAGAATTTCATTCCTTGTTTTTTCAATACTTTAGTCAATTCTTTAGACAAAGCACCATCCATTCCCGGAATGATTCTGTCCATAAATTCAACTACAGAAACCTGAGCCCCTAAGCGTAAGTAAACTTGACCAAGCTCAATTCCGATAACGCCACCACCAATAATTACTAAGTGTTTTGGAACTTCCTTTAAAGCCAAAGCCTCAGTTGAAGTGATGATTCTTTCTTTATCAATTTTGATAAAAGGTAAAGAAGATGGTTTTGAACCTGTAGCGATCACTGTATATTTTGCTTCAATAGTTTCAGATGTTCCGTCAGCTTTAGCAACTGCAATGTGCGTTGCGTCTACGAAAGAACCTAAACCTGTAAAAACAGTGATTTTATTTTTATCCATTAAGTAGTTGATTCCTCCTACGGTCTGATCTACAACTCCTTGTTTGCGCGCTATCATTTTTTCTAAATTTACTTTTACATCTCCCGAAACTTCGATTCCGTGATCTGCAAAATGTGCAATTTCTGCATAGTGATGAGAAGATGATAATAATGCTTTTGAAGGAATACAACCTACATTAAGGCAGGTTCCGCCCAAAGAGCTATACTTTTCTACAATGGCAGTTTTGAAACCTAATTGTGCGCAACGAATTGCTGATACATATCCGCCCGGTCCTGAACCTATAATGACTACGTCAAATGAACTCATAGTTTTTCTATTTTATTTTTAGCGATACAAAATTAAGGAATAAACTTTTGTTTAAAGTTTAAATTTCAATGTTTTTTGTGTGAAATTTTGGGTGGGGATTTAACCGAAAAGTTTGGTTTTATTTTTGCCACAAAGGCTCAAAGACACAAAATTTTATTCCTATTTATTTCAATTTTGGATATTGTTTCACGCGGATTTGACAGATTTAAGCAGATTTTATTTCTCTAAATTTCGACGCAAGGAGAAATTGTAAAAAAGCCTTTTGCACCTTCGCGAGATTATTTTAAAAACCTTTGAACCTTTAAATCTTTGAACCTCCCTAAAAAATAACCGTTGAATTCTTCACTTCACTAATCATAAACATACTTTGTGTACTGCCTATATGCTGTAAAGTTGTGAGTTTGGTAACTAGAAATTCTCTGTACGCTTCCATATCTTTCACTAATACTTTTAATATGTAATCGTAATCACCGCTTACGTGGTGGCACTCTAAAACTTCGTTGAGTTTGATGACTTCGCTTTCGAATTTGGTTAGAAATTCTTTGGTATGCTGAATGAGTTTTAAATGACAAAAAACTACAAATCCTTTTTCGATTTTGGTTTTATCTACTAATGCTACATAATTTTTGATTATTCCTTCTCGCTCTAACTTTTTGATACGCTCATAAACGGCGGTTACAGAAAGATTGAGTTTTAATGACAATTCTTTGGTTGTTTTTTTACTGTCTGTTTGCAATAAAACCAGAAGTTTTTTATCTGTGGCGTCTAAAGTCATAGTTGGTTATTGGTTAATGGTGATGAAAGAAAATCTATTAATTTGAGTTTTATAAATCTAATTTAGACAAATAATCCTTTTTAAATCATTTTAATAGTTTTAAAATCTAATTATAAGTTTAATGGTTGTTTAATTTTCTAATAAGCTGTTATTTTGAATAGAATTTCTTTTAAAAAAAGAGTGCCCTGGCGAAGCTAACTGACGAAGTAAATTGCTTCTAAATAATTGCAAAAATCAAAAAAATATTAACCTGAGGGTGAGATTGATTCGTCCCTCGCAATGACATAAAAATGAAAAACTTTAATCCGGCAGATAACATTCAGGATTTGCAATACTTTGGTGAATTTGGAGGTGTAAATCCTTCAATTTCTGATTCTTCTACCTATACCTTTCTTTCTGCCAAAACGATGTTCGATACTTTTGAAGGGAATATGGAGGGCTGCTATTTGTATTCTCGCCATTCGTCTCCCAGTAATTTGTACCTGGATCAGGCTTTGGCAGCAATGGAAGGAACGGAAACTGCCAACGTTTCTGCATCTGGAATGGGTGCAATTACACCCACACTATTACAGCTTTGCGGTGCGGGTGACCACATAATTTCAAGTCGAACGATATATGGCGGAACTTATGCTTTCCTGAAGAATTTTACCCCAAGATTCGGGATTGAAACGAGCTTTGCAGATATCACAAAATTGGATATTGTTGAAGCAGCAATTACGCCAAAAACCAAAGTTTTGTATTGCGAAACGGTAAGTAATCCGTTATTAGAAGTTGCCGATATTGCTGGTTTAGCTAAAATTGCTAAAAAGCATAATTTGAAATTGGTGGTCGACAATACGTTTTCTCCTTTGTCTGTTTCACCAGCCAGATTAGGTGCTGATATCGTGATTCACAGTTTGACGAAATACATTAACGGGAGCAGTGATACAGTTGGTGGTGTCACTTGTGGCTCGAAAGAATTTATTAATTCGCTGAAAAATGTAAATTCCGGAGCCAGTATGCTTTTGGGGCCAACAATGGATAGTCTGCGATCTGCAAGTGTGATGAAAAACCTTCGTACATTACACATTCGTATCAAACAACACAGTCACAATGCACATTTTCTGGCTGATAAATTTGAAGCGGATGGTTTAAAAACAGTTTATCCGGGATTAAAAAGTCACCCGAGTCATGAGCTTTACAAAACAATGATTAATCCGGAATATGGTTTTGGCGGAATGATGACAATTGATGTTGGGACTTTAGCAAAAGCGAATGAATTAATGGAATTGATGCAGGCAAGAAACTTAGGATACTTGGCGGTCAGTTTAGGATTTTATAAAACATTGTTCAGCGCGCCTGGAACTTCAACTTCAAGTGAAATTCCGTTAGAAGAACAACACGAAATGGGACTGACTGATGGTTTGATCCGATTCTCGATTGGGCTGGATAATGATATTCAGCGTACTTATGAAATGATGAAGGAATGTATGCTAGAACTTGGGGTTTTGTAAACACAAATTTCAAGAATTATCACGAATTACTCTCTTCTACTGATTATTTTTCGCCACGACATGGCATTTGTTTGTATGAATAATAATGCTGTCGATTCTGATCGCGAAGGACGGATTAAAATCCGTTGAAAAATAAAAACATTATCAAAATAAGTTCCGTAGGAACGGTATATACTACGGAGATTCTTCTTTCGAAATAACATAAAATGCAAAAGCCGTTCTGATCGATTTCAGAACGGCTTTTACGCATAACTTATAATTCAAAACTTATAACTTCTCAACGAAATTTAGTTTACTATTTTTTCTACTGTATGTAAAGTAAATCACAAGTCCTGCTAACAACCAGATTGTGAAGTAAATCCAGTTCCAGACACTTAATTCTGCCATCATGTACAGGCAGCAAATTAATCCTAAAAGCGGAATTAAAGAAAGATTTTTCCTGAAAGACCAAACGGCTAATCCAACTAAAACGACTAAGAAAATCCACATTGGAATTTTATGTTTGAATAAACTGAATCCTGACTCATATTTTAACGAGCCATTGATTGGCAGACCTTTTACAACTTCGGCATATTTAGCTTCGTTGTTCTGGTATTGTCCCAGTAAATGTTCTAAATCTGAGGTTTCAGCAGTATTATTATGTACCTCAATACTTTTTAAATAATCAGATACTTTCAAAGATTCTGCTTCATCCAAAGATGTTATAATCGTTGTTGCATCATAAATCTGAGCATCATTATTTATGAAAGCCATTGTTGCTTTATTATTGAAAGCAAAAGCATAATACAAAGCGGCTATAATTGCAACCGGCAAAATATATTTAGAATTCACATACGGCGTTTTGAATTTTCCTCTCGGAATATCAGGTTTATTCTGCAACACTAAAACGCCTGCACAAACCAATACAAAAGCAAATAAAGTTCCGATACTGCATAAATCGGTCACCATGGTTAAGTTTAAAAACAAAGCCGGGACCGCCACTACAAAACCGGTTACGATAGTTGCAAAGGATGGCGTTTTGAATTTAGGATGTACCGTAGAAAATTTCTTAGGCAATAAACCATCACGGCTCATGCTCATCCAGATACGGGGCTGTCCCATCTGGAAAACCAATAAAACGCTTGCCATCGCTACTACTGCACTTACGGCAATAATTCCCGACATCCATTTTAAGTCTAACTTATCGAAAACAAACGCCAGAGGATCTCCAACATTCAGTTCGTTATAGCGTACCATTCCGGTTAAAACCAAAGCAATGGCAATATATAAAATAGTACAAATAATAATCGCCCACATCATTCCGCGAGGTAAATCACGCTGCGGATTTTTACATTCTTCCGCAGTAGTCGAAATTGCATCAAAACCAATATAGGCAAAGAAAACTGCAGATACTCCTTTTAAAACCCCGCTAACACCATTTGGCGCAAACGGGTCCCAATTGGCAGTGTCTACATAAAAAACGCCCACAGCTATTACCAAAAGAACAATGCAAAGTTTTACAACCACCATTACGTTACTTGCGTTACGGGATTCTTTCATACCTCTGTAAACCAAAGCTGTAATTAAAACAATGATAAATAAAGCAGGTAAATCAGCTACGAAATGAAAAGAGCCAATTTTTGGCGCTGTTACCCATGCTGTATGAGCCGCTTGCAAGGAAGAACTTAAATTTTCAAATGATTTTCCACTATGAATTAATGCCGTGGCATCTTTAAAACCATTGGAAGCAGTTAGATAGTCCATCTGGATCCATTGCGGAAGATGAATTCCGCCACTCTGGAGGAGGCCAGTAAAATAATCACTCCACGATATGGCAACGGTTATATTACCAACAGCATATTCCATGATTAAAGCCCAGCCAATTATCCATGCAATCAGTTCTCCAAAAGCAACATACGAATACGTATAAGCACTTCCTGAAACCGGAACCATCGAAGCAAATTCGGCGTAAGCAAAAGCAGCAAAACTACAGGCAAGCGCAGTAAATAAAAACAGAAAAATAACGGCTGGTCCGCCATCAGCACTGGCTTTTCCAATAGTACTAAAAATCCCTGCACCAACAATAGCTGCAATTCCAAACGCTGTCAAATCCCTGGTAGTTAAATGCTTTCCAAGTGCATTATGACCATCAGCTTCATTTTTTGCAACTTGCTTCAGAATATCCTGTACCGTTTTTTTTCTAAATAAACCTGATAATGCCATATATGGTTTTGCTTTTAAAAATTAATATATTTCAGACTTTACACTTTTATTTTGCAAATAATGCAAAAATTATCCTGAAATCAAATATATAAAACGATTTTGTTTATGTGAGTGTTTTTAGTTGTGAAATTCAACAAAAGTATCAAATTTCAGTTTCACAGATTTATAGGATTTAAGCCCTTTGAGCACTTTTTTTTCACAAATTAAATAGATTCCCACAGATTATTTTTTAAATTTGTTTACACTGCTGAATTTGCCTGAAACAAAAAATATTTTAGATTCAAAATTTAATTATGCAGATATTACATTTATAATGAGCGTTTTATAACTAAAAAAAACACAGCATTTTCCAGAAAACTTTACTTATAATACTTAAATTTAAAGATAATTTTTATGAAAAAAATTTCAAGACGTTCATTTGTGAATAAATTCAGTATGGGCGTTGGTGCTTCTGCAATTATGACAACCCTTCCTTCTTTCTTAACTGAACCGGGAAAAAATACAATACCTTACACTGGTAAAAAAATCAATCTTGCATTATGCGGTTTGGGAATTTACGCTAATATAGTGGCAGAGTCAATGCAGGGTTCTGAATATTGCAATCTTGCAGGAATAGTGACGGGAACACCTTCAAAAGCCATTAAATGGAAAGAGAAATATAATATTCCGGAAAAGAATATTTATAATTATGAAAATTTCGATGAAATCATAAATAACAAGGATATCGACATGGTCTACGTGATTTTGCCGAATAGTCTTCATAAAGATTTTGTTATTCGTTCAGCAAAAGCAGGAAAACATGTTATCACTGAAAAACCAATGGCAATTAACGTCAAAGAATGCGAGGAGATGATAAAAGTCTGTAGTGACAATAATGTGCAATTAGCCATTGGATATCGTCTGCATTTTGAACCGACACATTTAGAAATTAAAAGATTGGGACAGGAGAAAGTTTTTGGACAAGTCCGATACGTAGAATCATCCCTTGGATATAAAACTTACGATACCATTGCAAAAACTCCTGTAGATATAAATAGTCCGGCCAATTGGAGATTAAACAAAAAACTATCCGGTGGAGGTCCTTTAATGGATTTGGGAATTTATTGCATTCAGGCCAGCCGATATATTTTAGGGGAAGAACCCATTTCGGTTACCGCTCAATTTGGAACCATAAATGATAAAAACAGATTTTCAGAAACGGAAGAAAGTATCTCCTGGCAAATGGTATTTCCGAGCGGCGCCATGGCCAATGGTAATAGCTCTGTCGGTTATAATATTGACCGAACTTATGCATCAGCAGATTACGGTTCTTTTGAATTAAGTCCCGGTTTGAGTTACGGTCCGTATGAAGGGAAAACGTCGAAAGGTCCGCTTAAATTTCCCCCTATCAAACAACAACAGAAACAATTAGATGAGATTTCTAAATTATTGCTTGAAAATAAAAAACTGCCTAATCATATTACCGGTGAAGAAGGACTAAAAGACATCAAAATCATTAACGCCATCTACAAGGCTGCTGAAACTGGGAAGAAAGTTTCAATAAGCTAATATGAGTCATTTTGTAACTGCTTCATTGTAACATTTTACAGAAATGATTTACTAATAAGCTAATAACTTAAAGGTAAATTTATGGGAAAAATTTCAAGACGATCATTTGTGAATAAATTTGGCGTGGGCGTTGGCGCTTCTGTAATTATGACAACGCTTCCGTCCTTTTTAGCGGATCCGCTAGAGGATAAAATTCCATACTCAGGGAAAAAATTAAATGTCGCAATTTGCGGTCTTGGAAATTACGCGTCAATGCTGGCAAAAGGAATTCAGCTTTCTGAATATTGTACTCTTGCCGGAATAGTGACCGGTACACCGGCAAAAGCTGAAAAATGGAAAAGTCAATACAACATACCCGACAAGAACATTTATAATTATCAGAACTTTGACGAAATTATCAAAAACAAAGACATTGATTTAGTGTATGTCGTGGTTCCAAATGGTCTCCACAAGGAATTTGTTATACGTACTGCAAAAGCCGGAAAACATGTTATTACAGAAAAACCAATGGCAGTTACCGTCAAAGACTGTGAAGAAATGATTAAAACCTGCTACGATAATAAGGTGCAATTGGCTATTGGATATCGTTTGCATTATGAACCAACTCATTTAGAAATTAAACGATTAGGCCAAGAAAAAGTTTTTGGGCAAGTCCGTTTTATAGAAGCATCACTAGGTTATAAAATACATGATCCTCTTGATACAAAAAGCACTGTCAATTTGAATGATCGAAATGAATGGAGACTTAACAAAAAATTAGGCGGCGGCCCATTAATGGATTTAGGGGTTTATTGTATTCAGGCCAGCCGCTATATTTTAGGAGAAGAGCCAATTGCCATAACAGCACAATTTGGCACTGTATATAACACACAAATTTTTTCTGAAACAGAAGAAAGTATTTCGTGGCAAATGGTATTTCCTAGCGGCGCTGTAGCAAATTGCAATACTTCTGTTAGTTATAATATTGACAGATTGTACGCATCCGCAGATGAAGGTTCGTTTGAGTTAAGTCCGGCTTTAAGCTACGGTCCATTTGAAGGAAAATCAACTAACGGTCCACTAAAATTTCCTGTAATCAACCAACAGCAAACACAAATGGATGAAATTGCTAAATTATTATTAGAAAACAAAAAACTACCCAATCATATTACCGGAGAAGAGGGACTGAAAGACATCAAAGTC
Source organism: Flavobacterium piscis (assembly GCF_031457575.1). Lineage (GTDB taxonomy): Bacteria > Bacteroidota > Bacteroidia > Flavobacteriales > Flavobacteriaceae > Flavobacterium > Flavobacterium piscis_A. Next base: position 179,358 of record NZ_JAVDWQ010000005.1, on the reverse strand, counting down.
ATTAATGCCATCTATAAAGCTGCCGAAACCGGAAAGAAAGTTTCCTTAAAGTAAAGTAGGGTTTTAATATCTTTCACAGAGATTCGCAAAGAAGTTTTAATAAGGAAATAGATTCACAAAGTTTTATACCATTATGAATTATTTTTCACGCAGATTTAAAAAAGATTTAAGCAGATACGCGCAGATTTATTATTTAAAATCTGCTCAATCTGCCCAATCTGCGTGAGACAAAAATCTAAAGTCTAAATTTACTTAAGACAGCTTCTCAAAATACTAACCGGATGCTGGGCTTCCCTACTCGTTCCATCATATATTTGATGACGACAGCTCGTTCCTGCAGCGGCGATTTTTACGTTTTCGGCGGTGGAACGCACTTTTGGGAATAAAGTATCCTCTCCCATTTGCATACTAACCTGATAATGTTCTTTTTCGTAACCAAAAGATCCAGCCATTCCACAACAGCCCGAATTATAAATGGTAACAGTATTATTTTTTGGAAGATTCAGCATCGCAAAAGTCGCTTCAACAGAGCTCAATGACTTCTGATGGCAATGACCGTGAATCTTAATTTCTTTACTTTCATCCAAAAAAGAATCCGATGTGATTTTACCATCGATGATTTCTTTTTTAAAGAATTCCTCAATTGTAAACGTATCATGCGAAAGTTTTTCAGCGGCTTCTTTATCATCTGCCAATCTCAGGTATTCATCCCTGAAAGTCAAAATAGCTGAAGGTTCAAGTCCAACCAAAGGTGCATTTCCTAAAACCAAATCTTTAAAAATGTTGACATTACGATTGGCAATTTTTTTTGCTTCTTCCAAAAATCCTTTTGATAAATAGGCTCTTCCGCTTTCTTCATGATCTATAACTAAAACCTGATAACCCAATTTAGTCAATAGTTCGAAAGCATCTATTCCTATATTCACATCATAATAATTGGTGAATTCATCCACAAACAAATACAATCTTCCGTTTGAAAAATCCGTAACTGCAGGTTTATGATTTTGGTGCCATTTTCTGAAAGTCTTTTTCGCCAATAGCGGTACTTGTCTTTCCGGTGCAATTCCCATCTTCTTTTTTACCAGCGATTGATTCGAAATAAAGTTGGTTATCGAGGGAAACAAACTTCCCATTTTATTCAGTTTTGCATTGTGTGCAAAAATCTTGTTTCGCGTCGAAAATCCGTTTGCTTTTTGGTATTGGTATAAAAATTCCGCTTTTAAAGTGGCAACATCCACATTACTCGGACATTCGCTGGCGCAGGCCTTACAGCTCACACACAACTCAAAAACTTCATATAATTCTTTCTGGTCGAATTTATTTTCTTTTTCCGAATACGTCAGATATTCACGTAACGCATTGGCTCGCGCACGCGTAGTTTCTTTTTCATTTTTGGTCGCACGATAACTCGGGCACATCACACCTCCTGCCGATGGTAATTTTCTACAATCGCCGGAGCCGTTGCATTTTTCGGCAGCACGCAAAATCCCTAAACTGTCTGAGAAATCCTGAAATGTTTTAATGTCCGGTTCTGCCCTTCCCGAAATCACACGATGGTTTTCGTCCATTTTTAAGGCGTTCACAATCTTCCCGATATTCAAAACCGAATTCGGGTCAAACGCTAATTTAATTCGTTTCAGCAATTCGTAATTCGTTTCGCCAATCATAAACGGAATAAATTCGCCACGTACAATTCCGTCGCCGTGTTCACCGCTTAACGAACCTCTGTATTTTTTTACCAAAATCGCCACATCGGTCGCGATGGTTCTAAAGAGTTTTAAATCAGATGTTTTCTTCAAATTCAAAACCGGACGCAAATGCAGTTCACCTGCACCCGCATGCGCATAATAAATCGCACCTTGTCCATGACGCAGCATCATGGCCGAAAACTCAGCAATATAAGCAGGCAAATCGCTCAGTTCAACAGCCGTATCTTCAATAGAATCGGCGGCTTTGTCGTCTCCCACAATACTTCCCAAAAGTCCGAGACCGGCTTTTCTAAGTTCATTTACCTTTTCAATATCAGCTCCGTAAATTTTTACGAGCGCGTAACCAAAGTTATTTTTCTCTAAATCAGCCACCAAAGCATTTGCCTGATTTTCGGCATCTTCCGGATCGTGCGAAGCTACTTCAAACATCATAATCGCTTTGGGTTCGCCCTGTAAAAAGAATCGGTTTTTAATATGTTCGCGATTGGTTTTCGTACAATCCAGAATCGTATCATCGATCATTTCGCAAGTGTACAAATGATGTTTCATCGCCACCACAACAGATTCCAGCGATTCCTGAATGCTATGATAATGAGCCACAACCATAATATTATGAACAGGCGGCAAATCATCAACTTTTAAGGTAATTTCAGTAGTAAAGGCCAAAGTTCCTTCGCTTCCGCAAAGTAATTTTCCGAGATTTATGGTTGGTTCGGTTCCGCCAAACAAATCTGATTTCAGTAAAATATCAACGGCATAACCCGTATTTCTCCTGTGAATCTCCGGTTTCGGAAACTCTTTTATAATTTCTTCATGCGTTGCTTTTACCGAAAGCTCGTCGTAAAGGCTTTTATATATTTTATTTTCTAAAGTATCACCTTTGGTCTTTTCAATAAACTCCGCCGAGGTCAGTTCCTGAAAAACTGCTTCAGAACCATCACTCAAAATTGCTTTGATTTCTACAATTTTATCGCGCGTAACACCATACCGGATCGAAGTCGTTCCCGAAGAATTATTCCCCACCATTCCGCCAATCATACAACGGTTTGAGGTTGAAGTATTAGGTCCGAAAAATACGTTATGAGGTCTAAGGAATAAATTCAGTTCATCGCGAATCACACCGGGCTGTACTGTAACCGTTTTTTGAATCGGGTCGAAATTCAGGATTTTGGTAAAATTCTTCGAAACATCTACCACTATTCCGTCACCAACGGTTTGTCCGGCCAACGAAGTTCCGGCTGTTCTGGGTGTAATCGAAATTTGATGCTGCGATGCAAACCGGATCAGTTTACTAATATCAGCTATTGTTTTAGGCACGGCAACCGCTTTTGGTTTGATCCGGTACACCGAAGCATCGGTCGAATAAAGCGTTTTATGAAGATCATCGTATAAAAGTGTTCCTTCTAATGATTCTGATAATTGTTGTAACTCCCTAATTATTGACATTATAGCTGAATTTATGGACTAAAACGGATATGTTCTGAGCTACAAAAATACTTTTTTTTAGGTTCAGAGTTACATAGTAATAAAGGTTCAAAGTTTTTTTTGTGATAACTTCTTTCCTAAACGAATTAAAGTTTTTAAAATTTAGATTTTTTTAGAATTGAATTGATTTTTGATATTGCTTTTTGATATTATTTAAGGAGCTATTCCTGCTGTCCTTCCAAATCTTTTGTACCGAACCCCGGCACAAAAGGATTTTCCCTCCCATCAGGGCTCAATTGGTTTCATAAGAAGGTTTGCTGAAAATTGATTTATAAGAAAAGGCGGTTCTTCCAGCACACTATATGACATAAAAACAATCCAAAAAGCCCTTATAAAATTACTCAAAAAGGAACCCGAAAAATAACAGGTTTAATATCCGACTCTTCTTTTAACGGATATAATATTCACTTTGCGAAATTTCTAACGCAGGAGAAAATACAACCATAAGGATTTCGGTCTTCGAAACAAATTATACAAATTTATTATTTAACCATTTGTCTCACAGCTGTCTCTGATTGCACAACTACCCTACCATTCTCTTCAATTTTATTTTTAATGATTCTGTCAGGACTTTTATAATTTTCAATAGAAATGGTTTGATTTAAGATTCTATTGCCAAAACGGATATCAACAATCAAATCAATATCAGTTTTGCTTTTATCCAAATCAATTGGAATATTAGGGTAAAGTGCATTGGGGTATATAACTTCAAAGTGATATTTATTAGAACATTTTTTATATTCCATGATAAAAGCTTCGCCATCAGTGTTCTCTAAATGATTTATTTGTTTTATTTTTTCTGAATCAAATATGGTAATGGAGACATTTTCTAATTTCTCCTCCCCTACATGATTAAGAAAAACTTTAGGCTCATTAAAATTATTAAAACTAAAAAGCAACGAGCAATAACTATCAACGGTTGTAATTTCCTTATTTTTATTTGAAAATTTTGAAATTAAAGCCACTTTAAAAAATTTAAGTAAAGTTTCTGCCATTTATTTAAAATTAAACGTTTATACATTTGATGAAAAACAACAATAAAAATTCAATTTAACCGGAATTTTTATTTTACTTTTTTACCGTCTTTTTTTTCTTTCAGACCCATCAACATTTCGCAAAAATATTGATTACCAAATTCACACAACCACGTATAAATACCTGTTTATTTAAACAATAAAAATTTCTCTTTTTTATACATTTATATCCAAATAAGTCTAATCTTAGCTTTTTCAAATAAAATACTACTAAAACATCATTTAATGAACCAAAATATAAATGCTCTTTACGAAATTGCTAAAAAAGAGACCCGAAAAATAATTGGACTAATGTCCGGAACTTCACTCGATGGATTGGATATTGCGCTCTGTACCATTACCGGTTCAGGTGAAAATACTGACATAAAAATTCTGGAGTTCGAAACAATCAATTATACGGAAGACATTAAAACAGAAATCCGGAAAATTTTTGCCCGGAAAACTGTCGATTTTCAGCATTTTGCTTTGTTAAACGAATGGATCGGAATCCTGCATGCCAATATGGTCAACGATTATCTTCAAAAGTGGCATATTCCGGCACAGGAAGTCGATTTGATTGCTTCGCACGGACAAACGGTTTTGCACGCTCCAAAGTTTTTGCACCAACAGGAAAAATTTCCCAATGCAACTTTACAAATTGGCGATGGTGATCATATTGCGGTAAAAACCGGAATTATCACGTTATCAGATTTCAGGCAAAAACATGTTGCAGCAGGCGGCGAAGGTGCGCCTTTGGCTGTTTATGGTGATTATTTATTGTTCAGCAAAAAAGGCGAAAACCGTATTATGCTGAACATGGGCGGGATTGCGAATTTCACTTATCTGCCCGCTTCCCTAAATGCCGAAGACGTTTTTGTAACGGATACCGGAACTGCAAATACTTTAATCGACATTTATACGAAACATTTTTTTTCTGAAAAAAGTTACGACAAAGACGCTGAAATCGCCCAAAAAGGAAATGTAAACCCTCAACTTTTAACCGAATTAAAAAGTGACACCTTCTTCACGAAAAGCTTTCCAAAAACCATCGGTCAGGAATTATTTAATTTCGAATTTGTACAAAATGCCCTTTTAAAAACCAAACTCAATGACATTTCGGCATCAGATTTGCTGGCCACTTTAACACGGCTAAGTGCAGAAACTATTGCCGAAGCGATTCAGTTTGTGGTAAAAAACACAGGATTTCCTATTGAAGATTTCAAGGTTTATATGTCGGGCGGAGGAACCAACAATCCATTATTGGTCAAATGGTTAACCGAATTATTACCATGTGAATTTCAAAAAAGCGATGATTTAGGTATTTTAAGCGATGCCAAAGAAGCAGTTTTATTTGCTGTTTTAGCCAACGAAACAGTTGCAGGAGGTAATTATAATTTTGGCACGAACAAAGGAATTCCATCGGTAACAATGGGAAAAATTTCTTTTCCTGATTAATGTTTTTCTAACACATACATAGGTTTAAAACTAAAATAAGAAGTTTTAAAAAACAATAATTTTCTCACATAGAAGTAATACTGTGTGTTTAAATAAGTAAAACACCTTTAACACAGAGAATACTATGTATGTGTTAAAAAAATATTACACAGCATAAAGTATGCTATAAAATTAAAACTTATTTGATTCGATTATATGATAACCAATTAAATAACGTTGAAATTATAATTTCTGAATTATTTACTATAGTCCGTTAAAAAAACTATTTTTGATTCCTGTTAAAAAAGATTGAAATGCATAAAAATCAGCACTTACTATTCTCTATTTTATTTTTAATGTTCTTTGGATGGAACGCCAATTCGCAGGAAAAGGCAATGCATCCTAAAAATGAATTTAGGGGAGTCTGGATCGCAACCGTTGTAAACATTGACTGGCCAAAAACGAGCCTCGATAATACCTCTAAAGAAAAAGCTGATTATATTGAGATTCTGGATGCTTACAAAAAACTGAATTACAATGCTGTAATTGTTCAGATTAGAAGTGTTGGTGATGCTTTTTACCCAACAGAACTGGCTCCGTGGTCACGTTTCCTAACCGGGAAAGAAGGTCAGGCGCCAAATCCGTATTATGATGCATTGGAATGGATGATCGACGAAGCGCATGCCAGGGGTTTTGAATTTCATGCCTGGCTGAATCCGTATCGCGCGACTTTCGATTTGAATAAACAACAATTGAGTTCAACTCACGATATTTTCAAACACCCGGAATGGATGATTGAATATGGTGGAAAATTATATTACGATCCTGCATTGCCGGAAGTTCAGGCACATTTGACCAAAGTAGTAAAAGAAGTCGTGGATAAATACGATATCGATGCGATACATTTTGATGATTACTTTTATCCGTATGCCGTTCCCGGAAAAGTATTTAACGACACAGCATCGTACAGAAAATACGGGAAAGGTCTGTCACTTGCCGATTGGCGTCGTGCAAATGTGAGCAACTTTGTACAAACGATTTCGACTACGATAAAAACAAGTAAGCCATGGGTTCAGTTTGGAATCAGTCCGTTTGGGGTTTGGCGCAACAAATCGGTTGACCCAAAAGGTTCTGATACGCAGTCCACTTCCAATTATGATGATTTGTATGCAGATCCTGTTTTATGGATGGATCAAAAGTGGATCGATTATATTCTGCCGCAATTGTACTGGAGTATGAATAATCCACGGGCTTCTTATTCGAAATTAGTAAAATGGTGGGCAGAAAACTCCAATAATACTGCCGTTTATATTGGTCATGCTTCTTATAAAATCAGAGGTGACAGTGATAAAAGCTGGAACTTTGCCAATGAAATCCCAACACAGATTGATTTTGCCAGAAGTTTTAAAAACGTTTCCGGCAGTGCTTATTTCAGCGCTAAATGGTTTATGGACAAAAACTTTGATATTGTGCGTCTTTTAGAAGAAAACCAATATAAATATCCAGCTCTTCCTGCTGCGGTTCCAAATTTAAAACATATCGTTATTGATACGCCGGTTGTAAACGAATTTGTAAAAGACAGTCTGCATTATTCATTTAATATTAAATATCCATTCAATACGAAAGTACGTTATATAGTTGTTTACGGTGCGGAACATGCTTCTAAACTCGATATCAATGATGCCAGACAAATTGTAGAGAAAGTAATGGTTTGCGAAAATACAGGAACCATTTCATTTACTATTCCGGCAGAAAAAATGAAACAATACAATGCCTGTGCGGTAACTTTTATTGATTATTATGCTAATGAAAGTACACCAACCACAATCGATTTAAGAAAGACTTTTAAAATTTACTCCCCCGCGCAGCCCCATGAAAACAGATAACACACCCTGGTTTTGGATTCCGTTGTTAAATTTTGCCTCCGGATTTCCTTATATAATTATTACATCGGTATCGGTACTGATGTATAAAAAATTAGGCATCAACAATGAAGATATTGGTGTTTATACCAGTTTATTATACTTGCCGTGGGTTATAAAACCACTTTGGAGCCCGTTTATTGATTTGCACGGAACCAAAAGAAAGTGGTTTCTCTCTATGCAGCTGCTTATTTCGATTGCGTTTTTAATCGTTGGATTTACGATTCCGCTGAATCATTTTTTCCTACTCAGTTTGTCCATTTTTTGGGTCGCTGCTTTTGCCTCTGCTTCTAATGATGTCGCTACTGACGGATTTTATTTACTGGCTTTAAAAAAAGAACAGCAATCCCTTTTTCTTGGAATCAGAAATACATGTTACCGATTGGCAATGTTAACCGGAAATGGCGTTATTGTACTATTGGCAGGATATTTAGAACACAAATATGGTGACAACACAAAAGCCTGGTCACAAACAATGGTTTTTGTTGGCATCGTAATGGTATTTCTAACAGCATATAATTTCTTTTCGACACCAAAAACAGTTGAAACCAAAATAGATACAAAAGCCGAATCTGATCAAAAAAGCTTTGGTTCTGTTTTTGCCAGTTTTTTTAAAAAGAAACAAATTGGTTTGATTTTAGTTTTCATTCTTGTGTTCAGACTTGGTGAATCACAATTACTTAAAATGCTGACTCCATTTTTAGTGGATCCGATTAGTAAAGGCGGAATGGGTTTAGAAACTGAAGATGTGGGACTAATTTACGGTACTTTTGGTTTGATTGCCTTATTATTAGGCGGAATTTTAGGCGGAATTGCGATCTCTACACAAGGTCTGACCAAATGGATGTTGCCCATGATTTTAACCATGCATTTACCAATTTTAGGTTTTGTTTTGCTGGCACATTTTCATCCAGCCTCAATTTATTATATTTATGCCGTAGTTATATTAGAGCAATTTGGGTACGGATTTGGTTTTGCTTCGTTTATGATGTTTTTAATTTATGTGGCCGAAGGCGAATCCAAAACCTCCCATTACTCTATTGCTACTGGTTTTATGGCATTGGGAATGATGCTTCCCGGTATGCTTAGCGGTTATATTCAGGAATACTTAGGCTATGGAAATTTCTTTATCTGGGTATTTCTGGCAACAATTCCAGGTATTATTTTATCACGCTTTTTAATCTTTCCAAAAGATTACGGAAAAAAAACAGAAGAAGTTTAACCCCAAACAAACATCTTACATATGGAAATCAATGAAAATTTACAGGCCGAACGCAATCTGAAAGGAGCAGAATTCGAAAAAACAGGAAATTTTGAAAAAGCAATTGAAGAATATGAGAAGAATGTGGAGGAAAGCTTTAAAGGAAATCATCCCTATGATCGACTGGCAACAATCTACAAAAACCAAAATGATATCGACAACGAAATTCGGATACTGGAAAAAGCCATTATTGTTTTTGAAGAAATTACGATCGAAGACAGAATCGAGGGATTACCTAAACTCTTTCGTTTTAAAAACCGGTTGGAAAAAGCATTGTATACTAAAGCACAGCTTGCCAAACAAAAGAAAAACAAACTGAAGTAAGAAATAAATTTCATAGTATTTTATATGACCATCTTAAAAAGAACCAACTCCGATGATATCGATTTTATAAATCTGGTAGTCTTGCTAGACCGTGATTTAGCAATCAGAGATGGAGAAGATCACGCCTTTTACAACCAATATAATAAAACTGATAAGATAAAAAATGTTATTGTTTTTTATGAAAATGATGTAGCCGCTGGTTGTGGCGCTTTTAGGGAAAAGGAATCTGATACAGTTGAAATCAAACGAATGTTTGTGCATCCCGATTACAGAAAAAAAGGAATAGCATCACAAGTTTTAGCCAAATTAGAAATTTGGGCAGCTGAAAATAAGTATACTTGCACCATTCTCGAAACAGGAAAAAAACAACCTGAAGCGATCAATTTATATCAAAAATCAGGTTATACTATAATTCCAAATTATCCGCCATATGAACAAATGGATAATAGTGTTTGCATGAAAAAGACTTTATAATAATGAAAATGACAGCTCAGGCATTACGACAAAAAGTGGGACAATTCTTTTTTCCCGCAGTTTTCATAAACGATACCGAAGAAAACATTCAGGCAACCGAACGTTTGATTAAGGAACATAATATTGGCGGATTGACTTTTTTTCACAGCCGTGCAAGTGCTGCTACGAATTATGAAAGCAAGAAAAAAGTGGTGTTTAATGATGACAGCTATCAAAAAATAAAAGAACTGATTGTTCGCTACCAAAAAGCGGCTTCTACTCCACTTTTAATCAGCATTGATGCCGAATGGGGTTTGGCAATGCGTATAGAAAAAACACCTCAATATCCGTACGCACTCACACTTGGCGCTCTGCCGGAAAGCAAATCGAATTTGGTTTATGAAGTTGGAAAACAAATTGGTTTAGACCTTAAGTCAGCCGGAATTCATTATAACTTATCGCCTTTGGCAGATATCAATAATAACCCTAATAATCCGGTTATTGGCTATCGTTCTTTTGGTGAAAACAAAGAAAAAGTTGCCCATTTTGCTGTTGAATATTTAAAAGGAATGTCAGAGGTTGGCATTTTAGGCTGTCTTAAACACTTTCCCGGACACGGAAACACCAATGTCGATTCGCATTTAGGATTACCGGTTTTAAAGGAAACCCTGCAAGAATTAATGGAAAACGAATTGTATCCTTTCATAAAAGGAATTGAAAATAATGTAGATTCGATTATGATTGGGCATTTGGCTGTTCCAAGTTTAAATGGTGGAAAAGATACCTCGTCAACTTTATCAAAAACAATCATTCAGGATCTTTTACGTGAAAAATTAGGCTACGATGGCTTGGTGATTTCTGATGCCCTAAACATGCACAGCGTTTCAAAACTCTACGAAACTAAAGGGAAACTGGAATTAGAAGCTTTTAATGCCGGAAATGATATTTTATGTTTTGCTGAAAATGTTCCTGAAGGAATTGAAGCCATCTTTAAAAGTGCCTCACCAGATCGCATATTTGAAAGCTATAACCGAATCATGAAAGCCAAAGAAAAAGTTGGAATTCTGTCTGGAAACACTTTTGGTTCGGGTGAATTAAACTTCAAAAAAGCATCAGCGTTAAACTTTCAAATCGCTCAGGATTCAATTACAAAAATTATTGACAATTCAAATACAGATTTAGCTTTTAAAGCTCAAAAAAAGAATCAATTAGCAAAATTGAGTTTGTATAAAAATGTCGAAAATACATTCTTCAAAACCATAAATTCAAAATTAGAATCTCCTGAATTTGCTTATGAAAATCTGGAAGTTTCCGATATTTCGGAAATCAAAAAAAAGCTTGAAAATTTCGAAACCATCATCATATCATTATTTGTTCCGAAGGCAAAACCAATGAATAATTTCGAAATAAATGACGAAGTTTTAGAATTGCTTTCAGAATTGCTTCAAACCAAAAATTGTATCCTTTATGTTTTCGGAAATCCGTACGTTCTACCTATTATTCCGAATCTTTCTAAGGTTTCCGGACTAATACAGGTCTATCAGGATTTTGAAGAGTTTCAAAAAAATGCAGGAATTCAATTTCTTGAAAATAGTAATTGCAATGGAAGTCTACCCGTAAATATTGTACTTAATTAAGATATAAAAAACACAATCAACTTTATTACAAAATCAAAAATATAAAAAGAATTCCGTAGAATAAAAGCAAAAAGTAGTCAGAAATTCATTCGACTACTTTTAATCTTTATTAGCTAAAAAATACTACACCGGGTAATCTTTCAAAAAAAAAATATTCGATTTTTTCGTTTAGACAGACATACCAGCTTTTAATTTCTGAATGATTTCTAAATATCTATTTTCAAAAATAGAATGTTCTACAGGCTCAACAACCGATTGAAATAGTTGCATTAAATCCTCAGAATGGTTGGCTGTTTTTTGTGTTTGAATATTAAATTGAATAAACTTTATCCATAGAATTGCCTTTAATTCTGTTTCATTTTCATTCCACATTTTCATTTCAACTACTAGAAAATTATCGCTATATTGAATCAATTGTGATTCAATTAATACCGTTTCCATTGTAAAAGCAGGTCTTATATAATTTATTTGATTTGATGCAACGACCCAGCTAAGTCCTGTTGTTTTTAGATATTTAAATATATCCAAATCATAATATTCAGCAATTTGATCCTCTCTGGTATTGATAAAATATTCCAAATATTTTGAATTATTCAGATGATTAAAAGGGTCGCAATCCTGAAATCTAATTTTTCTTTTTGTTTTTAATACTTTTTCCATTATTATTAAGATATATTATTTCAAATACCAATCGGTATGAAGGGTTAAAAAATTTTAATTTACGATATTGTTTATTATTGTTTCATCAATAAAATCCATAGTGTTGTTTATGTAGGTCTTATTATTATGAGTAAATGCCAAAAGCGAACTTCCTTCAATTAATGATAATATTATTTGCGCATATTTAACTGGATCTGTACTGCTTTTAATCTCACCATTAGTGATACCTTCGCTAATAATAGTAGTTAGACCTGCAATAAATTTACCTGATAATTTTTGAGCTGCTTCAAATAAAATTGGATTGATAAATTTTGTATCAACTCCTACCCGCAGCATGGGACAACCACCTCTATCATTAACTAAATCATAATAACTTCGCTGATAATTTGTTATGGAATATAACTTATTGATACTTCCTTCCTGAGTGGCAACTAATTTGAATAAAGGTGTTATTGCTAAATTTATATTTAACTGAAATGACTTTAGAGCCAAGTCTTCTTTATTAGCAAAGTTGCAATAAATTGCACCTTTTGTAAGACCAGTAGCATTGGTTATATCACTCAAACTCGTTCCAACATATCCTTGCTTGTTGAAAATTGGTGCAACTTTATCTAATATAAATTCTGAAGTATCCATAATTATAGCTTTAAGAGAAATATTAAATACAAATATAATCCAAATACCAATCGGTATGTAAGCAAACTATGTTAATTTTTAATTCCGATTGTTTAATCAATGAATAATTTTATTAAAGTTTCAAATCAAATTTCTTATTTATTTGAAAAATATAACTCAAATTCAATAAATTATATCTTTTATCTCCAAAGTAATAACAAAAATCTATTAATATATAAATAATTATAATCACATCTTATTGTAAATAATTCTACTTATACCCTACTTTTGCATCAGAAAATAAATTTTAACTTAAAACGAAAAATATGTCTTTAGTAGGAAAAAAATTTCCAAGTATTGCAGTAGATGCTATCTCAGAAATGGGTGATAACTTAAAAATCAACATTTTTGAAGAAGCAGTAAACAACAACAAAAAAGTATTATTATTTTGGTACCCAAAAGATTTCACTTTTGTATGTCCAACTGAATTACACGCGTTTCAGGCTGCATTACCAGAATTTGAAAAAAGAAATACTATCGTAATCGGAGCTTCATGTGACACAAACGAAGTTCACTTTGCCTGGTTAAACACTCCAAAAAACAATGGTGGAATCGAAGGTGTAACGTACCCAATCCTAGCGGATACCAACCGTAATTTAGCTAACATTTTAGGAATCCTTGACATCGAAGCTACAAGCTACAGCGAAGAAACTGATTCAGTTATCATTGAAGGTTCAAACGTAACTTACAGAGCTACTTACCTAATTGACGAAACTGGAAAAATCTTCCACGAAAGTGTAAACGATATGCCATTAGGCCGTAATGTAAACGAGTACTTAAGAATGGTTGATGCTTATACACACATCCAAGAAAAAGGTGAAGTTTGTCCTGCAAACTGGGAAGCCGGAAAAGAAGCAATGTCTGCTGACAGAATCAGTACTGCTGAATACTTAAGCGCGAACTAATTCTTTTAAAGGTTCTAAGATACTAAGATGCTAAGGTTCTAAGATTTCTCTTAAAACCTTAGTAACTTAAAATCTTACTACCGAAAAACATTCAAGAGACTGAAATAAAGAAGCTAAAAAACTTAGCAACTTAGAGCCTCAGTACCTCAGAACCTAAAAAAAAACTATGTTAATCGACTTAAACGAAGATACGTTAGCAGATTTAGTTGCTAAAAACGAAAAAGTAGTAGTACAATATTCAGCCTCATGGTGTGGAAATTGCCGTATTATGAAACCAAAATTTAAAAAATTAGCTACAGAAAATGAAGCTATCACTTTTGTTTTGGTTGATGCAGAAAATTCTCCTGAATCCAGAAAATTAGCTAATGTAAGCAACCTGCCTACTTTTGCCACTTTTGTAAACGGACAATTAGTTGGTGAAACCCAAACCAACAAACAGGAAGTTTTAACTGATTTGGTAAACGCTATTGCGTAAATAGATCATTAGGTTTTTAGACTGTTAGTTTTTTTTGAATCTTATCTAAAAATCCAATAATTGAGTAATCTAACAAATCTAAAAAAATGAAATTACCCGTAATAAAGCAATTGACCCAGTTCATCGAAGAAAACGATCAGGATTATATTATCGAAACGATCGAAGTTCTGGAAGCGATGACCGAAATTCCTTCTCTAAAAGACGAAGAATTAGATGTAATTGGCGAATTGATTTCGAATATGTATGGTGCTCTTGAAGTACACAAAATGGTCGTTCAGGGCACAGATAAAAAAGAAGCTTTAAATGCGTTCATGAAACGTGTTTTAGGTTCAATCGATAAATAATCGGCCTCTTTCCTGAGAAATTAAAAAAACATCACGTAAGAAGCGTTTCTAATTAAGAGACGCTTTTTTTATTTTCAGCTTTCAGTCCAATCTTATCATCCTGACACAAGGAAGGATCACACTTTAAATTCGACAAAGAAAATCGATAAACTTTGTAGAACTTCTAGTGTTTTTTCGTTCTTCAAAATGACAAACTTTGCCGATTAAACACATAGTAAAAACAATACTTCGGGCGAGACACCATTAGAAAAAGGGGCTAACATACTTTATCTTTATTCGCCCCTTTCCCTAATGCTGTCGGGCTATTTGCGCTACTTCGGTAGCCAGCGTCCATCCCTCTCGCGGACAGACGAACATAGAAAGGAGAAAATAGAGCAAAGATGGAAGAATTAAGAAATAAGACCGCAATTGTCACCCTGAGCGTAGTTGATGGCCTTCATAGCCCGAAAGGTCTTCTGCATCGATCACACTGATATTCGGAAGACACCTATCATAAAAAACTTTGACAAAGTAAACGCACGCAAAGTCATTCCTGAGGAACAAAGCTACCACACTAACAAGAGCAAACTTATAGAAACATAAAATGTTTAATCTGTATGAGATTGCTCCGTTCCTCGCTAAGACAAATTCACGTCTTAACCTATACTTAAACCCACAACAAATTCTTTTAGATTCAAATATTAATCCTTACTTTTGAACCTCATAAATTTAAACAAAAATCATGGCTTCAATAACATTAGGAGGAAATCCGGTTCATACATCAGGCGAATTACCAGCAGTGGGATCAAAACTAGCTGATTTCAAATTAGTACAAAACGATTTATCAGTTGCTTCATTAAGTAATTTTGCCGGTAAAAAACTAGTTTTAAATATTTTTCCAAGTGTTGATACAGGAACTTGTGCAGCATCTGTTAGAAAATTCAACCAAAGTGCAAGCGGACTAGAAAATACTACTGTTTTATGCATTTCCAGAGATTTGCCTTTTGCCCAAAAACGCTTTTGCGGAGCTGAAGGATTAGAAAATGTGGTCAACTTATCTGATTTTCAAGAAGGAAGTTTTGGTAAAACTAACGGTTTAGAAATCGTTGACGGGCCTTTAGCAGGTTTACACTCAAGAGCCATTATCGTAGTTGATGGAGATGGAAAAGTTCTTCATACGGAACAAGTTGCTGAAATTGCAAACGAACCAAATTACGAAGCAGCTTTAGCCGTTCTTTAATACAATAATCCCCTTTAAATGGAGTTTCAAAAAGATAATACTTTTGTAACGGGTCGGTTAAAAAGCATGACGTATGCTTTTAACGGAGCCATAAAACTAATCAGAACAGAACACAGTATTATGGTTCAATTCTCATTGGGAATTTTAATGACCATTGCCGGGTTCTATTTTCATATTTCACAAACCGAATGGCTTTTCCAGATATTAGCCATAGGTTTGGTAATGAGTATTGAAGGATTAAATACGGCAGTGGAAAAAATTGCCGATTTTATTCATCCCGATTATCATCAAAGAATTGGATTTATTAAAGATATTGCTGCAGGAGCGGTATTTTTTGCCGCTATGACAGCAATAGCAATAGGTTTGATAATTTACATCCCAAAATTTGTATAGGCAATAAACGCAAGAATGGCAAAAACAACCAAAAAAGCAACTTTAGACAAAAAAAGCGAACCAAAAACGGATAATAAAAGGTCATGGCAAATTACCAAACAACAAAAATTTGTTTTGGGATGTTTGTTTATACTTTTTTCTATCGCATTATTAGTTGCATTTATTTCTTTTTACATCAACGGACAATGGCAATCAGACCAGAGTGCTATTAGCCAGTTAGGCGACCGTTCCGAAGAAGTACAAAACTGGCTTGGAAAATTTGGTGCTTATCTCGCTGATTTAATCTTATACAAAGGATTCGGGATTGCCTCTTTTATTTTTGTGCGATTATTTTTCCTCACAGGTTTATTTTATGCTTTGGAACTTTCAACTAAAAAACTGAAAAGTATCTGGTTTTGGGATTTATTTGCCATTATCATCGTTTCGATTTTGTTTGGTTTTTTTGCTACCTCAGCACCTGAACTGGGTGGGACAATTGGATTCGAATTAAATTCATTTTTACAGGATTACATCGGAAAAACAGGAACTTTACTAACCTTACTTTTTGGATTGATAGTGTATCTGATTTTCAAAATTAAATTATCTCCTGAAAAAATTCAATCGTATTTTGATTCAACCAAAAAAGAACTCAAATCAGAATTAGGCTCTTTAAAAGCACCTCAACAACCTGAAAGCGCTTATAATCTGGAAGAATTTGCTATTGAAGAAGATCCTGAATTAGATACTATTCATCTAAAAACGGAAGACACTCAATTCGAAATCAACAAAGAAGCTTTAAAACCTACCATATCAAATTCATCAGAAATTGATTTGAATCCAGTTTTGAAACCGCTTCAAATGAATATCAATCCGGTAACGGAGACACCTGTTCATACAGAGGAATTTGTTATTGAAAAAGCCGAAGAAGAAGATATTATCGAAGAAAACCTAGCTTCCCGTTTGGTGGCTGATTTTGGATTATTCGACCCCACTTTAGATTTATCAAATTATAAATTCCCAACCATCGATTTATTAAAAGAATATTCGACCGGTGGGATTACCATTAATCAGGAAGAATTAGAAGAAAACAAAAACAAAATTGTAGACACGCTTCGTAACTACAAAATTGAAATTGCACAGATAAAAGCAACCGTTGGTCCATCGGTAACCTTATATGAAATTGTACCGGAAGCCGGAATCAGAATCTCTAAAATTAAAAGCTTAGAGGACGATATTGCTCTTTCATTATCAGCATTAGGAATCCGTATTATTGCACCAATTCCTGGAAAAGGAACCATTGGTATAGAGGTTCCGAATAAAAACCCAACAATGGTTTCAATGAAAAGCGTAATTGGTTCGGCAAAGTTTCAGGAAGCTGAAATGGAACTGCCAATTGCTTTAGGAAAAACCATTTCGAACGAAACGTTTGTGGTTGATTTGGCTAAAATGCCTCACTTATTGATGGCAGGTGCAACAGGGCAAGGAAAATCGGTTGGACTGAATGCGGTTTTAACTTCTCTTTTGTACAAAAAGCATCCGGCAGAAGTAAAATTTGTTTTGGTCGATCCTAAAAAAGTAGAGCTTACTCTTTTTAATAAAATTGAAAGACATTATTTAGCCAAACTTCCTGATACCGATGACGCTATTATTACTGACAATGCAAAAGTTGTCAATACATTAAATTCCCTTTGTGTGGAGATGGATAATCGTTATTCGCTGCTAAAAGATGCGATGGTCCGTAATATTAAAGAATACAACGACAAATTCAAAGCCAGAAAATTAAATCCGGAAGCCGGACACCGGTTTTTACCATACATAATCTTAGTTGTCGATGAGTTCGCCGATTTGATTATGACTGCCGGAAAAGAAGTCGAAATTCCGATTGCCCGCTTGGCGCAGTTAGCTCGTGCTATTGGTATTCACTTGATAATTGCAACACAAAGACCTTCGGTAAACGTAATTACAGGTTTGATTAAAGCCAATTTCCCTGCAAGGATTGCCTTTAGAGTAACTTCAAAAATTGACTCCAGAACTATTTTGGACACACAAGGAGCTGATCAGCTAATTGGTCGTGGAGATTTATTATATACAAACGGAAACGATGTGGTTCGTGTACAATGTGCTTTCATTGATACTCCTGAGGTCGAAAAAATTACTGAATTTATTGGTTCGCAAAAAGCGTATGCCACAGCTTATTTGCTTCCGGAGTTTGTTGGAGAAGAAAGTGGCATTAATCTTGATATGGATATTTCCGAGAGAGATACCTTATTTAGAGAAGCTGCGGAGATTATTGTTAACGCACAACAAGGTTCTGCTTCTTTATTGCAAAGAAAATTAAAACTGGGCTACAACAGAGCAGGTCGTTTAATCGATCAGCTGGAAGCTGCCGGAATTGTTGGGCCGTTTGAAGGCAGTAAAGCACGTAGCGTAAATATTTCTGATTTAAGTGCTCTTGATCAATTTTTTAATAATGACCAAAATTAATCCCATCATGAGAACTAAAATTCAGGAGATCAAAAACAATTCTATCACTAACATGACTAAAAAGTATTTTCAAATTGCTGTTTTAATGCTTTTGAGCTTTACTTCTATTCAGGCACAGGATAAAAAGGCTAAAGATTTATTGAATCAGGTAACTTCAAAAATAAAAAGCTACAATAACATCGTTATCGATTTTAAATATTCTTTAAACAATTCAAAGGAAAACATCAATCAGGACAGTAAAGGAAATGTAACTATGAAAGACGATCAATATGTATTGAATTTTATGGGTGTTACCAAAATCTTTGATGGACAAAAAACCTATACGATTGTTCCTGAAGATGAAGAAATAACCATTTCTAAAGTAAACGAAAAGGATGACAGTGCCATAACACCATCTAAAATGCTTACTTTTTTCAATTCCGGTTACAAATACAACATGGATATTGTTCAAAATGTTAAAGGAAGAAAAATCCAATATATCAAATTGGTACCTACAAATACGAAAGATCAGCGTAAAGAAATCCTTTTAGGCATTGATGTTCAGACGAAACACATTTATAATTTGATTGAAACTGGTAAAAATGGTACAAAAACCACTTTAACCGTTAATTCTTTTAAAACCAATCAGCCTTTGTCAAAAAATCAATTTACCTTTGTGGCGAGTAAATATCCAAAATACTACATCAATAAATTAGACTAATTACAAGGTTGAAAATTTTAGACAAATACTTATTAAAAACATTCCTGATTACATTTACTACGGTATTTGTAATCCTTTTTTTTATATTCATTCTTCAAACAGTCTGGCTCTTTATTTCTGAATTGGCAGGGAAAGACCTTGATTTGATACTGGTTGTAAAATTCCTGCTATTTTCGATGCCAAGAATTATTCCGCTGGTTTTACCTTTATCTGTCTTACTGGCTTCCATTATGACTTTTGGTGATTTGGCTGAGAATTATGAATTTGCAGCTATGAAATCCTCTGGCATCTCTCTTCAAAGAGCCATGAGAGGTCTTATTGTTTTTATCTTTTTACTGAGTATCGTTGCTTTTTGGTTTTCGAACAATGTTATTCCATATGCCGAATATAAATTTATTAACTTCCGAAAAAATATTGCTCAGGCTAAACCAGCCATGGCAATAGCAGAAGGACAGTTTAATGATGTTGGTTTCTACAATATTAAAGTGAATAAAAAATCCGGTGAAAATGGCAATATATTGACCGGTGTTACCATTCATGAAAAAGCTACGAATAATGGAGAAAACAAAACCGTCATTAAGGCAAAAAACGGGAAATTAATCAGTAGTGAAAAGTCCAGCATTTTAAAATTAGTACTTAATGATGGCTATTACTATCAGGATGTGACTCCCAAAAAATATGAAGACAGGGCAAAATTACCTTTTGTAAAAGCATCTTTCAACAAACACATTATCAATATAGATTTATCAGAATTGAATAAGGTAGACACTGAAAATGAAAACATCAACGGCACCAGCAGTATGCTAAATATTAATGAGTTGCGCTACACACTTGACTCTTTAAGCAAAAATTTTAACAATGAGATTGTTTCGTTTTCTGAAAATATAAATCAAAGGACAGGTGTTTCAAAACCGTATTCCCTGTTTAAGACTGATAAAAAGAAAAAACCTTTGCCAAAAAACCTTTTATCACTTTATAACAATAATAAAAAAAGTGAGATTCTAAATGCAGCCAGCAGTAACGTTACCAGTACTATTTATTCTATAGAATCTACACAAAGTGACTTAAAAAACAAACAACGTGACATCAATAAACATTTGACGGCTTTATATGAAAAGTTCGTTATTGCTTTTGCCTGTTTTTTAATGTTTTTTATTGGAGCACCTTTGGGCGCCATTATTAGAAAAGGGGGACTTGGCTTACCAATTGTATTCGCCGTTTTAATTTTTATTACATTCCACTTTATCAATACTTTTGGAAAAAGACTTTCACAAGAAGGTGGTATGACTCCTTTTATGGGAGCATGGATGTCTTCGATTATTTTATTACCACTTGCAGTTCTATTGACCTACCGGGCAACAAACGATAGTGGCTTAATTAATTTTGACATTATCACCACTCCTATTCACAACATATTTCAAAAAATTTCCGAGAAGTTTTTTCCTTCTCAAAACCCAGAATAATTATGTCAACAACAAAAATCCAACTCAATACCATTGAAGAAGCTATAGAAGATATTCGTCAGGGTAAAATAATCATTGTAGTCGATGATGAAGATCGAGAAAATGAAGGAGATTTTTTGGCTGCAGCCGAAAAGACTACACCTGAAATGATTAACTTTATGGCAACTCATGGCCGTGGATTAATTTGTACACCACTTACAGAAAGCCGTTGCAAGGAACTTGATTTACGAGCGATGGTGAGCAATAATACAGACCATATGGAAACTGCCTTTACCGTTTCGGTAGATTTAAAGGGAAATGGTGTTACCACTGGAATTTCTGCAGCAGACCGATCTAAAACAGTTTTGTCATTAGTGGATTCCAATACAAAACCACATGAATTAGCACGCCCCGGGCATATTTTTCCTCTCGTAGCCAAGCAAGGTGGAGTTTTAAGAAGAACCGGACATACTGAAGCTGCAATTGATTTTGCAAGACTGGCAGGATTTAAACCAGCTGGGGTTATTTGTGAAATCCTCAACGAAGACGGAACAATGGCACGTTTGCCACAACTTATAAAAGTGGCGAAAAAATTCGATTTGAAATTAGTTTCAATTGAGGATTTAGTAGCATACAGAATGCAGCACGATAGCCTGATTGTTAAAAAAGAAGATTTTGATATAGAAACCCGTTTCGGAACTTTCAGATTAAGAGCGTACGAACAGACTACAAACAAGCAAATCCATATTGCACTTACAAAAGGAACATGGAATCTAGGGGAGGCAATTTTAACCCGTATTCACTCTTCTCAAGTAAATAATGATTTATTAGGAACCCTAACTAACAATGCCGAACAACAATTGGACGGCATGTTTAAGGTAATTAATGAGAACGGTAAAGGAGCCGTAATCTTTATTAATCAGGATATGCAGGCAGTTAATTTATTAAGCAGAATTTCTGAGCTTAAAGCATTGCAATCACAAGGAACAATGAAAGCACCAAAAGTAGTAATTGACAGTAAGGATTATGGAATTGGAGCACAGATTTTGCACGATATTGATATTTCAAAAATCAGATTAGTATCCAATACCGAGCAAACCAAACGTGTCGGAATGATTGGTTACGGATTGGAGATTACTGAATACGTAAGCTACTAACATGGGAACTTTAGAAGAAAGAATCATAAAATCGGAGACCCGTATTTTTAAAGCTGTTTTCCCAAGCACTACCAACCACTACGATACTTTATTTGGAGGTACTGCACTACAATTGATGGATGAAGTTTCTTTTATTTGTGCAACCCGGTTTAGCAGAAAAAAGGTAGTAACTATATCCACAGGTCAAATTGATTTTAAAAAGGCAATTCCCGCCGGTACTTTAATCGAATTAGTAGCAAAAGTAGTGAGTGTAGGAAGGACAAGCTGTAAAATTCACGTTGATATTTTTATGGAACAAATGTATTCCGAACTACGCGAAAGCGTTGTTGCCGGTACATTTTCATTTGTTGCCGTTGATGAAAACAAAAAACCGGTACCAATCTTAGATTAATTATAATATTTAGATGAAAACATTTCAAAACTAAATACTGATTATGAAGCACTTGAAAATTTATTTAAAATAAACATCAAAAAAGGACGGAAAAAGTTTTTATAATCGAAAAAGCGTACTATATTTGCACTCGCAATCAGCAAATGATAGCAACATACTGGAGAAATGGCAGAGCGGTCGAATGCGGCAGTCTTGAAAACTGTTGACTGTAACAGGTCCGGGGGTTCGAATCCCTCTTTCTCCGCCAGTAGAAGTTTCAAAAGAAACTTTAAACATCAAAACCCTTTAAATACTAGTATTTAAAGGGTTTTTTCTTTTTTTACAATATGTTAAAATACACATATTAGAGCAAAGCGTGGTACACTTTTTAGTACACTTTTATTTTTTTGCTTTTTGGGTCAAAAAAAAGTGTACTAAATTGAAAGAATTCCCCGGGAATTCCCTGTAAACAAAGGTGTCCTTCGAAATTTTTAAATCAATTTGAATATTAATTTAAAAACTAGAAAACATGTTAAAAGTAATTTTTTACCTTAAATCTGAAAAAGCAGATAAAAACGGAGAATGCTCAATATTTGCGCGCATTACCTACAAAACCAACAGAATTTCTCTCAGCACAGGAAAAACTATTTCTAAAGAAAGATGGGTTTACACCAACAACCTCAGGAATCTGCTGCGTCTCGAAAGGGAAAAGGTCCTTAAAAATTATCTTGAATTATACCGTCTTAATGTCGAGAAAAAATTT
This sequence comes from Flavobacterium piscis, assembly GCF_031457575.1. Lineage (GTDB taxonomy): Bacteria > Bacteroidota > Bacteroidia > Flavobacteriales > Flavobacteriaceae > Flavobacterium > Flavobacterium piscis_A. The sequence continues at coordinate 156,554 of NZ_JAVDWQ010000005.1, read as the reverse complement.
AACTACCTTTTCAATATTGATCCTGAGGTATCTTTAGAAATGCTTAAAGCCGAACTTACCGGAAAATCTAAAATCCAAACAAGTAAAACAACAATCAATGAAGTTATGAACCGACATAACAAATTCTTCAAAAAAAAAGTTGATGCGGGTGAAAGGTCAGCAGCATCTCTTCAGAAGTACAAACGAAGTGGTGAGCTTTTGACTGCGTTTATGAAAAAACATTATACTGTAGAAGATATGCCGGTCAGCGAAATTTCAAATTCTTTCGTTTATAATCTTGAAGAATACTTAAAGTACGAGAGTTCATTTAAGGGGCAGGTCGGAATAAAAAACAACTCTGTGGTTAAATATATGAAAATGTACAAAACAGCCTGCAACTATTGCATACGGATGGATTTGTTTGTCCGCAATCCCTTTGATGCCTACAACGGAAAATTAAGCGTAAAGGATGCTGTATTTCTAACCCAACAGGAACTTAAACTTATTGAAGAAAAGCCAATCTTTATGGAGCGCCTACAGAAAGTTAGAGACATATTTCTTTTCTGCTGCTACACAGGATACGCACCGGTAGATGCTTTGAACCTGACCCCTGCAAATCTCTTCGAAGACAATGACGGTAACCTTTGGATAATGACAAACAGGACAAAAACTGCGATTAGGGAAAATGTACCAGTGCTTCCTCCTGCTATGGCTGTGATCAAAAAATATAAAAATAAACAGATAGGGCTGCTTCCGCAGATTTCTAATCAAAAGATGAATGCTTACTTAAAGGAGATTGCGGATATATGTGAGATTAATAAACACCTGACCTGGTATGTTTCAAGACATACCTTTGCTACTACTGTCACGCTAGGAAATGGCGTGCGACTGGAACATGTCTCTGCAATGATGGGGCATACAAATATTAAGCAGACACAGCACTACGCTAAAGTTTTAGATGTTAATATAATGGAAGATATGGAAAAACTGAAACTAAAGTACAAGTAAAATTCTTAAACAAAAAAAGGCTCCAAATTTGGAGCCTTTCCTTTGATATTGTTGGGGTTAAACACAATTTTATTAGCCATTATTTTCATGAAGAATTTTATCTATTTTTGCAGCATCGTACAGAAATATATCCCCCAGTTTAGTAAATGGAAGTATTCCTGTCTGCCTGTATTTTATAATAGTATTGCTAGACAATCCAAATATCTTTTTTAAATCTTCATTTCTGTAATATACAGGTATCACGCCTTTACCCTGCCCGCTGATTTTTGAATCAATTGTTTCCAGCTTCACCAGTACAGGCTCTATTAATTGTTTTACTCTCATTACAAAAGAGAGTTTTCTTTCTTTTTTTATCATAACTAAAGATTTAAATTTTGACACTAAACTATTTTTACAAGCTCTTACCAACTCTGAAGTCTTCTTTTTCTTTCCTGCATTCTTGTAATGAGTTCTTCTAAAAATGTAATCTGCTTCTCTTTATAGGTATAACCTTTGCATTCGGAGAACTGTCTACTGATTGACTTAATTTTCGACTGCTCGCCCTCATCGCCGGCATATGTAAAATTATTTTCGAGAAAAAACTGAAACTTGCTTCTATTACTTTTTTCGTCTGCAGCATCAAAAAACAATAAACCTTCATCCATTAAAATATAAAACAGCTGGGCAAAATCAATTTTGCTGTAACATGATTTACATTTTTCTTTTGATGAAACGTGTTGCATTTTGTTTTCTTGGTCACTTGGACTAATTAGATTTTCTAATAATTGCAGCCGTTCATCAAAATTTAATATAACTTCTATAAACTTTATTAGCTTAACATTTTTCATTGCGTCTAAAATTTAGTCATCATTGCTTAAATAAACTGTATCGTTTATTTGTATTCCCCTATCAGGACATACAAAAGATTTCTACACTAATGCCAAATAGCATTGATGTAATTAAGACACCAATCTAATTAAAGTATTAAAGCGAATTTAAAAAGTAAAAGTATATCTCAGCTTTTTATTGTTTTCAAAGGAATATAATGACTTTATTTGGCGTTGTTGGAAAATATAAAACATTCGCAATTCCTATTTCTTCAGGTGCTTTTCTTCAAATTCCTCAGTAAGTGATATGATTTTTTGGGTTAAAACGGCAAATTCTGCGGTCTTTTTTTCCAGTTTGTACAGATATGCCGAAGCTTTCTTTTCGGAAAATTTTTGATATAAAATCTTTACCACTTGATTGTAATTTACCCCGACCGCTCTAAACTGGCTGTAGAAAGAGGTCAGGCGCATATAATAATCTATTGTCGCCTTATCAATCTTGACTGTTTTTATCCCTTTTTGAAAAACACACGCTGTAATAAAGTGCGCCATTACATGCATTCCTGATGTTTCAAAAAGAGTGAGGAAGCGTGCATTTTCTTCATCATTAAGACTGATAGAATAGCGGTGGACTGCTGGATCTATTTTGGCAGGTCTGCCTCCTTTATTCCGATTCTTTTTTTCTTCATTTTCCATGATTAATTGTATTACTTAAAACCAATATATCTGATAATCGGCAATTAAACTCCAATTTGGAAGTGTTTGGAAGTGTTTGGAAGCATTTGGCTTATTTGTTCCTTGGGTCAGTCTTAAACCTTTAACATGGGATATAAAAGACGCGGATTTAAGAGATAGAAATTTGAATAAGAAGCTTAAAAATAGTATTTTTACTATATGGCGGTAGTTAAAAAAAATAGCAGAGTTCGTAATATGGATCGGGTCTTTTTTTGGGATTTCAATATAGATGCTATGGACTTTGAGAAAGCCTACAAAACTATTATTGCCCGTATCACATAGAACGTGGAGGACAGGATGAAATAGATGAAATCGTGCATTTTTATGGACATGAAAAAGTTATCATAATTATTCGTGAAGAAATCTATTTCCTTCCGAATTATGCCATTGACCTTGCTTTAAAATTCTTTCCCGAACTCCAAAAGGAAGAAATATATTGCTATCTCAACCGCAAAGACAAACCCTATCACTGGATTTAATTCTGCTTCTGAAATTCATTTAAACACGATATTTTTTTATTTATATTTTTATCCAAAGAAAATAAAAAAAAGAAACCGAAGGTATGACGGGCTATATCAGTCTTGCAAAAAGACTTCGGCATAATGTCTTGCTCGTTCCTCACAAGCCACCCTTCGGGACTTATTCCGATTCCTTTTGGCCTGTCTGCATCCCGTCCTGTGAGATTGCTTTCTTTTTCTTTTTTCCGTTTTTCTGTTTTCTTTGGAAAAGATAATTTTATTGGTATTGTGCAGGTTTCACTTCTCTTTTTAAGTTTGCCTGAAATAAAATCGCAAAGTTTCCCGAAAAACCATAAAAGCATTTTTATGTTTTTAAAAATACCTATACAAATAAGTAAATGCTTGCAGGCTTGCACACCTGCATGCCAGAGTGCTTGCATGCCAACATACTTGAATACTTACATTCCTGCATACTTGCACATCTGCATACTTGAATCCCTGCATCTGCCCATGCCTGCTTACTTGTACCCATCCAAACTTGATTCCTTGCTTGTTAGTACAACACATAAGTTAATTATTGCGCAAATATCTTCCCGCAGTCTACCGGTTTCACCAAAAACTGTTGTATGATCAGGCTGTGTTATAAGCCTCTATACTTTGCATATTTCTAAAATAAATTAACTAACCATTGCAAAAAAAAGGTCATCAAGCCCTTTCATTAAATCTATCTCTAAAAATGGTTTCGCAGGAAACCAGCAAGTTGTGTTCTGAGCTGCTCGAAATACTTTCCGCAGCTCAAAACCACTTGCCCTTGCAGGGGCTGTAAAAAAAACTCCAAAGTCGTTTTTTTAATTAGTTGTATCGAATGTTTTCAGTGTTAGCTTTCCTCTTTATAAGTTCACTGATTTTTTAGTATCGATATCATTTTAAACATCCTTTCAGGTTTACGACGTTTTTTATACTCCATAATTCTAAGGTTTTTTTAGGTATCAAAGGAAAAAACTATTGCTTTTTGTCTATAAGACCTGTATTTGCTAGCCTTTTTGTGTGTTTTAGCTTTTTTAGTAGGCCAGTAAAATGGATCGTTTTTTGCAAATTTTGGCTCGCTTTTGTTAACAATCCTTCCACAATATTGTTTTAATTTAGCTTTTACAAGACACTAAAGATGTGGTTATTAGCTAATTTTTAGCAGTGCAAGCTAGGGTGAATTGCTATGCCCGCACGTCATGTTAATTATGATTCACAGATTTGCCCGGATTTATATTCTGCTATTTGTATATACATCCATAAGCAAAACATTCGATTTTGAAAGTTTGTTATTCAGCTATAGTCACTGATGGCATTTTTAATCCGCTTTTGGCATATGATTATCCTGATCTGACAAGAGTTAATTATTTATTTTACAGAACTTTATATTACAGATTCTCAATTGCATTATAATAAAATTTAGACAACGTTATAAGTGAAAAATGGATCGTTTTTTACAAATTTCGGATCGTTTTTTACATCAATCCTTTGACAGCTTTGTTCTAATTTAGATTTATAAAACACTTATAAAGTGGATGTTATAAAAGAAACACATCTACTAGGTTATTTTGATAGGCCTCAAGTAAGATTACAAAACATTGTAAACATTAAAAGCAATGACATGAAAACATCAATATCTTTTAAGAACACTATCGCCGACATAATCTGCCTGCTTTATATCCTGCTTTTTGTTTACGCGGCTTTAAGCAAACTGCTCGACTTTGAGAACTTCAGCGTGCAATTGGGACAGTCACCTTTATTAAGTCCATTTGCCGGATACATTGCATGGATGGTGCCGATGCTTGAATTATTCATTGTATTGCTTATCGTTTCAAAAAGATGGAGAATTATGGGGCTTTTTGGAGCGTTGTGCCTGATGGGAATGTTTACAGCATACATTTTCATAATTTTAAATTACAGCCCATTTGTCCCTTGCTCCTGTGGAGGAATTTTGGAGAAAATGGGATGGAAGGAACATTTCATTTTTAATTGTGTTTTCATGATGCTGGCCGCAGCAGGTATCCTGATACTGCGCCGGGGTGTGCCAAAGGCACACTTTATTTCAAAACCTGCTGCACTGGCCAGTGCCTTTTCCATAACTACTGTTTTTAGTATTAGTGTTGTTGCTCTATTGTTTATGTTATCAGAAGATATAATTCACCATCGAAATAATTTCATCCGTCGTTTTCCTCCCGGATTGGCCAGCCCTATTTTTGAAAAGAAACTGGATTTCAACAGTTATTATCTCGCCGGATTTGGTGATGGTAAAATCTATCTTGGTAATATTACGGCTCCTCTTACAGTGACTATTCTAGATACCCTGTTGCACAAGCAGGAACGTTATATGATTTCGCTTTCCGATACCCAATTAAATTTCAAATCCATTAAAGTTGCCGTTCGTCCTCCATATTTCTATGTTTTCGATGGTTCAGTTCCCTGTCTTTTTAGTGGCAAAACATCGAACTGGAAAGCGCAGTTATGGCCTAATAAAAAGGCATTCTTTACTAATTTTGAGCCTATTGATTCTACAACCGTTGCCTTTAGGGGTATTGATACCAAGTCAAAAGAAAATGTTTTGGGTATTGTATCTGCCCATCAGGGTTCAACCCTGCAACTGTCTGACAAATTACTGCAGAAACAGATTGATGGGGTATTTGATACGGACGGAATGCTGCTCTATAACGCAAAAAAGCAAAAGCTGATCTATCCTTACTATTACAGGAACCAATACGTGGTTGCCGATAAAGACCTCAATTTGAAGTACCGCGGAAAAACAATAGACACCAATACGATTGCAAAAATTAAGGTTGCCTTTCATTCCAAAGAAAAACAGAGCCAGCTATCGGGCCCGCCCCTTATTGTAAATAAAGATGCAGCGACCGATGGCAAGTACCTCTATATAAATGCAGGCCTGATGGGAAAGTTTGAGCGTAGCTCCATGTGGAAAAAAGCGTCTATTATTGACGTCTATGATATTGAAACCGCAACATACATTTCCAGTTTTTACATCTATAATAAAGGAGCTAAAAAGGTACGACAGTTCAGGATCAACAGTGGACTACTGGTTGCCTTTTTTGGTGAAGATATCGTTATATATAAGCTTCGCTACTAATAATATAAAGAACTACTGATCAGCAGCAGGGGAAGGTTGAAAACCTGTAACAGAGTAAACCGTAATTTAATATTAGAAACCATGAAAAATAGATTTTTCAAACCGGGGCTGCAAATTGCAGCTATTCTAATCGCAGCATTCGGTGCATTCGCCTTTAGCCAGGCACCCGCAAAAGATGCTTCATTAGCAATTGTTTTTGGTAGAATGCCAGTTAGCTGTGCTGACACCAACATCCAGTGTCAAACTGAAGATGTAGGCCCATTATGTAAAAGCGGTACTACCACTCTCTATGAGTGGGACGGCAGCGGCTGTGCACAACCATTGCACAAATTACCGCAGTAGTTTGTTTAACCCTTAAAGTTCAATGCCGGGACAGATGTTCCGGCATTGTTTTAATTTCCTTATGGCATAGTACCAATTCCTTTGAGGTAGTAGTCAAACCAATCGCGAACCCTATCACAGAGATCTTTACAAGCTTCGGGTGCTGCCAAAGCATGGCCTTCTCCCGGATAAATAAGCATTGTATGCTTTTTACCTAATCTGCGTAATGCGACATGTAACTCCAGACTTTGCTCCCACTTAACAGAGGAATCTTGTTTACCATGCCAACTCAACAATGGTGTGGTGATATTTGCTGCCTGTCCTACGGGAGAATTTTCGATATAACCGTCAAAGTCCACATATAATGATCTGCCCATTCTATACTGTCCATTCTCATATCTAGAATTTTGCACCTGTCTGCTGCGAATATCCAGTGTGCCACTTATCATATCCGTTACACCGGCTCCTGCGACCGCTGCAGCAAACAGCTTTGACTGTGTCACTATAAACGAAGTTTCGTAGCCGCCAAAGGAATGTCCGATCAATCCTATATGATTTTCCTCTACAATCCCAAGTTTCATAACTGCCTTTACCGCATTTTCCACACAATCAACTGCCGATCTGCCCGGCTCGCCAATTTCGTAGATAATATCCGGGTACAGTACCAAGTACCCCTCAGAAGCATAATTTAGCGGACTAAACCCTAATGTATCGTATTGGGTAGGCTTAGCATAAGAATGGAATAAGTAAGACTGCTTTTCGTATATAGAAACAATCAACGGGTATGCCTTTCCGAGTCTAAAATCAGTTGGGTAATATAATTTTCCCTGCAATTTATTCCCGCGCGCATCCGTATATGAAATAAGCTGGACGGTTGCATTTTCGAAATTATCTTCATGCGCATTGCTTCGTACCAAAACTTCCGATTTTCCCTTTGCGAGAAACATTAGCTTTGGAGCGGTTACAGCAGTTTCGTTTATAAAAATATAGGCATTCCTATTATGTGCCTTTTTTAAACGGGAATTTTTTGCAGCTGTGTCAAATAACTTTTGAAGTTTGCTTTTATTCAAATAATAATATCCCGTTACTTTATCGTCTCCTTGTGATTCCAGAACCAGCCCATTGTTAGTGTCGTAGCAGGCGCTTACAAAATTGAAACTGTTTACTTTCGATTCCAGTTTGTTGACAGCAGCTAGCCGATAGGTAGTACCTCGTTTAAAACCATCGGTGATTCGTTGCCTGTTTTTGCCATCAGGTGACATCAGCCAGATATCATAGCGGTCATAAATAATGACCCTGCCATCGGAAGTCCAATCAGGACTTCCGTAGGGATGCGATGGCGATGTCCGGTCATTTTCAACATCTGTCAGGGGTGTAGTCATGGTACCCGTCAGGCAGGTGTGTTTCATTGTTCTTGTATCATATACCCACCAATTCTTGAGATCAAAGTAGCTGATGTATCGACCGTCCGGAGATGTTCCCATGGTCAATAACTTGCGGTTTTGTTTTGTGACTATCAATGTTGTTGCGCCCGTTTCAACATTTGTAATATAAAAATCGGCGTAGCCATAAACATCGTATTGGGGTTCGTAGTCCTGCGGATGATAACCCACAAAAAACCTGTAATCCTGCGTAAAAGTTCCGACAGGAAGTTTTTGAGTTGTAATCTGCATAACCTTATCCTGCTCTGGTATCCACACCGTTACCATCGGCGTATGTTCATAGTTTCCATAGATTTTTTGGCGCGGATATTCCCACACGGTTTCAGAATCCCACACCTCGGGTATTGCAGGAATATCCAGAGGTTTTTCCTTTACGCAGTAAAAAATAATTCTATTCCCGTCAGCGCTTATATCTAAAGGTGTAAAGCCAAGGGGTCTATCAATGTACCGATCCTTTAATTCTTGAAATGTTTTACTATCTAACATTTGTAAAGAAGGCGCGGTCTGGACGTTTTGGCAATAGCCAATATTGTAAGCACCTCCATTTTTCTCCATAAAAACAAATGTATTTCCATTTGCAGACCAAACGACATTAGTGAAGTCAGAGCCTTTTGCAATGACTATTGGCTCAAATTTTCCACTATGCTGTGGTTGCAATAACAATATACTATCGGAAGAGACACCTACAATACCGGTTGCCTCATGAATGCTAAAAGACAGTATTCCTGGGTAAAAATGCTCACTGCCATTATTAAGGTTGACGATTCGCAATCCCTTTTCATTATTGCTTTCCAATGCTACCAAGAATTTTCCTTTACTGAAAAATTCTGCCTTGCCAATATCATTGAGTAATCTGGTGCTACCCGTATTGAGGTTGTGTAAAAGCAGGCCGCGTTTAGGCGCGCAAAGCTTGACCCATTTACCATCCCCACTAAAGCTGGCATCGATGAAATCTGGGTATGCAATCTTTTTACCTGTCTTTACATTTTGTATAAAGAGCGTGTCAATACCGGTATCATAATCAAGAATATAGCTTATCCATTTGGCATCCGGAGAAATTTGCTCGCTTATCAATGTATTCCATTTGTCTGCATCAGACCAGCGCATTTTTTTCTTGGAAACCTGACCGTAGATTGCACCGAACGAAAACAGCATTACTACAATCGCTATGTAACTATTTTTACTTAACATGTTTTAGTAGCCGGGGTTTTGGTATAGGTTGCTGTTCAAAAGGATTTCTGTTTCTGGTAACGGAAACAGAAGATGTGTAGCCTGCCATGAGGGTTTGATTGCTCCAATGACCGTTGCCGCCTTATTTGTTCGTACAAGGTCAAACCAGCGGTGGCCTTGTTCGGTAAAAAGTTCCAATCGTCTTTCTGCCATAATTGCCTCCAGTAAATCTGCAGGGTTTGCCGAAACATTGTCGGAAAGTCCAGCCCTATGGCGAATTACATTCAAATCCGTACGCGCGCCATCTATATCACCAAGGTGTGCCAGGGCTTCAGCCCGTATCAAATATTGTTCGGCCAATCGCAGCATTATAGTAAATTCCATGGACGTACCCGTATTGACTATTTGCTTATATTTGAAGGGATAGTACCAGGTATTGGTTCCGTTTGTGGCACTTCCTATCCAGTTTGCGCGACGCAAATCTCCTGTACTGTATGCGTTTACGAGTGTATTCTCGAGGGCGAAAAAAGGCGGTGGCGTAGCAGTAAATACAAATGTTCTTGCATCAATCGTGTTAGCGCCTGCAAGTCCTGCGTGAAGCGACCAAATCGTTTCGTTACTTTCTTTTAAAAAGACAGTTGCCGGATCCTGTACTATTGCATATAGCGGATTACCAATTACTGTGGTGGCCTCAGCAGCAGCCAAATCCCAATTTTCGTTGTACAGATATATACGCGCAAGCAATGCCGAAGCAGCTGCTTTGTTTGGCCTCACCCGAAAAGAGACAGCATAAGCATCGGGCAGTAACATTTTCGCCTGCAATAAATCGGCAATTACTGCCTCATATACCTCAGGTATGGATTGCCTTGAAACTACTGCGTTAATGTGGTAATCTGTTGTAGTTACGTATGGGATTTTACCGAAAACATTCATTAAGTGGAAATGCAGCAGTGCACGAATAAACAACGCTTCACCTTTTAGTTTTTCCTTGTCGGCAGTCTCTATTGTTTCAGAGTTTTCTAACCCTTCAATCAGTGCATTTGCTGCGTATATCTGACCATAGCCCGTGTTCCAAAAGTTTGCAACGGACAAGTTTGTTGCACTGACCGTATGGTTATAGTAAGGTGCAGCGGCGGAACTGCTGCTATAAAAAACCAGTTCGTCTGAATAAGATGCCATTAAAGCAGAAAGTCCCTGACCGTTTCCGGAAACAAGACCACTTTCACGCATTCGTGCATAGATATCCGACAATGCTGCCGTTGCCGTCGCAACATCATTATAAACTGCTTCACCCGTGAGCTGCGATTGAGGCAAATCTACCTCGGTAAAACTTTCGCAGGCCGAAAACCAACTTGCCAGCGTTAGAATCAATACTATTTTTATAGAATTATATGTTTTCATTGTATATAGCTTTTAGATTAGAAACCTATTTGAAATCCAATTGTGAATTGACGAAGCGGCGGCAGGTATAATCCGGAACGATTCTCGGGATCGGCACCTTTGTAATTCGTAAAAGTTAGCAGGTTTTGGCCCTGCAGGTATAATTTTCCGGTAAATGCCTTGCTCCAGTTTTCGGGAATCTGCCAGGAAAGACTGATGCTCTTTAATCTTATGAATGATGCATCACTTATGGATGCACTGCTATTGCTAAACCTATCGGCTGCATTAATTGCATCATCATTTAGCCCGCTCGTATATATTTGGCTATACGCACTCGTTCCATCCTGCGGCCAATGGCTAGCTACTTCTGCAGCCTGATTTACCATTAATCCTGAAGCCAGTGCCGTATAGGCGAAGTTCCTGCCTTGCTGTTTTACAAATTGAAACAGGAAATCTAGTTCCCAACTTTTGTAATTGAGTTTGTTTCCCAATCCACCGAAGTATTCCGGAGCGGTATCTGCAATATATTGGCGGTCACTTGCATTGATTATACCATCGTCATTGTAATCCTCAAAAGTGTAAATACCCGTTTGGGGATCGATACCCGTATAATGGTATACTTTGGCAATGCCCAATGATTTGCCTACTACCAATGAATTTGCATAGGTCGAGCCTTCAAGGCCGGGAAATGAAACAAGTTTATTTTTAGAAACCGAAAGGTTTACTGTTGTTGTCCAATTAAAATCCTTTGCTTTCAGGTTGACCGTTCGCAGTTCTAACTCGATACCATTGTTTTCGACCGTTGCATCAAGATTTGCCAGTATTGATGGGAATCCCGTAGTTCCCGGCAATGGAACGCCGACCAGCTGATTTGATGAGCGGTTCTGAAAATAAGCCGCGGAGAAAAACAGATTATCGTGCAGAAAACCAAGGTCGATAGCAGCTTCAAATTTCCTGTTAGATTCCCAGCCAAACTGCGGATTATAAAGGCGTGTCGGTACCATTCCAATAATGCCGTTATAATTATTTGTCGAAACGGAATAGGTATCAAGGAACTGGTAATCGCCGATCTGGTCGTTGCCCGTTATACCGTAACTAGCCCTTAGTTTTCCGAAACTAAGAACTGCAAACTTATCCTTTAATAGTTGCTCGTTTGAGAAAACCCATGCACCGCCGATTGCCCCAAAATTTGCAAAGCGATTTCCCGGCCCGAACCGGCTGGAACCATCACGCCTGCCCGTAACATTGATAATGTACTTGTCTGCCCAGACTGCATTGAGGCGCGCAAAAAATGCATTATAACGGTACTCCGACAAGATGTGGCTTTGGACGGCGCGGTTGGTAGCGGCCGCCAAATTATTGATCAGGCTGTTACTCACGAAGCCAGAACCCGATTGTGAAAGCTGTTCTGCATTTTGCTCCTGAAACGTCGTACCGATAAGCGCACTTAATTTCAAATTATCCCATTTCCTGTTCCAGTTTAATTGCGGCTCGACAATCCAGGAGCGGCGGGCACCGGTGCTTACCGCTAACGATGAATTAGCGCTTGTAAGACCATAGGAAGGATTGTACATTGTTGATGGTGCAGTACGAATTTCAGATATACGGCTGTCATTGTAACCAACGCTTGTTCGGAGCTCCCAAGCTGAATTAAACTTATAAGACAGTATTGCATTTGAAATCAGGTTCTGTGTTTTGGCAGAAAATTTGGCTTCTAGATAGCCCAATGGATTATTGAATGTCCCATTTTCCCAGTTTAATTTCCCTTGATCATCATACAGGGCAGGTGCATTGGGTGGCAGCATGTATGCCTCGGAAGTCAGATCAAAACCGGGCAGTGCATTATTATCGGAAACATAATCAGCTGAAAATATCAGGCTGAATTTTTCATTATCGGAACGGTGCGTAATGCTGCTATGCACGGAACCCTTTTTATACTTTGAGCTGCCCGGAAAGACAGTCGTTTCATCACGAAATGTTCCACTTAAAAGGAATTGCGTTTTTGCCGAACCGCCTGATATTGAGCCCTGCAATGTGTTTATCAGGGCAGTACCGCCAATCAGCTTATCCTGCCAATTGGTATAGCGGTTACGATCCCAAGTCCCATTTACATCATATTCCCACTCAGGATATTCAGTTATGCCATCATTTGCAAAAGCTTCATCCCGCATGGCGATGTATTGCTGCGTATTCATTAGGTTTACTTTCTTTGTGACAACTCCGAATGTGGTGGCGCTGCCCACTGTAAATCTTGTTGCACCGACTTTTCCTTTCTTAGTTGTAATAAGCACCACACCATTTGCGCCCCTCGAACCATAAATGGCGGTAGCATCAGCATCTTTTAATACTTCGATGCTTTCTATATCAGATGGGTTAATACTATTGAGCGGACTTGCTGTTCCCGGCATGATTCCACCAGAAAGACCTGTAGTCATTACCGACTGTGAAGAATATGGGACACCATCAATAATGTAAAGCGGGGCATTCCCTTCGGTACGTATGCTGTTGCGCCCTCGAATCTGAATATCAAAAGCTCCACCGGGAATCCCCGTGCTTTGTGTAATGTTTACTCCCGACATACGTCCCTGCATCGCTGCAAGCGGATTGCTTACCGGTTGATTTTCAATATCTTTTGAGGTTATTTTAGCAATACTGCCCGTGCGTTCTTTATCTTTTACTTTATAATACCCTGCATTAATAGTCACTTCCTTAAGCTGAGTGCTATCTTCTGTTAATACAACATTTATAGAAGTTTGGTTTCCAATGGTGATTTCCTGCGTGGTATAGCCTAAAAATGAAAACACGAGTACGTTGGTAGAATTAGCCGTAATTGAAAAATTGCCTTTTTCATCTGTTACGGTCGAGGTAGCAGTTCCTTTAACAATGACCGTTACCCTTGAAAGTGGTCCAGTGGCATCGGAGACGGTGCCTGTAATTTGCTGTTGTGACTGCTTCGTATAGTTTCCAAACGTTAGTTTGGCGGCATATATCTGACTGGAAAGCAGTATTGCGAAAATAAAAATGCAAAGACAGTAAGGTCTGCCCTTGTTTAATGAAAGATTTTTCATAAATTTAAAAAGGATTAAAATTGAACGAAAGTTTTGTTTTCTCTCGCCTTCTATACTAGTAATCGACCACGAGTTATAGAAGGCTTTTCTTGTTAATTATTTCATCATAGGCATAGTTTGTTTTGGTTATTCAATACAATAATTAATTAGCTGTTGTGTGGGTTTAAAATCTGCGCTCTTGTAAGCAATTGTAGATGGCGAAGTTGATAGTATAAACCTGGCCCTTTCCCCGACTAACTCAGCGGGAATACCAGTACGGGCCAGGCATCATCAATGGAAAATTATATGTTGTACATAGGCAAATGGCTAAAGGTTAAATAAACCAATGCGATTCTTTTTATTATATTGAAGTAGCTTGAAAAGTTGAGAAAAACAAAAAAAGGCGCGGGTACTCAACATATCCGCTTCCGAGGTACTGCTAAGAACCTTTTCACACGAATAAGTGAGCCCACGCCCTTTTATAGAGGCGTGAGCATTTACACTTAGTCATCTCGCGTGATTAAAAATTAGCAGTTTTCGGAAACGAGACTCCAAGCGAATGCTTCATATATTTTATAAGAAGTATCGCAAATTTACACAATCATTACTTAATACCAATTATTAAGTAATTCATTTAATTATTCCCAAATATAATAAAAAAACATATACATCTACAGGTGGATGTGTATATTTTTTAAAAAAGGCGGTTCTTTCATCTTTTATAAAACATGCAAGAGGAAGTAATAGAAATAATAATTTCACAGTTAGATTTTTATTTAATTGAAAAAGTAAGAGATATGAGAGTTAATGCAACACCTTATATTTCACAAGTGTCTTTGTCTCAAAAACTGGATTTATCAGAAGGATTTGTAAGCAAAGTTGAAAATCTCAAAGAAAGATCAAAGTATAATATTCGCCTTGTCAATAGAATAGTTAATGTGTTTAATCTAAAATCTTATTCAGATCTATTTCCTTCAGAAATTATAAAGAATGACATTGTTCGAATGAGGATAAAATTGTTCAAGAACATAAAATCTCAAAGAAGTAATAGTGTGAACGAAATGTCAAAGAAATCTTATCAGATAATTTCTATAAATCCATTGAGTGAAAAGGAAGTGATACTTTGGAAATCTAATAAATTAGAATACTTAACTATTATAAAGTAATTTCGTATAGCCTCATAATGTTAGATGAGTTTTAAAGATGTCCTCTGGGCATCTTTTTTTGTGGCATTTTCAACTTTTAGGAAATTATTAATGAGTTCTGATTTAAATTATATTTGTCTGCTTGTTCAATCTCCAAACGTAACAATCAAATTATAACTGACGAATTAACTGATCTTTATAGTTTTACCTTTAGTACACAACTACTTAAAGTTTAATATATTTGACAGAAATTGAACAAATCTTACTTATGCCAGGATACATAATCGATAAAAAAAGGGTTCTTATTTCAGATGATAAATACAAAGAGATTTATTGGCCTGAACTTACAGAATATATAAAAGATAAGTATTTTCAAGATACAATAGAAATCAAAGAACCTCAAAAGGTACAAGATATTTTAAAGGATTGCTTTAGTTTTCTATGCAATAAACTTAGTGAGCTGATAGAAAATGAAAAAAGATTTTCCTTCTACTTATTTTGTCACAATCTGCACGAAGATTCAATAGATGTTTTTATAAAGCAATTAGAAGGTTTTAAACTTCCATTCAATGAAGAGAAATTTGCGGCATCAAGAAGAATTCTAAAAATAATATTGGAGCAATCAACTAAGTATGATTTAAATGGCTGCCCCAATTTTTCCCAGGAAATGAAAAGTAATTGGCTTGAGTATTGCGAACTATTGGAAAGAATGATTTATGTTGGCGAATGGGCATTTATAAGTAGCGAATATACCGCGAGAAGCCAACTTTTTCCAAAAGCTATTGGTATTAGCATTAATGATAATGAACTCACTTTTTTAACGCATCAACCATTCGAACTCTTATTTTCATATATTTTTAATGAGATGCCAAATCACGATTCAAACGTAGCGCTGTCGGATTGCATTGATGATTTTAAAGAACTGGTTGAAGAAAAATATAATATTACATATGATCATTTATGCTATTTCATCGCAGAGATTATCAATAAACCAGCAAATAAATTAGGTGTCACAATTTTACCGACGATCATTGAAAATATTAAAGAGAATAGCAATGTAAATCACATGTTTATAGAAAGTTTTTATAAAGGGCTGACGATAACAAAGGAAAATGCCCTTGATATTGAGAAGTGCTTTTATAATAATCAGGATTTAAACAGGCATATGTACAGACCAATTTTAGAATACAATATCGATAAAAAAACATTTCACGTTATTGGACCCAACAAATGGAAAGAGAGTCTTTCCCAACTATCAACAAATTGCTTTCCATTTGGTTTGTTTCCTGAAGAATGGAAGGCAAATAAGGATCTAAAGAAATTTATTGAGAATGTGGACAATACACATGATAAAATATTACAAGACCCAATTATTAAAAAACTAGTTGAAAATTCGCTTCCCCATGAAGTAGATATCAAGAGTTTTCAAACTCATAAAAAACAATTTATAAACATTAATAACGATATTGGCGATATAGATATTCTTTTTCTAGACTCAAAAAATAAGATAATCTACGTCTGTGAATGCAAACATAACAGGTCAAGATTTGATTATAATAATTGGAAAAGGGATTATGCGAATTTCCGTGATAAATATGAAAAACAATTAAAGAGAAAAGTCAATTGGGCTACCCAAAACATTGAAATTATTGAAAATCATTTCAAACTAAGAATAGAGAATCCAATACCTAATATCGATTTGTCTAAGTTTTCAGTCGAAGGGGTTTTTATAATAAATGCGCCAACATTATATATGTTTAATAGTAAATCTAAATGCTACACAATTCATGATTTCTCAAAAATCATGAATAATAAACAAGTCTTTATGGATTTTCATTTTACCGTTGAAGACCAAAATAAAACATATATAATTAAGCATCCTTATTTTGACAACATTGAAAAGATGAGGGAGTAATATATATTTAGGTTAGGAAAGTTAATCTAATACACATACTGTGATAAATATAGAAAAAGACAAGAAACGATTAATTCTTAGATATCATTCAGATTTTCAGCCAACAGCTTGGCTCGATAGGTTATTAAAAACCGATAAGAAATTCACTTTGGCAGGTGTTTTTCATCTTGATAAATCAAAATTTCATAAGAAGATTGATGACGAATTTGATGAGCCAGACTTTTTGTTTGTGATAGGAAATCTGATTGGCAAATATTATAAGATTGATAAGTCAGTTTTTGGAGTAAAAAATGATTTTTATTTTTACCAAAATCTCAATATGACTGAAAGTGTTTTCGTAGTCAAATCAAAAATATCATTATTATACCAGATAGATTTATTATTAAAGGATGATTTATATATTGGTGGTGCAGAGATCAAAAACTTGCCGTATACTGACTTTATTAATTTAATAAAAATCTTTCCAACAACTCATGAAATAAAACTTTATCGTCAGGCAAAAGTTACTTCAATTTTAAAAAACTACTTTAAAGATGTTTATGATAAGGAGTTGGCATACAATAATTATCTAAATAAAAAGATTCCACTTATTGAAAGCAAAATTAGAAAGACTTTTAAGGAATCCGAAATTATTAAGTACGAGACCTTGGTAGAACGTTTAGAGACAATGCTAAATAATGAAATAAACTACACTGAAAATCAATGGCAATCTGAAATTATACAAATCATACTTTTACTTTTCCCAAAGTATATTGCAGTATTTAAAGAAGTTCATTTTCTTGATATTTACAGTAATAAAAATCGTAGGTTAGATTATGGTTTGATAGATTTTATGGGCAATCTGGACATTGTTGAAATAAAAATCCCATTCGAAAAAAGTATTGTTTCAGATGTAACGTATAGAGATAACCATATTCCTAACAGGGACTTGTCCGGCACGATAATGCAAATTGAAAAATATATCTTTTACTTAAATAAATCTGGAAAAGAAATAGAAAACAAACTTACTAAAAAATATAAAAATGAATTACCCGATAATTTGGAAATCAAAATAACTAATCCAAACGCTATAATTATTATGGGTCGCGATAACAAAATGGATGAAAACCAACTCCATGATTTTGAAATTATTAAAAGGAAATACAAGAATGTAATTGATATATTTACTTACGATGATTTACTCAGAAGGCTTAAAATGATTATTAGTCAACTCAAAAAAATTTAACAATAACCAAACTCATTTTACTAATCATATTTTAAATGTATATATCAGAACTTGGAATAAAAAACTATAGAAGTTTTAGGGATTTTACAATCGAGCTAAAACCGCTCACACTAATAATTGGTGAAAATAATGTTGGTAAATCTAATTTATTGGATTCAATTGGATTGATTTTTGGTCAAGATATATCGTTCTTCAAAAAGCGATTTCTAGAAGTAGCCGATTTTAATTACGATACCCTTTTAGATTTTAAAAGGCAAGTACTCGACTTCAATACTCCTATTGATGCTATTCAATTTCCTGAGATAATAATTGAAGCTACTTTAAAAGATTGGGATGACGACCAAGAATCTGTTATATCAGATTGGTATAGCAATCCAGAGTTCAGCGAAGCCAAAATAACATATGTTTTTGCACCTGTTACTAATTTTAACAAACAAGATGAACTACAGCAACAGCGAAATTTCATAGCAAAATTTAAAAACGAAATTACTGAATCCGAGTATGAAAAACTTCCCGAAAGTGTCAAACTAGATTTAATCAACTTTCCTATTTCAAAATACCATTATAGCATTTACGGTGGCATAGGTAAAAATACTCAGGCGAATACTTATCATCTAAATCAGTTACGGTTTGAACTTCTGGATGCTCTTAGGGATGCATGTACTGAATTGGTAGCCAGCCATAATAATAAATTACTTTTCAGGATTTTAAATTCAAAAGAAGAAAAAGAATATCAAGACTTAAAAGGGCAACTTGTCGGTTTACAACAGGCAATAAATAATAATGATGCACTACAGGAAATCAAGAAAGGAATTTCAGTTCAATTGGATAAGATATCATTAGCAACCGACGATACAACAAATATTGTTGATTTAATCTTTACACTTCCTGATGTTTCAGATTTGCTCAAAAAAATCAGTTTAATTTATGGTGATAACCCCATCAAAATAGAGCGAAATGGAACTGGTAGAAACAATCTTTTATTTATATCTCTGGTTTTATCATATATTGAAGATGTCACTAGGGCTCAAAGTTCTTATTTTAGGGTAGTTGGACTAGAGGAGCCTGAATCGCATCTACATCCAAATCTTCAGGACCATTTGGCTCACAATATTGAATCCTTGATTAAAACAGCAAATCAGAAGGAATACAGAAAGGATATCCAACTTCTTATAACTTCTCATTCAACACATATAACTACTAAAATTGACTTTGAGAACACTGCTGTTCTCTACAAAAAAGATAATCAGATAGTATCACATTATGTTTTGGATGGGTTTAGTTCAGATGCATTGGGTAAAAAGCAGATTAAATATTTAAATAAATACTTGGATGCAGTCAATACAAATTTCTTTTATTCCAGAAAAGTAATTTTAGTGGAAGGTATATCTGAAAAACTACTGATACCTGTATTTTTTGAAAAGATAGTTAAACACTCTACTGAAAAATCGAGTTGTTGCATAATTAGTGTAAACGGTTTGGCATTCAGTTATTTTTTAGAAATTATTAAAAATGGCTTCTTTCAAAAGTGCCTAGTCCTGACTGATCGTGATTCAGATACAAAAGCAAAAGATCGCGCTGATAATTTAGCAGCTAAATATACTGGTGTTGCTGAAATACATATAGGAATCACTACGGAATCAACTTTTGAGAAAGATTTAATTTCTGTTAATACAATTGGCACGGGAAGAGACATTCTGTTAAAAGTGATTCAGGAAGTTAGGCCTAATAGTGGTAAATCATATTTTATAAATATTGGCAGCAATCCTATAGCAGTTGAAGAGTACTTCGCACTCATAGAACATTATAAATCTGAGTTTGCCTACAGTCTTATGCTGAATCTACGTGAAGGAGACGAGGAATTTGCTATACCTACATATATCAAAGATGGCATAAATTTCTTGAAATAAATAAATGATAATGGCAGTAAAGAAGATTTTAGGGGAATTAATAATAGCTGGTCCAGGTGCCGGCAAAACATTCAATATGGTAGAATCCATCATTGAAGCACTTCAGGACTTATCACCCTGCAGGTATTTGGCAGTCATAACCTATACCAATTCTGCTACAAATAACATATACAATAGGCTTTCGAAAAGAATAATCATTCCCGAAAATTTATTTATTGGCACCATGCATTCCTTCTTAAATAGATTCATTGTAATTCCATTTTCCTCATATGGAGTTGAAAATGTAGGTAAAGAAAAACTGTTTATGCAATGTGGCATCAATGATGTATTTCAAAAGGTTGAAAAAATGAAAGACAAAGAGAAGAGAAGCAAAACTAATCAGGATGCCGCAATTATTAAGTCAAATATCAAAAAAAAACTTAATAAGCTTGGATATATTACGTTTGACCAAACATTATCCATTTCAAAAGAATGTATGTCAAAAACACCAATAAGTAGAATAATAAGTAATCGAATACAGTACTTATTTGTTGATGAATTCCAAGACTCCGGCAATGAAGTTTTCAGTATAATAGATAATATTCGAAAAGCAAATAAGACAAAAATCTATTGTGTCGGAGATCCTGAACAGTACATTCAAAGTTTTGATTCATCAATAAGGGATTTCAAAAACATCCCTATTCTAAAAGCCTCTGGAAGTAATAGTTATAATGTAAAAATCAACAATAAGAATTACAGGTCAGCAAATACAATAGTTGAATTTTTAAATCAATTTAATGGACGAGTATTTAAGAATCAGAAATTTGAGCAAATAGCGGTATCAAAAGTTTCAGGTACAAAGGAAGTAAATTCAGGTGAAAAAGTATTGTTCATTTCACAATGGGAAACTGTAAAGCCAATAATTGAGGCTTTCACTAGTAAGTGTGAAAGCATCTCTATTTCTAAGGCTAACAGATGCATTTTGGCTAAAAGAAATGATGTCATTAATCGTGTAAAAGCAGCTCTAAATAATCAATATATGGATCCTAAAAAGAATTCTGGAGTACTGCCTATAAAAGCTATTCAGGATACATTACTTTCAACCTTACAATTGAATCAGACACAGTTCTGCGATAAATATGAAACCAATATATTTACCCTTCGGAAATATGCAGTGGCAATATTTAAAGCAATAAATTCAGGAATTATAACAAATGAAAATACTTTTGGATTATTTGTTAAAGATGTTCTTAAATTGGAAATGAAGGAAGGATTGCCAGTAAAAATCGAAAATTTAAAATTTGATTTCAACAATAAAGAAGTAGGTAATTATGTCACGGTTGCAAATATACATACGATAAAAGGTTTGGAATCCGAAGCTGTACTTGCAATTTCTAAAACCGAAGAAGAACTTTTATTATGGATAGAAACTGACCATGCGATAAGAGAAAGCAAACGAGATAATGAAAAAACGGACTACCCTCGTTTGGGCTACGTAGCTTTCAGTCGAGCAGAGCGATTGTTATGTATAGCATGTTTGGAAAAAATATCCGATACAACAATATCAAAACTAAGTAATTTAGGTGTAGTTATACCTTAAAAATGTGAATCGTCGAAACGGTCAATACAAAGATTCATAATGCTTTAACAGATTACTAACTTTCTTCTTCATAATATATTTTATAAAATTTTCTCCCGACTTCATCTGTTCCGCTTTCAATCAGTTTTTTGTCGCCATGAATGTAGATATGAAAATTTTTATCTAATTTTAATACACTTTTAAAAACCCGAGCTTGCTTCTTTACTGCTTTATTTGAGATTTCAAAGTTTTCAGAAGGTGCTATTTCATTATCTTTTCTGAAATTTTTATCAAAATTTTGAAAAGATTCAATTAAACTATCATCTTCAAAGACTTTTTTTTCGAATTCTTGTTTGTCGAACTTTTCATGATTCTTAAAATAATCTACAGAACGATTTAAAAAATCTATTTGATCTGTTTTAGTTACATCGAAATCTTGTAATAATTGTTTAGTAACAAATTGTTTCGCTATCCCCAAAAATTGCTGAGTTTGATGAAAACCATTTTTTACAGGTTGTACATTTAGAAAATGTTCTTTCCAGTATTGAGCTTCAGTGCTACGATTGGTATTATCAACTACAGCAATTAGATAGCCATTCTCTTTCTGAACATTAAAAATAAGACAGCCCTTATCTAATTTATTAACATTCATCCCTTTTTCATCTTTTAAATTAAAGCCGTCATTAGAACTACAAACTTTAAGAACTGTATCTTTATTTTCGGATTTAAATATACCTATAGCATCAGCCTGTTCTTCGCCAATCTTACAATCTTTAAAATATACCATTAATAATTCTCCAGCTTTAATCTGAGGATGTATACTTTTATCGTATAAATAGCGAGCGCTATTATGTGACTGTTCAACAAATGAATCATTATCTTCAAAAATTGAACTAATAAATTGATACACCGGATTCAATTCAATTTTTGGTAAAGAATAAAAAGAAAATAATTCTTCTAACTTGAAGTTAGTTTCTACTAATTTTTTAAAATATTGCTCAATATCTTCAAAATTAGTAAGATCATCAGAAAAGCGAACGCCATCTCCACTGTTTTTATTTCCAACAAAATGGATAATTAGTTTATCCATTTGTCCTAAAGTCATGTCTTTCATTTGCTAGCTATTGTAAATATCATTAGGTATTAATCCTTTCCCTTCAAAAAATTCAGCTACAGTATGGAAATAAGATAATTCATTGTCTATCCAGTAATCTTTAGACGCATGTTCAACCATAATAATTTGAAAATGCTTATTTTTTTTCACCCTGATATAATCAACAAACGAGTTTAGTAGTGTAAAAGCGTCAATTAGTTTTGCTTTATCATCGTTTTTCCCTTCGTAATAAGGGGTACTAGGTTGGTCTATAAATAAAAATTCCGGTATATGATCCTGCTCAATATTTAAAACGTGTTCGTGTAGTCCTAAATAGACGCATAAATGCATAAACATATAATTCGAGGCACTACCAACATTATCCAATGGAAACATTTGTCCATCAGGAATTAATTGTAGTATCATTTTATCACTGTTAAACTCTACGCGACTACTCTTATATGTTGGCAAAGAGCTTAATAGATTGAAATTTCGTTGAATACTTTGATTCAACTCTGTTTTCATCAAAAATTTAATTTGTGATGTTTCCTGCGGGACTTTTGCTAATCGTTCTTTTTCCTCATTTAAACTATTCAGTTTGATTTTATCAATAGGTTTGCTTACCTCTTTCTTCAATATCTGCTCATAAGCATACTTTATTTCACCAAGGACAATAAATTTCTCTCCTTCGGATTGATAATTCTTTTTTATTTCGTTCAGCTTAGCTATTTGTTTATCTATTTCCTGGATTTGCGTTCGTAATTCTTTCACATCTCCTGTAACTTTTAGAGGTTCGGTGATTTTTTTTGAAAGATTAGCCTTGATGTTTTTCAAGGAAGATTCTAATGATTCGACAAATAGTTTTGTCTCGTATGAATCTACTAATTGATCTGATAATTGCTGACTTAAAAACTCAATAGGCTGTAAGCTATCAGCAGATTTGTTAAGGTTCTTTTTATATAGATCGTATTCTTTTTGGTATTGACTTATGGCATTAATTTGGGTTTGTATTGCATTCCTGCTTTTGTACAAACCATCAACTTCGGAAAATAATTTTGAATTTTCCGCAACTTTTTTTGTATTGGCTATCGTTTCTTTAATCACCAATATTGCGTCATCTACACTGTCGATAGATTCGGAATATTCAATAAACTTATATGCTTTACATTTTTCGACCAGTTTAAATATTTCTGCTTCAAAATTTTTGATTTTATTTTGATTTCCCTTTTCCTGATTTTGAATTGCTTTTAGTCCGGCTTCAATTTCTTGTAGGCGTTCAATGGCTTTGATATTCTCCATATCATTTACGCCAATAACTAAATCGAAAATATGACTTAACGCTTTGTCGTATTCTTCTTTCCCATAAAATGTAGTGTCAAAATACGTTTCTGGTGCATCAATAATAGTTTGTGTTAATGAGTTAAAAAGCAAAAAGTGTCTATACGAAATATTGAATGTTGTTTTACCTAATCCTTTTCCATAAGGAAATCTCAAAGCATCAGTGATTCCAAATTCCTCATCTAAAATTGCCTTGATTTCTGCAACTTCCTTGTTGCCCTCAGGATTATCAGGAAAACCACCCAAATTAAAGAATACATCAGAAGAAACTGAGCCATTACTTGGG
Source organism: Flavobacterium piscis (assembly GCF_031457575.1). Taxonomy (GTDB): domain Bacteria; phylum Bacteroidota; class Bacteroidia; order Flavobacteriales; family Flavobacteriaceae; genus Flavobacterium; species Flavobacterium piscis_A. The sequence goes on along the minus strand of NZ_JAVDWQ010000005.1, from coordinate 132,599 downwards.
GTTCTTCGAACTATTGATATTTCTTTTTCATTTACTGTAAATCGAATTCCAAACCATAAAACTTTGTCTATGATTTCAGTTGGAATAGTTACCTTACCGGATAGAAGGCAATAGTCTATTACATTCCAAAAACTTGTTTTCCCAGTAGTTGAATCACCAGTTATAACATTTACTTTATCGGGTAAAAAATGATAGCTTTTAGGTACTGCGTTTTCATCCTTAAACCAGAGCTTTAATTCGTGAAGTATAAATTTCATAATTGTACTTTTAATGTTTTGTAGAGTTGGACAGTAGAATATTTTTCCAACATTAATAAAAACTTCGGTATAACTTCTTCTATTTTATTAAATCGGTCTCCTAAGTTTTTCTTCTCTAAATTTAAACTGGTATTATTTACTATTTCACTTCCCAAGCTTACTTGATTACTATTACTAAGTAATACCAAAGAATTAATAGTAACTGGCAATAATGACAAATATCTTTTATTGAAAGATGTAAATAATCTTGACTGTTCTTTTATCAGTTGTTCCAATTCTAATTCATTATCTAGGTTTCTTGATAAATAACTAACCGTTCTATCATCCAATAAAAATGGTAAAATCAAACATGAACGAGCAATATCCAATTTATCTACGTTATTTAGTATTGACAAAAAAATACAACTTGCTATTGCTTCGTTGTTATACACATAGTAAATTTCTTTCATTCCTTTTTATATTTGTTTCCCCAATCATAATGCCAGCCTATTTCAAGGTTATCGGAAAGGGCGTAATAATGTCCGTTACTAAATTCAACCCCTAAAGCTGAAAATCCCGGTATAGATAAATCTTGTTTTCTGATATAGTCAACTAAATCAATAGCCAGGTTTTTGACTTCATCTTCTAAATCATCAATAGACGAACCAGAATTTATTTGTCTCTCTATTTGTCTGTATTTTGCTTTAAATTCATTTGTCCATATTTGAACACTATTGTTTTTAAACTCTTCTATATCAGTAAGTAAAATAAAATTTTCCTCTTCAGACCAATAAGTAAAATGATTTAAAAATTTAAGCATTTGAGTAGTGTAGTTCCTAATATCATTTGCACCGGTTTGTATCTCTCCTATGTCAATTAATTGCTTTATGAAAATTTGATTTTCTAAGTCATCTGGTAATAAAATAGGAAATTCTCTTCTAGGTAAAGGTTTAATTTCTGTTGCTACTTTAAAACATTTTCCAAATCGCTTAGCAAAATCTTCGCTCGAAATCTCAAATTTTTTTCGATCCTTAATGTCTATATATTTAGCCATATTCAAATTTGACGATAAGCTTTCAAATATTGGTTCAACTAAATCAGCCTGGTAATATTTTTCCAAAAGTCTATTCTTAATTTTTTCTATTATTCCGTCATTATCAGTTTCTATTTCTAATTTTTTCAAAAACTGTTTCAGTTTACTCTTGCTGAGTTTGCTAACTTTTTTAAGATATTTTTTTAATGTATCATCTTGAGTTTTATTTTCCAATTCATTTATTTTCAAAACTACTTTATCTATATCATTATCTGATTTGAATAGAGTTAGTGTTGCTATAAAATCATTATTATTTTCGCTTTTATTTGTAACTAAGATAAATGAGTTCTCATTGAGAAAGGTAGAATTTTTACCATCTGCATTAATAAAATCAACCCAATTACTTAGGGTTTTCCATAGATCAGTATCTAAAGTAGTTAAATTCTGTATATCCCCATTTGCGTTTGTTACAATGGTATGTTTTGTCTGATACAAGATTGTTGTTCCATCTTGCTTGTCAATATGAATATCATCTTTGACTTCAAAGCCAATCTTCTGTCCCTGTTTAAGCTCAAGTGCTAAGTACATGAAGTAATAGAACTGATAATCAAATCCTATTGCTATTGGCCCAGCCGTATGTTGGTCTTGAATTGTACTCATAAATGAAAGTTAGCTTTTAACAAATGTAAATTATTCGTGGTTAAATATAAATTGTTAGAATGTAATATTAGAAATGGCTAAAATAAAATTTAAACATTATGTGGAGTGATTAGCCCTCTTTAATAGGTTATTTCGGTTTTGAACTTGTTTCAATAGCTTAAATTTTTACAATAATACTTGTTTAAAATCAAATAACTTATAAACAAGAATGGGCTGCAACAAATAACACGAATAAATCCATCACTTCATTACGGAAAACCGTAACAAGGAAGTTATTCTAAAGATTATACACAATAGGTATTTATACTGTTTTTTGATTGGTTGAGGATTTGGTGGAAAAACCGGTCAATTTGACCACCATTTTCCGGAGTAAATTTGGTGGTAAAACAAAGGATGTAAGCGTTGTTCACCCATCCCTGCTACCCGAATGTTGTTGGAAAAGGATTAAATATTTTGAAATACTATTTCTTATATTATTATATTAGCAAGTAAATAATAACCCTTCGAAAAAATCTAAAATATGCACTTTGCTTTAATAGGTAATAATCGGATAGAAGCTCAACCGCACCTTAAAGGATTATGTTCTTGTTGTTCAAAGCCTGTTATTGCAAAATGTGGCACACGAAAAATTTGGCATTGGGCACATAAAAGCAAAACAGATTGTGATAATTGGTGGGAACCTGAAACAGAATGGCACCGAACTTGGAAAAACAATTATCCAAGCGATTGGCAGGAAATATCTTTATTTAATGAGAGAACAGGCGAAAAACATATTGCAGATGTTCGTACAGTTCATAATCTCGCTGTAGAGTTTCAACATTCGCACATTGACCCTAAAGAACGAACTTCCCGAGAACTGTTTTATAAAAATATGGTTTGGGTAGTTGACGGCGCACGTCTAAAAAGAGATTATCCTCGTTTTCTTAAAGAGTGGAAAAGTGCTGGAATTAGTGAAGTGCGTCAAACTGACAAATCGGGAATATTTCAGGTTTGGTTTCCAGAGTTTTGTTTTCCAGAGGCTTGGCTTAAAAGTTCTGTACCTGTTATCTTTGATTTTCGAGGAGATGGTTCAATGGACGATTCCGAAGGGTTGCGAAATACCCTTTACTGTTTATTCCCGCAAGTTGGAAGGCATGCGAGAGTTGTGGAGATTTCACGTAAAGCTTTCATCAATACGACTACAAATGGAGAATGGACCCTGCGAGTTCAGGAATTCATAAATGACTTTAGAAAACAAGATGAAATAGAACGGAGAGAACAGCAGCAAACAATGTCTCGGTCATCAAATAAAGTAATATATTCATGGAGAGGAATTCCCCTCATTGGTGGCTACAAAAAATACCGAAAACGCCTTTAGATATCTTAGAAACCTATTCGTAAAGGGACATGAAATAATGATATGCCAGCCACTAACAGCAATTTAGAATTTAAAGTTTATTATAATGAGCATTTATGCCCATCCCTTTAGGTACGTTTGGTACAGGATCTTCTAGGTGAGAAATTATTATACCAAAATATCAATTTTGTAGAGTTAGCGCAGATCAATAATGATAATGAGGAATTAATATATTTATATGATTTGCAAATGTACATTGACAGCATAAATAGTAAAAATAAAAGCAATAAGTTCTAACTTTACACCACTAAAAAACTAACCAAAAATATGAATGACCTTGTAATAACCCCCACAGAATTATTTAATGCCGTAATTGAAAAATTACCAATTCCTGAAATTCATCCCCTGCACAAAGCAATGATGGAGGAATGTTGTGAAAATGCTATTAATAGTAACGCCGAAAAAGATTTAGAAACTTTAATTCCGATTGTACACTTGGCGATGCTGTCATGTGACTCGCTTTTGAAAGGATTATTGAAAGGCAGTTTAGAAAGTACTGATGCAGATTTCGTAAAGCTAAATTATCGTAACGAGACTTTTACAATTCCTCGTGATTCCCCTTTTTTAAAATCATGATTATCGTTTTCAACGAAACTGAAAATCCATTACTGGCTGAACTCGTGAATGAGATTCATGATGAATTAATGGAGCAATGCGAGCATTACCGGGAATTCCATGAAACAATTTTTATTTCCACTTGGGATGAAACTAAAGAAAGAATGGGCGGTCATAAGGATAATGGCTTTGGTTTCGGAATTTCAAATCATCCTTTTCAAGGAGAATATCATCGGTTTGTCATAATTAATTGGCAAAAATGTACTGAGGCAGATCTTAATCGTCGGGAAATTAAAGCAGTTATTATGCACGAATTAGGGCATCTTTTAAATGCTCATGAAAAGCAGCTTGAACCTAATACATGGCATTGCATAAGAAATGGTATTGAGTTTAATGACGAATTATATCAGGAAATTAAAGTTTCGAATGCTTTAAATAATGAATTGTATGCAGATTCATATCCCTTAAAGTTTGGCTATGGAGATTCGTTAATTTCAAGTTTTGAAAAGCATAGAATAACATTCGAAGATGTTGGATTTGCAGAAGAAAGGATAGAGAAAATTAATAACAATGAACTTTTAATAGGTACTGTCAAAGAAATAGTGCCGTTTTCATAATGATTTAACTATGGAAAGACCTTTTGTTTGGCAGATGATAAGAGAAGCAATCGACGACATAAATGGTCAGGCTTCCTATGATGACATTAAAAATTACATCAACGATAAGTGGGAAAATGTAAATCAAAAAACAATAAATGCACAAATTATAGCAATTACTGTAAATCATGATTCGCGTGGGTATTATCCTGAAAATAGAAAACCCCGATTGACAAATTCGCACTCGCCCTATGATGTTTTATTCAAAATAGGAAGAGGATTAGTTATGAAATACGATGCAATTGAGCATGGTATTTGGGAAGTTTACGAACAGGATGATCACAAACTAAGTGTACGCCGGCATAGTGTTCCAATGAAGATCTTTACACCGGCAGATATAATTTGGTTTAAGAATGTAACCAATCAAGTTAATGGCGAGGCCTATCTTGACTTAACATACGATGAATTTACGCTTCATTTCCCTACAATACATGAAACAAATGCGGGCAAGCCACAAGTTGGCGAAATAATATTGATAAGACAAAAAGTAAATGGTATTCCTGCATTTACCCATCTGGTGACGCCTGCTGACATGCATGTAGATGATGCCAATGACAGGAGTGATTATCAATACGGCCGCCGCGTAAAAATCATTGCCAAAACCAATATTGAAAATTTTATTCCTGTTTCAGAAACATTGTGGGATCGACTGAAATATGGAGGAATTACGCAAGGGAATGCCTGTCGTATTAAGAATATCAATAATGTTGGAAATGTAGATGAACTGCAGTTTGATATTTGGCAAAAGTTCCATGGGCGTTTTGTCGCTGCAGGTATCCAATCTGAATCTGTTACTTCATCGATACTCACTGAACTTGAAAATACAAATCCTGAATTAAGCGTAACCGAAGGAGAACTTCTTTTAGTTTCGCATCTTGTTAAAGAACGAAACAGAAAAATTGTAAACGAAAAGAAGAATCAGGCTATAAAAAATAATACGCTAATATGTGAGGTTTGTGAATTTTCATTTCCTTCTATATACGGTGCCGAATTTATCGAATGCCATCATATAATCCCAATATCACAGCCAGGAATACGAGAAACTACGTTGAAGGACCTTTCATTAGTCTGCGCTAATTGTCACCGGATGTTGCATAAAAAATTCGATGGTGAATACCTTTCAATTAAGCAATTGAGCGAAAGAATGAAATCATTAAAATAAGAATCGTTAATTTTTCCTTTTCTGCATAAACAAAATTGTTCCTTTGTATTTCTAAAACAGTTACTATGGAAAATGAAAAACAATTAATCTTGGCTTTTATTAATAAGTCAATTTTAGATGCACAAAGAAACCTTGAAACAATAAAACTATCGATGGATATGACAGTTTTTTCGGCTAAGTTAAAGATAGAAACACCTGTTACCAAATCTGCATTGATTTTTTCATTTAATTCTCTAATTACAATTGGAAAACTTGAAACTGCAATACAGTTAAAAAATATTCTTACCGTTGAATCTGAATGGGAACAAAAATATTTCCTCAGACTTGCGTACCTTTCTATAAAAAACGTTTTGGAAACCTATGAAGTTTATCCTGAAAAATTAACGAATTTTGTTTCCGAACACCCTGCACTTATAACTATTTGGGAAGAAGTTAAAGCTGATATTTTGGCTTTTAAAACAACACTTTACATTGAAAATCAAGTCGAAGAAATTCTTAATACAACGGTAACTAGTATAGATGCTGATTTTAAAAATTATCACGATTCAATTGCAGAAATTAATATCGATAATGCCAAGAGCATGCTTTTTGAGTTCATTATTCTTCTGGAGAAAATATTTTTCTTTTCCTGTGAATGTCTTGAAATTGATATCGTCAAAAATATAGATATTAATGAAGTTGAAAGGAGACTATCGGCATTGACGCTAAGAATGGAAGCAATCAGAAATGCGTATAAAAATTTAAATTAGCCCTCATGTATTAACTTAAAAGAGAGAAATCTTCCGCCTTTATCCGATAAAAAAGGGTAGAGTAATTTCAAAATACCTATTACGATGTTTAACGATCTACAGGAATATTACGATTATATCGAAGCGAATACAAACATCCAAAAAGATGATACCATTTCGGCATCACTTACACGAATGCGTGATAAAATTACAGATGACGATTTAAAAAAACTTTGCTCTTATGAGTTGTTTATCAATGATTTTCACATTCGCAAAAATGAGTTAAAAGCCCGGTTTACGCAACAAACTGAAAACGGCAGGCAGGAATATCCAAACTTACAATTGTTCGAGGATAATCTTGACTATTTAAAATCTCGCGCAGAAAATATTACGCATTCAAAGTTAAAAGCAAAATACAATCACATTCTTTGGCTTAGCAAGGCAAAGCATATCAATTTTGCCAAAGCTGCTGTTGACAATTATTACGATTATGTTACTACTTGTACGTTCCCGAACAATGATGTTATATTGTCAATGAATTATATTGAGTTGATCGAAAACCTTTTTTTGTTATCACAGGAAATTTCATATAAAAGCAAAGAGGTATTGGCATATCTTGTTTCAATTCTCGGGACCGGAAGAATTCACGGCTATCAGGAATATGCAATAATGAATTTTATTGCTGTTGAAGGAAAGAAAATTCCGGATACGCTAAAAGCCTTTTTTGATTATACTCATAAGGTCATTAGTGGAAATCTTTATCCGAATGCTTTAAAAGATTATATAAAAGTACAACTCGTCATAGCACAAAAAAGTAATCTGCCGCTTGCGCCGTTTTATAACGAGTTAGCTGAATTTTATGTTGATGACTCAAAAAAACATGACGGTACTTTCGTAGTTATGGGCTATTACATGAAAGCGCTTCAGCAATATAAAAAAGCCGGCAATAAGGACAAAATCGAGGAAATATCGATATTAATGGATAAGGCAAAAAATAACCTTAACCTTAATTCGGTCCCCTTTGAATTTTCAGATCCGGCAATTGATGATTTTTTCAAAAATGCAGAAAAGCAAATTGACGGTGTAATAGATAATTTTGGGCCTGATCAATTATTCCAATATTTGATCATTTGTCCTGATATGTTTCCTAAAGCCGACCAATTAAACAATAGCATAACCAACTCTCTTATGCAAGTCGTAAGTGTTACAACATTTGATCAGAATAAGAATATCAGCGGAAGGACTGGAGGTGGATTCAATATATACGATATTTATCTAAAGACAATATCGATGCAGCACCTCTCAATGTTTTTTCACAAAGCGCATTTAAGCGGTAAGTTTTCTTTCAGCACAATCACTGAATTTATCCTTAAAAGTACTTGGTATGGGGATGATGCGGAACACATCAAATCAAATGGAACAATAACGCACTTCCAGTGGGCCCAATTAATTTTCCCGGCTTTAGAAAATTTCTTTAGTCAGACTGAAATTGATTTCAGCCTCAATAAATTCAACCGTCAGGCATATATACTTTGCATAGATTCTCTCGCATTGAAGTTTGAAGGATTATTACGCGAGTTTTCCCGAAGGATTGGCGCGCAGGCTATTGAGATTAAAGATAATTCTACACAAGAAAGAATTACAATCGACAGGTTATTAGATAATCAAAAATTCATAGATTTGGTTCCACCTGATGATATTGCTTTGTTCAAATATCTTTTTACTAATCAAGGCGAAAATCTGAGGAATAATATAGCGCATTGTTTTTTCCTTCCAATGAATTATTCGCAGGAATGGATGTGGCTTTTAATTACTGCGACATTAAAATTGGGGGCATATAAATTGAATAAATAAGCTATAATAACAAATGTTTAAACAAAACAAAAGTGAGTACCGAATTTGATTTTTTTATTGATGAAAGCTGTCATTTAGAAAATGACCATTACCCGGTTATGTGTATCGGATATATAAAAGTTCCCCGTGATCAATATGCGGTGTTGACTGAAAAATTTAAAGCTGTTCTCGAAAAGCACAATTTCGATAAGGAATTGAAATGGCAGAATTTTTCCGGTGTAAGGATAGAGCTTTATAAAGAACTGGTAGATTTTTTCTTCGGGGTAGATATTTGTTTCCGGAGCATTTTGATCAAATACAAAGACAGGCTGAAGCACGAAGATTTCAATCAGGGATCGCACGACAATTTTTATTACAAAATGGTGTATTATCTTTTGCGTCCAAATGATAATGAAACGCATTCCTATCGTGTTTTTATCGATGTAAAGGATACGCGCGGCCGTGAAAAATTACGCAAGATCAATGAGGTCTTTGATAGCAAATGGCATGGCAAATCTCCATTCAAGCACTTTCAGCATTTGCATTCGCATGACAATTTATTCTTCCAGTTGGCAGATTTTTTCATTGGCGCAATAACCTATAAAACGAGGGTAGTGCAGCAGAATATTCCACAAGGTAATAAGGATAAAATGACATTCATTGATTATCTTGAAGAAAAATCGGGTTTTCATCTTAACGAGGGCACCGAGCCTTGGGAATACAAATTCAACATTTTCGATCACCAACCCAAACAACGATCGTGATGGATTTATTTGATTTAGATGATTTAATTCCTGCTTTGGGTATTGATCCTTCACCTGAACACCTTGAAGAATTATATCAGGCCTTTAAGGTTGATTTCATTGATAACGACTTTTTTGTTGACGGGATAAAAGTTCTTATAGATGTCCGCAATTCAAAGGAAGAAGGTTTCGAAGCCTACCCGCACACTTTTGTAAAAATCGTAACCCGTGGCACAAAAGGGCATCGCAATTTCGACAGGAAAAGAGCCAATAAAATTCATTGGATTAAGCCGATACTGGAAAATAGAAATACTGATGATGTTACTTGCTTTAGCTATTTAGAATCTGACGGTGCTATACGGGACTACTTTTGGTTCAGGGAGGGCGGTTTTCTGGTCATTATGGAAAAAATATTGCCTGACATGGTTATAATATCTTGTTTCCACATCGACGACGATAGAAACCAGCTTTATTATGAGAAGCGGTATAATGACAGGATTATATAAAAAAAATGCCACAGCTGAGGTGCTGTGGCCGACCAGGTCCTTTACCCGAGGGTAATGACACTGCAAATATAAGCATCTTTATTATTATCTCCAAGTCTTTCTCTAAGTTTATCATCTATTCTACCTGTAGTTGCAGCATTATTTCTATTTCTATTATTATCTTTATTAACTATTATACCAGCATCTTATCTATTATCATTAAGACTTCCTTATTCAAAACTAATCGATGGTTTTAATCTTTCAGGTTTCCAATAAAAGATTTTACCATCTTCAAAAAAAGATATTGGTTGTTGTGGCGGAATAACATTTCCGCCATCACTACTAGGTTGAAATATCGATGACATTTTTCTTTCTGTTAATTGTGAGGTAGCTTGTTCAATAGGTTTTAAGATAGCAGGTACAGTCCCAATGAAATCTTGCTTATAGTCAGACCGCAAATCCCCTACCGTATTATGCAATACACATTGGGTGAATATATACGCAAACTTTATCGTATTGGTTTCACGATTAAGAATATCTTCTACAATGGCTTTAAAAAGGGCATGCTCCAGACTAAAGTAACCTGTGTTCAGTAAAAATACCCCAGCATATTCTACCTCATTTGTTTTTGAGTATTCCTTAATTTGTGTCGAAGCTTTTTTAATGATATTCTTGATTGAATTCGTTATAAGCCGCGTGTAAGCAGTTAAATATTCTTCTTCAATAGATTCAAAATTTAGGCAGACAGCTAAATTAGACTCATTCTCAAATATTTTAGCAATGGCTTTTCTCCTTCCTTTGTCATACATGCTTTCGTTTTGTAGATCTTTCAATTCAATAGCAATACTTTCAATCAGGAAATCAGGAGTTTTCGTTGTTGTTTCTGGGACTTTTCTACCACCTAACTGATTAATTAAACTTTCAAAATCACTTTCAGAATATCGTGGGATTCCGTAATGAAATATGTTTGAAAAACTTATCTCTGAAAAATCGTTAAATGAATATTCCTCGACTTCTGCAACTTTATATGCTTCCCACACATCACCGCCATCTTGTTCGCAATATTCACGAATGAGATAATTTATCTTTATCTCCGAACACACAACAACATTTTGGCTGGCTATTTTTTGGTAAAACCATAGCTTTGAAAAATTACTTTCACGAAAAATCAAAAAGCAATTGGAATAGCATTTTTTTTCAGAATTATAACCTTCAAAATTGGCAAGCAGCATTTTTGGATAAATCATATTCTGTTTTTTAAAATAATTCCGGTAGTTGTATCAAAAATATTAAATTGTTTTTACCCTGATATTTCTATTAAGTTACACCTTCTGAAATCTAAAGGCGAAATACTCGTGTGTGTTTTTAAAATATTTTACAAAATAAGAGTCATCAAAACCAAGATGATATCCAATCTTACTGATATTGTAACTAGTAGACAGAAGCATTCTTTGAGCTTATGCTATAATCCTTTCGTTTATTATCTCAGAAGATAGCGCTGGGCTGTCCATATATAATGAAATACATCTCCAGCTCCTAAGTCATTTGCCATGTAATGAAATGTTAATCAAATTTAAAAAATCCACAAATTAATCCCAACTACCGGAATAGAACAGATCTTGAACCTTCAATCTCTTACTCTTAAAATCAAATTTTTCAAACTTATATGTCAAGTAATTTGCAATATCATCTTCATGTGTAGACATAATGATTTGATAATCTTTAAAATCATGTCTCATCAGTTCTATGAATGAATGAATGAATATTTATGTCGTCCAATGTCTGTACAGGATCATCAATAGCTAAAAATTTAAAGTGATTAGTTGTCTCATAAACTTTATTTAGAGCGAGACAAAAAGCAATAGATACAACAGCTAGCTGACCAGAACTAAGATGATGGATAATATCATGATCTGATTCACTATCGGTAAGAAATCTTACTCTGTTAGTAGTTCCTTGCATATCAATAAAAATTCCCAATCCCTGTTGATAATTCTGCAGAATTTTACCTGAATAGAGATAAAACGGTATTTTAATTTTCTCGATCATTTCCATTTTATACTTTTTAATAGATTGATCAAGTGCATTTTTTATCTTTGTAATCTTAACCTCCAATTCGCTAAACTTCGTTAATCGTGCATTAAAAATATTTAATGAGAACATTCGGGACTCATTAAATTTGTATTCAACGTACTTCTTTTTATTTTGTACTTCAGAAGGACTAACCAGTAAAGAGCTCTTTTCTGAAAACAAGTCTTTATAAAGATGTTTGTGCAATAATTTTTCTTGGTCAGGAACTATATCAGATAGGATTTTAGTCATTTCAAATCGCAATTTCTCTACGTGTTCGTCTAATTGAGAAATAGATAAAGGTAAGAACAGTATATAAGTGTCAAAGCTTATACTGTTTTCGGAAAGAACATTTTGAAATCGTTTAATTCTTTCATCAAATCCTCTAAATTCACGAACACGAGCAAAAAAAGCAGATTCTATCTGATTTTCTTTTTTACTGAAATAATCTGTAATTGCCTGCTTTATAATCAACTGGAAATTAGTTTTAATTGCAGTATTCAATTCCTGCAACTTGTTTAATTGTATCTTATTAAAGTTAGTTAAAGCGATAGTCTTGTTATCAATAACACTACGAAGTAAATCGGCGGATTCAAAACTAGTATCACAAAGTGGGCAATTTGCAGGATGTGTAAGGTCAGGTACTTCAGTTGCCTTTTCAACTGCAGTTTTTCGGGCATTATTTAAATCGTTAATTATATTACCAATATCTCCAATTTCTTTTTCTTGGGTGTTTTTTTCCTTGATAGCAATATCATAAGCCAGAATAAAATCTTGCTCGAATCCAAGTTCTTCTAAGACGGAAGTTTCATATTCATTGTTTTCAATGTTTATAAGAGCCTTTTCAAACTTAGTCTTACGTTGATCCAATAACTGAAGCTTTTCAAAGTTTTCCAACCTGCATAAAATCTGAAGAGCAAAGGCGTTAAGAATATTGCTGTTATCTATCGCATAACTAATAGATTCCCTTAGTTTATCTTTATTATACTCCCTAAAATCAAAAGTGTTGCTAAACTCTTCAAGTATTTCCAAATCTTTTGTATATGCTTCGTACACTACGGTTATATTAGCAGGTTCGACACCTGAAAATGGTTCCTCATTGTCATATGCTATCTCCTTATCAGTAAATAATTTTAAGTAGGTTTGAGTTTCGCCTTCGTTTGCACTATTTCCAAGCTGTTTTACCTTTTCAGTAAGTAAATCTTTGGAAGACTTGATTCCTTTTAAAATGAAATTTAATTTATCAAGTTCTGTGGCTTGTTGTTGGGTCTGAAAAAGAAAATTAAGTTCTTCTTTTTTTTCTTCTTCATCTTTTTTAAGAAAATAAATATTCTCTTCCTGTTGCAGATAATTGAATAGAGGATATAAGTTTTGATGGCTTAAATAAGCATTTGTGAAAAATAATTCGTCAATTTGTTGCTGGCTATATTCCTCCAATACATCCTTGTCAAAAGCCACTGGAAAAACTGCTTCATTATCACTATAATAAGTTTCTAAAATTCCCCACGCATCCGGTCTAAATGATTTGGAATTACCAATCTTACCTGAATTGTCCTTGTCAAGAAATTTTATAAAAATATGAGCACTGTTTGTTGTTGTATCTCTAAAAAGTACCTTAATCGTTACATCTTTTCCGACAGTATTCTGATAAAAAGGCTTTTTATAGTTCTGCGTATTTTTCTGAATATTACTGAATTGAACGGTTCTTTCAAGTTTGCCTCTCAGACATAGCTCAATGGCGTCAAAAATCGTTGTTTTTCCAAAGCCGTTTGGACCATTTAAAATTGAGAAGTCTGCATTTTCGAAATCAACTATTTTCGAGCTGGCTATTCCCTTGAAATTTTCAAGATAAATTTTTTCTAATCTAAGCATTGTGTTCAAATTTATCAAAGAATTCCTTAATCAAATCATCTGAATCTGTGCTAGCTACACAATTATTTTTTAATCTTTCCCAATATTCAGCATCTTCAAGTCCCTCAATACTATTGAGATTAAGTGCAAATTGCATTTCAATAGTGGAAAGCTGCTGGCTTAGAATATCTCCAATTGTATTAAAATTATTCTGAGTGTTTATCGGAACATTAAGAAATGGGAGTTTAAGAAACAACTGAATGACCAAAAAGTATTTTTCATTCAAATATACATCATTTTTGTACTCTCTAAAAGTATCATTATCTAACAATAATTGATTAAAATACTCTAGGTATGTTCCGCTTACAGGAGCATCTGGCACTGAGGTGTCTGAATAAGTTATTACATACTTCTTAAACCAAAAATCATCTTCCTCAATAAGAAGTATATCATTTTTTATTACGTTAATATCACTTTTTATATTATTAAGTCGCACGCATAAAAGCAAAGAAGTATTCTTCTCTATGTCTACTCCTTGTTTCTTCTGTTCTTCAAAGAGTTCAAATATATTATTAGCTTTTTCTTTACTCATAAAATCTGTAAGATCCTGAGGATTGATAAAATCTACCAAATAATACTCTTTTTTTTGTTCATCCTGTTTTTTATAAAATATGGCTGAATCCTTATGACCGGATTCTATAAATCCACTTTCAGCAAAAACAATCTCTATAAGTTCTTTCATTATTAGGCATTTAATTTATCTATTGCTTCTGTATGAGGGATAAACTGCATTTTTTTTGGGTTGCAGAATTTAGTAGAATCTCTTCCAATAATACTGATTTTTGCTGCACATTCTCCCAATTCTCCACTATAGTTCTGAGTTATTATATAATCCGTTTCATATGCAGAGAAGTTAATTGATTCATTAGTAAGTATACTTTTGGCGTGATGCCTTTTTTGCATTTCAGAAGACTGAATTGCGGTAAGGATATAACTGACATCCTTAAAATAGTTTGGTATAACATTTCCATCCAAAGAGTAATCAATTTCTGTTACCCCTATCAATGTAGTCAAAAAAGTTCCGTAGAAAGCATCTGAGCTAAAAAAAGCATCCGTTGTTTCACAATGTTCTAAAATTTTGCCTTGAGTTGTATGCGGATTTATATTTTTCAGGAATTGTATCAGTTGGTCGTTCGATAACTTATAAATAGCTTCCAATGCCATGTCAATAAGTTTCTCATGTTCAGGTGTAGGGGTAAATGTATTGCTTTCTAAGTCATCAATGAATTTAAGATACTCCTGATATAATGCATTTCGGATTGCAGATAATTTACTTTTTGACTTTACACCAGGAGCGGTCATAATACCAACAATTTCATCTAAACTGAAGCTTATGTTGTAAGTTGCAGCATTATGATGTTGATGCTCGTATCGGATTTTCTCATCCAATGTTGCTAGAAATTCCTGAAAGACGTTTTCACGCCAACCAGTGTTATCGTGTTGAGGATGCATTTGGTTTGAAAGTAACGTTTGTATTTCAGTATCTATGTAAGTAAAAATATCGGCAAGTGGACAATGATTTAAAACTGCGCTGTATGGATAGCGAATGACTCCTCCAGGATTTTGAGCAGCTGTTAAATTTGACCAATTTCTTATTTCACAAATGGAATGTAAATAATTGCTTCCTGGACAGACTTCAAAAACAGAAAGTGCTTCAGTGTAGCTACCAATAGTTTCTGAACTTTGCAAAGCCTTTACCTGATGTACTTCTAAAACAACACCTAGATTAGAAATCTTTGCATCTTCCTGAGTTTCATATTCTAACACAAATTCTGACAGGTTGTGAGCACTACCATGTAAAGCATTAATTTTTTTTAAAGCTATAAGTAAACCTATTTTACCTTGGTGAGCATAACCGCTCCAACTTGAGGTTGCGTTTCTTGACATTGAAAGAATTTAAACATTAAATGTATATTATTTTCTTAAATAATACTAAGAAAATACTGTAATCTTTATTAATTGAAATCATTTTTACTTTTCAATGGAGCAGATGAAATTATTTGTCAATATCATCAAATATACTTCTTTCTTTATCTTCGTTTTCATCACTTTTAGTACTTAATTTTTCTCTTTTTATCATTTCTTTTTCTGATGTATTCTGAGCAATCCAATCTTCAATTTCAACTAGTTCTTTATTGACAGCAAATACTATTTGTGGATCCTCCGAAAATTCCTGTTCAATAATTTCTAAATCTTCTTTTAGCGAAGACATATGATATTCGGCATCTTCATCCTGTTGATAATTAGACTTGTAAGTTTCTTTTAAAGTTGAGATCTTTGGGATAAGTTCAATTCTAATTTTCTGTAAAAGTTCCTCAAATTCGTCATCCTTAAACATTTCTTTTATTTCGTCTGAAATTAAAGCGTATAGAGTATGGCCTTCAATTGCATAACTAGATACTATATCAATAAATTCTTTCCTTAAATTTTCAGGAAATAGGCCTGAAGTAAATAAAACGTGAGCAAGCCTAACTTCAGGAGAATAATCTAAATTAACACTAGGGTGAGATATTTGGTGTAGTATATTAGGATTTTCTTCAACGTACATTTTTAAAAAACTTGTAGAACATCTTCGTGACAGAAAAGTGTGGAGATTTCTCTTAGCTCCCCACTCCGAAAGATAATCTGTTTTATATTGATTAGTAGCTCTATACGCTTTTAATTTTTCTAGTATTATAGGAAATAAATTTTTAGGAACTATAACAGCTTTCTCCAAACTAACATTTCCGCAAGTAATCTGACCAAGTAACATGTCAACTGAACTTCCATAAAGGTAAATAACAAGCATATCTGACGAACTAACTATGAATTTAGCATATGCATCCCCTATTGTAGGGTGTTTATATTTCCAAAACATTTCATCTTCTGATATTATGGACTGTACCATATTACCTTTCATCGCTTCAAGTGCGTCAATACAACCAGAAAGTGAACTTCCAAGTCGTGAAATTGCATTAAGCTCAATTTCGTTTAAGAGTAGAGGTGATTTTAGTTTTTCACTATTCATGTAAATCAAAGCCAAAGCTGCTTGACTATCTTTATCCAGATCATTTAAAATATCTAAAAGAAAGCTTTCTTGCTTATGAACAAATTCATTTAAAGCATAATCTTTGATTTCTAAATTTTTAGTAAAAAAAGGATCTGCAATTCTTCTTGCTATTTCTGGGATAAAACGTTCATGAGTTGCGATTTGCTCCAGATGTTTTTTTATTATAGTGCGGAATTTTTGTGGTTGTCTCCCCATCTTTATATGGTTGTACAACATTTGTCTTTTCTCATTCAGCGTTAAGTTATGAACATCAATGACGACTTGGCTCTCATTTAATAATGGAAATGCTCCTTCCTTTAAATCCTTTCTAGCGGCATTGTAAATATAATCCCTAGAAGTCATCACAATTTTTGCACCTTTATGCAACATCGTTTTTATTAAAGGCATAGCGTGATTCCATCGACCACTAAGAGTCGATTCATATTGTGTTACTCCAAATGCATCATCAATCCAAAAGAATTGGCCGGGTTCTTCAGGATTCCAATGTTTTATCACTTGTTCCGCAGTATCCAATTTCATTGTCATTGCTTTCCACTGATCAAGCGCACCCATTGCGAGAAGTGATGCAATTGTAGTTTTTCCAGCTGCTGGTTCGCCAATTAACAAAACAAAATTATGTTCCTCTATTGCTTTCGCCGCTCTATCGTAAGCAGTTGTAATTACAACTTTTGCCAAATCTTCTTTTAGGTATTCAAGTAATGCAACACCTTGTGAATAGACTCGCGCATCTAAAATTTGCGTTAGATCACCTAAGCCATATACTCTTGGAACCATTCTTCTTAGTCTTGAATTTTCTTTAATTTGAGTAGATATCCAATCATTCCCAAAAACAAAAACATGTTTTATTCCTACAAGTTTAAATTCTGTTTGAATTTTTTCGGCAACTCTTCCTGAAATTCCTGCATTTGTCATAATAAGATAAATATCACACATGCCCTTATTTACAAGAACTCCTGCTTTGGGTAATTCTTCACTTAAATCTGAAAATTTCAGATTGTAATTTTGCTTAGATGTAAATTTACATTGTATAACAAAATTACCTTTAACAGAATCATTGTCTTTTTTCTTCCATTTACCATAATAACTCCCATCACGACCACCGTCATTTGATGGCAAATATGACATTGCTGTCTGTCCTAGAATCTCTCTTGCAATTGAATTACACAATTCTTGGAATCCATACCACCCTAAATGCTGTAAATTATACATAATTCCTAATTTTGTTTTTAATTATTTACTTACAACAATTTATAATTTCCTGAGTAAACTCTTCTAATGTAGATTTATCTTCTGGAAATTTTGCAGAATTCAACACTGAATAAATATAACTAATCTACAACATGAAAAAACACGTAATTATACGTATTTTTTTATCAAGATATATATGTAATTTTCCTGTTATAATTCAAGTTACTCGACAACGTTATAATAAAATAAAATTATGAAACGGGAGTTACAAAAACATTTAGTGGAATTACAAAACCATACCAAAAGAAATTTCAAGAGATGGTTTAAAACTTACTCCGGACTTAGAGGGGTTCATGTGGGGAAAAAAACTGTTAAGGGAAAGCTGACTCCATCTTACTCTTTTGTATTTCATGTTGATACAAAATCTAAAGCTATTAAAAAAGAAATCCCAAAGCAGCTTTATATTGTACGTGACGGTATCAGAATTTATGTACCAACCGATGTAGTCGAAGCAGGTGGATTAGAACTTCAGGGTGTTAAAGTAGGTGATACAGCACAAAATAACACATCAGGTTTAGCAGGAACAATTTCACTTTACTTCGAAAACACAAGAGGTGTTTTTTTAGGTTCTAATATGCATGTTTTAGCTCCACAATTGTTAGCACACAGGCAAATTTTATACGATGTAAGAAGGGAACCTCAAAATGACCAAAAAATTATTATTTATGATTCAATTATTGAATCAACAGCTAAGCTTTTTATTGCAAAGTTCAATGGCATTGATTTTGGCTTTGCAAGAGTTAGTAATCCATTGCTAATTGAAAAGACAATAAAACAGTTTGGTCCAGTAACTGGATATATTTCTTTAAACTCTTCCAACTCTCATTCATTTAAAATGTCGTTTCAAGGCATTACATCTGGTTTAAGGCAATGTAAAGTACTGAATTTCGACGCAGTGAAAGATACCCAATTCAAAAACATCTTTCTAACAAATCTAATAAGGCTTAACAGATGCACAGAACTTGGTGATTCTGGCGCACCTTTATTTGACAGTCAAGGCCGTATTGCAGGAGCTATGGTAGGATTCGATAAAGATTCAAGCTACGCACTTCATATAGATGATATCATACAATTTTTTCAATCTTCAAAACTATAGCAATTATGAAAAATTTTACTTTATTAATTTTATTCACATTGATCACTTTTACAGGTCACTCCCAAACCTATAAGATACGTATTGGAGGAGCAGCAGGCCAGGAAGTAGATATAGAGAATTTATCTGATTCAAAATTTAAAGAAGCAATAAAAACATTTGAAATTAAAAAGGATCCCGGTGATGCTAAAAAAAATGTCAAAAAATTTAAAATAAGTTCAAGCAATGAGTCAGAAGAATTCTTAACAGATGGAAATTATCATACAGTAACATTTACTTCTGATGTAAGAAATGGATCATTATACATTTCAGACGATAAGGGCGTATCTATTGGCACTCCTTTTAAGCTGCTAGGAAGCGGTGCAGGAACCCTGGTTACAGATAAAGATGGAGCTACATTTGAAATGCCCCGGGATAAAACCGCCACTAACTATATTGTAAATACCTTATTTAAAGGAGAAATAAAGTATCATGAAGGAATTGGGTTGAAAATTAAAACAAGTAAAAATACAGAATTTATTGGAAATGATTACGTGCATGTTTTCTTTGACCAAAATGGAAATAGTCTTATACGTTCAATTCCAATCGGTATTGGGAGGGCAAATTATGTAGCACATATAGTGTATCTAACCCCAAGTGATAATCCTCTTAACATAGAATATCACATAAACCAGGTTTCTGCCGATGTTGATGAAGGTGTAAATATTAGAGGAGATGGAGGCTTGAATAATAATCCAATAACGCTAGCAGGTATAGATAAGACAACTGTAAAATTAGAATGGAAACATTATGAAATTCTATTAGAACCTTCAAGCTATGATGTTGTTTTTGATATAAAAAGAAGTGAAGGTTTTCTTGAAAATTCTGACCCAAAAATTGTCGCAACAAGAGTCATAAAAATGAAAAAAGTCTATCATGGAAGTATTGACATTGGAGTACTTAAAACAGATTTAGAGAACCCTGATTTTGCATTGGTAACTAATCCTGCAGATCCTGCACAGTCTGTTGTTAAAAAAACAAATGCTGGCTCCCGTATTTTGGCTTCCGCCATGTACACTTTTTACTTTTCACCGATTGTAGCTCTCGAAAAACTCTTTCAGAGTAAGAAAGTAAGCAATTACAGACTTGAAGGCAGAACTTTTGTAGACGATCATAAATGGTACGAGCGTATCTACCCCACAGTAGGTGTAGGCTTAAATGATCGCCTACTTGATAATGTATTTGTTGGAGGAAAATGGGAATTTATACGTGGCGGGTCTGTTTTTGCAGGCTATAACTGGGGTAAAGTAAACACACTAAATGTTGATGAAAATTTTGAGTATGAAAGCACAGCCATTACGCAAGCCGAATTTGATTTAAAAACAAATACAAAATGGGATGGTGCATTTTGCTTTGGCTTTAATTTAGACTTGCGAATCATTACAAACTTATTCCGAACGGGATCTGATACAACCGAATAATTATAACGCATTATTATATTATTACTATCTTTTCTTTTATTGATTAATCAAGCAAAAGATTTTGGCAGTCTCAGTGCCCCGCAATTACCTGACGTAGGAAGTGCAATTACGGGGCGGCGGGCTTTAGCCCACCACCGCTATAGGACCTGAAATTTCCAAGATTCAGAAAGAACCCCCTTTGCGGGGTCATCGGAACAGCTTCCATAAAAGCGATGCCCACATATTGTCGAGAGTGGAATTAATAAATAAATCCTATTTTTCCAATGCCTCAGCAAGGAACAACTCGCTCATTATTATCCTGTTGTCCTTTAACTCATCAGTCACCATGAGAAGACTGGGACCTAAACGGGATTCGAACCAATCGAATCAAATTATTCTGGAGGTTTTTTATTTTTGCTAAGTCATATATATTTCAAACCATTGAAACCATTGAAATTTTATATTAAAAGAAAGTAAAATGAAACTAATTATAAAAGAGTAAATCAACTTTATATTTTAAAATTTATTAAAAAAAAATGAATTACACTTCCACAAAATTGCTAGAAAATAGATCGCGTAACAAAGATAAATATCAACCATTTAATTAGTGTTTTTTTTATTCTAAATAGTAAACTTTTCCATACTTTTGTAATGTAATTTTTTACAAAATTTCGAAGTACACTTTTTTGTTTACTTGTTCTTAAAAAATACTGAAAAGTCCAGTATTTACTGGGGTTTATAAAATATATAGTGGAGCCTCTTTCTCCGCTGAAAGCGCGAGCCCCAATGTTTATTGGGGCTCGCAGTGTTTTTAGAGGGATCAATACGAAAACCTGTGGAGTGGTAAAAATTAAGCATAAATATTAGGGATCATGCGCAAAAGTTGGGGATTAGGCAAAAAGATTCGATAATCTAAATAAGAAGAAGTCTATATTTCTTACTCCTCTAAATTGGCTTCTAAATGCTTTTATTTTTGCATTAAAGGATTCTGCCGAAGCATTTGTACTTCTGTTATCAAAATAGTTTAAGATTGACTGGTATTAAAAGTTATGGTATTGAGTAAAATATTAAAGTTTTTAAAACCCGACTCCTCTACATTTCTATACCAATGAGCGAGTTTGGTCATGGCAATGTGTTTATCATTGTAGTTATTGTAAATCCCTCGGAGTTGTTGGTTTAGATTATATGCTGTTTTTATATCAGGGTATAATTCAAATAGCATTTGTGCCCTTTCTTGCTGATTCAGTGTCCATTTTTCACGAGATTTGTATAGCAGATACCTACTTCTTGCCAGTAGCTGTTTAACAGAATCTCCGTTAGATAAAAGCTTTGGGACATATGCTTTGTTCTCTCTTTTTGCCAGCAATATCAATTGATTCTCATCTCTTGTAAGGCTTCCAGTGCTAACTTTTGAACATGGAACCTATCGGTAACTTGTATGGCTTTGGAGAAACATCTCTTTGATATCAGTTTCATAGAATTAGCCATATCGAGTGTTATTTCTTGTACAGAAGATCTCTTTTTATCATCTATTTTACTAATGTGTTCTATGACCTGTTCTGCCTTTGTTCCAGCAATAATAGCCACCAAGGAGCCTTTTTTACCTTTGAATTTCTTGTTGGTCACAATGGTGTAAAGCTCTCCCTGAGACAAAGCTACTTCATCAATTGATAAATGTGTACCTATATTCTCAGGGTAAACAATCCACTGATGAGCATGTTCACGTGGAGCCCAGGCAGTGAAGGAACTCAGATGCTTTTTATATTGTCTTTGAAGTTTTTTACCGTTAACGCCGAAGAAGCGTCCAATGGTGTGACAATCAGTAGCGCTGTTATCTATTAATTTCTTTTAAAAAAACCGCAAACTCTTGAGTCATGCGGGTTCCCTTGGCTACTAAATTCCAATCTCTTTTAATAATTTCTCCTGTGTTTTTATTTGTCCAACGACGTCTTTTAATATGCAGATACACATACTTACCTCTAAGGGGAAAGTCCTGAATAGTAATCTCATCTTGAAAACCCTTTGATACCAGTTCAAATGCACTAAATTCTTGTGGAGGATTAATTTTCTCTTCAAAAGACAAGTGTAATATCTCTTCTGTATTAGTAGAAGAAACTACTTCAAAATGATCTACTAAAAAATCAGGAAGCATAAATTTTAAAAGCTCTATCGGGGTCATCTTAAATTCTTAGATTGTAAATTTCTGATTTTATTTTCACATTCCTCCTCAGGTTTTGTTCTTGATCCGTTTTATTTTCTAAAAATTAAGCACTTTTGAAAATTTCAGTTAACTTATAAAATAAAAAACAACAGTTGTCAAAGAACGGCTACACAAGAGGATTGTCATTGTATAAAGTCACTTCATTATTTGTGTTTACTAATTTTACCACTTTTTTATTTACTAATTATACCACGTCTATGTTTGCTAATTTTAGTACATTTGCATATACTAATTTCATCACACAGCAGAGCATTAAAATTTCAAATGAAATTATAGTATTTCACCAATAAATAATTAAAAATGGCAACACCAAAAGAAAGATTTATAGAAGCACTTACTTTTCTTAAAGACATTCAGGATAAAGATATTGTGGGAATACACACTGATGATATACCTAACACAAAATATCGACAGTTATTAGTAAAAAACGGATTTATTCGAGAGGTCTCCAAAGGCTGGTATATTGCAACAGACCCAAGTGAAAAAGAAGGAGAAACAACTGCCTGGTTTAGTTCATACTGGGATTTTATTTCTCAATTTCTTAATAAAAAATACGGGGGCAATTGGTGTATCTCTGCTGATCAATCACTTCTTATACATTCAGGAAACTGGTCAGTGCCGCAGCAGCTAATCGTACGTTCGCCCGACGGCAACAACAAACCAACGCCATTACCATACAATACCTCACTTTTCAATCTAAAAACTAATACAGCTTCAGCTGATCAAATTGAGATTCAAAGAGGCATAAAGATATACAATCTTCAGAGTGCCCTTATCTATAGCAGCCCTTCATTATATACTCACAATGCAATTGATGCCAGAACTGCACTTTCAATGATCAGAGATGCTTCTGAGTTATTGCCAATATTGCTGGAGAATGGGCATACCACACTCGCAGGACGCTTAGCGGGCGCATTTCGAAATATACGTCGTGACAGAATAGCAGATCAGATTATTGAAACATTCAAGACAGCCGATTATGATATTCGTGAAGAAGATCCATTTAACAATCAGCTTGATATCAAATTATCTCCGCGCGAGCGATCGCCATATGCTAACCGCATCCGCTTAATGTGGATGCAGATGCGCGAAGATATTATAAATAGCTTTCCTGCTCAGCCCGGACTGCCCAAAGACACTGATTCATATCTTAAAGAAATTGATGATATTTTTATTACTGATGCTTACCATTCCTTATCTATTGAACGCTATCGTGTAACACCTGAATTAATTGCCAAAGTAAGCAGCGGTCGATGGAATGCAAAAGAAAATGAAGAAGATAGAAAACAAAGGGATGCTATGGCTGCCAGAGGTTATTATCAAGCATTTACACAAGTTAAAGAGACAATCAAAGAAATTTTAAAGGGAACAAACTCTGGCATCCAAGTAGACAAAGATCATTCCAAATGGTACAGAGAACTATTTGATCCAAGTGTCACCGCCGGTATATTAAAAGCATCTGATCTGGCCGGATATCGAAATCATCAAGTCTATATAGGCAACTCTAAACATACACCTCTTAACGTCGAGGCTATGCGTGATACAATGCCTGTTCTTTTTGAATTGCTTGAAGAAGAAAGTGAGGCCTCGGTGCGTGCTGTTTTAGGCCATTTCATATTTGTATTTATTCATCCCTACATGGATGGAAATGGAAGAATGGGTCGTTTTCTTCTAAATACTATGCTGGCATCAGGCGGATATCCGTGGACAGTAATACCAGTTGAAAGAAGAGATGACTACATGGAGGCATTGGAAAAAGCCAGCGTAGATCAGAATATTATTCCATTTGCGTCTTTCCTTGGTTATTTGGTCAATGAAGGATTAAAAGGAAAAGCTGTAGCGGAATTACCTGCTTCTATGTAAACAACAATTTTAAAAATAAAAAAATAAATGACAGCAATAAAAATTGAAAAAAAGATAAGGGAATCTTTATGTGGTTTCTGCAACACAGGATGCTAAAGTTTTTGCAATCAATCAGAAGGCTTCATTTGGTAATTGGGGAGAAACAGCAAGAACAATAAATACCGGCCTACTTAATATTAAAAAACAACTATCAAAATTGCTTTCGAAATTGGTTTTACAGCAAAATAGACCTAGCATTATGCAAAAATTTTAGATGTCAACATAATGGAAGATATGGAAAAACTAAATCTACATTTAGTTGATGTCAATTTAGAAATAGGCTCCTAATTTGGACTGCATCCAAAAGTTTTAAAAAAAATGGAACAACGTATATTGGAGAACTAAATAAAGTAAAATAACTATCTAAATCCACATAATTTTCTATTTTTTGGCAAAATTGTGGTACATAGGATTAGGAAAAAGCACAGCCTCAGCAAAATCAAGGTCTGCCAATTCTAGGTTCGAATAGATGTAAACCTCGAGCATTTACAGTTTACATCATATGATTTTTACCTTACTTCCAGAAACGGAAGAATCATCAGCATTTTGCAAAAGTTAATAACCAAAATGCTTAGCCAAATACATTCAGATAAATGTTGAATTTTTAAGGATGGACTATTTAAAATCAGAAAGGGTTATATGGAAGAGATGAATCCAGTATTTGTGCTCGTATACGCTACAAACAGGAATCTATATCTATATCCACAGGTAAATATATTTCGAAATAGAGGTGGGATTTTACTAATTAAGTTAAATCAGAAATTTACTTTGCTTTAAAACGTCTAATTACTAAAAAGAACATTTTCAGTGCCCTCGCCATCAACATCCATATTGACAGCTCCACTATTTAACTTTTTCATTCTAAAACAAGTTATTTTAAAGCAAAAATCCCCAATATTGAAAGTAAACCCCTAAAATAATCAAAGAGAACAGAATTGTCGATATAAAGCTTGCATTTGAAATGGATTTAATTTTAAGCGCAAAATATAGTATTGAAACTATAGTAAATACGATAAAAAACCACTGTACGACAAACAAGTAATTAAACTGGTTGCGCATTCCAAAAGCCAGTATGTAAAAATTATCTTGTGCAGTATCATTTATCGCTAATACAAATCCGATAATAGTAAACAACCCTAATAAGGATGCAATTATAATTAAAATTCTAATGAATTTATTTGCGTTCGTATCTTCTTTTCTTTTTATGAATAGATAAATAAATCCAAAAATTGAAATCAATAAAATTATAAAGGCAACAAGCAATGGTGCAAAAAATAAAATATTAAAACCATTTAGGCTGTTTGCAAAGTTTGAAATCCCTCCGCTTAATTTGACATCGCTGACAAAATTTACTTTATTAACGGACTGAAATCCACTTACGTCCGGTTTTTTATTCGGATTACTTACAAAATCCGCTATAATTTTACCACCAATTTTAGAAAAACCGGGGGCATGTCCAAAAAACGGAGCATTAACCAAAAATCCGTTTTTAAATCGATCTACAGTAGTTTTTCCATTTGAAGCCGGAGTAATAGGGTCAAATGCTCCCGCAAGCACTAAAACAGGGGCTGTTACCGCAGACAGATCAGATAAATCGTTTTTGGTTTCAGCATCGCTTATCACCCCTAAATTCCATTTATCACATACTGAAAAGTCTGATTTATAAAAAGACAATCCGCCTTTTAATTTTTTGTATTTAATCGCATTTGCATCAAACGTTGCAATCGAATTATAAGGAACAGTCTCTTTACAGCTCACACAATAATACTGTCCATAGTCTAATCCCAGTGCTCCTGAAAAAGCCGCTACTAGTGCGCTTAAAGTATTCTTATTGCCTTCATTAAATTCAGTAATCAATAGAGGTAAGAGTTCTATCAATTTCCTTTTATACAGTGATTGCTGAATAGCGATTTTGAAATCCTCGACATTATAAGTGAATTCACCATTGGGGATAATCTTCTTATCTACTTTTACAGTAATTGGTTTCTTTTCTAATTTTTCTATGGTTTCATAATAGATGTTTTTTAAATCCGGATAATTTTTGTTGCAATTTGGATCATTTTTGCAGGTATTGAAAATTTTTTCAAGACTGTTTATATAATTGGTTGTATTGAGGTTATAATAATTAGAAATATCTGAAACAGAAGAATCAAGAATTAAAGACTCAATATCCTCAGGAAAATCATTTGCATACACCTGAGCGGTATACGATCCGTACGAAACACCATAGGCATTCCATTTGCTATATCCTAAGGCCTTTTTTAAAGCATTCAGGTCTTTAGCTATTGCTTTGCTATTGTAAGCGTTCAGATCAATATTCCTATTTAATAAGTCTTGTTTACAAGC
The DNA here is from genome assembly GCF_031457575.1 of Flavobacterium piscis. Classification (GTDB taxonomy): domain Bacteria; phylum Bacteroidota; class Bacteroidia; order Flavobacteriales; family Flavobacteriaceae; genus Flavobacterium; species Flavobacterium piscis_A. Next base: position 105,833 of record NZ_JAVDWQ010000005.1, on the reverse strand, counting down.
CAATGCTGCGATAGTTTTTTGCTGTTCATCTTGCGTCGCATTTTGATTTTTAGCCAGTATTTCAAGGAATTTCTTTCCTAAGTCGGGACAAAATTTAGGAAGCGAGAAACCAGTTCCTCTTACATCAGTTAAAATAATAGTACTATTACTTCTTAAAGGATTTTTAAACCAGCCCCATATTCCCGCAATTCCTCCTGCACCTGGCCCTCCTTCAATATAGATAACAGGATTTGCGCCTGCTTTTTTTGAGGTGCTTTTTAAAACTGCAACTGCAATTTTAATTTTTTTACCTTCTGGCTTATCCCAATTTTCAGGAACTATCAAATATCCCCAGTCTATGTCCTCGTGATTTATGTTTTTTGCTTCGTGGAAGAAAGTGGTCGTTTTTTCAAATTTAAAAACATCAGTTTGGGAAAACAAACAAGAAGGCAGCAGACCTAGCAATAAAAATAGTCGTAATAGGTTTTTCATTTTATTTAAATTAAATTATTAGCTTATAATATGTGTTTTAACACAACATCATTAATATTCGATTTTAATGAAATAGTACACTTGTACTTTTTATCCATTTTTATTTCTTTCACATAGAATTTTTGTCCCTGGATTTCGGTTGTATTAGCAACAATTTCAAATGATTGTAGTGGAATTGTTAATCCATACCCATGTGCTTTTATAACAGCTTCTTTCTGTGTCCAGTAATCAAAAAAGGCATTTTGTATGTTATTGGAATTACTAATTTTATTCCATTCGTTTTCGGTCATCTGAAACTTGAAATCATGAATTTTAATATCAGTCATAACTTCTATATCGATTCCTATTTCAGTTGTAGCACTTAAGGCACAAACCACGATTTCTCCCGAATGTGAGATATTAAAATGTATTTTTTTATCTTCAAAATAGGGCTTATTGTATTTTGTGTATTTAATCTCTTTATCGTGGGGACGTCGCAAACTAGTTTCGTCTATTGCTCTGAACAATAATATCCGACCCAAAAGTGATAATTGAGCATCCTGCCACCTTCTGAATCGCTTAATTTTATCCTGATATTCTTGTGAAAAATGCAATAAATTATTCTTCAGCAAGCTTTCGTGATTCTCCTCCGACAAATAAGAATAATAGATATAAACCAAAGCTATTGCTGTTTAGAAATTAAAATCAAAATCAGAGATTATACTTTTCTGCAGTTCCAGTTTAATATCAATTACATCTAATTTTACTGATGTATTTTTTACTATGTCATTCAAAAGAGTATCATACTTATCAGCAATAAGCTGTATTGTATCCTTATGAAACAGATCACAATTATAGTCAATGATTCCTTTCAGAGTATCTTCGCTTTCAAACAAATTAAACACTATCGGCATTCTGCTGTATTTATTTTCAATTGGATAAGAAGTCAACTTTAGATCATTTAATTCATTGATGCTTTCAAAGGAAAACTCCGGATTCTGATACACCAGCATCACATCAAAAACAGCTTGGGGAACTTTTAAAAATGGAACATTATTATGCTCATTAATCATAACTAAATTACTTTGAATGTTTTTTAAGAGCGTTGTAAAGGCTTGTTCAGGTTCCAGTTTTGTCCTTAAAACAAGTGTTTTAACAAACATTCCAATCTGATTGTTCATTTCTGGGATATTTCTGCCCGAGTTTACAGTTCCTATACAAATATCAGTGTGATTTGAAAATTTAAAGATGAGCACCTTTAAGGCTGCTACTAAAAGAGTATAAAAAGTAACCTGCTCTTCAATTGCTACTTTCTTTAGAGCCGAAGTAGTAGCTGGGTTTAGCTCAAAGAAATAACTGGCTCCGCCCTGCTGATTCTGCTGATTGTCAAAGTCTCTTTCAAAGGAATCAGCAGGTTGATAATCCTGCAGGTAATTTTTCCAGAACAACTCATTCTTTCCGGCATTATCTTCTGCTGTTCTATTAAACCACTCTGAATAATCTTTAAACTGAAATTTTAGAATATTCTCTTTTGAAATTCCTAAAAAAGTGTTTCTGTTATAATTTTGAATAAATTCTTTTATGAGAATTTCTAAAGATAAACCATCCATTATAATATGATGCGTGCAAAAAAGCAATATCGATTTATTTTCGGCTATCCTGAGCATCTGCACTTTTAACAGTAAATCTGCTTCTAAATCAAATGCCGTATTATTGAATTGATTAATAATTTCCTCTGCTTTTTGATCTTCTGACTCAACGGAAGAAATGGCAAATTTCACTCTTTCTAATGGTTTAATTATTTGATAAGGAATTCCGTTTACTTCAATAAAATTGGTTCGCAGAATTTCATGTTTTTCAATTATTGTATATATTGCAGTACAAATTTTATCAAGATTTACAATCTCTTCTATACTATAAGCAGCATACATGTTGTAGGCTATTGAAGTGTTTTTTTGCTGAGAAGCCAACCAGATATTGTATTGTGACGGTGTTAATTCATAATTTTTTTTAGCGTCTGATAACGTAATAGCTACTGGTTGATTCAGAGTGATTTTTTGCAAATAATTAGCCAGTAATTCAATTGTAGGGTAGTCAAAGATAGTTTTAAGGGAAATATCCATTGAAAGTTCTCTGGTTATCAAACCAATTAATTTAACTGCATTTAAAGAATGTCCCCCTAAGGCAAAAAAATTATCGTTTACACTTATCTCTTCTTTACTTTTTAAAACTTCCTGCCAATATTCAGTAAGTTTTTTTTCTAAATCTGAAATCGGTGCTTTAAAATTATCATCATTTATATTTTTTAGAATGGCTCTTTGCGTCAGGGATTTTCGGTCTATCTTTTGGTTTGGCGTAAGCGGAAATTCTTCCATGTGAATAATGAAATTCGGAATCATATAGTTTGGCAGGTTTAGTTTTAATGCTCCCTTAATTTTTTCCGCATCCATTACTTCCTTATTTTTTAAAAAATAAGCTACTAAAAAAGCTTCCTGTTGCTCTCCTTTTTTGGCAATTACAACCGAATTTTGAATTCCCTCGATTTGATTTAATTGCGACTCAATATCACCAAGTTCAATTCTATAGCCTCTAATCTTAACCTGATTGTCATTTCTTCCTAAAAACGTGATCTCGCCATTGTCATTCCATTTTCCTAAATCACCGGTTTCGTATAGCAAACTGCTGCTGTCAAACGGATTTGCAATAAATTTTTCGTTTGTTAATTTCTCATTTTTATAATATCCCTTCGCCAATCCGTCGCCTGCTATGTAAATTGCTCCAGGGGTTCCCACCGGCTTAGGGCTTAAAAACTCATCCAGAATATAAAACTGTGTGTTGTTTATGGGCTTCCCAATGTTTGATGCGTCTCTAAAATGTTCAATCTTTTTTATACTTGACCAAATCGTAGTTTCAGTTGGCCCATACATGTTCCAGACTTCCAAACTATTTTGGATTAGTTTTTCTGCCAGTGCTTCACTCAGTAAATCTCCTCCACACAAAACTTTTAATTGCTTGTCGCCTTGCCAGCCGGTATGAAATAACATTTGATAAAAACTTGGCGTAGCCTGAATTATTGTTGGTTGTATTTCTTTTATTTTCTGGATGATAAAATTCACATCAGACAAAACACTCTGATTTGCAACATATAAAGTTCCTCCTGATATTAGGAGTACAAAAAATTCTAATATTGAAATATCAAAAGAATATGTCGTTACAGAAAAAAAAGTGTCACTTAATCCAACGCCGGGTTTTTGCTGGATACTAATTAAAAAATTAAGTAATGATTGATGAGCAATTTCTACGCCTTTCGGGTTTCCTGTCGAACCAGAAGTATAAATTATATAGGCAGTGTCTTGAGGGTAAACTATTATTTCGGGAGTTTCGTTAGAAATATCGATTCCTTCCAAAATATTTTCTAATGCAACTACCTCTACATCACCTGCCGTATTGAGCCAGTATTCTTTTTCATTTATAAGTATTTTACTTTGACTGTGGTTAATAATATAATTAAGCCTGTCTTCTGGAAATGAGGGGTCTAAGGGAATATAAGATCTTCCCGATTTTAAAATTCCGAGTAAAACAACCACTATATTAGCCGATCGTTCCAATAAAACAGCAATAGGAGATTTATCTTTTTCTCCATACTTCGTTATTAAATATTGGGCTATTTGGTTGGATGATTTATGAAGCTCAGAATAAGAATATGATCTGTATTCGTCTTTTAGAGCTTCTTTGCCCGGTAATTTTTCTACCTGTTCATAAAATAAGTCAAGTAAGGTTCTATTCTTTTGATAATCTGTTTTGGTTGCATTGAATGTTTGTAAAACCTGATTTTTTTCTTCTTTAGTTAAATATGTGAGTTCTTTTAATTTTTGATTCGAATTGCTTAAAATATCTGTTAGCAGGTTTTCAAAATGATGCACCACTTGTGTAATCCGGGCTTCATTAAAATAGTTCAGATTATAATCGAAATCAATTTTTACATCTTCCAATTCATCAAATTCGCGGATGTAAATAGCAAGGGCTACGCGCTCTGACTCATGCGTTAATGGAATTACGCAAGTTTGGGTGTTCTTAAAATTAGTAGCATAATTTTGCTTCTCGTACGAAAGCGTAATATTAAATATTTTTTCTTTTTCCGTAAAAACCTGAAGCTCCTGGATAAGTTTTCCCAAAGGAAATCGCTGGTGGCGGTAATCATTCCTCAATTGATTTTTGATCAGAGTTACTAAATCTTCAAAAGTAATGTCGAAATCCAACGCAACTCTCAAAGGTGATATTCCCATAAAAAGTCCTACTGTTTTCTTGTACTTCGATTTGCTTCTGTTTAAAACAGGAATACCTATGGCAAAGTCTCTATTTTGATGTTTTCTTCCGAAATAGGTATACAAAACAGCTAAAATTAAATGAAAAGAAGAAGATTTATTTTCAGCCGCCAGTTGGTTTAATTGATTGTATACTTCCCTTTTTATAACCAATTCCTTCCGGCTGCTTTTATTGCTTTCTATGAAATCATTTGTTGTGTCTAATAAAACCTCTTTTTCTAAAAGTGCTTCCGGCAGTGTTTTAAATTTTTCTACCCAATATTTTTTATCCTCTAAAAATGCAGCAGCGTTTTGATACTCATAATCGTCTTCTATAAAATCCTTATAACTATAAGGATAGATTGTTGTAACATTCCCAAATTCATAGATTTCATTATAGTTTTGTACCAGTCTATGAAACATTAAGGACGTTCCCCAGCCATCGGTAATAATGTGATGGTAAACCGAAAACAGGTAATAAAAATCTTCTTTTACCTTAACCAAAGTAAAAACATGTAAAAGATTTTCGTTAAATAAATTAAAAGGTTTCATAAATTCCTTTTGCATATAAGCAGACGCTTCTTCTACAGGGTCCACACAATCGGAGAAATCTACAAATCCTAATTGTGACTGATGCTCCTCTAATACTTTAATCGATATATCTTCTCCATTTTTTACCAGTATACTTCTGTAGGTATCATGCTGATCAATAAGCGTTGCATAGGCTTTTTTTAAAGCATCTCTATTTATTATTCCTTTAATTTCGATTTTAGCCCCAATGTTATATATAGGATCATTAGGAAATAATAATTGTTCAAAGTAAACATCTTGTTGTGGAAGCGTAAGTTTCATTGAAAAGTGTGTTATTTAATAATCAGTATAAATTTATGATTGACAAATTGCAGCTTTGCCATTTCATCTTAACGCTGTACCTCTTTATGCCATAAGCTTTCTGTGTGCAGGCAATCGTCTTTTACTTTAAAATCTTTTACAATTTCTCCATAATCAAATTTTAGTATCCTGTCTGCATATTTAAAGTAAGCATCATCATGGGTTACCGCAATAATAGTTTTACCTTCTTGTTTTAACTTAGGCAGCAGATTTTCATAAAAATATTTCCTGAAATGAGGATCCTGATCGGCTGCCCATTCATCTAATACCAAAATTGGCTTATCTTCAAGAAGCGCAAAAATCAATGACATTCTTTTGCCCTGCCCTTTCGAAAAAGGCCGCCTTGCAGAATCTTCTTTGTCATCCTGAATTACTTTGTCGAGCTCCATTATTCGTAGCAAATCACGATACTCCTGATTGTTTTCTAAGGTATATTTATCGTAATTTTTGGAAAATATATGATTGTCTGTGAAAACTGCCGATATCAGGTTATGTGTAGTAGTGTTTCCTTTAACATATTGTTGTTCGTTTATTATCACCTCTCCTGCTGTAGGCTGATACAAACCGGTTAAAATGTTGATAAAAGTACTTTTACCGCTGCCGTTTCCGCCTATTATAAATATCATTTCTCCTTTTTCTATCGAAAGATTTACGGGTCCTAAAGCAAATGTTTTTTCGGCAGTATCATTTTCATATTCAAAACGAATTTTTTCAAATCGTAATAAACTGAAATCTTCCTGATCCGTATTTTGAATTGTAACTATTGCATCAGTACTGTCAAAATCCTTTAAAAATTTCTTGATCCTGTTGTTGGCAACTTTTAGTCTTGTATAAACGTTCTGCATATTGATAAGGTTGTTAATAGGTCCTGAAACAAATAATAGAATAACGACATAGGAAATCACATCTTCTCTTTTTAATAAACCAATTTCGGGTAATAAAAACAGAATAGCGCCAATTACCAGATACAGCCCGTACTGACTAATTAAATTGATGGATAAAAAGACATAATTAATATTAAAATCCAGTATTTTGGCATTTTCCCTGTTAGGGGATAAGTGGTCATTCATTAATTTTTCCCTTCTGTGTAAGCTTAGCTTAAAACTTTTAAACCCCTTTATTACATCATCTACATACTTATAGTAATGCTCGTTGTACTTTCTAAGGCTGGCTACTTTTTGCGACATTGTATTGATTACCAAAAAATAGGTTACAGCTATCAGGACTATTAATGCAACTACAACTACAGCTGCTGAAACAGACAGCGTAAATAAGTATATCATACAAAGCAATAACATCAATAAGGAATTGATGGTATGCGTAACCACTTCGGGAAAAGTTGCGAAGATCCTTAAATCTTCTATGGCAGTATAAAAGCGTTGTGAGCCTAGTTTTTCAAGTGTTATTAAGGGAGCCTTTAATATTTTATCAAATATTTTTTTTTCGTTTTCATACAATACTTCAAAAGAGTATTTATTGATTTTTTTTTGAAAAATTATATTTAGCAAATAAGTGTATATAACTGTTGAAATAAATACAATACCCATATAATCTGTTATGAAATCTGTTTTTCCGGATATTACATTATTAATGATATAAACGATTCCAAAGCTCAAAATCGTATTAGGTATTGCATAAAGCAATAGATAAACGACATAGGAAAATTTTAATTTAAACATAATAGTTTATTTTTTGATTGTTTATTTTTTTTTTGCACTTGTAAAAATATTAGCTAATGCAACAGCATTTTTGTAGATAAAGAAGTGATTTCCATCCCATATATCAGAGGTGAACGTGTTGTGAGTAAAACTTTTCCAGTTTTCGATCTTATCACAGGTTTCTTCATCGACTCCCATTAAAGCATGTATTGGGATATTTATCCGTAGTCCCTGTTCAGAAAAAAAATCTTTTTCGAGACACTCAAAATCGGCCCTGATGATTGGCAGGAAATAATCAAATAATCCTTCGTTTTCGCTTATTTCTTCCGGGATTCCGCCTAGGCTCAGCAATTCTTTTTTAAAATTATAATCATCCAGTGTATAATGTATAATATCTTTATTTTTTTTTATTCCGGGCCCTGCATTTCCGGATACAATAAGTGATTTGGGGCTATCTCCCGCAATTTCCATTTTTGCAGCTACAGAAAGTCCTAAAGTGGCTCCCATGCTATGTCCGTAAATTAAATAAGGCTCTTTGTTTCGTAAAGATGTAATCTGATTATAATAATCTTCAATAGCCTGGTCTTTATTCGTAATTAATTGCTCTCTGTGCCTTTTACCTCTTCCCGGTAATTCAAGAGGAATAAAATCGACATTGGAGATCTCTTTTCTGAGAAACTCAAATGAGTAAACATTTCCTCCGGCAAAGTGTAGTAAAAAAAGCTGCATATGTTTGGGTTTTATCTGGAGTGATCTGTTGCGTTTTCGGCAATTCTTTCTGCGTAATTTAATTTCCTGTTTCCAAATTTATAGATCGCCGAAATCCTGAAAGCTCTTGGATCCTGGTAATTTCTGAAGGTTTGCCTAACATTATCAACGGTAGCTACTTTGTATTCATTCATTGATTTTAAAATATCCGTCACATTAACCTCAACTATAAAATCTTTACGAAGCATTAAAAATTTTATTCCAAAATCCATAGCATATTGTTTGCTGATTAAGGCTTCCTGACTAAGATTTTTAGAACGGTACCAAAAACTTAAATTACTTGAAATGTTTCGCTCTGCATTGAAATAGAACTGACTGTTTATCATACCATACCAGCCCCAGACATCGACATCCTCTATAGCCGGCACCAATGATTGGTTGAACTTGTAGAATCCCTGTAACTGGATATTCGTTTCAAAAGAATTCCCGTATTTTAAGAAAGAGTTACCTGAAACCTGCAAGGTGTTTAAATCCATATAGCTGACCACTTTATGCGCTACGATATGATCTTCTGTAAAATTGGTCAGGGACCAGAAATTGTCTTTTGTTTTCGAATAGGAAACACCTAAGTCATATTGTGATTTGTAAGCATATACCAGATTGAAATTGCTTGTTAATGATGGCTTTAAAAACGGATTTCCCAAATAATTCTCATAAGCATTATAAATCCCTAAAGATGGGTTTATAAATCTGTATAGAGGTCTGTTGTAATACTCCGAATAGGCAAAACTTAGTTTGTTTTTTTCATCAAACCTGTATGTTGCATTTAGGAAGAGAAATAACTTTAAATATTTATCATCCAGATCGTTATAGTCAATATCATCAACATAACCGTTTATGATTGTATTTTCAAGCTTAAATCCAATCTGAAGATCTAGTTTTCCAAAACTTTTTTTTAAATCTGAAAATACCATCTGTCTGTTTTCAATGTAAGTACAGATTGGTGATAATGATAAATCCTGCACATAATCTTCATCATACTTCCTAAAATTCCTGATGTTATAATTGGATTCAATGTAGATCCATTTGCCTCCAATGGTGAAATTGAAAAGTCCTGTAGGAAAATGATACAAACCATTCAGGGTATATATATTCAAATCTGTACGTCCGTCATGGTAAACTGTATAGTTGCGATTGGGCACAGCTGCACCATTTACATCGTAATCCTGTCCATAAGTATTTTGATTATAGTTCCACGGTCTTTGAAGCCAATCTGCTTCGATAGTCAAAAATTTATTTTCATTAAAATCATGCCTTAACAGCACATTCAGGGAATTCCGTTTCAGATTCGAAATTAATTTCTTACTTCCAATATAATACCGATCTAATACGTCCGGGCTGTTATAGATATCTATATTTGTTTTAGTATCTAATATATTCTCATATGTATCATTCATGGAGGAGACATTTATTTTCGTCTTTTTTGAAATCTGGTACTGCACATCGATAAAGGTCACAAAACTATTAAAGTCATAATCTGTTGTTCCCGAACTAATAAATGATGCATCAGAAAAAAAAGTACTGACATCATTTTCCCTGAAAAATTTCTCCCGCCCATAACTTATACTTGAATTGACTTTCCATCTACCACGATTGTAAACCAGATTGATGCTGTTGTTAAAACTCGGAAACTTATGCTGTTTGTAAACTGATTTTACAGCACCACCAAAATATTCACCAGAATCTTCTGTAGAATTGGGTTGATTTAGGGAAGTACCTGTTTGTGAAAAGCTTAAAAATGGAATGAACATCAAGCAAAATAATTTATATTTCATTTACAATTTGTATTTTTATTGGTGATTCTTTAGCCGCTTTCATGAAGCATTACTCCTGGAAAATAGCTGTAAGAATATCCTCTTTGGCAATAATTTTATTTAATATTTTTTTATTGTGCTTCAAATTATCTCCTTCCAGCATGTTCTGGTGCTGTCCTTTTCCAGTTATATAGCACACTGTTTCAAAATTTTCTTCCCATTTTTTATTTTCATTGGTTTCTGTTTTTACCAACACTAATTCGGCGGGCAGTTTGTTGGTGAATTTTATACGCATCAGATAATTGATATACCCAATTCGCTTTTCCTGCGCCTGCGCCAGTATTTCCTGCATGTTTTCATCGATTTCCATTCCTAAGTCAAATATGTCGGCGGATAACTCTATATTTAGTTTTTCCTCGTCCAGCATTACAGAATCAAACATTATAATTCGGGATACAGTTCTGTTTAGCTTCTTTGTCAGATAACTGGCAACATCGTATGATAAGATACCACCTGCCGACCAGCCAAATAAAACGATGTCACCACTTTCCTGAATTTCATTGATTTTGTTAGCATAATACGCTGCTGGATTTTCTTCATTTTCCATAAAATTGAAGGATATATATCTGGAATCTTCCTTATTTTGAAATAAGTCCCTGTAGACGTTTCCACAACCCAAAATTGGTGGAAAGGCGAAAACCATATTTTGGGCATGACTGTTTCCGTATTCATAAAAGTCCTTATCCAAATCAAAAATGGTAGTGAGGTGGTATTGTATTATTTCTGCAATCGTATTATAGCGAAACAGTGAATCTACAGGATAATCACTAGAAAGTTCTCTATTCATTTTAAAAATGGCATTTATTGCCGAAATACTATTTCCGCCCAACTCAAAGAAATTATCAGTTATTCCTACTTTTTCAAGACCCAGAATTTCCTGCCATATTCGTGCTATTTTCTTTTCTATTTCATTTTTAGGTGCTACATACTCTACCCTTATGATATCTTCGCCACTAATACCAGGCAATGCTTTTCGGTCTGTTTTCCCGTTAGGTGTCAATGGCAGACTATCCAGAACCACATAAAAGGAAGGCACCATATATGCCGGCAGTTTTCCTAAAAGGTAGTTTCTGATCTCTGTTTTGTCTATTTCGATCTGGCTTGCATAATACGCGACTAATACCTTTTCTGTATTTACTTCTTTCACCTCTACCACTACTTGTTTGATGTCTTCTGAATATTGTGCAAAACGGGCTTCGATTTCGCCTAATTCAATTCTGAATCCTCTTATTTTTACCTGTTGGTCATTTCTTCCTAAAAATTCAATATTTCCATCCGGCAACCATCTTCCCAAATCTCCGGTATCATACATTTTGCTTTCAGGCCTAAACGGGTTGATACTAAATTTCTCTGCCGTAAGTTCCGGCTTGTTCAGATACCCTCTGGCTACTCCTGCTCCTGCTACATATATTTTACCAACCACCCCAACAGGTACCGCTTGCAACTTTTTATCTAATATATAAAGTTGCGTATTCGAGATTGGTTTCCCAATTGGTACTGATAAATAATCTTTTTGTTTGATTTTAAAATAGGTACTATACGTAGTATCTTCAGACGGGCCGTACAAATTGTAAACTTCTATCTCATCCACAGGTAATCTTTGTATGGTGCTGTGCGCTATTGGCTCTCCGGCCATATTTAATATGCTTACAGATTCAAAAGAAACGCCATCATCTAAAAGCTGCTTCACAACAGACGGAACTGTATTTATTAATACATTCTTGTCTTTATCGATATGGTTTTTGATTTCCAGACCATTTTTTAAGAGCTTTATTTTCTTACCAATCAAAAGGGTATAAAATAGTTCAAAAACGGATAAATCGAAGCAATAAGAAGTTACGGCATATACGGTTTCGAATTTAGTGTTATCAAATTCTGTGTCAGCCCAATTAATCAGGGCCACTGCATTTCTATGCTCAATCATAACCCCTTTAGGATTACCTGTAGTTCCGGAAGTGTAAATGATATACGCTAAATCATTGGCAGTATTGATGCTCTTAAGATTTACTTTAGCGTATTCTTGCTGACTATTATAGAAGGATTCAAGTATATTTTCGTCAATTACTATTTTACAATTACTGTCCTTTTCGATATACTCAATTCTTTCCTGAGGATATGAAGTATCTATTGGCACATAAGCAGCTCCCGATTTCAGGATTCCTAAGAGTGTGATAATCATTTTCTCGCTTCGATCTAATTTAATCCCTATTAAATCGTCGGTTTTTATTTTGTAATGCTCTCTTAAATAATGCCCCAACTGATTGGCCTCCTCGTTGATTTCTTTGTAACTAAAACTGTTGTTTTCGCAAATAACTGCAATATTTTCAGGAGTTTTTCCAACCTGATCCTCAAACAAATCGATTATGGTTTTTTCCTGGGGATACACAGTCGAAGTGTTGTTATAATCCAGCAATAGTTTCTTTTCTTCTGCAATAGTTAAATAATCCAATTCTTCTATGGCGTATTTGGGATTATCAATTGCTTCGTTTAATATATTTTCAAGATGACCGAATATTGAATTTATAAATATGGCATCGTATATGTCTGTATTGTAATCAATGTTTAGTACCAGATGTTCTGTTTCGACAAAAGTAAAGGTGATATCCAGCTTTGCGACCTTATTTTCAAACTCAACACCGGATATGTCTATTCCTGCTAATGTGGCATTTTTTGTTAAATTCCTTAATTGGTTCTGGCTTTGAAGAACCACCAGTACATCAAACAAAGCCGAGCGGCTCAGGTCTCTCTTCAGGTTCAGGTTTTCTACCAATTCATCAAAAGAATATTCCTGGTACTCATAAGCATTTAAAAGTGCTTGCTTTTCCTTATTTAAAATATCCAAAAAAGCATCCTCATCTTCAAACTGTGTGCGAATGGCCAATGTGTTAAGGTAAAGTCCTATTTGGTTTTCTATATCCGGATGTTCTCTTCCTGCTATAGGTGTCCCTACAATAATATCTTTCTGATTCGTGTATCGGTGCAGCAACGTTTTTATACCCGCCATTAAGGTCATAAACAGAGTAACATCATGCTCTTTTGAATAAGTTTTTAGCTTTTCTAAAAGTGCCCCGGAGAATTTATACGATATATTATCCCCTTTATAGGTTTGCACTAAAGGTCTTTTCTTAAAACTCGGAAGTTCTAATACCGGTAATTGTCCCTGAAACTGGTTTAACCAGAAGTCTTGGGATTTTTGATATTTTTCCTGTTGCAGTTGTTCATTGATCCATACTGCATAATCTTTGTAATGGATGTTTAAATCGGGTAAATCAATCGCAATTCCTTGAACGATAGAATTGTATGATTTTATCACTTCGGAGACTATTAATTGCATCGACCATCCATCACCAATTATATGATGTATACATAGCGAAAAGATATGTTCCTTTTCATGGGTTTTAATTAGGGAGGCTCTTATTAAAGGGGCTTGTTCCAGATTAAAAGCAATTGCATTTTGTTCTTTCAAATAGTCAGAAACAAGAGCTTCCTGTCCTTCTTTAGAAGTGAAATCTTTTTCTGTTACTTCAAAAACAACATCCTCTGCAGGTTTTATAAATTGACGCAGTTGTCCCTCTGCATTATTTCTGAAGCCTGTTCGTAGTATTTCGTGTCGTTTGATTAATAAATTAAAGGTTTTCTTAAATTTAGCGGTATCCACATCACCTGTCAATTTAAGGACTGCGGGCATATTATAAGCCAGCGAGCCTCCTTCTAACTGACTCAATATCCAGAATCTGTATTGGGAAGCCGTTAAAGGGTAACTTTCCATAATCGCTGCCTGTGGAATGGCCGTATAATCATTTTGATTCAGCGTTTTACCCAAGGCATCGATGGTTGGGTTAGCGAAAAAATCCCTGAACGATACTGTTTTATTCAATTGTTTGTTTAGTCTGTTGATCACTTGTGCCACAATAAGGCTATGTCCGCCTAATTCAAAGAAATTATCGGTAATCCCTACTTTTTCAAGACCAAGCACTTCCTGCCAGATTTCGACCATTTTTTGTTCTGTCTCATTTCGTGCCTCGACATATTCTCTTCGAATACCGTCTTCTCCACTAATACCCGGCAATGCTTTACGGTCTATTTTCCCGTTGAGTGTTACCGGGAACTGATCAAGACCGATATAAAAGGAAGGTACCATATATTCCGGCAGCTTTCCTAACAGATAGTTTCTGATTGCTGCTTTATCTATTGCTGCATCGGTCACGTAATAGGCAACCAGTACTTTTTCTCCGTTTACTTCTTTTGCCTGAACGACCGCCTGCTTTAAATGAGAGGAATACTGCAAAAGGCCGATCTCTATCTCGCCTAATTCAATTCTGAATCCTCTTACTTTTACCTGATGGTCATTTCTGCCTGAAAATTCAATATTTCCATCCGCCAGCCATCGTCCTACATCACCGGTATCGTACATTTTAGTACCCGGAATAAATGGATTTTCGACAAACTTTTCTGAGGTGAGCTCCGGTTTATTCCAATAACCGCGGGTTACACCTGCCCCTGAAATGTATAGGTTACCTGAAACACCTAATGGCGTCGGTTGCAATGCATTATTAAGGATATACACCTGCGTATTTGAAATAGGACGACCGATAGAAAACGGCCTGTCTTGACTATACAAAAATTCTATCGAAGTAACAGTTGTTTCAGTAGGACCATACTTATTGTAAAAATCACAAATAGCACTCCAGGAGGCTGCCAGTTTTTCGGAACAGATATCTCCTCCTGACAAAACTCTCTTTAAGCTAAATCTATTAGAAGGCTTCAATTTACTTACCACTGATGGAACGGAATGGAAGTGGGTAATTTTGTTTTCAAATACAAATTGCTCCAATTCGATTTCATCCAATAGCACTCTTCTTGGCAGTATGTATAAAGCTGCTCCATTTAATAACGCTAGGAAAGTTTGCTCCACAGAGGCATCAAAAGAAAAATTGGATAACTGCAGAATTCTCTCGGTTTCATCAATTTTAAACTGCTTTGTCTGCGAATTGATTAAGTTGATTACATTTCTATGCTCGACCATTACTCCTTTTGGATTGCCTGTGGTACCTGAAGTATAAATAATATACGCCAGATCTGTCGGAGTATTCCTTTTTTCGATGGTTGCACCGGAGTAGGTTTGTCTTGTTTTATAAAAGGCCGCAAAAACAGGTTCATCAATTACAATTTTGCAATTGCTGTCTCTTTCTATATATTCAATTCTTTCCTGAGGATAAGAAGAATCGATCGGTACGTAAGCCGCTCCTGATTTTAATATTCCTAAAACAGTTATAATTATTCTCTCACTTCGATCCAGTTTTATTCCAACTAAATCACCTGGTTCAATCGCATGGCTTTTTCTTAAATAAGATGCCAGTTGGCTTGCTTGTTCATTAAGCTGCTGGTACGTGAGTGTTGTTTCTTCAAAAACAACAGCAGTATTATTTGGCGTTTTTTCAAGCTGTTCTTCAAATAAATCTATCAGTGTTTTATTTTCCGGATAAGCTGCCGCAGTAGCATTAAAATCTGAAAGTAATTTTGTTTTTTCCGCAGCTGATAAGTAATCCAGTTTATCAATGTCTTGTGCGGGATTATTAATTCCTTCATTAAATATATTTTCCAGATGACTGAAGAGCGCATCTATCAAAAACAAATCGTATATATCCGTATTGTAATTAATCGAAAGAAGCAGCTGTTCTGTCTCGACAAAAATGAAACTGATATCAAATTTTGATGTTTTATTCTCAAAATCAAAACCTTCTGCTTCTAATCCTGTTAAACCCGCATTGTTGGCTATATTTTTTAACTGAGCCTGGTTTTGAAGCACCACCAATATGTCAAACAAAGCCGATCGGCTCAGGTCTCTCTTTAGATTCAGGTTCCCTGCCAGTTCATCAAAAGAATAATCCTGATGCTGGTAAGCGTTTAAAAGTGTTTCCTTTTCTTTATTTAAAATAGTCAGAAAACTATCTCCCTGCTCAAACTTGGTACGAATGGCTAGTGTGTTCAGAAAAAGCCCCAGCTGATTTTCTAAATCAGGGTGTTCTCTGCCTGCTATGGGGGTACCAATAATAATGTCGTTCTGGTTACTGTAGCGATGCAGTAACGTTTTGATACCGGCCATTAAGGTCATAAACAACGTTACATCATGCTCGCCTGAAAACGTTTTTAGTTTTTTTAAAAATTCACCGGAGAACTCATACGATTTAACAGCGCCATTATAGGTTTGCATCAAAGGTCTTTTCTTAAAACTTGGAAGTTCCAATACCTGTAATTCTCCACTGAATTGGTTTAACCAGAATTCTTTCGCCTTTTGATATTTTTCCTGTTGAATTTGTTCATTTATCCATACTGCATAATCTTTGTAATGGATGTCCAACTGTGGCAAATTAGCCGGGATTCCCTGAACGATGGCATTGTATATTTTTACTACTTCGGAGACTATTAATTGCATCGACCATCCGTCACCAATGATATGATGCATACACAGCGAAAAAATATGTTCCTTTTCTTGTGTTCTAATCAAAGAGGCTCTTATTAAAGGGGCTTGTTCCAGATTAAAAGCAATAACATTCTGCTGCTCCAAATGCTGTAAAACAAGATCTTCCTGCTCCTTATGATTGCTCAAATCCTGCTGTGTTACTTCAAAATTAATTTCACTTGCAGGTGTTATATATTGATGTATCTCACCTTTTGAATTGTTTTTAAAGCTTGTTCTTAATATTTCATAGCGCTGAATTAGCAAACTAAAGGTTTCCTTAAATGTAGCGATATCCAGATCGCCAGTTAATTTAATCGCCGAAGGCATATTGTAGGCCAGAGAACCTCCCTCGAGCTGGCTCAGAATCCAAAATCGGTTCTGGGAAGCCGTTAAAGGGTAACTTTCCATAATCGTTGCCAGTGGAATGGCCGCATAATCATTTTGGTTCAGCGTTTTGCTTAGTGCATCGATGGTTGGGTTAGCGAAAAAATCCCTGAACGATACTGTTTTATTCAATTGTTTGTTGAGTCTGTTGATGACTTGTGCCACAATAAGACTATGTCCACCCATTTCAAAGAAATTATCGGTAATCCCAACTTTTTCAAGGCCGAGGACTTCCTGCCATATTTCGACCATTTTTTGTTCGGTTTCATTTCGTGGCTGTACGTACTCTCTTCGAATACTGGCTTCTCCGTTTATTCCCGGCAATGCATTACGATCGGTTTTACCATTTGATGTCAAAGGTATCTGCTCCAAAAGCACATAAAAGGCAGGAATCATATAATCCGGCAACTTTGTCTGCAGGTAATTTCTAATTTCAATCTTGTCTATTTCGATGTCCGAAACATAATAAGCAACCAAGACTTTTTCTCCGTTTACATCTTTAACCTGAACTACGACTTGTTTTAAATCAGTTGAAAATTGCAAAAGGCTCGTTTCTATTTCTCCCAGCTCTATTCTGTAACCCCTTATTTTTACCTGATGGTCATTTCTGCCCAAAAATTCAATAGTCCCATTGGGAAGCCAACGGCCTAAATCGCCGGTGTCGTACATCCTCGTTCCTGAAATAAACGGATTGGCTACAAATTTTTCGGCGGTAAGTTCGGGTTGATTTAAATAGCCTCTCGAAACGCCTGCACCGGATAAATACAATTTACCGCTTATCCCAACAGCAACCGGCTGTAAGTTTTGATCCAGTATATAAGCCTGGCTATTTGGGATCGGTTTGCCTATTGGAATGGTGATGTACTTTTCGTTCTGAATATCAAAAGTTGCCGAAAAAGTAGTATTTTCAGTAGGCCCGTAACCATTTACGATTTTTATGGATGGATTGCTTTCGAAAACTTTTTGGGTATGTTTTGGTGATACTACATCTCCTCCCACAATCAGTTGACTGATGTTTTCAAAAAAACTGATATTATTTTCGACCACACTGTTAAACCAAGATGCTGTCATCCAGAGACTATTGACCTCATTTGTTTTAACGATATTTTCTAAGGTGGATAAGTCAAGTAAATCGTCCTGACTGGTTAGTACCAATGTAGCCCCATTTAGTAAGGTTCCGAAAAACTCTATCGTTGTGGCATCAAAAGAGATGGAACCTGTGCTTAGCAGTGTCTTATCTGAATTTAATGGGAAATAAGAACAAGGCTTCACGAGTCTTACCACATTCCGATGCTCCACCATCACTCCTTTTGGATTTCCGGTTGAACCGGAAGTGTAAATGATATAAGTTAAATCGGACGGAGTATTTACCCTTTCCGGATTTTCAAGTTTATATCTGAATCGCTGGAAATTAAAAAGCATCAGTTCGTCCTCATCAATAATAGCTTTGCAATTAGTATCTTCTTCAATGTAATCTATTCTTTCTTGTGGATAATCGGAGTCAATTGGAACATACGCGGCTCCTGATTTCAGTACTCCTAAAATGATAATAATCAACTGTTCGCTTCGGCTTAATTTTATGCCCACAAGATCATCCGGCTGAATATCATAGTTCTCTCTCAGATAAAAAGCAAATTGATTTACTTTTTCGTTAAGTTCTTTATAGGTTAATTGCAATTCTTCAAAAACAATTGCAATATGATCCGGTGTCCGGGCTGCCTGCTCTTCAAACAATTCTATAATCGTTTTATCTTTTGGGTAGGCTATCAAAGTGTCATTAAAATCAACTGTTAACTGCTTTATTTCATCCGGAGATAAATACGTAATATGTGAAACAGGAAGGTTTGGTTCTGCAATAACTCCTTGAAGCAGATTACCAAAATGTCCTGTTATTTTTTCTATAAAATCTACAGTATAAATATCAGTATTGAATGTTAAATTGAAATTTAATTCATTACCAAACTCATCAAATGTAAATTCCAGATCGTATTTAATAAGCAAATTTTGTTTGTTTTGATATTGTTGGATCGTTATGCCCTCCAGTTGTTGTGAACTACTGTCGTAACTGTCCATGTTCTGTAATATTAACATCACATCAAATAATGGACTGCGGCTTACCTCTCTTTTTAAGTTTAGGTTTTCGATCAATTCATTAAACGGATAGAGCTGATGTTCGTAGGCTTCAAGTGTTCTGTTTTTGACATTCCGTAATAAATCAATAAAGCTGTTCTGCCCGTCAAATTGGGTGCGCAGTGCTAATGTGTTTAGATAAAGTCCCAACTGATTTTGCAAATCCGAATGGGGTCTTCCGGCAATTGGGGTACCAATTATAATATCACTCTGATTGGTATATCTGTAAAATAACAGATTTAGCAGGCTTGTTAATCCCATGAATAGCGTAGCATCCTGAGATTGGCATAAATTGGAGAATTCTTTTAAAATTTCACTGTTGAAACTTCTTTTTACAATGCCGCCGTTAAATGTTTTTGTTAACGGTCTTGTTTTATAGGTCGGTAAATCCAGTGTCGGAATGGTATCCTGAAATTGTTTCAACCAGTATTCCTTGTGCGTTGTATTACTGTCCCTTAACTGGTTTTGCTGCCAGGCCGCGTAATCTTTATATTGAATTTGTAAAGGAAGAAATGGATCGGAACTGTTTTTTGTAAAGGCATTATAGAATACAAATAATTCATTAATCATTAACTGTATCGACCAGCCATCCGTAATTATATGATGGATTACCAGTACAAAAACAAAAGTGTCTTTTGAAGTTTTTATTAGTTTAGCACGGACTAAACAATCTTTTGATAAATCGAATGAAAATTTTAATTCTTTTTCGATAATGCTTTCCATCTGTTCATCACTTTCATTATGTGATAAGTCTTCTATTCTAAACTGAAAATCAAGGTCCTTCACGGCAACAATCTGCTGTCGTACTTGGGCATTTGTTGTTTCA
Organism: Flavobacterium piscis; assembly: GCF_031457575.1. Taxonomy (GTDB): domain Bacteria; phylum Bacteroidota; class Bacteroidia; order Flavobacteriales; family Flavobacteriaceae; genus Flavobacterium; species Flavobacterium piscis_A. Next base: position 86,145 of record NZ_JAVDWQ010000005.1, on the reverse strand, counting down.
ACAAAAACTGTTCTTAGGGATTCATGGCGTTCCAGTACAGAATAAAATGCTTTTTCAAGTGCCTCTATATTTAAATCTCCTTTTAATTCAAAGATGCTGGGAATGTTGTAGACAGTATTTTGCTCTTCTAATTGACATAGCAACCATATACTTTTTTGCGATGATGATACAATATAATTTTCCTGCAGATCTACATTGGGGATATCACTATGGTGATCACCTGAGTTTTGTGAAAGTTTGATAAAATCAATTATTTTTTGCTTGTTTAATTTTATTTCATCTAATAACTCATGTGTAAGCACTCCTTTAGGAGCATTAATATCCAGTTTATCTCCCGATAAATTAAGTTTTATATTGGAAGCTCTTAATTTTTTGAGTAATGTATGCATTGCTTTATCTTATTATGTACTTATCTGTAATGATTCCCTAATTTGTTTCATCATGGTTTACACAGGATTTTAAATAAAAACCTGCATAATCCGTTTACAATTCACTTTTAAACCAAACTATAGTTTTCTGTTTTTTTCTTACTATATAAGATCTCTTTTTCACCAAATAAACGTTCTGTAATTATCCCCCTTGAACTGCATTCTGCAATGAGGCGGTTAGATTGTATAATAGGATTGGATTCATCGGTGTACTTGATACTGCTAATAAATTCACACCAAGGTTCCTGTCCCATGGCATAAACATAAACTTCTAAGGGATTAAAAACATCTACTAAATGCATTCCCCTTTCAAAATCAGATCCCGCTAATCTTCTGGATTGATCATTTTCTTTAGACAATTCATTCACCACCAATGGCCCGTACAACCATGATAATGGAGCTCCATCGCATTCCATTCCTAAGAAAACAACATCTACATCGCCAATTATATGTTGTGTATTCTCATATAATTTCTTTTCTAAAATCCTGGAATCTGCTGCAAAGAGCAAGGAAAATTCAGAGATTTCTACGTGGTAGCAAATCTTTGCCTTTATGTCCAGATCACTGTGTTCTCCTGTAAACGGAATTCCTGTAATCTTACAATCTGAAAAATTCACGGTAGAGAATTCTTCAATTTCAATAATATTATCAAAACCTATATTGTTAAACATCAGTTTTAGAGAAGGATCCTGAAGTTGTCCGCCTCCTGAGCGGGGCACTATAATATTTTTTATTTTATGTCTAAGCGGCAAAAGCGTTTCCAATAAAATATGATCCTGATGATTGTGGGTTATCAGCACATAATCGATTTTTTCAGGTAATTCATAATCCGAAAAATGCTCTACACTAGATTGATATCCGTAATAACTAATTAATGGATCTACGAGTACGCTTACTTCTTTGGTCTCAATTAAAATACAGGCATGGCCAAAGTATCTCATTCTTATTTTATCACCTTCATACTTCACATATGGCACAGAAGGCATATCTGTAAAAAACGATTCAAATAAAGCATTCTCTGTTTCGGTTAAATTTCCCAACAATTCCTTTATTTCATTATAAGGACGCGGGGTTCTTTTCATTTTACTCAGCTCATCTATAAACTTATGCTCAAAAGGCATATCTAAATGCAATACGTCTTTCTCATCCAGTCTCGGGGTACTTAAACAAAAAGGACGAGAATCATTATTTGTCACCCACAAAGCCAGGCTCTGGTTGTTTTTATTATAAAATTTACTTTTATATAAAAGCTGCTCATAAAACCTAAAAGATGGATTACCATTAAGATCATATATTAATTCTACATATCCTTTTAGTACATCCGGTACATTTTTATATAATCCTTCCAACGATTGCCCCTTGGCTTCCTTATTCAACATTAAAACCAGTTTTCTAATGGCCATCGAAAGATTAATCAGTTCTTTTTGATTGGTAAAGGTTGATTCCAGTAATTTTCTTATGTCTTCTGAACGATCCTCTTTATAATCCATAAAAGGCCCACCCAGCATTTTTGGATCTTTTACGGCTTCATCATGTATTGCAGGCGATTCCAGATAAGAATTCATTATTTCAATATGCCTTTTGGTTACATTCATGGATGCAGTTCCAGGCGATATCAGATGAGCCCAGGCATACCATCTTTCTATTAAAGGCTCAATAACAACGTTCGGTTTTAAATAAACTAATCCTTCCATTTAAAGTTTTTTTAATGATTTATGTTTCTATTATGATTACGTTACTATTTGTGTGTTGGCTGAGTTCTGTGCCTAAACGACTAATTTCCTACTCTTTTTCTTTCTTCTTCGTTACCCGTATTTCTTGTTACATTTTTTGCCTTTTTGCTTCCTAGCCTGTAATTTATATAGAGCTGTACATACCTCGCATCATTATAAAGACTGTACTTCTGGTACACGCCGTTCACAGTTGGATTGAATTTTATTTTTTCTGTCCTAAAAATATCATTAGCTTTCAGTGATACTCTGAGGTTGTCGTTAAATAAATATTGAAGGGTCACTGAGGCAGAACTTGAGGCGTCTAACTTTACAAATCCTTCTGTTTTTGGAAAAACATACCAGTAGTTCAGGTTTAGCAGGACAGATTTTTTATCATTTAAGATAAAATCGTTATTTGTTGCTAATTTCAAATTAAACCCTTCTATCCCTTTTGTCGATTCAATTAAAGTTTTTGATTTTGAATAATTAAAATCGACTGTATTATTACTCGTCCACCATTTAAATTTGTTGAAGACATAAATTTCCGAAATCCCGTATCTTTCAATATTAAAGATATTTCTGTTCACTATTCGAACCACATTGGTCTCAGGATCGGGTGTAGATATTTGCATGAATACACTTTTATCATGGCTGTAATACAGTTTACTCTCGAGTTTTTTATAAGAATAAATAAACTCAAAATTATCTATAAAGGCGGGCTGCAATAAAGGATTTCCCTGAATACTCTGAAACGGGTTGATATAAGCTATGTTGGGATTTAACTGGGCAAAAGTAGGCCTGTCTATTCTTCGGCTATAGCTTGCTCTGTATACAGAATTAGGTTGAGGGGTGTAAGCGATATTAAAAGAAGGAAATAACTTTGTATAACTATTGTTTATGGATTGATCCAAAGCTACATCATACGATTTTGCCTGAGTATTTTCAACTCTCAATCCTATTTGGGATTCCAGATTATTTGTAAACTTCTTATTTCCTGACAGATATACTGCCTGTACATTTTCTTTATATCCAAATTCAAAGTTTGATAGTGGTAAATCTGTTACTGGCTCATCTGTAAAATCACTATTGAAGATTGAAATTAAATTCTTTGTATCTGAAAAGGAAACTTTTCCTCCAAAACTCAAATTAATCCATTCTATTGGTAATTCAAAATCAATTTTACCAGAAAAATTATTAATGTTTTGATCGTTGTTATTAATTCCTTTAAAAAATTCTTCCTTAGGAGGATTATATTCTTCTGAAGTCCCCTCATAGGGTCTGGAATCAGTGCTTTTATATTTAAAGTAATCTAAATTAAAGAACATTTTTCCCGCTTTCTGATTGAGCTTGTATTCATTAAAAAAATTTACTGAATGAAGCTTTGGTCTTAAAAAGGCATATCCCACAGAGGTAATATTTTTGGTCACTTCATTAGTATCATTATCATAAATCAATAAACTTCTGGTTGCATCAGTGTCTGTTTTATTCAAATTAGTAAGATATTGAAAACCAAAAAACCATTTGGGTGTCGCTATATACTGCATACTGAAAATTCCGTTAAGTATTTTACTTTTTTTCTGAAGCGGGTAATTCAAAACCCATAATCCATCTGCAAAATGAATTCGGCTTTCCTGTTCAAGATAGATTCCGCCCTCTCTGTAATTCAGGGAAGCAGACATGCTTAGCTTATCCTTATTGTATATAAAATTGCTTGTGTTCGATCCTTCTCCATCGTGGTGTCGCTGCAGATAACTACTCCCGATAGAGAGATTCCAAGAGTCCTGTTTGGCTTTCTTTAATTTGATATTGATCAGTCCGCTGTTTCCTAAAGCCTCATATTTAGCCGGTGGTGTTGTAATTACTTCAATACTCCTGATGTTCTCAGAAGGAATTGATTTTAACAAATTTGTCAATTCTTCCTGTCCAAGTTCAATCATTTTATCCTCTAGTAAAACTCTTACTGTGCTCTTACCTACTATGGTTATACTCTCATTCTGAATCTGTATCCCAGGTGTGATTTTCAAAGCATCCATCGCATCGCCACCCGCTGTACTGATCGTGTTTTCTATGTTAAAAACCAACCGGTCAACTTTACGCTCTACAAGCTCTTTCCTTTTAGTAATCACGACAGTCTGTAATTCCTGTGCCATATTTACTTTTATCTCGCCCAAATTCAGTTCTGAATTTAATTCTATTGTCTTTGAATATAAAACAGTATTAAAATGATTGATCTGCAATTTGTACGAACCTGGTTTATATTCTAATGTAAACTCCCCTTTTTCATTGGTTACCTGATTTTTTACAGGAACAGTCCCATTTGCAAAGAGGACAATTTCAGCAAACTCTACAGGGGTATTTTCTGTAGTAACTACTTTACCGGATATTTTGACTTGTGCTGTTAATACGTTACTTAAAATTAATGCTATAAATAATAACCGATTCATTAGTAATTTTGTTTTTTTAGTATTTAAATTAGCCCCGCATACCAACTTGTCAAAATTCATTTAACGCATAGAAATTGCAGGATGAGGGCGTAAATCTTTATAAATTATATAGTAAAATTTTCAGATTCTTCAATTGAAATATTTTCTTCATTACTGCTGCTGTACAATATGGTATTTTCTAAAAGCAGAGCTAATTCCTCCAATATGATATTATTGAACAAATCGATAATTGATAATTTAACATTAAACTGTTTATGAATGATGCTTATTAATTTTGTTGCGTTCAGACTATGACCTCCCAATTCAAAAAAGCTGTCTGTAGCTCCTACTTTTTCAACTCCAAGAATTTCCTGCCATATTTTGGCTATTTTTTGTTCGATTTCATTTCTTGGTTGCACATATTCTTTCCTTATAATATCTTCTTCGCTGATGCCCCGCAATGCATTACGATCTATTTTTCCGTTGGCAGTTAAGGGCATGTGTTCCAGCGCGACAAGAAAGGAAGGAACCATATATTCAGGAAGCTTAGTGATGAGATAGCTGCGAATTTCTTTTTTGTCAATTTCGTTATCCGAAACATAATAGGCTACTAGTATTTTATCTCCGTTTACATCTTGCGGCTGTACTACAACTTGTTGTAAATGTGACGAAAATTGTAAAAGAATATTTTCTATTTCACCCAGTTCAATTCTGAAACCTCTTATTTTTACCTGATCGTCGTTTCTGCCTAAAAATTCAATATTTCCATCTGGCAGCCATCTTCCTAAATCTCCGGTATCATACATTTTTGTATTAATCACAAAGGGATTATCAATAAATTTTTCAGATGTAAGCTCCGGTTTATTCAAATAACCACGGGTTACCCCAGCACCGGAAATATAAATTTTACCCAGAACCCCTAATTGTGTTGGAAAAAGGTTGTTGTCGAGAATATACACTTGCGTATTTGAAATTGGACTACCAATACAAAAAGTCCTTTTCTTATCATAAAGAAGTTCTATCGAAGTCACTGTAGTTTCGGTTGGACCATATTCGTTATAAAAATCACAAGTCGTACCCCATAATTCCGCCAGTTTTCCAGAACAATTGTCACCTCCAGCAATCACTCTTTTTAAACTAAAACGGCTACTTGGTGTTATTTTCTCTAAAACAGATGGTACTGCATGAAGATGTGTAATTTCATTTTTAGAAATAAATTCTGCAAAAATATCTGCTTCTAATAATGCTGTTCTTGAAATAATGTACAGGTGCGCACCATTGCAAAGGGCTAGAAATATTTGCTCTACAGATGCATCAAAAGTATAGTTAGAAAGCTGAATAATTTTTTCGTTCTCGTCTATTTTAAACTGTTTTGTCTGCGAAACGATCAGGTTAACTACATTCCTATGTTCGACCATCACACCTTTTGGATGGCCTGTAGTCCCTGAAGTGTAAATAATATAGGCCAAATCTTTTGAGCTATTTATTTTTTCAATATTCTTATCGAGGTATACATTTTGATTTTTATAAAATAGTAGTAATACATTTTCATCAATTACAATTTTACAATTGCTGTCCTTCTCTATATAATCAATTCTTTCCTGGGGGTAAGCAGGATCTATAGGCACATAAGCAGCACCTGCTTTGAGTATTCCTAAAATAGCCAGAATCATTTTGTCGCTTCGTTCAAGCTTGATTCCTATCAGATCATCGGGTACAATTTGGAAAAGCTCTCTTAAAAAGCTGCCCAACTGATTGGCTTCTGCATTGAGTTCCTGATACGTTACTTGCCTATCTTCAAAAATAACCGCTATATTATCTGGCGTTTTTTCTACTTGTTGTTCAAATACCTCTATAATGGTTTTATCTTCTGGAAAATCAGATTTGGTGTTATTAAATCCGTATACAATAACATCAAACTGATTTTTGTTTAAAATCGAAAACTGGGAGATCTTTTGTTCAGGAACATCGACAAATTGTTCAAGAAGATGGAAAAACGTATCAATCATTGCATGTACAAACTCTTGACTGAATACACCTGTTTTGTATTCCAATTCCAATTCAATAGCATCAAAAACATCGAAAAAAGTAAAGGATAAATTGAATCTTGAAAATACAGAAGTCTGATTAATCTCTTCTTCAATTTCAAACGGCAGATCACTCTTGCCAACCATTCCTGCCCTGTTGTTTTGATTTTGCAATACCACCATTACATCAAAAAATGATTTCTTATTCACTATTTTCAAATCATTCAATATTAGATCATAAGGATATATCTGATATTCTAATGCTTTTATAATAGTATTCATTTCATCGGCAACACAATCAGCAAAACTTTTATCAGTATCAATTTCGGTATAAATAGGCAGTGTATTGATAAACATACCAATTGTAGATTCAAATTCCTTTTTAACCCTTCCGGACACAGCAGTACCGATTACAAAATTTTCCTGAGCCAGTTTATATAATGAGATTCTTACGGAAGAAATTAGAATACTAAATAGTGTAACCCTGTTTTTATTGGCATAATCAACTAATTTATCTTTTAGTTTTTTATCAATGCTAAAGTTTAAACGAGCTCCTTCTAAAGATCCGGCATCAGGATTTCCTAATTTTAAATTTGAATTAATGTTCCCTAATTTCTCTGTCCAGTAGTCTGTATAAGATGCTGTTTTTTCGATCTGTAAATTGTCTTTCAGCCAGATCAGATATTCAAAATAATCATTTTTAGGAGCTGTGGAAACATATATATTATTTATAATTTGCTTGTAAATAGTCACAAAATCTTTTATAAAAACACCTGTAGACCAACCATCAAAAATGATGTGATGAAACACAAAAAGTATTTTGTAATTACTTTCATCTATTTGAAGAACAGTTGCCTGAAATAATTCTCCATGTTCTAAATCAAATTTAAAATTTTGAATTTCTTTTGTTTTTTGCTCCACAATAAAAGGGTCATTTGTAGAATAAAAAGTAAAAAAAAAGTTATCTATCTCTATATTTTTAATCTCCTTTATTTTCTGCTGGATTGTTCCGTCCTCATCGGCAAAGAACGTTGACCGCAAGCAGGGATGCATCCAGATTAATTTCTGTATTGTTTCTTTAAAAACATCAATATTTAAACTTCCTTTGGTATTGTAGGTTAATGTAATATTATATATAGATTGCATCGACGAATCTACCAGAGATTCAATCCACATTCTTTGTTGTGAGTTTGATGCTTCAAGGGTTTCAAAAGCAAATTCATTCTTCTCCGGAAGTATTGCAAGATCATTGCTGTTCCTGTCCTTAACCGCTTCTTTTATAAGAGTTACAATTTCATTAATTTCATAACATTCAAACAATGCATCAAAGTGTATGGTGATACCAAATAATTCATTTACCCGGTTTATAAACTGAACGCCTACAATAGAATTACCACCTAATTCAAAAAAATCATCCGTAAGAGTTAAATTTTCATTTTTTAAAATTTCTTTTAAAATACCAACCACAATTTCTTCCTCACTCAGATTTTTAACAATAAGTTTTGGTTGTTCTATATTTGGTTTTGAATTTAGATTATTAAATAATAAAGGATTTTTATTCTCATTCCAACATGAAATTTTTTCAAATGGATATGTCGGTGCTATAACTTTCTTGAAAACTTCATTGCTGTAAAATTCTTTCCAGTTAAACTCTAATCCATTATTATATAAGCTGCTCCATAACAAATTCCAATTATTATTTTCCATGATTTTTAATACATCTATGCATGGAATTTGTTCTTCTGTTAATGATTCGAAAATACTTGGCATCGAATGGTTATTGTTACCGACGACAACTAACAATATGTTGTTATCAGCACAGTTTTTGGCCAGTACTTTTAATTTCCCTAAGTCTAAATTAAAATCTTCATCAAATTTTAAATCTTTAGTAATGCTGTTTTTTCCTTCAATTATTTCTTTGGAATTTTTAGCAATATTACCATTACAAATAAGCTGGTTTACATTAAATCCTTTTGAATTCAGGTATCTGAATAGGGAAATCTGGAATGCTAAAGTTTGTGAAACAGCAAAATCTGTTTCAGGATTGTCAAGCTCCTTTTGCAGGCTGAGGAAAGTATCTTTAAATTGATTGCATTTTAAGAAATTTTCTACATTTGAAACTTTATCAGAAAGATATAATAAAGCGATTTTAGTATACTTTACTGTACTAATTTGCTCATTCTCTCTTTGGGCTAAAAGCGATCTCTTTATTTCAGCAATAGTATTACCTGATACTGCCAATCGATATTTATAATCTTTTCTGCCAGTATTTAAAGTATAGGCTAAATCTTCTATGGGAGTATTTTCAGAAATAAAATTATAAATATTGTCAATATACTCTCTTAAAGTATTTTTGTTCTTTGCAGCTATCTTAAACCAGTTATTGTTGCCTGTATATGAATCTGTTACTTCATTTGCTTTATATTCTTCAAGTATAATGTGTGCATTTGTACCGCTCAAACCAAATGAGCTAACTCCTGCTCTTCTAATTTTATCCGTATGCCATTTGGTCCCCTCTTTTTGCAAAAGAATATTAGGGTCTTCTTCAATAAATTTATTTACCGTATTAAAATTAGCCAATGGGAAAAACTCTTTCTCCTTTAGTACAAGAGCTGCTTTTATAAATCCAAATAATCCTGACATATTATCCAGATGTCCAATATTTGGTTTTAAAGTTCCCAAACGAACTGAATATGGTTCGTTATCAGAGGAAAAAGCATCTTTTATACCTTTGTACTCTATAGGATCTCCTAATTTAGTTCCTGTTCCATGTGTTTCTATATAACTAATGCTGGATACAGGAATAGCTGCATTTTTACAAGCACTTAAAATTACATTCTTTTGGGCAACGGGGCTAGGAGCCGCTATACTATTAGAACTGCTTCCGTCATTATTAATAGCTGATCCTTTTATTACTGCTAAAATGTTATCATTATCCTTTATGGCATGATTTAACCTTTTTAAAATAACAACTGCAATACCTTCTCCTCCTGCAGTTCCAGAGGCATCTTCATCAAACGCTCTGCACATCCCATCGGTAGACATTATAGCATCTTTTTCGAAACTATTAGCTTCATTAAACAGAAATAATAAGCGTGAACCTGCAACTATGCCTAAATCAATTTCACCTCTTTTTATGTTTTGCACGGCTTCATGAAGAGCAACCAGAGAGGAAGAACATGCTGTATCTATGTTCATGACCGGTCCTCTGATATTCAAAACATTAGCCACTCTTCCACCCCCAATAGAAGCTAGTCCACCTATAAAATCCAATCCTTTATTTTCAGATTGGTACAATAAATTATAAAGTCCGGTTTGAGTGGTTGTAAACAATCCTGTATTTTGAGATGAAATATAGTCTAAATCATATCCGCTATTTTCAATAGCATTACAGACTCCTTCCAGAATCATTCGGTGCCCAGGATCTATTGCATTGGCTTCTCCTTTTGACAAATTAAAAAATTCATGATCAAAGAAATCAGCCCTGTCCAAATAACCATAAGGATGATACTGCTCTTTTTTATCTATTTTCGAATATAAGACTCTATCTTCTGTAGGCTGTTTTATACAAATACTATTATTTCTAATAACTTCTGCAAACTGTTGCAGGGTTGTTATATCAGCATATTTTATACTAACTCCAATTAATGCAATATCCATAATCGTTTGTTTTTATATTTCAAAGAATTTCATCTCGTCTTTTTCTTCTAAATCAGTTTGTCCTGAATCCTTATTGATAAAGAAAGCTATGTCTTTAATCGAATTAAATTCAAACAAATCCGAAATAACCATTTTATTGGGCCATAACAATTCAATCATTTTTTGTAATTTGATAAGCTGAAAAGAAGTACCACCCAACTCAAAAAAGTTATCATTAATCCCAATCTTATCAATTCCAAGAATGTCCTGCCAGATGGTCGCCAGTTTTTCTTCTGTTGCATTTCCAGGTGCCACGTATTCATTGCGAATAAGATCACCGCCTGCTATTTCAGGTAAGGCTTTACGATCGACTTTACCACTGGAAGTCATTGGTAAGGTTTCCAGCTGTACATAAAAACCAGGTATCATAAATTCGGGAAGTTTTCCCTGCAAATAAGTACGTACCGCAGATTTGTCTATTGTGGTTCCCCTTTCTAAAAGATAATAAGCCACCAACACTTTCTCTGCTTTTAATTCTTTAGGAGTTGCTACAACTTGCTGAATACCACCGTAAGACATGATCGCGTTTTCTACCTCGCCCAGCTCAATCCTGTTGCCTCTTATTTTAACCTGATTGTCTATTCTTCCCATATAATGGATAGAACCGTCCGATTTCCATTGTGCAATGTCACCGGTGCGGTACACCTGATAGCCTGCCCTGAACGGGTCGGCTATAAAACGGTCTTGTGTAAGTTCGGGAAGGTTCAGATACCCTCTGGCAACCTGTATGCCCGAAATTAATAACTCACCCGGTACTCCAAAGGGTTGCAGACCAAGGGAATTATTGACAATATAAATACTGGTGTTTGCGATAGGTTTGCCAATGCTCACTCCTTGCTCGATTACATCTACTCCTGCCAAATTGATCGCTGTTACATCAATAGCTGCTTCTGTAGGACCATAGAGATTGTGCAATTGCGCCTTTACAAATTTTTCTTTGCATTCCTGTGCCATAAGTGCTGGCAACTCTTCACCACTGCACACAATATATGATAAGCTATTGCATTTTTCGCTATCTGCATCCAACAGGAAAACCCCTAACATCGAAGGCACAAAATGTACTATGGATACCTGTTTCTTACTTATTATTTCCTGCAAATAGGCAACATCCTTATGCCCTTCGGGTTTGGCTACAACAAGAGTACTTCCGGTAAGGAAAGGAAGAATCAGCTCCCAAACGGAAACGTCAAAGGTATAAGGGGTTTTTTGAAGAAATACTTCCTTCTCTTCCACTTCCAGATATTCTTTCATCCACATCAGGCGATTGTACAGACCTGCGTGATGGTTCAGTACACCTTTTGGGTTTCCTGTTGAGCCGGAAGTGTAAATACAATATGCCAGATGATTAATTAAATCTCCTCGCTCAGGCGCTAATGTGCTGTAAGAATCCTGCTGTAACTTAAATTTCTCAAATTCAAATTCATCAATGCTAAGTTTTAGTTTGGCATCGCTTGTTATAAAGTCTACTCTTTCCTGAGGATAATGCACATCCATCGGAACATAAGCACCTCCCGATTTTAATATACCGAAAATAGAAATAATCATTCGCTCACTTCTCTCGAGTATGATTCCAACCAAATCATCGGCTTCAATAGCATAATTCGTAGTCAGATAACCGGCCAATTGACTGGATTGCTCGTCAAGCTCTTTGTAGGTTAACTGTATTTCTTCAAATACTATGGCTATGTTATTTGGGGTTCTGGCAACCTGTTCTTCAAATAAATTCAGTACCGTTTTACCAAAAGGATATTCGATCGTAGTGTTGTTCAGATCAAATAGTAGGTGATGCTTCTCTATTTCTGACAAAACAGATTCATTTTTTAAAACAGCATTACCCGAACTTACCAATGTAGATAAAAAGTTAGTATAGTATTCTTGAAGCTGCTCTATTGTTAAGCCGTATTTTAAGGCTCTTTGCTGATTCCATGATGCTTTTATGCCGTTTACAACCGGACGAATGTTTAGGTCCAGGAATGTATTTGTTGCTTCAAAATTGAGTTCTGCAAATCTAAATTCGGTTAATTTTTCATCATCATGTACACTAAGATCGTTATAAATATGAAAATCGATATAATTAAAATGAGTATCAAAAAAAGGATTCTCTCCTTTCTTGTTTAAAGAGAAACGTGTCTGCAATTCATTCAGGCTAATCCTTTCAAACTGTTTATGAAGGATTAATAATTCATCAATTTTTTCTACAAATGAAAGTGCAGTTCCATTTGCTTCCTTAATTCGAAAAGGAATGGTGTTTAGGAAACAACCCAATATTTTATCTGCATCTTCCTGCAAAGGTCTTCCGCTTGTCACAATACCTACAATTAGATCTCCATCATAGGTTAGCGTTTTTAAGGTATGTAAATAGGCTGCAAAGGATATTGTTTTTAAACTTAAACCATGAGTCTGGCTAAATTGCAGTAATGAATTGTAAAGCTCTCCCTCAATCGTAAAATCATGTCTCTTTGAAAAATTTTCTTCTGTGAAAATACCCAGCTTTTTATATTCGCTTAAATTTTCTTTCCAGAAATCATTGTACTTATCATTCTTTTTAATACAATTTTGCTCAAAAACATAATCTTTATAAGTTAGTGATAATTTCTCTGTTGCTACTTTTTTATTATTTAAAACAGACAGGTAAACATTATTTAGTTCTGTCATTAAGGTAGCCACGCTCCAACCATCTAATATGGCATGGTGAAATTGGAAAAGGAGGTTGTATTCTTTTTCGTCCGTTTTATAAATTTTCATCCTCCATAAACCCGGTTCAGATGTAACAAAAGAATTGTGAATTCTCTCATGAATCATAAATTCATTTATTTTAGTGTAAATTTCTTCCTGGTTATTTGCCGAAAGATCTTCATAGTCTAATTTGACTGCTATTTTTTCATAAACAAGATGCACAGGGGTACTATATCTTTCAATATTATACGCTGTTCTGAGAATTTCATGCTTTTCAGTTAAAAGTAAAATTGCTTTAGTAAATGATTCCTTGTCAAATTTTGCTGTTGGCAATGGAAAAATGAACTGATCGTGATAAACTCCTTTATTTCGGGTTGCGAGAGAACCAAACAGCATCCCTAATTCAATATCACTCATAGGATAAATAGAAACAATTTTTTCTTCCGAAAATAGTGCTATGCCATTAATTTCCTCAGAGTCTTCCTTATTTGTACCCTTCAGAAATTTTCTCTCTTCATAAAATTCATACGGATTAAATTCTTTTTCCAGATTTTCAAATTGCGCTTCAACTTCAGCCTTGATTGCCATTGGAATCTCACTCGTTGTTCGTTCCGTTTCTATAGATAATATTTTTTTTATAGACGGCAACGTGTAGATATCTGCCAGCTTATAATTTATGTTGAGTTCTTTATTAATTTTTGCCAAAATTCGTATTGCACGTATGGAGTCACCACCCAACTCAAAAAAGTTATCATTAATCCCAATCTTATCAATTCCAAGAATGTCCTGCCAGATGGTCGCCAGTTTTTCTTCTGTTGCATTTCCAGGTGCCACGTATTCATTGCGAATAAGATCACCGCCTGCTATTTCAGGTAAGGCTTTACGATCGACTTTACCACTGGAAGTCATTGGTAAGGTTTCCAGCTGTACATAAAAACCAGGTATCATAAATTCGGGAAGTTTTCCCTGCAAATAAGTACGTACCGCAGATTTGTCTATTGTGGTTCCCCTTTCTAAAAGATAATAAGCCACCAACACTTTCTCTGCTTTTAATTCTTTAGGAGTTGCTACAACTTGCTGAATACCACCGTAAGACATGATCGCGTTTTCTACCTCGCCCAGCTCAATCCTGTTGCCTCTTATTTTAACCTGATTGTCTATTCTTCCCATATAATGGATAGAACCGTCCGATTTCCATTGTGCAATGTCACCGGTGCGGTACACCTGATAGCCTGCCCTGAACGGGTCGGCTATAAAACGGTCTTGTGTAAGTTCGGGAAGGTTCAGATACCCTCTGGCAACCTGTATGCCCGAAATTAATAACTCACCCGGTACTCCAAAGGGTTGCAGACCAAGGGAATTATTGACAATATAAATACTGGTGTTTGCGATAGGTTTGCCAATGCTCACTCCTTGCTCGATTACATCTACTCCTGCCAAATTGATCGCTGTTACATCAATAGCTGCTTCTGTAGGACCATAGAGATTGTGCAATTGCGCCTTTACAAATTTTTCTTTGCATTCCTGTGCCATAAGTGCTGGCAACTCTTCACCACTGCACACAATATATGATAAGCTATTGCATTTTTCGCTATCTGCATCCAACAGGAAAACCCCTAACATCGAAGGCACAAAATGTACTATGGATACCTGTTTCTTACTTATTATTTCCTGCAAATAGGCAACATCCTTATGCCCTTCGGGTTTGGCTACAACAAGAGTACTTCCGGTAAGGAAAGGAAGAATCAGCTCCCAAACGGAAACGTCAAAGGTATAAGGGGTTTTTTGAAGAAATACTTCCTTCTCTTCCACTTCCAGATATTCTTTCATCCACATCAGGCGATTGTACAGACCTGCGTGATGGTTCAGTACACCTTTTGGGTTTCCTGTTGAGCCGGAAGTGTAAATACAATATGCCAGATGATTAATTAAATCTCCTCGCTCAGGCGCTAATGTGCTGTAAGAATCCTGCTGTAACTTAAATTTCTCAAATTCAAATTCATCAATGCTAAGTTTTAGTTTGGCATCGCTTGTTATAAAGTCTACTCTTTCCTGAGGATAATGCACATCCATCGGAACATAAGCACCTCCCGATTTTAATATACCGAAAATAGAAATAATCATTCGCTCACTTCTCTCGAGTATGATTCCAACCAAATCATCGGCTTCAATAGCATAATTCGTAGTCAGATAACCGGCCAATTGACTGGATTGCTCGTCAAGCTCTTTGTAGGTTAACTGTATTTCTTCAAATACTATGGCTATGTTATTTGGGGTTCTGGCAACCTGTTCTTCAAATAAATTCAGTACCGTTTTACCAAAAGGATATTCGATCGTAGTGTTGTTCAGATCAAATAGTAGGTGATGCTTCTCTTCCTTGGTTAAATAATCTACTTCCTGAATAAGCAACTCAGGTTGTTCTAATGTTTGCAGCATTAGATTTTCAAAATGACCAAACATTCTTTCGATGAGATAGCCGTCGTAGATATCTGTATTGTATTCAATTCTCAGATCTAATCCTTCTGTTTCAACGAAAATAAAACTAACATCAAATTGAGATGTTTTACTCTTAAACTCATAATTGCTTATTTCAAGGTCAATGAGATCTTCAGTATTAAGATTATTCAACTGTTGCTGGTTTTGCAACACTACCAGGACGTCAAATAAAACAGAGCGGCTGGTATCTCTTTTTAAATTTAATTTTCCTGCCAGCTCATCAAAAGGATAATTTTGATGGTCATATGCACTTAATAAAGTTTCTTTTTGCAGTGCAACTATATCCAGAAAATTACTTTTTTCTTTTAATTGGGTTCGTATAGCAAGCGTGTTTAGATATAATCCCATTTGATTCTCCAAATCGGGATGCTCTCTTCCTGCTATCGGGGTTCCTAATATAATATCGTTCTGACCAGTATATCTATGCAACAGTGCATTTATACCTGACATTAAAGTCATAAACAAAGTAACATCGTGCTCTTTTGAAAATAGCTTTAATTTTTCCAAAAAAGCATCCGAAAACTTATGGTTTATAGTATCACCATTGTAGGTTTGTACCAAAGGACGGGCGTTAAAGCCTGGCAAATTTAATACCGGTAATTCTCCCATAAACTGGTCTAACCAATATTCTTTTGATAGTTGCTGTTTCTCATTTTGTAATTCCGCATTCTGCCATACCGCATAATCTTTATATTGAATGCTTAATTCAGGGAAAGTAATTTCTTTTCCTTGTAGTAATGCATTATAGGTTTTTACAACTTCGGCTATTAACAGTTCTATTGACCAGCCATCGCCAATGATATGATGCAGGGATAGAAAAAAAACATATTCGTCTACTTTTAATTTGATTAAGGAAGCTCTTACCAGTGGTGCTTGTTCTAAATTAAAAGGCTGACTATTTTTATTCTGCAAATACTCAAAAACAACTTTCTCCTGATTTTCTGCCGAACTAAAATCTTGTTCCGTTATCTTAAAGTTTACTTGTTCTGCCGGAATTATAAATTGTTGAACTTCACCCTCATCAGTCGCTTTAAAACAGGTTCTTAAAATCTCATGGCGACAAACCAATAGGCTAAATGATTCTTCAAATTTCGGTATATCAACAGTTCCTCTTAATTTTATCGTTGCAGGCATATTATAGGCCAATGTACCTCCATCTAACTGACTCAGTATCCATAACCGTTTTTGTGCTGCCGTTAGTGGATATGAATGCGCTTCGGAAGTTTTAGGGATTGAAAAATAATCATTATCCTGCAATTGTTTGCTTAATGCACGTATGTTTGGGTTTGTGAAAAACGTTTTAAAAGAAACCGTTTTTCCCAATTGTTTTTGGATTCTGTTAATTACCTGAGCTATAATTAAACTATGTCCGCCTAACTCAAAAAAATCATCTGTAATTCCAATTTTCTCTATTCCCAACACTTCCTGCCATATGGCGACTAAACTTTTTTCGGTTTCATTTTCTGGTTTTACATAAGCTTTTCTTATTAGGTCATCACTGGTAATATCCGGCAGTGCTTTTCTGTCTATTTTCCCATTTGGAGTTAAAGCCAATTTATCTAATGCTATATAAAAACCCGGAACCAAATAGTCAGGCAGCACATTTTGCAGAAAAGTTCTCAATTTAGATTTATCGATTTGCGTCGTGGCTACCAGATAGGCTACCAATACTTTCTCGTGGTTGTTTTCTTTTAATTCGACAACTACTTGTTTTAAATCATCAGAATACTGTAAAATTGTGTTTTCTATTTCCCCCAATTCTATCCTGTATCCTCTTATTTTTACCTGATAGTCTTTTCGTCCCAAAAATTCAATATTTCCATCGGATAACCAGCAGCCTAAATCTCCGGTATCATACATCCGTTCGTCTGTCTTAAAAGGATTTGCGACGAACTTCTCCAAAGTAAGTTCCGGTTTGTTTAAATACCCTCTGCCGACACCGGCACCCGATATATATATCTTTCCTGCAACACCTATTGGTAAGGGCTGCAACGCTTCGTCTAATATGTAAATTTTAGTATTCGATATTGGTTTGCCAATTGGAATGACTATCTTATCAAAATCATTTTCGGACATCTTGTAAATCGACACACAAACCGCACATTCTGTAGGTCCATAAGCATTATAATAATCAATTCCAGATTTTACAACAGCAATTGCTTTAGTTGGATTAGCTGATTCTCCAGCTGTAATAACACATCGCAATCCCGAAATATCCTTTTCGGATAATAATCCTAAATAGCTGGGAGGAAAAGTGACTACTGTTGCTTTTGTTTCTTTTAAAAAGTGTATAAATTGATCTTTGTCTTTTATAACTTCTTCTGTCGGAATACATAATAATGCGCCGCTGTACAAACTCATCATAATCTCCGATATAGATGCATCAAAAGCTACTGAAGCAAACCATACAATCTTATCATCTTTACTAATCTCAAAAGATTTAATCTGATCCAGAGACATATTTATATTACTCGTATGCTCAATCTCTACTCCTTTTGGATATCCTGTAGAACCCGATGTATAAATTATATATGCTAAATCGTTTGGTGAAATAGCTGTATTGATATTCTCTCCATTGTAAGTATCAAAATTTACTGATTGTAAAGTTATTCTCTCGCAATTATTGATCTCTAACGCTGCAGAACTATCAGTAATTAATAATTTTAAACCACTGTCTTTTATCAAATAATCAATTCTTTCCTGAGGATAATTAGTATCGATTGGTAAATAAACTACGCCTAGCTTTAATATTGCCAATAAGGAAATGATTCCAATATCTGATTTAGGTAAAAACACACCAATAATATCTCCCTTGTTTATGGTGTGTTTAGAGGAAATATAATGGGCTAACTGGTTGACTTTTTTATTTAATACAGAATAGGTTAAATTCGAATCTTTGAATAAAACAGCAACATTATTCGGTGTTTTAGCAACTTGTTCTTCAAATAAATCAATTATTGTTTTTTCTTTCGGATAAGCCCCATCGGTAGCATTAAAATCTACTAATAATTGATGCTTTTCTGTATCAGACAGCAATTCATAATATGATAGGTTAGTTGTTATGTTATTTTCTAAATTAACTATAAACCGGCTAAACTCTTTAACCAGATACTCAACAATTGTTTTCTTTACAAAATCTTCTAAATAAGAAACGTTAATTTCAATATCTTCCTTCTCATTTATTTTTACATTAAACAAAATACCATTACAATCTAAATGAATTACCGAGTTAAACCTAATACTATAATTAGAAAAAATACTTAAATCTTTAAAATCGATGTTTTCTGATAAATCATCATTAATATATTCTGAATGTTTTAATGTCTCTAAAATTTCAAATTTTACTTCTTGAAGATATTCTTTAAAAGATAAATTTAAATTTACAGGAAGTGACAGCAGCAAAGAATTAGATTTCTCTTTATAATCTGAAACAACAAAGCCATCAAACTCATTAATGAGCCTCTTTAACAAAAAAGAATAAATAGCACTTAAAACTGTGGCCTGAGCTATTAGATTTCTATTTGTAAGCTTGTTAAAATAGTTTAGATTAGCTGCTTGAACAGTAATACACGATAGATTATTTTGTCGATCCTGCAAACCCAAAACCTGCATTCTATCAGCTATTTTTTTCTTCCAATATTTTCTAACTAAATAAAAATTATTAGCCACTACGCTCTTATCCATAATCTGTCAATTCGTATTTCTTGTTTACAATCAGTATTCTATTACTATTCTTTATTTTTTTAAGTACTATTATGATTATTGAAGCTTTTTTTCGATTCTCTAATTAAGCTCCAAGTCAAAATGATTGCTTTAAAATGTTATGTTCTAATTCTTAAACACAATAGATTTTTTGCTAAAATAGTAGTAATTTTTCTTATAAATTTACGGACTTTTGATATAAAAATTACGGACTTACAAATTCATAAATAACACGTAATACATTATAAATAAAGATATTAAATAATAAATTAAAGATCTTTTTACATTAAAAAAAAACAATACTACTTCTATAAAATTAGTATGTTTTAAATTTACTTTTGGTAAATCAGAGATTTATTTAATCCCTAAGTACTTTATGAAATTATTATAATAAATACTCTTGAAGATTTAGTATTTGGAGATGCTATTTATAACATCAAAAAAGGATAAGATTTTAGTTGTGGAAATAAAAAAAAACAATTTTCAGGTATCTACAACTATAGTGTCAAGATTAAAAGTTGCTATTATTTTTGTCCCCCTGGATATTTTTGATTTAATTTTAAATTTGCCTTGTAAGGAAAGAGTTCTGTTCTTCATATTAGTCAATCCAATTCCACTTTTAGATCTTTTAATGTTAAATCCATCTCCATCGTCAATAATGGTTAACTTCAATGAATTACCATCTTTTTTTTGAATTTTAATTTCACAATTAGTGGCATTTGAATATTTGTTAACATTTAAAATTGATTCCTGAATTATTCTGTACAAATTTATTTTATAGATATTTTCAATAGAAGTCCAATCTATAGAATCTTCAACAATGCACTTAAATTGTACAGAACTAATATCCTTTTGGTCATTGATTAAACTCATTAGCAAAGTATCAAAATCATTTCCTTCAAAAAATGAATTCTGATTTAATTCATGCGATATCATTCTTATTTCATTTTCGACATTTTGTAACTCTGTAATATAACCTTTTCGTTTTTCAATTATTTCTTCACTATTCTTAGAATTAAAAAAACCTAAATTCATTCTGATTCCGTAAATTCTATTCATTACTCCGTCATGTAATTCTCTGGCTATTTTAGCTTTTTCATTTTCTCTTGCAATATTTATTTG
This sequence comes from Flavobacterium piscis, assembly GCF_031457575.1. Taxonomy (GTDB): domain Bacteria; phylum Bacteroidota; class Bacteroidia; order Flavobacteriales; family Flavobacteriaceae; genus Flavobacterium; species Flavobacterium piscis_A. The sequence continues at coordinate 65,860 of NZ_JAVDWQ010000005.1, read as the reverse complement.
CTCTTTTTGTTCCATTAGCAATAAATAAATTTCTTCATTGGCTTTCTTCTGTTCAATTAAAAACTGCAGTTCTTTATTTTTATATTTTGAATATCTTAGAACAAGAATGATCAGGAATAAAAGTATTAGTATAAATGAAATAATTAAAATGTATAGATTTTTTTTTGTCAAAACCTTATTTTCATCTTCAATTCTTGAAGTTTCATATTCTATTCTGGCATATTTATCATGAGCATTTTTTTGCACTGCATTTATACTGTCACTTACTTTTATATAATAGTTAGTATAAAACAAACTATTTTTTTTATCTATTTCAGAAAGCAATTTCAACGAACTTAAGATCTCATTACTACTTTTAATTTTAATTGCAAGCTGGTTAGCTTCTTTCAAAACCTGAATTGATTTTGCGGTATCTTTCTGTGTTAAAAAAAAATCTCCAATATAGATTTTCTTATATAATATATAGGATTCAACCCCTATACTGTCAACAATTTTCAAAGATTCAAAAAACATTGATTCTACATTTTTATAATCTCCGCTTCTCATTTTTGAATAAGCCAGATTACTTAAAACGTTAGCATATAAAAGTCGTTTTTTTTTCAAATCTTTCGAAAGCAGCCCTTGTAATTTTTTTATTGACTTAGAATACTCTTCTTTTAAATCATATAGATTACAAATATTAACAATAGAACTTATATAGTAATCATTAAGAACGTCATTAGCTTTCATTTTTTTTAATTCCGCCAATGCTTGTTTATGATATTGTAATGCTTTATTATAATTACTTAACTTCTCTAAACAATTACCCATTAAGGTGTTACAAGAATAAACTAATTCATGGTTTGCAGATTTTTTTAAATACTGTAACGCCTTAGAAGCTTCAATTTCACACTCTACATAATTTCCATCATAAAATAAAACATGAGCTTTATTAAATAACATTCTGCCCACATTATCATGGTCATGAATTTTATTATATATTTTTTCGGCTTTTAAATAATAAAAGTAGGCACTATCCTTTTTATAGTATTCATAACAATCTCCAGCATAATATAGTGACTTTGCCATTCTGACACTATCGTTTGTCAATTGAGAAAGTTCTAGCACTTTTAGGCTGGAATTTAAAGATTTTTTTGAATTATTAAGATAGTAATATTCCGAAGCAATTTTTAAATACAAATTTCTGGTAACCGAATCATTTTTTCTTGATTTTAGTAAATCTATTATCGAATCCAGGTATCTTTCTTTTTTGCTTTCTACTAAAGTACCAAGATGAATTTTATCAAATAAAATAGGTTCACTTTTTTTACATGAAAAAAAAATGATTAACAAAAAGAAAAGCACTATTATTTTAGTAGATATTCTCAATACAAAAATTGCTTTAAGAGCATCAAATATAGCATAATTAAGAGAATCTAATTTTCAAAAATATAAGTTTTTTTTCACTAACGTCTTGGTGGTTTAGGATTAATTGGTTCCCCTTCTGCTTCAATAATTTCACTTGTTCTGATGGAGGCTGAATCAATTACTTTTTTGTTTAAATCACCTTTTAATTCTTCTTTAGAAATTAGTTTTAAATTGTTATTTTCAACTTTAGGATTTTCATAATCATCATTTGAACATGAAAAAACCAACAGTGAAATAAAAATTAGACCTGTTATATATAATTTACTTCTCATAAAAACAATTAATTTAAATTAATAATATTTTCAGAATAAAAGAACATATAAACTTCAATTAAATTGTACGGTAAATCCGTAATATTTAATTAGATTTGTATAAAATAGTATAAAAAAATGAACATGCTCCTTAATATTTTGGTAGTTGATGACCATCCTATGACTGTTGACAGTTATATAAATCTATTATCTGATAAAGAGTTCAAAAAAAAAATGCCTAATTTTATAACGAGTTATAACTGTGAGGATGCTTATAATAAAATAATTTTAGAATTAAATCAAGGCAGAGAGATTGACTTTGCTTTATTGGATATTAACCTTCCGCCAAGCAAAAAAATGAATATCAATAATGGTATTGACTTAGCAGAAGTTATTCGACAAAAATTTAAAAATTGTAAAATTGTTCTTCTTACAATGCATAGCGAACCCTTAACTGTCGATAAAATAATTAAAGGAGTAAAACCTGAAGGATTTATTTCTAAGAATGATATTAACTTCGAATTGTTTCCTGTCATTTGTAAGAAAATCATAGAAGGAGAAATATTCCAAAGCAAGACTATAATAGAATCTCAAAGAAATTTGTTCAAAAAAAATATAAATTGGGATAATCATGATAATCAGATTTTAATCTTAATTTCACAAGGAGTTAAAACAGTAAATCTACCAGAATATATCCCTCTTTCTATGAGTGCAATAGAAAAAAGAAAAGCAAGTATCAAAGATCAGCTTTTACAAGGAAAAGGAAGCGATAAAGATTTAATTGAAAAAGCTAAAAAATTAGGATTATTATAAACTCAGACAACTATATAATTTAATGCACCAGTCTAAAATCATGTCCTAAAACCAGTTTAAGACCAACAATACTAATTATCCCATACCAATTAATTTTTTAAGTTTATTAAAATTGTCAGTTAAACTAAAGTATATAAATTCCCAATTTTATTACTTTACAACTCATAAAACCTTAAACCTGTATTGACGCTGTCGTGTCAAAATCCACATTCGTCAACCGTTTCGAGGTACCTTACTTTTTTCTTTTGTTCCATTGTCAATCAAATCTGACCTGGATAAACCCAGATGAGCGGCAATGCTCATAATGCCCCAATTTTCGGCTACGCTGCGACGATGAAACTCAAGTGAAAAAATCAAATTGGCTAGCTTTGATTGCCCATATACCGCCATGATTTTATATGACTGTTCTGACTGTAAATCATCAAAGTTTATTACTTCATGATTAGTGGCTAGGGCACAGACATTAACTACACGAGAGTTATGTCCTTTTCGCAAAAGCGGTATAAGATGAGCAGTCAAAGCAAAATGCCCAAGGTAATTTGTGCCAAACTGTAATTCAAAGCCATCCTTTGTTACTTGCCGCTCTTTGTTCATAATAACTCCTGCATTATTAATAAGAACGTCTATCTTTTGATATTTATTGAACATTCGTTTTGCGGGTGCTTCAATGGATGCAAAGTCAGTAAGATCAAGCTGTTCAAAATGAACGTTTGCCGAAGTGACAATTGACTCGATTTTTTTAAGTGCAGTCTGCCCCTCACTTTTGTTTCAAAAAGAAATTAGAAAAACCAAAATCATAAAATAAAAAGCAGAGGGAGTTCAAATTTGAAATCGCTCTGCTTCCTTTTTTTTTACATACTGCGGCACCCACAGCACATTCTATTTCATAGTCGTGAAGTATCGTGTCTATTTTGCGAGAATCATACAATGCTGCCAATGAAATTTATTGAGTCCAGAATGGGACATACTACTTTTGTTCAATGGCAAGATCTATAATATTTGAGCACTATTTTAGATATATATTAAAAATAATACATTTAAGTACAATATTGAATACATTTGCACCCGCTTTAATTTTTCCTTAATTGATACTTTTACACCGCAGTATAAATAGTTCAAGAGTAGTTTTACAACTGTTTTTATAGATTGGGTTAATTTTCATCCATTTTTTATTAATAAATTGATAATTATAAATTATTATAAGATATTTATTTTCAATTTATTAAAATTAAAAAAGTTAATTTTAGATAAATGTATGAATGCCATTTCATTTTAAAAACAATCTTGTAAGTCACAAAATAAATTTAAAAATCGACAAAATAATTATATGCAAATGATCGTAAAAGAAAATTGGTCACAAATACCAATGAAGATATACGAATTATATATGACCAATAAAAAAACACCACTTATGAAAGGAAATAAAATATGTTTAGGCTTAATCACTGGATTGGTATTCGCATCTTGCGCTACTAAACATTACAAAAAGACGGATAATGGCATAATTGTAAACATAAGCCATCCTAAAGAGGGCCAATTGAGCAAATTACGCTTACAGGTTTTAGGAAATGATTTGATTCATGTGTCCGCAACACCAGAAAATGAATTTCCAAAAGATTCCAGTTTAATTATTGTGCCTAATATTGGAACTGTTCCGTTTAACGTTAGCGAAGCAAATGATTCTATCAAATTAGTTACCGAAACTTTAAATGTAATGATTTCTCCAAAAGATGGTGGCATTAAGTTTAAAGATAAAAACGGAAAACTTATTTTGTCCGAAAGAGCTGGTGGTGGTAAAACATTCAGTCCTATGGAAGTTGAAGGGACTAAAGGGTATTCAGTTCGTCAAATTTTTGAATCGCCCAAAGACGAAGCTTTTTATGGTTTAGGACAGCATCAGTCAGACGAGTTCAATTACAAAGACAAAAGCGAAGAATTATTTCAATATAACACTAAAGTTTCAGTACCTTTTATTGTTTCCAATAAAAACTATGGTCTTTTATGGGATAGTTATTCATTAAGCCGTTTTGGAGACAGTCGACCTTTTGAACAATTAAATGCTGTTTTTAAATTATTCGATAAAAATGGTGAACCTAATAATTTAACTGGTACTTATGTTACACCAGATAATGGAAATACAAAACTAGTACGTAAAGAAGCATCTATTTTCTTTGAAGATATTAAAAGTTTTAAAAACTTACCCGAAAATTTTCCTTTAAAAAATGCTAACGTTACTTATGAAGGCGATATTGAAGCACCGCAAAATGGCGAATATAAATTTACCTTATATTATTCAGGCTATGTTAAAGTGTATTTGAATAATCAATTAGTAGTTCCTGAACGTTGGAGAACAGCCTGGAATCCTAACAGTTATAAGTTTTCAATGAATTTAGAAGCCGGAAAACGAGTTCCTTTACGAATAGAATGGAAACCAAATGGAGGTACATCTTACTGCGGATTAAGAGTAAGAACCCCTCAACTAATTGAAGAAAAAAGCAATCAGGTATGGTGGAGCGAAATGAATAAAAAAATAGATTATTATTTTGTTCATGGCAATTCTATGGATGAAATAGTTAAAGGATACCGTACTTTGACCGGAAAAGCTCAGATTATGCCAAAATGGGCAATGGGTTATTGGCAAAGTCGTGAACGATATAAAACCGAGGACGAGATTTTAAGCAATTTAAAAGAATTCAGAGAGCGTAAGATTCCTATAGACAATATTGTACTAGATTGGAATTACTGGGAAGAAGATTCCTGGGGAAGTCATCAATTTGACCCAAAACGTTTCCCTAACCCAAAAGCGATGGTAGATTCTATCCATGCGATGAATGGTAAAATGATGATTTCGGTATGGCCTAAATTTTATAAAACTACCGAACATTTCAAAGAATTTGACCGAAAAGGATGGATGTACCAACAAGCTATAAAAGATAGTGTTCGTGACTGGGTTGGTCCAGGTTATGTGGGTTCTTTTTATGACGCTTATTCAGGCGGTGCGAGAAAACTATTTTGGAAACAAATTTATGAAAATTTATATCCGATGGGAGTTGATGCATGGTGGATGGATGCCAGTGAACCAAATGTACTGGACTGTACAGATATGGACTATCGCAAAGCATTGCAGGGTCCAACAGCTTTAGGATCATCCACAGAATATTTCAATACCTATGCCTTAATGAATGCTGAAGCCATTTATGACGGACAACGCAGTGTAGAACCAAACAAACGGGTTTTTTTATTAACCAGATCAGGTTTTGCAGGATTACAACGTTATTCAACAGCAACATGGAGTGGTGATATTGCAACACGCTGGGAAGATTTGAAAGCACAAATTTCGGCAGGTTTAAACTTTGCTATTAGTGGTATTCCTTATTGGACTATGGATATTGGTGGATTTTGTGTAGAAGATCGTTATGTCGATGCTCAAATGGAATTCGACAAAAATGGAAAAGAAAATGCCGATAATAAAGAATGGAGAGAATTAAATACACGTTGGCATCAGTTTGGTGTTTTTGCACCATTATACAGATCGCACGGACAATTTCCTTTTCGTGAACCATGGAATATAGCTCCTAAAGGGCATCCGGCTTACGAGTCCATTTTGTTTTATGATAATTTGCGTTATAGATTAATGCCCTATATCTACACCATGACAGGGATGACCCATTTTGACGATTATACTATTATGCGTCCTTTAATTATGGATTTTTCTAATGATAAAAATGTTGTAAACAGTAATGATCAATTTATGTTTGGTCAAAATTTCATGGTTTGCCCCGTTTATAAGTATGGCGCTCGTAAAAGAGATGTTTACTTTCCTGCAGGAACTAATTGGTATGATTTTAATACTGGAAATTATATTAAAGGGGGGCAAACTTTATCAATAGATGCGCCTTATGGTCGTATTCCTTTATTTATTCCCGAAGGAGCTATTATTCCTGTTGGGCCAGAAATACAATATACTGATGAAAAACCAGCAGATACTATTGTTCTTTATGTCTATAAAGGAAAAAACGGAAGCTTTAATTTATATGAGGACGAAGGATCAAATTATAATTATGAAAAAGGATTCCATTCCAGCATTCCATTCAGTTATAATGAAGCAAATGGTGTTTTGACTATTGGAGAGCGTAAAGGAGAATTCAAAGGAATGTTGAAAAACAGAAAGTTTGTTATTGTTCCTGTAAGTAAAGAAAACCGTAAAGTTTTTGTATATGATGCTCAGGGGCAAGTTGTCAATTATGATGGGCACCTGCAAACCATTACATTAAAATAAACCACAAAACCATAAAGCAAAATAATCAAAATGAAAAATAAATTAAACCAGGAAGAATCTTTTTTCATAAAATATAAGCATTCACGATTAAAAATTAATCATCCTGAAGTAATTAATTTTTCAGAATGGTTTCAGTAAAAAAACATATGAAAAATAAAATTTATATCTCGCTTTTGTTTGTATTATTAACAATAGTTGTTAAAGCTCAGGATTCTCATCGTTTCTTTCCTAAGGAAAATCTAATGTCTATGGGCATTTATTATTATCCGGAGCATTGGAATAAAAACGACTGGGAAAGAGATATCAGCAATATTTCAAAGATTGGTTTTGAATTTATCCACATCGCTGAATTTGCATGGATAGATATGGAACCTCAAGAAGGTGTTTATAAATTCGAATGGCTGGATGAGGTTATTACCCTGGCAGCTAAGTATAAATTGAAAGTTATTTTAGGTACTCCCACGGCTATTTCGCCTGTTTGGCTGGGAATTAAATATCCGGAAATTTATGCAATGGGGTCTGATTATCAGCGTGCAGAACATGGAACCAGGGCACAACAATCATTAAGCAATCCGGTTTGGAGAAGTTTTTCTAAAAAAATAATTGTAAAATTAGGCGAGCGCTATGGTAAAAACCCTAACGTAATAGGCTGGCAATTAGACAATGAACCCGAAGCAAAGGAAGATTACAGCCCTTCTTCTCAAAAAGCCTTTAGAAAATGGTTAGAAAATAAATACAAAACCATAAGTGCTCTTAATAATGCTTGGGGAGCCCAATTTTGGAGTCAAACTTATAGCACTTTCAGTCAAATTAAGATTCACAATGCAAATCATGTAGGATGGTGGGGAACTAATCCGCATGCTCTATTGGATTTTAAACGGTATACTGCCGATACACAGGCAGAATTTTTAGATTATCAGGCGAATATTCTTAGACCGTTAATTTCTAAAAATCAATTTATTACTACTAACTATACCGCCACAACACCTTTAGCCGATCCCAGAAGAACGAAAGAATTGGATTTTGATTCTTTTACCAGTTATCTAAATAAAGGAAATGCAAATATAGGGAACCAAGGATTTCGACTGGGAGATCCTAAAGAACTTTCATTTGCTTTGAGCTTTTTCAAACCTGATACTAAAATTTCCGGAATCATGGAACTTCAGCCAGGATTTGTAAATTGGGGAAATGTAAATCCATTGTTGCAGCCTGGAGCAGTACGTATGTGGCTATTTCATTGTTTTGCAGAAGATATGTCATTTGCCTGCTCGTATCGATACAGACAAATTAATTATGGTTCAGAACAATACCACAGTGGTATTACCAAATTAGATGGAGTTACCTTATCTCAAGGAGGAAAAGATTATAAGCAAACTATTAGCGAAATGAAATTATTGCGCGATGCTTACAAGCCAAATACAAAAGTTCCAAAAGAACTCAAGGCGCGTAAAACTGCTTTATTATGGAATTATGATAATTTATGGAGCATGGGGCGTCAGGGGCAAACAAGTCAGTGGAATACCCAGCAATTTTTTCAAAAATATTTAGAAATAGTAAAATCGTTTGGAGCCCCTGTAAATATAACTTATGAGGAGGATGACTTAGACCAATATGCTGTTGTCATTGCCCCGGCTTTTGAATTGGTTGATAACAAACTTATTACGAAATGGACTAATTATGTAAAAAAAGGTGGAAATTTGGTGTTAACTGTGCGCACAGGGGTTAAAGATCGAAATGGTCATTTATTTGTTGGAGGCTGGGGACAATCTATTTATCCTTTAATTGATGCCAGTATTGATGACTTTGATCATTTATTGCCCTATGCCAAAGGAACTATAAAAGGTTTTAATAAAGATTATAATTGGAACAATTGGGCAGATTTGATTACTGCTAACAAGTCCGAAAATGTATTGGCAACCTATACCAATCAATTTTATGCGGGGAAAGCTGCAGTTGTTACTAATAAAATAGAAAAAGGAACCGTCACTTATATTGGTGTTGATACAGACGATACCCAACTTGAGAAAGATGTCCTGAGAAAAATATATGATCAGGCAAATATAACAACCGAAAATTATCCTGAAGGTGTGTATGTGAAATGGCATGATGGTTTTTGGGTGGCAGTAAATTATTCTTCTGATAATTACGAACTAAAAAACATATCTGCTAAAGCAAAAATATTAATAGGAACTAAAACTGTACAACCCGGAGGAGTAACAGTGTGGCAAGAATTGGATTAGAAATTAATAAAAAAGCTCTTTTTGCAGTTAAAATAAAAGTTGAATAACGAAAAAAAATTATTTTTAATCTAAAATTAAGAATATTGCGAAGCTAAAACGCCCCTTCATGCATATTATAAACTTATTATAAGATGAAAAAATATAAAATACAGTTATATATTCTTGTATTTATTTGGATTACTTCATTCCAAAATAGTATTGCGCAGTCAAATTATATTTTTCATCATTTAAACACGAATGAAGGGCTTCCCAGCACCAATGTAAAGGCAGTACTAAGAGACAACTACGGATTTCTTTGGATTGGAACTGAAGGGGGGTTAAACAGATACGACGGATATGGATTCAAAGTTTATACAATGAATCCAGGAAAGCCTAATACATTGGTATCAAACAATATTTATGGATTACAGGAAGATGGTCTGGGAAATATTTGGGTAGACCTCGGATATACTTACATGGTATATTGGAGAGATAAAGATTGTTTTATTTCAGACATAAGATTATTTTTAAAAAAATTACACATACAGACTGATCAAAAATATAAGATTTATGTTGACAAAAAACGAAATTTATGGGTTATAAACAATAAAAAAATATTTCTCTACAATGTTAAGAAACACCACACATCCGTTTTCAATGTAAAGGATCTCATAGAGGACCCCGCTTCAATTAATATTACCGATAATGGCGAATCTTTGTATTATATTCAACAGTCTGGTAAATGCTGGCAATTAAACAGTAAGTCTGGCAACTTTACTTTAATAAAATTACCCGATTTAATTAATAAAAATACAGCTTACTATCCAGGCAAAATTTTTATTGATAGTGACAACGAATTATGGGTTTATTCAAGTAATTCAGATCAGATTTCGTATAAGAATAAGCAAACTCAGCAATGGAAAACACTGGCGTTAAAATCTCAGGTAAACATTGAGAGCAATATTGTTACAAGTATTGTTGAAAATAGTCCCGGAGAGATTTGGATTGGTACAGACCATAACGGACTGTTCATTTATGACAAAACCAGAAATTTAATGACAAATGTTGTTTATGATTCATGGAAAGATAATTCGTTATTTTCCGATAACATAAACTGTTTGTATCGTGATAGCAATGAAACTATTTGGATTGGCCACAGTAAAAAAGGACTTTCATTTTATAATGAAAGTTTTAGGAATTTCATGAATTTTAAATATCCCGAATGTTCCGATATTAGTGCAATAATGGAAGATGACAGGGAAAATCTTTGGCTTGGAACTGATGGGAAAGGATTGTTTTTGAAAGAAAAGCAATCAGGAAACATCATAAAACTTCCAATTTCAAATACTTCAATAATGTCTATAATAGAAGACCGTAAAGGCCGTATTTGGATAGGAACCTTTAAGAAAGGTTTGTTTTGTTATCAAAAAGGCAAAATGATTCAATATACAAAAGAAAATAGTAAATTAAGCAATAACAATATTTGGAGCTTAGTAGATGACAGGTATGGGAATATATGGATTGGAACGCTAGGAGGGAAAATTCAATTATTACCTGCTGAAGCCACAAATTTTGATTTTTTACTATCCCCTTTTAAAGAAGATGTATATGTCCTGGATATGTTTTATGATGGAGGAGACGAAATCTTTGTCGGGACGGGCTATGGACTTTCTGTAATTGATATTACAAATAATAAAAATGTAATGCATTATGGAAATAAGAAGGGAAATCAAAAACTTAAGCAACTTCAAATATCAAGTGTATATAAAGATAAACACGATATATTATGGCTCGCACATGGTAACGGCCTGGACATATGGGACCAAAAGAAAGACACTATTTACTCCTTTAACAAGTCAAATGGCTTATGTGATAATTCTACCAAAGGCATTCTGGAAGATGATTGGAATAACATTTGGGTGACGACAAGTAATGGACTCTCCATATTAACTGTTAAACGTGATGTAAACGACAAACTTGCCATAACAAGTAAAAATTACTCTACTAAAGATGGTTTTATGGATAATTATTTTAATAGACATTCTATAATTAAGTTAAAAAATGGAGATATTTTACTTGGAAATATAGATGGATATACAATTCTTAATCCGAATAAATTAGTTAAAAAGAATCGACCAATAACAAAAATTGTTTTTGCCGGATTAAGCGTCGGTAATCAAAACATCGAAGTCGATTCAATTTATAATGGTCATAAAATTCTTGAACATTCAACGGAATTAACTTCGGGACTAACCTTCAGACATGATGATAAACTCATCACCTTAAAATTTACAACAGCCGATTTACTTAATGCTGATAAGGTGAAATACATTTATAAAATTGAAGGATTTAATACAGAATGGGTTCCAATTCAGGAAAATAAAATAATATTATCTGCCCTCCCTCCCGGCGATTACAAACTTTTAATAAAAGCATCTAATAGTGATGGTGTATGGAGAAATAATACCAAAGTACTGTCTATAAGTGTAACACCTCCTTTTTATTTATCTGTTTGGGCATTTAGTATTTATGGAATAATAAGTATTGTTATCCTCTTATATCTTAGCCATAAATCAAAAGTTCGTAATCTGCTAAAAATAGAAGAGCATCGAATAAAAATGGATCGTGAGAAAGAATGGCAAATAAATGAGATGAAACTGAAGTTCTTTACAAATATAAGTCATGATTTACGTACCCCATTAACACTAATTATTACACCGCTTCAGGTTTTGCTAAGTGGCGCAATAGAAGAAAACATGAGAAAAAAGCTGAGTATCATGTATAAAAATGCCAATCAATTGCTTTCATTAATAAATTCGGTGCTGGATTTTCGCAAATTGGATGTTGGGACAGATACATTAAATTTAAAACCAGGAAATTTTATAAATTTCATCAGGGATATTTATGCGTCTTTTAGTGTTTATGCAGATGAACGTAGTATTAACTTATCTTTAAGCAGTGAATTAGAAAACTTATTAATGCAGTTTGATAAAGATAAAATACAGAAAACACTTATCAACCTGCTTTCTAATGCGTTTAAATTTACACCTGATGGGGGAAATATTAGCATACACATAAGTAAAGAGGAAGGTGATATTTGTGTAAGTGTTTCAGATACAGGTTCAGGGATAAATGATGAAGATAAAGCACATGTTTTTGAACGATTTTATCAAGCTCCGCAAAGACAAGATGAAACCGGCAGCGGAATTGGCCTGCATATTGCAAATGAATATGTAAATCTGCATGGCGGGACTATTACAATAAAGGATAATATACCAAATGGATGCATATTTACTTTTAAAATTCCGATTAGGGAAACAGATAAAGCAGAGAGGAGTCTTACAGATATACAATCCAGTTACGAAAATGTAGAAAATAATAAAAGAAAAGAAATTATTCCTAGTAAGCCAGTATTACTATTTGTAGATGATAATAAAGATTTTTGTGATTTCATGGCTGATAACCTTGAGGATGAATATTCTGTACTAACAGCTAATAATGGACAGGAAGCAATAGAACAATTAAACGAGCATGATGTAACAATCATCGTAAGCGATGTAATGATGCCGGTTATGGACGGAATTGAGCTTTGCAAACAAGTAAAAACAAATATTCATTGGTCTCATATCCCGGTTATTTTATTAACTGCACGTACGGCAGAAGAACATCAGATAGAAGGATTAGAATTAGGTGCAGATGATTACATTACTAAACCATTTCACTTTAATCTTCTTAGGCTGCGCATTCAGAAATTTATTGAATGGACAAAAAAGAGCCATAGTGTATTTAGTCAAAAAATCGATGTTAATCCTAGTGAAATTACCATTACATCTTTAGATGAAAAGTTTATAAAAAAAGCAATAAAGATAGTAGAAGATAATATTAGCGACCTTCAATTTTCAGTTGAAATCCTAGGAGATGTTTTAGGTCTAAGCCGAGGACATTTATATAAAAAATTAATAATAATTACAGGTAAAGGACCGGCTGAATTTATTCGTACAATCCGATTAAAGCGAGCACGCCAGCTTCTTGAAAAAAGTCAATTACAGATTTCTCAAATATCACATCAAGTAGGTTTCAATTCTCCGAAAATATTTTCAAAACACTTTCGGGAAGAGTTTGGAATATCACCATCTGAATACTCAAAAGCTTACAAAAAACTCTAACTAAATCCTAAAAATTATAGATATCTATTACTGAAGAAGGGGCTTTTTGTACTATTCAAAATTAATTTGAGATACAAAAATCACCCCCTCTTTTTGGATGGCACTGAAAAAGTCCTTCAAATGAGTAAAATGAAAAAAAACAAAAAAGAGCAAAAACGCAGTGTTTTCGCTCTTTTTTAATTATTATCCGCCCCTTGCAGTCGCAGAAAATTAAATTTGACTAAAAAAGAATTTCAAAAAAATTAAAGCCTTATTTAATCGCTTTTTTAAGGTTTTTTCGAAAAGGGAGACTTTTTCAGTGCCCTCTCTTTTTGGGCTATTACTCTAAGCGTTTAAAGTACTATTACCTTTAAATCTAAAAAAGTTAAAATCATATTTCAGCTTTCTTATAGCATTTAGAAATATAAAACAGTTTTTTGTTTTCCTCACCCCAGCCCTCTCCAAAGGTTAGGGAGTTAAAAATCGGATTATTTTATATTTCTAAATGGTATTAATGACTATATAAATCATTTTTCTACCAAAATATTGAATACAAAGCGACTAACACTCCTATTATAATAAGGCTACCTGCTAAAAAGCCATTATCGACTTTAAACATTTTTGTATCGACCTCTAACCCCTTTACACTGACTTGTCTCTTAGCGTCAAATAAGCTAATTGCAATCATCAACAAAACACATATTACAAATACAAATCCCATTCGGTCTAAAAAAGGAATTTCATAAACCAATGTCATATCTTTTTGTTCTACCAATGTGGCAAATCCTGTACTGCTCAGGAATTCTAAATTCATAAAATTTGGAAGGAATTTGAATATTACTGATAAAACAAAACCTCCAATTGTAGCAAACATGGCTGCATTAGAACTTGTTTTTTTCCAGAAGAAACCTAAAATAAACATGGCAAAAATTCCAGGACTTACAAATCCGGTATACTCCTGAATAAATTCAAAACCTCCTTTTTTATCAATACCTAAGAAAGGGGCAATTATCACGGCAATAAACATAGAAACGACAACTGTCATTTTACCCACTTGCACCATTTTCTTTTCGGTGGCTTCTGGCTGAATTTTTTTCTTAAAAATATCAAGCGTAAAAATAGTAGAGATACTATTTACTTTCCCTGCCAATGATGCAACCACAGCGGCTGTCAAGGCTGCAAATGACAAACCTTTTAATCCCGTTGGCAGTAAGTTCAATAATACAGGATAGGCCCTATCAGGATTTAATACTCCGTCAGTTCCAAGCATTTCGGTTTGCAAACCACCTTTCATGTGAATGACAAAAGCAGCAATTCCTGGTAATACCACAATCACAGGCATCAATAGTTTTAAGAAAGCAGCAAACAAGATTCCGCTTCGGGCTGTTTTTAAATCAGCTCCTAAAGCTCTTTGAGTAATGTATTGGTTACACCCCCAATAATTTAGGTTTACAATCCACATTCCTCCCAATAAAACCGTTAATCCTGGTAAACTGGGAAAATTGGCATTATCCTTCTTGAAAATCATATGAAAATGATCCCCGGATTGATTCATCATATAGTTGAACCCCTGAACTATCCCATGCTGTCCATTTAAGTCAGCAACCTTATCTAAAGCTAAATAAGTAGTTACTAAACCACCAAATATTAAGAAAACAACCTGAATAACATCGGTGTATCCAATAACTTTCATTCCTCCTAAGGCAATGATAATAGCAAAAATAGCTAAAGCATACATACATAAATCGACATTGATTCCTGAAATTCCATTTATGGCCAATGCACCTAAATAAAGTATAGAAGTCAAATTAACAATTACATAAAGCAACAACCAAAATACAGCCATAATCATGGCAACATTTCCATTATAGCGCTCACTTAAAAATTGTGGCATCGTATAAATCTTGTTTTTTAAATAAACAGGAATAAAAAAGACAGCTACGATAATTAATGTCAAGGCAGCCATCCATTCATATGTGGCAATTGCTAATCCCATTTTGAAACCGTTTCCGGACATCGCTATAAACTGTTCCGAAGAAATGTTTGAAGCTATTAATGATGTTCCAATTGCCCACCATGTTAAAGAACCTTCTGCCAGAAAATAATCGTGAGAAGCCGAAATACTTGCTTTTTTCTTTCGATTATGAATATAAAATCCATAACCCGCAACCAGGAAAAAATAGAATAAAAAAACCAGGTAATCATATAATTGTAATGAATTCATGTTATTTGTTTTTTAGTTATTAGTTAGTTATTGGTGTGTATTTGAAATTTTTAAATTTGACTGAACCTTCTCCCATAGAACAAAGTCCGATACGAACCCCCAGAAAACCTCCAAAAGCATTGTGATGAAAGCCTGATATTTCTAATGAGTTTTCAATTTTGAGCCAGTCCTTACCATTTAGGCTATAATACAGGTCAACATTATTATTTATATTTTTCATCTTCAAAAATACATGTCCTTTTAGTACATTGCTTTGGGTTTGAAACTGCCATCCATGGATATTGGCTATAAGATTATTTTGATCGGCAAGAAATGCTGAAGAAGCTGATTTATTATAAAAAAGAGTAAACCCTCCTGTTGCATTTCCTTCAATAAATAGTTCTACTTCTGCTGTATAAGAATGATCAGTTAGTGTGTAAAGCAATGGAGAACAACTCCCTATTGAGTTTCCTTTAGCTTTTATCGTCACGCTATTATCTGCTACTTTAAATCTATCGGTGTCGTATTCGTCATAAAAACGCCATAGAAGATTTAGTTTATTGCCTTCAAAGTTATCTGCAAAAGTATTCTCTTTAGTAATATTGTTTAAACCAGGCATTTTAATGGGCTTGGTTTCAGATACTCCTTCTGGTATTTTATACCACCCGTTTTTTGTCCATTCCAGTGGCAGAAGCAAAATCTGACGCCCTAAATTGTAAAACCCTTTTTCGTAACTATGGAACATCATCCACCAATTCCCTTTGGCATCTTCAAAAGGGGTTCCATGTCCTTTAGACAACCATCTTTCGTTGCTGTCTTTTGTTCTGAGAATAGGATTGTAAGGGGAATTTTCCCATGGTCCTAAAGGCGATTTAGAACGAGCCGAAATAACCATATGTCCTGTGGCAGGCCCTGCAGTCCCTCCTTCGGCAACAGTCAAATAATAATATTCTCCTCTTTTCATCAATTTGGGTCCTTCCAGGCAAAAGCACTCAATAGACCATTCATTTGGAATTGGCCACCCGCTATAAGCATGTTTCATTTCACCAACAACAGAAAGCCCATCATCTGACATCGGTACATAACCTCCATTAGGAAAGTACAAAAAACGTTTTCCGTTTTCATCGACTACATGTCCCGGATCTATATTCCTTATTTTTAAATCTACAGGATCACTCCACGGACCCTCCATAGCATCGGCTACTACAACATAGATGCTATAATTTGCAGGAAAATAGATGTAATATTTGTTGTTACATTTTATTAAATCAGGAGCCCAAACGGAACCAATGTTTTTATTCAGGGCATGTGTCAATGGCTTCCAGTTTATTAAGTCTTTTGAGTGCCAAATCAATAATCCCGGATAATATTCAAATGAAGAATGTACTACATAATAATCATCTCCATCTCTTAATATACTTGGATCAGGATAATCCCCGCCAAAAATTGGATTGGTAAAATATCCTTTCCCTTTTGTGTTAGGGGTTGTTTGATATTGGGCATTTGCAAAAAAAGCAAATTGAAAAAACAATATGATTACTATAATTTTATTTTTTGGCATGATATATTTAAAATTAATGTGCTATACGGTTGGAGATAATTAGTTTTCTATACCTGAATATTATTTTTTCTTTGCCTCTTTGGCTCCATCCATCATCGCTTTTAAAACCCCTCTATCCAATACTTGTCCTGAATCACGGTTAAATAAGTTATTGGGAGTATCCCAATAATAAGGTATAATTCCGTTTTCAAGAGCCGATTTTACAACATATTTACCAAAGAATTCCACAGATCTTTCGTTAAGTGCCTGATCTGAAGGAGCGCTAAGTTTACGTTTATAAGCCCCAAATTCACCTAATATTACAGGTATTCCCTTGTCAACATATTTTGTTTTCAAGTCGCTAAAAAGTTTATCAACCATTGCTTCTTCTCCCCAGGTAGCATTATGTTCCACATCAGTTTCAGAATGATTGTCTTTACCCCAATAGTAAAATGGTTTGCCCCAGGCTGCCTCTTTTTCCATCAGACAAAATTGAAAAGGAGTATAATAATGCACTTCGACCATCATACGATCCTGAATTTTATCTTTAGGTAAACTGTTCATTAAATCGAGCGTTTTCTCGATATTTGTTTCCGGTCCCTGAACAATGATCGTTCTGGAAGCATTATTGCCTCCTGTTGCACGAACAGCATCTACAAAAGTCTGATAATAAGACATTAGGATATCAAGTTGTGCAGCATTAGCAGCATTAGGTTCATTTGCCCCTGCGAAAAGCAGGTGTTCGTCATAATTTTTAAAGTATTTTGCTATTTGGGTCCAATAAATATATTGTCTTTTGTTTACCTCTTCCTGATTGGCTGCATTAATTCTGTTTTCTAACCAACCCTTGTCCCAGTGCATATTAATAATTACATAGAGATCGTCTTTAATACAATAATCAACTACCTCTTTTACACGTGCTATCCACTTTTTATTTATTTTATTCGAAATTGTATCAGAATGGCAAAACCAGGATACCGGAATTCGCACTGTATTAAATCCGGCTGCCTTAACAGAATCTATTAATTTTTGTGATGTCTTTCCTGCCCCCCAGGCATTTTCATCGCAAATTGCTTCGAGTGTATTGCCTAAGTTCCACCCAACATGCATCCTTTTAGCTATTTCCTGTGCTTTTGGCAACTGAGACCAGACATTTGCAGATATTAAAAGTCCAGTAACAATGATGAACGATTTTATTGATTTTCTCATTTTTTAAATATTTAATTGACTAGTTTTTATAATATGATATTCCCCTTTTACGATGATGATTGTTTATCTAATTAAAACCTATTAAACTATATGTTTCTGTCTTTAATTCAGGTCGATTTATAAACTTATTATTATCAGTGAAACAATCATTTAAGGGAAGGTAAAACTAACTTTTATTAAATATTTAAAGGGCTTCAAAATGTATTACATATCAGGCTTAAATGTGTTATTTGTTCTTTTTTAGCTTTAGAATCGCAAGTTTATAGTGAACTGGTCTTAGTTCTACTGTTTTTTAATTCGTTTTATTTGTCTGCTGGCAAATACCTTTACTTTAACTTTTATAGAACATCTTAAAATACAGAAAGCCCTGACCGTTTTGCGGTCAAGGCTATTTTTGTCTAATAATTGTCTAATAAATTTGTTTAGAGTTTACCCCCATTAAATTTCCAAGACCCGTTTAAACTCTGATAATACGAGGATTCATTTTTTATTCTTTAATTCAATCCATTTCTTCTCTTCTTTCTGATTTCGAAAAAAAACTACTTCAGTTTTCAAATCAATATCTGACTTGTATGCTTCTAATAAATCGCTCAGTGAATTTACTTGTTTATTATTAAAAGTAAGAATTACGTCATTCACCTGTAAAAACTTAGCTGCTTCAGAAGTTTTTGCTACTTCCAATACAAGAACACCTCTGGTATCGTCCATTCCTGTTGCAGAACGTTCTCCCAGAGTTGTCAGGTTCTTTACCCTTGCCCCCATAAAATCGATAATTTCATTGGTCTCCTCGTTACTAGGATCTATAACAGCAGGTATGGTTACCTTTTTTGACAAAGCTTTTAATCTCGGCGAAACAACACCAAAACTATCCATCTCAAAATTTTTGAAACCAACAGTGAACGCAATGGAGCCTTCCTTTAATCGAAAATCGCCAACTTGAGGATTCACAAAATCAAAACCCCCATATACAGAATGTTGATCTGTTCCTCTATCTTGGGCTTCTTTTAATGAAGCCAAATCTGGAAAAACATTATAATCTGTTTCCTTGCCCCAAACATCAATGTGAATTGGTGCATATCCCGTAAAAACAATATTATTTCGAAATACGTCATTGCTGTTTTTAAACCAAACATGTGGATGAAAAGTATTATTTACCATAATGTTGTTTTCTACAATCCTATTAACTCCTTCGCGAAGCTTTATACCTCCATTGAGACACAGATTATTGCGAATAATATAATTACTGGATCCATCATCCAGATCAATATCCCACCCATGGTCGCATCGCATGCGGTTATTCTGGATGATAATTGGTTTCACTACATCAGCCAGAGCTAAATCATAATTATTTTTAACAATTGAATCCAATACTTTCTTGTCCGGATGCCAATACCTGTCACGTCCCCAAGAATTGAATGAACCATGATCTCCCGTCTCTTTTACGGTATTGAACACATCATTATATTCTATGATATGTCCGCCCCAGGTTCCTTCGTTTACATTTATTCCTGATCTGGGTATATCATAAATAGTATTGTGGCTCACTGTTATGTTTTGGCAAATAGACAGCTGTACTCCTGCCGACTGTTTTTCAACTGTTCCTAAATCAAACATCAGGTTATCATACACCTTACAATCTGCCGGATAATTGTTCGTTTTTGGCCCAGGAGTACGGTCCATCTTATCCATGCGTACATATTGATAATATTGAAAGCTTGGCGAACGCACTGCATTAGGATCACCCACAAAACAAAATGCACTGGCCCCTATTTCGAAAATCAAACATCCGGATACTTCACAATTGCGATTATAGTTATTAAAAAAGACTGCGTTGCTTCCCAGATTGTTGAGCGTACAATTTTTAAGCGAACAATTTTCCGATCCTTCGTATAACACTGCACCACCTCGATAAATAGTCCAGTCGCTTCGCAACAACGGCTCCTTATTTTCCATAAAGGTGCGCAGGGTTTGCGTAAGCGCAAGTCCTTCTATCGAAATATTTTTTACTGGAGTAGTTTCCGATCCCCTGAATTCAAATAGATGAGCTATTTGGGGTGTTTCAAATTTTGCCTTCTTAATATCTACACCTTTTTGTGGATAATAATACAGAATTTTAGTTTTTTTGTCGTAATACCATTCGTTGACCGTATCCAATTCTTCAAAAATATTTTCTACAAATCGGTATTCATTATGCATACCCATTTGTCGATTGTTTTGCCAGCCTCCTTCAAGAGTTAGTTCTCCATTTTTATCTTTTCCTGTAATGAGGTAATGATAATCTCCCCATAGTGAAGAATGTAAAGCATGTACATAACCTCCTCCAAGCGATTTCCAAAGTGCAGCCCTCTCTTTTGAAACGGCATCCGCAGCAAATCCTCCATAATATTGAGCTATGGGATTGAAATTCGGGTATCGGGCCATTCGTTGCAGTTGCCCGTTGACAAACAGTTGATCGAAAATGAGATCCTGTGTTACTTTTGCCTGCCAAATTCCATTTTTATAGGGTTTCCATTTTAAATTCAGAATCTCGCTTCCGCTGATAGTCACTTTCTGGTTATCAAAACTTTTGATGGTCAGCTTTTCATATTTTTTTCGGGAATCCTCTGATGTAAATACAATGGGCTGATCTAAATAATAAGTTCCTCCTGTTAGGTATATATCCACATTTCCGGGAATTTTACGCGCTTCGGTCAGAGCTTTACCTATAGAAGCAAAAGGCTTGTTTTTTGTTCCCTGACTGGCATCATTCCCTTTAGGAGCAACATACAGTCCTATCTGGGCAAACAAACTTGCCGAACACAAAAGAACTAATGTTATACTTATTTTTTGAGTTTTATTCATCTTATTTTGTATATGATTTTAAAAATCCCAAACGATTACTAACCTGCTTAATCCACTCACGAGCCATCAGTTCATGGCCAAATGCAGTTGGGTGCACACCGTCCCAAATCCAATAATCAATCGGAGCCCGTTGTTGTGCTTCTTCAAAAACTTTGGGATAATCTACCAAAACGGCATTAAAATCGGCAGCAATTTGTCTTACAATAGCGGCTCTTTCGACTGTTAACGGATGCCACTTCGGGTACTGATCTTTACGCCAGCCGGAAGCAAAAAAGAAAGGTAATCCCAGTACTATCAAAAGATCCGGATTTTGTTTGACACATGAAGTCAGCAGCTTACGGTAAGTGCTTTCAAACATTTTTGCATCCAATGCCTCTTTCTTCCTATCTATTAACGCATTCACATCGTTTATACCAACTAATAAACTTAATACATCGGGTTTCAAATCCAAGGTATCGGCTTGCCACCTTTTTTCAAGATCGCTAAGCGTGTTCCCACCTATACCCCGGTTAATAAATTTATAACCGTACTGTGGAAAATCGGCACCAATCCTGCTGGAAACAGCAAAACAATAACCGTGTCCCAAAATATGATTCGGGTCTTCACTTCTACCCCGGTTGCCATCGGTTATTGAATCGCCTTGAAACAAGAATATCAAGTTCTCTTTTTCTGGTTTTTCAATTGCTGCTTTTGCATTTGAACAGGCGGTTGACAATCCTGTCACAGCCAATCCGGCTACCGACATAAGTTTAATAAAGTATCTTCGGGAAGAATCTTCTGTTACCATTCTATTTTGTTTTTTGATGCTGATTTTTTTATTTCACTTGTAACAACCCCCTTGCTTCAAGCCATTTACGGCAGGCTTCCGGCCATGAAGACTCCGTATTTTTTGACCTTCCAAGTCCATATCCATGACCTCCTGTTTGATAAATATGAAGTTCACAGGGAACATGATGCTTTTGCATAGCCGTTGCATAGCCAATACTGTTTTGTACCGGAACAGCCCCGTCGTCAATCGAATGAACCAGAAAAGCTGGAGGTGTTTCTGCATTTACCTGTAACTCATTCGAAAAATATTTTATTTGCCCTAAAGATGGATTGCTTCCCAGTAAATTTACTTGTGATCCCTTGTGTGTAATACTTTCTTCCATCGATATTACAGGATATATCAACAACGAAAAATCAGGACGGGCACTCGTTGCATCAACGGATTCATAAACCTTTTCATTGAAATGAGTAGCTATTGTAGATGCAAGATGTCCTCCTGCTGAAAATCCCATTATCCCGATTTTATGCGGATCAATACCCCATTGCTTTGCGTTACGGCGTACAATACGAATTGCTTCTTGCCCATCCTGTAATGGCCCTATGGATTTGTCTTTCATAATTACATCATTAGGCAGACGATAATGTAAAACAACAGCCGAAATGCCTAAACTATTTAGCCATTTGGCGATTTCCTGACCTTCACCTACAAATGAAACCCCATAATAGCCACCTCCAGGACATACCACTACAGCCGTTCCTGAATTATTGTCGGCAGAAGCAGGATAAACTTCAATAATGGGCTTGGAAATATTCCTTAGTTTTATGTAATACGCAGAATCAATTACTTGCTTATAATTTGGATTTTGAATTGAACCGGGTACTTTTCCATTCCATACTTCAATCACTTTGCTTTGACCAAAAAGATTTCCAGCAACCACTACCAGACAGACAAAGGTCAATACGATTTGTTTTATACTTTTCACTTTTCTTTATAATATTCATTCATAATATACCAGGCCTTTTTCTTTTCTCCGTCTTCAGAGATCAATCCTTTTCTATTATATCCTTTTTGATAGAGTGGATGCATCCTGCCTAATGATCTGTAATCATACAATATCCATGGACAAACACCGCTCAAATTAGGAATGGCATTAAACATTTCTATCTGATCCTTATAAATCTGTTCCTGATATTCTTCAGACCAGGAAGAAGCTTCGTCAGTTGGAACATTTTTATTTCCATATAATGCCTCTCCTCCAAATTCAGAAATAAACACCGGTTTATCAGGGAAGTTAACTTGCCATGTCGCCTCCGAAGGTTTTCCTTGCCAGGGAACATACCAACCTATGTATTCGTTAATAGCAATTAAATCGGAATAGTTATACAGTGTGTCCCAAACATTAAATGAGTTGTTTGTATAGCCTTGAGTATTTATAACATGTGTCACTAATCTTGTAGAATCTATTGCTTTACACTTTTCAGTCAAAGCAATAAGTGCTTTATCTCTATTTGGAGTACTCGAATAAGTTTCGTTGGAAAGACTCCAGACAACAACCCCACAACGGTTTTTATCCCTGCTAATCATTTCTTGCAACATGGTCTCCATTTTTTTAGGAACAAGACTATCCGAAAATTGAATATTCTGATATACCGGAAGTTCGCTCCATACCATTAATCCCATTTTTTCGGCTTCTCTAACCATATTTTCGCTATGTGGATAGTGTGCCAGCCTAACAAGGTTACATCCTAATTCTTTTGCGGAATTCAACAATAACCTGGCGTCTTCCAATGAAAATGCCCTTGCTTTTTTCAATGGATTTTCTTCATGAATATTTACAGCCTTAATAAAAATTGGTTTTTTATTAAGCAAGACTTTACTTCCCTGCACTTCAATACTCCTGAAACCAATTTCATCAACGACAGAATCGGTTTCACTTTCAACAATTACTTTATAAAGTTTAGGAGTTTCAGGTGTCCATAATTTGAAACGAGAAGAAAATTCAATCTTTGCATAACCGTTGTCATCAGTTTTAGTTTTATAAACGATATTTAGTTCGGGTATTTTTACTTGAATTTTTTGGTTCGGTTTCTCTCCTTTTAGTTGAATCCAGCCAAGCACGTCTTTCAGACTACCTTTTTTTAACTGAACAGAATAGTCGTCAATGTAAGTTTTTCGGGTTTCAATAATATTTACATCGCGTGTAATCCCTCCATAATTCAACCAGTCGTAGCCATAACCAGGAATTCCATTTCCCAGGCGGTGGTTATCAACTTTTACAATCAAGATGTTATCGCCTTCTTTTATTTTATCTGTGATTTCAAATTGAAACGGAGTGAAACCTCCTTCATGGCTCCCCAATTTTTCTTCATTCAGATATACATCGGCAATATAATTGACTGCTCCAAAATGCAGAAATCGCCTTGAATCTTTCTTTTGTGAAATATTAAATATTTTTTTGTACCAAACAGCACCTTCATAAAAAATGAGTTCGCACAGCTGCGAATTAAAGTCACCCGGAACATTCAATTCTGGAGCACCATTAAAAGAATATTCAAAGAAATCAGTCTTTTTCTGAGGCTTTGGTTCTATCCAAAATTTTTTCCAATCGCCAATATTCCCTGGATCCAACAATACAATCCATTTCCCATTCAAACTAATGGCATTCCTTGATTGGGAATTAATCATGGCAGTTTGGGCATTTGCTATATCAACTAAAAGGACTATTGATAAAATAATCAATATCCTTACTTTCAATACTATTTTTTGTAATTGATTCATACTATTTACACGGTTTATATTCATTTGGTGGAGTAACATTGAACACATTTTGCTTATTTCATAGTTACACATTTTATTTTAATTGCCCAATTTCATTTTGGCAACATCGCCCATATCTCCCATATTCCCAATATAGGGACGGATAGAAAAACTGAAACTTGCCTTTTCTGTTTTCAACAAGTATTTATCCATCGGGCCGGGACCGCAACTTCCGCCACCTAAGCCGTTATGTTGCATATCAACCGTCAATATTGTTTGTTTTCTACGGGTCAATTCGTAGGGATGGTTTGCTTTTTCTAAATCAAATGGCGTGTAATGCAACGCACTAAAATCCATTTTATGGTCAGCAACAACCATCATTCCCACACCTTCATGATTGCTGACGGCAAACCAATTAATATTCGAGCGGTTACCGCAGTCCTGAGTACGCAAATAAGGTTCAAACATAGCATCAACTGTAGTTTTATAACAACCAATGGCAGCTGAACGCAATCTATCACGATAATTTTCGTGTGGCCCTGCTCCGTAGAAAGTCACGTCTTCAAAACCTTCTGGCATTTGTAACAGGAATCCGAGTTTAGCTAATGGATAATCCAATTTGTCCGGATCAAAATCAGTAGTCACATCGACAAAACCGTTTCCATAAATTTTCCAAATAGTATGCTGACCCACAGCATAGCCTTTGGACGATTTTGAATTAAGGGTCACATCAATTACAAGTACGTCTCCCTTTTTGCTTACCGAAATATTTTTTACTGTCGGTTTCATGTTGTATAAAGCTGCCTCTCGCCATTTAGTACCATAACCTCCTCCAAAAAAATAATCATTATCCACCTGTGCGCGGAAAACATTCAGCATTGGCCCGGCAATAGAAGCACTGCTTAAGGTATCTTTATAAATCGATTTTGCTTCAATACGAACTCCATTAATGGCTTCTGGGTCAGTATGCAATACAGTTGTACCAAAATAATCCAAATCTGTAATGGTGCCCACTTTTTTATTGAATTTTAAGTTGAATGCTTTGCCGGAAACCTGTATCCAATCTCCATTTTCATAATAAGAAAGTGACGACAAACTTTGTGGTCGAACGGGTTCAACAGCAGGCACGTTAAACGGTACAGCCAACTGTTCCCAAGCAACAACATGTCCTTTTGAGGCCCATTTTTCGTCGGTGTGCAGTTTGAAAATTACCTTTAGGAAATACTCACCTCCCGCTTTTAATTGCGGTTTTGTAAACGGAATGCTTAGTTCTGCTGATTTTCCTGGTTTAAGATTAAGTGGGTTCATTATTCCCGCTTCAATCATGCTGCCATCGCAACTCAATTCCCAAACCAGATCAAACTGATCAAGGTTGATAAACTGGTATTTATTTTTAATGCTTACTTTGCCATTCAGTATATCCTGGGGTGTAATGGCAATATACTGGTACACTTTTTTTACTTCTTCCAATTTGGGGGTAATGGAACGATCGGGTGTAGTTAATCCGTTAGCACAGAAGTTCCAGTCGGTTGGTCGGTCGCCATAGTCCCCGCCATAAGCAAAAAAGTATTCTCCTGGTTTTCCAGGTACTTCTTTTTTTAATCCCTGGTCAACCCAATCCCAGATGCAACCCCCAATAAGTCGTTTGTGTTTTTCAATCACATCCCAGTATTCCTGGAGATTTCCCACTGCATTTCCCATTGCATGTGCATATTCGCACATTAAAAATGGTTTAGGGTCGTTTCGTGAACCAATTTCATCGATATACTCCACACTTGGGTACATATTCGATTCAATATCTGCCACTTCGTTGTAACCTTGATAATGAATTGGGCGCGTTTTATCTAAATTTAAAACTGTTTTACGGCAGGCTTCAAAATTGGCTCCTGTTCCCGCCTCATTACCTAGCGACCAAATAATGATTGAAGGATGGTTTTTAAATGCTTCAACCATCGACACCTGTCTGCTGACATGTGCTTTCTCCCAACGAACATCATGTCCGAGTCCTTCTTTTTCAAAGCCCATACCATGCGACTCCAAATCAGCTTCACTTATCATATAAATGCCGTAACGATCGCACAATTTGTAAAAATCAGGATGATTGGGATAATGACTGGTGCGAACGGTATTGATATTAAATTGTTTGAATAACTTTACATCCTGCTCCATTATACCGTACGAAACTGTACGTCCGTTTACCGGATCAAGGTCGTGGCGGTTAACCCCTTTGAGCAATACACTTTTACCATTTACCCAAAGCTGTGAATCCCTAATTTCAATTTTACGGAAACCAAATGGAGTTGCTACAACTTCGAGGATTTCGCCGGATGCGCCTTTCAGGACAAATACGGTCTGGTACAAGTTAGGTGTCTCTGCCGACCATAAATCAGGATGATCAATTTTGGTGTTGATAGATAGTTCAGATGTTTTTTTACTTACCTCTGAAGCGGTTAGCTGTTTTACAAAAACAGGTTTTTCTCCTTTGTAACTCTGCCCGTCTTTCAACAAATATCCTTCAACAGAAACAGCTCCTTTGAATGTTTTATTTGCAAACGACAATTTCGTTTTGAGTGTTGCAGAGGTAAAATCATCATTGAGTTCTGGCTGCACAAAAAAATCCCGGATATAAAACTTTGGGGTTGAATATAAAGCTACATCACGAAAAATACCAGCCAAACGCCAAAAATCCTGATCTTCCAGATAACTGCCATCGCTCCATTGATACACTTCAACTGCCAACGTATTATTTCCTTTCTGGATATAAGGCGTGATATCAAATTCAGCAGGAGTCATACCTTCCTGACTGTACCCTACTTTTTTGCCATTTACCCAAACATACATCGCCGATTGCACCCCGGCAAAATTTAAAAAAATCTCGCGTCCGGACCAATTATCCGGAATCACAAAATTACGACGGTAGGAACCCACAGGGTTTGGCGTTTCACTATTAGTCCAACCAGCATAAGCCGGGCTCATAATATAAGGTGGATTTTTGACAAAAGGATAAGTTATGTTTGTATAAATTGGTTTGCCGTATCCTTTCATTTGCCAATTTGACGGCACTTCAATATTGTCCCAGTAATTGACATTAAAATCTGGTTTGTAGAAATCAACGGGACGCATATCCGGCGATTTTACCCAGTTAAATTTCCAGGATCCGTTTAAACTCTGATAATACGGGGATTCATTGGCATAATCGGTCAGCGCCTGATCTATGGTTGCATACGGAATGTAAACACTATGGGCTGCTTCCTTGTTAATACCTATTACCTGCTCGTTTTCCCAGTCGTGCCGCTGCGCAACCAACGAGGAAATTGATAAGCATAGGATAAAAATTGAAATAAAAAATTGTTTTGTGGTCATAACAGTGTTAGTTTATGGTTGCTGTTGTTTAAATCTTATTTTAAAAATTTTATTTGTCTTCAAAAAACCCATCTCTTTTAAATATTAAAAAAAACTGATTTAATGGATGACTCTGTCATTATTTTATTAATTACATCTAAGTCCAACCCCTTAAACCCACATTAATCTAAACTGTCTGGTTTGTAAATAAACGTATCAAAATCAGCATACGCTTTTGTATTTTTACTTTGGGATGCACTATATAATCCTATATAAGTTCCGGTAAAACCTCCATTGGTTTCAGGACTTAAATACCATACGTTTATCTTGTTTAAGAAATTAAATTTCTTACCATCCACAGAATAATAAAATGAGTAAAAATCTTTATCCCCTTTTACTTTCAAATAAATTTTATCACCTGGAACTTCCATCTCATAAGCGGTGTGATCCAGTGCTCCCATGTGATAATTTACCATTAGTTTTTGTTTCCCTTTTTCTGATTTCTTTAGAAAAATATCATAATGTGCCTGACTGGTATAGAAAACGGACATTCCTGCCTGGTCATCTTCCTTTGCATCATTTAACGACAGCACAGTAGTTGCTGAAAAATCAATATGTTCCTGTCTGCGTCCCACAAAAGTAGGGGAATCATTATCATCCAAAGAAACCGGGGTTGCTTTGAGCCTCAATGAACCTTTCTTTTCAGTCAGGGAATAATTATTCATATATGGGTTTCGAAGATAGTTCCACTCAACACCCAACTTCGCTTCATCAAAATCGGTAGAAAGGTCATGTTGCTTTACAGGTTTTAGCGGTAAAGTAGGTACATTCATATTTATATCAACTGTACCGTTGCCATTGATCACAGGCCAGGCATTAGTATCCCATCTTACCGGAGCTAAAAATGTTTCACGTCCCAATACGTGGTGCAGCAAACTTTGTGGACGAAAGCCCAGGAACACCATCCACCACGAACCATCATGTGCCTGAACAAAATCGCCATGCCCTGTACCCTGAATTGGGTTGCTTTGCGCATTTTCATTCATATGGGTAAAAATTGGATTTGAAGGATTCGACTCATAAGGACCATAAATAGCTTTGCTGCGCGCAATCGTCATTTTATGTCCATATTCGGTACCACCCTCTGAAATAAGCAGATAATACCATCCGTCTTTTTTATAAATATGAGGTGCTTCCGGATAACGTCCGCCTGTACCATTCCATACAATCCTGCTTTCAGTAAGCCTTTTTCCTGTTTTAATATCTATTTCAGAAATGGTGATGCCTTTGCCGTTTGACATAAAGTAGCATTTGCTGTCTTCAAAATATAAAGTAGGGTCAATACCTCCCTGCTCCACAAAAACAGGTTCAGACCATTCGCCGGCAGGATTATCCGTATGTACATAAAAATTTCCGCCACCGGATACATTTGTGGTAACCATATAAAAACGGCCTTCATGATAACGGATTGTTGGTGCATAGATCCCAGAAGAAGGAGCGCATTTGTCTAATTTGAGCTGGGAAGGACGGGTCAGGCAATGCCCTATTTTTGTCCAGTTAATCAAGTCTTTGCTATGAAAGACCGGAACACCAGGAAAATATTCGAAACTACTGGTTACCAAATAATAATCATCACCAACCCTGCACACACTTGGATCTGGATGAAAACCAGAAATGACAGGGTTTTTATATCCCTGAGCGTTAGAATAATGATAAAAACCTAAAATGTAAACTAAAAGAATAATTATTTTTTTCATATTTAAAATTTATTTATATGACTATCCGTTACTAGTACCAATTTTGAGAATGGCACACGGATGACGCGGATTTAAACCGATAAAAACGGATTTTTATATCAATAGCAGCGACCCGAGCCCAAAAGGCGAACTGGCGAAGCAAAATCCGTGTAATCCCGTGTAATCTGCGACCTTTTTTGGGCTATTAGTCCGCTTAGCGGACAGCCATACTTTATTTATAACCATTTATTAAACCTTATTTCAAAATAAAGTCGGCTGTACCTTTGATGTCGGTAGCCGAAGCTCCAATCATAATTTTGAATTTACCCGGTTCAGCAATCCATTCCTTTTTTTTGTCATCATAATAAGAAAGAGCCTCTTTTGTCAAGGTGAAACTTACCGTTTTTTCTTCTCCAGGCTCTAAGGAAATTTTCTCAAACCCTTTTAGTTCTTTAAACGGACGGGGCATACTTGATTTTTCATCATTGACATACAATTGTACCACTTCTTTGCCCGCAACTTTGCCTGTATTTTTTACCGGAATTGTCACAACCAATGAATCGGCTGTTGTTATTGATTTTGAAGAAACTGTGGGTTTTCCGTATTGGAATGTGGTATAACTCAATCCATATCCAAATGGGAAAAGAACAGGAATTTTTTTAGTATCAAACCAACGGTATCCTACCAAAATATCCTCTTTGTAATACACGTTGACACCGTCGCCCGGATAACAGGATTTGTCAAAAGCATGTGCCCCGACATCTTCCAGTTTTTTAGGAAATGAGACAGGGAGTTTCCCTGAAGGGTTTACTTCACCGGAAATGATATCGGCCAAAGCATTTCCCGCCTCAGAGCCAAGATACCACCCTTGCACAACTGCTGGTGTTTTATCCAACCAGGGCATCAAAACCGCATTTCCGCTTAATAAAATCACCGCAGTATTTTTATTGACTTTCTGTATCGCTTCAATCAGTTTATCTTGTCCGAATGGCAAACTAAGCGATTTGCGGTCACCACTTTCACAATCCTGGAAATAATTCTTATTCAAGCCGCCAACAAACAGCACCACATCGGCATGACGGGCAACTTCAATAGCCGCAGTTTGCAAGGAGTCTATATTTAATTTAGAGGGCTCTTCCGATCCATATAGTGGGCGGCCTGAAGCATATCCCATGCTGTAAACAATATGGTTTTCTCCGTATTTATTCTTTAATCCCTCCAATGGTGTAATTTCATAAGCCGCTTTCAGCGACGTGGAACCTCCCCCAACAATCAGGCTGCGTGTGGCATTTTCGCCTATCACAGCAATCTTTGTGTATTTTCCTTGTGGGATAGGCAAAAACTGTTTGTCATTTTTAAGAAGGACAATACCTTCATCTGCTATTTGTCTGGCTGCCAAGCTATGCTCGGGCGATACAAAACGACCGAAAGGGCGATTGGCACTCATGGTAGTGCGAAAAATCATCCGCAGGATTCGGCTCGCTTTATCATCAAGCTTCGACATTTCGTATTCTCCCGATTTAATTCCTTTCAGGAACGGATCGGCCAAATAATAGCTGGAAAAAGGAAAATGCCCTTGTGTTGTCAATCCGTTGGTATAGGTTCCCATCTCAATATCAAGTCCGCCATTGACAGCTTCATCGGTATTGTGTACACCGCCCCAGTCACTGATCACCACGCCATCGAACTTCCAGTCAGTTTTCAGGATCTTATTCAACAAAATGTCGTTGTGACAGCTATGCATACCCCATATTTTGTTGTACGCACCCATGATGGACCATACTTCCCCTTCTTTTACGGCTGCTTTAAAGGCAGGAAGGTAAATCTCGTGCAGCGCCCGGTCGCTTACATTCACATTGATTTCGCCACGGGAAATTTCCTGGTTGTTCAATGCAAAATGCTTTACGCAGGCAGCAACCCCATTGGACTGTACACCCTGGATGTAGGGAACCAACATGCGTGAAGCCAGAAAAGGATCTTCGCCCATATATTCAAAATTCCTACCGTTAAGTGGTGTGCGATAAATATTGACTCCCGGTCCCAGCAACATGGTTTTGTTTCGGTATCGGGCTTCTTCTCCAATAGATTTACCGTACAGCAGCGATATGTCTCGATTGAATGTTGCCGCAAGACAAGTCAATGCTGGAAAAGCGGTGCAGGAGTCATTTGTCCATTGCGCCCCACTCCATTCATCCCACAATTTCTCATCGCTCACGCCATGCGACCCATCAGAAGACCATACATCCGGAATCCCCAGACGGGGAACTCCTTTTGAACTGAATTTTGACTGGGCATGGCAAAGTGCCACTTTTTCTTCTAATGTCATTCGTGACAAGGCATCTTTTATACGAACTTCTATAGGCTTGCTTGTATCTAAATAAACAGGCTCTTGTGCCCATCCGTTAACAAACGACAGCGTAAATAATACTACTAAAACGCTAATTTTTCTTTTTTTCATGATATTCTTTTATTTTATTTTATTTCTAAAATGACCACTATGTTAATTATTCATGACAACTGTCATTCAATTAACTTTATATGCAGACTATTTTTATTTCATTTCGTAAGTAGTCACTTTATAAACCGCAGGAGTTTGAACTTCTGTAGCCTTAGCAGACTCCTGCACAGGCTGGTCTGGCCCTGGCTGAGGAGGAACAATTTGCCCGTCAACAGTTTGAGAAATCATTGCTTTACGTCCTGTAACAAGCACGCAATCATGTTGCCAAGTTTCATCACCATTCAACATTCGGAAGGGCACCCATTTTTCTCCTTCAAACTTTCCATCAAACACCTGAGCTAAACGAATTTTTTTTGATGGATCTTTCTTTCCAAATGTTATTCTTGCCGTAATACCTGCTATTATATATTCATCCGGAGCAGTTTGAATAACCAAACCATATCCGGTATTGTTCCATTTATCATATTCGACATACACTCTATCGTTGCCAAATGTTAGCGTATCTCTGGTACTGTCTTTTGTGCGCATAAAACCCCGCATTTTACCAGTACCTTGATATTTTTTAATGTAGGGCATTAATTCATTTATTACAGAAATTGCCTGACGATAAGGTAAATTGGTATAAGCATCTTCAATTCCAAATGGAGAAAAACATATAGCATCATGTTCTGCGTAGGCATAAAAGGCACGAGCTTGGTCTATGGTGCTTTCGGGAATAAAAAGCGGATTATCGGGACGGTGATACATCGCCAATATTTCTTTATAGTTGGGTGCATAAATATCCGGTGCACAAAAATCAATATCAGGTGCAATGGCTTTGTAAATATCCATTGCTCTGGATACAGGCCCTCCGTTTGGATATGTACCAGGCAAATCGGTTGAATTTTGAACCAACCAGGCATTCACAAACATTGGAAGATTTAGCTCTTTTTTACCTAAGCGAACTATTTCATTTATATACGAAGCATATTGCCATGTCATGAAGAAGTTTTGTGCACTTTTCATGTCATCAGCAAATATTTCTGACCAAGTACCTTTAGTTTTACTTCCATTTTTTTGCCAGACAGATTTCATTTCAGGGCTTAAATTATTCGTGTTTTTTTGTAAATATCGAATTAAGGTTTCCGGAACGGGAGACTTGAATAAGTCAAGTGCTTGTTTATTGTAATCTATATCCTGGAATGCTCCCACTTCGTTTTCGGGCTGTATCATTACAACAGTATGCTCTTTGTCTACTTCTTTTATTCGTTTCATTAATTGCACATAAGCCTTAGCATCTGCCATCTGCGCTTCCTTGCAAAAAGCCGAAATCACTTCGCCAGTGCTCCCATCACTTTGCTTCAATTTAAAAAATCGTTTTGAATCTTTTTTTACCCAAAGTGGCGTATAAGTGGAAAGTCCGTTTTTCCAGCTGGCAAACCATAAGATACAAAGTTTTAGTTTGTTTTGGCGAGCCTGGGCTATGATCCCATCAATAAGCGAATAATCAAATTTCCCTTCCTGAGGTTCGAACTGTTCCCATGCAATAGATGCGATAGCAGTATTCAATCCCATTTCTTTTAATTTTGGAAAAATGGGTGTCAAATAGGTCAAATTTGAAGATGAAGAATTATGTAACTCTCCTGCAACCATGACAAAGGGTTTGCCATCAACATACAATCTGGTCATATTACCTTCTTTTCTTAATTGCGGTAATTCCTGAGCTTTTAAACACTGAAATTGTATAACTGTAAAAAACAAAAAAGTAATTGGAATTATTCTTTTCATAAGATAGATCTTTCTGATAATTTCAACAAAATATAATACTTGTTGAATGTTTAATTTATAATGTAATTTGTTTACTATCATTGCTTTCGATTCTTTAAAAAAACAGTTATTCGCAACTCATTAGGGAATAACTGCTTTTTATGATTATTTTGTAATGACATCCACTTCGGCATAGCCAGCTACATTATCTCCAAAGGTGTTTTTCAATGCACGCAACTTAATATAACGCCCCATTACCGGTGTAAAATTTTTGATTTGCATTAAAGGGTTATTTTTTATATTCGAAAACTCACCTTTATCAACTAATTTCCAACTCACATTGTCTTCTGATGTATAGAACTCGTAGGTAGTAATAATACCAGAACTCCATTTATTTTGATCAGGCGTGTATTTAAAACCAACAATGTTTTTACTATTTCCAAGATCAATCACTAAATCTATCGGCATTTTATTGTCTTTATAATGCCATACAGTAGCTGGATTTTCGTCAAATATTGCAGTAGCGTTATTATCCTTTATCCCTACTAGTTTCCAGTCTTTTTTAGAAATATCAAATTTTTCTACACTTACCGGACTGCTCTTGTCTGCAGTAGGATCATAAGAAATTGCTTTTATCTCCATTTTACCGTCTGCTACAAATGGCCCTGTATATTTTTTTGAATTTGAAGTCGGTTCACTACCATCTAGTGTATAGTAAAAAATGGGTCCAATATCATTAGTAGATATCATTACTTCACCTGATTGATTTCGGATAATAGCAGGGGCATACAAGAATACCGGAGCATCATAAATCCCGATATTGGAAATAACAGGATTGCATTTTGAGTCAGTAACATTGAATCGTAGCTGAGTTGCTTTTACAGCGGGAAAACGAAGGATTCTTTTGTAACCAATGGTAGTTCCTCTTGCTACTTCTTTCCAGTTTCCATCCACAAGGGCTTCAACTGTAAAGGCTTTCACACGTTGACCCAAACGGATGTATTCCTGCGCCATAAAACGGTTGAACAGTGTTGGTTTACCCAAATCTATTGTTAGTGATCCCGTTTTTGTATTATCATCCGTAGTCCAATAGGTGTTTTTCTTTCCATCGACCGCCAAATCAGCTCCAAACTTTTTTGATTTTTGACGTACATTTGAAGCACTTGCTTTTTTGTTTTTGGCAATATTTATTGCAAAAGATTCTTTTACAGCTTTACCAAATTCGATGGCATTCTTTTCGTCGGTTGGGTGAATCAAACCGTTTGGCATAATTGGAAAATTAAGCAACATGGTTCCATTGCGTCCGATAGAATTGTAGTAAAGATCCATCAATTGAGGAACGGTTTTTACTTTGTTATCTTCGTCTGGATGGTAAAACCACTCGGGACGAATAGAGGTATTTACTTCGGCCATAACCCATTTATTTCCATTTTCCACTCCAAAATGCAAATTGTTCCACGGAACATCACCTGTTGCGTTCAAAAGACTCCAGTTGGTTTCGCCTACAAATCCTTCTTCAGTACCTACCCAACGAAGATCTCCCCTTTCACCACCATCGTTCCAAATCACACATTTAGGCTGCAATTTATGAATCAATGCGTAGGTGGTTTTCCAGTCATAATAGGTAGTCGCATCAATCTTACGAACTTCGTTAGCACCACCATAATATCCATCTCCACCATTGGCACCGTCAAACCACACTTCAAAAATTTCACCATAATTGGTAAGAAGCTCTGTCAATTGGTTTCTGAAATAAGTAATATATTCCGGTTTTCCGTAATCTGGATGATTTCTGTCCCACGGCGAAAGATAGATACCGAATTTCAGCCCGTATTCTTTACAGGCATCGGCCATTTCGCGAACCATATCTCCTTTACCATTTTTCCATGGAGCATTTTTTACCGAATACTCCGTGTATTTAGAAGGCCAAAGCGAAAATCCACAATGGTGCTTGGCAGTAAGAATAACTCCCTTCAACCCAGTTTCCTTGCAAATACGTGCCCACTGGCGACAATCCGATTTTTCTGGATTGAATAGTTTGACATCTTCATTTCCAAATCCCCAAGACTGATCCGTATAGGTATTTAACGAAAAATGTACAAAAGCATACGATTCCATTTCCTGTACCCTCATTTGGTTCTCCGATGGAGTCGGACCACAAGCTTGTGGTAACTTGGTCTGTGCGAATGAAGCACTAACTAAAAGGGAAGAAAGTAAAATTCCCCAGAAAAATTTATTTATCATGTTTTTTAATTTATTTGTATTATTTGGAGACTACTTGAACCGCAAATAACACATTTCATTATTATTTATCTTACAACACCAACAAATCCTCCTCTTGGAAGACATTCAATTTTTAATGTATCTCCTTTTTTGACTTTTATTGTTTCTGAAAAAAAAGATTTATCGTCTTTTCCGTCTTTGATAAGCTGAAAGCTATGGCTTCCTTTGCCAAGAAAATCAAATTTTACCAGTAAGGTCTGAGCTGTATCTTTACCGTTCAGCCCGGCGATATACCACTGATTTCCTTTCTTACGGGCCATAATGACTTTTTCTCCCGGATAACCGTCGATTAATTTTGTATCGTCCCAGGCAGTCGGAACCTGTTTCAAAAAGTTTTTTGGTTCTGTCGGCAAAGATTCATACGCTGATGGCCTGTCGGCAAAATGCTGCAACCCTGATTCAAACACAACTGACAAAGCCAGCTCGTGCCCATAAGATGTGATATGCGGATGTTGTGAATTTGAAAAGGTAACAGGAGTGTAATCCATCGAACCAATTACATTTCGTGTAAACGGAAGTGTGGCATTATGATCTGCTGCTTTATCAGTCAATACCCCATTATTGTTATACCATTCTGCGCCGTATACTGCCTCTGTTGTCATCAGGTTGGGATAAGTACGCGCCCAGCCGCGGGGAACTGTTGCCCCATGAAAATTTACTAACAAATGGTATTTAGCCGCATCTTTCAAAATGTCGATATAATACTTCATCATATCCTGCTGGTCGCCGGCAAAAAAATCGACCTTGATTCCATAGACACCTATTTTATTGAGCCACGAAAATTCCTTTGCTCTTTTTTCTGCTGTAAGCAAACGGTCATTCGGTGTGGGGTCAAGCCAGATTGTGCCGGAATTATACCACATCAATGGTTTTATACCTTTGCTTTTTGCATAGTTCACTGCATCGGTTATATTCCCGCCATTGGTCATTACATCCCATTCCCAGTCGATCAGCACATAAGGCCAATTCATTTCTACGGCTAAATCAACATATTCAACTACTTTTTTGTAGTCTTTTGAACCGTGATTGTTTGCCCAATAGATCCACGAAACCGCACCGGGCTTAATCCAATCTGTGTCTTTCAATTGATTCGATTCGCTAACATCTGTAACCAAAGTTGACTCAACAATATCTGACAATTTTCCAATGATAAGTGTGTGCCACTGGGAATTCCATGGCAATGTAGCCTCAACTCCTATCTGCTTAAAATTATCACGGGCAGAAGGGTATGCAACCTGATATTGGTTAGGATTTTTTAGGTTGGATAATTTTGCGGCACAATTGTTTTCGCTGATATCCGCTTCAGAAATTAGCCCCCAAACTGGTTGATTATTCACTTTATATAAAGCTGGAAAGCCCCATTCCTGCTCTTTGTTAGTCGATGAACCAGTTTTACTGAATGGAAAAAACTTTTCATACGAAACATCATAAACCTGCATCCAACGCTCTGTATTTTCGGGCAATACATAAGTGGTAGCTTCGCTAATGATATTAACCCTTGCATCTGATTGGTTTGGAAATACATAACGAAATGCAACGCCATCATTATAAACCCTGAAGACAATATCCAATGGCTGATGATTGGAATTTTGAAAACTGAATGTTATTTCAGTACCTAAATTTTCGCACAGTTGGCGTTTGCCACACACCATTTCATACTTATCGTGTATTGAAACAGGCTTTGACTCATTAACAAAACGAAGGTTGTCTGCAAACTGCTCATCGGCACGATTAATGCCTAGTTTTGAATCTGGCAATACTTCTGTAAACTTATTTTCAATTTTATACAATACCTTAAAAAAAAGATGGTGTGCAGCATTTTTTTCAAGCAAATTCAAAACAACTTTTATTTTACCGTCAGGCGAAATTATTTCCTGTGCATTTGCAATAAATGAACTTAAAATAAAAACCAGAAAACAGATCGTATGTTTCATTACTATTCTCATGTATTAATTGTTTTGCGTTGATGTAATAATTATACTTTTCCCTTCCAATCCATCTGATGATACCGATAATTTAATTTCACCTGCCTGATGATTGCTTTTTATCACAACCAGTGCTCGTCCTTTCCATGCTTTGCGTGTATTACCCACGTATTGTTCGAAGTCTTTCAAATCAGCATTATCTACTCCGGCAATGATACTTGGTCCTTCGATTTTAAAATGCAAACGGTTCGTTGCATTCGGCTGGAATATCCCATCCTTATCTGTTATTTCAATAGTTATGAATGATAAATCCTGTCCGTTGGCCAGTATTTCTTTTCGGTCGGCTGTCAATTTTATTTTTACAGCATCGCTTGCAGTTTGCAGAATGGTTGATTCCATTTCCTTATCATTTTCTACTCCAACAGCTTTAAGCAAACCTGCAGCATATGGAATAGGAAAAGTAGCCTTGAATTGCTCTTCTTTACTCGTTTTTTGTTCACCAATAAGTTTGTCGTTCAGGTATAACCTTACTTTGGGGTATTTGGAATATACCTCAACTTCAATATTTTTTCCTTCAAAACCCGGCCATGTCCAGCTCTCCCATGTTGGATATACCGACCACCAGGTTTCTTTGATTTCCAGCGGTTCCGGGGCTGGTTCACGAACTGCCATATAGAGTTTCTCGTTCGTATTATACAACAGGCTTCTGTAATGTGAAATGGGTTTTCTCCATCCAATCAAATCTATATCACCACAATAAGCGCCATGATAAGGGAAGAAATCATTTTCCCAATGCTGGCCGGGAACTTCTCCAGAATAATAATAACGTCCGATACCTGACTCACCCAAATAATCCATGGCTGTCCAAACGAAATCCCCGATCACATAATTGTTTTCCTGTACCAGTTTCCAGTTATTAAAAGCATCTTTTGGATAGGACTCGGTTTGGACTATGATTCGCGAAGGCACTCTTTTATGATCGTCCGCAGCAGTATGCAGGTTGTAATTGTAACCGGCAACATCGTGTACTGCCATCAGTGGATCAAATATTTCCCAATTCTTGCCGCTGTTTACAATTGCTGATGTAACAGGACGGGTATTATCTATTTTCTTTAATGCATCGGATAGCATTTGGGCCGTTTTCACAGCCTCAGGATCTGCTCTCTCAGGTATTTCGTTGCCTATGCTCCACATAAAAACTGAAGGATGATTGCGGTCACGCAATACCATTGCTTCTAAATCACGTTGCCACCACTGGTTGAAATACTTCGAATAGTCGTTACTGTTTTTTCCAATTTTCCAGCAATCGAATGATTCGTCCATTACCAGCAAACCCAATCTATCGCAGGCATCCAAAAATGCTTCAGAAGGCGGGTTGTGGGATGTCCTCACGGCATTGAACCCACCGGCTTTGAGCAATTCTACTTTGCGCTGCTCGGCACGGTCAAAAGCGGCAGCACCAAGGCAGCCGTTATCGTGGTGTACGCAACCACCATTTATTTTTACTGTTTTTCCATTAAGCTGGAACCCATTTTCGGCAGTAAATTTTAGGGAGCGGATACCAAAATTGGTTTTTGTATCGTCCAGCACTTTTTTATCCTTTACTACCTGAACTTGGGCCTGATATAAATGCGGCGTTTCTGGTGTCCAAAGCATCGGATTTGACACTTGTATGGTTTGGGTTATTTCTTTCTCGCTATTGGCAGGAACCTCAACCTTTACCTGACCATTTCCCGCACTTTTAGAATTCTTGTTCCAAAGAAGGGTTTTTACAATAACGCTCTGGGCGGATGCGGTTTCATTTTTGATTTTGGTTTTTACCTGTACTGTTGCCTTTTTTGAAGATACCCCGGGAGTCGAAATAGCAACACCCCAATGTGCAACATGTACAGGATTTGAAGTCATCATCCAAACATGTCGGTAGATTCCCGAACCACTGTACCAGCGGCTGTTCATCTGTTGTGAATTGTCGACACGCACAGCAATAACATTCTCTTTTCCGAAATTCAGATAAGGTGTAAGGTCATAACTGAATGAGGAGTAGCCATAAGGATAAACACCCAGCGATTTTCCGTTGATAAAAACTTCCGAATTCATATAAACACCTTCAAAATAAATAGCTGTTTTTTTTGCTTTCCATTCATTAGGTACCTCAAAGGTTTTGCGGTACCAGCCAATTCCTGACGGAAAGTACCCGCCGCCTCCACTGGTAGCATTTTTGGGGTGAATTTTTCCTTCGATACTCCAATCGTGGGGCAAATCAAGTTTACGCCAGCCTGCATCATTGAAATCGTTTGTTTTGGCTTCAGTGACTTCGCCTAAAAAGAATTTCCAGTCATAGTCAAATAATTGTTTTCTTTCTGTACCGTTTTGGGCATTGCCTGAAAAAGAACTAATAAATAGTATAAATGCGAATACTATTTGTTTTGCAAAATATTGTTTTTTGTATGAATTTAAGCTCTTCATTTTGTTGTGTTTATATTTCTAATTTTATTATCCAATTATGATTCTTTTCGAAAACCTATTTATTTCCCAATGTATTCCATTTTTTTAGCCTATTATTTGACTCTTGAAATAACATCCTTTATTATTGTAAGTTCCCTACAGAAAAATTGATGTTATTTTTACCCTCTTTTAGTTGCCTTTGAACGCCATTCCAAATAAAAACCCCGTCCAAATGAATTGGTAAAGTAATTTCGCCACGAAGGTTATTTTTATCTTTTTGTAATTTAACATGAATATCACCCAGCGTATGTGGCATGGTTGCATCAATATTTTTCAAACTTCCAAAATTAGGTTCTATCCTTACGGATTTAAAGCCTGGCGAAGCGGGTTTAATACCACTTACTAAAGATAAAAAGTAATAAACCGGAGAGGCGCTCCATGCATGACAATCAGAACGTGAGGGGTCAGGAGTTTCCGCAAAAGTGGTCAAACCAATATCTACCATTTTTCTCCAAGGAGTTAATGCCGGAATAAATTGGTCAGCCTGTCCAGCTTTCTCAAGTGCTTCAAATAGGTAAAATTTGAAATATAAGGTGCATTGTGCCAAATCTTTGTCGTTGAGAAGAGCACTAACTATTTTAGTTTTATCAGTTGTTTCTGGAAATGTATTCGTCAAAATCGCTAAAACATTAGCATGTTGACTAAAAGTATTCTTTTCAGGAGAATCGGCAATCAATCCTTTATTCGAATCGAAACATTTATCAAAAACAGCTTTTTTAATTTTATCCGCTAAATTTCTATATTCAACAGCCATGTCATGCATTTTGTATGCCTCGAAAATAGCCGCTCCTTTTTCCAACGTATAAACATATTGTAAACTGAGTATAGACGAATTACCATTGTGCGCTGCAGGTGGATTGCCATTTTCCCATTCTTTTGAATTAACCCAATCAACAAAATCCCACCATTCAACAGGACCTAACATACCAGTTGAGTCAATGCGGCTTCTAAACCAATTGAGAGTTTCCTGCATTCCTGGAATCATTGATTTAACAAAAGCAGGATCATCATTTAGCATCCAATAATCATAAACCATTGTAACCCAAACCAACGAAAAGGTTGGAATAATCTGGATTTGATTACTTGGAAATCGGCTTTGTGTTATGCCAATTGGTAATCGCGAATCGTGTAAAGCAGCTATTGCTTTTTTAGTTAATCTGGAATCGCCTGAAACGTATGTTGAAACCAATGCCTGAATTCGGGCATCGCCAATATATTGAAGCTGCTCGTAGTATGGGCAATCAAAAAAAGTCTCATTTGCACATAAACGTTGTGTTCGCCAGCCAACATTCCAAATATCCTTTATCTGGGGATTATCACAATTAAACAATGCCTTTTCTTCTAATGGATATGCTGAAAAAATACTGTAGAAATCGTTTAAAACAAGTGGTTCGTCCTTGGTTTCTATTTCCAATTCAACATATCTGAAGGTCCGCCACCACAATGTCTGGAATACACGATTGTTTTTTCCATCACAAATTATAATATCAGAGTTGCCTGTTATCTGTTTATTTTCAATGTCATTACGGTTGCCTTTATTTCCGTTATGATCCAATAAACTTTCGGCATAAGTCAGTTTTATGGTGGTTTTCCCTCCTTTCGAGAAATTCAGCACAGGATATGCCGTTGTTAATACCTGTTGGTCTATAAGTAATTTTACTTTCGAATTTGCTGCAATAGTGATGGGTGTTTTCCCTTTCAGGAATCCTTCCGGAATGTTGGCAATATCAGAACGGCGGACTTTAAAAAATCGCTGTTCTTTTTCTTCCATTAAAGGTATTTCCCTTTGTGAAAGCAAATGGATTGATGGCCCTCCCCATTCTCCCATACAACCAACAGGTTTTCCTGTTTCCACCTCCTGGGCTTGTTTCCACTCTGTTGCATTAAAATCAGTATCCATCCAATTCCAGGAATGTTTTTCGCAATTAAACTCCTCACCCTCTCCCGCAACATAATATTGATTAATGCTTACCGAAACAGGTTTATGTGCCGTACTTTTTAGAACAACCCACCTGGTATCTGAGTTAATGATCTTTTCCTGATCCGTATTTCCCTGAATTATAAATCCTGTTTGCCCCGAAATCTGGGCTAAAGGACGATGCCATCCGAAATTCCAAACTATTGAAGAAATGATATTTTTTCCAGAATGAAGATAAGACGAAATATCTATACTCTCGAAATTCCATTTGAACAAATGGCTTCTGGAAGGGCCATTACAGACAGATACACCATTGACATACAGCTTATAGCGATTATCTGCCGAGACATGAACAATAAATTTATCAGGCTTTGCATTTATTGAAATTTCTTTTCTGAATAGATAAACTCCATAATCCGTATTTGAATTATCAGGATAAGAAATCCATTTTGCAGCCCAAGGCTTGCGAAGCAATTCAGGATTGATTTCTGTTACCTGTTTTGCCGTAAACCTAGTGTCTGCATATGATATAACACCCTTTTTCTGTGCACTACCATTTAGTGACAGAAAAAAGAGAAGTATCATTGTACTCATTAAATGAAGACGAATTGGATTTTCCTTTCTCATGGATATTTCAGGGAGATTGATTCCCTATTTATTTACTTACTTAACAGTCTTAATAACTACTTCGGTTCCTTTTAGATTATCTGATAATGCTTTTATCTTGATTTTGCCAACTTGTTTATCCGATTGAACCAGCACCATACAATACCCATTGAAAGCCATACGTTGACTGCCTTTGTCCGGTTCATGACTATTCGGATTTCCGTTAGCTACACCAATTATCTTTCCTGAACCTTCAATGCTAAATTTTACCAAATTATCGGCTGTTGGCACAACCCTCCCTTTGGCGTCTTTTATTGCAACTTTTATTACAGCCACATCACATCCGTCCGCTTTTAATGTATTTACATCGCTGTCTAAAGCTACTTGAGCAGGAGCTGTGGTCGTTTCCACTATATCTTTGGTAACTAATTTTCCGCTTTTATAACCTTTAGCTTCTAATTTCCCTGGTTTATATACCAAATCCCAAATTAGTTTTTTATAAGGTTCAGCCTTTTTCTTTGCTATGCTTTTCCCATTAAGGAATAATTCCACTTCGTCACAATTGGTATAGCAGTGCACCTGAATGGAATCACCTTCTTTACCTGTCCAATTCCAGTGTGGAAAAATATGTACCGTAGGAATAGTTGTCCAAGCTGCCTTATAGGCATAATAACCGTCTTTTGGAAAACCACAAACATCCATAAAGCCAAATTGAGAAGCGACACTAGGCCATGAAAATGGTGTTGGTTCACCGCGATAGTCGAACCCTGTCCAAACAAATAAACCACCTAAATAGGGATAATTAACTATATCAGCCCAATCTTCTCCTGGATAAGGTCCCCAACCTGGTTGCCATAAAGTTGAATTAGAACAAATGTGTTTCCACCAACTATTTTCATATTCCCCACGGGTAGAAACGAAGCTTGTTCCTTCGGTACAAAACATGACACGATCAGGGTGATTCTCTTTATCTTTTATATACGCCAATTCCTTGTCTCCATAATTATATCCTACAACATCCAGTACATCTGCGTAGCCGCCATCATTTCGGGCATGGTTCATAGCCGCTGTAACTTTGCGGGAAGGATCAATCTTATGGGCAGTTTGAACCATTGTTTCCATAATTCGGGTTCCCATTACCGTTCCCTGCATCGCTTCTTCATTTTCTAAGCTCCACATAAATATTGATGGATGGTTTCTGTCTCTGTACAACATCGTGGACAAATCCTCTAATCCATCTTTAGAACTTGACAAATGACGGTTTTCATCCAATACCAACATTCCTATACTATCGCACATATCAAGTACTTCGGGTGTTGGCATATGGTGCGTACAACGATAAGCATTGCTTCCCATTTCTTTAAGCACTTTCAATTTGTACCAATTTATTTTATCGGGAAGTGCAATTCCTATACCTGCAAAATCCTGATGGTTACAAGTCCCTTTTACAGGATATAATTTACCATTGAGGAAAACACCATTTTTGTTAATTTCTACTGTGCGCACACCAAAGGTAGTTTCGTAAGTATCTATAATATTTCCCCCTTCAGATACTTCTGTTAGCACTTTATACAGATTTGGCACTTCTGGCGACCAAAGTTTAGGCGTTTTAATTGTCCC
Source organism: Flavobacterium piscis (assembly GCF_031457575.1). Lineage (GTDB taxonomy): Bacteria > Bacteroidota > Bacteroidia > Flavobacteriales > Flavobacteriaceae > Flavobacterium > Flavobacterium piscis_A. The sequence goes on along the minus strand of NZ_JAVDWQ010000005.1, from coordinate 21,288 downwards.
CATTTGGGAAATTTCAAGTTGTTCAAAAGGAGCAATCGAGTGACTGGAAGTTTGAGTATCAAGCACCATCCCTTTTTTGTCAACTATTTTCGAAACAACTGTACTATTCTTGACTGTTTTATATTCATTTTTCAATGTGGTTTTTATGCTTACAGTTGCTTCTTTATCAGAAATTGCGGGAGTGGTAACATATGTACCAAATCTTGCAACATGCAGCCTATTGGTTTTAACTAACCAAACGTGTCTGTAAATACCACCACCTTCATACCACCAACCTTCGGGTTGAGTAGCATCTACTTTCACTAAAATCACGTTTTCACCTTCATTACCATAACGCAACACATCGCTAAGATTATAGTTTGATGGTGTATACCCACTGAGATGGGTTCCTAAAAGATGACCATTGACCCAAACGGTGCTACTCCTGAATATCCCGTCAAATTCAATGGATATTTTCTTTCCTTTGTCGGATTCGGGTATTTCAAATTCTTTGCGATAGACCCCTATCCCGGTTGGTAAATATCCATTCCCACCAGGCTGACTACCCAGCGTATTATCATTCACAAAAGTTCCTTCTATTACCCAATCGTGAGGTAGATTTACATTTTGCCAATCGGCAGGAAAAAAAGACATACTACTTTTAACATTGGTATAATCAATAACGGTATCTTTCTTCTGAATTATTGAAACATTAATATCAGTTATTCCTCCCTGACCAACTCTAACAACCTGTTTCATGGCAATATCTCCTTTGTGGAACTGCCAGTTGAAATCAAAATTTTCTTTAACCCTTTTAACTGTAGAGTTCTTTTCATTCTGTGACAAACCTTTTACTGAAAACAGAAATGCTAAAAAAGCAAGTCCATTAAAAAAAAAACACCGTTTAAACACCTTATTCATATATAGTTAATTTTTTATTATCAGTCCAGTTTATAAATTTGCTCCATTAATTGCCATTTCTGGTCGGCAGTTGCATTGGCTGAGCTATCCTGAAATTGCGACATCTGTGCTTCCCATTCGTTTTGACGTGGTTTAAGAGCCAAATTTGTCATTAATTGTATATTTTAACTTTTAAGATTATAATTGTAAATTTATTTCCTTGAATTTTTCCAAAAATTGAGCAATTATTTTTAATAGCTGACAACTACAGGATGTTTGTTTTCAAGTTGTATTTATAATTCACGTATCGTTCCGCTTAAAGGGATTACTTCTTTATCCATTTTTAAAAAGCAAGTTATCGTATGATTTTTAAAATTAATTACCTGGCTCACTCCTAATCCGTCTTGTTCAACCCAAGAAACAAACAATGAATCATTATTCAAATGCTGTGTATAATAGGTTTCAACAGCTTCTCTTCCTTTTTCCGTTCCCTTGACACATTTCCAGTGAAGTTGTCTGTCCGATTTAAAATTCACTACATAAACATACTCCCCATAATTGTACTCAAGTGTTTTTCCTGACAAGTTGATAAGTTTTTCAGTTGAAATTTTATCAATCTCATTGGATTTTGAAACTTTGTCCTTTCCTTGCTCTTTACAAGAAAGAATAAAGCTCATCATTAGAATTGCGAGAATTGTTTTTTTCATATCTAGATATTTATTGATTTTTAACTATCATTGTTTGGTCTGTATTTTTAGTTTTTCTACAAGTTCACGAATACTTCCCGACTTTTCGTTTCTAAATGCTAAATCAATGTACAAAGTCGCACATTGTTTACTTGAGTTTTTTAGACTTCTCCACTCATTCCACAAATCATCATAACGTTTAATTGAGGTTTTAACAATCTCATTCTTTAGTTGCCCGGAAATGTTATATTTTGAATCTTCAATCATCAAAATCCACATTTGTTCTATTAATTCATATTTAATTCTGCCATAAGAACATGAAACACGAATGGCTTCCTGAAGCACAGAGTCATCTATGCTCATTTGATTCGATAATGCTTCAATTTGTCTCCAAATTGCAGCTGCCTCTGCTTTCTCAGCTAACACTTTTCTTTCTAAGCTATTTTTAAGAATTTCGTTTAATACATTTTGGTTTGCCCTAACCGAAAAGAATTCATCCCGTGACCACCATTTATCATTTATTGTATAGCTATTACATTGTCCTTTTCTTACTCCTTCAATACTTAATAATGCTATTTGACGAAACAGGTCTGCTTGAAAGCCCGATATATTGTGTTTTCGGGCAAACTCATAAAACAAATTTTCTTCTGAACGACTAGTGTCCTGAGCCCAATGTGAAACGATATAGGTATTTAAATCAGTCCAGATTTCATTATTAATATAGGGTCCTTGCCAACCTCCACCATGCGACCATGTATTTACGCCACACAGTATATTTTTATTTAAAATATCCTTAATTCCCTGTGGATTAGAAGGCTGGTTCAGTTTTCCGGTAAAACTTCCAGTATTTAAATCAATTTCATATTTTGTCTCTGGCCAGCCGTTTATTACACCATACGCTGAATAATAAGGATGTGCCCCTTTACCATAAGCCTCCATTCTGGATTGTGCTTCAACAACCTGTTTATGTTTTCCAATACCCAAACAAGGATTAAACGGCGTCATCCGTAAAAAATCGCCTTGCGGATATTTGATAGAAAAAATCAAATTGGGATGCGGTTCAATTTTATTAGTTATTGCAAGATAATATTCGGGATTATCATGAAATTTATACCCCCAATCCCATGTGCGATAAAATAATTTCTTGTTTCGCTTAACACATATTTCTTCGCGAAGCAGATTTATAAAAATAATATGGTCTGTAATTCCATCGTCACCTCCACTGATTGGACTTCCTCCTTTATGATATGGAGTATCGAACAAATAGGTTTCACCAAATCGCAACACCAATCCGTCAAGCTGTGGAAACCTGTCAAAAATACCCTTTATTTGAGCTTTTATTAAATCTTGAGTTGTTTTCCGTTGTATATCAGGAATCATGACTTCGCCATGTCCTCCCATGGTATTGCCGATACCATTACTGTTCCTTTTTATTGAATCTCCATATTTTTCCCAAATCGCTGTTGGGAAAACAACAAAATCGGTAAATGGATAAACATTTATACCCGCTTTTTTACATTCGGCCAATTTTTTATCAACTTCAGCAGCTTTTGTTTCAATCCAAACCCTGGTTTCGCTTTTTTTGGGGATTACATTCTTTTTATAATTGTCATAAGTTATCAAACAATTGATATACCAATGAGGAGTAGTGGCTGTGAATCCTTCTGATTTCAAAAAAGCAGGATCATTATATTTAGTTTCATAAGTTGCCTCGCCCGGATTGTTATGAACCATATCCATAACATATTCCAATGACTGACTATATGTCATTTTATTTAAAAAAAAGATAATAATAAGTAAATAGAATTTCATCTGTTTGCTTTATTGTTTTTAATGGTCAGATCTTACCCAACAATCCTTATTTTGCGTGCTAAAAACTTTTAGCATGGGTGTTTTATCCTATTTGTTCCAATGCCTTTTAGTTAATAATTCATTTAAGCAAAGTTTATTGGTTCGATGATTTAGTCAATTATTTATAGGATAGTTATTTTAATCATTCTCAAATCCTGAGTGGCAGAACTATTCCCGTAATAAACCTCATATTCACCAGGAGTTACCATCATTTTACGTTGGCTCCAATCAAAAAATTCAAAAGACGAAGGAGCTAACTCAATAACAACTTGTTGTGTTTTTCCAGCTGGAATTTCTATACGTTGGTATCCCCTTAATGTTTTTAATGGACCTTCAATATCGTTTACTTTTCGCACATAAACCTGTATCACTTCTGCTCCATCTCGTTTACCTGCATTGGTAACCGGCACAGTCAATTGAGTCGTTTCATTGGCTTTGAGTTTGGTTTTGCTTAATTTGGCATTGCCTATTTTGAACGATGTATAACTTAATCCGTAACCAAAAGGAAACAGCGCATCATCCATAAAGCGATACGTTCTTCCTTTCATTGAATAATCTTCAATATCGCCAAGCTTTTCTGAATTCCTGTAGAAAGTAACTGGCAATTTCCCCGAAGGATTGTAATCTCCAAAAATCACATCGGCTACAGCCTGACCTCCTGATTGTCCTCCATACCAAGCCTGAAGAATGGCATCACAGCTTTCTGTTTCAGGAGTCAATGCCATTGCAGCCCCTGAACAGTTTACAAACACGACTTTCTTTCCAGCTTTTTTCAACGCTTGCAAACATTTACGTTGTGATTCCGGAAGTTCAATATGGGTTCTGTCCCCACCTTTGAACCCGTGGAATTCTACTGGCATTTCTTCTCCTTCTAATTGTGGTGAAATTCCACCAACAAAAATCACTTCATTTATTCCTTTCAGTTTGCTTATCAATTCATCATAATTAACTGGAATCTCCCTGCCTATATTTAACTTAAGACTTGCTTCTACGCCATCGTTAACGGCTGCATATTTAACCTCAATCTTGTAGTCTTTCCCTTTTTCAACCTTATACGGAAGTCGGATTGGTGCTAATTGCCATAATTCTTTTGAAAACAAGGTCTCGTTGTTTATAATCACATCGCATTTTCCTGCAAATTCCAGTCTTAAAACTATTTCTTCCGATTTAGCAGCCTGATAAACTGTTTCGTATTTTCCGGAAAAACCTTTAAGATTTACGCCACGACTAAATTGGTTTTGACCTGCAGTAGTTAATTGTACAGGATTTACAATTTGTTCTCTTGTCACTTCAACTCCCTTAAATTCTTTGTTATTCCAATACGTAGCCTTCATTCCGGATTGTCCATCAAAAGAACAGTTTTCAAAAAGACTTTGGGTAATTTTGTCTTCAATTAAGTCACAACCTTTATCATAAACTATTTTATTTTCGGGAAGTTTAGTTTTAACCCCTTCCAAAATAGTAGTTACACTTGATGGAAAACCATTGTAATTACCTAATAACATAGGTTCATCATTGGCATTAGGTCCTATTACAGCAATTCTTTTTGCTGTTTTTGACAATGGAAGGATATTATTTTTATTTTGAAGCAATGTCATCGATTGTTGGGCCATTTTAAGAGCCAATTCCTGATGTTCTTTTGAATCAACTACTGACATAGGAATTTGTGACCAAGGTATCAATGCGTCATCGTCCATTTCGCCTAAATCAAAACGCCCCACCAAAACTCTTTCTAAACTAATATCAATTTCCTTTTCGTCAATCAATCCTTTTTCAACAGCCTCAGGTAATTTATCATACGCATAACCCCAGCCGCACTCTACATCAGTACCAGACAAAACAGCTTTAGCAGCTGCATGAGTATCATCAGACGAAACCTTATGGGTACTATGAAAATCTGCAATAGCACCACAGTCTGAAACAACAAGGTATTTAAAACCCCAATCGTCACGCAGAATTTTTTGCAACAAGCGTGTACTGCCGCAACAAGGCTCGTCATCAAAACGCTGATAGGCACACATTACTTCGCGTACATCTGCCTGTTGAACCAGAGCTTTAAAAGCAGGCAAATAGGTTTCCCACAAATCACGCTGATTAACGTTGTTCAGGTTTAATGTATGTCTGCTCCACTCAGGGCCGGAATGCACGGCAAAATGTTTAGCACATGCCAGTAGTTTTTTGTACTTCGAATCGACAGGGCCCTGAAGTCCATTTACTACAGAAATCCCGATACGGGTGGTCAGGTAGGGATCTTCTCCATAGGTTTCCTGTCCGCGTCCCCAGCGAGGGTCACGAAATATATTTATATTTGGTGTCCAAACGGATAAGCTAACAAACTTGCTATTTTCTTTCCCGGCTCTTTGAGCTTCATGATATTTGGCTCTGAATTCATCAGAAATAGCGGTGAAGGCATTGTAAACCAAATTTTCATTAAACGTAGCAGCTATTCCTATTGATTGCGGAAGTACCGTTACGTTGCTACCATATCGAATACCGTGTAATGCCTCACTCCACCAATTGAATTTTTTAATTCCCAAATGCGGAATAGCTCCTGATTCATCGAGCATCAGAGTTGCTTTTTCTTTTATCGTTAAACGAGAAATTAAATCCTTAGCTCTCACCTCTGAGCTTAATTCTGGATTTTGATAAGGGTATTGCTGTCCCCATAAGTTTATTGTAACGAACAAACTTAAAGAAAACCAAAATTTTAATTTTAATAACATTATAAATCTTTAAATTATATATTTAGACCTCACTACTTCAGTATTAACAAACTTCAATCGCTTTTTTCAAAACATTCCTTAGGAATAATTCTTTGAAAAGTACATTCCAATCCTTCTAAAAAAAATAACCTGATAAAAATCAACAGCGCCCTAAAAAACTACAACTTATAGTTAAATACTAAAACTAAAAAAAATTAGGACGCTGGTTGATATTTCAATTATTTTAATTCTATAAATTCAGGCTCATAAGGAGCAATAGTAAAATTGTCTGAATACTCTTTATCCAAAAGAATGCTCCTTAATTTTCCTTTCATTTCTATCTTTTTTGGTTCGCCAGTCGTATTAAAATACAAGAAATGATTTTTATCAACTTGTCTTGCCATTACTCCCACCGGCACGACTGGTCCTTTTTTAATTCCCAGTTCATCAATTAGCTCGTCAATCAATGGGTTAAGCACGCTTCCATCAACTGGAAGCCCTACATAAATAGCCCTCCCTTTACCATATTTATTAGAAAACAATATTGGATAATCCTTATCTAAACTGGTTATATTAGCCATAACCTTAGCTCCTTTAGACTCTATTATCTCAAAACGCTCTGACTCTGTATCTACTGCTTTACCTTTATAAGTTACCTCTAACTTTTTGCCTTTGTATGCCTTTCGGGCTATTTCATTAAATGCTTCAGTTTCTTCAAAACTTGCCACGCGAACACCAAACACGTCACTCAGCATTCCCGGACGGGTTGTTTTGAATATTTGCCCTGTTTCATCAACAAGTGCCGAACTGCTGCTCATTATTACTGTACCACCATTCTTAACAAATTCTCGTATTTTATTTGCTGTTGCTTCATCCATTACAGTAACACCCGGAATTATCAATAATTTATAATTTAAAGTACTTCTGCTAATGTCAAGAATTCGAGTATCCATATTTCTATAATAAAAGATACCAAAAGCAGCCTGTAGTTGTTCATCATGTTTTTTTGGAAAATCATTACTTGCTATCTGACTTGGAAACGAAAAAGCCAAACCTATTTCTGCCTGCAAATTATAGGGGAAATATTTTTCTATTTTTTTAAATTCAGTTGCAATTTGCTTGTATTCATCGTATTTCCTATTAGGTATCCCGTCCCAATCAAGCATACCCTGAAGATATTGTTCTTCACCAGCCCACATGCTTTGCCATGTCCAGCCGCACACCATTTGGTTTCCATACATTAGCGTTGCATAAGCCGATTTTCTAATCGAATTTGGGACAGCAGTCATCGTTGTAAACTCACTGCACCAAAATGGATTTGTACTTTCAAATTGAATACGTGCTATTCCAAACAACGAATTCATAACTCCCCAATTTGTAGTCAGGGAATTTCCGGGATAAAAACCAGCACCATGTCGTGTCATTTTACCCGAATAAGCCATAGGTGCATAATCAAAATATTTAAGTGCGCTATAATACCAGGCATTAGTATTGGTTAATGCGTTTGGAGCATTGGTATTCACTTTATCAATGACTTTAAACAGGAACTGATTGATTTCATCTGAAATGAAGCGTCTGAAATCAAGCATTTTCTCAGGTGTATCATGGGCATAAATTTCAACTGGAAGACCAATTTCTTCAAATTCATTATGCCTTTTAGACCAACGTTGTGTAGCCCATTCCTTGTTTACTTTGTCAATAGTGGTATATTTATTTTTTAACCAAACTATAAATCTTTGTTTTACTGTTTCTGAATAAGAAATAGGACCGTCTCCTGACTCATTATCGATGCCAAAAGCAGCCAATGCAGGATGATTAGCATATCTTTTGGTAATTACATCTGTGTATCTTAATGCGTATTTTTGATAATTCAAATCACCAATATCTTCCATATAACGGTGGTTTGGAAATATTGTATTCCCTTTTTGATCCACAATATCAATAGATGGAAATTTTTTGTGTAACCACATAGGAGCAGGACGCACAGCAATATCCAATATAACTTTAATTCCGGCCTGATTCATCATATCCATAACTTTATCAAACCATTCGAAATCAAAATTACCTTCAGATGGCTCGTAACTGTCCCAGGCCAAATGCCCCATACGGACTGCAGTGAATCCACCAGCTTTCATTAATTGAATATCCTTTTTTATTTTCTCCATATTCTTATCATCATGCGGATGATAATTAGCACCTACATATAATTTCTGTGCACTTAAAGTGAAATTAAAAATAACTGAGAATAGAATTAATACAGTTAATTTGCCCTTTGTAATCTTCATTTTTTCTATTTTATATTTATTATTCTGCTTATTATTTGTTAGTTAGGCATTCATTAAACTAAAAAACAAATAAGAAACATTCGATACTGCTTAATCATTATCATTATCACCTCCAGGCTTATTTTACTTTTCTAACAATAAATAGTGCTTAAACTAATCTCTTTCTTTTTTAATACCAATTATAAATTGTAGATGATCCAATATTGCTCTCTTATCCAGAAGAGGTTAGGGAACAGATAAATTAACATACCATCTACTATTTATAATTGGTATAAAATATTATTATTTTACAAGACAAAACTTGTTATTATTAGGTGTTATTTTTTCAAAACCTTAAAGGATTTAGACCAATCTGTTCCATTTACTCTTACTATATACAGACCTGATTTTAGAGAAGCTCCTATAGATATTGTACCGGACTCATTATCAACTTTTATACTTTCCAATACTCTTCCTAACATATCTGTAACGTCTATTTGAAGTTCTCCTTTATAATGGGTTACCTCTAATTTTAAATCATTGGCAAATGGATTTGGATACAATAACACTTGGCTTTCTGCCTGGTCTTCAGTTACAATTTTAGTAGTTGCTGATGCTGGTTTTTGAGTTCCACTGCCAAACGTAGTTACTGTCCATTGCTGCGGATCTCCTGTGCTTGCAGTATATTGTCCTAAATTTGAATTGGAACCTCTCCACATTCCATCAAGGTACAATCCGGTATTACGATTTTTAAATTTGGTATATGCTCCGGCTGTTTCCTTTGACCACTGTAAATTCCAATCGGTACTGTTGTTGGCCTGATAAACTGCTGATCCGGGAGTGGTCTGTCCATTACCATTAAGATATAAACCTGAAGCCACATTCTTAAATTTGAAATAATTTCCTTCTGCTACTTGTTCCCACTGCTGTGCGGTGTTTCCACTGTAAGTCCACTGTCCTGCAATGGCGCCGTTATTGTATCTATATAGTCCATCAATTGCCAGCCCCGTAGCCTTATTCCTTATCGTGATAACTACTGAGGCCTTCTTAAGTAGAATAGCTGTAGTAGAAAGCTTTGGCACAGATATGGTTAACGAATTTGAGTTGACTGAGACCTGACTTTTTTTAAGTGCATTTTGTGTCTCCGATACAAAAGTTTCGGTAGCAGGCAGGGACGATAATTGTAAAGTCGTATAATTTCCATTAGGTATCGAAAATCCGTTAAGATTTACTGTCACATTTTGTGAAGAATTCATGTCTTTGTTCACAATTATTACAGTCATCTCGTCTGAGGCTTCATTTACCGAGGAGTAAGCCGAAACTGTATTTTCTGCTGAAGAAACACTTGAAACACTATACTCTTTAGCATTTTTACTAAACAGGTGCAAGGTTTCCCATAAACCGATAGACCAGTTCCATGGAGCAAAAAGTGTAACGCCATTGTTTGCAAATGTACCCAGATGCGAAGCATATATAACAGATTCAAGGCTTGGGTTGCTGCTTGTCATGGTACCCCATTCGCTTAAACCAACTGTTATACCACTGTTTGCCCCAAACTCTTGGGTTACCCAATCATTGATACGCTTAAAAATATATTGTTTTTTAAGTGAGGTGTCCCATCCGCCAGTACTTTTTCGAATACCGTTTGAACCCGGATATTCATAGTTTTGGTCAAAATAAATTCGGTGGCCCTGCAGTGCCGCAGCAGCATCACCATTATAATAAGGGTAGTTGTGTATATCTATTACATCTACCAGTTTGATACCAGTTGCTTTGTACTCATCGCCAAGGCGTTTGATAAAATACTCAAGCCATGGATAATACTTGCCGTTTATCCATATACTTTCGTTTGCCCAATTATACCAGAACCATTCAGAAGTGTTAACAGGTCCACAAAGCTTAATGTTTGGATCTATAGCTTTCGCTTTCTTTGCCAATTCGATGTAACGATCCATAAAGGCAGCGGCTGATAGCTGAACAGGCATAGCCCAATCATGAGTGCCACTCCATATATCTACCTCGTTGTCCATACTCCAGTATACAAACTTGTTTTTGTCAAACCCTAAACTATTGGGACCAAACCAATGATTAAGAATTCCTACAGAAGAATCGGCCGGCCATGGCTTACTGAATAAATTAATGTTTCCATCAACCAGGGCTTTATCTCCCCCGTTTGGATCGGGTGTTCCTCCACCGGCTAAATTTTGTTTAGGATGTCTCCAATTAGGATGCCCCTGATTCCGGTAACCATCTTCATTGAAGTTATTATTTCCGCTGGACGCAACTCTGCCCAGTAACTGAAAGGCAAACATGCCCTGCATATTGGAATAGTCATTATTAACTTTTCGTGCCTGTACATCCCAGTTAAAACCATAAACATTATTGTACCAGTCGGGATGAACAGCAAGATTTTCTTGCCAGTTATGAGCTGATGCGTTATTGCCTCGATTCATCCGCGAAAAGCGCAACCCAACATCTTTATAAAATTGCGAAGGCTTCTCCAAGTCGTCATTTTTCCCATATATGTTTGGGGAAATCTTTTTTTTGTTTACAGCAGCATTTACCGTAATCTGAACAGCCTGGGCAAATGTTGCAGTACTGGTAAGATAACAAAAGCTAAACAATAAAAATTTAAGAAAAAATAATTTGTTTGTTTTCATTTTTATAAAATTTGGTTAAATAGTTAAATAGCTAAATAATGTAAATAATGTGTTAAAAAAATGATGCTGATGCTTTGAAAAAACGGCAGAGCAACAAACATTTCTATAAACAAAATGTGGTTCCTACATTATTTTAGATTCATTCTTTTCATACAACAGCTAGTGGTTTAATTGTTGTATTACTATAAAAAATGCGAATCAGGCGGATAAATACTTTATATTATTCCGGAACCAAACGGATTGATTAAAACCAATTTGATTTTATATGGACAGTAAGTGTTTTATCTCCGCCTGATGCGCATAAATAATTAATTCTATTACGTATTCCTTATTATTCTTTAATCAGCTTAATACCCGATTGCGCACGAACTGACAATATGACCAATTATACATTTAATCGATATAATTTTAACTATATCACAATTTTAAACTCATAACCTAAACATTTTTTTTTGGTAATATTTAAGTTATGAGTTTATTAAAAATGGCAGTATTTATTCCAAAATAAATTATTGCCAAAAAAATCAATTCCTTATTTTTTAATAACCTTGAATGATTTTGAGTCCTTTGCATTTGCTCCTTCAACTTTCACGATATACACTCCAGACTTCAATGAAGATCCCATTGATAACTGGCTTGAAGATGATTTTGCTGTTGCTACTTTTCTTCCCAAAACATCAAAAACGCTAACTTGAAATGATCCTTCTGAATTTGCTACGTTAAATTCGCTAGCAAATGGATTTGGATAAACCTGAACAGAATCAGAATTAGCCGTAAAATCTTTAGTGGATAATGAAGTAGTAGCAGATAGTTTCATATCATCAAAATAATAAACATCGTTTGCCACAGTACCGCCAGCTAAATCCTTGTCAAAAGATACTCCTACTATATTATAATATCCCCAAAAATTACCAGGAGCACCGTATTGAATGTCGCTACAATCAAACTCGACTGTTACCCATTGGTTAATAGTGGTCACGCTTTTAGTTTTCGTTGCAAATGATGGATAATAACCGTTATTTTTAAATTCAACACTTACAACTACCGGCTTATTTACCCATACTTTCATAGTAAAATATGGATTAGTAACAAAATCAAAGTTAGCAACTGTTGCACTTCCTACATTGTCTGAACTAAGTTGTGCATTCGTACCACCATTAGCTGTGTATGCGCCTACGTTTGCAGATGTATTAATCCCCGAAATATGTGGATTACTTACTTTTGCAAATGCCGTATTTGGATAGGTACCATTCCATCCACTTTGAAAAACCTGATTTGCATTTACAGTGTCAAAATCAAAAAGCATTTGTGCATTGGCTACATTTACCATAGCTGTTAGAGCCAAAAATAGTAGGGTAATTTTTTTCATGTTATTTTAGTTTTTAAATTAATAATGGTTGTTTAATTAATATGATGATTCTTTTATTTGTTGAATTCAAGGTTAACAAAACCCATTGGATGGAAAATTCCATCCAATGGGTTAATAACTATCAGGTTTTAATTACCGGCTGCCATAATAGCATTTAATGAACGTTGATCGTTTACCGTATTAGTATTTCTATTAAAAATCCCACCTGTATCCCAAACAAATGGAGCACCGCCAATAGCATGGCATTGTTTGGTATTAAAGGTGTACCAATCATCAATAGATTTATTGTGTTTGTCCATTTCTTTAGGTATAAATTTGTTTGAGTTATTCCATCTGTTAGAGCTATACTCTCCCATAAGACATGGAATCCCTTTATCAATGAATTTTGTTTTGATTTTATTATATTCCACCAATAGTTCAGCTTCTTCTCCATATTGACAATTCCTACCTGGTTCAAGAGTAGAATGATTGGCTGCACTCCAATAAAAACGCACATTATCCCAACCTCCGTCTACTTTATCGTCAGCTAAAATTGTCATACTACTTGGTGTATAATTATGCCATTCAAACGCCAAGCGATTTGGAGTTGGGTCATTTAATGCTGTAAAATCCTCTGCATAAATATGTTCTGGATGTCCTTGTAATACTAAAGTACGGTAGGTATTTTGACCTCCGGTTGAACGAACAGCATTAATGAAAGTCTTATGGTAGCCAAGTAATATTTTCGTTTGAGCTGCATCTTCTGCATTAGGTTCGTTAGCACTGGCAAATAGTAAATGTTCATCAAAATCACGCAAAGCTGTAGCCATTTGTTCCCATAATGCCTTTTGTCTGGCATTTACCTCTTCTTGTTTAATTGCTGTAACATTATTTTCTAGCCAGCCACCATCCCAGTGAATGTTAACCAGTACATACAAACCATTATCCACACACCATTCTACTACTTTTTTTATTTTTAATAAATAGTCAGCGTCTATTTTTGCAAGACTAGATTTATCCGCATTACCAACATAATTAGGCCCACATGGGAGGCGAACAGCTTTAAAACCTAATTGTTTTATAAACTTGATATTTTCTAGTGTAGGATCAGCATTTACCCCTCTCAATTCGAATGTATTGCCAATATTTATTCCATATTTCATAGCCGCAATAATTTCAGCTGCTGTGTGAGTCATTCCAGTAGCATCAGCTTCCTTTGGAGTCATATTATAAGTTGGGTACTTATTACCTGTTTGAGTAACAGTAATTCTTCGGGCCTGACCATTAGCTGCTTTAACAGTTAGTATAACAGATCGGGTATATGCAGTTACATTAGTTGCGGCCGTCAATGTAATTGTAGTATTTCCGCTACTACCCGATTCTTTACTTAATTGCAACCACGTTGCTGCCGAATTACTAACGCTCCATATGCTGTTTGCAGCGATCGTGATTTCTTCTGATGTACCACCATCTGGTACAAAAGAAACTGATTTTACTGAAACTGTCAATTCTGGTGTTTCCTCATCATTATTTACACAAGAGGCGATAGAAAACACCGCAACTAGTAGTAATAAAATTTTGTGAAAATGTTTAAACTTCATAATGCTTTTTTTTAGGTGAATAAATTTTTATTGTTAAGAACTGCGGGAAGGCTGAATACCCGCAGACCTTATTTTTTTTAATTAATAATTAGATTAATAAACAGTTTTTTTTATTTAATTTTCACGACCCTGATGTTATCAAATGCTGCTTTAAAGCCAGTTTTTGTTGGTGCAGCGTCATAATTATGCAGATGCAGATAGAATCCACTCTTTCCTGAAGCTCCCAATAAACTAGTAAAGTGTGTCATTGAAGCACCTCTGCCATCTCCAAGGTTGGTATCTTTTTTACGGAAGTCAGTAAAAGGAATGGTTACAGTTGTCCAGCCTTTTGTTTTGTACGCTGCTGTGGTAGTTGGAGATTTTCGCCATGGTTCCCCACGGTAAATATAGGTAGTGATGTCGCTCTGTATAACCATTGAACCGCCATTCCAATCATTAGGAACATTCATTTCAAATTTAAGGGCATAATTTTCAACAGGATCTATCATATTAGCTTCTGGAACCCATTGTACTGGATTCAATAATATGGCGCTACCTCCCCAAGGATAACCATCTCCAGCAGCAAGGGGACCTTTTTCCATTACAAGGAATCGGGTTTTATTTCCTGGAAAACCAGAATTATAGGAAGGCCAACCAGAACCTGGATCCCCACTATACAAACTTGCTGCCCACCATTGCCAATTGTCAGGACCTTCACAAGTTTCTAAAGAACCTATACCTTTTGTATCATTTACATCATAAAACGTAGTAACTGAGCCAAAAGATGTTGTAATAGATACTGGTCCCTTTACTGGTGGTGATGGCAAAACAAAACCAATCGAATTTCCGTTACTGTCTATTTTGTAAGAAGTAATTGCTGTACCACCGAAAGAAAACGATTCGATTCCTTTAATATATTGACCATAAACAAAAACAGAATCGTTTACTATAGCATTCTCATTAGAAATAGCAAAAATAAGTGGGTCTGCAGCAATTTTAAAAGTAGCCATACCAGCATACCCATCTATTACTACATCTCCAGAGACAGGTGCTGGTGATGGCATTACAAAACCAACAGAACTCCCGCTAACATTTGATTTAAACGAGGTGATTGGTGTTCCTCCGTAAGACAAATTTTTAATTAAAACGAGATTACTACCATAAATATAAACCGAATCAGCAGGTTGTGCAAATACATCAGAAATAGCTGTAATAACCGGTGCTGCCGGACCAAGATGAAACTCAAACGTTGTTGAACCTTCAGTTGTTACATACTCAATAGTATAGAGTTTGTTTATATCTACTGTTGAAAAAACCATGGGAGGTATCTTCAATACAGCACTAGTGGAACGAAAGGAACTGCTATTGAAATCAGCTGCTACTCCATTAAAAGATATTTTGGTTGCACCTTGCAGATTCTGACCTTCAATAACCACCCACTGCTCACTTGCCACAACACTATGTAAAATAGTATCGTTAGGGGAGGCCGCATAATTTTTTACACCTGTAATAACAGGCGAACCCATACTCTCATCATTACAAGCTGCAAACAGGATGCAAAACACAACCGAGCAGAACATTAGTAAAAATCGAATCTCTTTATTTAAAATTTTTTTCATAATTATAGATTTTATTTATTAATAATAAGGCACTGATGGCTGATTCAATTTAGGATTAACAATTACCTCTGATGTTGGTAATTGCAAAGTAAAAGTCGCAAAGGTGGCTGGAGAAATACCTGCAATAGGATTTTTAGGTGTAGCTACCTTTGTATCTTTATTATAATCAAATTCTACTCTTTCTTGATTACCCAAGAAATCTACCGCTTTTACAGGATCATAATAGGATAGTCTTACCAAATCAAACCACAGTTGTCCTTCACAAGAAAATTCAGCTCTTCTTTCCTTAAAAATTACATTGGCATCAAGCACTGTTACTGGATCAACACCTGCACGCACTCTTACCTTATTAAAATACAATAATGCAGCAGCATCAGTTGTTGTAGCATTATTACCAAGTACAGCCTCAGCATATACTAAATAAACATCTGCTAATCTTAATAATGCATTATGCTGTATAGAACCTAAATGTGTCATTGCAGGCATATTGTTATCTACCTCATTACCAATAATATGTTTCTTTAAAGCTGATCCGCCAGCAGTATACCCACCGCCAGCGGCATTGAGCTCAGCATAATGGTCTCCAGACAACATAAAAGTTGCTTTTCGTCTTATGGAATCCTTTACGGTAAATTGCTTAAATAAGTCATAGGTAATTGATGGAGATCCCCATGCACCATCTCTTTGGGGAGCAATAGCATTACTTGGCGAGTATGTCTGTAACTGATTACCCCACATCCATTCATTAGTAGGAGACCATTGTAGTGCAAACAGTGATTCCTGGCTATCATTATATTGTGATTTAAAAATATCAGCATAATTAGGAAGCAAAGTTAAACCACTGTTTTCAATCACATCCTTTGCATAGGTTTTTGCCAGATCTAAATATTCCTGATTACGCACACCTCCTGATTGTCCTAATCCAGCCATCGTTAAATATACTTTGCTTAGCATCCCTTTTGCTGACCATTTAGTAACCCTACCTTTATCATCTTTTAGAGGAAGATGTTCGGACGCAAAAATTAAATCTTCAGAAATAAATCGAAAAACATCTTCTCTTCTATGTTTATTTATCAAAGGCGATGCTATTAGCTTACTGTTATCTTCAATAATAGGTACTTCTCCCCATAACATGCCTAGATGATAGTATGCCATAGCACGAATGAACCTTGCTTCGGCTATTGCAGCATTTTTATCTGCTGCAGAAACTGTTGCCGGTGCATTATCCTTAATACCATTAATTGTAGTATTACAGTGTGCAACTATAACATACAACCCATTCCAACCTGATATCAAAACACCGTTAGAACCTGAAAGTGTAAAAGTGTTAAGCTGTACTAAATCAGCACCTCGGTATTGAAAGAGTAAGTTTCCACTTAATATATCTCCTATTGGAAGGTATGCAGAATTATTCCAGCCTGACCATACTTTACCTCCATAAAGAGCAGCCGTGGCAAACCTCATCTGTTCTTTTGTCTTATAAAAATTTTCGCTACTATTTTCTGATTGAGAAGGTCGGTCAAGAAAATCATCCTGACAGCTTACTGCAAAAAACACAGTAAACAACACACAAATCATTTTTAAATTCATATATTTCATAATACGTTATTTTTTTAGTTAAAGTCCCAGGTTAAGTCCGAAAGTAAATGTTCTGGATTGTGGATAAAAACCACTATCAATTCCAGCCTGTAATGGATTATATGAACCCACCTCAGGATCCATTCCTTTATATTTTGTAATAAGAAAGGAATTGGTAATAGTAAAATACATACGCAAAGAATTCATGTGTATTTTTTGAATTAACTTTTCAGGGAATCTATAACCCATAGTAACATTTCTACATCTGATAAAAGATCCATCTTCCACATATCTGTCAGAGAAACGGTTGTTCCTATTACTGTCATTATTTTTAAGCCCTACAATTGTAGTATTTGGGTTCGTAACATACACATTATTAATGTCTGAAGCCGAACCATTTGGATCAATTAAAGCCAATTGAGCATAATCATTTAATGATGTTAGGAAACCATTATTTGTCAAGGGATTATCTCCATTAACCCTCATTCCATTGATTACTTCATTACCAATATTAGCACTAAAGAATATATTCAAATCAAAGCCTTTATAACTAAATGAATTACCAAAACCCAATTGAAAATCAGGAATAGGAGAGCCTAATTTTTTTTGATCGTCTTCAGTAATTACACCATCCCCATTTAGGTCTTTAAATTTAAGGTCTCCATACCATACTCCTCCGGAATTTGGTGTAATTGGTAAAACAGTACCATCTGTATTAGTAGGTAAACCATGATCGTGACCAAGCGCATTATCATTGCTAAAATCAAAATCACTTGCAGTTGCATATACCCCATCTGTTACGTAACCGTAAAAGTCACCTATTGAACCCCCAACCATAGTTCTAGACACTACCTCAGATCCAAGATACCCTGGCAATGAAGCGCCATCAGTATTTAATTTCATAACTTTATTTTTGTTATGAGATAACGTAAAATCTGAGCTCCAGGAAAAATCTTTATTCGTTATATTTGTAGAATTGACATGAAAATCTAACCCCCTATTTCTAACATCCCCTATATTTACCCAAGGAGACTGAATTGCTCCTGGAGCATATCCAATAGCTGTTCCGGAATACCTTGGTAATTGAATTTGCATTAACAATCCGGTTGTAGAACGATCATAGACATCAACTGAAAAGTTAAGTTTCCATCCAAAAAGTCTTGCATCAAGTCCAATATTAGAATATTCTGTTTTTTCCCATTCCACATCAGGATTTCCAAATTCAGATGTAAGTTGTGCAGTACCTGATAAAGCTGTAGAAACTGTTTGCAGCATTGTTAAATAAGCATTGTTTCGAACATTTTGATTATTAGTTAAACCATAACCTGCTCTTAACTTTAATTCATTAACAATTTTTGAACCCTTTAAAAATGCCTCATTATTCAATTTCCAGGCTACT
This sequence comes from Flavobacterium piscis, assembly GCF_031457575.1. GTDB lineage: Bacteria > Bacteroidota > Bacteroidia > Flavobacteriales > Flavobacteriaceae > Flavobacterium > Flavobacterium piscis_A. Next base: position 2,722 of record NZ_JAVDWQ010000005.1, on the reverse strand, counting down.
CCTCCTGAATAAGTATTTACCCATTTGCTACCTGGTGCAAATTTTGAAGAACCATCTGCACGAAAATTAGTCGTAACGATATATTTATCATCATAAATAAAATTAAGACGTCCAAAATAAGATTCCTGCGCACCATCTCCTTTGAATCCACCATTGGTTGCTGTAGCCATATCACCACTACTTATATTAGTAATGTTGTTTGAAACGAAATTTTTTCTTGCTGCAGAAACACTTTCATTCTGAGATAGCTGTGCCTCATGTCCTGCCATTACATTGACATTGTATTTACTTTTAAATACTTTAGCATAAGTAAAGAAACTTCTAAAAGTAGTAAAATAGTCTTGGCTGTAAGAATAAGATGCCGAATTCTGTAGTTTCTCAGCCAACCCAAACTTATAAGTAGGAAAAAATTGGTCCTCTGTTCTAAATCCGAAACTTCCTGATACTTCATTTCTAAATGATAAATCTTTTGTAAATGCTATATCTGCATAAAAATTACCAAATAACTGATTTCTTTTAGCATTATTTTTATTAACAAGAGCCAAAGCAACAGGGTTTGGACGTTTATCTAACCATCCCTGATTATTTTCCTCTCCCGCATAACTGCCATCAGGATTTGTTACCGGTATATCTACTGTTTGCCTTAAAGCCTCTGCAATAACATTTGAACCTGATGAATTTACATTCTCATCAATATGGGTTAACTGTAAACTGGTTCCTATTTTTAACCAGTTTGTAGTTTTGTTATCTAAATTTAACCTTACCGAAACTCTATTAAATTCAGATCCAAGAGCAATCCCTTCCTGATTAAAATAAGAACCTGATAATAAATATTGCGTTTTATCATTACCACCACTCATAGTAAGTACATGGTTTGATGTTGGAGCTCTTCTAAACAATTCATCTTGCCAGTCTGTACCCTTACCTAAATACAGGGGATTAGCAAACTCAGGTCGGGCATCAAAACCCCAAACAGCAGCTCTGTCATTAATAAATTTAGCATATTCCCTTAAATTCATAGTTGGGTACTTCTTAATCAGCTCTTGTACCCCGGTTGTAAATTCATAAGAAACTTTTGGAGCTCCTTCTTTACCTCTTTTAGTGGTAATAACAATAACCCCATTAGTTGCCTGCGATCCATAAATAGCTGTAGCTGATGCGTCTTTTAAAACGTCTACCGATTCAATATCTGAAGGGTTAATAGTTGCTAATGGATTAGTACCATTAGCACCGCCAAAGCTTTGACCAATTATAACTCCATCAATTACATATAATGGAGAACCACCACCAAAAGAAGACAGACCACGTATTTGTATATTAACACCTCCTCCTGGCTGACCAGAGGTTTGCTGCACCACTACACCAGCTACTTTCCCTTGTAGTGCCTGGTCAAAAGTAGTAGGATTTGTTTTTCGAAGTTCGGCACCCGATATAGAAGATATGGATCCCGTAAGATCTTTTCTTTTTGCCCTACCGTATCCAATTACTACCACTTCATTTAATGCATTTAGATCTTCTTTCAGCCGGATAGTTATTTTACTGCCGGTAATCTTTACTTCCTGTTTTATAAAGCCCATATAACTTAAGGAAAGTGTTTCCCCAATTTTAGCTTTAATAGAAAAAGAACCGTCAACGTCCGTAGACACAAAATTGTTAGTTCCTTTAGCAAGGACAGTGACTCCAAAAAGTGGCTGGCCATTTGAATCTTCTAATACGACACCTGTAATTTTTGAATCAGAATTTTGAGCCGATGCCAAGCTAAACGAACAAAGCATAATCAGTAAGGTATACTTACTCAAAAGCTTTTTTACTTTTACAAAGCGTTGAATTACATGTTTTTCATTCATAATTAATTTAGTTTTTTTAGTTAGTTAAAGTGGTTAATAGTTAAATAGTTATTGCTTCATTATTTTATTTGGATAATATTTTACAAATTCACAGTTTTACACCTATAAAATTGCGTTATTAAAAAAAAATAATGAGCGTGTGTAAAAGTAATTTAAGTTTAGTTTTGTTATGGGAGACTTATGTATCGAAAACAACCCTTAAATGTTGCATTGCAAGAGAATACAGTGAATACAATCAGAATTTCGTCCAAATAAGCTCCCTATTTCACTGTATTTCTAAATTTTATTTTGAAGGAATCATTATTAAAAACATAACATAATTCGACTATAATTTGAATCAAAAATGGTATGCCATAAGGCAACAAAGGCGCTTTTTGTAACAAGCGAAACTAAAAAATTAAGAGTCATCATATTATTGACCTGTAAGGCATCCTTTTCAAAATTCATTATTTTAAGACTCATTAGGGATTGCCCCGGAATTTTATATAATTATCACAGGAGTCGTTTCTACATTCACAGCGTCACTGGCGTTTCCAAATTCATCGTAAACAATTGCTTTAAAAGTATTTTTTTTCTCCGCTGAGTTTTTTCGCTATAAAAAAGGCCGAGGTCATTTCCCGGACACTTCTCTAAAAATTTCCAGAGAGTTTTGTTATTTTCTTATTTAATTTTACATATTAAAAAAGAATGAGTTATGCTTAAAATTTATTTTTTGAGCTAGTCATTTAGTTTCTGTATATTTATATCTTTAAAATCAGTCATTATGGAAGTATTTGAAGGTCAAAGTATACTAAACTTTATAAAAGAATTGCCCGATGATGAAGCTTGCAAAGCTTATTTAGCACAAATAAAATGGAAAGATGGCTTTGTTTGTA